>JBEKKZ010000035.1:0-3395 GCA_050010435.1 Verrucomicrobiota bacterium | reverse complement strand
AATGAAAAGACAGGACCGAGTCGATCACTTGGAAGCTGTGCGCGGTTCGCAGAGCAGACCCGAAGAAAGAAAATCGGGGCGGCAGACGTTTTGCCTCTTGACTCATTGCCCTAATGGGCGACCCGTTTCCAGCACTGCAAGGACAGGAATGACGAATGATTTCATCGTTGAAAGATTTCGTGCTGCTCCATCAGGTTGAAAAATTGGAGCCTCTATATGACGCGGCTCGAACTTTTTTTCAAGGACAATAGCCCTTGGCCAAGCTCGTTTTAGGGTATCCCCACCCTCATCGCTCACGCGAGATACGGGTCTGGAATCCCACACAAAGTAATGCGGCTTGGCGCGGATGGCGCCTTCATCGTTAAAAAGATTGAAGCCAATCCGAACCGCGGTATCTTCCTTACTGCGTATGAATTCACACCGTGCGTTCACGTTGATTGAACTGCTGGTGGTCATCGCCATCATTGGCATTTTGGCGGCATTGCTGCTGCCGGTGTTGTCAGCGGCAAAGACCCACGCGATACAGGTTCAGTGCCTGTCGAATTACAAGCAGGTGGGCGTGGCCTTGAAGATGTATCTGGACGAGAGCAACGACCAGTTGCCGCCGGGCAACAACCCCGACGCGCCCAATTATCTCGACTTGTCGGAGACGCCAGCCTACAACGCAACGCTGACCAATTTTCTCTCGTATTATCTGGCCGCAGACCTTTCGTTGCCGTCGCCCGCCACGGTGGGAAACAATGCCACGAACGTTGTGAAAGTGCTGCTCTGTCCGGGATATTTGCGCACACCGCCGAACGGCTACAACCCGGAGTCGGATAATTGCGCGCACGCGTTTTCGTTCACGCTCACGCGCCCGAACCGGCCGCCGCTGGATCAACTGCCCGGATATCCGTTTGGCCGGAAGAGTGAGCAGCAGTCGGCGCTCACGCTGGCGAACATCGCCGCCGCCGTGCCGCTGGCCCAGGTGTGGGCGTTGGCGGACATGGATTGGGAAGCGATTGAATTCCCCGACAGTCTGAACGAAAAAAAGCCGTTCACAGCCTCCAAACCGGTCCACCAGACCGTGCGCAACTACCTCTTTTTTGACTTTCACGTTGACTCAAAGAGGGTTAGCGGTTTCGAAAACTTTTGATGCGGGGAGAAACTTTCCATGGTTGTAACCAAAACGCAATTAAAGGTGGCCGGCAGCGTGGTTTTGCTGCTGGCCGTTGTGTTCGCGGTGAAAGCAATCTGGTTTCCGAGCGTTGCCGAAACTTTTTTCCAGCTCAATTATCAGGATCTGGGAAAAGCCCCGGCCCACGTGCTCATCCTGCGGCCGACTCATTTTGCGAATTCATTACGGTCGGGATGTATGGCGGTGCCGTCCCGCTCCAAATCCGGCCGATACGACCCCAACCAGATGCGCATGGTCGGACGCGACGTGTCCTTGGCTGAAGTCATCGGGATGGCCTATCAATGCCCGGTTTCGCAGGTGGTTCTGCCGCTCTTTCCCCCCACCAACCGGTTTGATTTTCTCGTGACCGTGCCGGTCAAGCCGGTGGAACGCTTCCGTACCGCCGTCAAACACAAACTCGGCTACACCGCGCATTGGGAGGAGGGGGATGTCAATGTGTTGGTGCTCAAAGTTCAAAATCCCAACAGTCCCGGTCTGCAGCCGAGCAGCGCTGGCCCGGGAAACGTTACATATAAGTATGGCAAACTTTACTTTCAGCACGCGTCGCTTCAGCAGATTGTTGGCATGATTGAAAATCAGTTGAAACAGCCCGTCCGGGACAAAACCGGACTGACCGGATTTTACAATTTCGCCTTGGTCACGCAGGGGCCCGGACGCAACCGCCCGACGGACGAAGCCTTTAAAAAATCACTTGCCGAACTGGGACTCACATTGGACAGCGACAGCGAATCCATGCAGATGATGGTTGTAGAAGAAGCAAAATGATTTTTACCGCTGGTTGGAAACCATGTTGACTACACTTTTATTGCATACATTCATAAGCCATTGATTATGAATGGAGCGGGTGAAGGGAATCGAACCCTCATCTCAGGCTTGGGAAGCCCGCATTCTACCACTGAACCACACCCGCCTTCGCGGCCAAGCCGCTACGGCGGGCAGGCCCGCCATTAATGCAGCATCGGTTTCGGCCCGTCGGGTCGTAGCCCGCAGGGCATAGACTGACACGGCCATCCGCGTTGAATCTCATTGCTTCTACCAGACTGTCCGGCGGCTGGCAACTGCTTTGAGGAAGTGTATGGGTCAGTTTGACGATAAATAACTGGACGGATGAAGGCACAAATCCCCGGCAAAACCTTAAGCCCTAAACCATAATGACCAAAGAATGCTCAAATAACCAAATAGGCTTCCCCGTGCACATTCGGGCTTGGGGCTTCTTTCGTCATTATGGTTTAGGAATTAGTCATTCCGCAAACCCGTCACGGCTCGATGACGAGGCGTTTGATGGCGTCGCGCAGGCGGTCTTCAATCAGCGCCTGGCGTTCGGCGGACACCACCTTGCCCCCGTCGAGTTCGTGCACGTAAAAAGTGTCAATGGCCGCGCCGCGTTCGGTGACGATGCGCGCGGCGGAAATGTCCAACGCGAGTTCGGTGAACGTTTGCGAAATCACATAAAGCAGGCCAAGGCGGTCCTCGGTTTCGATCTCAACCAGCGTGCGCGTGTCGGAGGCCCCGTTGTCGAAATAAATCTGCGTCGCCAGGCGCTCGCCGGCGTAGGCCGAATAGGCCGGCTGGCTGTTGATTTCGCGCGCGATGAGCGCTGACAGGTCAATGTCTTCGATATTCAAAACCTTTCCGAGCAACGCGGTGAATTTGTCCTGGCGCTCGCGCGGCGCGAGGTTGCCGGTTTTAGCGTCGTTGACGAAAAATTTGTCGAGCACGACGCCATCGCTGCGCGTAAAAATTTGCGCACTGAGAATGTTCAGCCCGACGGCGCTGAACGAGCCGGCAATTTTGCTGAACAGCCCGGCGCGATCCCAGGTGCAAACCTTGACGAGGTTGTAACCGCGGTCGGGTTCATCCTGCCAGGCTGTCGCGGGCGACAACACGCGGTCATCCTCCAGAATTTGCCGGTGCATGAAGCGGTGCGTCAGTTCGAGGTCGTTGCCAATATCCTTGGCCGTGTGAATTTCAAAATAACGCTGTGGCAGCGCGGCGAAATGCGCGCTGAGTTCCTCGTTGCTGATTTGTTTCGGCGCCAGTTCGCGGACTTCCTGCAGCAGCGATTCGCGTTGTTTCCGCGAAGCGCGGACGAATTCCGTGCCGCCGGTGAGCAGCGCCATCGCGCGGTCGTGCAGTTGCCAGAGCAGCAAATCCTTGAAGCCGTTCCAAAGCTTGTCGCTCGTGCCCTGGGAATCGGCGAACGTCAGCAGCGTGAGCA
>JBEKKZ010000034.1:0-4639 GCA_050010435.1 Verrucomicrobiota bacterium | reverse complement strand
TGAGAGTTGAGGGAAACCCCAAACATCGAACTCCGCTATCGCGCGAGCGGGCATTTAACTCCGAATGGAGACAGGCAGGATGCCTGTGCCACCTTGGGAACCGGCTGAAGCCGGGACCAGCCTTCGCCTGGCTTCCGTCTTCGTCCCGCATTGCGGGACTACGCCGGGACAAGCTGGCGGGCAGGCATCGAACATTGAATTTTTGAGCGCGGGAAGCAACGAATGGTGCTTCTTTGGCAAAAAAGGTGAGGGTTTCCGCGCCCGGGTAATTTAATGTGATTTCAGGGTCGTCGGTTACAGTGGAGTTCTTATAAACTCGACTGACGTGACGGCCGTTTTCAATGTCGCAAGCGATGTTTGATTTGTTACATTTTTCACCGATATGAGCACAAGACCCAAACTTACCGTTGACGCCAACGAAGGCGTCGCCAACGTCGCCTACCGCCTGAATGAGGTGATGGCCATTTATCCCATCACGCCGTCATCGCCGATGGCCGAGTTTTGCGACCAATGGGCGTCCGAGAACCGGAAGAACCTCTGGGGCACCATCCCGTCCATCGTGGAGTTGCAGAGCGAAGGCGGCGCGGTGGGCAGCGTCCATGGCGCGTTGCAGACCGGCTCGCTCGCCACTACGTTCACGGCGTCACAGGGCCTGCTGCTGATGATTCCCAACATGTTCAAAATCGCGGGCGAACTTGAGCCTGCCGTCTTTCACGTCACCGCCCGCGCCATCGCCACCCATGCGCTTTCCATCTTCGGCGATCACAGCGACATCATGGCCTGCCGCTCGACTGGCTGGGGCATGCTCGGCTCGGCCAGCGTGCAGGAGGCCGTTGATTTCGCGCTCATCGCGCAGGCGGCCACGCTGCGCTCGCGGATTCCTTTCGTGCATTTCTTCGACGGCTTCCGCACCTCGCACGAAGTGCAGAAGATTGAAATGCTGACGGACGCCGACCTGCGCGCGTTGATTGACGACAATTTGATTGCCGGACTTCGCGCGCGGGCGATGTCGCCGGACCGGCCGGTGTTGCGCGGCACGGCGCAAAATCCGGACGCCTTCTTCCAGGGCCGCGAGGCGTGTAACAATTTTTACACCGCCTGTCCGCAAATCGTGCAGGACGCCATGGATCAATTTGCGAAGGTAGTGGGCCGTGCCTACAAGCTGTTCGACTACGTCGGAGCGCCGGACGCCGAGCGCGTGATCGTGCTGATGGGTTCCGGTTGCGAAGCGGCGCATGAAACGGTGGATTACCTCGTCAAAAAGGGCGAGAAAGTCGGCGTGCTGAAAGTGCGGTTGTACCGGCCGTTTGACACGTGCCAGTTCGTCGAGGCGCTGCCGGCGAGCGTGAAGTCCATCGCGGTTCTGGACCGAACCAAGGAGCCGGGCGCGGCGGGCGAACCGCTTTATCAGGACGCCGTCACCGCGCTGGCGGAAGGATTGATGAACGGTTTCGGCAAATTGAAGACGATGCCGAAGGTTGTCGGCGGACGGTATGGTTTGTCGTCAAAGGAATTTACGCCGGCGATGGTCAAGGCGGTGTTCGACAATCTCAAGCCGAAGCAGCCGAAAAATCATTTCACCGTCGGCATCACCGACGACGTTTCCCACACCAGCCTGCCGGTGGACCCGGAATTCTCGACCGAACCGGACAATGTGATTCGCGCGATGTTTTACGGCCTGGGCGCGGACGGCACGGTGGGCGCGAACAAAAATTCCATCAAGATCATCGGTGAAGGCACGGAAAATTTCGCGCAGGGCTACTTCGTCTATGATTCCAAGAAATCGGGCAGCATGACGGTGTCGCACCTGCGGTTCGGGCCGGAGCCGATCCGCTCCACCTATCTCGTCAGCCGCGCCAATTTCGTGGCCTGCCATCTGCCGACGTTCCTGGAGAAATTCGACATGGTGAAACCGCTGATCCCCGGCGGCACGTTTCTGCTCAACACGCCTTATTCGAAGGATGAAGTCTGGTCGAAGCTGCCGACGCCGTTGCAGGAGCAGCTCATTGCCAAGAAGGCGAAGTTTTACGTGATTGACGCGACGAAGGTGGCGCGCGACAGCGGCATGGGCGGACGCATCAACACCATCATGCAGGTTTGTTTCTTCGCGTTGTCCGGGGTGCTCCCCCGCGAGAAGGCCATCGAGTCCATCAAGTATTCCATCAAGAAGACCTACGGCAAAAAAGGCGAGGAAGTCGTGGCCATGAATCTCAAGGCGGTGGACAACACGCTGGAGCATCTGCACGAGGTGCCGGTGCCGAAGAACGTGAACGGCAGCGGCGGTTTGTTGCCGCCGGTCACGCCCAATGCGCCGCAATTCGTGAAGGACGTGCTGGGCAAACTCACCGCCGGCGAGGGCGACGACCTGCCCGTGAGCGCGTTTCCGGTGGACGGCACGTTCCCGACCGCCACGGCGCAATACGAGAAGCGCAACCTCGCGCTGGACATTCCGGTTTGGGACGAGAAGGTTTGCATCCAATGCCTGAAGTGCGTGGCGATTTGCCCGCACGCGACGATCCGGGCAAAAGTTTATGAACCGGCGGCGCTCCAGGGCGCGCCCGCCACTTTCAAGAGCACCGCCGCGCGCGTGCCGGAGTTCAAAGGGATGAGTTTCACACTGCAAATCGCCGCCGAGGATTGCACCGGCTGCGCGCTGTGCGTGGATGTCTGTCCCGCGCGCAACAAGACCGAGGCCAAGCTCAAGGCCATCAACATGCGTCCGCAGGCGCCGTTGCGGGCGCCGGAACGGGAGAACTGGAATTTCTTCATCGCCTTGCCCGAATTCGACCGGCGCAAACTCAAGGTCACGCAGCTCCGCCAGCAACAGTTCATGCGCCCGTTGTTCGAGTTCAGCGGCGCGTGCGCGGGCTGCGGCGAGACGCCCTACGTCAAGATGTTGTCGCAGCTTTTTGGCGACCGCGCCATAATCGGCAACGCCACCGGCTGCTCCTCGATTTACGGCGGCAACCTGCCCACCACACCTTACGCCATGGACAAAAACGGCCGCGGCCCGACGTGGAACAATTCGCTCTTCGAGGACGCCGCCGAGTTCGGCCTCGGCTTCCGTGTTTCGATTGACAAGCAAAAAGAATTCGCCGCGGAACTGGTGAAAAAACTCGCGCCGCAACTGGGCGACGACCTTGTGAGCGGCATCGTCAATGCCGATCAGACTGATGAAGCCGGGATTTACGAACAGCGCGAGCGCGTGGCCGCCTTGAAGCAGAAGCTGGCCAAGCTGGACTCTCCCGAGGTGAAACTGCTGCTGCCCCTCGCCGACACGCTCGTCAAAAAGAGCGTGTGGATTCTGGGCGGCGACGGCTGGGCCTACGACATCGGCTACGGCGGCCTGGACCACGTGCTGGCGAGCGGGCGCGACGTGAACGTGCTCGTGCTCGACACGGAGGTTTATTCCAACACCGGCGGACAGATGTCCAAGAGCACGCCGCGCGGCGCGGTGGCCAAGTTTGCCGCCGGCGGCAAACCGATGTGCAAGAAAGACCTCGGCCTGATCGCGATGACCTACGGCAACATTTACGTGGCCAGCGTCGCGATGGGCGCGAAGGACGAGCAGACGCTGCGCGCGTTCGTGGAGGCGGAATCGTATCCCGGCCCGTCGCTCATCATCGCCTACAGCCATTGCATCGCGCACGGCATCGCGGTGGACATGGGCGTGGGTGCGCGCCAGCAGAAACTCGCGGTGGAAACCGGCCAGTGGCTGTTGTATCGCTTTGACCCCCGGCGGGCCGCAGCGGGCGAGAATCCGCTGCAGTTGGATTCCCAAGCGGCGAAAACCAAACTGCAGGATTATTTGCTCTCGGAAAACCGTTTCAAGATGCTCACGAAGAGCAAACCCGACGAGGCGAAAAAGCTCTTTGCCCAGGCCCAGGTGGATGCCGACCACCGTTGGAAATTCTATCATTTTCTGGCGGAACGCAACACCAACGCCGTCAGTGGCCAGCCCGCGTCGCCCCAGGCCGCGGCAACGGTGGACCAACAACCATGACTCTTTCGATGTTCACAATTATTGGTAGGGCGGGCTGTCCTCAGCCCGCCGACGGTTTGCGATTCCACGACGGCGCGATGAGGACATCGCGCCCTACCGCTGCAAAGGAGACTATTTTATGGACCTGACCACGACTTATCTCGGTCTGAAACTGCGCACGCCACTGGTGCCGTCGGCCTCGCCGCTATCGGAGGAGATTGACAATATCAAACGGATGGAAGACGCCGGGGCGTCGGCGGTGGTGCTTTATTCCCTGTTCGAGGAGCAACTGCGCCAGGAGCGCCTGGAGCTGCACCATCATATGGAAAGCGGCACGTTCAGCTTCCCGGAGGCGCTGACTTATTTTCCGGAGCCGGAGGAATATCGCCTCGGTCCGGAGGAATACCTCAAACACATTGCCGCGGCGAAGAAAGCCGTGCGCATTCCGATCATTGCCAGCATCAACGGCTCGTCGGCCGGCGGCTGGACGCAATATGCCAAGCTGGTTCAACAGGCGGGCGCCGATGCGCTGGAGTTGAACATCTATTACATCCCCACCAACATGAACCTGCCCGCCGGGGAGGTCGAGCAGACCTATTTTGACATCCTTAAAGCCGTGAAGTCGGAGGTCACGATTCCGGTGGCGGTGAAGCTCAG
>JBEKKZ010000033.1:0-6724 GCA_050010435.1 Verrucomicrobiota bacterium | reverse complement strand
TGGAGTTGAACATCTATTACATCCCCACCAACATGAACCTGCCCGCCGGGGAGGTCGAGCAGACCTATTTTGACATCCTTAAAGCCGTGAAGTCGGAGGTCACGATTCCGGTGGCGGTGAAGCTCAGCCCGTTCTTCACCAACTTTGCCAACATGGCCAAGCGGATGAACGAGACCGGGGCGGATGGGCTGGTGCTGTTCAACCGGTTTTACCAGCCGGACATTGATTTGGACACGCTGGAAGTCAAACCCAACATTTTGTTGAGCACGCCGATGGCCATGCGCGTTCCGTTGCGCTGGATTGCCATTCTTTACGGTCGTCTCAAATGCAGTCTGGCGGCCACCAGCGGCATCCATCGCGCGTCCGACGTTTTGAAAATGCTCATGGCCGGCGCGGATGTGACGATGCTCTGCTCCACGCTCATCCGGCACGGAGTCGGGCATATCAGCGTCATCGAACGCGAGCTCGTCGCGTGGATGGAAGAGCATGAATATGAATCCGTCACCCAGCTCAAGGGCAGCCTGAGCCAGAAAAATTGTCCGGCGCCCAGCGCCTTCGAGCGCGCGCAATACATGCGGGCCATTTCCACCTACTCCGTGCCGTAACCGGGTTTGCCTGGCTGATTTGGCCTCGTCATCGTTCTCAAAATTCGGCAGCCCGCCGACCGTGCGGAAGCTTATTATTTTCGATTTACGATACACGATTTACGCGATGGCCGGGGACGGCGATGGGACTCGTAAATCGTAAATCGAACATCGTAAATTCAGCCGGATTTCGGCCTTGAGAATTCCCAAGCAGCGAGGACGAGGAGGAGGACGAAACAGTTTTTTAAAACACTTCCGCCTTCAAGCCGGACACGTGGCGCACGGTCTGCGCGATGTGGGAAAGCGTTTTCAACGGCAGATGTCCGCACTCCGCGTGAAACATCGGCCGCGTGGCGGAGTAAATCTGCACGAGGGGAATGTCCGCACCCGCCGCCTTCAATTCCTTGAGCCGATGCGCATATTCCTCGATTTCGTCGGACGCCGGTTCTTCGCCGTTGATGGCCGGGAACAGGCTTTGGATGATCACCGGGCGCTGGCGGGCAACCAGCAGGATGTTGGACAGCACTTTCTCCAGCGGCACATCCGACCGGTCCACCTGGTTGAAAAACGCCGGCGTGCCGCCGTCGAGCTTCGCCCAGATTTCGTCGGACTTCGTGAAATGTTTCAATCCCTGCTGCACCTGGGGCCGGTCAAGCCCGGTGGCATTCGTAATCAGCACGATTTTGAAGAACGGAAATTCGCCCAGCGCCCGGATGTGCACGATGGATTCGACGGCCGCGGCAAAATTCGGCGCGAGGGTCGGTTCGCCGTCGCCGCTCAAGGCCACGTGGCGCAGCGTGAACAATTCCTCCGGCAGCGCGGAACACCACGGACGTTCGTGCAATTTTCCCGCCAGCACGAATGCGAGCGTTTTGTGAAGCTCGGCGGCCATCGCGTCCACGTCCAGCTTCGCCTCGCGCGGCGGATTCCGGCGGTCCACCTCGCAATAGAGGCAGTTAAAATTGCACAGCTTGTCCGGGCTCATGTTCACGCCCAGCGACAAACCGTGGGCGCGGGCCGAAATCACCGCATAGACAAAGCGGTTGTTGAGAAAATCGCGCGGGCAGCCGAAGGCCGTCTCCGGAATCGCAAGGCGTTCTTTCCCGTTCCCGTTGAATGATCTGGTGGCGGTCGCGTTCAAGTGTTTTTGACTGGCTGCTTCCACAATTCTTACCGCACGTTAAACCGGCGGCGGAACCGTCACTACACGACTCTTGGCAAAATGCCCACATTCCTTGCCCGGCGTTGAAGGGGGGAGGGCGTGTTGCCGAAATCCCGGAGCGCGGCCATCCTGGCCGCAGCGCATTCGTCGGCATGAAAGCCCCCTGATAATGGCGGCCTTTTAGCTGCCGGGCCTGCTGCGGGCGGGACGCCCGCGCGCCGTTCGGTTTGAGCAACACGTCCGGGAGACGCGCCGGGTGAAGAATCACCGGCCGCAGGCAAAAAGTTTCAAGTCAATCCGCGTTGGTCCGCGACGGGCGGCGCTGCTTGCCGCCCGGGGCGGAACCCAGCGCGGCGAGGGTGCGCTGGTAAATTTCCTCCGGCGTGCCCTCGGCCTCGATGGTCACCAGCAGGCCGCGTTGCTCGTAAAAATCGGTCAGCGGCCTGGTGCTCTTTTCGTAAACCGCCATGCGCACGCGGACGGCTTCGGGCCGGTCGTCCTCGCGCTGCTGGAGTTTTGTTCCGCAATTATCGCAAACGCCTTCCACGCGCGGCGGACGCCCGGTCACATGGAAAACCGCCTTGCAACCCGGACAAGTGCGCCGGCCGCTCAGGCGCGCGACAACTTTTTCAATGGGCAAATCGTAATTCAACACGGCGTCGAGCTGAATCTGTTCCTGCTCCATGATTTTGGCGAAAGCCTCCGCCTGCGCGACCGTGCGCGGAAATCCGTCGAGTAGAAACCCGCTGCGGCAGCGGAGGCAGGTGATGCGCTCGCGGACGAGGTCGAGCACGGTCTGGTCGGGGACCAGGTCGCCGCGCCGCATGTAGCCGAGCGCGGCTTCCAGCGCCGGGCTGCGCTCGCCCTCGGCGAGGGATTTGGCGGCGCGGAAAATGTCGCCGGTGGAAAGGTGGCAGGTGCCCAGCCGTTCGCAGAGCAATTCGGCCTGGGTTCCCTTGCCCACGCCCGGCGCCCCGAGGAGCACCAGACGAAAAAGACGCGGTGGCAGCGGCGGGAGAATTTCACACTTGGCCACGCCACCCTGGATCCAGGCTATTCGAACTTGTTGTTCGCTCATATCATTTCCCTGAAAAATTATTAACCGGCTCGCACAACGTGTTGCGAAGGCGGCACTAATTCAAGACATATTTGAACCCAGGCCAATTAATACACTGTCTTTGCCAAAAATGGGTGAAGGGAGGTTGCCAAATCGCCCCGGGGGGAATCAGGCCACCAAATCGAAGAACCGGGCGGTCCGTGGGGTGGCAAAATTTGATGCAATAAAGCCAAACTTTGCTTTTCAGCCGGGTGGCGGGTCGGTTATAAAGCTACCCATGCAAACCATCGCTGCCTGTCCCCGACAGGCTTCCGCCAACTTGCATCTGTCTTCAAAACGGGCTGCACTCCTTTGTGCCGCCCGCCGTTGTTTTTTAAAGCGAAAGAGATTCCACTATGAAAAATTATGCTCCGGCAGACATCCGTAACTTCGCCGTCGTCGGTCACGCTTCGTCGGGCAAGACGATGCTCTGCGAGGCGATGCTCGCGTGCGGCGGTGTCATCTCGCGCATGGGCCGCATCGCGGACGGTTCGACGGCGTCGGACTATCACGTCAGCGAAAAGAACCGGCAGATTTCGATCTCGGCGTCGCTGCTGCACACGGAGTGGATGGGGAAAAAGTTCAACATCATTGACACCCCGGGTTATCTCGACTTCATCAGTGAAGGACTGGGCGCATTGCGCGTCGGCGATTTCGCGCTGGTGGTGATTCATGCGCAACACGGTGTCGGCGTCGGCACCGACCGGGTGTGGGATTACGCGACGCGTTACGGCATCCCGAAAATGATCGTGGTGAACGCGGTGGACAAGGAGCACGTGGATTTCGACGCGGTGGTGCGCCAGGTGCAGGAACGGTTTGGCCGGCACGTTTTTCCGTTGAGCGTGCCGGTGAATCCCGGCCCCGGCTTCAACCGGGCGCTGGACGTGTTGCGCAATGAAATTGTGACCTACGCGACCGATTCCAGCGGCAAATACAAGGAAGAGCCGGCCACCGGCGAATGGGAGGCAAAGGTCAAGGAATTGCACCGCCAATTGATCGAACACATCGCCGAGTCCGACGACGAGTTGATGAACAAGTTTTTCGAGCAGGGCGGGTTGTCGGAGGAGGAATTTCGCGCCGGCATCCACACGGCGGTGCAAAAGGAATTGTTCATCCCGCTGTTTTGCACTTCGGCGGAAAATAACATCGGCGTCGCGCGCCTGATGGATTTCATCGGCAAGTATGGCTCGTCGCCCGTGGACCGCAAGAAGGTCAAGGCGGTCAATGCCAGCGACGCGGAAGTGGAGATCGGCTTGGACGATCCCGAACCGGTGCTTTATATTTTCAAGACGATGTCCGAGGCGCATTTCGGCGAACTGTCATTCTTCCGCGTTTACTCGGGGTCGGTTTCCACCGGCATGGATTTGTTCAACAGCGACCGCAAAGTCAATGAGCGCATCGGACAGATTTATCTGCTCAACGGCCAGAACCGCGAGGCGGTTCACACCCTCGGCCCCGGTGACATCGGCGCGGCCGTCAAACTCAAGGACACGCACACCGGCAACACGCTGTGCCACGCCAAGAAGGCCGTGAGATTGTCGAAGGTCGTTTATCCCAAGCCCAACATCCACGCGTCGCTGGTCGCCAAGGTGAAGGGCGAGGAGGATAAAATCGCCTCCGGCCTCGCCGCGTTGCACAATGAAGACCCCACGTTCATTTACGTCGTGGACGCGGAACTGCACCAGACCATCATTTCCGCCCAGGGCGAACTGCACCTGGAAGTCGTGGCCGACCGCCTCCGCCGGCGGCACAACGTCCATGTGGAACTGGGCGAGCCGCGCGTGCGTTATCGCGAAACCATCAAGGGCAAGGGCGATTCAAAATATCGGCACAAAAAGCAGACCGGCGGCGCGGGACAGTTCGCCGAGGTCTGGATGCGCATCGAGCCCAAGCCGCGTGACTCGGGCGTCGAGTTCACCAATTCGCTCGTCGGCCAGAACGTGGACCGCGTGTACGTGCCGTCCGTCGAGAAGGGCGTCAACCAGGCTTGCACCGAAGGCGTCATCGCCGGCTGCCGCGTCACGGACGTGAAGATTGATTTTTACGACGGCAAGATGCACCCGGTGGACTCAAAGGACATCGCGTTTCAAATCGCCGGTTACTTCGCGTTCAAGGAGGCGTTTACCGCCGCGCGGCCGTGTCTGCTGGAGCCGATCAACAACATTGAGATTCACATTCCGGACGATTGCATGGGCAAGGTGATGGGCGATTTGTCGAGCCGGCGCGGCCGGATCCAGGGCATTGAAACCGACGGCGGTTTCCAGGTGATCAAGGCGCAGGTTCCGGTGAAGGACCTTTATCACTATTCCAGCAATCTCCGTTCGCTGACCGGCGGCCGCGGCGTGCACACGGAAGATTTCAGCCACTACGAGGAAATGCCGCACGACGCGGCGGAAAAGGTGATTGAAGAGGCGAAGAAACGAAAAACCGCCGCCGAATCGCATTAAAGCGACCAACCGGCGGCGCCGGCCAAAGCCGGCAAAACCAGACGCTTATTGCGCCACGACCGTGGCGTGGCTGACTGCGGAATAGAGGGCGTCCTTGAGTTTGGCGCGTTTGAACTTCAGTTCGTCAATCTCCTGATCGGTGGCGAACTCAATTTCCTCCTCAATCCGGCAGACGGCGTCATCCAAATGGTGATATTCCTCAAACATCTGGCGGAATTTGTTGTTGCTCAGGCGCAGGTGCCGGACGGTTTCGCGATGTTCGGGGAATTCACTCAGGAAGGGATGATGTATGTCCATAGACTGTTCAGTTTCAAGTTTGACAGTTTACTCACCACTGCGTTTGAACTTAGACAATAAATTTTTTCTGTCAAGTGCCTTGCCAAAGATTGACACAATTTTTACGCGGATTGGCAATAATCACCTGTCCGATGCGCCGGGCGCCGGATACGGGCGAAAAAGCAGGTGCAAATGATGCGTTTGTGCCGGTAAAACCGCGTAATGTTCCAACACCCCCGGCCCGAAAGTAGCGCCGGCGTCCCGCCTGCCGCTGGATAATCGAATTGGCCGCCTGACCACTTGTGTTGGGCGGGCAGGATGTGCGCCGATTCATTCGAGCCACAGGCTCGACGCTACAGCAAATTAGGGCCTAGCCGGAACAACGCCCGCCGATCGCCAGTCGGGAATTCAAAATCACTCGTTGCCCCAGGTTATTTTGATGTGGGTGATGCCGCGTTTGACCGCATCAACGGGCAATGACGGATTGAGTTCAAGGACCTTGATGTGACCCGGTTTCACGAATGGCTTGAGCGCGGCGAAGTTAACCGTGCCGGAGCCGGGCGCGGCATGATCGTGCGCGGGAAACTGCACGTCGTGAATGTGAAATCCGGCCAGGCGCGCGGCGAGCGATTCAAGATGCTGGGTGTGGTGAAGGAAGCCGAGGTTTTCCTTGATTTGCGCGTGGCCGGTGTCGTGCCAATAAACCACGTTCGGGCTGTCAAACTCGCGGAAGAAAAACTCGAAGTCGCTTTCCAGCGGAATTTCCTCGAGCGCCTGCCGGTTTTCGATGCCGAGTTTAAGGCCGCACTTTTCGGCTTCGGGCAGAATTTTGCGCAACGTTTCGTAAGTGCGCTCGACGGCTTTTCCCTTGTTGGCTTCGCGTTTGGCGGCGGCTTCGGCGCGGAGCTTTTCGTATTTGGGCGATTTTCCCCCGTCGCGTTCGAGCATTCCGGTCAGTTTGCCGGTGTAATCCTTCAAGTCCATGCTGCCGAGGTGCAGCACGACGGCCGGCGCCTTGACGCGCCGGGCCAATTCAAAGGTCTTGAGCGTGTACTTGATCGCCAGTTCGCGCTGGCGCGCCCGCTCGTCGGAAAATTCGTAGAGGTTCGGCGAGGCATGATTCACGCCCAGCGGCAGCGGACAAAAATTATGGAGGCTG
>JBEKKZ010000032.1:0-7751 GCA_050010435.1 Verrucomicrobiota bacterium | reverse complement strand
AGCTTCCTGCGGGCGGATATCCGCCCGCAGGAAGAGCTGGTCAAAGGAAACCAAATGTGTAACCTCTAACCAAAATAGTGTTACCCATGTATTGACCCACGAGTGTTACCGATGTTCTGACTGCGCCCCGCGGTTTTCAGCATTCAGCCTTTAGCCTTTAGCATTTGGCCTTTAGCCTTCCCCCTCGCCATCAACCACCCGGCCCAGAGCAGCAGCAGCAGCGTGCCCAAGTGGACGATCCACATCGGCAGGACGCGATGGGCATTAGCCAGGTCCGTGCCGCGGACGGTGGCCATCCACTCATCCAACCGCCAGTTCAACAGCAGGAGTGTCACTCCCCACCACAAACCTAAAAACACCCGGTTCATCCGCAATTTCGACGCCCGATCTGTTCCCCACAAATGCGACCAAAAAATCCCTGTCAGCATCAGCACGACAGTCGCGGTGACAATCCCGGCCGATAGCCGGTCTCCCATGCGCCACGCCAGGCCGAACAGCCACAACATGCTCCCGACCGCCATCCCACAGAACGCCAGCGCGTTGACCCGCTTGCGGGCTGGAGACGATGCCTGGCAGTTCGTTCCCTGGCTGGACTCCAGTTGCCCCCGGATGCCGGTGGCGTGCATCGTGGCGAGGATCATGGCAAAGAACCACCAATAGCCAACCCGCACCAGGGCGTAAGTCTGGTCGCTCCACTGCCAACGATGCCTTAGAACGAACGCCAGATTTTCCACCATCACCAACGCGGCCACAAGCAGCAGCAATATGATCAACCCCCAATATGCGCGGCGGCGTGCAGCAGGCGACTCGACGGTTTGCACGGTCACCACAGCCCCCAGCATTGCGATCAACACTCCGATAAACGGCAGACTCAGCAAAAACAATAAGCCGCCGCTCTTGGCCGCCGCGGTCCCTTTTGCCGCCCCAACACCCGCCGTCGCCACCCCACCGGCGCTGAGCGGCAGCGCCGCGAGCACCGTTCCCGCAAATGACTGTCCCGGCGCGGTCTGGCGCAACGCGCCTTCCACAAACGCCATGACTTTTTCATGCAACAATTTGCGCCCGCGCGCGAGCCGTTGCCGGACGGCGTCCTCGGACAAATCCAACACCTGCGCCACCCGTTCCACGGATTCGTGTTCGCGGTAAAACAGGATGAGCGGTTCGCGGTAGGTTTCCGGGATGCGTTCCAGCGAACGCCACAGGATGGCCTCCTCCTCCCGGCTGATGGCCTGGTCCAGCGGGTGCGGTTCGGGCGCGGGCGATTCCTGCGCGATGTCCAACGACTCTGCCGCATGTGCCGGTTCGCGTTCCTGTCCGCGCAGGGACCGGCGGGTGAGATTTCTGACGATGCCGCACAGCCAGGCGCGCAGCTTGCCCGGCTCGCGCAATTCGGCCAGTTGTTTCCAGGCGGTGACAAACGTTTCCTGCGACAAATCCTCGCTTTGGGTCAGGCTGCCGGTGGCGCTATAAGCGAGCGAACAGATCAGCGTCTGATAGCGCGCCACAATCTGGCCAAAGGCATCGCGGCTGCCGTGCAAACTCTGCGCCACCAGCTCCGCGTCGTTAAATTCCATGGTCGGCGTCATTCCGGTGGTAATCATATCACCGTATAAGTGCCCAAAAAGGCCGAACCTGTGACAAAAATCTTGGGTCGTCCGTTTTTGGTTCGATATTGGATGTTGAATGTTGAATGTTGAATGTTGGATGTTTCGCAATCGGTCCCCATCCGTGTTCATCCGTGTTCATCCGTGGTAAAAAACTCTGTGTTTTTTGCGCGTCTTTGCGGCAAATCAAATCAGTGTTCATCAGCGTTCATCAGCGGTTAAATACCGGGTGGCCGGCCGGCGGGGTTGGCTGTCCGGCCTCATTTTCCTTCGGCATTCCGCCCCTCACCGGCCGCAATCCACCCCTCAAATCACGCAATGTGTCCCTTATTCATAACTTTTTAGCCCGGTTCTGTTAAATAACACTCTGACGAATTAGTTGGTCGGTTATCTGGTGCGAAATTTGAAAACTAAACAGGAGAAAATTATGAAAAAGTCACGCAGGTTGTTTGTATTCGGTGCCCTGCTCGCGGCCGGCAGCCTGGCCCTGTCAGCGCAGGCGCAGAACAACGTTTATGCCGTTGAGTTCAACACGGGCGACAACGGTTTCGGCATCATTAATCTGATGAACGGCGACTTCACCGAAATTTCCGATCTGGGCGCGACGCTTTACAACGACATCGCCTACGCGCCGGACGGGACCTTGTTCGGCATCGCCAATAATGGTTCATCGCTGGTGACCTTCGACAGTACAAATGGGGCGGTCACCACGGTGGCCTCGTTGGACGTGCCCGGCCTTGAATCCATCGCTTTCGACCCGAGCGACGGGGTGTTGTTCGGGGCAGCCCAGAACGGCCTTTACACCATTGATCCCACCACCGGGGCGTCAACTTTTATCGGGAGTTTTGGCGACCCTTACAACCTCAATCTCGCGCAGAACATCCGTTTTGACTCCGATGGCAACCTCTATTTGAGCAATACCGGCGACAACACGGACATTTACCAGGTGAACACCGACACCGGCAATGCGACCTTTGTCGGGGAGGTCGAAGGTTATTCGGACCTGATCCTCGAGAACGGAAGCCAGTACATGTATGGGGTCAGCATTCCCTCGATCAACGGAGCCGACGCACAGCCGGTGTTGGTTTCCTTCGACCTGAGCAGCTTTGTTAATGGCGGGACCAATGCGGACGGCAGCATTCATCAGATCTCGGTCACGATGGTGGGTGCCGGCGCCGACTTCCCCGTTAACTTCAATTTCTCGGGTAATGTCCCCAATCCGCTCCCGGCGAACATTCCCGACGCCATCACGATTTCAATTGCCACCACGCCGGATGGTCCGGCCATTACCCTGTCCGGGAGTCCCGACCAGAATTACGTGATCGAGGCTTCATTCGACATGCATAACTGGACGGCCATTAGTACGAATAAGACCGATTCAAACGGGCTTTTCACGTTCGTTGACTCAGATGCGGCGAATTATCCCAGCCGTTTTTATCGCGGTTTTGCACCCGCACAAGTACCGTAGTTACGAATCGACAAAACTGGTTTTAATATGAATGGATCTCCCACCTATGACCTGACGCAACACCACGCCGGCGGTATTGAGATCGACAATGCTCCCGGCCCGGGCGCCCGGCCCCAACCCAAAAAGAAGCGCTCCGTGCACATTCTTTGCATTGATGACGACGCGCAGGTCCGGGAATTCATGACTCAATGTCTTACGCACTTCAATCATCGGGTGATGGTTGCCTCCGGCGGAAGACAAGGGTTGGAATTGTTCCGCACCGCCACGCAGGAAAACCAGCCTTACGAACTGGTCATCACCGATTTGGGCATGCCCGATATTGATGGCCAGCGTGTGGCCCGGACGATCAAGGCCGAATCCCCCCAAACCCCCGTCATCATGATGACCGGCTGGGGCACGTTCATGAAGGATGAGGGAGAAACCGCCCTGCCAGTGGACGCCGTGGTCGGCAAACCCCCGCGCATGCAGGAACTGAACGACTTGGTTCTCTGGATGGCCACGCCGGTCACGCCCTGCCCTTAAATCCATGTCCGTCCTGGAAAAGTGGGGGACGGGAAACCAAGGCAACTAAAAAAGCGGGGGCGTTGTAGCGTTCGGCCTGTGGCCGAATCCGCATCGCACCATCGGCTCGACACTCAATCGAACATCGAACATGAAAGGATCGTGAAAGGGTCGATCCTGGAATTGTGACCGCGCAAAGCTGCGCCACGCGGCAAAAACAGAAGCCGTTCCCTGATAATGACACCTTTTTCCCCTGACTGGTCTGTGGCTTGGGAGTTGGGAGTTAGGAGTCAGGGCCGCTGCCAAACTCGGCGCACAGCGCCGACACTACAACACGACTCCGCTTGTGTTAAAAGTTTGATTTCCCGGCGTAATCGTTTTTAATGCGCCGGGTCAAATTTTGAAATGAACATCCACGAATACCAGGCCAAGCAGTTGCTCGCCAAATACGGCGTCGCCGTCCCGCTGGAAATCCCCGCCAAATCACTCGACGAAGTCCGCGCCGCGGCGGAAAAAATCACCGCCGGCGGCAGTGCCCGTGTGGTCGTCAAATCCCAAATCCATGCCGGTGGACGCGGCAAGGGCACCTTCAAAACCGGTTTTCAAGGCGGTGTGAAGGCCGCATCGTCGGCGGACGAGGCGGTTTCCTTCGCCGGAAAAATGCTAGGCAAAGTGCTTGTCACCAAACAGACCGGCGCGGAAGGCCGCCGCGTGCAGACGCTGCTCATCGCCAGCGGCGCGAAAATCAAAAGGGAATTTTACCTGGCCGTGCTGCTCGACCGCGCCGTGGGCCGGCCGCTCGTCATGGCCAGCACCGAGGGCGGCATGGACATCGAGGAGGTCGCGGCCAAAACGCCGGAGAAGATTTTCAAGGAATGGATTGATCCCGCCGTGGGCATCATGCCGTATCAGGCACGCAAGATTGCCGTCGGGCTTGGTCTCAAGGGCGATTTGCTTAACGCCGCCGCAAAATTCGTCACCGGCGTTTTCAACACATGGTGGGAATGCGACGCGTCGCTCGTGGAAATCAACCCGATGTGCGTCGTCGAACTGCCCGACGGCAAGGAAACCGTCGTGGCGCTGGACGCCAAGATTTCGCTCGATGACAACGGCCTTTACCGCCACGCCGACATCCAGGCGATGCGCGATTTGAACGAGGAAGCGCCGCTCGAAATCGAGGCCAGCAAGTTCAACCTGAATTACATCAAGCTCGACGGCAACATCGCCTGCCTCGTCAACGGCGCCGGCCTCGCGATGGCCACGATGGACATCATCCAGCATTTCGGCGGCCGGCCGGCGAACTTCCTCGACGTGGGCGGCGGCGCGAGCCAGGAACAGGTCGCGGCGGCGTTCGAAATCATCCTGCAGGACCTGAACGTGAAAGGCATTCTGGTGAACATTTTCGGCGGCATCATGGATTGCAACGTCATCGCCACCGGCATCGTCGCCGCGGTAAAGGAAACCGGCCTCAAATTGCCGCTCGTTGTCCGGCTGGAAGGCAACAACGTCGCCGCCGGCAAAAAAACCCTGGCCGAATCCGGCTTGAAACTCATCACCGGCGATTCCATGGCCGACGCGGCACGGAAGGTGGTGAAGGCGGTGGGAAAATGAGCAATCGTTAATCGCAAATCTGAAATCGAAAATTTTCCCATGTCCATTCTCGTCAAACCCGACACCAAGGTCCTCGTCCAGGGCATCACCGGCAGCTTCGGCGCGCGGCACGCGCAGCTCTCGATTGATTACGGGACGCAGGTCGTCGCCGGCGTCACGCCCGGAAAAGGCGGCCAGGTCTTTGAGCACAGCGGAAAGAAAGTTCCCATTTTCGACACGGTCGCCGAGGCAGTGAAACAGACCGGTGCGACGGCTTCCGCCGTTTTTGTTCCGGCAGCCTTTGCCGCCGACGCAATTCTCGAAGGCGCGGATGCCGGGCTCGAACTTGTCGTCGCCATCACCGAAGGCATTCCGGTGCGCGACATGATTCGCGTGAAACGCGCGTTGGAGGGCAGGAAAACGCGGCTCATCGGGCCGAATTGTCCCGGCATCGTCACGCCCGGCAAAGGCAGGGATTCCCACGGTGGCTGCCGCATCGGCATCGCCCCCGGCTACATCCACAAAAAAGGGCACGTCGGCGTCGTCTCGCGCAGCGGCACGTTGACTTATGAGGCCGTTTGGCAACTCACCACCCGTGGCGCGGGTCAAAGCACATGCATCGGCATCGGCGGCGACCCGGTTCCCGGGCTCTCGCATCTCGATGTGATCAAGTTGTTCAACGCCGATCCGGACACGCACGGCATTCTTATCATCGGCGAGATCGGCGGCAGCGCCGAAGAAGAAGCCGCCCGGTGGATCAAGAAAAATTGCAAAAAACCTGTGGCTGGATTCATCGCCGGGGCGACGGCGCCGCCCGGACGCCGCATGGGCCACGCGGGCGCCATCATCAGCGGCGGCGAAGGCACGGCGGAGGCAAAAATCGCGGCGTTCAAAGCAGCGGGCATCGGCGTCGCCGCCACCCCGTCGGAAATGGCGGATACACTGCTCAAGATGATGTAAAGCAGGGTGTCGAGTGACTGGTGACAAGTGCCGGGGAAAAGCAGTAGTACAGTTTGGTGTAGCGTCGAGCCTGTGGCTCGATCAAATCGGCGCACAGCGCCGACACTACAACAAAATTAAGGCCCCGACCAAGAAACGCTTGCTTGACATTCGTCACCGTCACCTGACACCTGTCACTTGTCACTTACATGGCCCTGATTGACTTCATTTTGAACCTTGCGGGCTTGTTGCTGTGGCTGAACTGGCGTTCGGTCCGCTTCGATCCGCTCGGCAAACGGACGCCGGCGACGTTGATTGGCACACTGCGGCGGGCCGAGCCGCGGCGTTTGCGAAGATGGCATTTGCTGACGGCGCTGGGCGGGCTGCTGCTGCTGCGCGCGGGAATTTACTGGCAGATCGGTTCGGCGGCGAACTGGGCGGGAAAATTGGATTTGGGCATCGCCGCGCTTTCGTTTTCCAGCAATTTATCCGGGCCGATGTTGTCGTTTCTGCGAATGCTGTTGTTTTCGATTTTCAGCTTCGGACTGATGCTCGGTGTGTTTTATCTCTGGCTGCTGCTGCTTTCCATCCTGGCCGGGCCGGAACCCCTGCCTTTTCATCGCCTGGTGCGAATGCCCCTGGGCGGCATGGATCGCTGGGCGCGCGGGGTGAAATTTCTTCTGCCGCTGATTGTCACGGCGACGCTTTGGTGGCTGGCGAGCTGGCTGCTGGCGTGGCTGCAAGTCATTCCCGAACCCGTCTCGCCGGCCCATCGCATCGAAGAATCGCTGGTCATCGGGCTGGGGAGTTATCTGACGTGGAAATACCTCATCGGCGCGCTGCTCGTCCTGCATCTGTTGAACAGTTACATCTACTTCGGCAAATATCCGTTTTGGGCTTACGTGAACGCCGAAGCGCAAACGTTGTTGTCGCCGTTGCGCGCGGTGCCGCTGCGGGCGGGCAAGGTGGATTTCGCGCCGGTCGTGGGAATTGCGCTGGTGTTTCTGGCGGCCGAACTGGCCGGGCGCGGACTGGGTTTTCTCTACGGAAAACTGCCGTTTTGAGGTTTTATCGTCCCATCACGCAGGCGTCTCGGTCTTCGCCTTGGGGAATTTGGCCGAGATGACCGCGCCCATGCTCGGCTCACTTACAATGGAAAGTGTGCCGCCGTGCAAGGCAACGAGCCGCTTGGCGATGACCAGGCCGAGCCCCAAACCTTGCTGCTCCTGCATCGTGCGGTCGAATTGCATATAAGCGCCCACGCGCGTGATTTGTTCGGTGGTAAATCCGCGACCCTGATCACTGATGGTAAGCGTAGTGGTGTTGAACGCCTCGTTCAGCGACAAGCGAACGGACGAGCCGGGATCGGAAAACTTGAAGGCGTTTTGCGCGAGTTCATCCACCACCTTGCTGAGATATTCCTCGGCCATCGGCACGGGAATGTCCGCCAGCTCGAAGGACAAATCCGGGGAACGATTCACGAGCGCGGCCTGCGCGGAGGCATGCTTCTCCAGCAGCGCCGCGGGATGTTCCGTCCGGCCGAGACGCAGGGCGTTGACGTTCTTCGGGTCGGCGGCAATCAATTCAAGCTGCGCGTAAATCAAAAAGTTTTCGATGAGCCGCTCCAGCCGCTTGCCGGACTGGTGAAC
>JBEKKZ010000031.1:0-15557 GCA_050010435.1 Verrucomicrobiota bacterium | reverse complement strand
CTGCGCGCGTTCGAGCAAAAGCACCTCATCGCGCTCGTTGAAGCAATAGAGCAGCGTGGCGACTTTGTAGGGCAAAACCATCAGACGGAATTTCAAATTTCGAGTGCCGAATGTCGAGCGCAGAAACGAGCGCGCTTCGGCATCGCCACCATTCTTCCACCTCCTGGGAGCGCTGGCGTCCCGCCGGCTCGCTGCGTTGCGACAGACAGTTCCAAACCCGCCGACGAGACGTCGGCGCTCCCAGGGATCACAATCTGGTTCAGTGCGAACATCGTAGTTGGTGGTTGTGCCAAGGTGCGCCCCAGTTCCTTTTTTTCATCATTTTTATCTTTCTTTTTGGCCGGGTAGTCATAAGTTCCCAGCAACTATGAACTCAAAAATACTACTCTCCTCTCTGGTATTGGCTTCCGGATTGGTATTCACCGGCGGGCTGGTGGCACAGACACCCAAGGTTGATTTTCCGGCTGCCAGTCCCGCTTGCACGCTTAAACAGCACGTCGGTCTCACCGACATCGAGATTGTCTATTCCCGGCCGGGTGTGAAGGGCCGTCCGATCTTTGGCGGCCTGGTCCCTTACGGCCAGGTGTGGCGCACCGGGGCAAACAACGCGACCAAGATCACCTTCAGCACACCGGTGAAGCTGAATGGCGCTGAAATCCCTGCGGGCACTTATGCGCTCTTCACGATTCCGGGTGAAACGGAGTGGACAATCATTATCAACAAGGGCGCGACGCAATGGGGCGCTTTTCAGTACAATGAGACGAACGATCTGGTGCGCGTCAAAGCGACGCCGTTGAAGCTCGCCGAACCGGTCGAGACTTTCACCATCGAGATCAACGACATCCGCGACGAGTCCGCCACGCTCAATCTCACCTGGGAAAAGACCCGTGTGCCGGTGAAACTCGAAGTCGAGCTGGTCAGCAAGCTGGTGCCGCAGATCGAAGCCGTGATGGCCGCGCCGGAGGGCAACAAGCCCTATTACCAGGCGGCCATGTTTTACTATGATCACGGCCAGGATTTGGAGAAAGCCCGCAAATGGATTGATGCGGCCATCGCCCAACGTGAAGCGCATTACATCGTCCACCTGAAGGCGAAAATCCTCGCCAAGCTCGGCGACAAGGAAGGCGCCATCGCCGCAGCCAAACGTTCGACCGAACTCGCGATCAAAGCCAAAGATACCGGCTACGTGAAGCTGAACGAAGACCTTATCTCCAGCTTGAAGTGATGACGTCTGTTACCTCCGTCCCGACCAAAACGTCAACCATAGACAACCAACAAAACCAATGAGAAAACCATGAACAAAATTAAATCCATACTCATTATCGGCGTTATCCTTGCCATCGCCTTGCCGGTGATGGCCCAGCGAAAACGCATCAGCCCCCATGAAACCATCAGCTCGGCCATTGACGGCAACAAGGTCACGATTGTCTATGGGCGTCCTTATTCCAAGGACCCAAAGACCGGCGAAATCCGCAAGATCTGGGGCGGGCTGGTGCCGTACGGCAAGGTCTGGCGCACGGGCGCCGACGAAGCGACGCTGCTCACCACGGAACAGCCGATCGTGCTGGGCGGAACGACGATTCCGACGGGCACCTATTCGTTGTTCACCCTGCCCGCCGCCGACGGCACCGCGAAGCTGATCATCAACAAGCGGACCGGTCAGTGGGGAATTCCCTATAAAGAGCAGAGTGAAGCGATGAATGAGCTGGCGCGGATTGACCTGAAGAAAGACGCGCTGGACAAGACGGTGGACCAGTTCACGATGGCCATCGATCAGAATCCTTCAGGTGGCGGCGTGCTGAAAATGATGTGGGAAAACACCCAGTTCTCGGTGCCATTCACCGTCAAGAAATAGCGCGTAGAGACAAGCCTTGGTATTTGGCCGTACTTGACCGGTTTCTTTCTGCTCATGAACCCGTCTTCCGTAGCCGCCGTTGTGAAACGGCGGAGATGGCCAATGCGGAACGGATCCGCCAATTCACATTGGCGGCTACAAGGTTCATGGCCCCGATGCGCGTCCTGAGTTGGAGGTTCCAATTATGAGCATGATAATCTCATTCAAAAGGCCGGATCGATACGCACGCTGGCTCCCGTGTCTTGCCATTGCCGGCACTTGTTTGCTGGCGGGTGCCGTTGCCGTTGAAGCCGCCGAACCGCCGCCCGCAGCCGCCATTTTGCAGCAACTGCAAAGTTTCCGCGAAATGGGCAGCGTGCTTTATGTCGCGGCACATCCCGACGATGAAAACACGCAATTGATTGCCTATCTGGCACGCGGGCGAAATTACCGGACCGCCTACCTCTCGCTGACGCGCGGTGACGGCGGTCAGAACGTGCTGGGTCCGGAATTCGGCGAGGAACTGGGCGTGGCCCGCACCCAGGAATTGCTTGCCGCCCGCCGCCTCGACGGTGGCCGCCAGTTTTTCTCCCGCGCCGTTGACTTCGGGTTTTCCAAGGATTATCGCGAAACGTTGAGCATCTGGGACAAACAACAAGTGTTGTCCGATGTCGTGCGCGTCATCCGCGAATTCAGGCCTGACGTGCTCATCACGCGTTTCTCTCCCGTGCCGGGCGGCACGCATGGCCATCACACGGCGTCAACGGTGCTGGCCCTTGAGGCCTTCAAACTGGCCGGTGATACCAATGCCTTTCCCGAGCAACTCCGGGAACTGGCGCCGTGGCAACCCAAACGCATTCTCTGGAATGCAGGCGGTTTCCAGCGTGGTGGAACCGGAACCAACGTGCTTCGAATGGATGTCAACGGCAACGATCCGGTTTCCGGAGAATCGTTTGCCGACGTTGCCGCGCGCAGCCGCGCCATGCACAAAACCCAGGGTTTTGACAATTTCCGTGGCTTCGGCGGTAGCGGACCAAGAACCGAGTCATTCGAGAACTTGGACGGCGAACCCGCCACCAATGACATCCTTGATGGCGTTGATACCACGTGGAACCGCGTGCCCGGTGGCACTGAAATTGGCAAACTGGCTGATGAGGTCATTGACAAATTCAATCCTGAGAATCCTTCCGCGAGTGTGCCCGCTTTGCTGGAATTGCGAAGCCAACTGACCGCTTTACCGACAACCGATCCTTTGGTCATTGAAAAACGCGCCCAACTCGATCGCATCCTGCGGGCCTGCCTGGGCTTGGAAGTGGAGACGGTGATTCCCCAGGCTGAAGTCGTGCCGGGGGAATCGTTGAAGATGCGCCATTCTGTCATCGTGCGTTCCAACGTTCCGGTCCGCTGGCTGGGCGCGCGCTATCCGGTCACCGGGAGTGGAATCACCAACGCGGTGGAATTGCGTCCGGACCAACCGGCTTTGCTGGATTCGGTGCAGACACTGCCCGCCAGCACGCCACTGACCCAGCCCTACTGGTTGCGCGAAGAAGGCACGCCGGGCATGTTCCGCGTGGATGATCCCGCGTTGATTGGCCGCCCGGAAAATCCGCCGGTGTTTCCCGTCGAGCAAGTTTTCGAGGTCGGTGGCCAAACGCTGGTCGTTCCGGATGAGCCGGTACAGTTGGTGGCGGCTCAGACGGAGGCGCAGGCCCGCCGCCGGTTGGACGTGATTCCACCCGTCTCACTCAGCTTTGGTTCCGAGGTTGAACTGTTTGCGCCCGGCAAGTCCCGGCCGGTGGAAGTCGAGGTAACCGCCTATCGCGCCGGTGTGGCCGGCACTGTGCAATTGGAAATACCGGTCGGCTGGAAGGTTGCGCCGGCCAAACAATCTTTTCATCTGGCCAAGGTTGGCGACCACACACGGTTTAAATTCACCGTTACCGCACCGGCCAAGCCTGCCACGGCGAAAATCATCGCCAGTGCGGAGATTGGCGGTGTGCGCTATCAGAACGAGCGTAAGGAAATCAACTACCCGCACATTCCCCTGCAATTGCTCCAGCCGCCTGCGAGCCTCAAAGCCGTCAGCCTCGACCTTGCCATCCGCGGCCGCAAGGTCGGCTATCTGCCGGGGGCCGGTGACAGCGTGGCCGACAGCCTGAAGCAGATGGGCTATGCGGTCACAACCTTGACCGACGCGGACCTCACGCCCGAACGGTTGCACGGCCTCGATGCCGTGGTCATCGGGGTGCGCGCGTTCAATGTCCGGACCAATCTGGCGGCGCAATTGCCGGGGTTGTTCGCCTACGTCGAGGCGGGCGGCACGGTCGTCGCCCAATACAATCGTCCGGAAAACTCGCGGACGCTCAAGCTTGCGCCTTATGACCTGCATCTGTCGGGCGACCGCGTAACGGACAAGAATGCGGCGGTGACGTTCCTCGCGCCCGACCATCCGGTGTTGAACACGCCGAACAAGATTACCCACGCCGATTTCGCCGGCTGGGTGCAGGAACGGGGAATCTATTTCCCGAACCAGTGGGACGAGCACTTCACGCCAATCCTCGCGTGCAGCGACCCCGGTGAGTCGCCGCTGAAAGGCGGGCTGCTCGTGGCGCCATACGGCAAGGGTCATTTCGTCTATACCGGCCTCGTGTTCTTCCGGCAGCTCCCGGCGGGCGTGCCGGGTGCCTACCGGCTGTTTGCCAATCTGGTCTCGCTCGGAAAATGAAGCCCGGGGACCCTATCACCACGGCGGCGGATACGCCCTCCGGACCCGCACAAAATAACGAGGCCACCGGCCTGCCGTGGTTTCGTACCTGGCGCGGCGTTTACGTTTTTGTATTCGGCTGCTTCGTCCTGTGGGTGGCCCTGCTCTTTGCACTGACCAGGATCTTTTCATGAATCGTGCGAACCACCGCCAGGTTTTGGACTGCGCCAGCCCTTCCGCCTTCGCGGCGCGCCAAAGCGTCGCTCCGGCGCGACGGCGGCTGGCGCTTTGGACAAGCCGGTGGCAGTGGCAAAAGCGGTGGAGGGCCACCGCAGTCCAAGACGCTGTCGCGCCGAAGCCGGCTCTTTTCGGTTCATGGTTCAGATGCCCGTCCAAAGTTGGAGGCCGAAGTTCTTCATGAGCCTGCTCGATTTCGTCGTCCTGATCGGCTCCATGGTCGGAATCGCCGTTTACGGCATCTGGCGCACGCGCGGCCATCGTGATCTGAGCGCCTACTTGAAGGGCGACCAAAACATTGGATGGGTCACGATCGGCATCTCGGTCATGGCCACGCAGGCGAGCGCCATTACATTCATTTCCACTCCCGGCCAGGGTTATCAGGACGGGCTCGGCTTCGTGCAGAATTATTTCGGCATGCCGCTGGCCCTGATCATTGTCGCCGCAGTATTCCTGCCGATGTACCGGCGTTTGAACGTGTACACGGCCTATGAGTTTCTGGGACGGCGTTTCGATGCCAGGACCCGCCTGCTGGGCGCGGCGCTTTTCCTCCTGCAACGCGGGCTGGCCGCCGGAATTACGATTTACGCGCCGGCCATCATCCTCTCCACCATGTTGGGCTGGCGCCTGGATCTCACCATCATTCTCAGCGGGTTGCTGGTCATCATTTACACCGTGATCGGTGGCAGCGAGGCGGTGAGCCTCACCCAGAAATACCAGATGGCCGTCATCTTTGGCGGCATGGTGACCGCCTTCGTCGTCCTGCTGGTCAAACTGCCGGCGAATCTCACCGATGCCCTCACGGTGGCAGGAGGTTTCAAGAAACTGGAGGCGGTGGATTTTTCGTTCGATGTCAAACAGCGTTACACCTTCTGGTCCGGCCTGCTGGGCGGACTCTTTCTGTCGCTTTCGTACTTCGGCACCGATCAATCGCAGGTGCAACGCTATATTTCGGGGACTTCTTTGCGCGAAAGCCGGCTCGGGCTGATGTTCAATGCCGTGCTCAAAATCCCGATGCAGTTCTTCATCCTGCTGCTGGGCGCCATGGTGTTTGTTTTCTACCAGTTTGAGCAGCCGCCGGTCTTCTTCAACCAGGCGGCCTGGCACTATGCGGTCAACCATGATTCCGGCGCGCAACTGTATTCTCTCGAACAGAAATTCGCCGCCATCCACGTGGAAAAGAAGCAATGGATTCACAACTGGCTCGACGCCAGACACGCGGGCAACCCTGAAGCCGAGGCCCAGGCACGGACGCAGGCACTGGCAGCGGACGGTCGCAGCGAAGCCGTGCGCGCCGAGGCCAGGACCGCCCTGCTCGCCGCGGAACCCGGGGCGAAAAGCAACGACTCCGATTACGTGTTCATCACGTTCATATTGAACAACCTGCCGCATGGGGTGATCGGCCTGCTGGTGGCGGCGTTCTTCGCCGCCGCGCTGTCATCGAAGGCCGCCGAACTCAATGCGCTGGGTTCAACGACCACAATTGATTTTTACCGGCACGTGTTCCGGCGTGAGGCGGGTGATGCCCATTATGTCGCCGCCACGAAATGGTTCACGTTCTTCTGGGGATTGGTCGCGCTCGCCTTCGCCCTGTTTGCGAATCTGGCGGAAAACCTGATCCAGGCCGTCAACATCGTGGGTTCGGTTTTCTACGGCGTCGTGCTGGCGTTGTTTCTGGTGGCGTTTTTCATCCGGTGGGTCGGCGGCACGGCCATCTTCTGGGCGGCGCTGGTTGCCCAGGCCCTGGTCTTTGTCCTCTATTTTTCGCTCAACATCAGCTATCTCTGGTATAACTTCATCGGCTGCGCCGCCTGCGTGCTGCTCAGCCTGCTCATCCAGGCCGTGCTCGGCCCGAACCCCGGGTCGGCGCCGGCGCCAACCAGGTCATGACCACCGCGCCTGTCATTTGCTTCGGCCAGCAGCCGTGCGGGTTTTTCCCGCGGCGGTTCCTGTTTGCGAAAATCCAGACTGCCTGCCGGCTGCAAAGGGAGATGGGCGGCGAAATTGTTTTCTTCTGCCACGACAGCGACCATGATCCGCGCGAAACCAAGACCCTCCTCCGCCATCGCAAGACCGGCGAGCCGGCGCAGCTCAACTTCGCCTTCGAAAACCGGCTCCAGCGGAAATTCTCGCCGCTCTACCTCAAACGCATTCCCACCGACTGGCAGGGCAAAACAGTGCTCCAGTTGCCCAATTACGTTGAACGCCCGTTGATCGAGGTTTTCAAAAAAGTTTCCGCCGCCCTCGTCGCCGATTTCTGCTTGGAGATATATCGCGGTATGGGCCTGCTCGAAGGAATCCGCGTGGTGCGTTCGAGCGACCCGTCCGTCCGCCGGGCAGCCTGCGACGTGCCGGAATTTTTCGTGGATGTTCCGTATGAAGGCGAGATCGTGCGCGCTCGTTTCAACGCTGGAGCGCCGGTCTCCGACCCGGCGCGCATCGGTAACACAACCCAGAAACACGCCGGGTCGGAGACCGGCGTTCCGATGCTTACGTTGCACGAAGGCGGAGATTCATTTGTGACGCTGCCTGAAATCGCCTTCACCAAGGAGCAAATCAGCCCGGCACGCGACACCCGCCTCCGCTGGATGCAATCCGTCGTGCACTGCACGCATTACATTGCCGGCGCCGGCGAAAAGGCCTATCTTCGCCCGGAAGAAGCGCCGGAGATTACTTTCGTGAACCGTGAGCACATTGACCGTCCCGATGAAGCGTACACCGAAATCCACTCCTGAACCCGCATCGCTGCTGGCCTTTGGCGCGCATCCCGACGACATCGAATTCGGGTGCGGCGGCGTTGTCGCAAAAGAGACCCGCGCCGGCCGCGTGGCGCATTTTGTCATCTGCTCGCGCGGGGAAGCCGCCTCCCACGGCACGCCCGCCCGACGGGTGGCGGAAGCGAAAAAATCCGCGGCGTTGCTGGGCGCGATAATCGAATTTGTCGAACTCGACGGTGACGCGCATCTCGAAGTCCGTGTTGCTCACGCGATCAAACTGGCGGGTGTTCTGCGGCGGCTGCGGCCCGGCATCGTGCTGGCGCCGAGCCTGGTGGAAAACCAGCACCCCGATCATCCCCGGCTCGGACAACTGGTGCGGGACGCCGCCCGGCTCGCCCGTTACGGCGGATTGAAGGAATTGCGCCACCTGCCCCCGCACGCAATTGAACAATTGTTTTTTTATGCGGTGACACCCGAAGCCGAACCAGCCGGCATCTCTCCCGTCCTCGTGGATGTCTCCGCACCGGAAATTGTCACTGCCTGGACCGCGGCGATGGAAGCGCACATCTCGCAAACCTCCGCCCGCAGCTATGTTGAATTACAGCTCACGCGCGCCCGTCTGCGCGGGTTGCGCGCCGGCACCGGTTATGCCATTGCCCTCTTTCCCAATGATCCGCTGGTCCTCGATTCGCTCACAGCCATCAGCCGGGGTGCGCGGCGTTTTTAGGTTTAACCACGGATGAAGACGATCTTCAACGCAGAGGCGCGGAGAACGCAGAGATTCGCAGAGTCTAATTTTCTTTGCGGCCCTCTGCGTTCTCTGCGTCTCTGCGTTAAGGGTTCCGGGCCTTTGATCGCGGCCTGTCTGCGCCGTGTGCATCCGTGGTTAACAAAAGTATGAAAATTGGCATCACTTGTTACCCCACGGTCGGCGGCAGCGGCATTCTTGCCACCGCGTTGGGGGAAGAACTGGCACGCCGCGGGCATGAGGTGCATTTCATCAGTTACGAGCGTCCGTTCCGTTTGCCGGTGAATGTGCCCCGGCTTCATTTCCATCCGGTGGCGATCAATGATTACGATCTGTTCAAGTATCCGGATTACACCCTGCCGCTCTCGGTAAGAATGGCCGAGGTGAGCCGCGATCATCAACTGGACGTGCTCCATGTCCACTACGCCGTGCCCCATGCCACCGCGGCGATTCTTGCGCGCTCCATGCTCCCGCCGGAACAACAGCCGCGCATCGTGACCACACTGCACGGCACGGACACCACGCTGCTCGGCTGCGATCCGGGTTATGGACCCGCCATCCACCACGCTCTCACCTGTTCGGATGCCGTCACGACGGTGTCGGCCTACCTGAAACAGGAGACGCAGCGCGTGCTCGGTTTTGACGGGCCGATGGAGGTCATTCACAATTTCTTTGAGCCGCGCCCGCCGCGGCGCACACGCGAGGAGGTTCGCCGTGACCTGGGACTGCAAGATGAGGCGGTCCTGCTCCACTCCTCCAATCTGCGTCCGTTGAAACGCATTGATTTGTTGCTCGAGGCCGTCGCGCGCATCCGGCCGCGGGAGGCGTTCAAGCTCGTCATCCTGGCGGGCGGGGATTTCGCGCCCTTCACCGCCGACGTGCGCCGGTTGGGACTTGAAGACCGGGTGATCGTGCGCGAGAAGGTCAACGACATCGAAGACTACCTGCAGATCGCCGACTTGGGACTGTTTACATCGGAGTCGGAGAGCTTTTGCCTGAGCATCCTCGAGGCGATGTGTTTCGCCTGCCCAAGCGTTGCCTCGCGCGTCGGCGGGATTCCGGAGGTGATTGAAAACAACGTGACGGGTCTCCTGGCGCCATTCGGCGACACCGCTGCGTTTGCCGATGCGGTCACGGGTTTGATCCGGGACCCGGCACGCCGGGCGGGGTTGGGCCGTGCAGCGCAGCAACGCGCCCGCGAACATTTTTCCGCCGGGGTCATCGTCCCGCATTACGAAGAACTCTACCGCCGCGTCTGCGGTTCCGCGCGGCGATTTTAGGCTTAACCACGGATGAACCTAGCGCGGCAATCGCCACAACCAAACGTCTGGAAGCCTTAACGCAGAGACGCCGAGGACGCCGAGGACCGCGGAGGAAATTAAACTCTGCGTAACTCCGCGTTCTCCGCGCCTCTGCGTTGGAAAATTTACGCCAGAAAACAAAATTTTCATAGATAGTAAGTAGTATGGATAAACACGGATGAAGATAAAAATATTCGGAGTTGGGCGCGTCACTTCCGCCTTCATCTGATTCCGGCGAGACAAGCCGCGTGCGTGCCGCATAACTTGCTGACAAGTCCCAGGACGGATTGCCAATTCCGGCAATCCCCGGTTTACTACGCCATGCTGTTTGAACGAATTTTTGGACCCGGGACGCCACCGGCTTCACCGGTCGTCCACTTGTCGGTGGGACCGCAACCGTTGCCGCTCCTGATGGTGCGCAATCCGCGGGCACGCCGCTATCTGCTCCGCTTGCGTCCCGATGGCACCGCCCGCGTCACGATTCCCCGCGGCGGTACGTCGGCGATGGCCCGACAGTTTGTCGAACGCCATGTCGCCTGGCTGGAACGCGAGTTTCAGCGGCTTCAGACACAACCCCCGAAACCGGCGGTCTGGGAAATTGGGACGGAGATCCTTCTGCGCGGCGACGCGGTCCGCATTGAAGCCGGGTCCAACGGCGAAGCTGAAACCGTCCGCTTCGGCGGCGAGTCGGTCCGGGTTCCGGATCCGGCCGCCGATTTGCGCCCCACCATCGAAAGCCATCTTCGCCAACTGGCAACGCGGAAATTGCCACCGCGCGTGCTGGAACTGGCCACCCGGCACGGATTGACCGTGCGCCGCGTCACAGTGCGCAGCCAGAAATCGCGTTGGGGCTCCTGTTCACGGCGCGGCACGATTTCCCTGAACTGGCGGCTTATCCAGACCCCCGCTTTCGTAAGCGATTACATTTGTCTGCACGAACTGATGCATTTGAGGCAAATGAATCACTCGCCCGGGTTCTGGCGGGAAATGGAACGCGTTTATCCCGATTACCGGATGGCCGAGCGCTGGTTGAAAGAACACTCCGGCCTGTTGCGGTAACCGGCGGTAGGGTTACACCCCATAGCGAAAAGGCGGCCCAGGCCGTAACCTCAACCAACATGACCGCAATCAAAATCAAAGCCGGCCGTTTGTTTCTGGCGCTGGGCCTGGGACTGTCAATGGCAGCCGTAATCACAGGAACCACCGGTTGCGCCAGCGGTCCGTTTTCATCAAACCTCAACCAGTCTCCGACCGATGTCCAACCCACCTGGAGCGGCGATGACCATGCTATGCCGGTCTATACGTCTCCGACCGTCACTCCGGCAACCAATAATTGGCCGACCACAAATTCGCTTCCCTGACTGATTGGCCGGCCGCAAACCAGCCGGCAATTCCCAATCCTCCAACCGGGCTTCGCGTGCGGGAGTTGTAACCTTCTGTAAACCCGACACCACCAGGACAAATCTCGCGCGAACGGGCGTCACTAATTGTGCGTTAATCATCGCCGCGATTCTGAATCTTCAATCAGGTTATTCGGTTTAGGATCGTGAGGAATCCAACGCTTCCCGGTCAAATGGATATGCGATGGAATAAGTCAACAGCGAAGCTCGACCGCAAGTGCTCAAGCCCGGGTTTCTCCATGATTGAGTTGCTCTGCGTGATGGCCATAATTGGCATCATGGCATCGCTTCTATTGCCGGCTGTGTCGCGCGCTTATTACTGGGCCAAGGGCGTGACGGAGGAGCTGGAAGCCTCTGGGGTCATGTATCTGCTGGTCAAAGAAACCCGTCACTACTGCACGGCCAACCCCAAATACACTTTCGCCAGCAAGTCCGAGCTCACGGACAAATGCAATCTTTCGTTAAAGTGCCAGACGTGGGTTCAGGCAGCTTCCACGGATTTTGTTGCCTTTAATTACCTTTCTCCAAGCAATGAGGTTGTGTTGGTGTTCCACGTCGGACGAAATCAAGCACTCACGTACTCCTTCAGCAAGGCAGACCTGTCCGCACCGGAGCAATATTGATTGCTCGAAACACGCCGAAGTCACCGTGCCGTCGCTGGATGATTGGGAAAAGGAATGGGGGAAAATTCGCAACGGAGCGTGCAACCAAAGTTGCTGCCGGTGGATTTCCGGTCGCCGTTGGCTGCCATCGCACAATCGAATTAACATTCCAACTCTTCGATCATTGTCGAAGCATGTTTGCATTTGATGCCGGCTCACAATCACAATTCAAATCCTCTTGTCTTGACGTTATTACATTTGTTGTTACATTGCTTTCATGGTGCTCGAATTAAAACTTCGCAAAGTTGGCAACTCCGTGGGGGTGGTCTTGCCCAAGGAAGCGCTCGCCCGCTTGAACGCGGACGACGGCGATGCCGTTTACCTCACTGACACAACCGACGGTGGCTTTCGCATTACCGCCACCAATCCTGAATTCGCCCGCAAGATGAAGGTGGCGGAGCACTTGAGCCGCCGCTACCGTCATTCCTTGAAGGAACTGGCGAAATGAAAAGGCCGGTCTGGCTGGACCGCACCGATTGTCTGGCGATTCAAGAAATGATGCTGGCCCAGCACGGTGGCATGGCCGGCGTGCGCGACGAGGGGTTGCTGGAATCGGCGCTGGCCAGGCCGCAAAATCTTTTTAGCTACGGTTCACCCACGATGCCGGAACTGGCCGCGAGTTACGCGGCGGGCATCATTCTCAATCATCCTTTCGGGGATGGCAACAAACGCACCGGCTTCATGATGGCAGCGACTTTTCTGGAATTGAACGGCCTGGTCTTCGCTGCCACCGAAGAATCGGTCGTGGAAAAAACACTGGCGCTGGCTGCCGGTGAGTTGAAGGAAGCGGGCTATGTCTCATGGCTGAAAGCCAGTTGCCGGAAGGCGTGAATGACTGGCATCGTCCACAATTTTTGACCAGAAAATTCCCTGTTCGCGTTCCCGTGTTTGTCATGCGGCTTGCGAATCAAAAGCAAAGCCGGATGCCCCCTTCACCGTGTGCCAGGCCACCATCTGGGCCTCTTTGATGACGAGCCGCTGATCACACAAAAGTTCGCGCTTTCATTCGGGGCGTTTCACGACTAGCGTTTTGAGCAACCGCCGGTGTGGCGAAATGGCAGACGCACAGGACTTAAAATCCTGGGACCGTAAAAAGTCGTGTGAGTTCGAGTCTCACCACCGGCACCAACCTACGCTCGTCAGAACGAGCTACGGTTGGCAGGCCAGTCTTCGCATCGCGCCACTGCATAACGCGTCCATCCGTGTTAACGGCGTTTCTGGTGTTTGGCGATATCACATTTGGAAGTTCCGGAATCCGCAACATCCCCGCCTTTTGCGTTATAAGTATATGACCGAGCGATCATTTTTATCCAGTCCGTGTCCTCCACGGACCGGTTCATAAACCTGATTTTATACGGCATGTCCCCCGCCCCACCGGGCAACGGACCTCAACCTCAAACCAACCCTGGAGCCCCGGCCTTAACCGTCGGGACTTTTGCTTTGTAGAAAGGAGCCCGATTGATCCACCAACATTTAACCCTCCTGGCCTATTCAACAAACCTTAACCCCACCATCATCTGTGTCACCGGCGCGAGCATTGCCGGACTGGCAGCGTTCATCTACGCCAACCGGCATCAGTCAACCGCCATCAACCCTGAACCCGAATTGCCCGCAGCGAAGTTCACCAACCAAGACATCACCCAACGTTTTGTGGCTTCCGTCCCGGAGATCACCCGGGAATTGAACCTCGAAGTGGCCATCACCAAACAAATCGAGACCTTCGGCTGCTCCGACGATCTATCCCTGTTGTGGGGCTTGATTGGCCTCGGCACGAACGTCGCGCAAGTCAGCACCCCGGTCAGCCACCGGTTTCACGTTCGCTTGCGCGACCCGTGGAAACTGGAGACGCGCCAGGACACCGTCATCGTCCATGCGCCTCCGTTACGCGCCAGCATCCCGCCAGCCATTCACACCGAGGAATCGGTAAAGTTGCGCTGTTAAACAAACAAACGGTTGTTCATCCCTGCGGCGTTGATTTCTGATTTTTACAATGGCCTCAAGGTGTAATTGGCAGGCGGGTGGGATTGGGGGTATAAAAGGATTTTCGGTTTGGCAAACCTTCACTCCGATAATTTTTGACCCTTTCCACGTGCAAAGCGGAAATCGGTTTGTTCAGTGACGACGTGATTGCCAATTGTCAGACTTGACTCGAGTGGCCCGAAAGCTGAATCCAGTCACCATCACTGGCGATTTTTTCAATGGTGCCAGCCGCCGTGCCAACCTCCACCATGCCAGCCACCCCAGCCCCAGCCGAAGGAAAATGTCACCGGTGGATACCAAGCATAAGCCGGGTAGTAGTAATAAGGCTGATAATAATAAGTCGTAGCTGGCACAGTTTGAACATACGTCACCGTCGGCGCAACTGTGGCGGTCGAAGTTTCCGCCGTGCTCGTGCCGGCCGACGCAGCCGGAATTTGTTCTCTTTGGCGTGGACTGTAAAGCGGCGCAGTTTTCGCCGTGCTCGTGCTGGCTGGCGTTGCAACGGTTGCCGCGGCAACTACGGGCTTCGGCTGGTTCAACATCGTCGTGATGACGGCGTCAGAAACGCCTTGTTGCCGCAGATAAATGATCTGGTTCACGTCCAAACCATAGCTGTTCCCTGTATTTCTGATGTAAGCGATGATCGTGTCATCGCCGACTTTTGCCTGCGCGAGTTCCACGATTTGTGACACGCCGTAAGACAACTGCGCCACGGGCGCGTTGACCGCTGCCGGTCGCACAGCATTTGTGGCAGACGAATTCTGTGCCAGCGCCGTTGACGCCGACAAAGCCAGCCCGGCGACGGCCATGACCACCAGCCTTCTTTGCAAATTTCTTGTTTTCATAAATTCACCATTAAGTTCCAACACCGCGTCTTAACGCGAGTTGCTTCAACTGTCAACCGCCGGCGGAAAATTTCAAGCCTGATCTTCATTTGCGGCCGGATGCTTTCCAAGCGCCAACCAGCCTTCAGCCGCATCCAGGCATCTTTGATCGTGCAGTGGTAATTTCGTCATCGTGTTGTTGCTGATATTTTCGCCCAAAGCAGCGGGAATGTAAAGGTGCCGTTGTTGAAGGGAACCGGGAAGATTTGAAAAAGCATTGGCTTGCCGTCGTCACGCTGTTCATATCAATCTTGGGTGCGTGGTTCTGTCCAAAATGGTAAAATGACGGTTATGAAAAATCCATTAATTGATAGATCAAAAACGGCGCTGGTCGTCATAGATCTCCAGAAAGGCATAGTCGGACGGCAAACCGCCCCCTATGTGTCGGCCAGCGTAGTGAAAAACACGGCGGCGATTGCCGAAGCGTTCAGGAAAAATGGAATGCCGGTTTTTTTAGTGAGGGTTGCTCCATCTCCGGACGGAAAAGACGCACTGCGTCCCATCGTTGACGCGCCATGGCCGGCCCAAACCCCTCCGCCGGACTGGGCAGACATTGTTCCGGAAGTGGGACCGAAACCGGGCGATTTCGTGATCACCAAACACCAGTGGGGCGCTTTCTACGGGACGGAACTTGATTTGGAATTCAGGAGGCGCGGCATAACGACAATTGTCATGTGCGGCATAGCGACAAATATCGGGGTTGAGAGCACTGCACGGTTTGCTTATGAATACGGGTACAATCAGATTTTTGCGGAAGATGCCATGTCTGCCCTGTCGATGGAAGAGCACACGTTCACAGTTGCCAGGATATTCCCCCGCATTGGCTTGGTGAGAAAAACCGCAGAAATATTATCTGATCTCTTGCGCGATTGATTTCCAGCCGCCGTATCGTCGGCTTGTTTCCGTTTCGATCAAACCGTCGAATTCCTCAATAACAATATGTTTTCACTTGGCGAGCGGTTCCTGATAAACATTAAGGGCTGAGTAGCGGAGGAAGGTTTCCTTCCGGTAAAACGTTGTCGTTGTAGCAAACAAACAACGAACCGAAAGGAAACCATATGACGAAAGCAGTGATGGCAGGAATCGACCT
>JBEKKZ010000030.1:0-16470 GCA_050010435.1 Verrucomicrobiota bacterium | reverse complement strand
GACCGAATAGTTGAACAGTTCGGATTGGGATTGGTGGATGCCCATCATAGTTGTCTTTCAGACATTCCCGCCGCCCATTCCTTCAAACAAGATTGCAAAATAGTGATTTGGGCAACACGCCCTCAAGATGCGCCCCCCTGACAGGTCCAAGTCATTTTTTGCTTTCCAAAAGGTTAGGGATGGTGGTAAAATGGCACCATGGAGTTGCAGGAGAACGTTAATGATTTTTTCATTTGGGGAATTGACGATTCCCCTTATGGCCCTGTGGAACTGCCGGTTTTGATTGACTGGATCAGTGACGAGCGCGTCCTGGCCGACACCTGGGTCTTCGCGCGCCGCGACGGAAGCTGGCGGCGGGCGGCGGAAATTCCCGGACTTCAAGAGTATTTCAGTCAGACCATCATCCCGGATTCCGCCGCATCTGCGGGTGCGGGCGTCGCTCCCGGCTCGCTGCGGCGCATCAAAATCCTGTCCCAACTGAACGACGCACAGCTTGATCGCCTGACTGAATTCATGGAACTGCACAAGGTGCCGCAATGGATGGCGGTGGTGAAACAGGGCGATGAGGGCAACGGCATGTTCTTCATCCTGCAAGGTGAACTGCGGGCGCGGGTGATGGTTGGGGAAAAGGAAACCATCCTGGCCACGTTCGGCCCCGGCGATTTTTTCGGCGACATGTCGCTGTTCGATCGCGGGCCCCGGTCGGCGGATGTCATCGCCAACGTGGACAGCATCGTGCTGAAAATGTCCGATGTGGCGTTTGACCGGCTCACCCGGGAAGCTCCCGCGCTGGCCACGCCCTTCCTGCAGGCCACGGCCCGGACCCTTGCCGCCCGGATTCGCGCCGACAACCAGCGATTGGCCCGGGTGACCGAGCAGTTTCAGGCCAGCACCTGATTTCTATTTCAACCCGGCGACGGAGGGTTGTCCGTTTTGATCCGGACCGTCCAGCGCGAGAGTGGTTTCTGATAAATGGAATTCACCATCGAGCCGGATGTCGCGTGAGGAACTGCCGACCAGGATTTTGTAGGCGCCCTTGTCGGCCACCCAGCCTTTTTTGTCCGGGTCATAATGGGCAAAAGCGCTGCGGTCGAGGATGAGGGAGGCTTTTTGTTTTTCCCCGGGTTGCAGGAAAACTTTTTTGAAGCCCTTCAATTCCTTGAGCGGCCGCGGCAGGCTGGGGCTGACTTCCTGCACATAGACTTGCGCCACTTCCGCACCGGCGCGGCTGCCGGTGTTGGCGAGCTCGAATTCAACCGTCACGGGCGGCCCTGACGCGTCCCGGGCGGGAGCGAGATTGAGATCCGAATATTTGAATTGCGTGTAAGAAAGGCCGTAACCAAAGGGGAACAGCGGCTCGATTTGTTTTGTGTCGAACCAGCGATAACCGACGAGGAGTCCCTCCTTGTAAACCACCGTGCCGTTTTTGCCCGGGTAGGCATCCAGCGCGTGCGCCGGCGAATCCGCCAGCCGTTTCGGGAAGGTGCAGGGCAGTTTGCCCGAGGGATTCACGTCGCCGAACAGGACGTGTGCCAGCGCATTGCCCCCTTCCAGACCGGGATACCACGCGTAGAGCAAGGCCGGCACCCGGGCGAGCCACGCCTCCATCTCAACGGCTCCGCCGCCCATGAGCACAACGACGGTCTTGGGGTTGACCTGCACGATTTTCTGGATCAATTCGTCCTGGCCGCCGGGTAGTTTGATGTCCTTGCGGTCTGCCCCTTCGGTGTCGTAACCGCCTTTGTGGTTCAATCCGCCCACATAAATGACCACGTCGGCCGCCTTCGCGGCGGCCACCGCCTCGGCAATCAGGTTGGAGGGGTTCAGGGGAGCGGGGGTTTCTTCAGGCTCCGGTCGGAAGTCCACCCGTCCCGAACCGACCGGGGGATTGTAACCCTGGGCATAAATGAGCTTCACGTTGCCGCCAAGGCGATTGCTGATTCCCTCCAGGGCGGTGATTTCGTAGGGCGGCTTGATCATCGCCGAACCGCCTCCGTGGGCGAACCGAGCCACAGCGTTGGCCCCGATAACGGCAATGGTTTTGGTTTGAGCCGGATTCAGCGGAAGCAAATCTTTGTTTTTCAACAGCACAAAGGATTCTTCAGCAATCTTGCGGGCGATTTCCTGATGCGCTTTGGTACTCAACAGGATTGACGGCGCGGCATTCGTGGCCGGCGGCGCAGAAGGATCGTGAATCAGGTTCAGTTTGAACATCACGTAAAGGTTGCGCCGGACTTTGTCGTCCAGCACGGACACGGGGAATTTGCCGGACTTCAACCCTTCCAAAAACGGATTGGCCAGATAATACTCGTCGTAGTCCCGGTGAGATCCCATTTCGATGTCCATGCCGTTGAGTGCCGCCAAATCGGTGTGATGCACACCGCTCCAGTCGGAAATGACGGCGCCTTTGAATCCCCATTCACCCTTGAGAATTTCATTCAGCAAACGTTCGTTCTCGCAGCAATGCTGGCCGTTAATCTGATTGTAAGCTCCCATGATGGTCATCACCTCCGCCTCCTGCACCGCAGCCTGAAATGCCGGCAAATAAATCTCGCGCAACGCGCGTTCGTCTATGATTTCATTGATCGAGCCGCGTTGATATTCCTGGCTGTTCGCGGCGAAATGTTTGACACAGGATGAAACACCTTGAGCCTGCTCGCCTTCGATATAATTGACCGTCAGGCGCGACGTCAGAAACGGGTCTTCGCCCAGGTATTCAAAATTGCGACCGCACAACGGCGTGCGCTGAATGTTCACAGCCGGTCCAAGCATGATGTCCTTGCCGCGTTGTTTTGCCTCCTGGCCGATTACCGTGCCGTAAACCTTGGCCAAATCCGCATTCCACGTCGCCGCAAGGCCGAGTACCCCGGGCATGGCCGTTGCAAAGTCATCCTTGTGGTTGAGAATGACACCGTGTTCGCCGACCTCTTCGCGCACACCCAACGGGCCGTCGTCCATTTTCAAGCCGGGAATGCCAAGTCGCGGAACGCCCGCTGTTGAAAAATGGGCGTTGGCGTGGACCAGCGAAACTTTTTCCTCCAGCGTGAGCCGCGAAAGCAAATCCTCCACGCGCGCCTCGACTGGTTTGGTGCCGTCAAGATAAAGCGGGCGCTCCTGCGCGCCGGCGTTCCCGGAACCTGCCGCCAGAACCGAGACAGCAAACAACGGTATCGTGTGATGCTTGATTTTGGACATAAGACTCATAATTTTTCCGTTAGTTCAATTTGGGTTAAATCAATCCGGTCACTGACCGCCGCACCCCGCCGGGCGCATGCCAAACGCGATTCATCCGGCGCTTTCACCGGTTCTGTGACGGCGGTGAAACCACTGTAAAAAATTCCCGATTGCGCTGCCAGTGAAAACACCATGACACATTGGCTGGAATTTCCACCCGCTGAAACACGGTTGAAGCGGTCGCGCTCAAAGCCGTGCGCGCATCCGCTTGACGTGCTGTTTTGGCTGGTCGGGATTCCGCCGGTCAGGACCGGATCATCGTCAAAATCATTTTGAACCTCGTACACGCCTTGAGCGCGTGCGGCTGATGGGCGGGCATGAGAATCATCTCACCGCCGGTCACGCGATGCGGCTGGCCGGAAATCCGAATTTCCACCTCGCCTTCGACCACTTGCACCAGCGCATCGAACGGCGCGGTGTGTTCGCTCAAGCCCTGGCCTTCGTCAAAGGCAAACACCGTCACCGTGCCGGTGGGTTTCTTGACCAGTTCACGGCTCACGATGGCGCCGTCCTGGTAATTGACCAGTTCGGCGGCCCTGGCCACCTGCGTGCCGGTGAACCCTTTGGGTTTTGGTTCCGTGTCCTGTTTCATGATTGCTCCGTTTGCTTTGGGCGCTCCCGCATGGGCGGGGATGATTCTCCGTTGATATGCCGGTCGGTTGCTGGCAACCTACGCCCGATGACGCATCTCGTCCATGCCCGCAAAGTCTTCGACATCGAGCTTGCCGCGCTCAAGGCCGTGCGCGCGCAGCTCGACAACTCGTTCGCGCTCGCGGTTGAACTGATTGTTGAGGCGGTTAAGCGACGAAGCAAGATCATCATTGTCGGCATCGGCAAATCCGGCAACGTCGGCCAGAAAATTTCCGCCACGCTCACCAGCACCGGTTCCACCAGCGTCGTGCTCAACAGCGTGGACGCCTTGCACGGCGACGTGGGCATCATCAACGACGGCGATGTGATTCTGGCGTTGAGCTATTCCGGCGAGTCGGAGGAATTATTGAACCTGCTGCCCGCGCTGAAGCGGTTTTCGGTCAAAATCATTTCCGTCACCGGTGGGGTGAAGTCGTCACTCGCGCGGCACAGCGACATTGTGTTGAACGTTCGTGTGCCCAGGGAAGCCTGTCCGTTCAATCTCGCGCCGACGGCGAGCACGACGGCGATGCTCGTCATGGGCGACGCGCTGGCGATGGCGGTGCTGCAGGCGCGCGGGTTCCGGCAAAGCGATTTCGCCAAATATCATCCGTCCGGCGCGATTGGCCGCGCGATGCTGCTGCGGGTCGGCGACATCATGCGCACCGGCGATCGCAACGCCATCGCCGGCGAAAACCTGCCCGTCAAGGACGCGCTGCTCGTGATGACGCGCGCCAAGTCCGGCAGCCTCAGCATCGTCAACGCGCGCGGCAAGCTCACGGGCGTGTTCACCGACGGCGATTTCCGCCGGCACATGGCCGTGAGCGAAAATCTGCTGAATCAGCCGCTGAAAAAAGTGATGACGCCAAAACCGATTTGCATTTGCGAGAACGCCCTGGCCGTTGAGGCGCTGAAAATTTTCAACGAGCGGAACATTGATGATCTCATCGTCGTGAACGCGAAGCGCGAGCCGGTGGGCCTGGTGGATTCACAGGACCTGCCGAAATTAAAGATCATGTAGCGGCGTCTCGGCAGAGCGCCGCCATTCCCTTTTAAAAAATTAGCGGCTTTCTGCCGAGAAGCCGCTACGAACTTATTCCAACCCGCCGGCCTTCCGCGCGCGCTTCAAGACTGTTTGCGCCAGCTTGCGAGCCTTGGCTGCCCCATCGGTGAGAACCTTGTTCACGTAATCCGGATTCGCGACGAGTTCCGCGCGTTTCTTGCGCGCCTCGGCAAAATAATTCCAATAGTTTTCGAAAAGCGCCTTCTTCAAGTCGCCGTAGCCGAGCCCGCCGGCGCGCAGACGATTTTCAAAATCCCTGGCCACGTCCGGTGGCGCGACGAGTTTGAGCAGTTGGATGGCGTAGTTCTTGTCCGCGTCCGGCTTCGGTTCCTGCGGCGTGCGGCTGTCCATCTTGATGCCCATGACTTTTTTGCGCAGCACCTTCTCGTCACCGAAAATCTCGATGGTGTTGCCGTAGCTCTTGCTCATCTTCTGGCCATCCGTGCCGGGCACCACGGCGACCTCGTCGCGGATTTGCGGTTCGGGAATGACGAACGTCTGGCCGTATTGCTCGTTGAACTTGATGGCGATGTCGCGCGTCATTTCGAGGTGCTGCTTCTGGTCGCGCCCCACCGGCACGATGTTCGAGTCGTAAATCAAAATGTCCGCCGCCATGAGCACCGGATACGCGAACAGGCCGTGCATGGGCGCGATGCCTCTGGCAATTTTGTCTTTATAGCTCGTAGACCGTTCGAGCATACCCATCGGCGTGACGGTGGAAAGCAGCCACGTCAATTCGGTCACTTCCGGCACATCGGATTGTTTGAAGAAAACGGTCTTCTTCGGATCGAGACCGCACGCGAGAAAATCCAGCGCCACGTCGAGCGTGTTCTTGCGCCGCTCCGCCGGGTCGGACAGCGACGTCATCGAATGATAGTTGGCAATGAAGTAAAACGCCTCGCCCTTTTCCTGCAGTTCGAGGGCGGGTTTCATCATCCCGAAATAATTTCCGAGATGCAGCGCGCCGCTGGGCTGGATGCCTGACAAAATTCGCATGAGGCAAAGATAGCGAGGAAGTGTGAACCCAGGAAAGGGGAAACATCGAACATTCAACATCCAACATCGAACATCGAACGCCGAATAAGGCGCAAGGCGGCAATCAATTCGATTTCAGTGTTTGGAGTTCGGTGTTCGACGTTATTTCAGCAACGGGGTTCAGCCCTCCTCCGGCCGTTTGCCATGTCTCAATACGACGCCAGGAAATTTGTGCCTTTGTACGATTTTACGTGCCCATCGAAGTACAAGGCATTACGGATCGCCCCGTGACTCGGGACTGTTGCTTCCATAGGCCAGGCGTTAAAGAGTTCTGCGTCCACGTCAGAAACTGCAAAAACATCGGAAACCGGACCATATTGACCGATGGTGGTTAGCTTGACACAGTTTGTACCAAAGTTTTGAGGGTCACCTTCGCCCGGGTAACCAAACGGATTGACCGTAAGATTCACCAAGCCGTTGCGGTAGGGAAACGCCACCACGTAAGTGACACGCGTCATGGCCACATCGGGCGATTCCGGCGAAAACTTGCCGTAACCCGGGCAAAACAAGACCTGAATGTAATTACTTTCGGTGTCCGACATTTGCCGGGGATCTTTCCCACCCAAGGCACTCGCCAGGTAATAGGCAAGCTCGGTGTTAAATCTGCCATAAGTGGCCGTGGTGTTATAGTAGTAGCATCGTTGGCCATATTCACAAGGGCCGGGCAGGACATCATCATTTTCGTTTGCAAACAGGATAATCGCCGTGCCGGTTTGCTTCAGATTGGAGGCGCATTGTATGGCATACGCTTTGAGCTTGGCTTTGGCCAGCACCGGCAAAAGCAGCGCCGCCAAAATCGCTATGATCGCAATGACCACCAGCAGTTCGATCAACGTGAACGCCCGCCGGGGATTCATTGCTGATAAGACACCGCCATTTGAGATTCGTTTCAAGTTATTTTCGGACGCATCAATATAATGTCCACCGAACAGCAAAACCGGACAGTTATTTTTCAATCCTCCGCCTTTTCCACCACCGGTATCTCAATGAGTTCGCGATTTTAAAAAGCCGTCAATCGCTACGCCTTAAAGCTCCCGCCTGCACCTGCCACCGCTGCAAATCCTTTCCCAGTTCCGCCGGCCAGTTTTCCTCCGTGGCGGTCATGAAGACCTGGCCGCTCGTTTTGCGAGCGTGCTCCAGCAACGGCAGAAAACCGCTGCGGCGTTTCACGTCCAGTTCGCCCATCACGTCGTCAATCAGCAGCACCGGCGCGGAGCCGTGAATGCCCGTGAGATATTCCGCCTGCGCCATTTTCAGCGCGATGGCCAGCGTGCGTTTCTGGCCTTCGCTGCCGAACTGCGCGGCGGATTTTTCGTCAAGCAACAACTGCAAATCGTCGCGGTGCGGCCCAACGAGCGTGGAACGGTAGGTTTGTTCCCGTCCACGGGATTGCGCGAGTTCCACGGCGAAATCCTTTTTGACGCTCGGCTGATATTCGATGCGCAATTCCTCCGCATCGTTGGAAATGCGGCGATACGCCAGCCGTGCCAGGGGGGAAAATTTCGGCACCAGTTCGCGGCGCGCGTGGATGATTTCGTCGCCGAGCTTCACCAGTTCCTGCGAAAAACCGTCCAGCGCAGCTTCGTCAATCGCGCGTTGCTTGAGCAATGCGTTGCGGGCGCGAACGGTGTGCATGTAACGCTGGAGCAGGGGAAGGTAGCCGGGCTGTGTCTGCGCGAGGAGCAAATCCAGAAACCGCCGCCGCGCGCGCGCGGCGCCCTTGACCAGTTGCAAATCCTCCGTGCAAAACACCACCGCGCGCAGCGTGCCGAGATAATCGCCAAGGCGTTTGACGGGCTGTCCGTCCAGCGCCAGTTTGCGTTCGCGCGCCGACCAATAGATTTTGATTTCGCGTTCGCTATGGCTGGCCAGCATTGTAGCAGCCGACGTGAGTCGGCTCTGATCAGATGGAGCGGACTCATCCCGCTTTGCGGGACTGCTACAGGAAGAAGTTGGAATTGTTCCGCCCACAACCGAGCCACCGGCGAAATAACCCTTTTGTCCGTGCCGGATCATCTGGGCGCCGCCGACGCCGCGGAACGAGCGCAGCGTGGCCAGGAGATAAACCGCCTCGAGAATGTTCGTCTTGCCCTGCGCGTTGTCACCGAGCAGGAGATGGAAGCCCGGTGCAAAGTCGGCGTCCAACCGCGCGTAATTGCGGAAGTCCCGGAGTCGCAAATGGGCCAGATGCACGCGGAGAAAATGTATTGGAAAGGAAATCGCCGCGAGTTTTTTCCGCACAATTCAAATTTTAAGTTCAAATTGTAATTGTCATCGGACGACGTTTGCAGGAATTTCACAAAATATGGTAACAGAATCAGGCAAAGAAAATGGTTTCAAATGGGGAATTAGAATTTGCATCACCCTTGCGATTTTATTCGTCACCCTCGGATTTGTCGCGGCGTTCATTGGCTATAAAACTCCGCGTTCGGATGATAATTTTCTGAATGATTTGGGAAACTTCGGCAGCTACCTCCAAGGCACAACGGCGTCTTTTTGGTCTCTGGCAGGACTGCTAATTATCTTCGTCGCCTTTCTTGCTCAAAAACAACAACTCAAAAGACAAGAAACGGAATTGGAGGAACAAGTAAAGCAATTCCGAATGCAGTACGAAAGCATCAAGCTGCAAAATTTTGAGAACTCATTTTTTCAACTCTTGAATTTGCACAATCAAAACGTATCTCAAATGCGAATCAGTGTGGAGCAATTTGCATCAGTCAGTTCGAATGAATACGATGGTAGAAAATGTTTTCAGATTTTACATAATCTGCTGCACGCAGTTTACGGCACGTCGAGAACAGCCGAACAAAACGCCGATGTTAATTTTGCAGCAAATTTCTATTTGCGCATGTTTGAAGTATATGAAGCGAGCTTGGGGCATTATTTTAGAACCCTTTATCATGTAATTAAATTTGTGAACGAAAGTGACGCGCTTAAAACAGATAATGCCGACGCTGATTATAAAAATCGAAGACGATACACCAGTTTAGTAAGGGCGCAGTTATCAGCGTTCGAGTTAGAGCTTCTTTTCTATAATGGAATTAGTCCCCACGGTGAAAAGTTTAAGCCTCTGATCGAAAAATTTGGACTACTTGAAAACTTCGACACAAAACATTTGCTCAGTCCGAGCCATGAAAGTTTTTATGCAAAAACCGCATTTGAATAACGCATTCATTTTTCCCACGGTTTCACCGTGGGCTATTGTCTGTCGCGCCTCCGGCTCTAAATCGCCAGCAGCAGCTTCTTGATTTCCTTCAACTGCGCCTTTGCGTCTTTGTGTGAGATTTTTTCTGCACTGATTCCACGCTTTCTTTGGGGGGTTGAAAAATGGTTTCATCTGCGCATGGCGCCGTGCGTGATTTTTGAGGATGAACATCTGCTGGTGGTTCACAAGCCCGCCGGCTGGAACACGCACGCGCCCGGGCCGCACGCCGGCGAGGGCATTTATGACTGGCTGCGGCATCGCGAACCGCGCTGGGCCACGCTCGCCATCCTGCACCGGCTCGACAAGGAAACCAGCGGCGTGCTGGTCTTCGGCAAAACGCCGGCCGCCAACCGCTCGCTCACGGAGCAGTTTACGGAACGCCGCGTCCGTAAAAAATATCTTCTGCTCACCGACCGGCCGGTGCCGCAACGCGAGTTCACCGTCGAAACCGCGTTGGTGCGTGTCGGTGATAAATACGCGAGCCGTCCGCCGCACGCGGGCGCGGAAATCGCGGAAACGCGGTTCAAAATCGTTCCCGCAATCCGCAATCTGCAATCCGCAATCTGCAATTTGGAAGCCTCGCCGTTCACTGGCCGGACGCACCAGATTCGCGTCCACGCGGCGGAGAGTGGATTTCCGATTCTCGGCGACACGCTTTACGGCGGCACACCGGCGGCGCGGGTGTTTTTGCACGCGGCGGAAATTTCCTTTGCGCATCCGGCGACGGGCGAGCCGGTGACGTTTCACGCGCCCGCGAATTTTGACGCCGATCCGCGCCTCGCCCTGCGCGCCGCGTTGTTCAGCTTTGAAAACCAGAATTTCCAAGCGACGTCAAACGTAGGGCAGGCTTTCCAGCCTGCCGGTTCTGGCGACTTTCCAGTCGCCAAACTCGGAACTGGAAAGTTCCGAGAACCAGCAGACAAGAATGTCTGCTCTACAAACGCTTTCCGCGTGATTCACGGTGCGAGCGATGGCTGGCCTGGCTGGTATGTGGAGCGGCTGGGAAAATTCCTGCTTTCGCAGTCCGAACAACCGCTGCGCGCCGAACAACGTGAAAAACTGGCACGGCTCGCAAAAATATTTTCCGCGAGCGGGGCGTATCACAAAATCCTGTCGCGGCAGGTACGGCACACGACCGCGGCCGAGGCGTCGCCGCAGCCGGTATGGGGCGAAGCCGCGCCGGAGCGGTTTGAGATTTGCGAGAATGGCGTCCGCTTCGAGCTGGGTTTCAACGAAGGCTGTTCCACGGGGTTGTTTCTGGACCAACGCGACAATCGGCGGCGATTTTTGACCGGCCACATTGCGGCGGATTTCCCGCTGTTCCAATCCGCAATCCGCAATCCGCAATTCGCAATTCTGAACGTGTTCTCGTACACCTGCGGCTTTTCCGTGTGCGCGGCCAGGGCCGGTGCGCGAACGACGAGCCTCGACCTCTCGAAAAAATATCTCATCTGGGGACGGCGCAATTTCACGCTGAACGGCCTCGACCCGGCGGCGCACGATTTCATTTACGGCGACGCGTTCGACTGGCTGCGGCGGCTGGCGAAGAAAGGGCGCGCGTTCGACGCGGTGGCGCTCGACCCGCCGACGTTTTCGCAATCAAAGGAACACGGTGTGTTCCGCGCGGAGAAGGATTTTGGAAAACTGGTGTCGGCCGCGCTGCCGCTGGTCAAGCCGGGCGGAGTCTTGTTCGCCTCGACGAATGCGGCGGACTGGCCGCCGGAGAAATTTCTCGCGGACGTGGAAAAGGCGATTCACTCATCGCGACGGAAAATTTTGCAGCGGCATCCTGTCCCGCAACCGCCGGATTTTCCCATCAGCCGCGCCGAACCGGCGTATTTGAAAACGGTATGGTTGAGGATCGGGTAGCCTTCGGGCCGGCGTCCGCTTTCAATGCGCCTTGCGTCTTTGCGTGAGAATCCCGGGAATTCACCGGGTTGAGTTTCCGAACAACGCCTCGCGTAGAAGGGTCAACACTTTAGGAGGTTGATTGTCTCCGGGATTGTCCACCTTGTTCGAAAACCGGAAAACCGGGCGGTTGCCATTTGGGCTTGACAAAGCAACGAAGGGAAATTGAGAGTGCAGCCACTCTCTGGCAGAAACTGTCAACTTATGATCAAAAGCGTTTGTGTTTCTTGTGGTCAACCCTTCGTATCCTCCGACGCGCCCGTGGGGACCGACGTCCAATGTCCGCGCTGCGGAACCAAAAATACCGTGGCGCCGCCGGAACCCCCGGTGGTCCGGCTCCCGAAATTGAGAAGTCCCGCGGAACGGGAAGCGGGAAACTCGCCGGTCATGCCGGTGGCCAATCGCATCATTGACAACATCGAAAAGGTGATCGTCGGCAAACATAATGAAATCGTGCTGACGCTGGCGGCGTATTGTGCCGAGGGCCACGTGCTTTTGGAAGACGTGCCCGGGGTGGCCAAGACCATGCTGGCCCGCGCCCTTTCGCGCAGCATCGGTTGCACGTTCAAGCGCATTCAATGCACCCCGGACCTGTTGCCCAACGACATCACCGGCAGCTCCATTTTCAATCCCAAGACGACCGAGTTCGAATTCCGGCCCGGCCCGCTCTTCGCGCAAATCGTGCTGGCGGACGAAATCAACCGCGCCACCCCGCGGGCGCAGGCCGCCCTGCTTGAAGCGATGGCGGAACGCAAGGTGACCGCCGACGGAACCAACTACGATTTGCCCCCGCCGTTCCTCCTGATTGCGACCCAAAACCCGATTGATCATGAAGGCACTTTTCCGCTGCCGGAGGCGCAACTCGACCGGTTTCTCGTCCGGTTGCGCCTGGGCTATCCGCAGTTCGAAAACGAAGTGTCCATGTTGCAGCGGCTCCAGTTGCAGCACCCGATCGAAACCCTGGAAACGGTCGCCAGCGCCGACGAAATGACCGCCTGTCAGGAATCCGTGCGGCAGGTGTATGTGGACGAAAAAGTCAGCCGCTATATCGTGCAGCTCATCCAGGCAACCCGCGAACACTACGACGTCATCCTGGGCGGCAGTCCGCGGGCTTCCATGGCGCTGCTGCGTTTTGCACAGTCCCTTGCCGCAGTCCACGGATTTGATTTTGTGCTGCCCGACGACGTGAAACAGATCGCGCCGTACGTGCTTGGCCATCGCCTGATTCTCCGCCCCGAAAGCCGGTTGCGCAAAAAAACGGTCGCCGTGGTTCTCGACGAGATCCTGGACACGGTGCCGGTGCCGCAAATGCCGGTGGGCGGCCAATCCCGATGAAATGGATTCTCGGCACACTCGGGCTGCTGGTGCTGGGCCTGGTCTTGAAACTGGGCCTGCTCGTTTACGCGATGTATGTGCTGCTGGGAATCCTGGGGTTGAGCCGGTTCTTTTCCCGGGCCTGGACCGACCATCTCGTGGCCAGCCGGTTTTGCGACAAGGACATGGTGGAAATCGGCGAGACGGCCGTGATTGAAGTCGAAGTCAAAAACCAGGGCCGCCTGTCCGTTCCGTGGCTCATCCTGGAAGACTCGCTTCCGCGGGACGCCCTGGTGCAAATGCCTCATCACCTCAAGGCGGAAGGTCCGCGTCTGACCCTCACCCGTCTGGCGCCCGGTGAAACCGCGAGTTTGAAGCATCAAGTGACTTTCCTCATGCGCGGTTATTATCAACTGGGACCCTTGTTGCTGGAAACGGGCGATGTTTTCGGGCTGCATCGCCGCTTCCGCGTGGCGACCGAACCGCATTTTGCGCTGGTGCTGCCCAAGGTTCTGCCGCTGCAGGGCTACAATCTGGCTTCGCGCCGTCCGATTGGCGAGATCCGGGTGGTGCACCGGCTGTTTGAGGACCCCACGCGGCTGGCCAGCATCCGGCCGTATCAACCAGGCGACCCGTTGAATCGCATTCACTGGCGGGCCACCGCGCGCACGGGACAAATTCACTGTCGCGTTTACGAGAATTCACGGGTGGCCGGCGCGACGTTCCTGCTGGATTTCCACGAGCACAGTTACCAGGGCAACGGCGCGGCGGCCTCGGCGGAACTGGCGGTCATCACGGTCGTCTCGCTGGCCAATGCCGTCTTCCTCATGGGACAACAAATCGGCTTCGTCAGCAACGGCCGCGACGCCGCCGACCGCATCCGCGAAGAAGGGTGGAGCGCCGGGTTCGCCACCCGCGGAGACGCGCACCGGCGGGCGACCGAGGCGCAGGCAAACACCCGCCTGCGCCCAGTCATTGTGGAAACGCGGAAGGGCGAGGACAGGTTCAGGCAGATCCTTGAAACACTGGCCCGACTGGAGCACACGGACGGCCTGGAGTTTTCCGAAATGCTGGAAGAAGTCGCTTCCGAGATTCCCCGGGACGCCACCGTGGTGGCGGTGCTGCGGCGGGTGACACCGGCCATGGCAGCCTCGCTCGGTGAATTGGCCCGGCGCGGCTTTCTGGTGACGGTAATTGTTGTTTCCATTGATATTGAGCCGACGCCCGACTGGGCCCGACCGCCGGACTGGGCGCAGATGCTGCTGGCCCAAGGCATTGATTTTCGCGTGGTCAACACCGAGGAATCAGTGACGAATCTGTGTGCGGAGGCCATCGTGAGGTAAGTCATGAACTACCCGAAACCGGCAAAAACCCTCGCCGACTACATGGTCATTGGCATCAGCCCGGTGCTGATCATGCTGCTGGTGGGAAGTTTGAGCTTTTTCCTGATCCAGGTCTTTTATCGGGGCGAAGCGGTTGGAAGTGTTCGCTGGGTCGTGTTCTGGTTCGTAATGGCCGTCGTTCTGGTGTCCCGGATCGGCATCGAGCAGGGCACCAGCCAGGCCGCCGTTTACGGATTGGCCCTGGCAGGGGCTACCTGGATTTACCTGGTGCAGATTCACCCGGCCTATCTGGTGGGAATCATCCTGCTGGGCACCGTCTGGTGGTGCGCCCACAAACTCACATGGGACTGTACCGTAATTAATGACGACGAGGACGCTTCCGGCAGCGGGTTGCTGCAAACCGCCGCGGAAGGCAGGAAGTCCAGGCCGGAAGCGGCTCCCTCCGAATCGGCCGGGAAAAAAACGGCGGCCGGCTCCGGTTTGAAGCCCGACCGCAAACGCCGGGCGGCCAATCCCCATCCTCCGGGCCTTTGGGTGGTTTATTTTTCATTGCTCGCGTTGCCGCTGTTCGGAATCGGACAAATGCTCCTGCCCGGCGGTGACACGGCCTCGCGGCGGGCCAGCTTCGCCTTTCTCTTCGTTTACATGGCGGCTACCGTGGGGTTGCTGCTGACGACAAGCTTTTTGGGACTGCGCCGCTATCTGCGTCAACGCTGCCTGCAAATGCCCGGCCTCATCGCCTTTGGCTGGCTCAAGTTCGGCGCCGGGGTGGCTGGCTTGGTGCTGGCCGCCGCCCTGCTGCTGCCGCGACCGGGTGTCAACGACACGTGGCAAACCCTGCGTTACCAGGTTGATTACCAGTTACACCGCGCCAGCGCCTACGCCGCGCGCATCAATCCGCATGGCGCAGGTCGAGGACGTCCGGATGGCGAAACGCAGAAATCCGGCGAGTCAAAGGGCAACACCTCCACAGCTCAATCTCCAGAAGACAAAGCGCAATCTGACGACAGCCGCCGGCAAAACCAGACTCCGGCCGGCCAGAATGAGGGGACACAAAACCAGACTTCTCCACAGCAGCCCGCCGGCCCAAGCTTCACGGAACGCGTCGGCGGGTTTTACCGCTGGTTCAGGGCTCTGTTCCTTTTGGCAGGGGCCATTCTCATAATCTGGTGGGTGATCCGCCAACGCGACCTGATTCTCCAAATTGCGCAGGCGGTCCTCGCCGCGGTAGCGCAATTTTTCAGGGACCTCTTCCAGTTCGGTTCGCGGGTGAAGCGAACCACGGTAAAACGGGAGGAGCGAGCGCCAAGGCAACGTCCCTTCGCCGCGTACTTGAGTCCTTTCCTCACCGGCAAGGATAAATTGTGGACCGCCGAAGAACTGATCCTTTACAGCTACGAAGCGCTCCAGGCCTGGGCGGTGGAACAGGGAATTCAATCCCAACCCCAGCAGACCGCCCGGGAATTCTGCCTCCTTTTGGGCGAGACCTTCCCGGACGCCGCCGCCGAGTTGAACCGGTTGTCATTCCTTTACGGTCATGCCGCCTATGGCAATGCCGTGCCGGCCGGCTGCGACCTGGAGCCGGTCAAAAAACTTTGGCGCTATCTTTCTGCGCCGGACATTATCAAACGCAGTTGACATCTATAACGTCAGGCGTTATAGTCTTGCCGCATGATACGCAGCTTTGCGTGCCACGAAACCGAAAAGCTGTTCAATGACGAATCTTCCCGGCGGTTGCCGGTGCAGATTCAGCGCGTGGCGCGGCGGAAATTGCTGTTGCTGCATCAAGCGCGCAGCTTGAATGATTTGCGCGTGCCGTATGGCAACCACTTGGAAGCCTTGAAAGATGACCGCAAGGGGCAGCACAGCATCCGCGTGAACGATCAATGGCGGATTTGCTTCCGCTGGCACGGTGAAGATGCGTTGGACGTGGAAATTGTGGACTACCACTAAAAATTATGAAAACGAACAAACTGCCGCCGATTCATCCGGGGGAAATTCTCCGTGAAGAATTTATGAAGCCGCGCGACCTCTCGCAAAACGCGCTGGCGCGGGCGTTGAACGTCCCGCCGCGCCGGATCAATGAAATCGTCCTGGAAAAGCGCGGCATCACGGCGGACACCGCCTTGCGGCTGGCGCGGTATTTTGGCACCAGCGCGGAACTGTGGACGGGTTTGCAGGCCGATTACGATTTGCGCCGGGCGCGTCACAAAAAGGCGCGAGCCATTGAACGCGACGTTGAACCGCTGGCCGCGTTGCAACCGGCAATGGCGTGAATCATGGCGCCCAAACGCAAAGACACGCTGGTTGCCGCGCCGCCATTCGCAGCATTCGGGAAAACCCATGAAAACGAAGCTCACGCAACGGAGAATCAAGGCGCGTAAATCGTCCGCGTGCGGCCTGTGCCAGCCGTGGAAGCAAGGCTGGATGAAAACCGTGCGCGACATCCGGCACGCGCAACGCGCCCAGCAGCAACTTTCGGAAATTGGCTTCTGACGGTGGAGCCGGGATCAGGCCGATCCGGGTCAGGCTGTGAATGATGGTGGCGAGAATGTAAAACAAGCTTGGGTATGATGGGATACCCATCACAGCCTGACTACTATACTACAAAACTAGGAACTGATAAACATTAAGGGCTGAGTAGCGGAGGAAGGTTTCCTTCCGGTAAAACGTTGTCGTTGTAGCAAACAAACAACGAACCGAAAGGAAACCATATGACGAAAGCAGTGATGGCAGGA
>JBEKKZ010000029.1:0-20895 GCA_050010435.1 Verrucomicrobiota bacterium | reverse complement strand
CTTCCTGCGGGCGGATATCCGCCCGCAGGAAGAGCTGGTCAAAGGAAACCAAATGTGTAACCTCTAACCAAAATAGTGTTACCCATGTATTGACCCACGAGTGTTACCGATGTTCTGACTGCGCCTGTTCTGACTGCGCCCGCGGTTTTCAGCATTCAGCATTTAGCCTTTGGCCTTTCCCACCGGACCTGGGATTTGGCGGGATTTGGTTCATTTACTCCCAACCGACGGAATGTTGGCGTGCTCCGTCAGACGCATACGCTGAAAAGAATCCGCCGATTGGGAACTGATGGGTGGTGAATGAAAACAGCACAATCGTCGGGCAAACGCCCGGTTCACCAAACAGCGCCAGAGGATTTGAGTTCAACCGCCCGACAAAACAATCGCCATCGAATTCACTGACCCGCGGTTGAGTCCGCAAACTCTTCCACAACGTTTCTCAAAGCATCCGGTTCAACAGCAGAAATCCCACGTAAAAAATGCCGGCAATCAACGCCGCCACCACCAGCGACAACGCGACCCAAAACGCGTAGTAGAAAAAATTGTGCGACCCGGCCGTCGGCCGGCCGCAATGCGGACATCGTTTCGCCGCCAAAACAACCTGGCCGCCGCAACCCGGACATTGGATCGTGTCAGCCGTTGTTTCCGGCGCTGCCGGGGAATTGCCGTTGTTCATTCACGACCAAGCTAATGGAGCAAACCGCTTTTAGTCCAGAGCCAAGCGTACGCAAACTTTTTAACCACGGATTAACACGGCGTAAAGCCGCGTGGCGGCCACGCCGCTATACGCGGATGGACACGGATATTTTAAAACGCAAAGGCATAGCGCAGCGAAGCCGCAACCGAAACGGAGTGCAGCCGTCCCCGGCTGCAGCAACGTGCGGCGGGAGGAAGGTTGGGGAATAATCCAGCGCAACCCCGGGCTGAGGATGCTGCTGCGCCCGGGGACGGGCGCACTCCGGCCAATTCTTCGCAGCCTGCGAGGAATTTGGGGTGTTGCAGTGCAAAGACGCGGGGCAGGCATTCGTCCTCGTTCCCTTGGCCTACCGAAGCCTTGGCGAAGGAGGCTCGTCCTCGAATTCAAACACGCGAAAGGTTTCGTTGAACCGTTGAATCGTTAACTCTCAACCGTTCCAAACCGGCAACGCGCCGGGCCGGAGGCCAGCGTTCCGATGTGTTTGCCAGGTTGCGCCCGGCATCACCGGATGCTTGCCACGGGCCTTTCTTCATTCGTAAAGTTGGCAAACGATGGACTGGCTCAATCTAATCTGCCGCTACTGGCCGCACCTGGCCGCGGGCTTTGATTTTCTGGCCGCGCTGCTGGCCTCAGCCCATGCCTTGCTGCACAAACGTGATACCCGCGCCGCAACGCTTTGGATCGGGGTCGTCTGGCTGATGCCGGGATTCGGACCGGTACTTTACCTCGTGTTCGGCGTGAACCGCATCCGCCGCCGCGCCATTTCGCTGCGACTGAAAAAACCTTCGCACCGCGCCATCCCCCAAAACCTCGGCGAACCGCAGCATGCCGGCGCGGAACATTTGAAAATGCTCGCGCACGTGGTGAACCGCATCGCTGTGTTCCCGCTCACCTCCGGCAATCACGTCCAGCCGCTCGTCAACGGCGACGAGGCGTTTCCCGCCATGCTCGCCGCCATCAAATCGGCCAAAAAGACGATTTCGCTTTCAACCTACATTTTCGACAACGACCCGACCGGTGGACAATTCGCCGCTGCGCTGGGCCGCGCCGTCACGCGCGGAGTCGCCGTGCGCGTCCTGATTGATTCCGCCGGCGCGCGTTATTCGTGGCCGTCCATCATCCACGAATTGAGGCGCGCAAATGTGCCGGTCGCGCGTTTTTTGCCGTCGCTCGCCCCGTGGCGGGTGATGACGTTGAACCTGCGCAATCATCGCAAGCTGCTGGCAGTGGACGGACAAATCGCCTTCACCGGCGGCATGAACATCCGCCATGGCAACGTGCTCGCCGCCAGCCCGCGCCAGCCCGTGCAGGATTTGCACTTCCGCGTCGAAGGCCCGCTCGTGGCCCAACTGCAGGCGGCGTTTGCCAATGACTGGGCGTTCACCACCGGCGAGGTCCTCCACGGCGAAACCTGGTTTCCCGAACCCCGGTCCACCGGACGGGGCGTCATCGCGCGGGTCATCACCGACGGGCCGGACGCCGATTTCGAAACACTGCGCCTGACGCTGCTCGCCGCGCTCGCGGAGGCGCAGACGTCCGTGCAGATTCTCACGCCGTATTTTCTGCCGGACCCGGCGCTCATCACGGCGCTGAACCTCGCGGCGTTGCGCGGCGTGCGCGTGGACATCGTTTTGCCGGCCAAAAACAATCTGCCGTTCGTGCATTGGGCTTCGCGCGCGATGTGGTGGCAGATGCTGGAACGCGGCTGCCGCATCTGGCTCACGCCGCCGCCGTTTGATCACTCCAAACTGATGATTGTGGATGGACACTGGGTTTTGCTCGGCTCGGCCAACTGGGACACGCGCAGTTTGCGGCTGAATTTTGAGCTGAACGTCGAATGTTACGGACGCGAGTTCGCGCACGAGATGACGGCGGTCCTCGGAAAAAAACTCAGCGGCGCGCGCGAGGTGACCAAGGCGGAGGTGGACGGACGGGCTCTTCCGGCAAAATTGCGCGACGCCGCCGCGCGATTGTTTTCACCATTTTTATGATGGTCAGCAGGCAAGAGAATGAAATGTACCCCTCACCCGTCGCTACGCGCCACCCTCTCCCCGCTGGGCGGGGAGAGGGACGGGGCGAGGGGCGTTTAGTTTGAACAACCAACGATTCATCACGTATGAAAACCTTCGACAGTCTTACCGAACAGGAAATCCTCGCGCTGGCCATCTCGCTCGAGGAGGAGGACGCGCGCGTTTACGAAGACTTTGCCGATGGTCTGCAGGAAAATTATCCCGAACAGGCCGAAAAATTCCGCGTCATGCGCCGTGAAGAGGACGGCCATCGCCATCGCCTGCTGGAGCTTTACAAGGCCCGCTTCGGCGATCACGTGCCGCTCATCCGCCGGCAGGATGTGCGCGGCTTTGTGAACCGCCGCTCCGTCTGGCTCGTGCGTCCGCTGGGTTTGAAGACCGTCCAAAAAACCGCCGAAAGCATGGAATTGGAAACGAAACGCTTTTACGAAGTCGCCGGGCGCCGCGCGACTGACACGGGCATCCGGCAGTTGCTCGGCGACCTCGCGGAGGAGGAACGCAACCACGCGCACACGGCGGAGCAAATCACGCTGACCAAACTCAGCGAAACAGAATCAGCGCAGCAGAAACGGCTCTTCCTGCTGCAGGTCATTCAACCGGGCTTGGCCGGCTTGATGGACGGCTCAATCTCGACGCTGGCGCCGTTGTTTGCCGCCGCGTTCGCCACGCACAACAGTTGGGAAACTTTTCTCGTCGGCCTCGCCGCCAGCAGCGGCGCGGGCATCAGCATGGGCTTTGCGGAGGCGTTGTCCGACGACGGCAGCCTCACCGGCCGCGGCCATCCGTGGGCGCGCGGTTTTGTGTGCGGGTTGATGACCACGCTGGGTGGCCTCGGCCACACGCTGCCGTTTTTGATTCCGAATTTGAAAACCGCCGTCGTCGTCGCCGTGGGCGTGGTGCTGGTGGAACTGGGCATCATCTCATGGATTCGCCACCGGTTCATGGACACGCCGTGGGCGTCGGCGTTGTTCCAGGTGGCGCTGGGCGGCGCGCTGGTTTTCCTGGCCGGAATTTTGATTGGCAATTCGTGAAAATTACGCCTTCAGCAACTCGCGGCAGGCGGTTTGAAGCTTTTTCAGGTTCGCCTTTGATTTTGCCTCGATATAGCAACGAATCAACGGCTCGGTGCCGCTGGCGCGGAAGGCGACCCATTCGCGGTTCGGCAGCAGAAATTTGTAGCCATCGGTGGTGATGAACTTTTCCACCTTGAACGGCCCGATATTTTTCAAGCCGCTGCCAAGCTTCGCCAGCAACGCGTCCTTTTTCTCCGGCGCAAAGCTGACATTGATGCGGTCGGTGTAAAAATTGCCAATCTTTTTGGCGAGTTCCTTCAAAATTTGTCCGAGCGATTTCCTTTCGGTCGCCACTAGTTCGGCCATGAGCAGGCAGGCGAGGATGCCGTCCTTTTCCGGCACGTGGCCCTTGACGCTCAAGCCGCCGGATTCCTCGCCGCCGACGATGATGGGTTCGCTCTCCATCAGCGCGCCGATGTATTTGAAGCCGACCGGCGTCTCGTAAACTTTCACCCCGAACAATTCCGCCACGGCGTCCACCTGATGGCTCGACGGCACGGTGCGCACCACCGCGCCCGTCCAGCCGCGATTCTTCTTCAGGTGATACAGGGACAGCGTGAGCACCTGATTGGGCGTCAGCCAGGTGCCGTCCTTGTCCACAATGCCGAAGCGGTCCGCATCGCCGTCGAGGCCGAGTCCGATCTGCGTCTTGCCGCTGCGGATGAATTTGCTGACATCGGCCATGTTCGCGGCGTCCGGCTCGGGATGATGGCCGCCGAACAGCGGATTAAGTTCGTTGTGAAACAGCGTGACCCTGGCACCGGCTCTTTCGAGCAACATATCGAGGTAGCCGTGGCCGGTGCCATAGCTCAGGTCCACGGCCACCTTGAGCTTCGCTTTTTCAAGCGTGGCGAAATCAATGAGCTTGTGGAGTTGTTTGAAATACGCGGGCTGCGGATCAAACGTCTTGCATTGGAACATGCCGATGACCACGCCTTTGAACGACCAGCCCGCCGCCTGAAGCTTGGCGATGTTCGCCTCGATTTGTCCGGTGACCTCCGGTGTGGCGGGCGCACCGTTAAAGGTGGAAAACTTCAAGCCTTGATACTCCGCCGGATTGTGGCTGGCGGTCATATTGATGCCGCCGACGGCTTTGCGATGGCGTATGTTGTGGGCGATGACCGGTGTGGGCGTGTCGCGATTGCAAAGCAAAGGTTCAAGGCCGTTGGCGGCGAGCACCTCGGCGGCGGCCAGTGAAAACTCGCGCCCCAGAAACCGCGTGTCGTAGCCAAGGATAACAGTTGAGGGTTGAGAGTTGAGAGTTGAGAGTTGTTTTAGATAATCCGCGATGCCTTGCGTGGCGAGGCGGACATTGTCGAAGGTAAAATCGCGCGCGATGATGCCGCGCCAGCCGCTGGTGCCAAATTTAATCGTCATGGGAGGGGACATTGGAGCAATGGAGTGGCGGGTGTCGGAATGTCGGTTTTGCATTACTCCATCACTCCGGCATTCCAGCGCCCCAAGTTTTCAACTTTTCCAATCAAACGCCTTTTTCTTCAGCGCGTAAAGATAACCGGCAAATAAAATCGCCAGAAACGAAATCATCGAGGCCAGGATCAAATTCCTTGTGGCCGGGTCTTTGAGCATGTCCTTGTAAACGACCGCCCACGGATAAAGAAAGACAACCTCGATGTCGAACAGGATGAACAGCATCGCCACGAGATGGAATTTGACCGACATTCGCGGGTTGCCTTCGCCCACGGGGAGCATGCCGCATTCGTAGGCGGTATCCTTGATCCGGCTGCGTTTGCCGCGTTTGCCGAGCAACGTGGACACCAGAATCATCCCGAACGGCGCGGCGATGGCCACGCCGAGCAGCATCAGCACCGCGATATATTGCGCGAATTGCGACTGTTCCATGCTCGGAAATTTAGGAACGGCGGACGGAATTTGCAACAGCAATCACGATTTACGCCTTCTGCAAAATGCGCTGTAGCGGCGCTCTATGAGTGTCACACTTCTTAAACTGAAAAAATGCGGCACAGTCTGCCGACCGCCGCTACGGCTCACTGCTGCACCCCGACGCGGTAGAAATACGGCCCATTGCCCGTGGCATCGGTGTCCGTATAACTGGTCGTGCCGGCCTGGCCGACAATATTGCTCTGGATGGTGGAGAACGCCGGTTGTGCTCCCAGGTCGGTGCTGCGTTGGAGGAAATAAGTCACACCACTGACGCTTTGCCAGGTCACCGTAATCCCGGAAACATCGTTGGTGACCGTCGTCATTTTCAGCAGGGACGACGGATCGACGGGACTGGTCCCGGCCCGCCATTCGTTCCAGTTATTGAAGCCGTCACCATCGGCATCCGCGAAATCCGCCGAGCCATTGTTGGTCAGGCCATATTGCTGGAGCCAGGCGTAGGAGATGACCGAAGCCGGATTTTGAAATTCATACGCCCCGATGTCCACCGTGCCACCGGAGATGCGCGCATTGCCGTCCAAATCGTTTGTGACCGGGACATAAGCATTGTTGCCCGCGTTGATGCAGGGCGAGGTTGATTGCAAGTGGAAGTCACCGCCGGCCGCGTTCACAAAGAGCGGCGGATTCCGGATATTGCCGGAACCATTGTCCGGCAGCGGCGTCGTGCAGCAGAAATTGGGGGAGAAGTTGTTGGAAAAATAATTCCCTCCCTGATTGAAATAGACGATGGAGTTGTTCATGGAACTACCATAATCGCCACCGCCGTTGGTGGCTGAATTGCCCGTCACGGTGCAGTTGTCGCCGGCGCAGTAAGCCTCGCCGCCGCCGTTGGAAGCCGTGTTGCTGATGAGGGCGCAGTTGTAGATGTAGCTTCCCCAAGCACCGCCACCCTCATTATTGGCCGAATTGCCGATTAGCAGGCAATTTTCGAGGGTGATAAAATAAAACCCGGGAAAGGCGCCGCCACCACTGTCCCCGGCGACGTTGTTCGAAAGCACGCAGAAAGTCAGCAAACCACCTTGGACACCGCCGCCTACGGTGACCGCCGAATTGTTAATGAGGCTGCATTGGTAAAGCACGCAATCGGACGCGCCACCTGCATTGGTCGCGACGTTGGAAGAAAGCAGGCAGTTGGTCAGGTAACAGCCGTGCGCGCCACCGCCATAAACCGCCGCATTGCCGGCAAGCATGCAGTTATTCAGCGTGCTTGAATCCGCAGCCCCGCCATTCGTAGCGGAGTTATCGCTCAAAACGCAAGTGTCCAAGGTGCTGCCGAATGCGCCGCCACCGCTCTCAGCCGAGTTGCGGCTGAGCGTACAATCTTTCAAATAGCCTTGATAGACACCGCCGCCCTGAATGCCCGCCGAATTGCCGCTAAACACGCAGTTGGAAACCAGCACACTGACAGTTTCGCACCAGACGCCGCCGCCGCTGCATTGCGTTGTTGCGTCGCCGGCATCCCACGCGCCGCCGTTCGTGAGCGTGAAGCCTGCCAGTGAAGTTCCGTTGGCCAGGTAAACACAACGAACACGTTGAGCTGCCCGTTCACCGCAGATCATCGTGACAGCCGGCCCGTTGACACTCTCCAGCTTCGTCAGCTTGCCTGCCAGCACGCGATTGGTCACGCCGAACGCAACTTCCCCGCCCGCCGAGTAAACGCCGTTGCTGACGAATACCGTTCCGCCGACGAACGCCGCATCCATCGCATCCTGAATATTCGTGGCCGCCGTGTCCCAGGAGAAGAAAGGCGATACGGGATTGGTACTGGTTTGTGAAACGTAATGGATTGCCTGGGTCACGACATGCACCGCCACCGTTGCGCTGATGCCACCGGGATTGCCCGGATTGAAAGCAGTCAAGCGCACCGGATAATCACCGGCAGCCAACCACACGTTGGTGACGGGCAATTGAACACCAGCGGTTGAACCATTGCCGAAATTCCACACCATCGCGGAAGGATGACCTCCTAGAAACGCCGCGTCAAAAGTCAACGGGAATCCGGTAACGACGTTGGTGTCGGTGGCAAGAATGGTGCAAGTGAACGGAATCGCCGACTGGAATTCATACGCCCCGAAATCCACTGCCGCGCCGACAATGCGCGGATTCCCATCCAAGTCAGAACCGGTCGCGAACCGGCTGTCGCCGGAATTGATGCACGGTGAATTGTTTTGCAGATGAAAATCGAGATTCGTCCAATTCACAAAAAGCGGATCGGCGGCAAAATTACCCACGCCCGGTTGAACGGGGGTAGCGCAGGTAAAACTCGCCACGCTGTTCTCGATATTATCGCCGTTGTTGAAATAGACGATGCAATTGTCCAGTGCGCAGTTGTTGACACCCTGTCCACGCCCTCCCTCATTGTAACAATCGGCCGCCATGTTATTGACCACCGTGCAGTTGTTCAACGTACAGGACTCGGCTCCGCCACCGGAATTGTGCGCCGTGTTGCCGAACACCAGGCAGTTGTTCAAGACGCCCGCCATCGCCCCGCCGCCACTTCCGTAAAAACAGAAATAAGTTGTCTGATTACTGCAAACGATGCAGTTATTCAAAGTTCCGCCTGCGGCACCGGCACCATAGATCCCCAGGTTAAAGGCAATGATGCAGTTGGAAACGGTCTCTCCGTCCGAAGCACAATAAACGCCCCCTCCACTTGAATCATCAAAAATCGTTGTCGCGCCTTGTTCCAGAGTGAAACCCGAAAGGGTCGAGTGGTTGCTCATGTAAACACACCGGATGGCGCTGTCCCCGACCGGCCCCTGGCCCAAAATGGCAGTCACGACCGGACCATTGACACTTTGGACCGTCACTGGTTTTTCCAGGACCAATCGGTTGATCAGCGAACTGTTTGCGATTCTGCCGCCGGTCTGATAAATGCCGTTGCTCACCAGCACGACGGCTCCTGGAACTGATGCGGCATCCACCGCATCCTGAATGTTGGTCGCGGCGGTCGCCCAAGAGGAAAAAGGAGCCGCCGGTGCAGTGCTGGCAAGCGAAACATAATACACCGGTGGCGCTACCACATGAATTGCTACGGTCGCGCTGACACCACCTGGATTGCTGCTGTTGAACGCGGTGAGCGTCACCACATAGTCGCCGGGGACAGACCACGCGTGTGAAAAATCCAGCTGATTGGTGGCAACTGTGCCGTCGCCAAAATCCCAACTGTTCGAACTGGCGTGACCGGTGATTGTCGCCGTGAACGGAACGGCGAAGCCAACGGCGACGTTTGTGTATTGCGCCTGCACTGAGACGGACAATGGCCCGGCGGCCGCTGCTGAATGGTATTCGTCGCAACCGATGGACGGCGGTTCGGCCCAAGTCTCTCCGTCAATGTCTGTGCCGATAGCCACACCGGAAATTCCCGCTCCGATACAGGGCGACCCGGCGCTGATGTGCACCGCGTCCGTCAATTGCGGGTCGGCGCTTATGCTGTTGGTGTCGCTGACTGGCAATGGTGTGGTACAGCAATAATTGAGCGTGCAACCCGAGTAATTGTAGTCACGTTGAACGGGGGCGGAGTTGTTGAAAATGATGCAGTTGGTCAGCGTGCTGCTGTTGGCTCCGCCGCCGTCACTGCCGGCAACATTGCCGGTCAATGTGCATTGTACCAGCGTGCTCGAATCCGCACCGCCGCCACCGCCGCCCGAAGTGTTTCCTGAAATCGCGCTGTTAATCAACAGGCTCGCCGATGCGCCGCCGCCGGCGTTGACCACCGAGTTATCATTGAGCTGGCAGTTCCAAAGCAATCCCTGATATGCGCCGCCGCCATTGACGGCACTGTTGCCTGTGAAAATGCAGTTGGAAACGATAATACTGGTGTTTTCGCAATAAACGCCGCCACCGCTTTGTTCGAGAACAGTGTCGCCCGCATCACGAGTGCCGCCGCTGGCCAGCGTGAAGCCGCAGATCTCCGCCCCGTTTGTCAGATACACACAGCGCGTCGCGCTGTCGCCGATCACCGGGTTACCCCGAATGGTGGTGACGGCGGGACCGTTCACGCTGCGCAGCGTTACCTGTTTGTCAAGCGCCACCCGGTTCGTGAGCGAGCCATGGACCACGCGGCCACCCGATTGATAAACGCCATTCGTCACCAGGATCGTCCCGCCGATGTAAGCCGCATCAACGGCGTCCTGAATGTTCGTCGCAGCCGTGCTCCACGACAGGTAAGGGCTCTCCGGGTTGGCGCCCACTGCGTTCACATAATGCACTGGTTGCGCCAGAACATGAATCATCGCTGTCGCTGTGATGCCTGCCGGATAAGTGTCGTTATACACCGTTAGTTGCACTGGATAATCGCCGCCTGGATTCCAACTGTGCGTCGCGAACAGTTGATTGTTGAGTTTTGTTCCGTCGGCAAAATCCCAGACGTTTGACGTCGCGTGCCCGGCGATGGATGCCGTGAAATCCACAACGATGCCGGTCGCCACGTCCGTGAAATTGGCGGAGAGCGCGACAACGAGCGCACCGGTCGCCCCGCTTGAATGGTATTGATCGCACCCCATCGAGGGCGGGTTGCTCCATGATTCGCCGTCTATGTCCAATCCCATCGTAAAGCCGTAACTGCCCGCTGCAACACACGGCGAAACGCTGCTGATATGATAGTAATCCGCCAACTGCGGATCCGCCGTGATGTTGTTAGTGCCGCTGTCGGGCAGTGGGGTGGTGCAGGAATAGTTAAAGGTGCAACTCGAATAATTGTTCTGGTCATTCCCGGCGGAGTTGAAATAGACGATACAGTTGTTTAGCGTGCAGGAATCCACACCCACACCGGAGTTGCCGGTCACGGTGCAATTGTTCAACGTGCTATATCCCGCGCCCGTGGATGAATTGGCGGTCAGCACGCAGTTGTTTAATACGCTGTTATACGCTCCGCCGGCATAACCTGATTGGTTGCCGATGAACATGCAGTTGTTCAAGGTGCCACCGGCAACACCGCCGCCCGCATCACCGGCGGAGTTGTTGATAAAAACGCAGTTCGTGGCTGTCGAATCGACCGAACCGAAATAAACTCCGCCGCCGTAGGATTCATAAATGCCATCATCATTCCCGGGTTCTGTGGCTCCATTGGTAATCGTGAAGCCGCTCAAGGTTGCACCGTCAGCCAGATAAACGCACCGCACAGCGCCAAAGTCATTGATGGTTCCGGGAACTTGGTTGCCCACAATAAACGTCACCGCCGGCCCGTTGACGCTCTTCAACGAGAGCAAGTTGGTAACTTCAACGCGGTTGGTCAGGCTGGTCAGGCCTTTGCCTCCAGTCTGGTAAACTCCGTTCGTAACCAAAACTTCATCGCCATCGGTCGCGGCGTCAACCGCATCCTGAATGTTCGTCGCGGCCGTGGCCCAGTTGGTGTAGGGCGGGGTGGGGCTGGTGCCATTCACGTCCACGTAAAGGACGGCGGCGGAAGTTTTAAATGCAAGAAGCGCCAGACAAGCCGCGACCCATCGCCGGTGGTAAAATTTCATTGCTGTATTTTTTCTGAGGCTGCTTATTCTCAGCACTAAATTAATTAAATTTCAAGCCAAAAAATGGCGCTTCCGGGTGACGATGGGGAAACAAAAATCTCCTCTACTTTTTGAACAGCCACAGCAACAACGTCAGAATCGCGCTCAACAGCAGGCAGGTTACAATGGGGAAATGAAGGCTGAAATCGCCCTTGGAATAATTGATGTCGCCGGGCAGACGGCCCAGCCAGCCTTGGCCAACCCCGGACCAAAGCAACGCGCCAACCGCCGCTATCATCAGGCCGGCAATCACCAAAAATTTGCCCATTTCGTTAATGTTTACAAAATGGTGCGTGAAGCCCGCGAAGGCAATGAAGGATTTTTTGTTTCCGGCATTGTTGTTAGCTTCGTGCGAAACTTTTTACGTTTTTTCCTTTTGCCTTTTGCCTTTTGTATCTTGAATGGCGCCCCATGTCGCGCGATTACGTGATTGAACCGTTCCGTTCCGAAATCAATTTGCAGATTGAATACGCGCGTGAACTGAACCCACAGCAACTGGCCGCCGTCACCGCGCCGCCCGGCCCCGCCCTTGTCATCGCCGGCGCCGGTTCCGGCAAGACCCGCACGCTCACCTACCGCGTCGCCTACCTGCTCGAACAGGGCGTTCCCGCCGACCGCATCCTGCTGCTCACGTTCACCAACAAGGCCGCCGGTGAAATGATGCGCCGCGTCGCCGGGTTGCTGGGCCGGCAGCTTCCATCGCTCTGGGGCGGCACGTTCCATTCCATCGGCGCGCGGATTTTGCGTTCGCACGCCGATGTGCTCGGTTGCCGGCGCGATTTCACGATTCTCGACCGCGATGATGCGAAGGACCTGATCAAAGCCTGCATCGCCGAAGCGGGTATCGAAACGAAGGGCACGCATTTCCCGAAACCCGAGGTGCTGTGCGAAATTTTCTCGCTCGCGGTCAACACGCACAAGAGCACCGCCGAAATCCTCGAGGAACAATTCGATTATTTCGAGCAAATCACCCGGCTGGTTGCCGACGTGCAGAAGCGTTACACCGCCCGCAAACGCACGACGAATGCGATGGATTTTGACGACCTGCTCGCGCTCTGGCTCAGGCTGTTGCAGGAGCACGCCGACGTGTGCGAACATTACCAGCGCCGTTTTCAGTTCATCCTCGTGGACGAATACCAGGACACGAACAAGCTGCAGAGCGACCTGATTGACCTGCTCGCCGAACGGCATCACAACGTCACCGTCGTGGGCGATGACGCGCAGAGCATTTACGGCTGGCGCGGCGCGAACTTTCAGAACATCTTCAAATTTCCCAAACGCCATCCCGACACGAAAGTTTTCAAAATCGAAACCAACTATCGCAGCACGCCGGAAATTCTCCGCGTCGCCAACGCCGCCATCGCCGCCAACACGCAGCAATTCACCAAGGAACTCACGCCCGCACGGAAGTCCGGCCTGAAACCCGCGCTCGTCACCTGTGCCGATGCCGCGCAGCAGGCGGCGTTCATCGCGCAGCGCGTGGCGGAACTGCCCGAGGAAGGCGTGGATCTGAACCGGGTCGCCGTGCTTTACCGTTCGCATTTCCACGCGCTCGAACTGCAGCTCGAGCTGACGAAGCGCCACATCCCCTTCTCCATCACCAGCGGCATCCGGTTTTTCGAGCAGGCGCACATCAAGGACGCCACGGCGTATCTCAAGCTGGTTGCCAATCCGCAGGACGAACTCGCCTTCAAACGTATCGCGCTGTTGTTGCCGGGAATCGGCGCGAGGGGCGCTGAAAAAATCTGGAAGATTTTTTCAGCGAAGATGGATGATGGAAGATTGAAGATGGAAAACCAGCCATCAAAGACTGACAAATCCCAACTCCCATCTGCTAACTCCCATCTCCTGCTGCGCATCGCACCGGCACTTCAAAAATGTTCAAGCTCCGTCCCCGCCAAGGCCGCGTCCGCATGGAAACAATTCATCGAGACCATTTCCCAACTCGAAGACGAAACCGTGCGCCAGAGCGCCGCGAAGATGCTGCGGCTGGTGATGGACGCGGGCTATGACGATTATCTCAAGGAAAACTTCGCCAATTACCGCAACCGGCTGGAAGACCTCGAACAGCTCGCCGTGTTCGCGTATCAATTCGGGTCGGTCGAAGATTTCCTGACCCAGCTCGCCCTGCTCACCAACGTCGAGGCCGAGGACGGCGATCCCGCGAACCGTGACGCCGAACAAATCCGGCTCTCAACGATTCATCAGGCGAAGGGCCTGGAATTCGACGTCGTGTTTGTAATCATGCTGTGTGATGGATTGTTTCCATCCGCGCGCTCGATGGAAAACGACGAAGGCGAGGAGGAGGAACGGCGGTTGTTTTACGTGGCCATCACGCGGGCCAGAAACGAGCTTTACCTCAGTTACCCGCTGGAGCGTGCCAGCTTCAGCAATTCCGGCGGCGATTCCATGCAACGGCCGTCGCGGTTCCTCTCGGAAATCCCGGGGGATTTGTTGAACGAATGGAACCTGCGCTCGCGCTATGCTTGAGGTGTGGCGTTCGGCCCGCTTGTCGCGCCGAAGTCCGACGAAGGTAGATGGCCGAAAATAATCGAGCCGCAGGCTCGACGCTACAACCCACTACGGCGTCTTCAGCCGATAGAAAACATTGCTGCCGGACGGCGAAAGGATGACTTGATTTTGCAGATTTGTAAGATTGAGTACGGGAGTGTCCGTCACGTCCGTCCAGTTCGTCGTGCTCAAATCCGAATTTTGCTGCAAAACGAAATTCGTCGAAGGCACCAGCCAGGAAAGGACCGCGCCGGTGGAAGCAGAACTGTTGATGTTCAAAGTTGAGGCAGGAGCAATTTGACCAGTCCAAATGCCAGGCAAGCCGCCACCTATCAAGGCAAACATTTTACAGCCATCGGCGGAAGAGGCGATCCGGGAATAGTTAGGAACATAGCTGACTGGCGCACTGTTTGAAACCCACGTCAATCCCGAATTGCTCGATGTATAAATTGAACCACCCCCGATCACCAATTTCGTTCCATCGGCTGATGACGCTACTTGTCCGCTGTTTGTGTTTACCAATGTCCAACTGCCGCCGGAATTGGTTGAAACGTAAACGCCGCCGCCTGATGATGCCACCAGTCGTGTTCCGTCCGCACTGGACGCGATGGAACTCCAGCTATCATTTGAAGAGCCCGTCGCCGTCCAACTCATCCCTGAATCGGTTGAACTGTAAATTTTGTCGTTTTGCGCTGTCGCCGCGACTTTAGTGCCATCGGCGGACGAAGCGAGCCAGGTCCATTCTTTGCTTGGCGCACTGCTCGTAGTCCACGTCGTTCCAGAATTGGTCAAGAGGTAAATCGAGCCGTTGTAAATTGCTGCGAACAATTTATTGCCGTCTGCAGACGACGCGACGGCTCTCCATGAACTTGAATTCGGAGAACTGGTTTGAGTCCAGGTATTGCCTGAATCCGTCGAAACATAAATGTAGCCGGGAGCAGAATAAAAAACCGCGATCCATTTGGTGCCATCCGCCGATGACGCGATCTGATTGAACCAGTGGAACACCACATTGGTTGTCCACGTAACCCCTGAATCGGCTGAAACAACTGGAGGCGCCGTCGAAGTTACAGCGACTGCCTTTTTTCCGTCCGCTGACATGGCAATGGCTTCCCATCCCCCACCCGCATTGGGTGCGCTGGTCTGCGTCCAGGTCTGCGCGAAGGCGGACACCACAACAACAAATATGGCAGCAGCCAGAACCGCCTCTAATAATTTTACGTTCATCGCCCTTCTCGATTGAGGAAAGCAAGCTACATGGCTTGTTAAAATTCGTCAATGTCAACAAATCAAAGGCCTTTGGTGCTGGACAGCGCAGGAGACAATTCACCAGGCGTGTTTCCCAAATCATCCGAGGTTGAACCGGCAGGGCCTGTCACTTCGTGCGCGCCGTCGTTCCTTTCGCGAACCCGCGGCGGGCAGAGGACTGCCCGCCCTACCAGCACAGAGACGCCCGTCCTACGGGCCTACTTGCTGATGCCGCGCTCGCTGGTGCGGACAAATTGAATCAAGTGCTTGACCTCCGGCAGCGGCGGCAGTTCCTTTTCGATTTTCGCCAGCGCGTTGGGAACCGTCAGACCTTCACGGAAAAGAATTTTGTAAGCATGGCGCATGGCCGCTTGCGCTTCCTCCGAAACCCCGTTGCGTTCCATGCCGATTTTGTTGATGGTGCGGGTCTCCGCCGGATTGCCGTCGGCAATCATGAACGGCGGCACGTCCTGCACGATTTTCGAGCAGCCGCCAATCATGGACATTTTCCCGACGCGGCAAAATTGATGCACCGCCGCCAGCCCGCCAATCACCGCATGGTCCTCAACGGTCACGTGTCCCCCCAGCGTCGCGACGTTGGACATGATGACGTGGCTGCCCAGGGTGACGTTGTGCGCAATGTGGCAGTAGGCCAGGATGGTGTTGTGCGAACCGACACGCGTGACTTCGCCGTCGCCGGTCGCGCTGTGGATCGTGACGTATTCGCGAAACGTGTTGCCGTCGCCTATTTCCGTGCGCGTGACGCCGCCCTTCCACTTCAAGTCCTGCGTTTTCAACCCGATGCTGGCGAACGGGAAAATTTCGTTTTCCCGGCCCAGCTTCGTGTGGCCGTCAATGACGACGTGCGAATGCAGTTTGCAGCCGTCACCGAGCGTCACGTGTTCACCGATGACGCAGTAAGGGCCAATTTCACAGCCGGAACCGATTTGCGCCTTCGGATGAATAATTGCTGTGTGATGAACCATGCGATTCTGTTTTTTTACGATTTATACCATTTCCCGATAATAATCGGCACCTATTCCAGGCGGTAGGGCCGCGCTGCTGCGCCATCCTACCCGGCGGCGTCCCGACCAGTCGGGACCCTACCCATTACACCGATTGTCTCCGGGATTTGGTGTTACAAGTCGTTCCACTTTCACCGCAGATATCACAACGACCGCGTAAATCGCAAATCGTAAATCTTAAATTCATTCGGCGTCGAGGAGCATGAACGTGACTTCCGCCTCGCTGACGACCTCCCCGCGCACCTTGCAGACGCCTTTGGATTTGCAGATTTTTCCGCGCGTTTTCATCAGTTCGATTTCGATGAGGAGCACGTCGCCGGGCACGACCGGCTTGCGCCACTTCACATTTTCGGCGGACATGAAATAAGCGAGCTGGCGTCCGGTCTCGGCGTGTTTAATCATCAAAAGACCGGCGACCTGCGCGATGGCCTCCAACTGAAGCACGCCCGGCATGATGGGATGGCCGGGGAAATGTCCCTGAAAATACGGCTCGTTCACCGTGACATTTTTGAGGCCGACAATTTTATTGCCTTCAACTTTCAGAATCCGGTCCACCATCAAAAACGGATAGCGATGCGGCAATAACTTCATGATTTCTTCAACGCCCATCACGCCATCCTGATTTGCCATCGTCTCGGCTGCCGGTTCGCCGGCGGTTTTGGCGGGCGGCGGCGCAAACGTCTGCGCGGCGCGCAATGGCTTTTGCATTTGCGCGACGATTTGCCGGACCATTTCGCAATTTGCCGTGTGACTCGGCTTCACGGCAATCAGATGCCCGTGAATCGGCCGGCCGAGCAGCGACAGGTCGCCCACGATGTCGAGCATCTTGTGCCGCACGAATTCTTCGGGATAGCGCAGCGGCTCAGTCGTGAGCACCGCGTCGTCGCGGATGACCACGGCATTCTCCAGACTGCCGCCCTTGATCAGGCCGTTTTTGATGAGGTATTCGATCTCCTCGAAAAAACAAAATGTCCGGGCGTGCGCCAGTTCCTTTTCCCACGTTTTGGGCGTGATTTCCGTGCTGTAAAATTGCGTGAACCGTCCGCGCTTGTCTGCGCTGGTGCAGGTGATTTTGAAAGCCTCGTCGGGAAACAACGTCATCGTCGTCTCGCCCACCTGCAACTCAATCGGCGTGGCGGGCGTGTAAGGCTCGCGATTTTCCGCCTGCGGCACGATGCCGGCGGACTGGATGATTTTGCAAAACTCGCGCGAGCTGCCGTCGGCAATGGGCGGCTCGTTCGCGTCCAGTTCGACAATCGCATTGTCAATGCCATAACCCGCCAGCGCCGCGAGCACGTGCTCGACGGTGTGAATTTTCACATTGCCCCTGGCCAGCGTCGTGGAACGGTTGGTCTCGCTGACATTTTCCACGCGCGCCTCGATTTCCGGTTTGCCTTCGAGGTCAACGCGGCGAAACCGCACGCCGCTGTTCGCGGGCGCGGGGAGGATGGTCATGTTCACCCGGTTGCCGCTGTGCAAGCCGACGCCGGAAAAACTCGCGGGCCGATTGAGAGTCTGCTGGTTGAGCACAGGCAGATTAGACAAAACGCACGGGCGCTTGGCAAGCCAAGTTGAATGGGGCGTGGCAAATCGAAGGCCGAAATTGAACATGGAACGGGTTTAACCATGTTGTCACGGATGTAACAGGCGGAAGAACAGGTTGCCCGTTGGCAACGGTAGGGTGAGGCTCTTGTTCGTCCCGTCGTCGGCAATGGGATAGCCGCCATAGCCGCCAGGCAACCAGTTCATCTTCGTCAAATCTGGATTCTGCTGCAACGACCAACCGGGTGAAACCGAAGGCCACACTATTTGCATACCGTTGCCCTGATGAGTAATGGTCAGCGTTGGAGTAAAAGTAGGCGGTGGGAAAAAGGAAGTATTCATCAGCACCGTCAGCGTGTTGTCACCAGAATTCGCGCAAATCAAATCCAGTTTACCATCGCCGTTGACATCCGCTGCCACGACGCATCGCGGGCCACTGCCCACGTTGAGCGTGGCATTGGAGCCAAAGACACCGCTGCCGTTGTTCGTCAGCACCGTCAGCGTGTTGTTCCCATTCGCACTGATCAAATCCACTTTGCCGTCGCCATTGATGTCCGCCGCCACGACCCATTTCGGCACGCTCCCCACGTTGAGTGTGGCATTGGAGCCAAAGCCGCCGCTGCCATTGTTGGTCAGCACCGTCAGCGTGTTGTTCCCATTCGCACTGATCAAATCCACTTTGCCGTCGCCGTTGACATCCGCCGCCACGACGCAAAACGGACTATTACCCACGTGGAGCGTGGCATTGGAGCCAAAGCCTCCGCTGCCATTATTGGTCAGCACCGTCAGCGTGTTGCCAATTCCATTGCCGAAATTCGCGCTGATCAAATCCAGTTTGCCGTCGCCGTTGACATCCGCCGCCACGACAGAACCCGGAAAAATACCCACGGTAAGCGTGGCATTGGAACCAAAGCCGCCGCTGCCGTTGTTGGTCAACACCGTCAGCGTGGTGGCCTCAGAATTCGCGGTGATCAAATCCAGTTTGCCATCGCCGTTGACATCCGCCGCCACGACGCATTGCGGCATACTCCCGACGGTGAGCGTGGCATTGGAGCCAAAGACACCGCTGCCGTTGTTGGTCAGCACCGTCAGCGTGTTGTTCCCATTCGCACTGATCAAATCCACTTTACCGTCGCCATTGATGTCCGCCGCCACGACACATTCCGGCTCGAAACCTACACTGAGCGTGGCATTGGAACCAAAGCCACCATTGCCGTTGTTCGTCAGCACCGTCAGCGTGTTGTCACCGGCATTCGCGCAGATCAAATCCAGTTTGCCGTCGCCATTGATGTCCGCCGCCACGACGGAATACGGATTCATACCCACGGCATACGTGTTGGTCGTGAAGGCCAGGCTCTGCGCGAAGGAATGTTGGAAACTGACAAATAATCCCCCTACGACAAGCAGGAACGTGAGGTGGGGTTTCATACCATTATGACTTCGTTTTTAGCTTTGCTGGCATTAAACGACTACCACTCCTGACTCAGCTAAATCAAATAACATTATAGATGGCACAATGTGTTTTGCAAGCTATTTCAAAACGGAAGGAAGTCAGAGAATCCGTCCCTCTCATGACTCGGGCAAATGGCTTGCCAGTGATTTGGACTGCGGTGACATGTCACCGTTTTCCGCGCCGGCTTAAATCATGTCCACGGCCACCACCCGGATGATTTCTTCCAGCGTCGTCTGGCCGGTGACAGCGCGTTGCAGCCCGTTTTGCCACAGCGTGTGCATCCCCTCCTGGATCGCAATCTGTTCCAGCGCGGACGTCTGCAGTTTCTTCAGCACCGCTTCCCGGAAAGGCTCGGTGACCGCCAGCAATTCAGTCACCGGCATGCGACTGGAGTAACCGGTGTGATTGCATTGGTCGCAGCCCGCGCCCCGGCGGAATTGGGCTTCAGGCATCAACTCTTCCGGCACAATCTTCAACCGGCTCGGCTCCGGTTCGTAGGGCTGCGTGCAGTCCGGGCAGTTGCCCCGCACCAGCCGCAACCCCATCACGCCCAGCACACTCGACGCCAGCATGAATGGCTCGATCTCCATGTTGATGAGCCGCGTGAACGCGCCCGCCGAAACGCCGGAGTGGATGGTGCTCAGGACCAGATGCCCCGTCAGTCCCGCCTGCACGGCGATGGCCGCGGTTTCCGCGTCGCGAATCTCGCCCACCATGACGACTTGCGGGTCCTGCCGCAGGATGCTTTTCAGCGCCAGGGCGTAGGTGAAATCCTGCGCGGGATGAACCTGCGTCTGGCTGACCATCGGCAGATTGAATTCCACCGGGTCTTCCACCGTGCTGATGCTCATGTTGATGCCGTCGCGTTGTATGATGTAACAAAGCGCCGAATACATCGTGCTCGTTTTGCCCGACCCGGTGGGGCCGGTGAACAGGAGCAGGCCGCTCGTCCGTTTGAGCAGGCGCAACAGCCCGTGCAACGTCGAATCCTCAAAGCCGAGCGTGTTCAAATCAAACCGCCGGTCTTTTGGATCGAACAGCCGCACGACAATTTTCTCGCCGCGCGTCGTGGGGAAAATGGAAACGCGCAACTGCACGCCTTCCAGTTCCGGACCGCCGATGGCCGTGCCGTCCTGCGGCATCCCGGCCTGGTAAGTGACCAGGTTGGACATCACCTTGAAACGCATCGAGATTTTGTCCAGCAGGTCGAGCGGCAGATGCGCCACTTCGGTCAGCACGCCGTTCACGCGGGCGCGCACTTCGATGGCTTTTTCCCACGGCTCGATATGCAGATCGCTGGCGCTGAGTTTGATGGCGTCCTGCACCATGCAGTTGACCAGCACGATGATTTCGGGCCCCTGCGCGGCGACCGATTCGGATTGGAGATAATTGGTGGTATAGCTCATGGCGATGGGGAGAAACTCACGGGACGATTGAGCGTCTGCTGGTTGAGCATGGGTGGATTAGAACAGAACCCGAAGCCGGTTGGCAAGCGGCAGATTCGCAGGGCAGATTCGGAGGGTCGAGTTACACGAGACCCCAATTTTAACCACGGATGGACACGGCGTAAAGCCGCGTGGCGGCCGTGCCACGTGAGGGGTTTAGCCCTTTTACGTTGGGCCACGCCGCTATACGCGGATGAACACGGATGTCGGAGGGGCGCGCTCTGCGAGACCCAAACTTTAACCACGAAACACACAAAAGACACGAAAGGTCGGGACGCCCCGTTGGCGTTTGGTGCCTGCCGCGCCGAAGCAGCAGAGCGAAGGCTGGTCCCGGCTTCAGCCGGTTCCCAAGGTGGCACAGGCATCCTGCCTGTCTCCATTCGGAGTTAAATGCCCGCTCGCGCGATAGCGGAGTTCGATGTTTGGGGTTTCCCTCAACTCTCA
>JBEKKZ010000028.1:0-22228 GCA_050010435.1 Verrucomicrobiota bacterium | reverse complement strand
AGCTTCCTGCGGGCGGATATCCGCCCGCAGGAAGAGCTGGTCAAAGGAAACCAAATGTGTAACCTCTAACCAAAATAGTGTTACCCATGTATTGACCCACGAGTGTTACCGATGTTCTGACTGCGCCGTTCTGACTGCGCCACTGCTTTTTAGCATTCAGCATTTAGCCTTCAGACTTTGCTTTCAGCACGACCGGGCCTGGTTCCAGCAACCCATGCACTTGTGCCAGCGGAAACTCTCTTTTTTTAGCCATACTCGATGCTTTTCTTTCGCTCCACGACCGCCGCGAATTACTCTGTTAATTGAACCGGAGGCATTACGTGGCCCGCCGCGTGAGGCAAAGCCTTTTACGCGGTCACAATTATAGGATCGACCCTTTCACGCCTCTGGGCCGCCACAAAAAATAAACCGGCACACCCGCCAGCACGATCAACAGCCCGGGCCAGGTGGTCTGCGTCCTGTAAAAGAGCAGCACGACCATGACGACGCTCGCGCCCATGATGTAGAGCGCCGGCAACCCGGGATAACCGAACGCGCGATACGGTCGCCCGGCCTCCGGCCGTTTCCGGCGCAAAACAAAAATCCCGATGATGGTGAGCACGTAAAACACCAGCGTGGCGAATACGACGTAATCGAGCAGGTTGCTGTACAGATTCCCGTACTGCTCCGCGTGCGTTGACGGATCCAGCAGGGGCGCGCCGGAGGCGTCGCGCAGTCGGGTCCGGGGCAACACCAGCAGCGACGCCCACACACATTGCAGCACGAGACCCGCGGCCGGCACGTGGCAGGCGTTAAGTCTGCCCGTGGCCTTGAAGAATAGCCGGTCGTGCGCCATCGCGTAATAGACCCGTGCCCCGGTCAGGATCAGGCCGTTGTTGCAGCCGAAAGTTGAAACCAGGATGGCGATGGCCATGATCCCGGTGCCGGCGCCGCTGAACACCGTGTTCATGGCTGCCGTGGCGACCCGATCGTCGGGCGCATGTTGAATTTGCTCCAGCGGCAGCAGGCAGAGATAGGCCACGTTCACCAGCAGGTAGAGCGCGATCACCAGCGCGGTGCCCCAGAAAAGCGAAAGCGGGATGTTGCGTTTCGGTTCCTTCACTTCCCCGGCGGTGAACGTGATGCTCTCCCAGGCCACGGAAGAAAACAGCGAACCGACCTGGGCGACACAGAAGGCGATCAACAACCCGAATCCGGTCGCCGCCGTGACGGTGGAAAGGAAAGGCAAATCCGGCTGGATCGGCGTCACGCCGCGCGGCGTCCACCAATCGCTGAAATTGGAACGCAACGCATCGGCGTTGCGTCCGACCAGCACGCCGACGACGATCAACGCGATCAGCGACAGGATTTTTGACGAGGTGAAAATGTTCTGGATGATTTTTCCGAGCTTCAATCCGCGGGTGTTGATGCAGGTCAGCAGGACAATGAGGAGGATGGCGACCAGTTGCTGCGTCGAAAGGCTGAGGCCATAACCGGCTGGGAGATTCACCGGCCGAATGATCCAGGCGGTTGGCGAAACCGAAGGCAGCAGGACGCCAAGAAACCGGGCAAAGGCGACCGCGACCGCCGCGATCGTTCCGGTCTGAATCACCAGGAACAGCGTCCAGCCGTAGAGAAAACCCCAGAGCGGACTGTAGGCTTCGCGCAGATAAACGTATTGTCCGCCCGCTCGCGGCATCATGGCAGCCAGCTCGCCGTAGCTCAGAGCGCCGATGAGGGTGAGCGCGCCGGTGAAGAGCCACACGAGCAGGAGCCAGCCGGCCGAACCGACTTGCCGCGAAATGTCCGCCGAAACGATGAAGATGCCCGACCCGATCATCGAGCCGGCGACAATCATGGTGGAATCCAGCAGGCCAAGGCCTTGAACGAATTTATCGTCGGTGCGGGCGTCGTTGGCCGGTTCGGGCATAGTCTGGTTTGTAATTTTTCAAATCCTCGGTGATTACAGCGAAGGATTCAAGGACAGCTTCGTCTTCTGCAGCGGCTCCCCCGCCGCGTGAGGCTGAAAGCCTTTTACGCGGAACGCCCCTGGGGTTTCGCCTCACGCGGTTGGCCGCGTAAAAGACCTTCAGCCTCACGCGGTTTGGGAGATCGCAGAGACAAAAATCAAAAACTCTGTGTGCTCTTTGTGCTCTATGCGGTTAAATACCCAAAGATGAAGCTCATCCCAATCCAGGTCGAATGTTACGCCGGGACCAAGGCCGACGAGACGCCGCGTCGCTTCATCCGGGAAGAACAGCCTGTCGAGGTGGAGGAAATCCTCGACCGTTGGCACCAGATCGAAAGCAAACCCGAGTGGCCTCGCGCCGATTATTTCAAAGTGCGGGGCGCGGACGGGCATGAGTATCTGCTGAAACACGATCTTGAAGCGGATGAATGGTTTCTGGGAAGGCAGTGGTGACTATGCGCCAGGTGCCGATTCACGAACTGCTGAACCGCATCCGCTGGGACGCGGAGTTTGCGCGGGGGAACTTCGAGCTGGGCTACTTTGACCGGGTTGAGGAACGGATCATCATGATTCCGTTTGCGGAGGTAAGTTTTCCCCGCGAAGATCCGCAAGCGTTCCGGCTTGTGGATGGGGAGGGGCGGATTCATCGCGTGCCGTTTCACCGCGTTCGGGAAGTGTATAAAGACGGCCAGCGCATTTGGCATCGGCCAGAGAGGACGAGATGAATGGCTGTTTCCCTGCAGCCAGGCGTTCGTTGGCAGGCGAGTGCTTTTTTAGGGTCGCTCCGCTGCCCTCCGCAAAGGGGTCGCAAAGGGGTTCTTAGTTTTGACACATTTCTCCCGGCGCGGCAGCCGCGACAATAAAATGAACGACCGCATCCGTTTTTGTCGCGACAATAAAAAGCACGATCGTATCTTATATTGTCGCGTCGCCGTCAGTCCGCGTAAAGCGGTATAGCCGCCACGCGGTGGGCCGCGTAAATGGTTTCCTTCTGCAAGCAAGGTTGACCTCGAAAGATGGGGAGGTCATCCTGTCAGGGTTGCGCCCACATAAAACGGGCGCCGCGCCAGGCAATATTATGTCGGACCCAAAACAGGAGTTGCTCCGGAATCTTCCCTCCGTCACCGAACTGCTGAAGAGTGAAGCCGTCGTCGACTGGCTCCGGCAACAGCCCCTGCCGCTGGTGACCGAGTGCCTGCGCCGCGCCGTTGCCGGTTTGCGACAACAAATTCTCGATGACGCCGCGGACCGGTGCGGCGCGCAGCACATCACCGCCGACGCGGTGTTGAGCCGCGCCAACGAGTTGCTGCAGCAGGCCGTCGAGCCGCGCGTGCGCGAGGCCATCAACGCCACCGGCATCATTCTCCACACCGGCCTGGGACGCGCGGTGTTTCCCGGCAGCGTCGTGGATTCGGTGATTTCCGGATTGAAGGGTTACGTGAACCTAGCCGTGGATCGTGATTCCGGCGAGCGCGTTGAGCGGGATGAACTGATCGAACCCCTGTTCACCGAACTCACCGGCGCGGAAGCGGCGACGGTCGTCAACAACAATGCCGGCGCCACGCTGCTGGTCCTGGCCGCGCTCGCGGCGCGACGCGAAGTCATCGTTTCGCGCGGCCAGCTCATCGAGATCGGCGGTTCATTCCGGCTGCCCGATGTGATGGCGCAAAGCCGGGCGCGGCTGGTCGAAGTGGGCACAACCAACCGGACGCACCTCAAGGATTATCGCAACGCCATCACGGACAAGACCGCCGCGCTCATGCGCGTGCATCCGAGCAACTACCGCGTCGTCGGTTTCACCAGCGAAGTGCCGCTTGCCGAGCTTGCCGAACTGGCGCACAGCAAAGGTTTGCTTTTGATCGACGATCTCGGAGCGGGCGCGTTGCTGGACCTGCAACAGTTCGGATTGCCGCACGAAACGACCGTCCGCGAATCCATCGCCGCCGGGGCGGACGTGGTTCTGTTCAGCGCCGACAAGCTGATTGGCGCCAATCAGAGCGGAATCATTGTCGGGCGCAAGGAGGCGATTGCCAAAATCCGAAAGCATCCCTTGATGCGCGCGTTGCGCGTGGACAAGACCTGCATCATGGTCTTGGAACGCACCCTGCATTTGTTCCGTGATCCCGAACTGCTCCGCCGCGAGCATCCGACCTACCGCATGATGACCACGCCGCCCGACGCACTGCAAACCCGCGCCGGGGCGCTGGCCCAGGCCATCCGGGAGAAAGCGCCGCGCGCGAAGGCGGACATTCACACGAGCCAGGCTTATCTGGGCAGCGGTTCATTGCCAGAGGAAGCCATTTCCAGCTTCGTGGTGAGCGTCAGCCTGCCCGGCATGAATGCCGCGGAACTGGCGCGGGCGCTCCGACTGGACCGGGCGTGTGTCTTTGGGCGCATCGAACACGAGCGGGTTTTATTAGATGTGCGGACCATCACCGATGAGCAGGTGAAGGCAATTGCCGAGGCACTGGGGAGGATTGGGGGATGAAGGCGCGGAAGAAGAATTGGAGTGATGGAGTGATGGAGCGTTGGAGTGGTGTAATTGTTTTAATGCTTGAATGTTCCAGAATTCCATTACTCCACCACTCCAGTACTCCATTTCCCCAATGACTTCCCGCCGCAACATCATGCTCGGCACCGCGGGGCACGTGGACCACGGCAAGACCGCGCTGGTGAAGATGCTCACCGGCTGCGAGACCGACACGCTGGCCGAGGAAAAGCAACGCGGCCTTACCATTGACCTCGGCTTCGCCCCCTGCCAGTTGTCGGACAAACGCGTGGTCGGCGTCGTGGACGTGCCGGGCCACGTGGATTTCATCCGCAACATGGCCGCCGGCGCACACGGCATTGACGTCGTCATCTTCGTGGTCGCGGCGGATGACGGCATCATGCCGCAGACGCATGAGCACCTCCATATTCTCACGCTCATGGGACTGCGTCACGGACTGGTGGCGCTCACCAAGGTAGATCTCGTTGACCAGGCCCGGCGTAACTTCGTGATTCAGGACCTGCGGCGGTTGCTCGCCCGCACGTTTCTCGCAGAGGCGCCGATTTGCCCGCTTTCCAACGTCACCGGCGAAGGCTTTGACGGGTTTTTTGACGCGCTGAACGAGGTGGTCGCCAAATGTGAAAACCGTCCCTGCTCGGGCTGGTTTCGCATGTGGGTGGAGGACGTGTTTACGATTCGCGGCTCCGGCACGGTGATCACCGGCATTCCCACCCGGGGACGCGTGCGACCGGGCGACCGCCTGCATCTGCTGCCCGCCGGTCTGTCCGGACACGTCCGCCGCATGCAGGTCTATGGCGAAGACGCAACCGAAGGCCGGGCCGGGGAATGTGTCGCGCTGAACCTTCCCGAGATTGATCATGAAGCGGTGCGGCGCGGCATGGTCTTGTGTGAATCAAATGCCGTGGCCCCCGTGACCATGGTGGAAGCCGAACTGCGAATCCTCGATTCCGTCAAGGGCAAGGTCGAAGACTATCTTGAAGCGCAGTTGCATGTCGGAACGGCGGCGGTGTCAGCCCACTTGGCGATGCTTGAAAACACCGAAATGACCGGCGGGCAAAAACAGATGATCCAGCTCCGGTTGGCGGAACCGCTAGCGCTGGCGCCCGGCGAACGCTTTGTCGTCCGCGCCAATGTCACCAACTCCGGCGTTGCCGGTCTGACCACGATCGGCGGCGGACAGATTCTTGGCATCAGCAACGTCCGGCTGCGCCGGAAGAAGCAATGGACACTTGAGATGCTGGCGGCCCGACGGGAAGCCATCGCCGATCCGGCGCGCTGGTGCGAACTGATGTTGCGCGAGAGCGCGCTGCCGGCGACCGCCGCCGACCTGCAATTGAAATGCCTGATACGCACCGAGGAGATGACAGCGATGCTTGATTCCCTGCACACCGGGGGTCGCGCGGTCCCGACGCCCGGCGGCGGGTGGCTGCACCGCGATGTCATCCAAAAGACCGCGACCGACATCCTCGCGGCCATCCAGGCCTTTCATTCCACCAACCCCCAACGGGCGGGCATCGACCGGGAGGAACTGCTTGCCACCCTCAAGGCTGACCGCAAGCTCCTGGATCTGGCCGTGGCGTCGCTGCTCGGGACGAAGCAGATTGAGCACAACGGAAACGTGCTGGCACGGGCGGGCTGGAGCGCGCGGGTGGTGGACCGCGACCAGCGCTTGTGCGACCAGATTGCTGCAAAGTTGCAGCAGGCCGGCTGGGCGCCGCCCAGCGGGGAGGAACTGGCCGCGGTGCTGGGCGAACCGTTGCCGCGCATTACCGCGATGACGCGGTTGCTGGTCGAACGCGGGATTTTGGTGCGGCTGGATGACCGCGTCTGGATGCATCACGACGCCGTGGAGGCCGGCAAACAAACCGCCTTGAAACTTTTCGCCCGCGCGCCGATGTTCTCCACCATGGACTTCCGCGACGCGCTCGGCGTGAGCCGCAAATATGCCGTGCCGCTGGTGGATTATTTGGACAAGGTCCGCTTCACCGTTCGTTCCGGAAACAACCGGACGCCGGGAGCGGAGGCGAAGAAACTGCTCTTGCAGAAGGCGTGAAGAGATCTCTGCAAAACAGACGTAGCGGCTTTCGGCAGAAAGCCGGACGATTTATTTTCTGGAAGAATGTGGCGCTCCGCCGAGACGCCGCTACGACGAATGGAACGTCCTACAAAGGTCTTGTGAAATGAAAATTGATTTTGCCAGGCGCCGGCGCGTGATGGAACGGTCGCAACTGCTGGGGCACTGCATCTGCGACGTGCGGCGTCCATGTCCGTGCGACGTCTTTCGCGACGACGGGATTTGTCCGTGTGCCGGCGAGCGGCCCGACCCGGTGGACCTGTCGCAGGTCAAACTGATGGAGCTGGTCCGCAACGCCGGCTGCGCGTCCAAGATCGCCCCCGCCGAACTCGACGCCGTGCTGGGCCGGCTGCCCGCCGTGAACGATCCGGCTGTGATTTCCGGGCTGGCGGCGGGTGATGACGCGGCGATTTACCGGATTTCGGACGACCTTTGCCTGGTGCAAACGGTGGACGTGTTCACGCCGTGTGTGGATGACCCGCATCTTTTCGGACGGATCTGCGCCGTGAACTGCCTTTCGGACATTTATGCAATGGGCGGCGAGCCGCGCACGGCGTTGAGCATCCTGGCGTTTCCCACCGAGAAGTTGCCGGGCGATGTGATGTACCAGTTGCTCGCCGGAGCGATGGAGATTTTTGAGGAAGCGGGCGTGGCGCTCGTCGGCGGCCACAGCGTCAAGGACGACGAAATCAAACTCGGCTTTGCGATCACCGGCCTGATCAATCCCAAAATCGCCGCCGCGCTGGAAAAGCCGGAGGCCGGCGACGTGCTGGTGTTGACCAAGCCGCTGGGCACCGGGGTACTGGCGTTTTGCCAGCAAATCGGGCGCGGGCACCCGGCCGGGCTGGCCGCCGCCGAAACTTCGATGGCCACGCTGAACAAGGCGGCGGCGGAAGCCATGAAGGAAGCCGGTGCCTCGGCCTGCACGGACGTGACGGGTTTCGGCCTGTTCGCGCATCTCCATCGCATGATGCGCCCGAGCAAACTGGGCGCGGAAATTTTTGCCGATGCGTTGCCGGCGTTTGACGGCGCGGTTGAAGCCCTCCGGCAGGGCGTGATCCCGGGCGCGGTCGAGCGAAACCGCGAGTATGTCGGCGAGGCAATCCGCGTCGCGCCGAACGTGGACGAAGCGCTGGTCAACCTGGGTTTCGACGCACAAACCTCCGGCGGCCTGCTGATTACCGTTCCCCGTGAACGACTGGAGACTTTGTGCCAAGCTCTGGCCCGGCGTGGCGCCGGCGGGTTTGTCATCGGCCGGATTGTCGGCTCATCCGACACACAAATCCTTGTCACCCATTCTGCCACCAAATCTGGTAGGGACGCGCTGCCGCGCATCCAGGCCGACCGGCAGGTCGGCCCTACCGGCTCCAAAGAAAACCCCGAGAGAGAAATCCATGCTCAAAAATCTGAAAGCAAATTTATGAAACCATCAACTTCAGATTCCACCGCTCACCAGGAAGGTTGCTGCGCGGACATGTTCCAGGGCGAAGGCGCGGCGAGTTCTGTTGGCGAAACGCAAAAGGCTTTCGGCGCGATGATTCGTTCGGTGCAGGCGGCCGGGGTCTTGAGCGAAAAGGCCAAGGAACTCATCCTGTTCAGCCTGGTCGTGCACAGCCGGTGCCACCCGTGTTTCGACGCGCACTTTCGCAAGGTGCGCGAAATGGGCCTCACGCAGGCGGAACTGGACGAGGCGGCGTGGTGCGCCATCGCCATGGGCGGCGCGCCGGTAAAGATGTTTTACCAGGAGAGCCTGGAGCGGATTCAAAATCCCAAGCCCTGAATCCGAATGACGAAACCATAATGACGAATGACGAAAGAATGACCAAACCCGAACACCGAAGCCATGGCCGGCATCCGTTTTGGTCATTGAGTCATTTGAGTATTCTTTCGTCATTAGTCATTCCGCACAGGGCACTCTCAACCTCCGTCTTGAGTTTTAGCCACCTGAACGGAGCCTCACTTTTGCCGCTCCTCAACAGGCGTGTTTTGCGGCAGGGCAAAGCAAGGCTCGATTGCGCCGCAGGTGGTGCATTCGAGGCAGCGGATGCAGCCGGACACGTTAACCTGCTGGTCCACCTTCACCCCCATCGAACAGCGGCTGCGGCAAAGATTGCACTCGACACATTCCCTGGGATTGAAGCGAAGATGAAACAGGCTGAGCCGGTTGAAGAGTGAGAGAAAACCGCCCAGCGGACAAAAGATGCGGCACCACGGGCGATGAATGAACAAGGCGGCGGCGAGGAAAGACAGGAGGATCCCCGTTTTGAACCAGCTCATGACCCAACCTTTGCCGGCCAAAACACTTTGGACCGAATAAGGCACGCCGGCTTCCAGCGCGCCCGCCGGACAAAGCCGACAGATGGAAACAGCCTGGTTCTCGAACGGAATGCCTTTAAAGCCGAGAATCATCGGCAGCAGCACCACCAACCCCACCAGCACGGCGTAACGCGTATAGCCCACCCAGCCCGGCAGCGCCACTTTCCTGCGGGTGATTTTCCCGAGGAGATCCTGCAGAAACCCGAACGGGCACGCCCAGCCGCAGACGAGTGAGCCGCTCACCGCACCGACGACCAGCAGCAGACCGATCAGCAGGTAGGGCACTTCGAACGCGGCGGGCAGGAGCGCGGCGTAGTTCGCCGCCACGCCCACGGGGCAGGCGAACGAAGACAGCGGGCAGGAATAGCAGTGGAAAACACAGCCGGGGATGCCGTGCAGCCACCGGCCCACCGGCGCCAGCCAGATGCCGAGAAAGCCCGTCTGCAACCAGGGACGAAGGCGCGACAGCTTCCGTCCGAGCGCCGTCGGTTCACGCTCCTGACAATTGGGCACAGGACATTCCATGAGAGCGGGTTGGCCACGCCATGTGACCGGAAATTATTTTATTCAGGTGGGACAGGGCGTCTTCGCGTCCGTGTCAACCCGGACCTTCCATTTGGGCGGCGTCGCATTGGCCTGCTGTTTGGCCCAGCGGTCGAGCGCCTCGGCTTCCGCGGCCGGGTCATCCAGTTTCGGCGGCGGCGGGGGGGCAATTTGACTTGCGTATTGCACGCCGCCGGAGGAGAAAGCCTTGACCAATTGAATTTCCCAGGCGGTGCTGCCGCCGACCGTGTCCACGCCGGTCAGATGCCGCGCGCCGCAAAACGCCACGATCACCCCGGCCAGCGCCGCGGCGAACCCGGGCCAGAAATCATGGCGTTCCACGTCGCGCAGGGCGGGATTCACTGGTGGCTGTGGCACTCGTTTGAACATCCGGATCAAGTAAAAGCGTAAGTCATGCCGTCCGGTTTCGCAAATGTGGCGGAGGCGGAACGGCGGAGTGATGGTATTCCCGATTCCAACATTCCGATGTTCCGACGCCCCGGCACTCCAGTTCTTCGAGGACCCGCCTTCGCCCAGCTACGGCGGGCAGGCGAGAACGAAAAAGGCGGAAATTGGCGGAGGCGGATGGGAATCGAACCCACCTGGGACTTTGTTGAGCCCCACAGCGGTTTTGAAGACCGTGAGCGCCACCAGGTCGCCTTACACCTCCGGGACAGGGCCCTGCGCCGCCGGCAGCATGCAACGGACGGTTCAGGTTGCCATTTTCAAACGACCGCATAACCACCGCATTGGGGCAGATTCCGGGGAGGATTTCAATCTGAATCAGGACGGTCCAGGAATGGGGGCGCAAAGGAACACTGTATCTGGAGCGCGGCTGTCTCAGCCGCAGCAGATCGACCCCACGGAAGCGTTCACCCTTAATTCCACCGTGTTTTTGCATCGTGCGTGCTGCGCCTAGGACAGGCGCGCTCCGACGGCTTGGACAATCGTAGAGATACAGTGTTACTTTGCACCCCAGGAATGGCGGGCGCAGGCAGTGGAGCGTTTGATGTAAGAGCGTGGAGCGGATGAAGAGGGAAATGACTGACTCCCAAGCAAACCCTAAGCCCTAAATCATAATGACTAAAGAATCCCCAAATGGCCCAATGACTAATCCTGAATGCCCGGGTGCTGGAAATCATTTTGTCATTCGGGCTTCGTCATTCTTTCGTCATTATGGTTTAGGAATTAGTCATTCAATGCAACTACGCCTGTTGCGGGAACACCCCCCAATTGGAAGCTGCGTTTACCGGCAGGCAAGGATGCGTGCTTCCACAGTGGCGCGGTCACTTTGTCAATTTCTTGATCTGCGCGTCCAGCTCATCCAGCGAAAAACCTTCCGTGATTACGCGATGATTGGCGTCGGCCAGAATCAGCCACGGCAATGCGGGAACGGCCGAGGCCCATCTGGATTTTTCGGATTTCTCCGTCACGCGCCCGACTGGAAATGAAACCGGGCTGGCGCTTTTCCATTCATTGAATGTTTCATCGCTGGTGACTGCGGCTTGAACGCCCAGCACCGTGACGCCTTGCTGCCGTAGTGCGGCGGCCTGTTCATCCAACTGGTGGACGACGTGCCGCGACGGACGCTGGCCTGCATCAAACAGGCACAGCAACACCGGCTTGCCGGCGGGCGTGGTGTCGCTGGCGAGATTCACCGTTGCCAGATCGGGCAGCGGACTGCCTTTGAGCGAGGCGCGACGCGGTGGCTGACGGACATTCCCCGGCTGCGAACTCAAGGTCAACACGACGTTGGTGTCGCCCGCTGCGACCGTAGCCTGCGCGTTGCCACCGCCGTTTTGCGAATAGGCAAACAGGCGGATTTGTCCCTCGCAAACCTGGAAATGAAACCGGCCCTGGCTGTCGGTGGTCATGTTACCATCCGGCTGGTCTTCGCCGCTTAATTGCACGTTCACGCCGGACGCCGGTTTGTCGTCATCTTTCAACACCTTTCCGGCAATGACGCGGTCGGCATGTTTGAGGACGAACGTCGCGAGTTCCACGCGGTTCGATTCGTAATCCGGCTGAAGCTGCTGCTGGCCTTTGCCGTAACCTTTGGCCGACGCATAAACGAGGTATTGCGCGTCCGGCGGGAGGCACTTGATTTCAAAGCGGCCTTCCGCGTTGACGGGGATGGTCGTTTGCTCGTTCAACTGATCGTAGCTGTTGCCCGCCTTGAGCCACAAACCGACTTGGGCCGTGGTCAACAGAGCGCCGTCGGCATTTTTCACCTGCCCGGAGAATGCCAGCGCGGGTTTCAATTTTACGTTGAGGTTCGTGGTTTCCTCCGGCAACTCCTCCGTGCCGGCCAGGTTGCGCGCCGGGTCGCGGAACACGAGCATCGCACCGCCGTTTTGCAACTGCCACGACTGGAGCGACCAGTTCAGGCTGTATTCGCCGTTGGTTCCGGTCTTGACCCAGTGCGCGCCGTTGTTCGGAAACACCGCCACCTGCGCGCCGGAAGCGGGTTTGCCGTCGGCATCCGTCACCGTGCCTTTGAGTTTGTGCGCCGTGGAACCGGGGGAGTTGTTGTAAGTTTGACCGAGCTGCAGCACGACGTTCGTGTCGCCGCCTTCCGCCGAAATGTTGCCGTATGAATTCCGGTTGTTGGCCGAGATTTGAGCCGGACCTTCGCAGACATGCTCGAAACGGAATCGTCCTTCGTGATCCGTACGCGCGTTCGCGTTGGGCTGGCCTTCGCCGTAGAGGTTCACATAAACGCCGGCAACTGGCTTGTCATCCGCGTCGAGCACCTGGCCGGCGAGTTTGAGGTTGGCGAGTCTGAGTTCCACGGGATCGAGTTCCTGACGGATGGCATCGGCGGAGGCGCCGACATCGTAAATTTGCTTCTGCCCGTATCCCGGCGCGGAGACGACGACGCCATATTTTCTGCCGGGCGGCAGCGCGGGAATTTCAAATTGTCCGGGCGTGTTGGTCCGTGCCAGGCCATCGAGCCACGTGCCGCTGCGACCAGTCCAGAAAACCAGCCTGGCGGTCGCGTTCGTAAGAGGTTTGCCATCGGATTCCGCGCGGCCGGCCAGCGTGAGTCCCGGCGCGAGTTTCAGGTCGAGCGGACCGGTTTCCTCGTCAATATCCTGCGCCACGGCCAGATTGTGTTCCGCGTCCTGGACAAGAAGGCAGACGGTCATGTCGCCTTGTCCGAATTGGCGCTGGCTCCATTCCAGCTCAAATTTGCCGCCGGCATCGGTTTTGACATCGGCTGCGTTGGGACCATAACTGCCGACAATTCTCACCGGCAGCCCGGCCGCCGGCTGGCCGTCCGGCTGGCGGACGATGCCGGTAATTTTTTGCGGCGCGGCGATTTCAATCTCCACGCGGTTCGTCTTGCCGGCTTCCACGCTGGCGGAGGTCTGGTTCGCAGGCATGGATTCACGGGACGCCACAACCTGATAATCACCGGGCGGCAGCCGCAGGAGGGCGATGCCGTTGCTGTCGGAACGGGCGGCGGATTGAAAATTTTCCCTGTAGGCATTGACCATGACTTGCGGGAGCGGCTTGCGGTCATTCTTTCCCAGCACGGTTGCTTCCAGCAAACCGCCGCGCGCCGCAGTCACCTGCACGCCGGGCGTGGTTTTTCCGGACTCAACTGAAACCGGAACTGTGTCCGCAACCCATTCCGGAACGGCATTGGTTCCGAAGATGGCATGAATTCCGTAGGAACCGGCGGCCACGTCGCTGATGCGGAACGCGCCGTCCGTGCCGGATTGCACCGGCTCACGCTCGCCGAAACCGAGAAAGCCCGGGTTGTCCGGCTGCAACGTCAGCCGTGCGACCGGCAGCGGTTGATTGCTTCCCTCGACGATGATTTTGCCTTCGATGCTGCCGGCTGGTTCCACGACCAATTTGATGTCTTCCTGGCCCGCGCGCCAGGGCAGCGACTCGGAACCGGCAAAATCCGGCGGTGATTGGCGCAGAGCTTTTCCCGGCGCCTGAACTGCAAGGGCAGCCGTGGCATTGGTTGGAAAATTTCCGATGCGGAAGCGGCCGGCGGCATCCGTCCGGGCGACAAAACAATCGTGCGCGGGTTTGCCGGTGAAATAATTAAAACTCCGTGCTCCGTCTTCCCGCGAAATTTCGCAGATGGCCATCGCCACGGAAACCTCGGCGTTGGCGACAGGTTTGTCCGCTTCGTCCACCACCATGCCCGCCAGCGCCGCCGGCGGAGTCAGCACCAATTTCAATTTTTCTTCCGTCTCACGCACGGGATTGAATGGCTGGTTCAACTGTTTCCATGCCGGCGCCGAGCCGGGCTTTCGTGCCAGCAGGAATCCCATGGCCCGCGACACCTGGAATTCAAAAGCGCCGTCCGCGCTCGTCGTGATTTGTTTTTTCAGTTCCAGATGGTTTGCCAGGAACGGATTTCCCTCGTAACGCCAATACTCCACCGTCACGCCGGCCAGGGGATTGCCGGCGGCGTCAGTGACCGTCCCGGAACAGGTGGGTTTTTGCGCGGCGGCATTGGTGCCGGTGGCCGGCGCTCTTTGAATAATGGCCTGCAGCCGTTGCTGCGTTTGGGCAAGCATGCAAAAGCCCGTAAACACAGAAGCGGCAGAGACCAGAAGGACTTGCCGTGTCATTTTCATGCGATGATCAATTTGTTTTTTTTGCTTCGAGCGTCAACGGACTCGTCAGCACCTGGAACGGGCTGAAAATTTTAACGCTGCCAACCAGCGGACGCTGAACATTTTTAGGCTCCCGCCATGAGAGCGAACAAACGCCACCTCACCCAAACTCGAACGTGTTCGTGTAACACAACGTCCCGTCGGCGCTGGCCAGCATCAATTTCGGCCCGCGCGGGCGCTGGCCGTCGCGCAGCATTTCGATGGATTCTTTTTGCCGGCCCTCGAAGCTGAGGTTGAAGGCGACCTGACGGTTGGTGTTCTCGGTCGCCTTGAGCACGGTTTGCACCGGCTCGCCGATTTCCAGCACGGCGGTTTTATCGGCGGCGACCTCGAAGCTGGCGGTTTTGGGGAAATTATAGCCTGACAGCGTCCACGCCACGCCTTTTTCATCCTTGCGATTGATCGTCCAGTGGAAGATGCGGTAATTGCCTGCCGGCAGGGTGAATTCGCCGTTCACCGGTTTGCGCACGAAATGGCCGTTCCCGCCGAACGCGGCAAATTCGGAAATGTTTTCCGGCACGCGTACGTGGCCGAGCGTGACGTTCTCCGCCTTTTGCACCTTGACGAACGCGCCGTCGCGGGCGGCTTCGATCCGGAAAAACTTCCCGTCCACTTCCAGCATCCTGCCCAAAAAACGTTCGCCGGTCTTGTCGCCCTCGACCTGGACGCGGTCGCTGTCATACGGATCCGGCGCCATGTCGTTGAAAGTGCCGTTGACGTTGCCGTCAATCAGTTGGATGCGTTTTTTCGCGCCGTCGAAATTCACCACGCCTTCATACCAGCCGGCGGACGATACCAGCAATTGCGCGGGACTCTTTTCGTATTGATAGGACCGGAACACGAGATGATAGGTAATCGGCCCGTCCTCGCCCTTGAAAACAACGGGGGCCGGCGGAAAATAGGCGTTGTAGGAATCCAGCCGCGCTTGAAGAGGCGTTTTGTCGTCAAGCCGGCCATTGCCGTTGCTGTCAATGAACAGGCGGTCGTAAGGGCCGGACTTGCGCGTGCGGTCGAGACAAAGCCAGCGGCCGCCGGCGGGGTCCATCGGCGTGAGCCAGCGCGCGAAACAGGGCGACGCGTTCAGCTTGGGCAGAGCGACGCCGGGCGGCGGGTTGGTGGTCAGTTCCACCTGGTGATAGGCGCGACCGTCGTTGCCGGTGTGATACTCCAGCCATTGCTCGGACTGCGCGAACGCGGTGCCGGCGAGAACCATTCCGGCCAGAATCAATTTTCTGGAAAGTTTCATAAGGTTAAGATTGGCTTTTGGTCCATCAAGTTCAAGTTTTCAATTGGGCGTCGGGCAAAGGCATGTTCAGTGGCGGCGGCACTTCCGGTTTCACGTGCAGCAACGCCTTGAGCCGTTCGCGGAAAAACGGGCTGACCAACGAAAGTATCAGGAACGGCAGCAGCGTCGCGAAATTGACCATCGCCGCCACGAGAACGGGAACAAAGAATCCGCTCCACGCGATCCTCCCGCCCGAAACAATCAGCGCAATCAAAAAGAATGGCGCGACCATCACCAGCCAGATGGCGGTCAGCGACAGGAACAGCCACAGGTAAAGACCGAGCGGACGGTAACGACCGCGGCAAATCAGTCCGCCAAGACTCAACGCCACCGAACTGGCCAGAACACCAACGGCCAGCACGATTCCGACTTGAAGCGATTCGATTGTCAGCAAGCTCAAGCCTTGTCGCGACACAAAGGCCAGCACGCTGAAGCCCGCCAAGGCGAGCAGGAGACACAGGAACGTGAGCAGGCGATGTTGCTGTCGCAGATAATTTGACAGGAGCCAGACTGCGGCCAGACCGACCGCCAGTGCGGCGATGACATCCAGCAAAAAGTCTGTTCCCGCGGGCCGGATGGGCAGCGGTACCAGGATGAACGCCAACACGCATCCGAGCGGCAGCCAAATCAACCAGGCCCCCGCGCACCGGTTGGGTTTCAAGATGAGCAATCCCAGAATGGCCAGCCACGGCAGCAACAGTGGCGCAATGCCGGGCAGCACCCAGTTGTAGTCAATCGGCGAGCCGTCGCGGGAACCCAGCGCGCCGAGGTCGGACGAAGCCACGATGGTCAGTTTGCCGCCGGCGTTGAGAGGCACTCGCCATGAGTGCGAACAGGTGCCGCCTCAGCCAAACTCAAATTTGCCGGACGCGATTTTCTTGTCGCCTTTATAAATGGCGAACTCCGGCGGTTTGGAGCGATCTTGATTCGCCAGTTGGTAAGTTTCGCCGCCCGTGCCGACCAACCGGTAATCCAGACGCAAATCCTGCCCGTGGCGGCTGGCAATGACGGAATTGGTCAACGGCCCGCCCACGTTCAACACCGCCGGGGTCTTGTCATTCACGGAAATCCGCCTGCCAAGTTGCGACTGGCCGGACTGGCAGAAAGCTTCGGCGCCATTTTGTCCTAGCCGGATGTCGGGTTGGTTGTAGCTGCCGGTCGGGACTTGCACGCTGGCTGCCGGTTGATCGAGAACCACAAGATATGGCCCGCCCGGCAGAACGAGGCGGCGGATGAATTGGCCGGTGATTTTCAATTCGCCCAGTGCGACGGATTGTTCCGTGAATTGGAGCGCGGGCTTCGCTTCGCCGTTTTGCGAACCGGTGATCCACTCCAGTTGACAGGCGTGGCCATCAATAAAAAGTTTCCGCGAAAATGGAACGGTGGCGAGCGAACCATCGTTGGCGTTGAACGACTGGTTTCGTTTTTCCCAGGGACGCAGCAGCAACCGGCTGTTCTCGAACGAACCCTTTTGGCTCAAAACATTTTGGACGATGCCCACCTGCCAGTCCCGCCCTGGCAACGTCAGTTTGCCCTGCCAGAACGAGCGCAAGGCCACGTTGCAGCCCGGCCGCGAACCATAATCCCGGAAACTGATATCCGCCAGCATCCGGCACCTGCCGGAAGCGGTGTTGAAAAGCAGGTGGACGTTGGTGAAAGTCTGGTAACTTGTCGGCCTGAACACGCGGGCGGAGAACGCCCCTTCGGGATCGTCGGTCAAATCCTGCTTGCGATTGAGGTCGAGGTAAAGTTTCCCCGCGTCGCGCTGCCAGACGAAGGGAATTGAATTGCTGGAATCGGCGCCGAAATTCAAAACGCCGCGAACGATTTTGCCCGAAGCCGCCACCGGCTCTTTTTTGAAAGGAACTGTTTGCATTGTCAGGGAAACGCCCCAGTTGATGACGCTGTAGTCCGTTTCCTGATATTCCAGCGAAACCATGGTCGTGTTTGAGGGCGGGGAACTGGAAAGAACAAAATCAGCAGCGCGAAGAATATTGCCCGAACCAAGCAAAACCATCAGCGCAGGCGTCAACCAAACCACCCAGACGTTTCCCAGCCAGCGCCGTGACAAGCAACCAGTCTTTCGCTTTGCCATTGGATGGCTTGTTAGCAAATCCAAAAACTTATTTCAATGTAAATCAGTTAAAGAACAGCGTCTCGGACAAAATTTCCCGATGAAACGCTGTTTCCTGGCTCAGACTTTTGAACAATTTGGGGGACTGTTTCCAAGAGGGGCTGCGCACAACAATCAAGGAATGGAACCCGCTCCGGCATAACCGCCGCACGGGAGCGGCTCACCAATGACTCGCATTGACAATCCCGAACTCGCACGTGAAGCACATTCTGTGTGCGGTGGCGTTTACCGGTTCGACAAGCCGGGAAGGTGACTTCAGCTTTCGCACCTGTCACAGTTTTCCCTTTAATAAAGCCGACAGTCAGCGCATCACCCACGGAAGCCAACCCGCGCCCGTTTCCACTTTTATTTCTTTTGGTTTCATGTTGTCATGCGACCGCCGCGACCGTCACTGGCGTTTTACCAGCAACCAACTGGCCCCCGCGCCCGCCCGCCAAATTACGTGCCTAAAAATAAATTTTAAGTCGTCTAAAAGTGATACACCCGGAGAAAAAGCATTCAGCATTTGAAGTGACAGCCGATGGCATTAAAGCTGCACCACGCTGGAGCAAAGAGCTGGAGGGATGAATTGATCGCGCCCGTGAATAAATCACAACAATCCTGAAACCAGCGGAATCGAATGAAATTTATGAAAATCATTTACGCATTGGCCCTTGCGGGTCTGGCAATCATGTTAACCTCCTGTGCGACCCCGAAGCCGCCACAGGCGTTTCACAACACCGACAGCACGGCATTGGTCATCAAGTCTTTGGATGATACAACCTGCCAGATGGTCGAACCAGCAGCCTCCAACCGGGAGGGCAATGACAATGTTCTCGCCCTGGCCAAGGCGCTGCCCCAACATCAGGCAGCAGTGGTGATCCTTGAGAATTACACCGAGCCGCAGATCGGTGACCAGTTCCGCGACCGCGGCACAGCCTTGTTCGTCGGATTACGGAACCTCGGATATCAGCACATTGTCTTCCTTCAAGGCAATGGCGTCGCCAATCCCGAGGGATTAATGACACTTGCCGAATACAATTAGCGGAAGCGGGTTACAAATCCCGTCCGCAGGATTATGAGTCTCACCCTGCGGGCGGGTCGCTTTTTCAGGCCCCATCTTCGCGACCAATTTCAAGGATGAAAATGACCGGCAAAACTTTGACACCGCGCGTTCAGCCTTTATTCTTGGTCCGTGCGCACCGTTTCCGTACAACTGGGAAATCGCAGTTATGCGATCAAAATTGCGCCGGGTTTGATTGACCAGCTCGGCCGCGAATGCGCGCGCCTGAAACTCGGCGCGCGTTGCGCCATTATCACCGACACCAACGTCGGCCGACGGTTTGCCAAGGCGGCTTTCAATTCCCTAGCCACGACAGGCTTTTCACCTTCACTGATTGTTGTTCCGGCGGGCGAAACGGCCAAAAGTTTGAAAACCGTTCAAACCTGCTACGACCTGCTCGCGGCGCACCGGCTCGAACGTAAATCCTTCATCGTCGCGCTCGGCGGCGGCGTGGTCGGCGATCTGGCCGGGTTCGTCGCCGCAACGTATTTGCGCGGCATCGCGTTTGTACAGGTGCCGACGACGCTGCTGGCGCAGGTGGACAGCTCCGTCGGCGGCAAGGTCGGCGTCAATTTGAAGGCCGGTAAAAATCTCGTGGGCGCATTTCACCAGCCGCGTCTGGTGCTGTGCGATCTCGATACCATGCGCACTTTGCCCGAACGCGAGTTTCGCGCCGGTCTCGCCGAGGTCATCAAATACGGCATTATTTACGATGCCAGGCTGTTCGCGCAACTGGAACGCGATTTGCCGAAGCTGTTACGGCGCGAACCCCAAATCCTCGCCGCCGTCGTTGCGCGCTGTTGCGAAATCAAGGCGGACATCGTCGGCCAGGACGAAACTGAAAACGGCTTGCGCGCCATTCTCAATTTTGGCCACACCATTGGCCACGCCATCGAAAACATTTCCGGCTACGGGAAATTCCTGCACGGCGAGGCGATTGCCATCGGCCAGGTCGCCGCGGCGAAGCTTTCCTTTGCCTTGGCCGGTTTGTCCGGGCGCGATGCCGGGAGGATCAGGGATTTGTTCAAACTCGCCGGCTTGCCCTATTTTTTAAAATTAAACGCGATTCAGCGCAAAAAACTTTTTGCCGCGATGAGACTGGACAAAAAAGTCAGCGGCGGCGAAATCAAATTCGTGCTTGCCCGAAAAATCGGGAAGGTGGTCTGGGGTCAGCGCGTGCCTGAAAATCTGATCAACCGCGCGCTCGATGAAATCGTAAATCATAAATCTAAAATCAAACATGGTTCTGGTCATAGATAACTACGATTCATTCACCTACAACCTCGTGCAATATCTCGGCGAGATGAACGTCGAGTTGCAGGTGCGGCGGAACGACGACATCACGCTGGACGCGATTCGCGAGTTGAAGCCGGAGCGCATTCTCGTGTCGCCGGGACCGTGCTCGCCGCGCGAATCCGGGTTGTCGAACGAAGTCATTCGCACGTTTGGCCGGGAAATGCCCGTGTTCGGCGTCTGCCTCGGTCACCAGTGCATCGGGCACGTGTTCGGCGCGGAGGTGGTGGTGAATTACCGCATGATGCACGGCAAAACCTCGCCGATCAGGCACAACGGCAGGGACCTTTTTGCGGGGATGGCCAATCCCTTTGTCGCCACGCGCTATCATTCGCTCGTCATCAAGCGCGACACGCTGCCCGATTGTCTCGAAGTCACTGCCGAGAGCGACGAGGGCGAAATCATGGGCGTGCGGCACAAGGAACTGCCGATCTGGGGCGTGCAATTTCATCCGGAAAGCATTCTCACCGAAAACGGACGTCAGATTATTAAAAATTTTCTCAAGTTGAAGTAACGGCGCAGTGCGCTATACTCAATGGCTCATGCAGGTTCATTTGCTGAAATCGAAAATTCATCGCGCCACGGTCACGGGCGGCAACGTGAAATATGAGGGCAGTCTTACCATCGCCATTGACCTGATGGAAAAGGCCGGCCTGTGCCCTTATGAAAAAATCCTCTGCGGCAACATGGCGAACGGAGAACGGTTTGAGACTTACGCGATTCCCGGCAGGCGCGGTTCCGGCCAGATCATCATGAACGGCGCGGTTGCGCACCTCGGCAAGAAGGGCGACCGGCTGACCATCATGAATTTTGCGACCTTCGGCCAGGCGAAGGCGAAAAAGTGGAAGCCTCGGGTTATTGTGCTCGGCAAGGGGAACAAGATCATGGACAAGCGGGGTGTTTGACACGAATGGCGGAGCAGCAGCTCCGCCCTACCAAAAAAAAACACGCCGGTCGTAATACCGGCGTGCTGGCAGACAAAATAAACTTCGTGATTTAGAAATTCCTGGCGACTGCATTCCAATCAATCACGTTCCAGATCGCCTTCAGATAATCGGCGCGTTTGTTCTGGTATTTCAGGTAGTAGGCATGTTCCCACACGTCCACACCGAGAATCGGTTTGCCTTCGCAACCGGCAATGGCCTTGCCCATGAGCGGATTGTCCTGGTTGGCGGTGGAGACGATTTCCAGCTTGCCGCCGTTGGAGACGAGCCAGGCCCAGCCGCTGCCGAACCGGCCGATCCCCGCGGCTTCAAACTTCGCCTGAAAATCGGCAAAGGAACCGAACGTGGCCTTGATGGCGTCACCGAGCTTGCCGGTGGGCACGCCGCCGGCCTTGGGGGCCATGAGCTTCCAGAAAAAAGAGTGGTTCCAATGGCCGCCGCCGTTGTTGCGCACCGGTCCGCGGATGTTGTCCGGCACGGACGCGAGTTCCTTGATCAGCGCGTCGAGCGGTTTGGCCTCGAGCGCGGCGTTGCCGGCGATGGCCTTGTTGAGATTGTCCACGTAAGCCTTGTGATGGCGGTCGTGATGGATTTCCATCGTCAGCGTGTCAATGTGTGGTTCCAAGGCTTCCTTGGGATAGGGCAGGGGCGGTAGTTCGTGTGCCATAATTTTTAATCCTTTCGTTTCGGTTCGTTAATAATCGAAATCAAATTGCGCTAGAGTCGAGGAAAAAGCAAGTGCGGACAATGGAACATAATCGACAGAAAATTTAATGCGCTATTCGAAAGCGAATGAATTCATTCTTGTGGGTATCCAATAAGCATAGAAACCTCTTTTACCTCGTTCGACCATTTCCTGATCATGTCTGAGACAAGTATAGAATAGCCGAACGGAGGAACTGTGCCGACGATCCAAGTCATTTGAACGGTTGATTTTTAATTAGCAGCTTGCAGATTGGTCTGTGGAAAAGGCAGGACAACGACTTCGCCGACTAAAGGCTTGCCCATGCGGCATCCTCCTCGGGAGTGTTCCAGTCTTTGGCGAGCGCGGTTTCGCTCAGGAGCAGGCCGTTGAATGAATCATCCCGTTTGGTTTGCAGGGATCGGGCAAAATTGAAGACCTCTCGTTGCAACAGCTCGGGCAAATCAGCGATTTCCTTTTCGATCAGTTCTCGCGTGCTCACAATTTGTTTATCGCAGATTCAGGCGTTTTAGTCAACCGCACCAACTGCCAAGTAACGGCACATTTTTGGTTTTGGGTGGGGCGAGCGTCCCCGCGAGCCAAAACTTGGAGAGTCGAACTTCACCCGGCTCGTCGGTAGCCTCGCCCCACCGAAACTGCGCCGCTGAGTATGATGGCTGCGCGGCAACGCAGTAGTGTCCAGCTAATTTCGCCCCGACATTGATCTGAGCCCTGATTTTGTTGGCCGGCGTGAACGCAGGGCGTGTTATCGACTTGGAGGTCGAAGGGGTTTTTAGCGGCAGTATTAAGCGGAT
>JBEKKZ010000027.1:0-27303 GCA_050010435.1 Verrucomicrobiota bacterium | reverse complement strand
AGGCCAATCCGACAGGGTCGCCGCCCGGTTCGCGGCGAAGTTATTCACGACCTGCTGCGCGAGCTTTCCAGAGGCTCTCTGGCAGCTCATGAATAACTTCGGATGACCTATATCTGGACGTTAGGCGACCGGTGAAAGCCAACGAATCAGCACGATCCAGGCTGGAGCAGTGCCCCTTGACACACGTTCAGTGTGAGCTGGCAACGGAAGCCCTGGCGGGCCTCCTCAACGAGTTCCGGCACGGGAACATCGTTGCACTGTCCGCCGAGGAGAAGGGAATGAAGCAACACGCCGGCTCGCTGTCCGCGCGATGGAACGACCGATTCCCAGGTTTCCCGACCGATCACTTTCCCTACACATCGTTCTGGGGAGAGTACTACCGCAAGCACCGCGATGCGCACCTGAAGGACATCATCGTCCAGTTGCTGGCCAATCGTGGCGGTGAGACGACCATCGTCAACCCCGCCTGCGTGTTCGGACGACACGCGTGCCACCTTGCCACGCGATTGCCGCACGCCAAGGTTCTCGCAACGGACATCGACCCGCGATGTTTTCAAATATACCGGGTCCTAAGGCTCGGTAGCCTTCCCGGGAACTTCACCTTCGTGAAGGACAACATCTTCGCACCGCGACTTGATGTACAGCCGACAGCCGTTGTGTTCTTCGGCGCGTGTGGCTCAGTCTCGGACGGTGCCCTGGACTACGCCATTGCCTCGGGCGCCAAGTACGTGATGTGCCGCACCTGTTGCCACGACAACATCGGCGGGAACATGACCGTCACTCCGCGGCCCAACACAATGAACCGCGTCTTCCGGCTCAAGAACCGGGTGCATGATCGAATGAGGAAGATGCCCAAGTACACCGGCTTCTACTTCTCGCCTGGCTACACGGCGAGCGCCTATCCCAGGAGTGCCGCCGGAAGGCACCTAAGTAACACGGATGAATTCCTGGCAGTAGCCAGAGATTCTGCGGACAGCGACATCTGCAGGGCTATTATTGACCTGGACCGGTACCTCCACCTGGCAGAACAAGGCTTCCGTGTCGAGTATCAGGGCGAATTGCTGGTGGCAGAGCGGGAAGTGTGAAAGCGGTGCATTGGCCCGGCCTCCTCACTGCACTCCTCAAGGTCGCGGACAACGGTCTGAGGAAGACGGACCGGTCGTCAAAGAGGAGCTGGATGCGTGATGTCGAGAAACGGCAGGCACACACATGCCGCCCAACCACGGCATCCAGCGGATGGCGCTCACCGCGCGCGCCGGGTCAACACCATCCGTCCGATGTCGCTGACCACGTCCCAGGCCGGGCCGGGAAACTTATGCAGTTGCACGAGCACGTCTTCGAACGCGTTCAGGAACCACACCGCATCTGCTTCGCTGATGATCAGCGGCGGCAACAGTTTGATGACATCCACGTTGTGACCGGCCACCTGGGTAATGATGTGATGCTTGTCCAGCAGCGGGATGATGGCTGCCTGCGGAAACAGGCTCTTGTCCATCTTGTGCATCAGCGCCCAGGCGGTTTTGAGGCCGAGGGATTTCGGCGGACCAAATTCGATGCCGATCATCAGCCCGCGCCAGCGGACCTCCTTGAGGAACTCGAACCGTGGAATCATGGCGCGCAAGGTTTCCCCGATCCGGTTGCCCATCCGCTCCGCGTTCGGGATGAGCTTCTGCCGGTCCAGCACGTCCAGCGCCGCCAGTCCGGCGACCATCGCGAAGCTGCCCTGGCTGAACGTGGAACTATGCACCACCGAGCGTTGCATGCTGGAAAAAACCTTCTCGTGAATCCACTTCCTGCACAGCACGGCACCCACGGGCACGAAGCCGCCGGAAAGGGTCTTGGCCAGCACCACGATGTCCGGGTCCACATCACCGTCATGCTCGATCGCCAGAAATCGCCCCGTGCGCCCCATGCCCGACTGCACCTCGTCGGCGATGAAAATCGCCCCGTGCCGGCGGCAAAGCCGGGCGGCCTCGCGCAGATAGCCCGGCGAAGGGATAATCACTCCCTTGCCCTGGATCGGCTCGACCACAAAAGCGGCGACATCCCGTTTGCCCAGTTCCCGTTCGAGCGATTCCAGATCGTTGAAGGGCAGCTTGCGGCAATCCGGCAAAAATGGGGCGAAACCCTCGCGGAAATTTTCATCGCCATTCAGGGAAAGGGCGGCATAGGTCAACCCATGAAAAGCTTTCTGGCAATACAGGATGGCCGGCCGGCCTGTGGCGCATTTGGCATATTTAAGGGCCGTTTCGATGCCTTCCGCGCCGGAGTTGGTGAAGAACACCATGTCGAGCTGGTTGGGCATCCGCTTCTTCAATTCCGCCGCGAGCAACCCGCTGAGCAGTGGCGCCTCCATTTTGACCAGGCTGGGGTAATTCAGCCCGAGGAAATCCGTCAACACGCGGCGGATTTCCGGATGGTTTCGGCCCAGACCGAACACGCCGTAGCCGGACAGCATATCCAGGTACTGAATCCCCTGGACGTCCCAGAGGTACGGTCCTTCGGCGCGGGTATAACAGCGGTCAAAACCAATGGTTTTGAGCGTGCGGACATTCGCAGGGTTGACGTGCTCGTGGTGCAATTCGTAGTTGCGGCCCTCGTGCTCCCGCAGCAAGGCCCGGATATCCAGGCCGGCAGTCGTCGGTTTCTGCACTTCAGCTTCTAACAGCATAAGAGGTCGGGTCAGGTTTCGTAACCGCTATTCCGATTCTTTCGACAGTGTTGCACGAAGACGCGCCAAAATGAACTTTTTTCTTTCTGTTGTTTCCCGTTGCCGACACGGATTGGGAGGGCGAGTCCCTGTTCCGCACGGCGATGATCCTGACGAGCCACTGTAGCGTCGGCTATTCGGCGTTCAGTGTTCGATGAATCGCGAGCGAGGTGGTGGAGCAAATCGCCGAGCTGGTCCGGAGCGGTAAATGTTAACCACAAACGAAAGGCCGGGCGCGTCACTTCCGCCGTCGCATGGCTATGGCGGGACAAGCCGTGCGCACCGTCATATTCATTGGCCGCAAAATGGCGCAAAACGCACAAAAATCTTTGACACGAATTGCACGAATCAACACGAACGGATTTCAACGCAGGACGCGGAGATGCTCAAAGTATCGCCGAGTTCCCTTTTGCCCAGACAGGCAGGATGCCCGTTCCACTCGTTTGCGCTTCTTGCGCCTGATTGCGGCAAAAGACTTCGCGGGGTTGAAGATTAAAAAAGTATAAATGCGCTCCGGACGTTTTTCGGTTAATCTCGACCATGCGGTTGACGCAATTATTCAGCGCGCTCGCGGCCAGGAATTATCGCCTGTTCTTCGCCGGACAGATCATCTCGCTGGTCGGCAACTGGATGACGCAGACGGCGTCGCTGTGGCTGGTGTATCATCTGAGTTCGTCGGCGTTCCTGCTGGGGGTGGTCGGCTTCGCCAGCCAGATCCCGATTTTCTTTCTCGCGCCGTTTGCCGGAGTCTGGGTGGACCGGGTCAACCGGCACCGGCTCCTGGTGGCCACGCAGGTTTGTTCCATGCTCCAATCCTTCGCGCTCGCGGCGTTCGCGCTCACGCATACGATCGGCGTTCCGCATCTGGTCATCCTGAGCCTGGTGCAAGGGATCATCAACGCGGTGGACATGCCGTTGCGGCAGACGTTGGTCGTGGAATTCGTCGGGCGCAAGGAGCATCTGGGCAATGCCATCGCGTTGAACTCGTCGTTGTTCAATCTGGCGCGGCTGATCGGGCCGGCGGTCGCCGGGTTCGTCATCGCCGGATTCGGGCCGGGCCTGTGTTACCTGGTGGACGGCTTCACGTACGTGGCGGTCATCGCCGCGCTGCTCGCGATGCGTCTGCCCGAACATCCGGCGCGGCGGGTGCGGCAGCATCCGTGGATCGAACTGCGGCAGGGGTTTCATTATGCGTTTGGTTTCACGCCCATCAAGATGTTGATCGGGCTGGTGGCGGCCATCAGCGCGATTGGATTTTCCTACACGGTGCTCACGCCCATCTTCGCGCGGGATGTGTTTTTCGGCGACGCGCGCACACTCGGTTATTTGATGTCGGCCTCGGGCATCGGCGCGGTGAGCGGGGCGTTGTATCTCGGCTCGCGCACGACGATTCGCGGGCTGGGCCGGGTCATCACGTTCGGCGGCGCAGCGATGGGCGTGGGGCTGATTGGTTTCGCGTCGTCGCGCTGGCTGCCGCTGTCGCTGGGCTGCCTGACGTTGACGGGCATGGGCGGGGTGCTGCTGATGGCTTCGAGCAACACGCTGATTCAAACGCTGGTGGAAGATGACAAACGCGGGCGGGTGATGAGCATTTTCTCGATGGCGTTCACCGGCACCATGCCGGCGGGCAACCTGCTTGCGGGTTTCCTCGCCGCCCGATGGGGCACGACGGTAACGTTGACGGCGAGCGGCGTCATTTGCCTTGTCATTGCGGGCTTGTTTTACCGGTCCATCCCGGGGCTGCGCGCGGCGGCCGCGCCCGTGCTGGCGAAGCTGGACCCGGCGGTGTTCGAACCCATTGTTCGTCCAGTGGTTGAGCCGCCTTCGTTCACTTCCGCCTTCATCGAATTTCGGCGAGACAAGTCGGCACGCCAAGGAGGTGAGGGCGGAAAGATGAAAGATGAAGGCTGAAGGCCGCGTAAAAGGCTTCGCCTCACGCGGTGGGAAACATCGAACATCGAACGCCGAACATCGAATGGCGGAAAAGCGCAGCTGAAGCGGTGAAGAAAAGTTTGGTTCCGTCCCGCCTCGCGGGGCGGCCCGGACCGGCTGAAGCCGGGACCAGCCTTCGCTCTGCTGCTTCGGCGCGGCAGGCACCGAACAATAATTCGAGGACCCGCCTTCGCCTGGCTTCCGTCTTCGTCCCGCATCGCGGGACTACGCCGGGACAAGCCGGCAGGCAGGCGAGGACGATTCAGGGCTTAATGGAACTCACGGTCGCGCGTCACGGCCGGGCTGCCGTGACCCGTGGTCATCTCAAGGGATTTCTTGGGGCAAACTTCCACGCAGTAGCCGCAGGTGATGCACCGCAAACGGTCAATGGCCCATTTCTTTTGCGCACGGTTCACCAGCAGCGCGCCGGTGGGACATTTCTTGGCGCAGATGTTGCAATAGACGCAATTGTCCTTCGTGAAAACCAACCGGCCGCGCGAACCGGCCAGCGCCTTCCGCGGTTCGAAGGGATAGCGGGTGGTTGGCGGCTTGGTCAGCGCCCACTTGAGGGCCAGCTTGGACATTTCGAAGTAACCCATATCACCTTTCCGTACAACTGATGCAGGGATCAATCGTGAGCACAATCATCGGCACGTCAGCCAGGTCGCATCCCGGCAGCACCTTCAACATGGCCGGCAGATTGGCAAACGTCGGGGTGCGCACGCGGAACCGCTGCAGGTTCTTGGTGCCGTTGGCCTTCAAATGGTAAACCACCTCGCCGCGCGGCTGCTCGGTGCGTGTGATGGTCTCGCCGGTGGGATTGCCGGTGACTTTCACGGCGATCTCGCCATCGGGAATCTTCGCGAACGCCTGCCGGATGATGTTGACCGACCGGAAAAGCTCCTCGCAACGGACGGCGCAGCGGGCGTAGGAATCGCCTTCCGTGCGCGTGACCGGCTCCACCTGGATGTCCTTGAACGCGGCGTAACCGAGCTGGCGCATGTCTTGCGCCACGCCACTGGCCCGGAGCATCGGGCCGACGCAGCCGAGGTCATACGCTTCCTGTTTCGAAAGCACGCCGATGCCGCAGAGCCGCGCCTTCACCGAGCGGTCGTTGAGAAACACCTTGGTGATGCCCCGCAGGTCCTTCTCGATTTCGTCCAAGTCTTTTAAAATAGTCTTGATGGTTTCGGCGTTTATGTCGCGCCGCACGCCACCGATTTTGCAGGAGCCGAAAATGACGCGGCCCCCGGTGGTGGCTTCGATGATGTTGAGCACCTTTTCGCGCACGCGCCAAGAGTGCATGAACAGGCTTTCAAAACCCATGCCGTCGGCCATCAGCCCCAGCCAGAGCAGATGGCTGTGGATGCGCGAGAGTTCGCCCCAAACCGTCCGCAGATACAGCGCGCGGGGCGGCACCTGGATGTTCATGATGGTTTCAATCGCCTGGCAATAGGTCTGCCCGTGGATGAAGCTGCAGATGCCGCAGATGCGTTCGGCGACATAGACGAATTCGACGTAGTCCTTCGTTTCCGCCAGCTTTTCCAGTCCGCGATGGATGAAACCGATGGACGGCCGCGCCTCGACGATTTTTTCGTCTTCGACGACGAGGTCGAGATGGATCGGCTCCGGCAAGACCGGGTGCTGCGGGCCGAAGGGAATGACAGTGCGTGGCATAAAAATTAAACCTGATTGTGATTAAGATTATGAGCAGGATTAAGATTAAGAAGTTGGGGGTCGCTCATCATCTTAATCTTTCTCTTAATCTTAATTGTCTTCATTACTTTTTCGCTTCCGTGGTTGCGGCGGGAGCTGTGGCGCAGGGTGCCGTGCCGGACACCGGCGCCGCCGCACTGCTGGCGCACGGCACTTTGAGGCTGCCGAACGGGAACTTGATCGCCGTTTTGTAAAAGTTGCCGTGAAAGTCCACGGTCAATCCGTCCACCTTCACGTTGAACAGATCGTGGATTTCATTCTCGTAAAGTATCGCACAGCCATAGATCGAACTGATGCTTGGCACGCAGGTATCAACACCGGGAAGGGACAGACGTAAATTGGTGAGACGGTTGTCGAGATCGAAGCTGTAGGTCAGCTCAACCTGATCGGGCAGGCGCGTGGCGCTCATTTGCACCAGCCGGCAGCCCTGCTCGCGTTTGGCCCGGACTTTGTCCAGCAACGTGTCAACCGTGATAATCTCGATTTGTTCCTGGCTCATTTACGTTCCTTTTGCAGATAGACCCATGTGATGGCAGGCGTGAACGGCTCGGTCTTGAACTCCTGATAACCGTGGTGGCGAAACTGGAACAGGTTCCGTTCGCTCCGGTGGCCGGTTTTGACTTCAAAGCGTTTCACGTTGGGAAAGGTTTTTTCGATCTCCTCCACCAGCCGGCGTCCGATGCCACGACCGCGAAAGTAAGGGTGAACAATCACCCGGCTGATGCACGCCGTGTCGTCCGCAGCGTGGCCGCGCACGGAGCCGATGATCTTGCCGTTGACCACGGTCTTGATGAAGACCTGCTCCGGACGTTCGAAATCCTTCTGAAGTTCTTCGAGCGTCTGCTGCAAGGCCGGCAGGCTGTCGTCGCCGTAGATTTCCGCCTCGCTCTGATAGGCGGTCTTTTGCAGCGCGAGGATTTCCGGCGCGTCGCTTTTCTCCGCGCGCAGGTAAAGCGCCCGGTCGAGGCTGTTGGCGAGGGAGGTCATCTCCTTCTGCTTTTTCTCCAGGACGCCGAGCGCCTGGACGACCCCGTCAATGATCGCCTCGGGCCGCGCCGCGCAACCCGGCACGTACACGTCCACCGGAATGACGCTGTCCACGCCGCCGGAGATGTTGTAGCACTCGCTGAAAATTCCGCCGCTGAGCGCGCAGGCGCCGACCGCCACCACCACCTTCGGCTCCGGCAACTGGTGATAGATGTTGCGAATGACGTCCTTGCTCTGTTCGTTGACCGCGCCGGTGACCAGGAAAATGTCCGCGTGCTTCGGGTTGCCGGTGTTGATCACGCCCAGACGCTCGACATCGAAGATCGGCGTCAGGCAGGCGAGTGTTTCGATGTCGCAGCCGTTGCAACTTGAAGCGTCGTAGTGGATGAGCCAGGGTGATTTTGAAAAGCTGGACATGATTCAATTCCTCCGGGCCGTTTCCGCGACATTGCCGGGCGCGGGCGTGGTGCCACCGGGGGCACTCATCCCGGTCGTGGCAACGGGTTTGGCGTCACCACTGCCGGACGGGTCCGCCGGTTTCGAGGATAAAAGCGAGAGCACAAGGATGTTGCCAAAGCCCAGCACCGCCGCGACCAGCCAGGCGCTCTTGAGCGCCGTCTGCCACTTGAGCCGGGCGAACACGTTGTCCACGAGAATAATCAACACAAACACCAGCAGCGACATGGCGACACCCAGCACCGGCAAGGACCCGAAGAACAAATAAACCCAGCCCAGCAGAAAGACGCTTTCATACCAGTGCGCAATCTCGATCATGGCCAGCGTGCGGCCGGAGAACTCGGTGGTGATGCCGCGCACCAGTTCCTGGTGGGCATGGTGCGAGCAGGACAGATCGAACGGCGATTTGCGGAACTTGATTTCCAGCGTGTAGAGGAAGCCGAGGAAAATCCCCGGCAGCATCAGCACGAGCAGCGTGGGATGGCTGGCAATTTCATTCACGGCAAAGCTTTTGGTGACCATGTACATCCCGATGGCCGTCAGCAGCACCATCGGTTCATAGGCCATCATCTGGATCAGTTCGCGTTCCGCGCCGATGAAGCTGTAAGGCGAACTGGCCTTGTAAGCGCCGAGCACGAAAAAGATCGCCGCAAGCGTCAGCGCGAAAATCACCAGCAGCAAATCCGCTCCGCCAAAGAACAACCCGCCGGTGAAGATCGCCAGCAAGAGAAAGAAAAAGATGTAGTAGTTCTGCGAGCGGCGGACGACGACATTCTCCTTTTGACAGAGCTTCAGCACGTCGTAGAACGGCTGAAAAATCGGCGGACCCTGGCGCGATTGCATCCGCGCCGAAATCCGCCGGTCCCAACCCGCCAGCAAACCGCCGACCACGGGCGCCGCCACCAGATAAATGAGCAAACGAATCCAAGGGTTCATAGGCATGCCATCAGGAACATTACCGTCAGCAGCGCCACGCTGCCAACCACGCCCCAGCGTGAAAGCCAGGCTTCATCGAACAAACTGCGCAAATAGTAATTGTGCATCGTTACATTTTCCACCGCACTGGCCGAGCCAAGGAAGCGCGTGCTGCTGTGCAGGTTCGCGCCGCCGAGATAGGCATCCGTCACCCGCACGCCGTGCCCATAGTTGAAGAAGGTGATCGGGAACAGCATGACCATCGCCATCATGATCGTCATGATGATGATGTTGCCCTCGCCCAGGGAGGCCGACTGGCCGTAAACCGCGTAGATGTAAGGTTCAATGAAACGGGAGGAAATGAGCGGAAACAACAGACAGGCCAAAGCCGTTGCCGCAGACAAGCCGTAGAGCGCAATGGACTCGCCCAGAACCAGTTCCTTCCTGATCCGCTCGCCCGTTCCGACGACTTCCACCAGTTTGCCCATCCATTTGACCCAGAAGAACAGCGTGGCGGCACTGCCGAAGGCGATGAAGACCGACAGCATGGGATAGGCGTCCACGACGGCCTTGAGCACCGCCCATTTGCTGATCAACATTCCGAACGGCGCCAGGAACATGCCGGCCATGCCGATCTGCATCATCACCGCCACGCGCGGCATGCGCACGACCAGCCCGGACATGTCTTCAATGTTCCGGCTGTGCAACTTGTGCTCCACCACGCCCACGCACAGGAACAACAGGCATTTGGCCACCGCATGGAAGATGATCAACAGGATGCCCGCCCAGACCGCCTCGTAAGTTCCGATGCCGCCGCAGAGTACGATCAGGCCGAGGTTCGCGACAGTGGACCAGGCCAGGACCCGTTTGGCCTCGCTGGTGGTGATGGCAGCCAGAGAACCGACGACAAAAGTGACGGCGCCGACCAGTGCCACCATCATCCCGACTTTTGTGCCGGCGACCACCGGCGCCATGCGCAGGACAAGGTAAACGCCCGCCTTCACCATGGTGCTGGAATGCAACAGCGCCGACACGGGGGTGGGCGCCACCATCGCGCCCAGCAGCCAGCTTGAGAACGGCAGTTGGGCGGATTTGGTGATGCCCGCAAAACACAACAACGCCGCCGGCAGCAACATCAGCGCCTTGTCGGGGTAGTTGATGAGCGCCTGGAGTTCGATGCTGTTCGCCTTCTGATAAAACCACACGATGGCCAGCGCGAAGGCCAGTCCGCCGGCCAGGTTCATCACCAGCGCCAGCAACGCGTTGCGCTTCGCTTCTTCGGTCTGCGTGTAACCAATCAGCAGGAACGAGCACAACGTGGTAATTTCCCAGAAGAGGAACAGCCACACCAGGTTGTTGGCGAAAATGAGGCCGAACATCGCGCCCATGAAGATGAACAGCAGCGCGAAGAAGAGCGACCGCCGGTCCGGCACGTCGCGATGCGCCACTTCGTGGTATTCGCGCATGTAGCCCAGCGCGTAAATGCAGATGCCGCCGCCCACAAGGCCGTTGATGAGGGCCATGATGACGGTGAATTTGTCCACGAACAGATTTTGCGCCACCTCCAGATGCGCTCCGGGGCCGAGTTCGAACCAGACCATCAACCCCGCCTGGGCCAGCGCGAGCAACACGATCAGCAAATGTTTCGCGCGCACACCGACGTAAAGAATGAACAGGCTCATCGCCGTCTCGACGAGCAACATGCCCAGGTTGATGGCATGGGCGCTTACCGGAAGGTCTTTCAATTCGACGTGAGGCGGCAACCCGACCATTGGCAACAGGGCCAGGGCCACGGAACCGCAGCAGACTGCCAGCGTTACGCCGGACACCAGGATTTTCCGGGGCAGATCGGGCTTCAAGCACAACAACACCAAGCCGGCGACCAGGGGGACCAGAATCAATGTTAAAACCAGCATCACAACAATCGTTAAGTGTTAAGAGCGTTTCTGTGCAAAAACCTTCATCAAATTCCTCAATAGAATAAACTTACCGGCCCGGTTCAATTTGGCTGCGCTTGAATTGGTAATTAGTAAACATTCTTTGTCAGTGACTCTACTTAAGTAAAGAATCAGCCGACGAAAAGCAAACCCGCCGCCTCCCCACTGGTTTGGTCGCGACAATAAAAATCACGTACGTGACTTGTATTGTCGCGTTGGATCGCTCGATCGGCGAAGCCGTTGCGGGTCGCAAAGCTGCGCCGTTCCCAGCGCCATCGGCGCGACATGTTTGTAGAAATCAGTCGAAAAGAATTTCAAGCTCCGTCAGGAGCGACATCTTCTGAATATGCCGCCCCTAACGGGGCTCTGGTATTTGCAGGTGACGTTCTACAAAGATACCGCGCCTACGGCGCTAGGCTACAGGGCGCAAACCCGCTCGCCAGCTCATGAAATCCTCTGGAGCAGATGAATTGGCCAGTCCGCGGGCTAAACGCCCAACGGATCACGCGCCTTTATGGCCTTGTGCTGCTGGATCAAAAACTCGCACCAGGCGTCCATGCCTTTGCCGGTTTTGGCGGAGGTTTCGAACACGGGTGCCTTGGGGGCCAGGCGCCGGAGATTGGCCAAGGCCGTCTCCCGGTTGTAATCGCAGGCCGTGGCGAGGTCCATCTTGCTGACCACCGCCACACCCGCCGATTGGAACATGGGCGGGTATTTTAACGGCTTGTCCTCGCCCTCGGTGACGGACAACAGGACAACGCGCAAATCTTCGCCCAAATCGTACGAGGCGGGGCAGATGAGGTTGCCGACGTTCTCGATGATGAGGAGATCGAGGCCGTTCAAGTCCAGTTCCTTCAGGGCGCGGGCCACCATCTCCGCTTCGAGATGGCACACGGTGCCCGTGGTGATCTGCACCACCGGCGCACCCGATTCGCGGAGGCGCTGCGCGTCGTTGTCGGTGGCCAGGTCGCCGACAATGACGCCGGTCTTCAGGCGTTTCCCGAGCAGGCGGACGGTTTCGCGAATGAACGTGGTCTTGCCCGAACCGGGCGATGAAAGAACGTTCAGCACCAGCAGTCCGCGCGCATGAAAAAAGCCGCGATTGCGCTCCGCCAGCCGGTCATTCTTTTCCAGAATCGCCTGGCGCACCTCCAGGACCCGATGCTGGCCAACGGCGTCTCCATGCGAGTGATCGTGGCCTGCCTCCCCGTGTGAGTGGGTGTGGGAATGGGGGTGGTCGTGGTCATGATGATGGCCATGGCCATGGCTGTGACCGTGGTCATGATCATGGTCGTGGTGATGGGCAGTAATGCCCAACGGATTTTCACCGGGCAATCCGCATCCGCATTCCTGGCACATCAGTCAACCTCCAATGAAGTGAGTTCCATTTCGCGTCCCGCACGGAGTTCCATGCTGGGACGATGGCAATCGGGACATTCGGCGAACATCCGGGTGGCCGCAAATTCATGGGCACACGTGGCGCACCAGAACCGCGCCGGGACATCCTCGATGAGCAATTGGGCGCCTTGCGCCGGCGTGCCATCGGCGAGGGCCTCAAAGGCAAATTGCAGCGCGTCGGGCACCACCCCGCTCAGGGCGCCGATGCGCAGACGGATGGCATGCACCCGGCTGGCCCCGGCTTGCCGGGCCTTTTCGAGCACCTGTTCCAAAGCGCTTTGCATGATGGATAATTCGTGCATGGTTTGCCGAAAACAACAAACCGGCCGGGCAGCCTGCCGGAGCCGGGTTCCACACGCTTAAGGTATATCGCCGGTTGCAGACTGACAAATGAATTCCGGGCCGAAGCGCCACTTCAATAAGGAATCCATGAAACCATGAACTGGCTTTGCTTCCACCTTCTGGGTTTCCTGGTTTCCTTATTCAATAAACGAGAACCAAAACAGCGGCATCCTGTGCCGACTTCACCACATCATCAAACTTCCGGTCAGCCGTGACGGGGTCTTTAAGTTTGGCGGAAATTGCCGGCACGGATTCGAGGATTGGGAGGGACGCCGTGTCGGCGTCCCCAAAATTTGGGACGGCAACATGCCGTCCCTCCCCGCTCTTCACCGCGTAATTCACATTCTCCGGCAACGACCCGCTCGACGCCAGCGCCGTGGCCGCATCCAGCTTGGCCGACACCACGCCCACTACATTCCCGTGTTCATCCACCAGCGCGCCGCCTGAATTGCCCTTTTGCCGTTAGTGCTAGCGTCCACCAATCACGCGGTAAAATTTTGAGGCATTTGTCGGTGCAGGGTCCGTCCAGATGGTGTCTGGAGTATCTATATCAATAATAGCGGCGCTTTGCCAAAGGTTCGGTAAGCGTAGGTCCTGAAGGGTTTCAATGTTGTACGAAGCACCAGTCCTGCCATGGATTGTAACTTGCCCTGGATGGAGCATCGCAACGTCGGGATTCGGAAACGGAACAGAAGCGATCGTGGTCGTGTAGTCTATTAGCAGTTTGGTGAATGTGTAGGGCTGGTTATCCGGAACGTTTTGGTCGGGGTATTGCTCCCAGCTTTGAACGATCGCTTGGTCCACGTCGCAAATGGAGTGGAGAATTTGCGCCCAGTACAAAGCGTTGTCGCAAAATGCCTGATTGCTATCAACTGGTAATTGGACGTTGCCTTGCCAAATGATCACGCCGAATGGAATGCCTCGCGACTTGCAGAATGCAGCGAGCTGGGGGATTTCTGAGAGAACGCTCAAATCCGGAGTGATTACTCGCGCCATTGCCAAATCGACGTCAAGGTGGAAAAACGCCAAATCGAATCCAGCCTGTTGCGAAAACCCGGTGATCCAGTTGGTGAGGCGTGAAAATCGGCAAAAAGGCCATGGTTCTATGTCACCGATTATCAAACCTTGAGATTTCTGCTTAAGCAGTTTCACGTAGGCAACCGTTTGGGTGAGAATGCCCGCGTCAGTACAATTGCACGCGCTTGTTTGCACCAGAGGTTCATCCATCGCGATCCACTTGACGGCCCCGCCATTGGTTGCGACCAGATCAATGGCCTGACTCGTAACCGCAAACGTCACGTCTGCAGTACAGCCCCATTCCTTGACCGCCCCGGATTCAAAGCCAAGATCGAGGTGCCAGGCTTTTAGTTTGGAAAGCATGTTGGTTAGGTCGAGAAGAGATTGGTACGCCAGGAGCCAGTGGTCTGCGAGTTTGAGCACACTGACTTTCGCCCGAGCTGTCTGCCAATCGTTGGAGCCGGAGAATAGCTGAAGGAAGGCATTGGTGTTTACCACGGGTGCAAACCAGAGCTGTTGGACGTTCGTGTGTGTCATGTTCAACTGCGCCTGCATAAACGTCGCCGGAGTCTGGCCGAGAAGGTATTTCTGAGTTCCGTCAGGACTCGTGACGTAGGCGTAAATCGAATGTGGGATACCATCCCATAATGAAAGTGGAATCGCATAGCTGAAACCGTGTATTCCGGAAATCCCGAAGAATGAATTAACGTCCGGTCTTGAGACTAGGGTTTCGAGTTGGCCCAAGAATTGGCCGTTCGTAAAGGAACCATCTGCGTAGAATTGGATTACGCACGTTTGATTGGAAAGCGGTGCGTAGATGCCCCATCCTTCTGCTAGGGTGGAAAGGTTGTCCAGATAGCCGCCCGATTGCTGAGCGGGCAATTGGACGGCGGCTGCAAACAGTAACAGGGACACATACGCCAACTGATTTGCTTTCATATCGTCAAGCTAAACGATCTGGATTTGCTGGCAAGCATCGGATCAGTCAATTTATTGTTAAGAAACAATTTTGCGGCTCGTTTTTTTCGAGCTTTTACTGATTACGAAGCCAGAAAAAACAATGGATAAAAATCCCTAGATTTGACACCACCGACAAAACCAACCAGAATCAAACTGATATGAAAACCTCTGCTGAGTCGAAAACCGAGAAATATATGGAACGCTGTGTTTTGTGCGGTCAACCGAAATCCATTGATAATCCGAGTGAACCACGAGCCACTCAAATTGTTCATGACATGAAAGCATGTCCAGTTTGTAACCAGAACCGACCGTTTCCAGAGCGACCCGGGCGATGGGAATTATATGTCGGTTGGCCGCAATCTGAGTGGCGCCCGGTTACCGTGAAGAAGGGCCCAACCGGACAACTAATTGTGGTGGATGATGCCGATGAATCTAAGACAATAGAGTTGGAGAAAATAGGTATGGCTTCTCGTTGGCGGAAACTGTAGAGATTCTCATCTGGGGGAAACCAATTCATTTTGTGTCGTCGTTTCTACACAAATGCCGGCCCTGTGGGCTTTGCGCAAAAAAGTTTTTACGCCGCCGACAATTCCATCCGCGCCAGGGCGGCTTGGAAGGCGCTGAGAAGTTTTTCCTTTTGCCGGACGACCGCGTCCGCCGGGGCCAGCTTCTGTTCCAAAGCCAGGCCGGATTGCGGCTCGGTAAGGCGGAGGATGCGCTCGCCGGTCAGCAATTTGATGAGGTCGAACTGGATTTTATCGCGGTCAACCATATTACCCTTTGTAAAGGTCATGCGTACTGATGTCCACAGTCACGACGCAATTGCCTTCGATATAAAACACGGCGCGCAGGTCGCCTTCAATGTCCACCGCATAAATCGTGCGGCCATAATGGGCCGAAAGCCGGTGAATTTTGTGGGTGCGCAACCGTGAATCAAATGGATTTTGCTTGAAGATTTTCCAGGCCCGCCGCGTCGAATCCTTCTGACGGGGATTCAAATCATAGAAGCTTTCCCAAAAACTTTCGGCGGGTTTGAACCGGTATTTCATTTCCGCCGTTTTCGGGACGGCGGCGGCGCGCCACTCAAAACCGTTTCCATGTTCACGAAACGTCCGGCTTCAGCGTCGGCCATCCCCTGCTTGAACGATTTTGGAATCCAAGAGTCATCGTTTTCCACGACGAATTTGGCCACTTGCGCCCGTTCGGCCGGAGACAATCCTTTGAATTCTGCGATGACTTCCTGCGCGCTCATGGTTTTATTATCCGGCAAAATTTGTTTTTGGCAAGCGGTATTGCCCCGGTCGCCCATCCTAAAATAACTTTGGCGCGGCAGATTTCCTCCGGTAGCCGGAGAGTGCGCCCATCCCCGGGCGCAGCAACGTGGCAGAGCAGGCCGGCGGCGGACTGGCAAAAGCACGTCGCCATTTGGACATTGCTGTGGCCGGGGACGGCCACACTCCGCCATCAATTTTGTAGGAGTCGAGGTAACGAGACTCATTTCAAATCCCGGTTTCAATTTTCAATCAGAGACTCCTCACGTCGTCTCCTACAATTCCAAAATGATTTTTGGCAGCGGCAGTTTTCTTCGCCCTGCCACGGACTAGGATGCCCGCCGCTTCCGCTTTTAATTCGGAGCCGCTTCGGACAAAATCCCCGCGTGAACAAAGCCGGACCAGCCAGCCAGCATGCACGCCTGAAACTCGCCGTTCGCGGCGCGGTGCAGGGGGTCGGCTTCCGTCCGTTCGTCTTCCGCCTCGCCACCGGACTCGGATTGGCCGGCTGGGTCAACAATTCTCCGCAGGGCGTCTTCATCGAAGCCGAAGGCCCGCGCGCGGAACTGGAAAAATTCCTGCTCCGGCTCGAAATCGAAAAACCGCCGCGCAGTTTCATCCAAAGTCTCGAAGCCACGTGGCTCGACCCCGCCGGCTACACGGCATTTGAAATCCGCCCTAGCGAAACCGGCGGCAACAAGACCGCGCTGGTGCTGCCGGACATCGCCACGTGCCCGGATTGCCTGCGCGAAATCTTCGATCCCAAAAACCGCCGCCATCGTTATCCGTTCACCAACTGCACCAACTGTGGCCCCCGCTTCAGCATCATCGAGTCCCTGCCCTACGACCGCGCGAACACCTCGATGAAAGCGTTTGCGATGTGCCCGCAATGCCAGGCCGAATACGACGAACCGCACAGCCGCCGTTTCCACGCCCAGCCGAACGCGTGCCCGGCTTGCGGACCGCGGCTGGAATTGTGGGAAGGCAGCCGCGTTTGTGAAAACGCGGAAAGTTCGCGCTCTGCCGAGCGCGACTACGATGCTTTGCTTGCCGCCGCCAATGCGATTCGTGAAGGGAAAATCGTCGCCGTCAAGGGACTTGGCGGATTTCATTTGATGGCGGATGCGCGCAACGACAAAACGGTTCAACTTTTACGCGAGCGCAAGCAGCGCGAAGAAAAACCGTTCGCGCTCATGTTTCCATCGCTGGAGAGCGTGAAGGCTGAATGTGAAGTCTCGCCGCTGGAAGAGCGACTGCTGCGCTCGCCTGAATCGCCGATCGTTCTCCTTCGCCAAATCCGAAATCCGAAATCCGAAATCCGAAATTCCTGCGCTCCCGGCAACCCTTACCTCGGCGTCATGCTGCCCTATACGCCGTTGCATCACCTGCTGATGGCCGAGCTTGGTTTTCCCGTCGTTGCCACCAGCGGCAACCTGAGCGACGAACCGATTTGCACGGACGAGCATGAGGCGCTCGAACGGTTGCGCGGCATCGCCGATGTTTTTCTCGTTCACAACCGTCCCATTGTGCGGCACGTGGATGATTCGATAGTGCGCGTGATGCTTGACCGGGAACTGGTCTTGAGACGGGCGCGAGGTTACGCGCCGCTGCCCATTCAATTGCGGAATGCAGATTGCGGAATGCGGATCACGGCTCGCGGGGACGCTCGCCCCACCAAAACTCCGAACTCCGAACTCCGAACTCCGAACTCCGAAATCGTTCTGGCCGTAGGTGCGCATCTGAAAAACGCCGTTGCCCTCTCGGTCGGCAACCAGGTTTTCATCAGTCAACATATCGGCGATTTGGAAACGGAGCAGGCCCATGCCGCCTTCCGCCGCGTCATTGCCGATTTCGAAAAACTTTACGAGGCCGTGCCGCAAATCATCGCCGCTGACCTGCACCCGGATTATCTCTCGACGAAGTTTGCGAATGAATTGGAAGGTAGGGCGGGCAGTCCCCTGCCCGCCGCCGACGGCGCGCAGAGGACTGCGCGCCCTACCAAAATCGGCGTCCAGCATCACATCGCGCACGTTCTGTCGTGCATGGCGGAAAATGAAATTGCGCCCCCGGTGCTTGGCGTTTCGTGGGACGGCACGGGCTACGGCCTGGACGGCACGGTTTGGGGCGGCGAATTTTTCCTCGTCACCAACGAAAGCATCGAACGCATCGCCCATTTGCGTCCGTTCCGTTTGCCGGGCGGCGACAAGGCGGTCAAAGAACCCCGCCGCTCCGCGCTCGGATTGCTTCATGAAATGTTCGGCGACAAGGTTTTCGAACAAAAAAAACTGGCGACGGTCGCCGCTTTTTCACTGGCGGAACTCGGGACATTAAGGACGATGCTGGCGAAAAAACTGAATTCGCCGGTGACGACGAGCATGGGCCGGTTGTTTGACGCCGTCGCCTCGCTCATCAATCTCCGCCAGCAAATCCGCTTCGAAGGTCAGGCCGCGATGGAACTGGAGTTCGCGCTCGATAGAATCGAGACCGAGGAAGCTTATGAATTGCGGATTACGGAATGCGGATTGCGGAATAAAAAGGCGAACGAAGGCGAAACCAACTCCGAACTCCGAACTCCGAACTCCGAACTTGTTATGGACTGGTCACTGATGATTGAGGGGATTTTGGAGGATGTGAAAGACGGCATTCCGGCCGGCTTCATTTCCGCGAAGTTCCACAACGCACTGGTGGAAGGCATCGTGGCGGTTGCAAAACGTGCCGGCCAAAACCGGGTGGTGCTTTCCGGCGGCTGTTTTCAGAATCGTTATCTCACCGAGCGCACCGTGCGGCGGTTGCAGGCGGAGGGCTTTCGACCGTATTGGCATCAGCGCGTGCCGCCGAACGATGGCGGGATTGCACTGGGACAAGTCGTTGCTGCCTTGCGACGAAAGGAGTAGAGTGAAAGACCATGTGTCTGGCCATTCCAGGAAAAATTGAAAGCATCAGCGGCGACGACCCGTTGTCGCGCACGGGCAAAATCAATTTCGGCGGCATCCTCAAGGAAGCCTGCCTCGCCTACGTGCCCGAGGCGAAGGTCGGCGATTATGTCATCGTCCACGTCGGCTTCGCCCTCAGCCGGGTGGACGAAGACGAGGCGCACAAAGTTTTCGAGTATTTGAAAGAGATGGAGGAACTCGGCGAACTGGGAGAAGGTGGCGCAGGTGTCCCGCCTGCCAACGCCGGTAAAAAGATTAAGTGAAAGCTGCAGGCGGGACGCCTGCGCTACGTAAAAGCATGAAATACCTCGACGAATACCGCGACGGCGAACGCGCGCAGCAATTCGCGCGGGAGATTCATCGCCTCACGACCCGGCCGTGGAACATCATGGAAGTCTGTGGCGGTCAGACGCACACCATCGTGAAGTTTGGCATTGATGAATTGCTGCCCAAATCCATCACGCTGATTCACGGGCCGGGTTGTCCCGTGTGTGTGACGCCGCTTGAAATGATAGACAAGGCGCTGGAAATCGCGGCGCGGCCCGGCGTTATTTTTGCCTCGTTCGGCGACATGTTGCGTGTACCCGGCAGCACGACCGATCTGCTTTCAGTCAAAGCCAGGGGCGGCGACGTGCGCATCGTCTATTCGCCACTCGATGCGGTAAAACTCGCGGAACAAAATCCGGCCCGGGAAGTCGTTTTCTTCGGCGTCGGTTTTGAAACCACCGCGCCGGCGACGGCGATGGCGGTTTATCAGGCCGCGCACAAGGGATTGAAGAATTTTTCCATGCTCATTTCACACGTGCTCGTACCGCCAGCGATTGAGGCGTTGATGTCGTCGCCGAATTGCAAGGTGCAGGGTTTTCTCGCCGCCGGGCACGTCTGCACGGTGATGGGTTACTGGGAATACCCGCCCCTCGCGGCGAAATATCGCGTACCGATTGTCGTCACCGGTTTCGAGCCGCTGGATATTTTGCAGGGCGTGCTGATGGTGGTGCAGCAACTGGAATCCGGTCGCGCCGAGGTCGAAAACCAGTACACTCGTTCGGTGCGGCGCGAAGGCAACCAGCCGGCGCAGGAATTGATCCGCAAGGTTTTCAAGGTCGTGCCCCGCAAGTGGCGCGGCGTCGGCGAAATCCCGCAGAGCGGCCTCGGTTTGAACGACGCCTACGCCGCGTTCGACGCCGAAAAGAGATTCGGCCTGGCCGACCGTCACGTTGACGAATCCGCCGAATGTCTCAGCGGCCTGGTTTTGCAGGGACAAATCAAACCGCACGAATGCCCGGCCTTCGGCACGCGCTGCACGCCGGAACATCCGCTCGGCGCAACGATGGTGTCGAGCGAAGGCGCTTGTGCGGCGTATTACCGCTATCGCCGACATTTTTCGCCAACGGATGAAAAGTGCCAACGGATTGAAAAATAAAAACAAACATTTTTTAGCAAAAAGGGACGAGACATGGCGCTGATTTTTGAAGGCCGGACACGGATGCTGAGGCGCTGCCTATTCGACGTTCACAACGAAGTGGGTGTGGGTTATCCCGAAGAGGCTTATCATCGGGCTTTCGTCGCCTGCTGCCGCAAGCGTGGCATCCCCATTTCTTCCAAGCAAGGAGGCCAGCTTTATCATCGTGGGAAAGTGGTCCACACGTTCCAATACGACATTCTGGCGTGGGATGAAATTCTGCTGGAGCTCAAGGCGCTGCCGGGAGGATTCGCGCAGGAAAATTATTGCCAAATCATTTCTTATCTGAAGTTTTGGGAAAAGTCGCTGGGTTTGCTGGTCAACTTTGGCCAGGAGAAGGTCAAGGTGGAACGCGTGCCGTTTGTACAGAAGCCGTTTGTTGTCAGTGAGGATTACGAATACATCCGGCCAGTGCTGACAAAGGAGATCCGTCCGTTGTTGCGGGCGGTGAGGGCGGGGATTCTGGAAGTGGGTCGGCGGTACGGTCTGGGCTACGGCGAAGTTGTTTACGGCAAACTGCTCGGCGTTGAGTGGTTGCATCGCGGTCTGGCGTTGCGGGGCGAATTATTTAGTCCGGTCAGATTTGAAGCCGACGAACTGGGCAAATTTCCCGTGGATGCGATGCTCGTGGGCGAACAGGTTTTGTGTGGCGTCAGCGCGCTGAAAGATGAAATCGGCCCTTATGAACTCGGCAAAATGCAGGCTTATCTGCGGGCACTGGAACTGCCCGTGGGCCTGGCCGTGAACTTCGGCAAACGCGCGTTGCAAATTCGCGGCGTGCGTCCACCCAGGCGATGAAACCTTTTCCCCAACGGATGAATATGACAAAATAAAATCCGTTGGCACATTTCATCCGTTGGAAAATAAAAATATGAACACCAGTTGTCCGATCCCGATCCAGCAATACCCGCACGTGCTGATGGCGCACGGCGGCGGCGGGAAGCTGATGCACCAGCTCATCGGCAAAATGTTTCTGACGGCGTTTACCAATCCGCTGCTCGAAATGCAGCATGATTCGACGGTGGTCGAATGGACCGGCAAAAAACTTGCATTCACGACGGATTCCTACGTCGTGCGCCCGATTTTTTTTCCGGGCGGCGACATCGGTTCGATGGCCGTCCACGGCACGGTGAACGACCTCGCCATGAGCGGCGCGCGGCCGCTTTACCTCAGCTGCGCGTTCATCCTGGAGGAGGGTTTGCCGATGGAAACGCTCTGGCGGGTCGTCTGCTCCATGCGCGACGCGGCACAGCGTTGCGGCGTGCAAATCATCACCGGCGACACGAAGGTTGTGGACAAAGGCAAGGGCGACGGCCTGTTCATCAACACCGCCGGCATCGGCGTCATCGAACACGAACAGAAAATCGCGCCGCAAAATGTGCGGCCCGGCGACGGCGTTCTGGTCAGCGGCGATTTGGGCCGTCACGGCATGGCGATCATGGCCGTGCGCGAGGGCCTGGAATTTGAAAGCCGGATTGAAAGCGATTCCGCGCCGGTGGCCGGCCTCGTGATGCAGCTTCTGAAAGGCGGCATCGAAATCCATTGTCTGCGCGATTTGACGCGCGGCGGCCTGGCCAGCGCGCTCAACGAAATCGCCGAAGCCGCCGGAGTCAAAATCGCCGTCGAGGAAAAATCCGTGCCGGTGCGCGAAGACGTCCATGCCGCCTGCGAGATGCTCGGCCTCGATCCGCTGCACGTTGCATGCGAAGGGCGTTTTACCGCGTTCATTGCGGCGAAGGACGTGGAACGCGCCTTGCAAATCATGCGCGGCCACGCCGTCGGGGCGGGGTCGGCAATGATCGGGCAGGTCACTGAAAGTTCCACGCCCCTGGTCACGTTGAAAAGCGCGATTGGCGCCAACCGGATCCTCGACATGCCGAGCGGCGAGCAGTTGCCCCGGATTTGTTGAAAAAAAGCATGGAACGCAGCGGTGTCGGCTTGGTGTCCCGCCTTTAGGCGGCAAATGACAGGATCAAACACGCGGACCGCCTGAAGGCGGGACACCAAACGGGGTGGTGCCTGATTACGGCCAAAACGTGTCGGACTCCAAACACTCTCCTTGTCGTCCAAATTCTTTTTGTTACGCTGCGCGGAATGCGAAAATTTCTTTTCAGTTTCTGGCTGGCCCTGGCTTTGCCGGTTGGCGGCGCGGAAATCAAAATTGATTTCGGCGACGTTGCGACCGGCCTAATGCCAACCAATTTCCACGCCGCACTGGCGGGGGGCGGCCGGCCCGGCGAATGGAAAATCATCATGGACGAAGTGCCGCCGCTGCTCGCGCCGCTTTCGCCGCAGGCGCCGGTGGTCACGCGCCGCGCCGTGGTTGCGCAAACGAGCACCGACCCGACGGACGAGCGGTTTCCGATGCTGATTTACGACGGCGAGACGTTCAAGGACTTCAACCTTACGACCCGGTTCAAAATCACCGGCGGCACCGCCGAACAAATGGCCGGCGCGGTGTTCCGTTACCAAAATGAATCCAATTGTTACGTCATCCGCGCCAGCGCGCTGGGGAACAACGTGCGTTTTTACAAGGTCGTGGACGGCGTCCGTTCCAATCCCATCGGCCCGGAAACGGACATTGCCACCAACACCTGGCACACGCTGGCCGTGCAATGCCAGGGCAATCAAATCACCTGCTGGCTGGACGGCAAACTGGTGATGCCGACGTTGCACGATAATTCATTCGCCACCGGCAAAATCGGTTTTCGCACCAAGTCTGACACGGTGGGTTATTTTGGCGACACGACCATCACCTACACCCCGCGCGTGCCGGTGGTGCAGACGCTCGTGCAAGGCACGCTGAAAAAACAGCCGCGTATTTTGGGGCTGCGCATTTACACACTCGACGACAAAGGCCAGCCGCAGATTGCCGCCAGCAAGTTGGAAAAAGAAATCGGCCAGCCCGGCACCGACGCGGAAAAAGCCGCCATCACCGACGGCAAGATTTATTTTGGACGCGGCAAAGGCACGGTTGCGGTCACGCTGCCGTTGCGCGACCGGAACGGCGACCCGATCGCGGCAGTGCGGGTGCAATTAAAATCATTCCTTGGAGAAACGCAGGACACCGCCCTCGCCCGCGCCACGATGATTATCAAAGATATACAGGCGCAGGTCACGTCGAAGGAAGAATTGATGCAATGACCGGCGCGCTCAGGGTTTCGCGGGAGCTGCGGGCACTTCGTTTGGCGGCTTCACCACCGGCATATCGTTTGGTTTCACCCGGCGCGCGCCGCCAAGGACCGTAATGTTGCCATCGTCATCGGTGTGCAAACGCGGGCGCGTGTTGAAATAATCGTAAATTTCCTGCCACACGATGTCGCCGTCAGGACTGACCACCGAGTAAGTGAAGACACGCGCGCCGCTTTGATACATCACGTGCAAATGGCTGAGGCGATCCACTTGCGCCTCCGGCTGGCTGAACGAAACCATCGGGCCAATCGCGCGAATCTTGAAAATGTGCGTTTCGGATTCGTCGCTCACCTGCACATACATCCGCAGTTGCGAACGCAGATAATTTGCCTCCTCCAAGGTGTATTTGCGGACTTCCGGCGCGCGATTCGTCACCCCGGCGGGCACGGGCAGGCCAAACGTTTGCGACCACAATTTTGCGCCGTCAATCACGTTAAAGGATTGAGGCGGGCTGGGGATTTCCGCGTTCCAATCCTTGATGCGCACCGTGGCGGTGACGCGATAACCGCCCTGCCGCGTCAGCGCAAAATACGGCGCCAAATCCACACACTTGGTGGCCATTTGCGACGAACCCACATCAAATTCACCCTGCACCGGCACGTCGGCTTTTTTGACGACCACCGGACCGCCCACTGATTCCACACTAAACGTCAGCCAGTTCGCATCGGCGCCCAAATGCAGCGGCTGGCCGGAACGGTTCGTGATGCGCACCGCCACCGGCAGCGATTCGCTGGGCAGAAATTGTTCCTGATCCAGCACCACATCCACGGTGACCTGCGCCGACGCGCTGAAAAATGCCAGCAACGCCAGCCCGAGAATGGGCAATGAAAATTTCATTTAAACGTGGACACTCTAAACGGCGACCGGCCGGTGGCAATCTTAAACCGCTAGGGCCGGCCGGCCATCTTCGGTCTTCCACGCTCAACCCTCCGCCTCCGCTGCCCGGTCCGGATTTTTTTCGGCATCCGCCAATAACCCTGCAGGCCGGCGGATGGTCATCCACCGGCCTGCGTTTTCCCCAAGATGTCCAAGCGATTGTCTTTGCGGGGCGCTGCGACTGCTTTTTATTGCACCTGCACCCGGAAGAAGCGCTGCGGCGAATCGCTGATGTTGTTTGTCACGACAGCCATCGCATCGTTCCCAGGCAACGAATTGCCCTGAGGCGTCCAAGCGGCTGCCATAAGGTCATCTTTGTATTCGAGTTGATAGGTGCGACCTGTGACCGTCGGCCAGCTGATGATGAATTGATTGTTTCCGTTCACGTTGACATCGACACCAGTCAGTTGCGGTACCGGATCCACCGTCAACTGTCCGCTCACATAATTGATCGTGTAGTTGGCGGCAGCCGCACCGTCGGCGGTAATCGGATATGTCCCCTCGCCGCTGCTGGTCGCTGCCGTCGTATTCAAGACAACCGGTGACGTCAGAACGTTGGCGCTCTCACCACCGACAAAGCCGTTGTAACTGGCTGTCAACGGCGGATTGGGTTGCCCGCACATCTTGCTCTTGTTGTCGGCTGTCACTGTCAACATTGCCGGGTTGATCACACCCGCCGTGCTGGCCACAGTGCTGACCGTGTAATTACCACCGGAGTTGCCGTCGTTGACCGTGTAAACGTTGACACTGAGCGTCTTGCTTGAACCGACGTTCTTGGTGTCGTAGGTTTCAGCCAGACCGCTCACCGAGTCAGAACCCTGCAGACCACTGACCGTCGGCGTCGCCGACGCACTGATCGAACCGTCGTAAGTCTTGGTGTTAGCCGCCGCGGTGATGGTGAGAGACGCTTGGCTGATCACGCCCGCAGTACTGGTCGCAGTGCTGACGGTGTAGTTGTTGCCGCTGTTGCTGTCGTTGACAGTGTAAGCACTGACACTGAGCGTCTTGCCCGTGCCGGCGTGTTTTGTGTCATAGGTCTCAGCCAAACCGGTCACTGTGTCGCTGCCCTGCAAACCGCTGACCGTCGGAGTTGTCGCCGCACTGGTCGAATCGTCGTAAGTCTTCGTGTTGGCCGCAGCGGTGATCGTCAACGTCGCCTTGCTGATCACGCCCGCAGTACTGGTCGCAGTGTTGACGATGTAATTGTTGCCGCTGTTGCCGTCGTTGACCGTGTAAGCGTTGACGCTGAGCGTCTTGCCCGTGCCCATGTCTTTCGTGTCGTAAGTTTCCGCCAGGCCGGTCACGGTGTCGCTGTCTTGCAGACCGCTGGCTGTCGGAGTCGCCAACGCACTGGTCGTACCATCGTAAGTCTTGGTGTTGGCCGTGGCGGTAATGGTCAGCGTCGCTGCCGTGATGTCCGCCGCCAAGGCCGATGGCTGTGTCAGCGTGTAGTTGCCGGCATCCGCCCCGGTGATGGCATATCCGCTCACGGTGACCGGGATGCCCGTCCCCACGTTCGGGCCGGCAAACGCGGCGTTCACGCCGTCCGTGACCAGGCTCACATCATCGCCGCTCACCTCCCCGTTCAAGGTCGCTGTGCCATTCAATTGCGCATTCGTTGTCCCGTCATACACTTTGGAGGCCGCCGTCACCCCGGCCACAGTCAATCCAGCCGCCGTGATGTTCGCCGTCACGTTCGTCGGATCCGCCAGCGTATAATTGGCCGCCGCCGTGCTGCCCAGCGCCAGACCCGTCACCGTCACCGGCTTGTTCGTGCCGACATTTTTGTCCGCAAAATACGCCACGGCATTGCTCGTGACCAACGTCACGCTGTCGCCGTTCAACACGCCCGCCAACCCGGCATTGGTCGCATCCAGCGTGGCGTTCGTGGTACCGTCATATACATTGTCCAAGGCCAGCAGATTCGTCACTGTCAGCGCCAGTGCGCTCACCGTGATGTTCACCGAACCGCTCGCGCTGGCCAGCGTGTAGTTGCCCGCCGCTGTCCCGCCCAACGCCAGGGTTCCCAATGACGTGATCGCCTCTGACCCGACATTCGCGCCGGCCAGCGTGCCGTTGCCCGATACCACCGTCACGTTGTCGCTCCCAACCTTGTTCGCCACCGACAAAATCCCCGCCGCGGCTGTCGTCGTCCCGTCATAAGACCGGGTGCCTGTCAAATTCACCGGCAGCGCGTTGATCGTCAGCGCCGTCGCATTCCCGGTCGCCTGGACGAATGTGTAATTGCCGTTGTTGGCCGTCAGCCCGGTACCATTGATCGCGTAGCTGCCCACGCCGCTGGTCGAAGTCGCCGCCGGCGTGAACGTCAACGTGCCTGTCGTCGCATTGCCTTGATTGTCCGTTCCCACAAACCCGCTCACCGAACCGCTCAACCCCGGCACTGCCGACCCGTATGTCATGCTCGCCGCGTTCGCCGTGTAGGTCAGTGTCGCTGCGTTGATCACCAACGTATTGGTCGCGCTGCCCTGATAATTGGCGTCAGTAATCGTGCCAATCACCGTGTAGCTGCCCGCATTGGTCGGTGCATTGGCCGAACCGTTGTAGGTAAAGCTTACCGCCAACCCGGTCGGGGTTGTCGTCGCCGTCGCCGGCTTGGCCGTCCCAGTGTAAGTCTGGCTCAGGCTGCCAAGCGTGACCGAGCCGGAGGCCTGGGCAATCACCAGCGTGTTGGTTGTGCTGCCCTGATAATTAACGTCATTGATCGTGCCAATCACCGTGTAGCTGCCCGCGTTGGTGGGCACATTGGCCGAACCGTTGTAGGTAAAGCTCACCGTCAACCCCGTCGGGGTCGTGGTCGCCGTCGCCGGCTTGGCCGTCCCAGTGTAAGTCTGGCTCAGGCTGCCGAGGGTGACCGAGCCGGAGGCCTGGGCAATCACCAGCGTGTTGGTCGCACTGCCCTGATAATTGGCGTCAGTAATCGTGCCAATCACCGTGTAGCTGCCCGCGTTGGTGGGCACATTGGCCGAACCGTTGTAGGTAAAGCTCACCGTCAACCCCGTCGGGGTCGTGGTCACCGTCGCCGGCTTGGCCGTCCCAGTGTAAGTCTGGTTTAGGCTGCCGAGGGTGACCGAGCCGGAGGCCTGGGCAATCACCAGCGTGTTGGTTGCGCTGCCCTGATAATTGGCGTCAGTAATCGTGCCAATCACCGTGTAGCTGCCCGCATTGGTGGGCACATTGG
>JBEKKZ010000026.1:0-28182 GCA_050010435.1 Verrucomicrobiota bacterium | reverse complement strand
AGCCGCGTTGCGGCGGAACGGCAGTGAGCTGGTGAAACTGTTTGACCGCGTGGAACTGGGCAAAAGCCCCTTTAAAAAACCAGTGAACAAACTCAAAAAAAACGTTGACGGATTACCTCAGAGGTGAACTGAGCCACACCGGGCCTGCGACGTCAACCGCGAAATAGGAACTGGCTATGGGATTAGCCCAGACGAGGTTGAGTGGACGATGGAACAAATTTTAGGAAACTGATTGTGGATTGATAGTCGCAGCCGGCTGGCAACTTTGTTGGAGGGGCACAGCGACACTATAACACAGCTATCATTTCACTCCACCACCACGCTTTTGACCTGATTCGCGGCGATCAAGGATGTCAGCACCCTTAGGTCAGACAACCGCTGTTACCTGATATTGGTTTTGCGCACCGGCGAGTTTTAATTTCAGAACATCGCCATGCTTTCATGCCGCCATGACCGCGGTTTCGACGGCGGGGGTCTCGTGTTCGGCGATTTTTACGCGCATTTTCTTCAATGCCAGCTCTTGAATCTGCCGGATGCGTTCGCGTGTGACGCCCAGCCGGCCGCCGATTTCTTCCAGCGTTTTGGTCCGACCGTCATCCAGCCCGAATCGCATGGCCAGAATCTTGTTTTCCCGCGGCGTCAGCGTGGCCAGAACTTCCCGGACGAGGTTCCGGTCAGTTTCCCGGATGAGCCGGTCGAACGGCGCCGCGGCGTTTGGGTCCGCCACCACTTCGGAAATCTTTTGCGGCTCGTCGGTTCCAATCGGGGCGTCGAGTGAAATGGGCGCCTTGGACGCGTCGCGATATTCCTGGATGCGGCGCGGATTGAGTCCCAGATGGTCCGCCACCTCTTCGTCCGTCGGGTCCCGGTCAAACGCCTCGCGCAGCTTCACTTCCGCCTTCCGGATGTGCGCCACCTTGTCCACCACGTGTACGGGCAACCGGATGGTTTTGGACTGGTTGGCCAGCGCCCGCATGATGCATTGCTTGATCCACCACGAGGCATAGGTGGAAAGCTTCGCGCCTTTGCGGGGATTGAACCGCTCGACGCCCTTCATCAGGCCGATGTTGCCCTCGTTGATCAGGTCGAGCAGCGGCAGCCCCAGGCCTTCGTAATCGCGGGCGATCTTCACCACCAGCCGCAGATTCGCCGTGATCATCTTTTCGCGCGCCTTTCGGTCGCCTTTTTTGATCCGCTTCGCGAGAACGATTTCCTCCTTCGGCGTAATCAATTTCACCTGCCCGATTTCGCGCAGATACAATTGCAGCGTGTTACCACGGAGCGATTCCGATGCCGCGGGTTCCGCTGGAGCGACGTTCGGGGACGCCGGCTTCGCGCGCAAGTCCCCATTGGCCGGTGACGGCGACGCAATGCGATATCGCAGCGGCCGGCGCGACGGGGTCAAATGGACGCGGGACAGCCTGAGGCTGGCTGGCCTTGCCCGATAGGTTCGTTTGTAGATCGCTTTCATTTGCTCCTTTCAGTTCCTTTGATTGGCCGGAGCCAATTCCTCTGGCGTGACGGTCAGGTTGAGCTTCTCCGTATGCCGGATGACCGTGAGTTGGACCGGAACACCAATCACCATCGCAACGAGGTGACGATGCAATTCATCAATGCCGGCGACCGGTTCGCCCTCGAACGCGATGATGATGTCACCCTCGCGCAGATCGGCGCGGCCCGCGGGACTGCCCGGCTCAAGGCCCACCACGAGGACTCCGTGACTCACCGGCAGCCGGTGGAAACGGACGACGCGTGGATGCACGGGCACGTTCTGCCCGGCCACTCCAATCCAGCTGCGGCGGATGCGGCCTTCCTTGATCAACCAGGCCGCCACGAACTCGGCGGTGTTGCTCGCAATGGCAAAACAGATTCCCTGCGCCGGCAGAATGACGGCCGTGTTCACCCCGATGATTTCCCCGCGCGAATTGACCAGCGGACCGCCGGAGTTGCCGGGATTCAAGGCGGCATCGGTCTGAATGACGTTGTCAATCAGCCGCCCGGACTGGGAACGCATCGAACGGCCCAGTGCGCTGACGATGCCGGCGGTCACGGTCTGGTGGAATCCAAACGGACTCCCGATGGCAATGGCGATCTGTCCCACCCGGACGGACCGGGAATCACCCAGGCTCGCGTGAATGAGATTCGAGGCGTTGATGCGGATGACCGCCAGGTCGGTCTCCGGGTCGTCACCCACCAGCGTCGCGCTGAACACGCGGCCGTCCGCCACCGCCACTTCCATGCGGCTGGCATCGTGGACCACGTGGTTGTTGGTCAGGATGTAGCCGTCCGGCGCAATGATAAAACCCGAACCGGTGCCGCCAGCTTCCGATCCCCGGCGCCGGTCGTGACCGTCGTGTTGAACCCGGATGTTGACCACGGTGGGCCCGACCTTGCCGACAACCCCGGCAATGGTCCGGGAATAACCGTCCAGCAATTCGTCGTCAGTCCCCGATGATTGGGGCGGTGCATCCGCCACCAACGGGTTGCGGTCATGATCGAACACACGAACGAGGCCGCTGTTCCGATGCCTTTCAAATGTTTCCGGGATTTTCATTTTTCCCCCTTTTCGGTTTAGACAATTCAATAAACATTGGCACAAAAGGCCCTGGTAGGGCTGACCTGCTGGTCAGCCGAACATGGCGGCGCAGCAGCGCCGCCCTACCGACCCGCCCAACCACCCAACGCCAATATTTTTTTGATCCGCCATATCGTTTGTCCTTAATAAATTTGCGCCGACTGACGTCGGCGGCTACATAATTTTGACAAAGCTCTAAAGCCGACAGGGCGGTCACGCCGCAACGGCCAGTGCCTCCAGTTTCAAGGAAATCGCTTTCCTGCCCTGGACGCCAACGCTTTTGTCCCGCACTTCGCCCCCGGCGAAATAAAGCAACGTCGGGATGGACTGGATCTGGTACTGCGCGGCCAGGCCGGGATTTTCATCCACGTTGACCTTGGCGACCTTGACGCGGCCGGCCTGCTCCGTGGCAATCTCCTCCAGCACCGGGGCCAGCATTTTGCAGGGACCGCACCACTCGGCCCAAAAGTCCACCAGCACCGGCTGGCCGGATTTCAGCACCTCGGCTTCAAAATTGGTTTCATTCAGTTCGACGATTAATTTCATGTTTCTCTTCTCGTTGATGGTTGCTTCGACGTTCGGAAAGCGCGGGCAACCGGTTACGCCGTCAGGACGATAACCGGGCTGTTCTCCCGCACGGATTTCTGACGGGCGTTCCAAGCGGCCACCGCCCGGACTTTCTCCGTTGCGAGGGCGGGAAAAACCAGGTGCGGATACTTCGTTTGCCAGGCTGCCGCCTCGGCTTCATTCAGGGCCAGCCGGACCAGCCGTTCCGGCGCCGAAAACGCGCGGCTGGATTCCGCAAAGATTGCCTCCTTGACCCCGGCAATCTGTGCTCGGATCTTCCGGCAGGACGCCCCGCAGGCTTTCCGGAGCGAACTGCCTCTTTCGGGATTTCTCCAATTCCCATTTGTGCTTGTCTGTTTCATCTTTCCTTCCTCCTTTCACATTTTATGTAATAACAACAGTTACATTTTCTCACAAAAAAAAGAGACTGTCAACCGGTTTTTTTGGCGGCGGCCGGACACGCGGCCTTGATCATGCCGACCACCCCGGCCAGGGTGGTTTTCTCCAGGTCCCGCTCCATGGCGTTTTCCGCCGACGCAAAAACCTGGTTCAAAGTTTTCCGGATGCAATGGCCCACCGGGCAGGCCGTGTTGGCTTTTCGGGCGGGACTGGCAAAAGGCTCAACGGCTTCCACGGCCCGATAGACTTCAGCCAGATTGATGCGGCCCGGGGAACGGCTCAAACGGGAGCCGGCCCCGGCCCCTTTGCGGGTCTCCACCAGCCGGGCCCGCTGCAACGACAGGAGGAGCCGCCGGATGATGACGGGATTGGTATTGACGCTGGCGGCCAGCATGGCCGACGTAATCCGGTCGCCCTCCTTGTAAGCGAGGACGGCCAGTACGTGCACGGCCATGGCAAAGCGACAACTCGTTCGCATAATCGATGGTTAATTAGTAACCGTAGAGATTACATTTGTCAACCGGACTTTTTATCCAGATCACTCCACCGCCGAGCTCACCACTGCGATGAATCACGCCGCGCCGAGCAGCGCGTGAACCTTGGGCATCCAGTCGCTGATCGGGATTTTCTGGGGACAATGGTCTTCGCAGTCGTGGCAGGCCACGCAAACACCGGCCCGCGCTGCTTCCGTAATAAAAATCTGATACTTGAAGCGCGCGCCGGGAATGTCTTCGTGGAGAAACGCGTCGTTGTAGATTTCAAAATTGGCCGGGATGTTCACTCCGTTTGGGCAGGGCATGCAATAGTTGCACTTGGTGCAGGGAATGGCGGCGCGCTCCCGGTACTTTTGCTGCAAATCCGCGATCACTTCCAAGTCCGCCGCCTGAAACGAATGGCTGCGGGCGCGGGCCGCCGAATCCAGGTTGGCTGTCACCTGGTCCAGGTTGCTCATCCCGCTCAACACCACCGACACTTCGGGCTGGTTCCAAAGCCATTGCAACGCCCAGTCCACCGGGGAGCGCTTCACGCTGGAGCGCTCGATCACCTGGAGAATGGACGACGGCGGATGGGCCAGCCGGCCGCCGAGCAGCGGTTCCATGATTACGACGGCGAGGCCCTTGGCGGCGGCGAGCTTCAAGCCCTTGGTGCCCGCCTGGTTCTCCGTGTCCATGTAGTTGTATTGAATCTGGCAAAACGTCCAGCGGTCGTAACCTTGGATGACCTTTTCGAAGCTCGCGTAATCGTCGTGGAACGAGAAACCCAGGTGGCGGATGCGTCCGTCGCGAATCGCGGCCTCGGATTTTTCCAGCAGCTTGAATTTCGGAACGACTCCGCTCCAGCGTTGTTTGTCCATGCCGTGGAGCAGATAGAAATCAATGTGATCGGTCTGGAGCTTGCGCAGTTGTTCGTTCAATATCCGGTCAAAATCGCCCTCCTGTTGGAGCAGCCACAACGGGGATTTGGTGGCGATTTTCACCCGGTCCCGATGGCCGCGCAGCGCCTTGCCGAGGACCGTCTCGCTATTGCCGTCGTGATAAATGTAAGCGGTGTCGAAATAGTTCACGCCCCGGTCCAGCGCGTGGCGGATCATGCGCGCGGCTTCCGCTTCATTGATGTTTGGTCCCTTGGCGCTTCCATCCGCGGTGGGCAGGCGCATGCAGCCAAAGCCCAGAACCGAAACGTTCCAATCCAGCCTGCCGAACTTGCGATATTGCAGGGTCATTGTTTCACGGGCGAAGTTTTGAGGAAGCTCATTCGCGAACCAGCACAGCCGCCGGGCGGCTCCCGGCGTGTTGATGGATCGCCGCGCCCAGCCAGGCGATGGTCTGGCCCAGATCATTCATATTGCGCGCCGCCTCGTCGTCTTTGGCCACGTCGCCCTTGTCCAGGCCAAAGCCGAGGTTCCAGTATGTGGATCCCGGCACGATGGCGCCGGACATGAGGAACATGTGGTTCATCGTGTCAAAGGCGTGCGTGCCGCCGCCGCGTCTGACCGCCACCACGGCGGCTCCGATTTTTCCGCGGAACAATCCGCCGTTGGCCAGCGCCACCAGCCCGGCGCGATCCAGCAGCGCCTTCATCTCGGCGCTCACGTCGGTGAAGTACGTGGGTGAACCGAGGATGATCGCATCGGCCGCGACCATTTTCTCGAAGCACTGGTTGAAAACATCATTCTTCTGGCTGCACCGGGAATTTTTCTTCTTGAAACACTCGTAACAGGCCTGGCATCCGCGGATGGGTTTTCCGCCGAGCTGGATGAACTCGGTTTCCCAGCCGGCGGCGGCCAGCGGCGCAAGCGCCTTTTTCAAAAGAATTTCCGTGTTCCCGCCCTTGCGCGGGCTACCATTTATGGCAACAGCTTTCATGGCTCTAATCTGTAATCACAAACTCATTCCACCGTCACGCTCTTGGCCAGATTTCTCGGCTTGTCCACGTCGCAGCCGCGCACGACGGCGATGTGATACGCGAACAACTGCAGCGGCACGGTGGCCAGAATCGGATATATCGGTTCCAGCGCCTTCGGCAGGTAAATCACGTCGTTGGCCACCTTCCCGATTTGTTTGTCACCCTCGGTGGCCAGCGCGATGATGGGGCCTTTGCGCGCGCGGATCATCGCCAGGTTCGCCATCGTCTTGTCATACATCGAATCCTGCGGCACGAGGAAAACCGTCGGCGTCTTGGGATCAATCAACGCAATCGGGCCATGCTTCATCTCCGCCGCGGAATAACCCTCGGCGTGGATGTAGGAAATTTCCTTCAGCTTGAGCGCGCCTTCGAGCGCAATCGGGAACGTGTAACCGCGACTGAGGAAAAAGAAGTCGTCGGCCTTGGCGTATTTCTTCGCGAGCTTCTTGAACGCGTTGTTTTGCGCGAGAATGGATTCGAGCTGTTTGGGCACGGCCTCCAGCGCGTGCAGGATTTCCAGCGCCCGGCGGGCGGAAAGATTTCGCAGCCGGCCCAGGTGCACCGCCAGCAGCGCCAGAATCGTGAGCGTGGAAACAAAGGCCTTGGTCGAGGCAACGCCGATTTCCGGGCCGGCGTGCATGTAAATGCCGCCGTCGGATTCCCGCGCAACGGTGCTGCCGACAACGTTGACAATGGCGAGCGCGCGGTGGCCACGGCGCTTGGCTTCGCGCAACGCAGCGAGCGTGTCCGCAGTCTCACCGGACTGCGAGATGACGAGCAAGACGGTGTTCTTTTCAAGCGGCGCGTTGCGATAACAAAATTCGTGCGCGAACTCGACCTCGACCGGAATTTGCGCGAGTTCCTCAATCAAATACTCGCCCACCAGCGCCGCATGCCAGCTCGTGCCGCTGGCGGCGATGACGATGCGGTCAATCGCTCGCAACTCGGCGGACGTCAGATTCAAGCCGCCGAACTTGGCAGTGGCGCCTTCGGTATCCACGCGGCCACGCAGGGCGTTTTCCACGGTGCGCGGCTGTTCGAAAATTTCCTTGAGCATGAAATGCTCGTATTTTCCGCGCACGGCGTCCTCCTGGCTGAACTCCAGCTTGCTGACCTGGACGTTGGCGGTGTCCGTGCCCAGGTTCAAAACATCAAAGCGTTCGGGCGTGATGGTCGCCACGTCGTAATCGTTGAGATAAACGACCTTTTTGGTGTGGGCGACGATGGCGTTGGCATCGCTGGCGAGAAAATTCTCGCCGGCGCCGATGCCGATGATGAGCGGCGAACCGCGCCGTGCACCGACGATGGTGTCGGGCTGGTCGGCGCAAATCACTGCAATGCCGTAGGTGCCGATGACTTCGCGCAGCGCATCGCAAACCGCCTGGGTCAGTAGCGCAGGCGTCTCGCCTGCTTTTTTCAAGTGCAGCCGGGACGGCTGCGCTACTTTTTGCCGTTTCCCGTAATAATCGCCAATCAAATGCGCGAGCACCTCGGTGTCGGTGCCGGATTTGAATTTGTGGCCGGCGGCGAGCAGTTTTTGTCGGAGCGCGTCGTAATTTTCGACGACGCCGTTGTGGACGACGGCGATCCGGCCGGATTGATCGAGGTGCGGATGGGAATTGATGTCCGACGGCGGGCCGTGCGTGGCCCAGCGGGTGTGGCCGATGCCGAGATTTCCCGCGACCGGTTCGGATTTCAAAAGACGGGCGAGACCTTCGCCGATTTTCCCCTTTTTCTTGCGCACGAGCAGTTCGTCGCCGTCCAGCACGGCGATGCCCGCGCTGTCATAGCCGCGATATTCCAGCCGCCGCAATCCTTCGAGCAGGATGGGCGAAACCGCCTTTTTCCCGACGTATCCGATAATGCCGCACATAAACGGGTGAATGACTAAATCCTAAACCATAATGCCTAATATAATCAGGGCCTTCTGACGTCGGCCCCTACAAATTTTTCAAAATCCAATCCGCCGCGCCGTTCAAATCGTCCACCATCACCGCCAGTTTGAGTGGTTCCGGCGATTTCCGTTCAAGTTTTGCGCCGTAGCCGGTGCGGACCAGGATGTTTTTTTTGACGCCGGCGTTCCAGCCGCATTCCAAATCAATCAGCTTGTCGCCGATCATGTAACTTTGCGCCAGGTCCACGCCGAATTCATCGCGCGCGTCGAACAAAAATTGCGGCGACGGCTTGCGGCCGCGGCTGGGCTGGCCGGGCGCTTCGGGCGCGATGTAAATTTTTTCAAAGCGCACGCCGGCCCGGGCCAGTTCGCCGAGCAAATGCTCGTTCACGCGCTCCACGTCCGCAAGCGTGAAGTAGCCGCGCCCGACGCCGGACTGGTTGGAGACGATGAACAGTTTGAACCCGGCGTCCGAGAGACGCTTCAGCGCCGCCGCCACCCCGGGAAGAAAGGCCACGTCCTCGATGCGGTGCAGATAATTCCTTTCCTCAATCAACACCCCGTCGCGGTCGAGAAAAACAGCCGGTTTCATTTCAGCAAATAGTGGTTTGATTGCGGCAAAAATGGAATTGAATTCTTTCCGGCGCTTGCGCATCCTGTGGCAGTTTCGGTTTTTACAATCAACAAACCAATTTAATGAGCAAAGGCAGATTGGGAATTTTGGTCGGCGGCGGCCCGGCGCCGGGCATCAACGGCGTCATCGCGGCGGCCACCATCGAAGGCGTCAACCAGGGTTTTGAAGTCATTGGCTTTCGTGACGGTTTCAAGTGGCTCGCGCAGGGCGAGGCGCAGTATTGCCGGCCGCTGTCCATCCGCGACGTGAAGGACATTCACATCAAGGGCGGCTCGATTCTCGGCACCGCGCGCACGAATCCCACGAAGTCGGAAGCGCAGATGAAAAATGTCTTCAGCGTCTTTGAAAAGCTCGGCATCACCGCGCTGGTCACCATCGGCGGCGACGACACGGCGTTTTCCGCCAGCGTCGTGGCCAAACAAAGCAAAGGCCGCATCAAGGTCGCGCACGTGCCGAAGACGATTGACAATGATCTGCCGCTGCCCGGTTCGACGCCGACGTTTGGATTTGAAACGGCACGACACTACGGGGTCCACATTGTCCGCAATCTGGCCGAGGACGCGCGCACCACCTCGCGCTGGTATATCATCGTCAGCATGGGGCGGGCGGCCGGACATCTCGCGCTCGGCATCGCCAAGGCGTCCGCCGCCACCCTGGCCATCATCCCGGAGGAGTTCCGCGGCCGGCAGGTCACCGTGGACGAAGTTTGCGACATCATCATCGGTTCCATCATCAAGCGTCGGGCCGAAGGTTCGCAATACGGCATCGTTGTCCTCGCCGAAGGCCTCATCGAAGCGATGGGCGAACAGGGTTTGGTCGAGGCGCTGCCCGCCGGACATCTGGAACGCTTCGGCAAGGTCGCCCGCGACGACCACGGCCATTTGCGTCTCGGTGAAATTGAATTTGGCCGCCTGATGAAGGAACTGCTGACCACGCGCCTGGAAAAACTCGGCATCAAAATGGGCTTCATTGACAAGGACCTCGGCTACGAACTTCGTTGCGCCGACCCGATCCCGTTCGATGTCGAATACACCCGTGACCTCGGTTACGCCGCGGTGAAATTTTTACTTTCGCCCGAAGCCGAAAAATACGGCGCCATCATCAGCTTCGTGAACGGCAAGATGAACCCGCTGCCGTTTGAAAAAATGCTCGACCCCAAGACCGGCCGCATGCAAACGCGCCAGGTCAACGTGGACGGCGAAGCCTACGAATGCGCCTGCGCCTACATGATCCGGCTCGAACGCGAGGATTTCGAGAACACGAAACAGCTCTCCCGGCTCGCCGCCGTCGTTTCCATGACGCCCGATCAGTTCCGCGAGCGTTTCGGTTATCTCGTCGGCGTGAAATAAGGTTTTAGGAACGCACCCGGCGGCGGGAAAATTTTCCCACCGCCGTTTTCGTTGCCGGGTAACTTTCGTGCCACTCCATTTGACGTCTCTGCTGGTTACAATAATGCCGAATCATCGTGGACAAATCGTCAGCGTCGGCGACTGCTCGACCCGCAGTGGTCGAGCAAGCGGTTGCGCGGTCCTCACGCCCGAACAAATCGTCAGCGTCGGCGACTACAAACGTGGTGCTCAGAACCGCTTACCGGAAGCTGTCCTCACGCCCGAACAAATCGTCAGCGTCAGCGACAACGCCGGCTTCGTCAGCCGCGAGCGCGTCTGCCGTCCTCACGCCCGAACAAATCGTCAGCGTCGGCGACTTGGCAGTCCCGTTTGCGTCAGCTTCAGTCATTTGTCCTCACGCCCGAACAAATCGTCAGCGTCGGCGACTTGGCGCGGGGAATGCCCTTCAGGTCCCCCAGTTGTCCTCACGCCCGAACAAATCGTCAGCGTCGGCGACTTCGGCGCGAGCGCGCCGAGCCAACCCTACGTTGTCCTCACGCCCGAACAAATCGTCAGCGTCGGCGACTTTAACCCGATGCTCCAGATCGCCGCATATCAGGGTCCTCACGCCCGAACAAATCGTCAGCGTCGGCGACGGCCTGCAGGTAAGCGCGCAGCTCAGGCAGGCCGGGTCCTCACGCCCGAACAAATCGTCAGCGTCGGCGACTGCAAATTGGTCTTGTTCAACAACGCAGTTCGATAGTCCTCACGCCCGAACAAATCGTCAGCGTCGGCGACTCCACGGATGCTTGGGCCTTTTTGTAGCCTTCCTGTCCTCACGCCCGAACAAATCGTCAGCGTCGGCGACAATTTCGAGCATTTACAACAAGGTTCGGCATATTGTGTCCTCACGCCCGAACAAATCGTCAGCGTCGGCGACAGCGGACATTCCTCATCGCTGAACCTAAAAGTGTTCCCGCTGCTTTTGCGAGCGAGTCCTTTCGGGTGTCGGGTGTTGTATTTCCGCAGCGCAGGACACCGAAGCATCCACCGCTGTAACAGACAAATACGATGCGCGAGCATCGCTGCTTGCCTGACCTGATACTTTACCGCTCGCAACGGGCGGTTTCTGTGACAAAATCGCAGAGGCTCTTGCGTCCCTCGCGGGTGACGCTTCGTCGGCAACGGGGACTTAAACCTGCGTTAGCACCGACGCTGAATTCGCGGAGTCTTGCGATTCCGCAGGCTGCGAGGTTGAGGCAACCTCCGCCTTAAATCTTTTGGCTATCTGCCAAGCCGACGCTGCATCGCGTTGGAATGTAGTGTTACAATTCACGCACGTCCAATCGCGCACGGCTAAACCTTCCGTGCCGGCCGGGCCGGTTGGTTTACCACACTTGGGACAACTGCGCGTGCTGCCAAATTCGCTGACTTCCTGCACATGCTTTGTTGTGACAGAGCGTTCGGCTTTGTCTTTGAGATACGAAATAAAAAGTGAAATCGCGTGGTCGTAGGAAATGCGATTGGTCGCACGTCGTGCTGCGCCCAAACCTTTTGGTGAGGGTGTAGTCGGTTTGCGCTGGCGTGTCTGCGCCGGACGCCATTCGCCAACGGCCACGTTGTCGAACGAGCGCAAGATTTCGCAGGCGGCATTGTGGTAAAAATCGCGGCGGCTTTCTGCCAGGTGTGTGTTCATCGCCGTGATTCTGGATTGCGTCTGCTGCATATTCTCCGATTCGTTATGCAGGCGCTTGCCTTTTATCCAGCGGCCTTTTTCGTCGAAGCAATCGGGGTTGTTCTGGCGGCGCTGGCGATCGTGCTTGCGTTGCAGGCGGCGCAGGCGTTTGAGAAAGCGAGCATCTCTGGCTAGTTCAGGTTGTTTTTCAATTTTGTCGGACGTGCCGAAATCCGGGCTGTCGAGCGGCGTAATTGTCAATGCGACTTTGATGCCGGGGTCAACGCCAGCGGTGCGATTTGTGGCCGGAAAATTCTTGGCTACATCGGAAAACGCTGCTTTGAACATGACGATGAGATGCCGCTGGCCGCGCCTGCCGCTGACGGCAATTTGTTTTATCTCGGCGCTGTCCGGTAACGGGCGATGGATAATGACTTCACATTTTTTCAAAGCCTGCCCGCCGAGAGCGGATAAATCTGAAAATCTTTTAAGTTTGAAAGGACTGTTGGATTGGACTTGTCGCTGCAAGGCAACAGATTCACCCTTGCGTTTGAAACGTGGTCTGCGGAACTTACCTTTGATCCACATATCGCTGCATTTTTGAAATTTGTCCCGCAGAATTTTGCACATCCTTGCACCCAATCCGTAGTAATGTTTGAATTTTGCGTTTACAACTGTCACGGCGTATTCGGTTGCCATTTTCCGCCGGGCAATCCGCAAACAACGTGAACCATCTTTTTTACGCAAAGGAATCGCAGAAACTTTTTCAACAAACTTCTGACGCATGAGACGTAGTGCTTCTTCCATCGAAACGCCGCGTTCCTCGGTAATTTTTCGGGCGGAAGGAATGGCTTGTCCTGTGGCGTTTTTAGCTAGCGACAATTCAAGCAATTCATTTTTTATCGAAGCGGCGCGGCCATGTCGCCATTCATGTTCGACCTTGTGCTGTGAACGCACGAGATGATTCCACACAAGCCGCAATTGTTCTTGGGAACGGTCGAGAATATCCTCTTGCGCCGGAGTCAGTCGCAAGCGGTAGCGATACGCCAAAGTTTTAGTGGCCTCGGACATTTTATCAGATTGCAATGACGATGGAGCGATTGGATTTAATCGGCAAGCCAAAGTTGTTCAAAATTAATCACGCACAATTCGCAAACAGTTTCCCCCCGCCTCCTATGCAATGAAGTGGCGCATGGACGAAACGCGCGTTAAGCTGAATTATGTTCATTATCGGACTCGGAATTACCGCGCCGTCACAACGCTACACCCAGCGCGAATGCTGGGACGCGCTGCAAAAATCCGCGCCGTTCGCCCGGCTCGCGCCCCGGTCGCGCGCCCTTCTCCAAAAAGTGCTCTGCGGCGACAACGGCATCGCCACCCGTCATCTGGCGCTGGAACCGATTTCCGAAGTTTTCAATTTGACGCCCGACGCGCTCCACACCCGCTTCGCCCGGCACGCGCCCGCACTGGCCGCCAGGGCCGCGCGACGCGCGCTGAAGGACGCGAACTGCAAACCCGGCGAAATTGACGCCGTGCTCATCAGCACCTGCACCGGCTATTTGTGTCCCGGCCTGACGAGCTATGTCAGCGAACGGCTTGGCCTGCGTCCGGATGTGTTCACACTCGATCTCGTCGGTCAGGGCTGCGGCGCGGCGCTGCCAAATTTGCGCGCCGCCGAGGCCATTCTCGCCGCTGGCCGCGCGGGAAAAGTCTTGTCCATCTGCGTCGAAGTTTGCAGCGCGGCATTTTATCTGGATGACGATCCCGGCGTGCTCATTAGCGCGTGCCTCTTTGGCGACGGCGCGGGCGCGGCGGTGCTCGCGAATAAACCGCAACCGGACCGCCGCCGCATCGAATGGAAATCGGGTTCGTCGTGCCTCGCTCCCGACAAACGCGACACGCTGCGGTTCGAACAGAAAAACGGGATGCTGCGAAACATTTTGCTGCTGCAAGTCCCGCAAATCGCCAGCGACGAAGCCGCACGACTGCTGAACGAGTCGCTCGCTGCCGCCGGCGTGAAGCGCGACCGCATCGCCGGCTGGATTTTGCACACCGGCGGACGCGACGTGCTGCTCGCATTGCGCGACAAGCTCGGCCTGACCGAATCCGACATCCGCCACAGCACCGCCGTGCTGCGCGAATTCGGCAATCTGAGCAGTCCGACCGTTTTTTTCGTGCTCGAACGTGCGTTGCATGACACCGTGCCCGACGGCCTCTGGTGGATGTCGGCGTTCGGCGCGGGGTTCAGTTGCCACGGCGCATTGTTGGAAGTAAAAGAAACTTGATTTACCTGGTTAAACCGGTGGGGCGAGCGCCTGTCGCGCCGCAGCCTGGCGAAGGCTGATCCTCGCGAGCCGTGATTATATTGAATTTTCGGCTTGTCAGCAGCCTCGTCCCACTAGAAATACAAAGAGCAAAGTGAAACGCATCATCGAACCGGAATTACTCGATGAATTACCGCCCGGCGACCCGCGCGCCGCCGGCTCGCGCCGCGATTTGCGCCGGCTCAACGCCTGGATGCGCAACCACGCCATCATGGCGAACGCGCTGCAAACCGCCGTGAACGGCCGCGCGCCGGGACACATCGTCGAACTCGGCGCGGGCGACGGCGATTTCCTGCTGCGCGTGGCGCGACTGGTGACGGGAAATGAAGCGCCGGCCTCCGGCCCGGCGGGTTCTGGAAACGCGGCGGCGGAATGTTGCCGGTTGGGAAACCGGAACTCCGTTGCGTGGAGTGATGTGAATGTCACATTGCTCGACCGCCATAAAGTCGTGACGCCGCAAACGCTGGCAGCTTTCGCGTCGCTCGGCTGGCGCGCGGAAGTGGTCGTCGCGGACATCTTTGACTGGTCGCAAACTTCGGACCCGGCGGAAATCGTCATCGTAAATGAAGTTCTGCACCATTTCGACGACGCGCGTCTGGCCGGGCTGTTTCGTGTGATTGCCGGTCGCACGCGCTTGCTCATCGCCATCGAGCCGCGCCGCGCGCCCTGGCCGTTGTTTTGCAGCCGGTTGCTTTGGGCGATTAACTGCAATTCTGTCACGCGGCACGACGCGACGGTGAGCGTGCGAGCGGGTTTTGTCCGTGAAGAACTTTCCGCGCTCTGGCCTGACAAAAGGAACTGGCAACTGACCGAGCAGCGCGTCAGTTGGTTCAGCCATTTGTTCATCGCGCAAAAAATCCGGCAGGCAACATGATTATACCAATTTCAAGTCGGGATCGGCACATGGGTAGGGCGCGTCACTCCGTGCGCGCCGTAATCGTTGTGCGGACGAGCGGCGGGCAGAGGACTGCCCGCCCTACCGAGGTTTGTTCTGGTTGTCATTGAAAAATGGTAACATCTGTGAAATCCATTACGATTGTCGGTGGCGGACTCGCGGGGTTGACGCTCGGCATCGGGCTGCGTCAACGCGGTGTGCCGGCGGCCTTGTGGGAGGCCGGGCATTATCCGCGCCATCGCGTCTGCGGCGAGTTCATCTGTGGGCGCGGCCAGGAAACGCTCGCGCGGCTGGGTTTGCGCGAATGGCTCGAACGCGCGGGCGCGGTGGGCGCGGACACGGCGGCCTTCTTTTCCGCAACCCAATCCACCGGGCCGCGGCCGCTGCCTTCACGGGCCATTTGCCTTTCGCGTTTCACCCTGGACGCCACGCTGGCGGAAAAATTCCGCGAACTCGGCGGTGAATTGTGGGAAGGCAAACGCCGAAGCGACGGAGACGCCGGCGAAGGCGTCGTTCGCGCCACGGGCCGGCGCGTGCAGCCGGAGGAGGGCGGTGCGCGCTGGTTTGGATTGAAAGCGCACGCAAGCAACATTCCGCTCACGGCCGACCTCGAAATGCACGTTTCACCCCGGGGCTATGTCGGTTTATGCCGGGTCAACGGTGGCATGGTGAACGTCTGCGGATTGTTCCGCCGGCGCGCCGCCGAAAGTGTCGGGCCGCAAAACCGGCGCGAATTGTTGCGCGGACCAACCGGTTCGCCGTTGCACCAGCGGCTGGCTTCGGCTGAATTTGATGAAAATTCGTTTTGTGCCGTCGCCGGGCTTTCGTTGCGGTCATACCGGGCGGTCGCGCGCGCGGATTGCTGCATCGGCGACGCCATCACGATGATCCCGCCCGTTACCGGCAACGGCATGTCCATGGCCTTCGAATCGGCGGAACTCGCCATCGAACCGCTGGCCGCGTGGAGTCGCGGGGAAATTTCCTGGGCCGAAACCCAACCGCGAATCGCCCGCCGTTGCGACGCCGCGTTTGCCCGGCGGCTCGTCTGGGCAAAATGGCTGCAGCGATTCGTGCTGACGCCGTCGCTCCAAAATATGCTGGTCAGGTTCGCCGCGCGCAGCGACGGGTTCTGGCGGATGGCGTTTGAGCGCACACGCTGAATTTTGGGAGAACAACGAAGGCAAAAAGTTCTCCTGATTTTTCTTCTTTTCGCCCTTGGACAGTAGCCGCCGACGTGAGTCGGCGCTAATTCTCATCCGATAAAGAATGCGCGGACTGACGTCCGCGGCTACAAGATTAATAATCGTGGCCGGAGTGAGGGCTGCGTTCAATCCGTGAACTCTTTCGTGCGTTTCGTGTGTTTCATGGTTAAATTATCCTCATGAAACCGCTCGCGGACTGCCGGCTTTACGCGTTCGTGGACACGGCCTATTTGCATGGCCGCGCGCCGGAACTCGTGGCGCAACAGCTCTGCGACGGTGGCGCGGACTTGATCCAGCTCCGTGCCAAAAAGTCGTCGCCCGACGAAATCCGCCGCATGGCCGAGGCGATTCTGCCCGTCACGCGGCGCGCGAATGTCGGCCTCGTTATCAACGATTATGTGGACATAGCCGACGATCTCGAGACGGAGTTCTGTCATTTGGGCCAGGAAAATTTTTTCGGCGCCGGGTATACCCACGTCTCCGAACTCTCAACCCTCAACTCTCAACTAAAAACCGGCCTTTCCACCCACTCGCCGGAACAGGCCAAACGCGCTTTGGCCGCCGGACCGGATTACATCGCCATCGGTCCGGTTTATGCGACAGGCACGAAACCGATGGTAAAACCGGTGACGCTGGAATACGTCCGCTGGGCGGCGGCCCCGCAAAGCGGGATAAACATCCCGTGGTTTGCCATCGGGGGCATCAATTTAGAAAATCTCGACGACGTGTTGGCAGCCGGCGCAAAGCGCATTTGCGTCGTGTCGGCGATTTTGAACGCAACGGACGTGATGAAAGCCTGCGCGGAATTCCGGCACCGGTTGGGATAGGAGCGCGGACAGCTTGTCCGCGTGATCAAAAAATGAAACGAAATATTCGGGAATTTATCCGCGATAAGCGCAAATGGACGGAACCTTTGTCCGAACAGGAAGAATCACCCGGCTTTCGCGGCTGGCATTCCCGCGGTTACGTGCCGCATTTCGACGCACCGGGCGTTTTGGGTTGAAGCCGCCGCCGGGCAGAGGGCCAGGGGGCTGCCGGACTCGGACGACGCGCCGTTTCTGGATTGTGCCCGGACGGCAAACGTACCGCTGGTTACCGGCAACCTTCGGCATTTCCCAAAATCCGTAACCGGCAAAGTGCCGGTGCTGACACCGGCGCGATTTGTCGCAGCGTTGGAGAGATAAATGGCGCGCTCCAATTTCCTTCTCCCGCGCCGGACATGGCCAAAGCCGGCGCCAATTTCGGGTGGTGGGTCGGTTTGGTGGGGCGAGGCTGCCGACGAGCCGGCTCGCGCGGACGCTCGCCCACCGAAAAAGCAAACTGACCCACTTCCGAATTTCATCAATGGTTGCCAGCGTTGGACGAATTGGCCAGAATCGAAAAATGAAAACACGCACTTTCGCCATTTTTATTTCCTTTTCTTTTCTCTGGTCGGCGATTGCCTCGCCGGACGACAAAACGATTTTCAACGTCCGCAGCTTTGGCGCCATCGGCGATGGGAAAAACCTGGACAGCCCCGCCATTGACCAGGCGATTCAAGCCGCCTCCGCTGCGGGCGGCGGAACAGTTTTTGTTCCGGCGGGCACGTATCTGTGCGGCAGCATTCATCTGACCAACAACATCCATTTGTATCTGGACGCCGGCGCGGTGATTCTCGGCGCGCCGCAGGCGATGAATGCTTACGATCCGACGGAAGCCTGGCACGGTCAGGCGTATCAGGATGGCGGGCACACATATTTTCACAACAGTCTCATCTGGGGTGAAAATCTCACGAACGTTTCCATCACCGGCACCGGCATGATCAACGGCGGCGGGCTGGTGCGCGACGACAAGTTGCTCGACGAGATGTGCGGGTTTTCAAGGTGGAGTCCGGGCAACCGCACGCCGCAGATTGAATCGAATCTTCCGCCCGTCCGGCTCGGCAACAAGGCCATCGCGCTCAAACTGTGCCGCAACGTGTTGCTGCGTGACATCACGATTTTCCACGGCGGACATTTTGCCATCCTCGTCACCGGCTGCGACAACCTGACCGTGGACGACGTGACGATGGACACCGACCGCGATGGCATTGACATTGATTGCTGCCGCAACACGATGGTTTCCAATTGCCGGATCAATTCGCCGGGCGACGACGGCTTGTGCCCCAAAAGTACCTACGCGCTGGGCCGGAATGTTCCCACCGAAAACCTGACGATTGCGAACTGCCAGGTGTCCGGTTTTAAGGAAGGCACGCTGCTCGACGGCACGATGAAACCGGGACGCGGAACGGGCCGAATCAAATTTGGGACCGAAGCCAACGGCGGTTTCCGCAACATCACCGTGGCCAATTGCACGTTCCGTAACTGCCATGGACTGGCGCTGGAAGAGGTGGACGGCGGCGTCATGGAAAACATTTCCATCAACAATATTACGATGATGGACGTCGTCGGATACCCCATTTACCTCACCACCGGGGAACGACAGCGCGGCCCGGACGCGACCACGCCGGGCCGGATGCGGAACATTTTTATTTCCAACATCATTGCCAGCGAGGTTGACCCGATGAGCGGCATCCAGGTTACCGGAGTTCCCGGACATCCCATCGAAGGCGTGCGGCTTGAAAATATCCGGCTCCTTTTCAAGGGCGGTGGAACAAAAGTGCAAGCCGCGCGCGTGCCGCCCGAACTTGGCACCGGCTATCCCGAACCCGGCCGGCTCGGCGTAATGCCCGCCTATGGACTTTTCGCCCGCCACGTTCGCGACCTGGAACTGGCGAACATCCGCACGAGCTTCGAGACGGAAGACTTGAGGCCGGCCATCGAATGTGTGGATGTGGATGGACTGGAAATTGACAACTTCAAAGCGCAACTTGCTCCCGGCGTGCCGGCGGCAAAGTTTGATTCGGTCAAAAATGTTGTCGTTCGGAACTCACCGATGCTGGATGGAATCACTGCAAAATAAAAAGCTGGCGCAAACTGGTTGCGCCAACTTTGGGGAGAATCCGGTTGTTGGAAATTACTGTGGTTCTCGTTAACGAATGGACAGGGCGGTGTTGATTTGATTGATGGCCTCGTTGATGTGTTTGGTGACGCGCTTTTGATTTTTGACCTCAGCGGCGCCCAGCACATTTTGAAGCAATCCCTGGGCTTCGCGCAGCTTGGCGTCCGACAAAGGCTGCGGTTGCTTGTCTTTGGCGTCGCCGCTGAGATTCATGCCCAGCAACTTGGCGGCGGCCTCAATCTGGTGCATGGCCCTCACGCGATGGCCTTTGTAATCGTGATCGCCGGTGGCCAGAATGAGGTAGGCGTTTTGGAGCATTCCGGCTTCCGCCGAGTCGCTGAACGCCACGGTTTGGAATTGATTCTGAACGGCAACGGAGCCGCTCAACGTTTGCGGGGTTGCTGGTGTCGCGGCGCGAAGGTTCACGCCGCAGGCCAGAACGGTGACTAAAACCGCAGCTTTTGCGGCTGTTTTTGGATGTTTGGTATTCATATTCATATACGCCATAGTTGACGGAACAAGGGGCTGCTAAGTTACACAGCAGCATCAAAATTTATTCCGCGCAAAGTTTTAGGAATTCCTTTTGATCAATAATCTTCACGCCAAGTTTGTGCGCCTTGACATCATCTTAAAAGGATATTATAAGGTTATTATTGTGAACCTGATAGCCATCAAGGATTTGAAGCAGCCGCGCCGGTTGAAAGAGCGGCTGCAGGCCGAGAAGGAATTGTTGCTGACCAGCGACGGGCGGCCTGTGGCCGTGCTCGTCAACGTGGACAACGCGGAGGACCCGGAGAGCATCCTTCAATCCATCCGCGATTCGCGCAGCCGGCTGGCGTTGAGCCGCATCCGGGAGACGGCCCGGCGCACCGGGGTGTCCCGGTTCAAACCGGAACAGATTGATCGCGAAATCGCCGCCGCGCGCAAGACACACAAACCCCGCCGATGAACCGCGCGGTCTTCGACACCAACGTCATCGTGTCCGGTTTCCTGTCGCCCGCCGGGCCGCCCGGCCGGACTGTCGAATGGCTGCGTTCGAGCGCCGTGCAGGCGGTGCTGGACGACCGGATTGCCGCCGAATACGCCGAAGTGCTGGCCCGCCCGGCTTTTCAACTGCCCGCCGTCGAGGTGGACATCATGTTGGCGGCCATTCGCGCCCGGGCATTTTGGATTGAAGCCACCGCCGGGCAGCGAACAGTGGGATTGCCGGACCCGGATGACGCGCCATTTATGGAATGTGCCCGGGCAGCGGGCGTCCCGCTGGTCACCGGCAACCTCCGGCATTTCCCCAGATCCGTTGCGGGCAAGGTGCCGGTGCTGACCCCGGCGCAATTCGTGGCGTCGCTGGAAAAATAATTGCGCGGTTCGATTGCCTGCTCACGCGCAGGACATGGATAAAGTCTGTACGGAATTCAGATAAAAACTGACACGGCGGCTGTTTCTGGAATTGAAGAAATCCATAAATGTTGAAAGACTGTGAATATGTTTTGGGGCACTCCTAAATTGCCATTGGACGAACAGCAGAAGGAATGGATTGAAAAGTCTCTTCAATGGCTGCTTAAAGAGTTTGGTGAGGACTATTTTTTGAAGCACCAAACTATTCTACCAGAACCATCCTTCTTTCCCGACAAGTATCAAGGCACCGAAGCGTGTGTCGCAAAACTCGTGGAACGTGTCTGTTCCTACATGGATGTGAACTCCGGCCTTGTAGATGTGGATTTTTTCTTTGACCGGGATGAAACTGCGTCCAAACATCGTCTTGGTGGCGAGGGGCATCATTCTGGAGCTGCAGGATTATATTTTTCAAAAACGTCTCAAGAGACGCGGAAGAAAATCGCCATCAATGTGTCTGAATTCAAAAACCCGACCAAACTCGTGGCAACCATCGCGCATGAACTTGGCCATGTAATTTTGCTCGGCGGGGGAAAAATTTCCCATGATGACAAAGACCATGAGTATCTCACCGATTTGATAACCGTTTTCCTCGGTCTGGGAATTTTTACGGCAAATTCAGCTTTCCAATTTTCCCAATGGCAGGATCACAGTCACCAAGGCTGGAGTGCATCGCGATTGGGGTATATGTCGGAAGAGATGTTTGCCTATTCGCTGGCTGCGTATGCGTGGATGCGAGGTGATACAAATCCAAAATGGTCGAGCTACTTGGCCATGAACGTTGGGCATTATTTCAAGCAGAGCCTGAAATACTTGAGAAAAGGTGGCCAAACTTCGCTTCGTCAGCTTGCTCAACCAAAACGCTAGGGCGTGCCGCACATCTTCAAAAACTCCACCTCGCTAATAATCTTCACGCCAAGCTTCTGCGCCTTGTCGAGTTTGGAACCGGCGTCTTCGCCCGCCAGAACGAAATCCGTTTTCTTGCTTACACTGCCAGTCACTTTGCCGCCGAGGGATTCGATTTTTGTCTTGGCTTCCTCGCGCGTCAGCGTCGGCAGTGTGCCGGTGAGGACAAACGTTTTTCCGGCAAAAATTCCCGACGTTGAGGCGGCAGCGGCTTTGACGACTTCGGCTTCCGGTTTGATTTTCAATTCGCGGATGCGGGCCAGAACTTTTTTCCCGGCGGGTGACGAAAAATAATCCAGCACGCTCGCCGCCGCCACCGGGCCGACTTCCACCAATTTCGCTTTCAAACCACCCGTCTCCAGCCGTGATTCAATCGCGGCAATTTCCGCTTTGAGGGCGGTGTCACGCTGCTCGCGCGCGGCTTTTTCGGCTTCGGTCTTCGGCGGATTTCTGCGTGAACGCGGGCTGATTTCGGCGCGCTCGGTTTCCTTCGCACCGAGGTCGCGGATGTCGCGCAGAACTTCCGAGTGCGCGAGCGCTTCGAGCGACTCGTGCGTGGCGGCAAGCTGTTTGGCGGTGGCCTCGCCCACGTCGTTGATCGCCAGTGCTTGAATCCAGCGGGACAGCGGCGCGGTCTTGGCGCGCTGAAGCGCTTCCAAAATCTTGGTCGCGTTTTTCTCGCCGAAAACCCGCGGTTCGTCGTCCGTGCCGAGATTCAGTTTTCCCAGTTGTTCCAGTTTCAGATCGAACAGGTCGAGCGGTTCCTTGACGAGGCTGCGTTCGACGAGTTTTTCGGCCACGATGCCGCCAAGCGATTCGATGTCGAGTGCCTTGCGTTGGGCAAAATACTCGACGCGCCGGGTTTGTTGCGCCGGACAACCGGCAACGTTCTGGCAGCGCCAAGCGACCTCCTCATCCTCGGTAGGGACGCGCTGCTGCGTGTCCTGGCCGAGCGGCAGCCCGGCCCTACCAGTTTTGATTTTATCTTTTGCAATCGGTCCGCCGCACGCAGGGCATTTGCCGCCGACGTGCTTGAATAAATCAAATTCCTTCGCGCCGGGCGGGCGTTTGGTTTTCACCACTTCAAAAATTTCCGGGATGACCATGCCGGCCTTGCGGATGACCACGGTGTCGCCGATGCGGACGTCTTTGCGGCGGATTTCATCCTCGTTGTGGAGCGTGGCGCGCGAAATCGTGGAGCCTTGCACGAAGACGGGTTCGAGTTCGGCCACGGGCGTGAGCACGCCGGTGCGCCCGACCTGCACGGTGATGCCCTTGAGCACGGTTTCCGCAGGTGTGATCCAAGGAATTGGTTTGTGGACGATGGCATAGCCCGGCGCACGCGCGCGGCCGGGAATGCGCGGCCAGTCGGCGAGCAGATTGACCTTGAGCACGATGCCGTCAATCTCGTAGGGCAACTGCCGGCGCAGGTCGCGGTCTTCATCGTAATGCGCGACCACCTTGTCGGTGTAAATTTTCAGAACCTCCTCGATGCCGTCGCAGACCCACCAGCGTTTCTGCGTGGGCAGACCGAATCGCGCGAGCGCTTCAAGCATCTCGGAATGTTTCTTGAATTCGATGCCGTCAACCGCGCCGGCGGCGTAAAACACGGCGCGGATGGGGCGTTGCGCGACAAGACGCGGATCAAGCTGTTTGAGTGTGCCGGCAGTGGCGTTGCGGGCGTTGGGAAACGTTTTTTCGCCGGCAGCGACCAGTTTGGCATTGATGGCCTCGAATTCCTTCATGGCCATGTAAGCTTCGCCGCGTATTTCAAGTAGGGCAGGAGGATTCTTGAGTTTTAACTCCAGCGGAATCGCGCGGACAGTTTTGAGATTGGCGGTGATGTCGTCACCTTCCGCGCCATCGCCACGCGTGACGCCGAGCGCCAGCTTGCCGTAGCGATAGTGAACGCTGATGGACACGCCGTCCACCTTCGGCTCCAAGACGTATTCGACGCGGTCGCGGCCAAGATGTTTGCAGAGGGTCGCATCCCAAGCGCGAAGCTGGTTCAGCGTGTTTTCATCCTGCGCGCGGCTGCGTTTCTCGCGATTAGGTTCCTCGTCTTTGGTCGGATGATCACTGGCCTCGACCTTGTCGAGTGAGAGCATGGGCACGAGATGTTTGACGCGGGCAAAACTTTCGCTGGGTGCGCCGCCAACACGTTGAGTGGGAGATTCGGGCGTGACAAGGGCAGGGAAATTTTTCTCCAGTTCCTGAAGCTCCTTGAAAAGCCGGTCGTATTCCTGGTCGCTGATCAACGGCCTGGCTTCGACATAGTAGGCATGGTCGTGCTTGCGGATTTCCTCCACGAGTTGGGCGTGACGGGTTTTGGCTTGCTCGCGCTTCATCGCGGGAATTGTGTAGCGACGCGGCGATGAAAGGATAGTTTTTTGTGAGGCCGCCGGCGGCCATTTTTCAGGCCGAAGCAAGCACCTTTCGCGGTCTCACCCCAAACCGAAGCCTTCAGGCCACGAGGAAACAGATGAATCCCGCGACGCAGAGGAGAAAGAAGAGAATGACTGCCCCATCAATCGGGCCAAACCGGGCCTCTTCCGAGTGGTTGGCCGGGACGAGCGCAGTATTAAAAATATGGCTCTTCCTGCTCACGGTGTAAGCAATTTTGGTCATGCCCTGCAGTCGAGCATGGGCCGGGCCACCGGATGCCGGCGGAGGATGAACAAAAAGATGACGCGGAAAAGGCGCGCAAGACAGGATTTGTCCTGGGATTTGACAGCAAAAAAACGCGCCGGGGCGCCCGGTGTCAAGCGGGCTGTCCCAAAAACCGGCGGAGGCGGCCAAGCATGGCTGCGGCCAGGCGCTCGTAAGGCGCGAGCATACGCCCGTAAATTTTGATTTCGTCAATCGCCTCCAGCGCCATGCAAAAATCCAGATCATGAAACGCACGGCCGCGTTTGACGCGCCGCAACCAGCGGGTCAAATCGGTGACTTCATCAATTTCATCCTTCTGGCCGGGATAAAATAAAACCCGCCATTCGTCGCGGTGCAAAAATCCGTCGGCATCGCTCCGGTGCTCAAACCACGAATCGCACAGCAAAGTGCAGACGGACTTGCCCGGACGTTCGCCGAGCCGGTAAAAAACCACCGGTTTGTTGGATTCGGAAAAATGGGCGAACGCAATGTCGAGCGCGTCCTCGGGTGCCGGAGTGAACTGGGTTTGAAAACCAAAATGAAAGCCGCCCGGCTCGGCGCGCGATTTTTCAACGCAAAGATTTTCCGCGAAAATCCAGATGATGTCCGTTGAGAACCCGCGCTCGGCGAGCAGCTTTTTCCAGGCGTCGAGCGCTTCTGCCAATGAGGGGCGTTTGAACGGCGCGTCCGATTTCATGCCGGGATTCTAACCGGTTTTTTTTCGAAACCAATCTATAAATAATTTGATGCCCGGCCCGATTTTGACCTGCGGATTATAGCCAAGCCGGGCGCGCGCCTTCGTAATGTCGGCGAACGTGACCGGCACGTCGCCGGGCTGCAGCGGCTGGCGGTCAATCACAGCCTTTTTGCCGAGCGCGGCTTCGAGCAATTCGATGACGCGGCCCAGTTTCACCGTCTGCGATTCGCCGAGGTTGAAAATTTCAAAGCCGAATTCCTTTTGCGTGCTGGCGATGATGCCGTCCACCGTGTCGGTGATGTAGGTGTAATCGCGCTCCATGCTGCCATCGCCAAAAACCGGAATCGGTTTGCCGGCGTGAATGAGCGTCGCGAACTTGCGGATGGCCAGGTCGGGCCGTTGGCGCGGACCATAAACGGTGAACAGGCGCAGCATCGCCACGTCCATGCCGTAAACGTGATGATAAACGTGGCCGAGCGACTCGCAGGCGAGCTTGCTCGCGGCATAGGGCGAAATGGCGGAAAAAATCGGGTCGCTCTCGCTGAACGGCACCCTGGAATTCACGCCATAGACTGATGACGACGAGGCGATGATGATTTTTTTGACGCCACTTTTTCGAGCGGCTTCGAGCAGATTGACCGTGCCTTCGACGTTGACACGCTGGTAAAGCGCCGGTTCTTCGAGGCTGGGCCGCACACCGGCGCGGGCGGCCAGGTGGATGACCTGGTCGAACTTCACGCTGCCAAACAATTCGTCGAGCGCGGCGCGGTCGGTCAGATCGCCGTGGACGAATTCAAACGGTTTGGCGAGCGACTGGATGTCGCGGAGGTTCCGGCGTTTGAGTTGCGGGTCGTAGAAATTATTGAGGTCATCGAACGTCCAGACCGCGTGGCCGTCGCGCAGGAGACGTTCGCAAACGTGCGAACCAATGAAGCCCGCGCCGCCGGTGACCAGAAAATTCATGGCCGAAAGCTAACAATCAGAAGGCGAAGTGTCGAGTGCGGTGAGGATGAACAACCGAAATGAAGAGTTCATTCCCTCGCCCCGCAAAGCGGGGAGAGGGACAGGGAGAGGGGTTGCCTTTCATTGGTTTTGTTAATTAAGCTGCCTATATGAATCCCATCGGCAATGCCCGCCGTCTCCGTCGTGAACAAACCGACGAAGAAAAGGAATTGTGGCGCGCCCTGCGGGCGGGACGCTTTGCGGGATTCAAATTCCGCCGTCAGCATCCGCTGGGAAAATACTTTCTCGATTTCTTTTGTCCCACCGCAAGGTTATCCATCGAGCTGGACGGGTTTCAACATGGGCTGCCAGAGCAACGCCAGCGTGACGAGGAGCGTGAAAAATTTCTGGCGTCAGAGGGCATCGAGGAATTGCGCTTTTGGAACCATCAATGGCAAAAGAACCGCGAAGGCATCCTGTTGGAGATCTGGAATGCCTTGCATCGGAGAACTGGCTGCGTCGCCGTGATGCGGAAGGTGCAAAACCATCATTTTCTTCCACCGAAGGCTGATGTATTGATTCAGCCTCCACCGAAACCGCTTTGAAACATGCCACCTCTCCCCGTCCCTCTCCCCCGTCGGTGACGGCGGAGAGGGAGAAGAAATGCGTCCGTCAAATGTGGAAAATGTCGAGTGCTGGGACGTTTGGTAAGACGCGCAGTCCTCTGCGCGCCCTACCGTCACAACCCATTCAACACGTCAATCAACTGCCGCAGGCGGCCGTAATCGCGGCGGTTGAAACCAAAGGCGATTCGCGCCAGGTCCAGGTTGTCCCGGCCTTCAATTTCTTCCGGCGTCGGTTTGATGCGTTTGATGGGCTCGCCACTGATGATGTCGGCAAAGTCTTCGTTCATCGCGGCCAGGGCGGATTCCGAAGGCGCGTTTTTGAGCCGGATGATGAACAAATCCTTCACGAAGCGCGTGGATTGGAAATTCCGGTAAAAGCGCGTGATGATTTTTACCGCTTCGTTGGTGTCGTCGGTGATCTGGTAAAGATTCAAATCGTCGGGCGAAATCAACTGGTTGCGGAGCAGGTGTTCGCGGATGTTTTTGTCCCACGTCTTCCAATACGTGCCGCCGGGGGAATCCACGAGCACCAGCGGCATGAGCTGGCTCTTGCCGGTTTGCATGAGCGTGAGCGCCTCGTAACCCTCGTCGAGCGTGCCGAAGCCGCCGGGGAAAAGCACGATGGCGTCCGAATGGCGGATGAAAATCAATTTGCGCGTGAAAAAGTATTTGAACGTCACCAGTTTTTTGTCCTCGCGAATGACCGGATTCGCGCTTTGTTCCCACGGCAGGCGGATGTTCACTCCGAAACTGTTTTCGGTCCCGGCGCCTTCGTGCCCGGCCTGCATGATGCCCGGTCCGGCGCCGGTGATGACCATGAAGCCGGCCTTCACAATCTTGCGCCCGAAATCCACGGCCTGTTGATATTCCACCTTGTCCGATTGCGTCCGGGCCGAGCCGAAAATGGTGACCTTGCGGACATGCGCATACGGCGCGAAGAGGCGGAAGGCATAACGCAATTCGCGCAGAGCGGTCTGGATCACCCGCACGTCGCCGGTCTCCTTCACGTCGGCCAGCAGCTTGAGCGCGTTTTCGATGATGTCGGCGACCTGGGCTTCATTGTGGTCGCCGCCTTTGAAGGCGATGAGTTCCTTGATGCGGCGTTGCAACTCCAAATCGGCGGGTTTGGCCGCCTTATATCCTTTAATCATGCGGGCAGAATAACTTTGCGGCGGGTAAAAGCAACCGCCCGCTTTTGGACGCATCATGATACTGCCACCAACTCCCTCTCCCCGCCCGAGCGGGGAGAGGGCCGGGGAGAGGGGATTTGAGCAAACGTGCCACCTCTCCCCATCCCTCTCCCCCAACCCTGTTGGCGGAGAGGGAGAAAACCGATGCCATGTCAAGGTGCGAACGCACCCGTTTTTTGCCCGCTTTTGCGCATTGACAACGGCGGCGGAAAAACTATTCTACGCGCCCATTTGCGAGCCCCGCCCGTGAGCGGATTTTCTCGCCCCCAGAAAGGAAGTGAGTTGCGTTGACCGAAATTAGATTAAAAAAAGGCGAACCCGTGGAACGTGCATTGCGGCGACTGAAGAAAAAAGTCGACCGCGAAGGAACCCTCAAGGTCGTGCGCAATCACCGGCATTTTGAAAAGCCGAGTGAAAAGCGGCGCCGCAAGGAAAAAGCCGCGCGCTTTTCCGCGATGTTGACCGCGCGCTACGCCGACCTGTAATTGGATGGCTTTGTCAGGCCGGTCACGGCTGAATTTCTGTCGCGCCCGGCCTTTTTCAAGGGAGTATTGGCGTGATGCGGGTTCCCAATACTCCATCAGTGCAACACCCCAATCGGAACCATGTATTCGCTTTCCACCTGCTGGAATTCCAAACGCCACACGGACGGTCGCGCCATGCTGCGCGAAATCCGCGACCTCGGCTTTGCCTACGCCGAACTCAGCCACGGCATCCGGCTCGGCCTCCTGCCCGGCATCCTGGAAGCCGTGGACGCGGGCGAGATTAAAATTTCCAGCCTCCATAATTTTTGTCCGCTGCCGCTGGGCGTGAATCATGCCTCGCCGAACCTCTACGAATTTTCCGACGAGCGGGCGCGCCAGCGCGAACTGGCGATCAAGTACACGCTCAAGACCTTTGAA
>JBEKKZ010000025.1:0-30037 GCA_050010435.1 Verrucomicrobiota bacterium | reverse complement strand
GCGTGGCCGCACCGTGCTGCGCGGCGGCGTGCGCGAGCGCCTGCTCCAACGCGGCTTCGCTCGTCGAATAACGGGCGAGTTGCGTTCCCATGTTCGTGGTGGAAATGCCGAGCACATTGAGCGACGCGGGCGTGGTCTGGCAGGCAAGATTCCGCAGGTCGGCCAACGGATCATCACGTTTCGGAGTCAGAATCGCCGGGACCGATGGCGTGTCCGACACGAAGATAATGCCATCCTGAATCTTTACATCATACACCGCCTGCCGCACCCCGAGTCCCAGGGGCGTGTTACCGGTCGCAATGTCGAATTTCCAGCCGTGCCATGGACACACGATGCGCAACACCCCGTCGGCTCCGCGCTCGACTTTTCCTTCGGCCAGCGGGCCGCCCTGGTGGGGGCATGTGCCGCAGAGGGCGGTGATTTTTCCGCCGTAATGAAACAGGGCGACAACCTGCCCCGCGACCGTCAAGGCCTTTTGCGTTCCTTCGGGAAGTTCGGAAACGGCAATGGTCTTCGTGTAGTTCATGATGTTGTTTTCAGGCGGTGCATCACGCCATCGCGTAAATTTCTGCTCCCTTTTCCACAAATTCGCGAGTTTTTTGTTCCATCCCGGCTTTTCAATACCTGTTCCTCAGCCACGCCCGGTTTCCGACCGCCACATCGAACGCGTGCTGGTGAAGCGGGAGGAAGAATGAGCCAGTTGTTCCAACAACTCATCGTCTCATGCCTTGAAGTTTGTTTTGCCAAGCCCGGCGCAACAACTTTTGACGCTGACTTCGCGAAACGCCGGAGTGCCTCCGAAAACGGCTCAAGCGCGCGGCGCGGAAAATCTTTTTCGCAATGCCTCCGAGCGAAACTGGAAAATCCTTTCGATATCCGGCCGGACGAGCAGGCGATGCACCAGAAAATCCAGCGTCACCGCGTAGCGCACATGGTCGCGCGCGAGCGTGCCGCCGTCACGCGCCTCGAACGTGTGCTCGTGAATCCATTGCCGGTAAGGGCCGCAAATCTGTTCGTCCACGAACCGGTGCGGCGGCTGCCAGACGTTGATGCGCGTGCGCCAGCGCAACGGGATGCCGCGCACGCGGAGGCGGTAGTCAATGAGCGCCCCTTCGCGCATGGCGATGGGTGCGGGCGTAACGATGCGAAAGTGCAACCACGGCGGCGTGAGGGCGTCGAGGTTCGCGGCGTCGGCGAAAAACGGAAACAGCTCCCCGGGCGGAAGCGGCAGCCAGAGTTCGGATTGAAATTCATGGACGCGCATGGCCTACACGAGCTTTTCAAATTCGCCGATGAACCGCCGCATGTCGCGGAGCAACACGGCATCGGGTTTGCAGCGCAGCACCATGCCGTCAAGATACATCAGGCTGCGGATGATGGCGAAGATGCCTTTCTCAAATGTCATTCCCGAATGCACGCCGAGCTTGATGGTTTGCATCATCTTCCGGGTCAGGCTGACTTGCGCAACGGTCGTGCCGGTGAAGTCGGCGTAGAGTTCCAGCAAACGTCCCTTGAACGTGTCGAAGGCCGGGCCGGCCAGCTCGCGCTCGGACATGCGGTTCAGCGCGGCGGCACAGCGCGGATAGTCGTATTCGGAAAGCGCCGCGAAGAATTCAAACAGCCCGCGCCGGATTTTTGGGCCGACGTGCCCGATGTAGCCGGTGTCAATGAAGCAAAGTTTGTCACCCGTGAGCAGCACGTTGCCGGGATGCATGTCGCCGTGGAAGGTGCCGACGCAAAACATGTAGAAGCCGTGGATGTGAAACAATTCGAGGAGCCGGTCGTAGCCCAGTTCGCCGGTTTCCAGCAATTCATCGAAACTGCGGCCGGAAATGAATTCGGAAACCATCACGTTCTCATTGCACAGCGGCTCGTACACGCGCGCGAACGCCAGGCGGGAAAGATCGAACCGGTCGCGGTGCTGTTCGTAGATGGCACGCAATGTTTTCTGGCCGGCGACCTCGTGGCGCAAATCGAGTTCACTCAACGTGTATTCCTCGATGTCACCGAGAATGCCCACAGGATCACCGACCCGCCGGAGTTTGGGATAGAGGAAGGTGGCCAGGCGAAAGAGGCGCTTGAGGCTGGCGACGTCCGCAATGAACTCGCCGCGAACGTTGCGCTTGATAGCTTTGATGACAACGTCCTCTCCGATTTTCAACCGCGCACGATGCACCTGGCCGACTGAGGCTGATGCGAGGGCGGTTGCTTCGATGTTTTCAAAGTGCTCGAAAAATCCGGGGACAGCAGACGTGCGAAGCAGTCCCAGAAAATCTTCTGACGCTAGAACAGCGTTGCGACGGTAGAGCCGGGCCAGATGCTCGCATTTTTCGCGGTCCAGGAAATCGATCCGCAGCGCGTGGACCTGGCCGAGCTTCACCGCGAGCAGGCCGAGGCCCTGAATCCAATCGAGGTCCGGCAGTTTGCCGCCGCGTCCGTAGATGGCGTGAATGAGCCGCCCAAATTGAATCCAGTTCATGGCTGGCCAGGTCAGACCTGGGTGTTTTTGGAAATGAACTTCACGCCGTAACGGCGCGCGATGAGGTTCGCCGCGATGCGGCCCGATTCGTAAATCGTGGGCAGGCCGCTGCCGGGATGCGTGCCACCACCGACGAGATAGCAGTTGTCCAGCTCCTCGAATTTGTTGCGCGGCCGGAAATACAGCATCTGGTTGAGCGAGTGCGCGAGATTGAATGTCGCGCCGAACTGGATGTTCATGTCCTGCCACGTCTGCGGCGTGAACACGATTTCCTCCCGGATGTGGCCCTGGATGTCCGCCATGCCGCCCCGCCTTTCCATCGCCGCGAGGACCCGGTCGCGGAACGCGGATTTCTCCTTCGCCCAATCAATCTTCGCCGTCCGGTTCGGCACGGGCACGAGGACGTAAACCGCGGAATGTCCCGGCGGCGCGAGCGCGGGGTCGGTCACGCTGGCGTTGCGGACGTAGAAGGAAATGTCCTCGGACAAAACCTTGTTTTGGAAAATATCGCGGATATTGGACTTGTAGTCGCCGGCAAAGAAGATCGTGTGGTGCGGCAGGTCATAGACCTTGTCGAGGCCGAGATACAGCATGAACGTGGAACAGGAATACTCGCGCGCATCCACTTTTTCCGGACTGTATTTCTTCAACACGCCCGGTGGCACGAGATGTTTCATCGCATAACCGAAGTCCGCATTCAGCACCGTCTCGTCGGCGAAAACCTTTTCGCCGTCCGCCAGTTCCACGCCGCGCACCTGGCGGCCTTCCAGCACGAGTTGTTTGACCGGCGTGCCGAGGCGCAAGTTCACACCCAATTCGCGGCACACCTTCGCCATCGCCTCGGAGATTTCGCTCAACCCGCCCATGACGTGATAGACGCCGAACGCGTGCTCGACGTAAGGCAAAATGGCAAACGCGCCCGGACAATCCCACGCCGACATGCCGAGGTATTTCGACTGGAAGGTGAACGACAGCTTGAGCTGGTCTTCGCGGAAGTAATCGCCGAGCACGCTGATGAGCGAACGTCCGATGGAGAGCTTTGGCAGCGCGCGCAGCATGTCCCGCGAGAGATATTGCCCCAGCGAGGCGTAATCTTTTTGCAGGCAGGGATACATCCGCTGGAACCGCACTTTTTCGACCGCCATGAACCGGTCGTAGCCGGCGCGGTTGCCGGGAAAATGCTGGTCGAGCTGCTGCAGCATCGCTTCGCGGTTGGTCGTCGGTTCCAGCCGCACGTCCTCGAACTGCAACCGATACATCGGTTCGAGTTTCACGCATTTGAGGTAATCGTCAATGTGCCGTCCGGCCTCCTCGAACACCTCGTCGAGGATGAACTTCATCATCAGGAACGTCGGGCCGGTGTCGAACTTGTAACCGTTCCGCACAATGGCCGCGTTGCGTCCGCCCACGTGCGACTCCTTCTCGAAGACGGTGACCTTGAACCCGCGAAAGGCAAGCAACATGGCCGCCGTGAGTCCGCCCGGCCCGGTGCCCACGACGATGACATGTTTCTGCGAATCGTTTTGCCTCGTCACTTGACGATAAGGGTAGTGCAGAACAAGAAAGTTGCAAATCAGAGCTTTTAGTGACTAAGCATGGGTCATTCCCGGCCGCCGCATCGGGCGCGTGCTGGTGAAGCGGGAGAAATCGCCGGGACCGATGGCGTGTCCGACACGAAGATAATGCCATCCTGAATCTTTACATCATACACCGCCTGCCGCACCCCGAGTCCCAGGGGCGTGTTACCGGTCGCAATGTCGAATTTCCAGCCGTGCCATGGACACACGATGCGCAACACCCCGTCGGCTCCGCGCTCGACTTTTCCTTCGGCCAGCGGGCCGCCCTGGTGGGGGCAGGTGCCGCAGATGGCAGTGATTTTCCCTCCGTGATGAAACAGGGCGACCTCCTGCCCCGCGACCGTCACGGCCTTTTGCGTTCCTTCGGGAAGTTCGGAAATGGCAATGGTCTTCGTGTAGTTCATGATGATGTTGTTCTCGGGCGGTGCATCACGCCTTCGCGCAAACCTCTGCTCCCTTTTCCACAAATTCGCGAGCTTTTTGTTCCATCCCGGCTTTCAGTGCCCGTTCCTCAGCTACGCCCTGTTCCTGCTCTGGCGTCACCGGGCAAATTTCGCCGGCCTCTTGAAGCCGTAATTACGAAATCCCAGGGTAAAATCCTACTCGCGATCAGGCTTGGTATTGTTCATCGCTGACCTTTTCCATCCAGTCGACGACCTTCCCGTCGAGCTGTTCCTGAATGGCGATGTGCGTCATGGCCGTGGTTGGCGTAGCGCCGTGCCAATGCTTCTCGCCCGGCGGAAACCAGACCACGTCACCCGGCCGGATTTCTTCAATCGGACCTCCCCAGCGCTGCACGCGTCCGCAGCCAGCCGTCACGATCAGTGTCTGCCCCAGCGGATGGGTGTGCCAGGCCGTCCGCGCGCCGGGCTCAAACGTGACGATTGCGCCGGTAACACGCGCGGGATCGCTTCCCTTAAACGGTGAGTCAATGCGCACCGTGCCGGTAAACCAGTCGGCCGGTCCTTTGTTGGAAGGCTGTGAACCACTTCGTTTGATTTCCATATTAATTTCCTTTGTGTGAATTATTTGGTGCGCGACCCGCCGCGTCAACCCTTCGGCATCCTGGCTGTGAATTCTTTGGCCTTGGCGGCGATTTGTTCCGGCAGGCTGTCATGACAATCGCGGATTAGGAAAACAAGCGCCGTCTTTACGTTGACTTGTTCCCATGCAAACAGTCAAGCTCGACCCGAATCGGCCAGAAATGCATGAGCATTCCGCCTAAACTCCATCCCGGCGATGAAATCCGCGTGCTTGCTCTCTCACGCTCGCTCGGCGGCGTGATTAAATGGAACGGCACCACCGAGCACGACATCGCCTTGGCTATCACGCGATTGGAGGCGATGGGGTTGAAAGTCAGTTTTGGCCGCCACGTCCGCGAATGCAACGCACATCTGACCGCTTCGCCGGAACATCGCCTGGAAGATTTGCACAACGCCGTCGCTGATCCGTCGGTGAAGGCGGTGTTCGCGGTCAGCGGCGGTGCAGGTGCCATTCAAATGCTCGAGGGCATGGATTACGACCTCGTCGCCGCACATCCGAAGATTATCTGCGGCTACTCGGATGTCAGTTATCCGGGCTACGCGATTTTGGCGCGAACCGGCCTCACGACCTATTACGGCGCACACTTCACGAGTTTCATGATGCAGCAAGGCGCAGAATACCTGCTCGCCAGTTTTCGCCAGTGTCTGTTTGAGGACGGTCCCTACGAATTGCAACCGGCGAGTCACTGGAGTGACGACAATTGGCCGAAGGATCAGGTGAACCGGACATTTCACGTCAACGAAGGCTGGTGGTGCATCCAACCCGGTGAAGCCGAAGGCACGCTCATCGCGGGCACTTACTGGGTTTTGAACATGCTGCAAGGCTCAAAATTTTTTCCGCCCTTGCGCGACGCGGTCCTTTTTCTGGAATACCCGGCGGAAGGCAAACCGACGTTGATTACTTTGGATTCCTGCCTGCGCGCATTGACGTTCCAGCCCGCGTTTGCCGGCGTCCGGGGAATTGTGCTTGGCCGCTACGCCCGCAACGGGGGTGTGACGCGCGAAAATCTCACCGAACTGCTCCGGCGAATTCCCGGGCTGCGAGGGCTGCCGGTCATTGCCAATTGCGATTTCGGCCACACCGCGCCCATCGTCACGCTGCCCAACGGAGGGTGCTGCCAAATCCATGCAAATGAGAAACAAAACCGCATCGTCATCACGGAACATTAATCGCCAAAAGTTTCCTATGAATTCCTTGGCGTTGGCGGCAATCCTGGCAGCGACGTTTGTCTTGCTCAGCGACCGGTCAGCTGCTCCAGCTTTTCCGGATAGCGGGCCCCTTGCACTTTGATCTTGGAGGCGGCGGTTTCGATCTCACGAAGGTCGTCCGACGTCAGTTCGACTGCGAGTGCTCCGATGTTCTCGTCAAGGCGATGCAGCTTCGTGGTGCCGGGAATCGGAACAATCCACGGCTTCTGCGCCAGCAGCCACGCCAGCGCGATCTGAGCGGGCGTCGCCTTCTTCCGCTGACCGATTTTGTCGAGCAGATCAATCAGAGCCTGATTCGCCTTGAGCGCCTCCGGCGTGAAGCGCGGCAGCGTGCTGCGGAAATCGGAACTGTCAAACTTCGCGTTTGCGTCAATCTTGCCCGTGAGAAAACCTTTGCCCAGCGGGCTGTAGGGAACCAAGCCGATGCCGAGCTCTTCGAGGGTCGGTATCACTTCCTTCTCCGGCGTTCTTGTCCACAGCGAGTATTCGCTCTGGAGCGCGGTGACCGGCTGGACTTTATGCGCACGACGGATCGTTTGCACGCCGGCTTCAGAAAGGCCGAAGTGCTCGACCTTGCCTTGCTGAATCAGTTCCTTCACCGTGCCCGCCACGTCTTCGATGGGCACGTTCGGGTCAACCCGATGCTGATAGAGCAAATCAATCGTCTCGAGCCGGAGCCGCTTGAGCGAACCTTCAACGGCCTGCTTGATGTGCTCCGGCCGACTGTTCAAGCCCGCCGCACCGGGCCGCGTATCACTGCCACTGAGGTCGAACCCGAATTTGGTGGCGATGACCACTTTTCCGCGGAACGGAGCGAGAGCTTCGCCGACGAGTTCTTCGTTTGTGTATGGGCCGTAAACTTCTGCGGTATCGAAGAAGGTGACGCCGCGTTCCACGGCTGCGTGAAGCAGAGCGGTCATCTCCTGCTTGTCTTTGGGTGGACCGTAGGAAAAACTCATTCCCATGCAGCCCAGCCCGACCGCCGAGACTTCCAAATTACTGTTTCCAAGTTTGCGCTTTTGCATATTCAAATCCTTTCTTTCAGTTAAATGTTGGAGCGAATTTACTCCTCATGAACGTGGCTGTCGCACCCAATCTTGCTCGATCTTTTGTGAGATTGCTCGAAAACGCGGATCGGATGAGGTGAACCGCTGATGGACGCTGATAAACGCTGATGCAAAAAGACTGACGCGAATTGGCGACTTGAGCGGTTGGGGAAACCGCGAAAGGAATTTGCCGAAGGCGAAGGTCCGTGAGGGCCGAGCGAGCGGGTACGAGCGAGTCCATTGACGCGAATGCGTTGACTGGTTTGCGCTGAAGGCGCTACGGAAATTAGCCCAAGGTTGGAGCAACGCGACTACCCTGGGTTCACGTCCCATAAAATAAATCTCCCTCTCCTCCTCGAACGAGGAGAGGGCCGGGGTGAGGAGTCGAGACAAACGAGCGCGAAGATTGCAGACAGGCGATGATTACAATTAGAATCTGGTCATGAAGCCTTTGGTCTTTGCTCTCTGTGTTGTGTTTGCGTGTGGCGGTTTGCGCGCGCAGACAAATGTTTGGCAGCCGTCGCTGGGACATACGCAAGTGCCGATCTGGCCGGGGGCGGTGCCTGATGCGCAGCCTGTCCCGGGGCCGGAGTATGTTACGAACGTGCCGCCGACTACCGGCAAGCCGTGGGTTGCAGTATGCAACGTCTCGCAGCCTACGATGACGGTCTATTCGCCAAAGGGAACGAATACGGGTGTTGCGGTAGTCGTGTTTCCCGGCGGAGGCTACAACTGTCTGGCCATCGATCTTGAAGGCACGGAAATCTGTGATTGGTTGACGTCCCGAGGCATCACGGCTGTGCTCTTGAAATACCGTGTGCCGACCCGGGGATCGGGGGCGTATGCGGAGTCGCCGCCGGCGTTGGAAGATGCGCAGAGGACGGTGGGGCTGGTGCGCTTTCACGCCGCCGGGTGGCATATAGATCCGCACAAGATTGGAGTGATCGGGTTTTCGGCAGGGGGGCATATGGTGGCGGCGATGAGCACGCATTTTGACAAGCGTTTGTATCCGGCTGTAGATGCGGCTGACAAAGAAAGCTGCCGCCCGGATTTTGCGATGGCTCTTTATCCGGGACATCTGTGGAAAGACGATAAGAATTTTGAGTTGAATCCGAATGTTCCTGTCACCACCAATACGCCGCCTACGTTTTTGTTGCAGGCGGAGAATGACCCGGTGGACAACGTGAACAACTCGCTGGTTTACTACATGGCGCTGAAGAACGCCGGGGTTCCCGTGGAGATGCATTTGTATGCGCAGGGCGGGCATGCATTTGGGCTGCGGCGCACGAAGCTTCCGATTACGGAATGGCCTCGGTTGGTGGAGAAGTGGCTGGGTACGATCGGAATGATTCCGGTTCAAGGCAACTTGTCGCGCCGAAACGCAATGGAGGCGGAAGGCGCAGACACGCAGAATTGAACCGCTGATTAACGCTGATGCACGCTGATTCACAGGGCTGACTTGCCGCGCCGAAATCAGATGAAGGCGGGAAGCCCGAAAGATAATAGCCCAGGGCAACGCCCTGGGTTTACCGTGAAAAAAGATTTCAAGCCCTGTAAGGGCGACAGAGTCTTGATTCGGAATGGCAAGGCAATGACACCGCCGATGACAATGCCGCTCCAATTTCATGCTTTCGCGTAAAGAATGTGCACCCTCTTGTTTATTCCAGGGTCCCTTCCCCTCGGCTCCACCGTCTAATCCTTGCCACTTCCTTTTGCGGAATTCCCAGCGAAACTAGAAACTCGTCATGTCCGTCTGGAGCGCGCCGCTCGAACTCCGTATGCCACCGCTTCCTGGCGTTCTGGTCCATGCCCGCTGCCTCCAGCATCTCAACCCACAACTCTACATTGACCACCGGCGGAGGTTTCCCTGAAGCAATCCGGCTCAGCATCCCCGCCAATAGCCGCTGCTGGTTTCTCAAGCTCAGAATGCTTGCCGCCGTTTCGCGCATCCGCTGCTCCACCAGCTTCGCCCCCGGTTTGCCGCCCGACGACAGCACGGCCCGGATCTCTTTCAACGTCAGGCCCGCCTCCCGGAAACGGCAGATCCGCTCCAGCCGCCGATGATCCTTTTCCGTGTAGCAGCGATATCCGGAACCAGTCCGTCCAGATGGCGGCAGCAGCCCCAACCGGTCGTAGTACAGCAACGTGCTGCGTGACAGGCCAAATGCCCGCGCAAGTTTGGAAATCGAGCAAGTCTTCATCGCCGTCAGGAACAGAAGGGTGGCGGCGCGCCGGGCGCCACCAACCCCGCGTGCCTATTATTTGCTTGCTGCCCGGATTCGATCAATCTCTTTAGGCGGCAGTCCCAGCCACTCCAGAAAACTTTGGTGTCCGGCCGGGTGGCGGGTCTCGAACAGCTTGTGCCATTGTTCCCTCTTCGCCTGGTCCAGGCCGATCTCCTGGAACATGGCTACCCATTCATTCACATTGACTTGCTTTTTCATAGGTTCATTCGCGTCCATCGTTCATTGTTCAGTTTCGTCACAGCCATACGGCCATGACGCAGGAAACGCTAAAGTGTGAAGCCATAGACAGGTCAACCCCCGATTGCAGTTTTTTTTCGAGAGCACAATCATCCCGCCAACATCAACAACCCTGAAAGGATTAAATCGTTCACGTTGGGGTGACGACTACGGGCGATGCAACCCCGCCCGCCCCGATGCTGTTTATCGGGGTTGGGGATTATTTCGGCGGCCACTCCACTCCGGCCAATTCCTTGGGCAGTTGCTTCGGGTCAACTGGATAGATGAGCGAAAGGTCCATCTTGGATTTTGAACCTTGAAGAAATTCCAGCTCCTCTGGAGCGCCGATGATGAGCCAGAGCACCTCGGCGTCGGTGTCGTTGAACACCTGCCGCAACTGGTCCGGCCCGACGAGCACGCCGCCGTAGCGCGGCACGGTCAATGTCTCGTCGCCCACGCGCAGGCGCCCCGTGCCTTCCAGCACGAAATAAAACTCCTCGGCGCGGATGTGCTTGTGCAGCGTGTTCGCGCTTTTTGGCGGCAACCGCCAGAGCCTCGCGCCGAGATTCTCGCTCCCGGTGCGCTCCAGGTAATCCGCATTCGGGATTTTCATCAGGTTGGAAGGCCGCCAGGCGAGGTCCTCCGGCTTGATCAGAAAATAGCCGTCAATCGCTTTCATGGAATCACTCATAAATCAAATCTTCCGTCCCGTCTATCCCAACGGGATAAAAATCATTCAGCCCAGCGTTGCCGATGGAATCGGCTACGCTGGGGGACGGGCCGAAAATGTCATCAACTCTGAAGGGGTTGTGGCGGGCGCGGGTGACGCAACCCCGTTGGGGTTGGGGATTATTTTGGCGGATGACCCAGGGTAGTCCCGCGTTGCGGGCCAACCCTGGGCTGAAGGATGGAATCCCTTTGGGATTCTGGAATCATCGCCAAAATTAAAGGACGGTTTCAGTGAGTATAAATCGGCCAAAATCACATCCCATTTGTATAAGCTTCGGACGATGCGGAAGTTGAGAGATCGCTTCCAGCAATCTTTCTTTGAACTTCGGGTTAGCGTTTATGCGTGCACCCAGCCGTATTTCTTTTATGGCTGAAGGATGAAACGGTATCTGTCGAATATCTCCGAGATTTGAGGCTATTCGATACTCTTTTTCAAATTCCCATTCCTCAGACTTCCGAAACGTGATGTTAGCAGCAATCTCTGTCGGATCGCTTTCTGTGGCGGCAATAACATCAAACGCGGTTTCTGAGTTCTTGTATTTCACCTCCAAGGCTACATTGAAAGGACGCACTTTGGTGTCGTAGCCAATGCAAATTCCTTGATGAGCCTGTGCATAATATGCCCACATTCGTATTGAATTGGGTATAGCCGAGAAACAAACAATGCCGGTTTGTGTCATCGTCGTTTTCCACCTATCAAGCAGCTTCTCCATTCCCCACTTGAAGGATGATTCAAATTCCTTTTCGGCATCAGTTGTTGAAACCCCATATCTAAGTGCAAATCCCTCGACGAATTGCCGTCTCAATAAATCAACATTCCAAACAACGGGAGCACAACACTCGAACGGATCATTTAACTCTTCCGGGTTTGCTGCGTATAATTGTTGCTTAGAGATTTCGTCAATCGCCCAGTCCGATGGGCCGCGATAGCGAAATAAAATCGGCGGCGGATTCGCCCGCGCGAGAAATCTTAAAGCCATTTCGGCTTCGATTTCTTCGCGGGAAAAACCTTTCATCTATAACTCTCTTGCGAAATCACACCTTCGCGTAAACTTCCGCGCCTTTTTCCACGAACTCCTTCGATTTGGCTTCCATGCCTTTCTTGAGCGCCTCTTCTTCGGCGATTCCCTGTTCAGCCGCGTATTTCCGCACGTCTTCGGTGATCTTCATGGAACAGAAGTGTGGCCCGCACATGGAACAGAAGTGCGCGGTCTTCGCGCCTTCTTGCGGCAACGTCTCGTCGTGAAACTCACGGGCCGTTGTTGGATCAAGCGAGAGATTAAACTGATCCTCCCACCTGAACTCAAACCTAGCTTTTGAAAGCGCGTTGTCGCGGTATTGCGCGCCGGGATGGCCCTTGGCCAGATCGGCAGCGTGGGCGGCGATTTTGTAGGCGATGACGCCGTCTTTTACATCTTTCTTGTCCGGCAGGCCGAGATGTTCCTTGGGCGTGACGTAGCAGAGCATCGCGCAGCCATACCAGCCAATCATCGCCGCACCGATGCCGCTGGTGATGTGGTCGTAGCCGGGCGCGATGTCGGTGATGAGCGGGCCGAGGGTGTAGAACGGCGCTTCGTGGCACCACTCGAGCTGTTTGTGCATGTTTTCCTCGATCAGGTGCATCGGGATGTGGCCGGGGCCTTCGTTCATCACCTGCACGCCCCTGGCCCAGGCGCGGGTCGTGAGTTCGCCCTGCACCTTGAGTTCGGCGAATTGCGCCTCGTCGTTGGCGTCGGCAATCGAGCCGGGCCGCAAGCCGTCGCCGATGCTGAAGGCCACGTCGTAGGCGGCCATGATTTCGCAAATGTCGTCCCAGTGGGTGTAGGTGAAATTTTCCTGATGATGCGCGAGGCACCATTTGGCCAGAATCGAACCGCCGCGGGAGACAATGCCGGTCATGCGATGCGCGGTGAGCGGGATGAAGCGCAGCAGCACGCCGGCGTGGATGGTGAAGTAGTCCACGCCCTGCTCGCACTGTTCGATGAGGGTGTCGCGGTAAATTTCCCAGGTAAGGTCCTCGGCCTTGCCGCCGACTTTTTCGAGCGCCTGATAAATCGGCACGGTGCCGATGGGCACGGGCGAATTGCGCAGAATCCATTCGCGCGTGGCGTGGATGTTCCTGCCGGTGGAGAGGTCCATGACGGTGTCGGCTCCCCATTTGGTGGCCCAGCGCATTTTCTCGACTTCCTCCTCGATGGACGACGCGACGGCGCTGTTGCCGATGTTGGCGTTGATTTTGACGAGGAAATTGCGGCCGATGATCATCGGTTCGGACTCGGGATGATTGATGTTGGCCGGGATGATGGCGCGCCCCGAAGCTACCTCGTCTCGCACAAACTCAGGTGTAATTTGCGCAGGGATTCTTTGGGGAAAGCGGGAAAAAACAGATGGAGTGGTGGAGTGATGGAGTGATGCAGAACCGGCGTGTTGTTTGTTCAGGTCGTTGCGGACGATGTCGCCGGAAAGATCGCCGATTCGGGACGAATCGGCGGACAGGCGGGACGCCTGTGCTACCTTCATATTCTCGCGAATGGCGATGAATTCCATTTCCGCCGTGATGATGCCATGACGGGCATACGCCAGTTGCGTCACGACTTTGCCGGGTTTGGCACGAAGAATCTTCCGCTGCGGCATGGCGGTTTTGTCGAGGTGGAATGACGCTTCATCCTGGCGTCGCGCCTGGGTGAGGTCACGATGCTGTTCGGAAAGATAGCCGTCGTCAATGGGCTGGACCGGCCGGCCATCGTGTTCCTCAACGTCGCCCCGGGCGCGAATCCATTTGGCGCGCAACGCCGGCAGCCCCTCCTCCACCGTGCCCTTGAAACCGGGGTCGCCCCACGGACCGGAGCAGTCATAAACCCGCACCGGTTCATTTTGCTCGATGGCACCGGTATAGGATTTGGTAGGCGTGAGTTCAATTTCGCGCATGGGCACACGGACGCCGGGATGCAGTTTGCCTTTGACGTAAACGCGTTTGCTGTTGGGTCCCGCTGTGCGGGATTCGCTGCTGCTGGGCTCGAACGAATCTTTGGTCGCGATCATATTTTGGTTCTCGGGTCTGGCGTCTGGGTTCTGGGGAACACAGGGCGCAATCAACTCAGGAAAGCTGGGAGGAAGGTGGCGGCACGCAGTGCCTTCCTACGCCAGCATTACCTGGATCAGGTTCCACGGGTCTTCGGCGTTCCACACCGAACTCTCAGCCTTCGTCTGTCGCCGACGGTCATAGACCGCCGCTACAACAGGCCGGTTGGCTCCCCGAACAGATGGAAAGCTAGGCCGGTTCATGCGGAGCGTCAAGTCCGTGAAAGCTGGTTTTCCACGCCGTTTCAAAACTCCCAGTGCAAACGCGCCGCAAAAACGGAGACCGGTCCGCGGTCACGGTTGAACGCCGGATCGGTGATGAATTGGTAATCCACCGTGGCGTGGATGGTCTTCCAAATTTTGAAATCGTAGTCGGTCTCCAGAATTCTTTCCCAGCCGTAGTTCAAGTTGCCGTCGCCCGCCAGAATGCCCGTGCCACCCGCCGCCAGAAATTCCTGATGCACCTTGGAAATGCCATTCAACACGCCGGCGAATCCGAACGTATCGTCGGGCCGGTGCCAGGATTCGCCTTTGATGCTGATGCCCGCCGTGGCCGTGTAATCCATGTCGCTGAACATCCAGGCTTGATTTTGGCCGTCGCTCCAGCCCAGCCGCGAAAAGACACCGACGTTTTTTGCGATTTCCTGTTCGATATTGATGCCGAAACCGTATTTGTAGCGAAATGCGGCCGAGGCTGTGATGTCAGCAGGCCGGGTTGGACTATTAACCGCGTCCTGATAACTGCCCATGTTGGCGCGATTCAGATAAGCAAGAAGCCGGACTACACCAGGATGATCGTCTATGCTATAACGGCGCTCAAATTCCGTCACCATGCCCCAAGCCTCTAAAAGCGGGCCATCTTGTGCCGAGCCGTCATAAGGCCATTTGAAAATCCGGTCGTCTGCGGTCAAAGAATTCGAGAAACGCGGCACTTGGAAAAATCCGTAGCGCAAAGTCCATTTTGGCTCGTTCAATTCTACGGCCAATCCGGTGGTGTAGCCGAGCGCGTCCGCCGGATAATCCCATGCTTCGTTGGCCATCAACGCCCAGTTCATGAACTGCGTGCGCGGATCGTTGGCATAGGCGTTGTTGTCGAAAATATCTTTGACGCTCATTTTGCCGAGGGTGAGCGTGAGCCGGGAAACATCCTGTTTTCCGGCGAGCGCGAGTTGATCGTCTTCGACCATTTCCTGCTCGCCGCCGAAGCCGATGGTCTGGCGGATGAAAAGCCGCGAGATGGTTCCGTTGGGAACATCCGTGCCGAGGCGAAAGGCTTCGCCGTTGGGAAAACCTTCCACCCCGCGCGCATCGTCAATGCCAAATCCCTGATACATCATTCCGTCAATGTGCGCCTCGGCGCCGCGCCACAAGCGGACACCGGCGAACAAATCCAGCGAAACGGTTTCGCGCGTCTGGCCGCCGTTCGGCAGGCTGTTTGGCCCGGAATACTTCGATGAGAATCCGGGATAACCCTGGACGATGTCGGTGTTTTGGACGTGCCAGTTCCAATTCTGCGGCTGTTCAGCGGACGGATTGATGGCCGGTGTCGGCAGGGAATTGGTCATTGTGTCCGCTGCCACAGCGACGGACATTGTGGCGCAGGACAGCGCGGTGGTGACTCCGGCGATTTTCAGGCTGCTTCTCTTTTTCGACTTCATAATCAATCACCGCAACGACTGGCATGATCTTACAACCGTGGTTGTCGAAAGGTTACTGAAGATGCCCTGAAGTATTCTTAAGAGTGCTATGGCTTGGTATCAGCCGTTGGCCGGTTGGTCACGGTGCCCACCGCCGCCATCGCAGGGCTTGCGGCGTCACCATCTTGCTTGTGCGAACTGGAAAAAACGCGCACGAATTTGATGCCGATCAGTGTCAGCAGGATCAACAGGTAAATCCGCAAGGCCCACAAAGCAAACCGGGCCATTGGTGTTGTTTTGATGCGTGCCATAAATCAATCAGCTTTGGACTCAAACTTTGTGCCTTTCATGATGTCCCGGTTGCGGACGATGCCCAGCAGCCGGTCCTGGGCGTCCACCACGGGCAGCATGTGGAACTGGTATTTGATGAACAGTGTCACCAAATCTTCGCGCAGGCAATCGTGGTCCGCCGTGACGACGGGTGAAATCATCAGTTCACCGAGGCTGGCATTCTCCGGTGCGACCACCAGATCACGCAAGTCCACCACGCCTTGCAGGGTTTTTCCCTCGCCCACCACGATGTAGAGATAGGAAATATTCCGGTTATCCCCGGCAAAATTGCGGAGCGAATGCAAAACATCACCCGCCTTCGCTTCCTGGGTGAACGTGAAAAATCTTTCGCTCATCAATGTCGCCGCCGGCACGTCGGCATTGGACATGATGGCTTTGACGCGTGTTGCCCGTGCCAGCGGCAGCAGTTTCATCAGTTCAGCGGCTTTTGCGTGAGGCAGAACGGACAAGAAATCGGCGATTTGCAGCACGGACATGATGGCCAGCACCTGGCGCGCCTTTTCCTCCGACAAAAAGGCGATGAGCTGCCTTTTGGTGCGGGGTTCGGCTTCACCGAGCACGGCGGCGGCCTTGTCCGGGTCGAGCGCGGAAAACATCGCCTGTTGCTCGTCGCCGGAAAGAACTTCGAGCGCGTCGGCCAAATCTTCGCTGGGCAGTTCCAACGCTTGCTCGCGGGCGACCGAGAGCGTCACGACGTCCTTGGTGTGGTCTTCCACCGAGAGTGGCTGGACGTAGCGCCAGGAAATCAACTGATCCTTGGCCGTCGCGAAGCGTTGCAAACCCCATTTGCGGAGAAAACCGTTGAAGGAGATGTCCACGTGAACCAGAATCATCCGGCCTTTGGAGAAAAGCAGATGAACGTCGTTGACGACTTCGGTGCGCCGACCGTCGGTGTCCAGAATCGTCTGGCCCATCAGGTGTTCGTTCAACAGAATCCAGCCTTTCTGGTCATCGAACGGCGGATACGGATTGCCGGTTTCGGACGGCGTGATGAAAATGGCTTCGTCCTCAATCCGCACGACCTTTTCCCAGGGGATGAATTCGGTGGGATGGCCTTTGCCGTGTTCGATGTAAATTCCGACCGCTTCGGGATACGGTTCGGAAAGCCGGAAAACCAGGTCGGTGAGCCGGCCATTTTTCCGGCTGGTCTTGTCGAGGCAAATCCGGCGATTGAGCAGATTGGAGAAGTACAGGAGTTGAAATGCTTCAAATCCTACCGGCTTGGGTTTCACGTTGTTTTGGGGATTGTTCATGACAGGTCCTTCTAATTACCCGCCCCGAACCATTCGGGGAACAGCACGGAAATGCCGTAGGCGGTTGAGATGACAATCACGAATGCGGCTATGCTCCAATTGGCGATGTTCTGCCAGCGGGTGTTGACGTAATCGCCCATGAGCGGTTTGTCGTTGAGCAGCAAAATCAAAAACATCAGCGCCGCCGGCAACAGCGTCACCGCCACGACCTGCACGAAAATGGTGATGATGTTCTGCACGTCAATGCTGGCGATGAGCGAGACGACACCGGCCGACATCAACATCAGCGCGTAGGCGACGTAGAACCACGGCGCTTCCCGGACGCCACGGTTCAGGGAATGCGCCCAGCCGAAGACTTCACCCAGCGCCCAGCTTGTCGCCAGTGAAATGCACAGCGCGCCGAGCAACCCGGCGTCGAACAGGCCGATGGCGAAGAGCAGCCTGGCCCACTGGCCCCAGTGCGAACCGGCGGGCATGACCGCAGGCATGGCCGCAGCGGTCTTGGCGGCGGAATCCATGTCCTGCCAACTATGGAACGAGGGATCAATGCTTGACCATGGACCGGCGGTGGAGCGATTGGCCGCAGTGTCCGCCGCTTGGGCGGCGTGGCTGGGATTGGACGGGTTGTAGTAGAAGACGCCGGCAGTGGCGATGATGATGAACGCCGCCACTACGCAGGTCATGAACGAGCCGAAGAAGGTGTCGAATTTCCCGTATTTAATTTGTTTTACGTCCATGCCCTTGTCCACCACGGCGGATTGCTGGAAGAAAATCTGCCACGGGGTGATGGTCGTGCCGATGTTTGCCATGATCAGGGTCAACAAAGCCACACCCGACATGCCGAGCTTGAATTCCGGATGGTAAAAGCCCTTTCCAACCGCGCTCCAGCCTTCCTGGACGTTCCCGGTGTGCATCGCCCAGATTGCGGCGGGGATATAAACGAGATTGAAGAGGCAGAAAAAGAGCGTGATTTTCTCGAACGTCCAGTAACGCCCGGTGATCACGATTCCGGTGAGCAGCATCGTCACGCCAAAGAATGTGACCCACGGCGGGATGTTGAAGAGGCTCATCGCCTGGGTCATGCCGATGTATTCGGTGACGAGCGTCAGCCAGTTGATGACGGCCAAATCGAAAATGGAAAACCAGCCCCAGAACTTGCCGAAACCATCGAAGATGGCTTCCGCGTGGCCGCGCTTGGTGACCGCGCCCAGGCGCACCGTCATTTCCTGCACGTAATACGCCATCGGGATCAGGATGATCATGGCCCAGAGCAGGCTGAAGCCGGTCTTGGCGCCGGTTTGGGCATAAGTGGAAATGCCACCGGCGTCGTTGTCGGCAATCATCGTGATAATGCCCGGCCCCAGCGCAGCCAGGAACAGGATGGTGCGCCGGTTAAGTCGGCGGAGCTGGTGAATGCTCTTGCTGATCCAATACATAATCACATTCCGTCCATTGGCCGCTGCGCTTCGTGAATTAAAGGTTCACGGGTGGCTGGCAACAAAGTTACCTTACGCATCCTAATCCTTTGGCGGGGAAAACCGTTACTTAATGTGCCTGAAGATTTCTTAAGAATTCCATCCCGAAGAAATGACCGCCAGAAGCAATCAAACATCAAGAAACTGCGCTGGGCAATCGCACACGAAAGACACTGCCACGTCCGACTTCACTTTCCAGTTCCACTGTGCCGCCGGTTCGTTCAACCGCCCATTTGACAATTGCCAAACCCAGGCCGACACCACCTTCGGCCCGTGACCGGGCCTCATCCACACGGTAGAATCGCTGAAAAATTTTCTGCTGATGTTCCGGCGCAATCCCGGGGCCCTCGTCGGCAACTTCGACAACCACCGTCCGTTCTTCAGCTGAGGCGCGCAAGAAAATCGGCCTGCCGGGCGGACTATAGCGAATGGCATTTTGGGTGAGGTTCATCAATGCCAGCCGCAACAGCGCAGGGTCAAAAATGGCGCGCAAATCATCCGCACAATCAATCTGAAGCTGTTGCTGTTTGTCTGTGGCCACCATGCCCAGGGTCTCGCTCACCTCCATCAACACGTTTCGCACTGGCCCTGGCTTCGGACGCACCGGCCACTGGTCGCTGTCGCCGCGCGTCAACAGCAGCAGCCGGTCAATCAACTGGTTCATCCGCCGGATTTCCTCCAGCATGCTGCCGACGGCGTCATAAAGAATGGCCGGGTTCCGTTCGCGCAGGGCCACTTCGCCGACCGTGCGCATCGCCGTCAATGGGGTGCGCAATTCGTGGGAAACGTCCGCCGCGAGCCGGTCCAGTTCAACAAATGAACCTTGAAGCCGCTGGAGCAATTCATTCAAAAAAATTTCCAGTTCCCCAAACTCATCGTGCGGGTTTATTACTCGAATTCGTCTGCCTTCGGGTCGCATTGATAGTCGCCGTGCCAGCTCAATCGTTTCCCGCACCGGCTCCAGCGCAAAGCCGGCAATGAAATAACCGATGAAAATAAACAGCAGCGTCACGACCGCTCCACCCAGGGCCAGCAGGAGCGGCAGATCGTGGTGATTTTCCGGTTTCCAAACACCCAGCCCAAGTGCAGCCGCCAGGCAAAGTGCCAGCACAAAATCTCCCGCGACCGCATACCAGAGCGCCAGACGCACGCGCGTGGAACGCCGTTGCCACCATGATTTCATGCGGGGGTCTCCTCGCGCAGCACAAAGCCCACGCCGCGCACGGTGTGAACGAGCTTGATCGCGTGACCTTCGTCCACCTTGCGACGCAGATGCGCGATATGGACATCAATCACGTTGTCCAGCGGTGTAACGCGATTGGTCTCTCCCCAAACTTCTTTTGCCAGCATTTCACGGGTTGCCACCTCACCCGCCTGGCGCATTAAATAAAAAAGCAGATCAAATTCGCGCGGTGTCAGTTCAATGCGTTTGTCCGCGCGCCAGACGCGTCGCGCCTCCAGGTCCACGACCAGATCAGCAAAGGCTTTTTTTAATGGTTCGGCAGCAGTTGCCCGGCGCAGCAGCGAATGAAGTCGCGCCACCAGTTCAGTGAAAGCAAACGGTTTTACCAGGTAATCATCCGCGCCGGTTTTCAATGCCAGCACCCGATCGTCCACCGCATCGCGCGCCGTGAGAAATAGAATGGGAGTTTTGATGCCGCGCGCCCGCAAAGTTTTCAACACGTCAATACCGCCGCGCCCTGGCAGCATCCAGTCCAGCACCACCGCGTCAAACGGTTCGGTGTTGAGTAAAAAAAAACCATCCTCGCCGGTGCGGGCCACCGCGACCGTGAAGGCTTCCTTCTCCAGGCCCGTCTTCAGGGCGTTGGCGGTTTTCTCGTCGTCCTCGACAATGAGCAGGCGCATAGACGTTTTCTCGTTGGATGCTGGCAGAATTCACCGGGCGCGGCGAGTCGCAATCGGTTTAAAATTTCTTTGGCCACAACTCACGCCTGTGAATCGCGACAAAGTTTTGGCGCAAGCTTGCTTGTGAACTTCCCGCCAGTAAAATTATCCGCGCGAGTTTTAATACGTGCATCATTTATGCCCGCACCAACCGGTTCAAACAGTCCGCGCGCGAACGATTTGCTGCGCGACGCGGCGACTAATGAAGCCGCCGAAATCCTGCAACGACTCAACACGTCGCCGTCAGGCTTGAGCGAAGCGGAAGCGTCGGCGCGGCTGGAAAAATATGGTCCGAACGAGGTCGCGCAGGAAAAACAGCACGGCTGGCTGCGGCGGCTCTGGATTGCTTCGCGCAACCCACTGGTAATTTTGCTGACGATTCTCGCCATCTTCACTTTCGCGACGGCGGCGGACACGAGCGACTATATCGGCGGCTCCGTGATGCTGGTGATGGTGTTGCTGGCACTGTCGTTGCGCCTCATTCAGGAAACGAAGGCCGACAACGCGGCGGCCAAACTCAAGGCGATGATCAAGGTCACCGCGACAGCGTTGCGCGATGGCGGGCCGAAGGAAATTCCGCTCAAGGAACTCGTTCCCGGCGATGTGGTGAAACTTTCCGCCGGCGACATGATTCCCGGCGACGTGCGGCTGATCGCGGCCAAAGATTTATTCATCATCCAAGCCACGTTGACCGGCGAATCTCTGCCGGTCGAAAAATCCGACGCGCGCGATTCGCGGCAAAACATTTCGGTCATCGAACACTCGAACCTCTGCTTTCTCGGCACCAGTGTCGAAAGCGGCTCGGCGACGGCGGTCGTTGTCGCCACCGGCGCACAAACCTATTTCGGCAAAATGGCCAGCAGTCTAGTTGGCCAGCAAGTCGAAACGGCGTTTGACCGGGGCGTGAGAAAATTCACCTGGCTGATGATTTGTTTCATGGCGGTGATGTCCCCGATGGTGTTTTTCATCAACGGCCTCACCAAACACAGTTGGGGCAAGGACACTTTTCTCTTCGCGCTCGCTGTTGCCGTCGGGTTGACGCCGGAAATGCTGCCAATGATTGTTTCGGTTTGTTTGTCCAAAGGCGCGCTGGCGATGGCGAAAAAGAAGGTCATCGTCAAACGCCTGAATTCGATTCAGAACTTCGGCGCCATGGACGTCCTCTGCACCGACAAGACGGGCACGCTGACCATTGATCACGTCATCCTCGAACTGCATTGCGACGTGTTCAAAAATGAAAGCGAAGAAGTTTTGCACGACGCTTATTTGATCAGTCATTTTCAAACCGGACTGAAAAATGTTCTCGACCGCGCCGTGTTGAAATACACGGAACTGCACAAGGAACTCGCGATAGATAAATACACCAAAGTGGATGAAATTCCGTTCGATTTTTCGCGGCGCATGATGTCGGTGGCCGTCGAAGGTCCGGATAGCGAGCGGCAATTGTTGACCAAAGGCGCGCCGGAGGCGGTCTTCGCCAAATGCACCCACTTCGAGAGCGAAGGTGAGATTTTTCCGATGGAACCGATTCTCGTCGGAAATTTGATTGAACAAGTCAACGATTTGAGCAGCGACGGTTTTCGCGTGCTGGCCATTGCGAATAAAAAAGTTGGCGCGCAGACGGCTTATTCAAAAGCCGATGAGGAAAATCTGGTGCTTACCGGATATCTCGCGTTTCTTGATCCGCCGAAGGACACGGCCAAAACAGCCATTGCCGCGCTGGGTCAGCACGGCGTGACGGTGAAAGTTTTGACCGGCGACAATGATTTGGTCACGCGGAAAGTCTGCACGGAAGTCGGCATCAACGCCGAAAAAATCCTGCTCGGCAATGACGTGGAAAAAATGTCGGACGAGCAATTGGCCGAGGCGATTGATTGCACGGACGTTTATGCGCGGCTCTCGCCCACGCACAAAAAGCGCGTCGTGCAGGCGCTCCAGAAAAAGGGGCACGTCGTCGGTTTCATGGGTGACGGCATCAACGACGCGCCCGCGCTGCGCGCCGCCGACGTGGGCATTTCCGTGGACACGGCGGTGGACATCGCCAGGGAATCCGCCGACATGATTTTGCTGGAGAAAAGTTTGATGGTGCTCGAAGAAGGCGTGCTCGAAGGCCGCAAAGTGTTCGCGAACATCGTCAAATACATCCGCATGGGCGCGAGTTCAAACTTCGGCAACATGTTCAGCGTGCTCGGCGCGAGCGCGTGGTTTCCCTTCCTGCCGATGCAACCGCTTCAAATCCTGACCAACAATTTGCTTTACGATTTTTCACAGGTGCCGATTCCGACGGACAACGTCGGCGCGCAGTATATCGCCAAACCGCGCCCCTGGAACATCGGGGAAATTGCCAAGTTTATCATCTTCATCGGTCCCATCAGTTCGATTTTCGATTACACCACTTTTTCTGTGATGTGGTTTTTCTTCAAATGCAATCAAGTGGGACTGACGCCGGAATTGGTCGCGCGCTTTGGGGACGACGCCGCAAACCACACCCACGCTGCCGCGCTCTTCAACACCGGCTGGTTCGTTGAATCCATCATGACGCAGACACTCATCATCCACGTCATCCGCACGAACCTGATTCCTTTCATCCAATCGCGCGCGAGCTGGCAACTCACGATGACGACCATTTTAATCATGGGCATCGGCGCGTGGCTGCCATTTTCACCGCTGGCCAAATCGCTGGGCTTCGTGCCGTTGCCGTGGCAGTTCTGGCCGATTCTGCTGGGAACGCTGTTGTGCTACGTCGGCCTGACGCAGGTCATCAAAACCTGGCTGGTCCGCAAGGCGTGGGTATGACCGGGTGACCGGTGGCAAGTGACAGGATTTTTTGCTGGAGACGGGCGCCGGTTCTTCCTGTCACCGGTCACTGGCCACGTGTCACCTGCAAACAAAAGCCGTTCCGCATCGCACGGAACGGCGTTGTCAGGCCTGCGCGGGCTGATTGTGTCCGCTCAAACCTCAATCTGAAACTCGACCCGCCTGGCGCGCGTGTCAAACGGGACGTCAGTTTTTTGCCGGTCGCAAGGCGGTTTTTTTCTTTTCGAGCGATTCCTTCAACTGGGGAAACAATTTTTCCAGGTGATCAAAAAACTTCTCCGGATCGGCCACGCCGAGCGCCTCGACCAATGGCAGCGCCTGCAAACCGGCCTTTTTCACCCAGAACGAATCCGCCACCTCACCCTCGCGCAAATTTTTTCCGATGCTGGTGTCAAACACGTCGAGATAATTATCCAAGGCGAACTGGAACAGGGCGGTTTGGTCGCTGCCGGTTGCCAGGGCCGCCTTTTTTTCCAGCGCGATGCCAAAACCAATTTGCGCCCGGCTGCGCGCGGACACACTGGCGTTGGTTGAACTGACGACCTGCGCGTAGGCGTTGGTTGCCTCGTCATAATTGGTCAGTTGCAAATTGCAGTCGCCAATTTCGACCCTCGCCAACGCGCCGAGTTCGTTGGTCGGATCCAACTGGCCAAACACTTTGGCGGCCAGTTGAAAATTCGCCAGCGGATTGTTGGTGTCCGTCGAGTCCATGGACATCAACGCGCTGCCGTAGGCGAACAAGGCCTGCGCGTTCAGGTCCGGCGGACAATTCGTGTCACTCGTCAGCGTCGTGAAATGGTCAATGGCGTCCTTGTAACTGGGCAGGCCCATCGCCGCGCGCCCGGCCATCATGCGCGCCTGGTAAATCAACGGTGAACTTTGCCAGTTGGTGTTTTGATAAAGCATCTTGTAATTTTTTTCTGCGGCCACGTAATTCGTCCCGCCCAGGCGGAAGTAATAGTCCGCCACCCAATATTGGGCCAGGGGCGCCAGCTCGTTGGTCGGAAACTGCACGATGAAATTCGTGAACAACCCGAACGCGTTCGTCTCGTTTCCCGCCTGAAAATTCGCCCGGGCGAGCGCATAATCCGCCTGAGGCCGCAGCGCGTTGGTTGGGAAATCGTTCCGCCAGCTCTCGTATTGGGCGATGGCCGATGGCCAGTCTTGTTCCTGTTCATAAGTGCGCGCGACGGCCAGTTCCACCTGGGGTCGCAGCGGTGAATTCGGAGACGTCTCCACGAATTTCTGGAAAAGGGCGCGGGCGGCGGCGGGCTGGCGGGCATCCGCCAGGCCTTCGCCCACCAGCAGCAGGCTGCTGTCGGCCAGATCACTGGCGGGATAAAGCTTCAAAATCCGCGCCATCGCGCTGCTCGCGCCATCCACATTTGTTGATTCCAGGTCCGCGCGCAGCATTTGGTAAAGCGCGCGGTCGCCCAGCGTTTGCGCCACGGCGGGGAAACTGGCAAAATCATCAACCACGGCGCGGTAATTCCCCCGGGCGTTCGTAAAATCCTTTTGCGCGAACAGCACGTCGCCGATTTTGAAACGCGCCACGGCCAGATCCTCCGACGGCGGCAACCTTCGCGCCGCGGCCTTGAAGGCGTCAAGGCTTTCAGGAATTTTTCCGGCGAGCCACAAACACCAGCCGCGGTCCAAATACACCCTGCCGGCGAGCGGACTGTTCGTGAACGCGCCCAGAAACTGGTCGAAACGCGCCTGGGCCTCCTGCAAATGGTTCGTCGCCGCTCCCGCGAAATGGGACGCGGCGTAATCCTTCAAGTGCAATTCGCCGAGCGTCAGCAACGCCACGTCCGCCGCCGCCGAAGCGGGGAATTGGGCCAGGAATTTCTGGAGCGAATCCTCGGCGTCGGAAAACCGGTCCAGCGCGATGGCCAGTTCCGTCATTTTTAAAATCGCCTGCCGCTGCCGCTCCAGCGGCGCGTTCAGTTTGAGAATTTCCTCATAAGCGGCAATGGCCCCAGACTTTTGCCCCAGTTGTTCCAGCACCCGCGCGCGCAAGGCCACGCCTTCGGCCTGCAAAACATCGTCTTTTTCGGACAGGGCGATTTGGACCAGATTGGTCGTGGCCACCAGCGCCGCGTTGGTGTCACCTGCCGCCAGCTTGACCTGATAAAGCAAATACGCCCGCTGCCAGTCCAGTTGCGGCTTGAGCGTTTGCGAGTTCAGCGATTCCAGGACCGCCGCCGCGCCGGCAAAATCTTTTTGCGCGAATTTCGCCTGCGCCAGCAGCAATTGTCCGCGCGAAACCAGTTCGTTCGCCGGATCCATTTGCGCCGCGCGCAGAAACACGCTGTTCGTTTCCTCCAGCAACGACACAACCTGCGGCCACTCGTTGGTCTGCGCCAGCGACGCCGCCGCCTCCACCACAACCCTGAGCCGCAGCGATGATTCAGGAAAATCGCGCGTCAACGAAACGAATGTTTTCGCCGCGGCGGAAAAATCCCCGTTTTGAAACTGCGCTTCGCCAATCCAATAAACGTACTGGTCGGCCAGATTCCCGGCTCCGGCTTTGCGCGCCGTGAGCAGCGCGATGGCTTGCGGAAGTTTCCCCTGCTTGAATTCCGCCTCCGCCTGCATCAACACCGCCTCGGCCATGCGGTCGGATTTGGGATATTTCTGGACGAACTGCGCGAACTCCGTTTCCGCGCGGCCCCACATCCCGTCCTGAAACGCGGTCACCGCCGCGGCATAGGCGCGATCTTCCCGCGCACTGGCGGCAAAACTCCGCTCGCCGCCCGTTGACAGCGCGAGCAAAATCAAAAGCCATTGCCAGCGAAACGCCATGCGCCCGAATCTAAACGACGTTGCGCAGCGACAAAAGCGGGAAATGAAGAACCCGCGAAATGAAATTCAATTCGTTTTGGGGCCGGGTGGGTTTTCCGCTTTTGCCTTTCGCAATTCCAACGCGGTCTCCTCCGACATTTTCTGAATTCTTTGCATCATGGGCGCCATGCGTTGCTGCAGGATCGTCATGGTGCGCTTCGTCAACTCCGGCTGCTTGCTCACCAACGACTGGCCGACCGGCGTCTGGTAAAAGGCTATCAGTCCGTCAATCTCCTCCTGGGAAAATGTTTCGCGATAGGCCTGGACATACAGGTCCTTCATTTTGTCCCAGCTTAACTCCTCCTTCATGATGCCGGCCATTTTGGCCTGCTGCCGGTCCAGGACCACCTGTTCATCCGCGCTTAACGGCTTTCCTTTCGTCGCCTGCTGCAGGCTGGCCTTCATCGCGCCCTCCATCTGGGTGAAGACGGAATCCATCTGCTTGTCAACCTTTGTCAGTTGCAGGAGCTGGTTGATGGATTGATCCGACGGCGGGGCTGCCGGGGTGGAAAGGGAAAAGGTTAAAACCGCCAGCAGCAACAGGGTTGATGGAATTTTCATAAGCGCGATTCTGAATGCACGAACCAACCCGTCAAGGCATTTTGGCCGAAGTTCAAACCGGCCCGGGCGGATTTGCGGGAGCACTTTTCAAATGCCGCCAGCCTCCCAGGCCGTAGGATTGCCGGGCGCGCTTGGAACGGTGAATTCCGCCAAACCACCCGGGTCGTGAACAAGCCATTTACGGCGTTTGGTCTTCCTGGTTTTTGATTTCGTCCTGCGCTTTTTGGGGATGAGTCACAGGCACCGTCAAAATAAAGGTGGAACCTTCACCCGGTTTGCTCTTCGCGGTGACGTGCCCGCCGTGATACAACGCAATCTTCCGCACTATGGCCAGTCCCATGCCCGTGCCTTCGTATTCATTCCGGGGGTGCAACCGCTGGAATACGTTGAATATGCGATCCAGATATTTCTCGTCAAAACCGATGCAGTTGTCGCTCACCGTCAGCCGGCAAAGCTTCTTTTCGGGCGTGTCGGGGTCGGGGATGATTTGCGCCTCGACTTTCACCACGGGCGGCTCTTCGGGACGGCGGAACTTGAGCGCGTTGCCGATCAGGTTTTGCAGCAACTGGCGCATTTGCAGCGGTTCCGCCTCAATGACCGGCAGCGGCCCCACTTCGACACGTCCCTTGACCAGTTCGATCCGGCCTTTCAGATCGTCCACCACTGCCGCGGCCACTTCCGCCAGATTAACCGGCGTGAATGGCTGGGCCCTGGTGATGACACGCGAAAAAGCCAGCAGGTCGTTGATCAGGGTCTGCATCCGCGCCGCCGCCTCCTGCATCCGGTCCAGATAATCCAGCGATTCGGGTCCAAACTTCCCGGCGTTCCTTTCCTTGAGCCGCTCGCCAAAGACCACGATTTTGCGCAGGGGTTCCTGGAGGTCGTGCGAGGTCACATAGGCAAAATCCTGCAACTCGCGATTGCTGCGTTCGAGCTGGGTGGCGAATTGCCGCAACTTTTCGTCGCTCTTGCGCAGCGCCTCCTCCGCCCGTATCTGTTGCGTGATGTCCCGGTTGACGCCCACCAGGCCGACGACCTTTCGACTGTTATGATTGGTTGTTTTCATGGGTAAACCACCAACCTGATGAAAAGCAGTTTAAGTGCCATACCCGAACCGGCTGGCGTGGAATTGCTCGAGGCCTGCTGCCGGCCGGTGCCTGACACTGCCCTTGGAGCGCGAGTTGTCTCAACTCGCAGCAGTCGCCTCGGGGGGAAACGGCTGATGGAAAAGCTCAAACACCCAAGGCGCTTTTGGGAGCGCTGCGGTTTGGGACAAACCGCGCTCCGCATCAGACCGGGTCCTGGTCGCGGGGGGCCCCCGGATGCGCCCGGCGCCTGCTTGTTGAACCGGAAGTTGGTCAGGTCGTGGTCCTGCATCACGTATGGCTTCGTCTCCAGCCGCATTTTGTTGGCGCGCCTGGCCTGCGTTTCGCCGCCGGCTTCGATGAAATCCGCCGAACCACCCGGTTTGTGAAAGGGCCATTTACGGCGTTTGACCTTCCTTGTTTTTGATTTCGTCCTGCGTTTTTTTGGGGTGGGCCACAGGCAACGTTAGGATAAAAGTGGCACCCTCCCCCGGTTTGCTCTTCGCAGTGACGTCCCCGCCGTGATACAACGCAATCTTCTTCACTATGGCCAGCCCCATCCCCGTCCCTTCGTATTCATTCCGCGTGTGCAACCGCTGGAAAACGTTGAAGATGCGATCCAGATATTTCTCGTCAAAACCGATGCCGTTGTCGCTCACCGTCAGCCGGCAAAGCTTCTTTTCGGGCGTGTCGGGGTCGGTGATGATCTGCGTCTCGACCTTCACCACGGGCGGCTCTTCAGGACGGCGGAACTTGAGTGCGTTGCCGATCAGGTTTTGCAGCAACTGGCGCATCTGCAGCGGCTCCGCCTCAATGACCGGCAGCGGCCCCACTTCGACGCGCCCCTTGACCAGTTCGATCCGGCCTTCCAAATCGTCCACCACTGCCGCAGCCACTTCCGCCAGATTAACCGGCGTGAACGGCTGGGCCTTGGTGGTAACCCGTGAGAAGGACAACAGGTCGTTGATCAGGGTCTGCATCCGCCCCGTCGCCTTCTGCATCCGGTCCAGATAATCCAGCGATTCGGGGCCAAACTTATCGGCATTTTTGTCTTTGAGCCGTTCGCCAAAGACCACGACTTTGCGCAGGGGTTCCTGGAGGTCGTGCGAGGCCACATAGGCAAAATCCTGCAACTCACGGTTGCTGCGTTCGAGTTGGGCGGCGAATTGCCGCAATTTTTCGTCGCTCCGACGCAGCGCATCCTCCGACTGTTTCTGCTGCGTGATGTCCCGGCCAATGCCCACCAGTCCGACGATGGTTCCGCCCTGATCGCGCAGCGGCAGCTTGCTGGTCAACAGCCAGCGTTTCCGGCCCTTTTCATCAATGAAAAATTCCTCCCGTTTGATGACCGGCTGGCCCGCAATCACCATCTGGTCGTCGGCCCAGAACTTTTCCGCGATGTCCTTCGGAAAGAAATCGAAATCGCTTTTGCCGATGGCATTGGCTTCCGTCTTGCACCCCATAACCTTCAGGTCGGCCGGATTGGCCATGGTTTTCCGGCCGGAGGTATCCTTGGCATAGATGCCATCTGGCAGGTTGTCAATCAAGGTGCGCAGGAGGAGGCGTTCCTGGGCCAGTGTCTCGTTGGACCGGCGCAGCGCCTCCTCCGCCTGTTTCTGCTCCGTAATGTCCCGGCTGATGCCCACCAACCCCGCGACTTTCCCTTCCTTGTCTCGCAGCGGCACTTTGGTGACGGACGACCAGGTGATTTCGCCGTTGGGCTTGATGACCTGCTCGGTCTTGTTGAGCAACGGCTCGCCGCTCTGCATGATTCTTTGATCATCCTTTCGGAACTCTTCGGCCTTTTCCCGAGGGTAAAAATCAAAGTCCGTTTTACTGATGACCTGTTCTGGATCCTCCACGCCCACGCGCCTGGCAACCGCCCGGTTGCACTGAATGAACCGGGACTGGGTGTCTTTGAAGTAAATCCGGTCCGGGACGTTGTCCAGCAGCGCCCGCAACTGCCTGCGGGCGTCGGCCAGATCTTTGTTGACCCGGACCAGTTCGGCATTCCTGGCCGAAAGCCCGGCGACCTGTTGTTCCAATTCGGCAACTCGTTGTTCCAGTCCGTCGTGTGCTTGGCGCCGCCCCGTTCCGGCTTGTTTCCCATTCGAGACTTGCGGGCCAATGTTTATCAGACTGACAACCTTCCGACCGTGATGATTGGTTGTTTTCATGGGCAAACCATCAACCTTGATTAAAAGCAGCTTAAGTGCCATATCCGACCAGCTGGCATGAAATTGCTTGAGGCCGGCTGCCTGCCGGCGCAACGAGTCATATCAATTCCCGGAGACAATCGGTGCAATGGGTCGGGCGGCGCTGCTGCGCCGCCGGGTATGATGGCCGCGCAGCAGCACAGTAGTGTCCAGCTAATTTCGCCCCGACATTGATCTGAGCCCTGATTTTGTTGGCCGGCGTGAACGCAGGGCGTGTTATCGACTTGGAGGTCGAAGGGGTTTTTAGCGGCAGTATTAAGCGGATTT
>JBEKKZ010000024.1:0-36129 GCA_050010435.1 Verrucomicrobiota bacterium | reverse complement strand
AGCAAACAACCATGAGTAAATCCGACGGCAAAAAAATTGGCGCGGTGCTGGTGCAAGGCGGCGGCATTGCCGGCGTCCAGGCCTCCCTCGACCTCGCCAACAGCGGCTTCAAGGTCTATCTCGTCGAGCGCGACGGCGCCATCGGCGGCATGATGGCGCATCTGGACAAGACGTTTCCGACCGGCGATTGCGCCACCTGCATCGTCTCCCCCAAACTCGTCGAATGCGCGCGCAACCTGAACATTGAAATAATGACCCTTTCGGAATTGATAAGTCTGGAAGGCGAACCCGGTCATTTCACCGCCACGGTCAAACGGCATCCGCGCTATGTCATCGAGGACAAATGCACCGGTTGCAGCGAATGCACGCAGGTCTGTCCCGTGGACATTCCGGACGAATTCAACCGCTGTCTGGGCACCCGCAAGGGCATCGCCAAACTTTACGCCCAGGCCACCCCGAACATTTTCGGCATCCTCAAAAACGGCCACTCGCCCTGCAAAATGACGTGCCCGGCCCGGGTCAACGTCCAGGGCTACGTCCAGCTCATCAAGCAAAAGGAATATCTCAAGGCGGTCGAACTCGTTCGCCAGCGCAATCCACTCCCGGCCATCTGCGGCCGCATCTGCACGCATCCCTGCGAATCCGAATGCACGCGGGGCAAGGCCGATGATCCCATCGCCATCCGGCTGCTGAAACGGTTCGCGTCGGACAAGGAAATGGAACTGCTGGCGGCGGGCAAACTCACCCTGCCGGAGGAAAAAACTCCCGCGCCGGACGCCAAAAAGGTGGCCGTGATCGGCGGCGGCCCGGCGGGTCTCACCGCGGCCAACGACCTGGCCGATGCCGGATTTGCCGTCACCGTCTATGAAGCGATGCCCGCCGCGGGCGGCATGCTGCGCTACGGCATTCCCGGATATCGCCTGCCCAAGAAGGTGCTCGACCACGAGATCGACATCATCCGCCGCAAGGGCGTCAAGTTCTTCTATAACTGCCGCATTGGCCAAAATGTCACCATCGAGACGCTCCAGAAGGTTTATGCCGCGATCTTCATTTCCGCCGGGGCCCAGAAGAGCCGCAAACTCCGGATTGAAGGCGAGGACATCAAGGGCGTGCTGCACGGTATTGAATTTCTCCGGGAAGCCGGCTCGGCCAATAAACCCGCGGTGAAAGACCGGGTGCTGGTCATCGGCGGCGGCAATGTGGCGGTGGACGTGGCCCGGACCGCCCTGCGCCTCGGCGCAAAAAATGTCGAGATGATATCCCTCGAACAGCGGAACGAAATGCCCGCTTACAAGGAGGAAATTGAAGCGACCCTGGCTGAAAATATCAAAATCCGAAACGGCTGGGGCCCCAAACGCATCCTCGGCAACGGCTCCGTCACCGGCATCGAACTGAAACGTTGCACCCGGGTTTTTGACGGCCAGAAACGGTTCAATCCGGCCTTCGACGAAAACGACCTGGCCACGATCAAAGCCGACCAGATTATCGTTGCCATCGGCCAAGCGGTGGATGAAGAGCTGGTCAGCCACATCAAGGTCCAAAACGAACGGGGCTGTTTCAAGGCCGACCCGGTGACCGGCCAGACTTCCGTGCCCGGCATTTTTGCCGGGGGCGATAACGCCTCCGGTCCCGCGTCCGTCATTGATGCCGTCGCCGCCGGCAAACGAGCTGCCGAATCCATCGAACGGTTTTTGAAGGGCAAGGATTTGCTGGGCGGCCGGTTCGAGGATTCGCTCCGCCCGATTCCGCAGGCGTTCATGCCCACGCTCGACAAGCTGGAGAAAAAATCCCGGCCCCATGCCGGGGAACTGGCCCCGGCCAATCGCCTGAACAATTTCGACGAGGTCGAGAAAGGACTCACCGAGGAACAGGCGCTCGCGGAGGCCGCGCGGTGCCTGAATTGCGCGCTGTGCTCGGAATGCAACCGGTGCGTCGAAACCTGCAAGCAGCACGCCATTGACCACGCCATGCGCGAGCGGACGGTCACGCTCGAGGTGGGCTCGGTCATCCTGACCCCCGGTTTCCAGGAGTTCGATGCCCGGCGCAAAGGTGAATTCGGTTATGGCCGCTACGACAACGTCGTCACCAGCGTCCAGTTTGAACGGATGCTTTCCGCCGCCGGCCCGTTCGAAGGCCACGTCATCCGCCTGTCCGACGGCCGCGAGGCCAAACGCATCGGCTGGATTCAATGCGTCGGTTCGCGCGATGCGTCGTGTAACAACGAATATTGTTCCTCCATCTGCTGCATGATGGCCACGAAACAGGCGCTGGTCGCCGGCGACCACGTCCACGGCTTGGACGCGACGATTTTCTACATGGATATCCGCGCCCACGGCAAGGATTTCGACCAGTATTACGAGCGCGCCCGGGCGCAGGAGCACATCCATTATCTCAAGAGCATTCCTTCCCGGATTGTCCAGATGCCCGGCAGCAAGGACTTGCGCGTTTCGTTCCTCGACGAAAACAGCCGGCTCCAGCAACAGGATTTCGACCTGATCGTCCTGTCCGTGGGTATGGAACCGCCGCACAGTTTGGCGGAACTGGCCTCGCGTCTGGACATCAAGCTCAACAAGTTCGGCTTCTGCGACACCGACCGGCTCCTGCCGCTGTCCACCTCCCGGCCCGGCGTGTTCGTCGGCGGCGCGGTGCAGGAACCCAAGGACATTCCCGAGACGGTCACCCAGGCCAGCGCCGCGGCGTCCATGGCCATGGAACTGCTCGCGCCGGCACGCAACACGCTCATCACCAAAAAGAGCTATCCCACCGAGCATGATGTTGCCGATGAAGAACCGCGGCTCGGCGTCTTTGTCTGTCACTGCGGCATGAACATCGGCTCGGTTGTGGATGTCGAGCAGGTGGTCAAACGCATCGAGCATGAGCCGAACGTGGTTTTGGCGACCCACACCATGTTCACCTGCGCCGACACCAGCCTGTCCAACATCAAGGACATGATCCATCAACACCGGCTCAATCGCATCGTGGTCGCCTCCTGCACCCCGCGCACGCACGAGCCGCTGTTCCGCGAAACGCTGCGCGAAGCGGGCCTGAACCCGAACCTGTTCGAAATGGCCAACATCCGCGACCAGTGCTCCTGGGTGCATTCCGCCGTGCCGCAATCCGCCACGGAAAAGGCGGTTGAACTTGTCAAAATGTCCATCGCCCGGGCGCGCACGCTTTGGCCCCTCGAAGGCGGCACGCTCACGGTGGACCAGACCGGCATCGTCATTGGCGGAGGTCTGAGCGGCATGACCGCCGCCCTCGCGCTGGCCGACCAGGGATTCAACGTCCATCTGATCGAGCAAACCGACCGTTTGGGCGGGACCCTGCACGATATTCATCGCACCTTCGAGCACGATGACATCGCCGCCTTTACCCGCGGCCTCACCGACCAGGTCGAGAAACATCCGCACATCAAGTCCTACCTGGAAGCCGAAATCACCGGCATCAAAGGTCACATCGGCAGGTTTGCCGTGACGCTCGCCAAGGGCGGCGCGAACTTTGAAGTTTCCGGCGGCGCCATCATCGTGGCCACGGGCGCGCAAGCAGCCAAAACCACCGAGTTTTTATACGGCAAGTCCGACCGGGTCCTGACTCAGGTCGAACTGGAACAACGGTTGCACGACAAAACCTGGCCCGCGAAGGGACAAAACATCGTCATGATCCAGTGCGTCGGCTCGCGCAACGAAAAGCATCCCTACTGCAGCCGCATCTGCTGCTCGATGGCCGTAAAAAACGCATTGGCCGTCAAGAAACTGGACCCCGACGCCAATGTCTATGTGCTTTACCGCGACGTCCGGACCTACGGCTTCCGGGAAATCTACTATCAGCAGGCGCGCGAAGCCGGGGTGGTCTTCATCCGTTACTCGCCGGAAGCGCCGCCGCAGGTAACCGACAACAACGGCCTGGTCGTCACGCTCAAAAGCCCCGACCTCCCCGATTCGCTCGCGATCGAGGCCGATAACGTCGTGCTCAGCACGGGCGTGGAGGTGGATTTGAAGAACAACAAGCGCATCTCGGACATGCTCAAGGTGCCGCTTAATGCCGATGGTTTTTACGTGGAAGCCCACATGAAACTGCGGCCGGTGGATTTCGCCACCGAAGGGATTTTCCTCTGCGGCCTGGCCCATTCGCCGAAGTTCATTGATGAAAACATCTCGCAGGCGCGCGCCGCCGCCGCGCGGGCGGCCACGGTGCTTTCCAAGACGCAACTCGATGTCAGCGCCCAGGTCTCGTACGTGGACCAGCAGAAGTGCATCTCCTGCATGACCTGCGTCACCGTCTGCCCCTATTCCGCGCCCTACTGCAACAAGGACGGCAAGGGGCAGATTGAAGCCGCCAAGTGCATGGGCTGCGGCATCTGCGCCGCCGAATGCCCGGCCCGCGCCATCCAATTGCATCATTTCGAGACCGACCAGTTCATGGTCATGATCAAACAACTGTTCGCCGATGGAAACGGGGGCAACCGCGCGACCGCACCCCACCAAGGTATCAAAATAATGGCCCCCGCTTAAAATGACCGCCAACAGAAACATCCAGATGGTAGGGCGCGCAGTCCCTTGCGCGCCGTCTTGGGGTGGAGCGAGCGTCCCCGCGAGCCGAGATTCCTATCAACCCCAGAGTAGGGCAGACGTATTCATGCCGATGAATTCTTTAACGCAAAGACGCCAAGGCGCAAAGACGCGAAGATTTTTTTATGAGGAAGCCATGAAACCAAGAACCATCGGAAAGAATTCCTGGCTTCCTGGCTTCCTTATGGAGTTGATTTTGTTTGCGGCTCCGCCGCGCTGCGCCTCTGCGTCTTTGCGCCTTTGCGTTAAAACCCGACTGCAGCATAGCCCATGAAAACCGAAGTATTTAAACCCAGGATCGTGTTGAAGCGGCGTGAAACTGCCACCGTCAAAAGAAACATCCAGATGGTAGGGCGCGGTCTCCGTACCGCGCCGCGTCCCGGTGGGGCGCCCGTCCTCCGCAGTAGCACCGCTACGGAGGGTGGAAGCGTCCCCGCGAGCCGCGAACGACGTGCTCCCGCCCTGAACCCCCTGGGAGCGCCGGCGTCCCGTCGGCTGGTCGGGAGCCAAAAACCGAAATTTGCCGGCGAGCCGCCAGCGCTCCCGGGAACTGCGCAGCGTGTTTGCATCGGCGAATTTCTTTTGGTGTCCGCGTCCATCCAAATTCATCCGTGTCTGAAACTTTTTTTACGATTTGCCTGACCCATGAAACCCGAAACCAATCTTGAACAGAAGCAAACCAAGTCAACGAAGAGAAGGCTTGGGCCGGAAAAGTTCTGGAATGAGTTATCCTTTGTTCCCTTCGTTACCTTCTGTGAGGTTTTTTCCCAATGAAAACCGAAGTATTTGAACCCAAAATCCTGGCCTTTTGCTGCCACTATTGCGCCTATTCGTCGGCGGATTTGGCGGGGGTCATGCGCATCCAGTATCCGCCCAATGTGCGCATCATCCGCACTCCCTGCACCGGCCGGCTGGAGACGGAATACTTCATGAAAGCCTTGGAGAACGGCGCGGACGGCGTGCTGGTGGCCGGCTGTCTCGAAGGCGGCTGCCATTTCGTGGAAGGCAACCTCTGCGCCAAACACCGGGTCAATTACACCCGCGATATGCTGGAGGAAATCGGCATCGAAAAGGAACGCCTCCGCATGGTCAACATTTCCGCCGCCATGGCGCGGCCATTGGCGGACGTCATCACCGACATGGTGGAAACGATACGCAAACTGGGCCCCAGCCAATTGCGGAAGTCTGAAGTCCAAAGCCCAATGTCCAAGGTCCAAAGTCCACAGCCCACAGTCCGGAGCCTAAAGTCCTAACTACTAACTGCTAGCTGCCAACTACTAACTCCCAATTTTATGATCGTCGCACAAAGAAAAAACATTCCCGAACTGCTGGACATCGTTGGTAAACACCGGAAGGTGCTCCTGCTCGGCTGCGGCACCTGCGTGACCGTTTGTCTGGCCGGCGGCCAGCGCGAAGTCGGCATCATCGCCTCCGCCCTGCGCATGGCGGCCAAATTAAAAGGCCGCCCGCTGGAAGTCGAGGAACTCACCATCGAACGCCAATGCGACAACGTCTTCCTGGAACAAGCCGCCGAAGCCATCAAGCGAAACGACGCCGTGTTGTCCGTGGGCTGCGGCGCCGGCGTGCAGGCCATCGCCGAGCGATTCGCCAGCAAACCCGTTTACGCCGGGCTCAACACCGCGTTCATCGGCATTCTGGAGGAACGGGGCGTCTGGACGGAAAAATGCGCCGCCTGCGGCGAGTGTGTGCTGCATCTCTACGGCGGCATCTGCCCCATCACAAGGTGTGCGAAGCACATGTTGAACGGCCCGTGCAGCGGCTCCCGCGAAGACCGATGCGAAGTCAGCCCCGACCGTCCCTGCGCCTGGCAATTGATTTACAAGCGCCTGAAAGAAATCGGCCAGCTCGACCGTTTAAAAGAGCTCAAGAAGCCCAAGAACTGGCAGCCAAGCCTGTCAGGCGGTTTTCGGAAAATCATCCGCGAAGACCATCGCGTGTAGATGGTTTCGCGGAGTTACAAGTAAACTTCGCGCAACTTGGCGTCGTCCTTCAATTCTTCGGCTCGGCCGGTAAAGGATACGCGGCCGGTTCGCAAGACATACACCCGATGAGCAATTTTCAAGACCTCGCGCACCTTCTGCTCGACAATCAGGACCGTCACGCCGGAGTCTCGATTGATCTGCTGGATTCGACCCAACGCCTCTGAAACCAGAGGCGGAGCAAGGCCGAGAGAAGGCTCATCAAGAAGAAGCAGCTTCGGGGACAGAATCAATGCGTTTGCCAGCGCAAGCATTTGCTTTTCTCCGCCAGAAAGAGTTCCGGCGCGTTGTTTCAATCGCGGCTTGAGCGCGGGAAAAAGCGTGAACACCCGCTCGATTCCTTCTTTCAAAAGCTCCTTCTTTGACAGCGTGATTCCACCCATCTCCAGATTTTCTTGGACGGTCAAATCCGTGAACACCCGGTTTCCTTGGGGCACGTAGGCGACGCCCGAATGAAGCATTTCGCGGGGAGTTGGTTTTGGCTTCACCACTCCATCCAATAGCACTCGTCCTTGCCAAATCGGAATCATTCCGAAGATGGCTTTCAGCAGCGTGGATTTCCCTGCCCCGTTGTGGCCGATAAGCGCTACAATTTGGCCCTGCTCCACTTTAAGACTCACGTCATTGATTATCTGCTTCTTGCCGTAACGCTGGCCGGTTTTGTCCTTTGCGTTGCGGAGATAATCTTGAACTTGCTGGCTTGGAAACCAGCCGGGTGTTTCACTGTCGGAAATTTCATCGAGCGAATGTTGCACCCGTTTGGCTTCCAAAACCGTCGCGGCTTCGCGGAATACGTCCGCCGTTTCTGTTTCCTTTGCCGCACGCTGGCGAGTTTCGTCATTGAGAAACAGGCAGTAATCCGGAACTTTTCGCATCTTACCTTTGGACGGCAAATCTTGCTCTGGAATGAATGTCCATCCGGTTTCAGTCAGCAACGGATTAAGACATTGCGTGCGCGTGTAGGCTTCTTTCCGATTGCATAGTCCAACGTATTCTTCCAGCCAGCGATTTTTCAGCTTTTCGTAAATTGGCCGCACATCTTCGATGGTTGGAAATCCCTCTGACTTTCCGAAATGCTGGTGCAGATAATTTGCCGAGAAAATTCCCTTGCAAACAAAAGCTGCTGACAACTCACTGTCTTGAATTCCCAAAGACAATTGTGAATTGGCGGCGGATGAACCCTTACGCTTGGGAGGCATTACTGACTTCTACAAATTTCCCAGACAAACCGAAAGCACAAACCAATTTCCCCCCGTGCCATTTTTTGAACGGCGTCTGTTCGCCGTGATTGGTGAAAAAGCGTGTGGACATTGGTATTCTTGAATCCCCTTCAATAAGGCATCTTCCGGGTGGCAGCATCGTAAGCCGCAGCGGATTTTAGGCAAACAGAAAACCGCGTAAAGTGGCGGAGCCGCCACGCGGCAGGGGTGTTGATTATTGAGGGTTGAGGAATGGATTCAGAATTTCACGTCGCGTCAATTAACCGCCAAGAGCGCCAAGAGCGCAGAGACAAAAGCCCAAAATCTTTAGCATTTATCCTTCAGCATTCAGCCTTTGCTGTTTTAAGCGCCGTATTCTTTGGGGGGCTTTTCCCGGAGCACGAGCGGGGCGGTGGCGGATTCAAGTCCTTCCAACTCCACCCGCCGCATGGTTTCCTTGCCGCCAAACCGCTTTTGCGCGTCAAGGATTTCCAGCCCGGCCAGCCGACCGTCCTGGTCATAATCAGCGGCGATGCCCTCGGCCAGATGTTTGGTCGTGACCGTGGTTTCGCGGAATGTGATGCTCAACGCATCCACTGTGGCATCGTAGCTGATTTTCATGGTTTAAAAACAATGCGCCAGAACGGTGATCACTTCCTGTATTTTTTTGCGGACTTGTCATGCAGCGCCAAGGGAGCGGAGACGGATTCACCTCCCCCAACCATCTCGAATTGCATCCGGCCAAGCTTTTCCGTGGCAACGCGTTTGGACAGGTAAAGCATCTCAATCCCGACCACTTTGCCCGCCGCGTTGTAATCCAGAATGACCCCGGGCGAAACCTCCTCGCTTTCGGCGGCAGGCGACTCGTCCAAATCCAGATATAGCGCATCGGCTTCGCGGTCCACGGTCAGTTTCATATTTTGCCTTTCATTTTCCGGTCGGGATGAACGGTGACAACTCGCTTGGGTTCACCCTTGGAAACTATAACCCGCAGCACCCGGTTCGCAAGTTCCGGCACGGCGGCCAGCCGATGCTCCAAATCCGGGTCATACTCATCCGGTTCAATCCGGGTCGGGCGGGCGATAACCTGCTCAATCCACTCTTGCCGTAACTGGCGTTTGGCCATGCGCTTCAATGCGTGTTGCGTGAAATGCAATTTCATTTTTCAGCGGGCGGTGCGCCCCGGATTCCCATAAGCCATGCGGTTTGGCTAGTATCGTAAACTGCGGCAGATTTTAGGCAAACCAAATGGTTGAGGGTTGAGGGATGGATTCAGAATTCCAGAATCAATCTTTTGGGTTCATCTCCGAAATTTGTTCTCGTTGTGCCACTCGACAAACTCGCGGCCCGGCTTGTCCCCCATTTGATGCGGCAACACAATCAACGGCCTGCCGCTCATGGCATAATAGTCGCGGCCGTTCTCGAACTCTTCCCTGAGTTGTTTGCTCACATCAATGCGAAGATCGGGTGTGACGGTGATGTATCCGGCATCAAACAGCCGGTGCAGGTCCGCACGCAACAGCAGCCCGTTTGACACGCGGTGTGGACCGTGTTCGCTGTAGGGCCTGATATGCGCGGCTTCCAGCGCGGGCAGCGAACGCTCGCCGGTCATGGCGCAGCGCCGCCCGTATCGTTCCGTGACCGCATACCGAAACCCACCCTGCCCCAACCGCGGTTGAATGAGGGTCGGCTTGCCGTAGCGCTCTTCGTTCAACGCCAGTTCCGTGACGGCAGGCGACTGAAACCGCTCCAGCACCTCACCATATAATCGCCGCCCCGACTCAGTATCTGTTGAATACGTTTTACCGCGAACGATATTCCTGCTCCAGTCGGCCGGCGGAGGCATCCACATTGATTCCGGCCAGAAAAACGGCTGCGTGAGAATGATGCAACCGATTTGTGGGTCGGGTGCGTGCGCATTGCCTGCGCTCATGTACGCACGAATCGATTCCGAGAATTCCTGCAACGACGCGGCGCCGTTATGTTCGCCAAAGATATTCCACGCCACCGAGAGTTGCAGTTTGGAATAACCAATGAAAATTCCTCCGCCCGCGATTTTGTTGATGCTCCCTTTGAGTTTGAACAAAAATAAATGCCCCGACTCCAGCGGATCGCCATTATCAAGAGCGCGAAAGCCGGTGCTGGCACTGGGCTGCCAGAAATTTACTTCCTCCGGCTGCTGAGCGGCGAGAAACCGATACCAACCAAGATCGGTGGGAGCGAGGAAGAGTTTCATGGTTGGAAGAGAACTGTGGGGTCAGAGTTCGGTATATTTTGCCGCGGAACCTTTTGACTTGTTGACGGGATATTTCGCCGCGTTGTGCGCCAGCTTGTCCCGGATTGCCTGGACCAAATCGATGCCAAGATTGTCCGCGAGTTCAATCAGGTAAACTGCGACATCGGCGATTTCATGGGCGATTTGGGCTTTTTTCTCGCCCGTCACGACAAGGCTCTCCTCCGGGGTTTTCCACTGAAAATGTTCCAGCAGCTCGTTCGCTTCGATGGAAATGGAGCAGGCGAGGTTTTTCGGGTTGTGGAATTGCATCCAGTCTCTGGCGTCGCGAAATTCGCGGATGAGACGGCGGATTTCTTCAAGTTCTGTCATGGTGGCCATCGTAGGCCGCAGCAGAGCTTTCGCAAATCAAATAGTTGATCCTCCTTCATCCGTCTTCGCCGTTGCTTCGCCAAGACAAGTCGGATTTCGGCGCGACAATAAAATGAACGATCGTGAACTATTTTGTCGCGACAATAAAATGAACGATCGTGAACTATTTTGTCGCACCTCCAGACAGCGTTTGGACACGAAGGCACGAATTCTCGTCAAGCCGCGGCGGAGCTTTCGCAAATACAAATCGGTTGACGGGCCACGTCTGGTTTCCGGCGCTGGGTCATGAAATCATGGCGGCATGAGCTCTTCAAAAAAAGGGTCAGGCCGGCGGCGTTGGACTTCTGAACAACGTCAACAGTTGCTGACGCTAAAAATCATTAACCACGTCGCGTTCCAAAAACCAGCTATGAATTCAGCGGACGAGAATCAATCGGTAAAATTTTTGCGGATAATTGACGATATTTGTATCCGTGAACTTCAGCGAGTTGGTTTCAGCTAAAATGTGGCTGCCCATGTCAATCCAGTCCGGTTGCGCGAGGTTGGTCTTGTATTGGAGCTGATAGAACGCTCCGGTCGAGGAGGCAAAGGCAAGGTCGAATGAGAGGGGTGTGCGGGTGACAGCCTGGATTTTTGGTGCCGCAATGGGCATCACGCTGATGTCGTCCAGACCCAGATAATACGGGTCGTCCTGGAAACCGAATTGGAGGAGCGAACCGGAACGGGCCGCGGTGACGACAAATTGCAGGTTGGTCCACGTGCCAAACGGAAGGTCAACACTGTCGTAAATCGTGGTGCCTCCCCATTGGACAAGAAATTCATTCGGGGTCGCGCCATGGGGATTTTTCGGATTGTCAATCCAAAGCGAGAGCCGATAAGTCTGTCCGGCGGTCGTGGGCAAGGTTTGCGAGAGATAACCCAGTGTGGAAGGCTGTCCCAACTCGGCACCATAATGGCCGCTGTGAACCAGGCCGCTGAGGTTGCCGACCTGGGTGGAAGTTGCGTTCAGGTTCCAACCGCTAAAATCGCCGGTTTCAAAGCCGCCGTTGGAAACGATGTTCTGGCCGATGCGCAAAGTGAACGGCAGGTTCTGCACAATTTGATTTTTCCCGTTCCGCACCGCCACGGTGGTTGTGTAAATGCCGGCGGCGAGCTGGTCCGCTTTTGCGGTGAGGGTCATGGTAAAATTGGTCTGACCGCCGGCCACCACCGTGCCGCTGGATGGGCTGACCGCAAGCCACACGCTGGATGCCACGACTTTCCAGAAGGCCGAGGTGCCGCCCAGATTTGAAATGGTAAAATCCTGCGCGGCGGGAATGAACGGTCCGCCCACCGGACCGGTCGCGGTGAAACCGGTTGCAGGCAGCACGGACAACACCGGCAGCACCTGAAGCTGGAAGGTGACAAGCTGAACCGTAGCCGAGGTCCGATTGGAAAATTCGAGGCTGGCCGAGTAATTCCCAACGGCCAGACTGGTGACCGCAGCAGTGAAATCAAGGATGACATTGGTCGTCGCCCGCGGGCCCAGTGTGCCGCCGGCCGGGGAAACTTTCAGCCAGGTCACCGCATTGGGATTGACCAATGTCCACGTCAGCGGCGCTTTGCCGGAGTTGGTCAGGATGATGACGGAAGCCGGAGAATTAAACGGTCCGCCCACCGCGCCAGAGGTGCCAGGCGCCAAACCGGAAATAATTCCCAGTGAATTCGCCGGCGAATTTCCATGCGCCACCAGGTCATCAATCAAGTTTTGCCCCGCCGGCGTGCCCCAGCCGGTGCAAAGATCGTATCCTTTAACGGCGTAAAATTGCGACGGACTGCTGCTCCAAGTGTTGTCGCCGGTGGTGATGTCATGAAAATCCTGCGCGTAATCCGAGCCCGTGCCAATCGCATAAACCGTCGGGTTGACGAAACCGACCGCCGGTTTGCCGGTCGTGGCCGCCTGCTGATTCGCCAATGCCGTCAACCCTGCCCACAACGGCGCCGCACAACTGGTGCCGCCCTCGGAACCGGACTGACCGTTGTCCGAATAACAAAAAACATTGTCGGCCGTCAGTGCCACGTCCGGAATGTTGCGTTTGGTGGTCGAGCCTCGGTTGACGGTCATGCTCACATTGGTCTGCCAGGCCGGAATTGAGTAGTAACTGCTGATGCCACCACTGCTGCCGGAGCCGCCGCCCCAGTTCCAAACCGTTTCCGACTGCCATGCTCCACCCGGCCCGGTCGTCGTCAACGTCGTGCCGCCCACCTGCGTGATGTAAGGCGAGCTGGACGGCGCGTTGGCCAATGACGGGTTATCAACGCCATTAACGGAATTGGCACCGGTCGTAAAAGCGTCGCTGTCACCCGAAGCGCTGAAGAACGATTGTCCCTGCGCCGCCAGCTGCCGGAAAATGGCGTCCGTTGTTGCACTGGGACCGCCGCCCCAACCCCAGCCGCAGCTCAAATTTTTCACCGTGTTGTTCGCCGCCATCGCGTTTAAAACGTCGTTTGGCGCACCGTTGGGGCCGCCGGAGAAGACAATTATTTTTGACAGACCCGGGGCCATGGCCATCGCCATCTCAATGTCCAGTGCAACTTCGACATTGCCGCTGTTGGCACCGGTTGTCGGCACGCCATTGTAGCCGTCCAGCAAAACGGTCTGGATGACAATTTTCGTCCGCCCGTTTCCCGCCGCCGTCGCATAAGCGGCGATGTCCTTGGAATAAAAACCATCGAACTCCACCAGCCCGACCATTTGGCCCGCGCCAGTCAATGTCGTGCCCGGCACATAGGCGTTCCGAAAATCGTTGCCAAAATAAGAGCCGCCCGGAGCCGAACCACTTTTCGTCACGGCTTTCGCCACCGCCGCCGCATCCATCCGATGCCGCTTCGGGTGCGGCCGCGAAAAATCGCTCAACCCTTGAATGTCAACCACCGGCAACGCCGCATCCACCGTCGGCTCCACGTCCGGCGCAAAAAAATTGCGCGCTTCGGTCGGATGCCGATACGTGCGCAGCGTGACGTGAAAAGCGCTTTCAACCGCCGCCACCGGGCCAGCCACATCCAACACCAGCCGGTTGCCGTAAGTCGTGGTGACGGCCAGGCCGTTCGTCCGCGCAAAATTTTTCACCGCCGCGTAATCCTGTTCCGTCGGGCCGAACCGCGCGCTGCATTCTTCCGGCGTCAGGTATTGCCGGAAATTCGGGCTGGCCGGGTCATAGACTTGCGCCAGAAAATTGTCCAAGCCCGCCACGTCGCGCAGCGGCAGACCAATGGCCAGCCGCAACTGGTTGGTCGCGGGGAGCAGTCCTTTCGCCGTCAAGCTTGACACCACTCGCGGCACATGACCGGGCAAAATCTTCCCCCCCGCAGCAAAAACCGGGCGAATTCCGCAAAACAGAATTATCGCAGCCCAGAGGAACTGCCCTGACAGATGCTTTGTTTTCAGCATTTTTTTTTGGTTTTTTCCAAAAGTTGCCGATCCTAAAAATCATCAAGCACGTCGCGATTCCAAAACCGGCGGTTTGTGGCGAAAATTTACTTGAGAACCAACCAAAGTCAAACACGCCAGATGGCGGATGAAATTCAAATCAGAAAATCACTCCAACTTCGGTTTTCGGGTTAATCCGAATCTGCGCCGGGTCTTCGGTGGAGCCGTGGTGATTGCCGGCCAAAAGCAAAACTCAGCTCCGTCCGTCGCGACAATAAAAAGCACGATCGTATCTTCTATTGTCGCGACGGCGGCAGGCCGCGTAAAGCTGCGCCACGCGGCAGGGCGCGTAAAAGGCTTCGCCTCACGTGGTGGGAAACATCGAACATCGAACATCCAATGTCAGACAAAAGAAGGCGGAGGCGGGTTTATTTTCTGCGTTTCCCCGGCACCGGCATAAAACGGCACGGAAATCCGTCTTCGCCAAGGCTATGACGCGACAAGAGGGGAAGTGCAGTTGCCGGGAACGGTTTAAGCGCAAGACGCGGCCGGCGCGGCCATCCGCAGCAGCAAGTCGTTCAGTTCCGCCATGCGCGGCGGTTTGTTGACCACGACATCCGCTGCCGGTACTGTTTCCCCCTCTTCCTTCATCATCGCACCCCAGCCCGTCATCATGATGATGGGCGTGTTGGGGGACTCCGCCTTGATCGCCCGGGCCACCCGGCGGCCATCAATATCCGGCATGCCGAAATCGGTGATGACCACTTCGTAAGGCTGGTTTTCCAGCGCGGCGGTGCGAAACAATTCCAACCCTTGTTTTCCGCCGGAGGCAAGCATCACTCGATGCTTGTAGTGCGTGAGACAACTATTCATGAGTTCCCGGATCCGCAGGTCGTCATCAATGCAAAGGATGTGCAGGGAGCGCGTCGGTTTGACTTGAGGCGGGGCGCCCCCGGCGGTTGGCGAAGTTTTTTCCCGAACGGGAACAGTGAACGGGAGGCAGGTGTCAAAGCCAGGAGCACTGTCGGTTTCGATGGTGCCGTCGTGGCATCGCGCTGTGCCATAGAGGAGAGACTGGTTCATATTAAAATCGAGTTTGGTTGATTCAATGCAGGATATTTAACACAAGCGGGCTGAAACGTAATGAATAAGGGACACATTGCGTGATTTGAGGGGTGAATCAGGCCCGGTAAGGGGCAGAATTCCGGAGCGAATGAAACCGGACGGCGGGAAAGGCTGACTGCGCCATTGAATGTTGAATGCCTGCTCGCGACGCAAGCCGGAGTTGAGTGTTGAATGTTGAGTGTTGAACCAAGGGGTCCCTGATTTTGACACATTTCTCCCCCGCGCGGCAAGAATCCCGTGCTCGTTTTACGACAAATTCAACGCCTGGTGGCCGGCTTTAAGCGTTGCGATGATTTGCTCCGCGTCATACACGCACCCGGCCCAGGTCCCGCCGCTGGCCAGTTGCAGGGCGGCCCAAAGCCGCGTGTCCTCCGGCAAAGCGGCATTCGACGCAAGATCATTTCGCAGTCCACGGGCTGCCAAAACCCGCCGGCCTTCCTCCGGCGTGAAGCGGCGTTTGCCTTCGCCGACCAGATCAACACTCCCCTTGTTGTGCCTGCAATCAATGTGAATGCGGATGATGTCGCCGTCCAAAACCTTGCCGATGGGGCCGCCCGCCAGTCCTTCGGGGCCGATATGCCCGATGCACGCGCCGGTTGAAAGCCCCGAAAAACGCGCGTCGGTCAGCAAGGCGACCTGTTTGCCAAAGGATAAATGTTTGAGCGCACCGGTGACCTGGTAGGTTTCCTCCATGCCCGTGCCCATCGGCCCAACGCCGGTCAGCACCAGCACGTCACCGGCTTTGATGCGCCCTTGTTTGATGGCCACCATCGCGTCCTTTTCGTTCACAAAAACGCGGGCCGGCCCTTCCTTGCGATATACGCCATCCGCGTCCACGATCGACGGATCAATCGCCGTGGCTTTCACCACGGCACCTTCCGGCGCGAGATTGCCGCGTGGAAACACGAGCGTGCTGGTCAGGCCGCGTTCCCGGGCTTTGTCCGGCGGAAAGATGACTTCGTCGGCGTCCACACCGTCCTGCTGCTTCAATAATTCCCGGAAACGCCAGCGCCGTTCGGATTTCTCCCACCAATCCAGGTTCTCGCCCAGGGTTTTTCCCGTGACCGTGAGCACCTCCCCGTTGAGCAAGCCCAATCGGCGCAGATGCAACATCACTTCCGGCACGCCGCCCGCCAGGAACACGCGGACCGTGGGATGATGAATCGGGCCGTTCGGCAACACGCTGACCAGCCGGGGAACACGGCGATTGACGGAAATCCAATCCTCCACCGTCGGAAGTTTCAGCCCGGCGGCGTGGGCAATGGCCGGGATGTGCAGGAGCAGATTCGTTGAACCACCGAATGCGGCATGAATCACCATTGCATTGTGGATACTCTCGGCAGTCAGAACATCACGCATTTTGAGCTTGCGTTCATGCAATTGATGCAGCGCGCGGGCCGAACGCCGGGCCATGTCCAGCCACACCGGTTGTCCCGAAGGTGCGAGTGCTGAATGCGGCAATGAAAGCCCGAGCGCTTCGCTGACCACCTGCGCCGTCGCCGCCGTGCCCAGAAATTGGCAGCCGCCGCCCGGCGAGCCGCAGGCGCGGCAACCCAGTTCAGCGGCTTCCGACAGCGTAACCAGTCCATGCGCGAAGCGGGTTCCCAACGTTTGCACCGTGCCGGCATCTTCAGCCGCGTCGGCCGGCAACGTGACTCCGCCGGGGACAACCACGCAAGGCAAGTCGTGCAAACCCGCGACGGCCATCATCATCGCCGGCAAACCTTTGTCACAGGTGGCGATGCCGAGCACCCCGGCGCGCAGGGGCAGCGAGCGGGCCAGACGCCGGAAAATGATGGCGGCGTCATTTCGATACGGCAGGCTGTCGAACATGCCCGTTGTTCCCTGTGTCCGGCCGTCGCACGGGTCGGAGCAAAAACCGGCGAAAGGAATGGTTTGCAATTGGCGAAATTCCTCCGCGGCGGCTTGAACAAGCAATCCGATTTCCCAATGCCCGGTGTGGTAGCCGAGGGCAATCGGTTTGCCGTCGGGAGCACGCAGTCCGCCCTGGGTGCTGAGAATCAGGAACTGTTTGCGCCCGGCCTCGGCCGGATTCCAGCCCATGCCGGCATTTTGTGTCATCCCAAACAAATCGCCGCTGGGACTGTTCCGGAGCATTTCCCCGGTAATCGGCAGGCTCCCCGCCGGACCGGGGGCGTGGGTTTGAATCCGGTAAATATCCGGGGTGGCGGAATCGAACACGTCATGGCTGGAACTCATGGGAGTTATTGAAGCACGTCTGGAAAAAATGAAAATCAGAATTAAGGTTCGACGCGCTTCAACCAGCTTGTTAAAAAACGCATTCCGAGTTTATGACACAACAACGTTGGTTGCGCATCATCCCCGCCGCGCTGCTTATGTACACGATCTCGTACATCGATCGCACCAACGTCTCGCTCGCGCTCGACCCGAAAATTTCAAACATGATGAAAGACCTGTTCATGGACGACCGCATGAAGGGCGAAGCCGCGGGCATTTTCTTCTTTGGCTACCTCCTGCTGCAGATTCCGGGCGGCTATCTGGCATCGTATTGGAGCGCCCGCAAGATCATCAGCCTGTGCCTGATCGGCTGGGGCATTTGTGCTATTGGTTGCGGGCTGGCACACACGTTCAGGCAATTTGAATGGATGCGTTTCCTGCTGGGTGTGGCCGAAAGCGGCGTGTTTCCGGCAACTCTCGTGCTGCTGGCCAATTGGTTTCCGCGCGCCGAACGCGCGCGCGCCAACGCCTATTGGCAACTTTGCCAGCCGCTCGCCGTCGCCGGCTCCGCGCCGATCACCGGCTGGCTGCTTGGCCAATACGGCTGGCAAGCGATGCTCATTCTCGAAGGAATTTTGCCGTTCATCTGGCTGCCCATCTGGTGGTTTTGCATCCGCGATCATCCAAGCGAAGCAAGCTGGATTTCTCCAGAAGAGAAAAATTTTCTTGAAACCACCTTGCAAAAAGAATCGGCGGAGCTGGAGCCGCCGCAAAAAATTTCCTGGCTCGAAAGGTTCCGGCACCCGTCCATTCTGGTCATGATCGCACTTTATTTTTTGCACAACTGTGCGGCTTACGGCTGCATGACATTTTTCACGGATGGATTGAAGGGCAAGGGTTTCAGTGCGGTGCAATACGGATTTTTATTCGCGGTTCCTTATGCGGTGACGGCGGTCATCATGATTCTCAACTCGTGGCATTCGGACAAAACCCATGAGCGCCGGGGTCATGTCGCGGCGGTTTATTTCATGAGCGGAGCCAGTCTCATTCTCAGCGTGCTGTTCAGACAACATTTTTGGATTTCTTATGCGTTGATGTGCCTCGCCATTCCCGGTCCATTCGCGGCGATGGCTCCGTTCTGGGCCATTCCCAGTGAAACTTTGCCGCGTGCCGCGATGGGCATTGTAATGGGACTGGTAAATGCCTTTGGCAATCTGGGTGGTTATGCGGGCAATTACCTCGTAGGCTGGTTGAAAAATGAATATCAGACCACGGCGATTCCCTTCAGCGTGCTGGGTGTGGGAATGCTGGTTTGCGCCGGGCTGGCATTTCTGCTGCCGCAAGCCGGGCGGCAAATTACCATGACCGGGCGCCCGTCAACGGCGTAAGCGGCGGCCCGGCAGAGCGCCGCAAATGTGGAGAAACTGAAAGAGCGCGGCTTTCTGCCGAAAGCCGCTACGCCTGTATTAAAGTCTTATTTATGAAACTCTGCCGATTCAAGAACAAGCAAGGCGAAGTCCGCGTGGGTTTGGTCGCGGACGACTCCACGTTGCTCGACCTGACCCCGGCGGGAGTCAATCAAATGCATCCGCTGCTGGAAAGCGACAACCCGGTTTCGCAACTAAACCAAATCGTGAAGCAAAATTTGCCGCGCCTGGCGTTGTCGGAAATTCAATTGTGCGCACCGGTGGAGCGGCAGGAAGTCTGGGCGGCGGGCGTCACCTACCTGCGCAGCAAGACCGCCCGCATGAAGGAATCCGATTTCAGCGCCACCGCCTACGACAAGGTTTATGCGGCGGAGCGGCCGGAACTCTTTTTCAAATCCATTGCCGAAAAAGTCGTCGCGACCGGCGAACCGGCCGGCATCCGCCGGGACGCCCGCTGGAATGTGCCGGAGCCGGAGCTGGCTCTGGTGTTGAATTCAAAGGGCAAAATCGTCGGCCACACGATTGGCAACGACATGAGTTCGCGCGACATCGAAGGGGAAAATCTTCTCTATCTACCGCAGGCAAAAATCTACGATCGCTCCTGCGCGCTGGGTCCCTGGATCATGGTGGGCGCGACGGAAGCGACGGCACGGGAATGGAAAATCCGGCTGGCCATCCGGCGAAACGGCGAAAGCGTTTTTGCGGGCGAGACCTCGGTCGGCCAGATCAAACGCCGCTTCGAGGAACTGGCCGGGTTTCTCTTTCGCAGCCAGGCTTTTCCCCACGGAGCCGTGCTGCTGACGGGAACCGGCATCGTTCCGCCCGAAACCTTTACGCTGCAGGCGCGGGATGTGGTCGAGATCGAAATCACCGGAATCGGTTGGCTCAGGAATCCCGTGATGGTAGTTTGACGCGCCGCTATGAATTTGCACGGCCAGAATTTTATTGGCGACCAACTGAGTCCCGGTGCGGGGAAAACTTTCCGCGCCATCAGCCCGCTGGACAGCAAGCCTTTGCCGACTGAATTCCGCATGTCAGGCGAAAAGGAAGTGAATGCCGCCATGGAACTGGCCGGGGCGGCCTTCGAAACGTATCGCGAAACCACCGGCGAACAGCGCGCGGCTTTTCTCGAACGCATGGCCGATGAAATTCTGGCGTTGGGCGATGACCTTATCATCCGCGCGCATCAGGAAACCGGATTGCCCGAAGCGCGGCTGACGGGCGAGCGCGCGCGCACTGCCGGTCAACTCAAACTCTTCGCGCAGGTTGCCCGGGAAGGTTCGTGGGTGGACGCGCGGATTGACACGGCCATACCCGACCGCCAACCGGCGCCCAAACCCGACTTGCGGCGGATGCTGATTCCCATCGGCCCGGTGATCGTTTTCGGGTCGAGCAATTTCCCGCTGGCGTTTTCCGTGGCCGGAGGTGACACCGCGTCGGCATTGGCAACCGGCAACCCGGTGGTGGTAAAAGCGCACAGCGGTCATCCGGGCACGTCGGAACTGGTCGCGACCGCCATTCGCCGGGCGGTGGCGGCGTGCAGCCTGCCTGCCGGTGTGTTCTCAATGTTGCACGGGGCCGGCAAGGTGATTGGCATGGCACTGGTGCGGCATCCAATCGCCCGCGCGGTTGGCTTCACCGGTTCGCGCGCCGCCGGACGAGCCTTGTTTGACGCGGCCGCCGCGCGGCCGGAGCCGATTCCGGTGTTCGCCGAGATGAGCAGCCTGAATCCCATTTTTATTCTGCCGGAAGCAATGCGCGGGCAGATGGCCAAAATATCCGAAGGCTTGCGGGCATCGGTGACGATGGGAGTCGGGCAATTCTGCACCAAGCCCGGCTTGATTTTCGGTTTGCAGAGCGCCGGGTTCGATCAATTTCAGAGGACGCTCGGACAATCATTCGAAAGTGTTGCGCCCGCCACGATGCTGCACGCGGGAATTTGCGAATCGTATCACCAGGGACTTGCCCGCGCGTCCGGAACCAGCGGGGTGAAATTGCTCGCGCGTTCGAAGGAAAAGCCGGATGCCGGGAAAACGCACGGCGAACCGGTGTTGGTCTGCACCGACGCAAAAAATTTCCGGAAGCATTCCGAACTGGCCGAGGAAGTGTTCGGGCCGTTCGCCGTATTGGTCTCGGCGAAAACCATGTCGGAACTGGAGGACATCGCGAAAAATCTGGAAGGCCAGCTCACGGCCACGGTGCATGGCACACCCAACGATCTTCAGCACGCGAAACGGTTGCTGCAGATTTTGGAACGCAAGGCAGGCCGGTTGCTCATCAACGGTTTCCCGACCGGTGTTGAAGTGTGTCCTTCGATGAACCACGGCGGCCCGTATCCCGCCACGACCGACGTGCGCTTTACTTCGGTTGGAACGGCCGCGTTGTATCGTTTTGCCCGTCCCGTCTGCTATCAGGATTTTCCCGCGTCACTGCTGCCGGAGGCGCTCCGGGACGGGAATCCACAGGGCATCTGGCGTTTGGTGAATGGAAAGCTGGCCAAGGATGCCGTCAATGCCGGTCTTCCCCATACCTGAGCAAATCCCGGTCGAGGTTCACGCGCCATCCGCCCTAGAAAGGCATTTCAAATCTTAAAAAACACAAACCCATCGTGTTTGATGGCGAAGTGTTGGAAAGCGGGGAGGGTTCTAATTCGGTGGAATTGGAAACTGAATTACGAAGCCACCAAAATTTCGGTGTCGGTAATCTTCAACTCAACGCCTGCCGCCTTGGCGGCTTGCCGAGCACTTGTGCGATCGTGTCGTTCTTTGGCCGTTTGGAGTACCGGCAGATGACCCGAAGCGCAAACGTCTTCGTCCCACGTGCGGGACTTCCGCCGTCGCTACGCTTTTGCGCGACAAGCTGGTGGACAGGTCGCCTCACGCGGCTGGCATTGGGGAGGATTTCACCTAATATGCCATTGCCAGCGACCGGTGGCTGTTCCACATTGGCCGCGGAAAGCTTCCAACTTCGTCCTGTGTTGCAGGACTACGATGGACAAGTCGCCACGCGGTGGGCCACGTAAGGGCGTAAAGTCCTGTGGGACCACGCCCTGTTAAAGGCGTTCCACCGTCGCCGGAGGCTATGGTGGACAGGTCAGCCTCACGTGGCAGGCCACATAAAAGGAAGGATGATATGAAGAATTGGATTCAGTTGGCACGGATCGCGGTGACGTTGCTGTCCGGGTGTTTCGGCCTCGCTGGGTTGACTGGCTGCGAGTCCTTGCAGGACACGGCGTTCGCCCCGATCGACGCCAGGCTTGAGCCCATCCCTGGCGGGGGCGCACAATACTTTGTCATGGTCAACACCAGCGGGCAGACATTGCACAACTTCCGTTTCCGGGCCTATATGTGGGATGACCGCACCATCACCTACACGGCGGGTGACAACTCCGCCTTCCCGAAACGTCTCCCGGCAATGACTTACACGTTCATGGGTTCCGGCTCCCAATGGGACCCCGGCCAAACGCAGCGTTTTATGGATCGCGAATTACACGGCGAAATAAAAATTCTCAAACCGGTGTCCCGGGTGCAGATCGTGGGCCGTTGTGATGAGGGGCGTTTCCGCGAAGACTGGCAGATCACCGGGTCCGGCCAGTTGCACCCGATGGGGAGATCGCCGATCGGAGGTGGGAGTTAGCAGATGGCCGCGTAAAAGGCGTTGCCTCACGCGGTGGGCACGCGTAAAAGGCGAAAAGCAAAGCCAAAGGCTGAACGCTAAATGCCAAAGTTTTTTGTTTCAGCCTTGCCACCCTATGGCAAGTCCGTGTTTCCCATTAAATACCGGTCGCATGGACTCGCGGGCCTTCGCCGGTGGGCTTCATCGCTCCCGCTCAGTCGGCCTCACGGCCGCCGCTGGCAAATCCTTTTCGCCATTTCCCAAATGGCTCAAATCCCAAGCGGCTCAAGTTACGCGCGGCAAAACTTACGGTAGGTCTGTCGAACCCATCAAATAGCGATCACATTCCCTCGCGGCTCCCCTGCCCTCGTTGAAAGCCCACACCACGAGGCTCTGGCCGCGACGGCAATCGCCACAGGCAAACACGCCCTTGAGGTTCGTCGAGTATTTCTCGAATTCGGCCTTCACGTTCGTGCGCGGGTCGCGTTCGAGCTTGAGTGCGTCGAGCAACGGCTGTTCCGGGCCGAGAAAGCCCATCGCCAGCAGAACCAGTTGCGCGGACAAAACTTTTTCCGTGCCGGGCACGTTCTTCGGAATGAACTGGTCCTTGTCGTTTTTCTCCCATTTCACCTGCACGGTGTGGATGGCTTTCACCTGGCCGTTCGCATCGCCTTCAAACTTCGTCGCGGTGGTGAGATAAATGCGCGGGTCGGCACCGAACTTCGCGGCGGCTTCCACCTGGCCGTAGTCCATGAGATAAATCTTCGGCCATTCGGGCCACGGATTGTCCGCGGCGCGCTCTTCCGGCGGCCTGGGCAAAATCTCAAGCTGCACCAAGCTCCGGCAGCCGTGGCGCATTGAAGTGCCCACGCAGTCCGTCCCGGTGTCGCCGCCGCCGATGACGACGACGTCCTTGCCGGCGGCGGAAATGAAGCTGCCGTTCTTTTTCCCGTCGAGAATGCTCTTCGTGTTCGCAGTGAGAAATTCCATCGCGAAGTGAACGCCCTTGAGGTTCCGGCCTTCGATGGGCAGGTCGCGCGGTTTCGTCGCGCCGGTTGCGAGGATCACGGCGTCGAATTCCTTGAGCAGTTTTTCCGCCGGATAATTTCCGCCCACGTCGGTGTTGCAGACGAACCGGATGCCTTCAGCTTCGAGCTGCCGGATGCGGCGCATCACGACCTGTTCCTTGTCGAGTTTCATGTTCGGGATGCCGTACATGAGCAGCCCGCCGGGGCGGTCGGCGCGTTCGAAAACGGTGACGGTGTGGCCGGCCTTGTTCAGTTGCGCGGCGGCGCAAATACCGGCCGGGCCGGAGCCGACGACGGCCACCTTTTTGCCGGTGCGCTGCTTCGGCGGGTCGGCGGTGACCCAGCCTTCGTCCCAGCCGCGGTCAATGAGGGCGCACTCGATGTTTTTGATGGTGACGGGCGGGGCGTTGATGCCGAGCACGCACGAGCCTTCACACGGCGCGGGGCAGACGCGACCGGTGAATTCGGGGAAATTGTTCGTCTTGTGGAGCCGCTCAAGCGCTTCCTTCCACAGACCGCGATAGATGAGGTCGTTCCATTCCGGGATGAGGTTGTGGATGGGGCAGCCGCTGGCCATGCCGCTGAGGAGCACGCCGGTGTGGCAGAAGGGGGTGCCGCAATCCATGCAGCGCGCGCCCTGTTTGCGCAGAGCGGCCTCCGGCAGGTGCAGGTGAAATTCCTTCCAGTCCGCAATGCGCGCTACCGGCGGACGGTCCGCCGGCAGTTCGCGCAGGTACTCGATGAATCCCGTGGGTTTGCCCATCGTCAGTTGATTGGTTGAAACCGATTAAACGCAGAGACGCAGAGAACGCGGAGGGGCGCAGAGAAGAATTTGAAAATATTCTCTGTGTTACTCTGCGCGCTTCGAGTCTTTGCGTTAAAATTTTTCATAAAAATGTCGAAGGCTGAACGAACCAGGCTCAGGCAGCGGCAGTTGTAATCCGTTAACCACCCGCGAAATCCCGTCTTTCAATACCAGCGAGTGAAAGTTGATGATCAAGCCGAGCCGCAGATTCGACAGGCGCAGATAGCTCAAGAACTTCGCGCCGTCGAGCGCAATCACTTCTTCTTTTGCCTTCAAATCAACAATCACTTTTCCCTCAACGATCAAATCCAACCGGAGCGGCACACCGAGTTTCACGCCCTTGTAAGGGATGGGCACGAACTTCTGCCGCTCGAAGCGGATGCCGCGCAACGACAACTCGTGGCACAACGCTTCTTCATAAACCTGCTCCACCAAACCCGGCCCGAAATACTTATGCACTTCAATTGCCGCGCCAATAATCAGATTGGAAATCTCGTTCTCGTGCATGGTTCCATCCGTTAAATGGATTCAGTGAACGAAATTTCGCCGTTTCAATAAAGTCTTCTTTGCGTTTCTTTGCGTCCTCTGCGCCTCTGCGTTAAAGTTCCCCGATTACCCGCCGCCGACGCGCGCGATGTCGCGGACGTTTTCCTCGAACGCGGCCATGATGGCCTGGTCGCCGGTCAGGCCCTGCTCTTTCACCTTCTTCATGGATTCGAGCACGCGCTGGTAATCCTTCGGCATCACCTTGACGAACTTCGGCACGAGCTTCCGCCAGTCCGCCAGCACCTTCGCGGCGCGGTCGCTCTTCGTGTAAGCCTGGTGGCGCTGGATCAACTTCCAGATGATCTCGATCTCGTCGGCGTCCTTCAATTTTTCCAAACCGACCATTTCCTGGTTGCAACGCGCCGGGAAATCGCCGGCTTCATCCAGCACGTAGGCAATGCCGCCGCTCATGCCTGCGGCGAAGTTGCGTCCGGTCCGGCCCAGAACAATCACGCGTCCACCGGTCATGTATTCGCAACCATGATCGCCGATGGCCTCGACGACCGCGTTGACGCCGCTGTTCCGCACGCCGAACCGTTCGCCCGCCATGCCGCGCACGAACGCCTCGCCGCTCGTGGCCCCATAGAATGCCACGTTGCCGATGACGATGTTTTCCCCGGCGACAAAAGTCGAACCTGCCGGCGGATAGACGATGATTTTGCCGCCGCTGAGGCCCTTGCCCAAATAATCGTTCGCGTCGCCTTCGAGTTCGAGCGTCATGCCCTTGGGAATGAACGCGCCGAAGCTCTGACCCGCGCTGCCGTTGAACTTGAGATTGATGGTGTCCTCCGGCAGGCCGTTCGGGCCCCACTTCTTCGTCACCTCGCTGCCGACGATGGTGCCGACGACGCGGTGGACGTTGCGGATGGGCAGGTCGGCGTGGACGCGCTCGCTGCGTTCGATGGCCGGTTCGCAAATGTCCAGCAACCGTGTCACGTCGAGCGACTTTTTTATGCCGTGATCCTGGTCAATCTGCCGGTAGCGGATGACCTCCGGCCAGACATCCGGCCGTTGCAAAACGCTCGTGAAGTCGAGGCCCTTCGCCTTCCAATGCTCAATCGCCTTCCGCGGGGCCAGCTTGTCCGTGCGGCCGATCATTTCGTTCACCGTCCGGAAGCCGAGTCGGGCCATGATCTCGCGCAATTCCGTGGCGATGAACCGCATGAAATTGACCACGTGGTCCGGGCTGCCCGTGAAGAATTTGCGGAGCTGCGGGTCCTGGGTGGCCACGCCCACCGGGCAGGTGTTCAAATGGCATACGCGCATCATGAGACAGCCGAGCGCGACGAGCGGCGCGGTGGCAAAACCAAATTCCTCCGCGCCGAGCAGCGCGGCGACCGCCACGTCGCGGCCCGTCTTGAGCTGGCCGTCGGCCTCGACATAAATGCGGCTGCGGAGATTGTTGAGCACGAGCGTCTGGTGGGTCTCGGCCAGGCCGAGTTCCCACGGAATGCCCGAATGCTTGATGGAAGAGAGCGGCGACGCGCCCGTGCCGCCGTCGTAACCGCTGATGAGCACCACATCGGCGTGCGCCTTGGCGACGCCGGCGGCGACGGTGCCCACGCCGACCTCCGCGACCAGCTTCACGCTCACGCGCGCGTTGCGGTTCGCGTTCTTCAGGTCGTGGATCAACTGGGCGAGGTCTTCGATGGAATAAATGTCGTGGTGCGGCGGCGGCGAAATCAGACCGACGCCCGGCGTGGTAAGCCGGGTTTTGGCGATCCACGGATAAACCTTGCGGCCGGGCAGTTCGCCGCCCTCGCCCGGCTTTGCGCCCTGGGCCATCTTGATCTGAAGTTCCTTCGCGTTGACGAGATACTGGCTCGTCACGCCGAAGCGGCCCGACGCGACCTGCTTGATCGCGCTGTTTTTCGAGTCACCGTTGGGCAACGGAACGTAGCGCTCGGGATCTTCGCCGCCTTCGCCGGTGTTGCTCTTGCCGCCGAGGCGGTTCATGGCGATGGCGAGCGCCTCGTGCGTTTCCTGGCTGATCGAGCCGTAGCTCATCGCGCCGGTCTTGAACCGTTTCACGATTTCTTCGACCGGCTCAACCTCTTCGATGGGCACGGATTTCTCCGCCCAATTGAAATCGAGCAGTCCGCGCAGCGTGCAGAGGTTTTGCGCCTGGTGGTTGATCAATTCCGCGTATTCCTTGAACAGCTTGTAGCTGCCGAGGCGGCAGGCGATTTGCAGCTTGTGGATGGACTGCGGGTTGAACAGGTGGAACTCGCCGTCGCTGCGCCACTGGTACTGGCCGCCGGGGTCAAGCCCCGACGAGTCGGGATTGACCTGGCGTTCAGGGAAGGCCTGGCGGTGGCGGACCAGCGCCTCTTCGGCCAGCACGTCCAAGCCGACACCTTCGATGCGCGACACCGTCCAGGTGAAGTACCGGTCAATGACGTTGTGGTTCAACCCGATGGCCTCGAAAATCTGCGCGCCACGATAGCTCTGGATGGTGGAGATGCCCATCTTGGCCATCGTTTTTACCACGCCTTTGACCACCGCCTTGATGTATTTTTTTATGGCGGTCTGGTGGTCCATGTCCACGAGCAATCCATCGCGGATCATGTCGTCGAGCGAGTCGAACGCGAGGTAGGGATTGATGGCGCTGCAACCGTAGCCGATGAGCAGCGCAAAATGGTGAACTTCGCGCGGCTCGCCCGACTCGAGCACGAGCCCGACGCGCGTGCGGGTGCCCTGCCGGATCAAATGATGATGCAGGCCCGCCACGGCGAGCATCGCGGGAATCGGCGCGTTTTCGGCGCTGATGCCGCGGTCGGAAAGAATGATGATGTTCGAGCCTCCAGCAATTGCCTTGTCGGTGGCCGCGAACAACTGGTCGAGCGCGCCTTCCAGTCCCCGGGCGCCTTCCGCCGCCTTGAACAAAATCGGCAGCGTGACCGGCATGAAGCCGGGGCGATCCACCAGCCGGAGCTTTTCGAGGTCCTCGTTCGTGAGGATGGGATGCTCCAGCCTGATCATGCGGCAGCTTTTAGGGGTGGGCTCGAGCAGGTTGCCCTCCGAGCCAACCATTGTTTCCGTGGAGGTGATGATTTCCTCGCGGATGGGGTCGATCGGCGGGTTGGTGACCTGCGCGAAGAGCTGTTTGAAATAGTTGTAGAGCAGTTGCGGCTTGTTTGAGAGCACCGCGAGCGGCGTGTCGGTGCCCATCGAGCCGAGCGGCTGCACGCTGTCGTTGGCCATGGGGCCGAGAATAAACCGCAGGTCTTCGAACGTGTAGCCGAACGCCTGCTGGCGCTGGAACACGGTCCGGTGATCCGGTTCGTGAACGTGCGTCGGCTCGGGCAAATTATCAAGCAGCACGTGGTTCCGGTCGAGCCAGACCTGATACGGATGTTCCGTGGCCACTTTGTTTTTCAACTCCTCGTCCGCCACGATGCGGCCCTGCTCGGTATCAATCAGGAACATCCGGCCGGGCTGCAGGCGGCCTTTCTGGACGATCAGCTCCGGCGGCAGATCGAGCACGCCGACTTCGCTGGCCATGATGACGCGGCCATCCTTCGTCACGTAGTAACGCGAGGGGCGCAGGCCGTTGCGGTCGAGCACCGCGCCAATGCGCACGCCGTCCGTGAACGCGATGGAGGCGGGGCCGTCCCACGGTTCCTGCAGGCAGGAATGGTATTCGTAGAACGCCCGTTTTTCCGCGTTCATGCTCTCGTGATTTTCCCACGGCTCGGGAATCATCATCATCACGGCGTGCGGGAGGGGGCGGCCGGTGAGCGTGAGAAACTCCAGCGCATTGTCGAACATGGCCGAGTCGCTGCCGTCCTCGTTGATGACCGGCAGCAGTTTTTTGAGATCGTCGCCGAACAAACCGGACGCGAACAGCGACTGGCGGGCATGCATCCAGTTGATGTTGCCGCGCAGGGTGTTGATTTCGCCGTTGTGCGCCACGTAACGGTAGGGATGCGCGCGTTCCCAGGTGGGAAACGTGTTCGTGCTGAAGCGCGAATGCACGAGGCACAAAGCGCTGGCCAGTGACGAATCCGTGAGGTCGGGGTAATACCGTTCCACCTGTTCCGGCATCAGCATGCCCTTATAAATCATCGTTTTGGCGGACAGGCTGCAGACGTAAAATTTGTCACCGCCCCGAAGGCCCGAGGCGCGGATGCCCCGCTCCGCCAGTTTGCGGATGACGTAGAGCTTGCGCTCGAAGGCCAGGTCGTCGCCCAAGCCGTCGGGACGCGCGATGAACACCTGGCGCACGATGGGCTCGGACGCGATGGCGGTCTGACCCAGCGAACTGTGTTCGGTGGGCACGGTCCGCCAGCCCAGCAGTTGCAGACCTTCCGTGGCGACGATATCCTCGAAAAGCACCTCGCACTTGTAGCGTTCCGCGGGATGAGGCGGCAAAAAGACCATGCCGACGCCGTATTCGCCCGGGCCCAGCAAGGCAATCTTCACTTCGCGGCACGCCTCCTCCAGGAACGCGTGGGGCACCTGCATCAGAACGCCCGCCCCGTCGCCGGTGTTCGCCTCGGAACCGCACGCGCCGCGGTGCTGGAGGTTGCGCAACACCTGCAACGCCTGCTGGACGATGGTGTGCGATTTTTTGCCCTTGATGTTGACCACAAAGCCCACACCGCACGCTTCATGCTCGAAGCGCGGATCGTAAAGTCCTTGTTTCGGCGGCGCGGCGCCCGGCCCCCGCGCCGGGTGGTTGAGTCGTTGTGTTGTACTGTTGGTCATCGCTTGGCAATGGTTGCCATTTGTTCTCTTATACTTGGCATAAATTTTACTATTGCGCAATAAATGATTTTGGATTTTCAGGCATGGCGGGGGCGTTTGCCGCCTTGCGGCACAATAAACATGATGGAAAACACTGTCAATCATCCAAGGACCGGCTTCGTTCTCGTCCTCGCTTGCCGCGGCGAAGCGCAGCGAAGACAGGTCCTCGAAAAGCCCAAAAATAATCTGTTACCTTTTCGCGGCGGCGTAGATATATGAGTGGAATCATGAATGATGACTTGCCCTTGCTGCGGGAATATGTCCGGCGCAATTCCGAGGAGGCGTTCGCCGCGCTCGTCTCGCGCCACGTCAATCTGGTTTATTCCGTGGCGCTGCGGCAGGTGCGCGACCCGCATCTGGCCGAGGAAATCACACAGGCGGTTTTCATCATTCTGGCGCGCAAGGCGGGGTCGCTCGGCCCGAAGACCATTTTGCCGGGCTGGCTTTGCCGAACGGCGCGATATGCGAGTGCCAATGCGCTGACCATTCAACGGCGGCGGCAACGCCGCGAACAGGAGGCGCACATGCAATCCATTTTGAATGAAGCCGCGAACGAACCGGTGCCCGACGAAACTTGGAATCAAATCGCTCCATGGTTGGATGGGGCGATGGAACAACTTGGGCAAAAAGATCACGACGCCGTGGTGCTGCGATTTTTTGAAGGCCGAAATTTCAAGGAAGTCGGCGCGGCACTGGGCGCGAGTGAAGACGCGGCGAAGATGCGGGTGAACCGGGCGCTGGAAAAACTGCACCGGTATTTTTCCAAACGCGGCATTTCCTCGACGACGGCGATCATTGCCGGAGCGGTTTCCGCCAACTCCGTTCAAGCCGCGCCCGTGGCGCTGGCAAAATCCGTGACAGCCGTGGCGATTGTGAAAGGCGTGGCAGCCAGCGGTTCAACCCTGACCCTCATCAAGGGAGCGTTGAAACTTATGGCTTGGGCCAAAGCCAAAACGGCAGTCGTTGTCAGCGTGTGTGTGCTGGCCGCGGGAACGGCGACGGTCACTGTTTGGAACCTGGAGAATCCCATTCCGGCCGGATGGTCGGTGATCAGCGGTGACAGCAGAGGCTGGACTTGGGCCGGCGGCAAGATCAACGCGCATAGTACCACCGGAGACAGCATTCTGGCTTCAAGCAAGAAATACGGCGATTTCACCTTGTCGGTCATCGCCAGCACCACCAACCGCGAGGCGAGCCTGGCGCTCCGCATGCAGGATGCCGACAACGGCTACATTCTTGTCTATTCCCCCGATGGCACTCCTTGCCCTTGGGACTATGGGATCGGCCACATCCGCCTGGACAAAAGAACAGCCGGGAACGACGCCGCTGTCGCTTACTGCCACGGACCAGGGTTTCCTTCCATCGGCCAGTCGGTGAAAATCGAAGTCGCCGCTCGTGGCCCTTTGATCGAGGTTCGCTTGAATGATGTCACCGTGCTACAGGCAGAGGATACGACCTTCGCGACTGGTCGTATCGGTCTTCGAATCTTTGGTGATCAAGACTATCCCTGTGATGCCACTTTTTCCGACGTGACTTTCCAATGAGTTGCATGGTCACGCCACAAACCCCGAGCAAACAACCTTGCGAAATATGAAAACAACATTCACAAAACCGGCCGGCCTGTTGCTGGCGCTGACCTTCAGCGGCGTAGTCGCCGCAAATTCACAGATGATCTACCCGAACAACGCTGTTCCCGCGAATGCGGAGATTTATGGAGCGGGCAATGCAGGGTTGCCGGATGGTAGTGGAGTGCCTCCTGTGGAATTCGATTTACCGGTCAATGCAACGGTTCTCTCCATGGTAAGCGTCACTGGAATCATCACACTCAATAACGGCACTGGCCACAACGATGCGGACGGCTCCATTGTCAGTGGCGGCTATTACGGCCCGACCATCAATGGCACCACCGGATACTCGGTTGCCGGTGACTTCGGCGGGATATCAGGTATTACAATGCCGGGTGCAGGCGCGCTGGTGGGTGTCTTTGCACCTGCCGATGCTCCGACCGGCGCCCCTCCGGCGAGCCTGGACTTCACTTCGATTGGCACGGCTTTCACCAATCTTTCACCAGCTTTATATCAGACATTCTTCATCGGAGACGGCCGGACCGGGGATGGTTCAGGCGCGGTGCAACTGTTCCTTATTCCCGCTGGTGCCAGCCGGCTCTTCCTTGGAGTTTCCGACGCGCCGGGCTTTTACGGCAGCCCCGGTGCCTACAACGACAATTTCGGGACTTACATCGTTTCATTTCAAGTTTCGTCCGTCGCGCCGGTGGAAATTCAACCGCCACAACTGTCCGGCACAAACTTTATCTTCAGCTTCCAAACCGTCGCCAATCAAAGTTATACCGTGCTGAGCACGACGAATTTAACCAGCGGGACATGGACAACGAATACGATCTTCATTGGCGATGGCACCCTCAAACAACTCAACGTGCCACTGACAAAGGAGGCGGAATTCTTCCGCATTCGCGAGCCGTAAAGCGGCCAAGGCCAATTAACGGTTGTGAATCCGCCTCTTTCCACGTTGGAAACCACTTGGAAACCTGTTTTGAAATTCCAGTCCTTGACCGGACTTGACCATGCTTTCATGCTGGTTGAGCCATTCGGCAAGCACACGAAAACTTAATGTGCTTCGCAAACGATTTTACACGACACCTGGAAATTATAAAATGTCCTTTGGTGAATTTGCAAAAGCGTCAGCGCGTCATCTGCGGCATGGGCGGTGGAGTGGACTGCCGCGGCGATTACCAAAGACACGGCAACCAGCAGTTCAACCCTGACCCTCATCAAAGGAGCACTGAAACTTATGGCATGGACAAAAGCTAAAACAGCAATCGTTGTCAGCGTGGGCGTGTTGCTGGTGGCGGGAACAGCGACCATCATTATCTACAATGCAAACAAACCCATTCAGGGCATTCCAAAAGATTGGTCGGTTTTACGCGGTGACAGCGAACAATGGAATTGGACAAACGGTGTAATCTACGGACATAGCACCACCGGATACAGCATCCTGGCTTCAGGCAAGGAATACCACGATGTCACCTTGTCGGCCATCGCCAGCAGCACCAATCGTGAAGCGAGTCTGGCAATTCGAATGCAGGACGCCGACAACGGCTACATCATCATCTTCGCCCCCGGTGGCACGCCGAGGGATGATGCGGGACACATCGCTTTGATAAAGAGAATATCCGGGGATGAGACCACCCTTGCTTCCTACCAGGGACGGGTGTTTTCTTCCATGGGCCAATCGGCAAAAGTCGCGGTTACCGCCCGGGGACCCTTGATCGAGGTTCGCTTAAACGACGTTAGAGTCCTGCGGGTCATGGATTCGACCTTTTCCACCGGTCTCATCGGCCTTCGAATCTTCGGTGATGCAGACTATCCTTGTGATGCCACGTTTTCCAAGGTGACCTTCTAACGGCGCACCCTTAGAATCGAACCCCGTGAATTCTTCCGGCATTCACATCCAAAAGCGGGCATTTACGTTGCTCGAACTGCTGGTGGTCATTGCCATCATCGCCATTCTCGCCTCGCTGCTGCTTCCGGTTCTGGGACGTTCCAAAGCCACGGCTCAAGGGGCGCAATGCACGAGCAACCATCGGCAACTTGTCCTGGCCTGGAGCATGTATTGCCACGACAGCGATGACCAGATGCCCGTCGTTGACGACTGGGTGGCGGGCGATATGAGCGATCCGTTCGATGCGACCAATGCCTCATTGCTGTTGGATCCAAAACAATCAGCTTTAGCCCGGTATATTACTGTTCCAGGAATCTACAAGTGTCCCGGCGACAGAAGTGATTTTGTGCGCAGCGTCTCAATGAATAACCGCCTGAATCCTATCACCCCGGGCTATTGGCTTCAGGGAGGCGGCAGCCAATATAAAATCTTTACAAAGAGTCAACAAATACGGACGCCGTCGGATATTTATGTCACTGTGGACGAGCGTAGCGACACAATTAATGACTCCTCGCTTTGCGTGGATATGAGCAATACCGGCAGTGCCGATGGAACAGGAACAAGCAACCCTTATTGGATGTGTGATTATCCCGCCAGTTACCATAATGGATCGGGCCGGTTTTCTTTTGCCGATGGCCACGCGGAGAGTCATCGGTGGCTGGAGCCGACCACCTTGGTGCCGCTGGGACAAGCACATGTGGCTCACACCTCGGCAACCGACCGGGACGCACAGTGGTTGCAAGGTCATTGTACTTATTTGAAATAGAATCTTGAGTAGCTGGTGGTGGAAAAAGTGAAGTAGCCCAATCGAGTCGCGGAGCGGCAACCGGAAATTAGCCAGCCCCGAACGCTTTCGGGGCTGGTTGCTGGTCGAAGCAAATCATCCGTCCCGGCGGAGCGATTGAAAATGCGTTTTTCCGCACGCGAGATAAAGCGCCAGAGGGCTGGCGCACTCCAAAACGCTTCACGTATCTCAGGAATCATCATGTCGCGCACAGCGTCTTGCACTGCGGCGGCCCTCCGCCGCTTTTGAACTGTGGAGGCTGGTTATTGTAACGCACTTCGCAAACCATTTTACACGCCATCCGCGCATTGTATAATGTCCCTCTGTGAATTCGCAAAAGCGTCAGCGCATCGTCGTCGGCATGAGCGGCGGAGTGGACTCCTCCGCCACGGCGGCGTTGTTGCTGGAGCAGGGTTATGAGGTCATCGGCATCACGCTCAAGCTCTGGCCGCAGGATTGCGTGAACCGCGCCGAGGACAAATGCTGCGGCCCGCAGGCCGTCACCGACGCCCGCGCCGTTTGCCACAAGCTCGGCATCCCCTACTACCTCATTGACGAGTCGGCGGAGTTTCAGAGCAAGGTCATCCAGTATTTTGCCGACGAATACAAGGCGGGCCGCACACCAAACCCGTGCGTGATGTGCAATCAGAATCTGAAGTTTGGACGGCTGATTGGCCGGGCCGACCAGCTTGGCGCACAATACGTCGCCACCGGCCACTTCGCGCGGCTGGAACGGCGCGACGATGGCCGGGTGCTGCTCAAGCGCGGACGCGACCGGCGCAAAGACCAGAGCTACTTCCTCTTTTCGCTGCGGCAGGACCAACTCGCGCGTGCCCTGTTCCCACTCGGTGAAAAGACCAAGAGCGACACCCGCGAAGTCGCGCGCCATTGCCAGCTCAAGACCGCCGACAAGGAGGAGAGCATGGAAATCTGCTTCGTACCGGACAACGATTATGGAAAGTTTCTGGAACAGGCGAACCTCGTGCAAAAGCATCGCGGCGAGATTGTGGATTTGCACGGGCGCGTTCTCGGCCATCACGACGGCATCGAATTTTACACCATCGGCCAGCGCAAAGGCCTGGGCATCACCACCACCAGGCCGGTTTACGTGATTGAACTGGATGCGACGAACAACCGCGTCATCGTCGGCGACGATTCAGCACTCGACCGCGATGAATTCACCGTGGACCGTTGCAACTGGATTCCGTTCGACAATTTGACGGAGCCAGCAGAAGTCACGGCCAAAATCCGTTACAACCATCCCGGCACGGCTGCGACCGTGACCCCGCTCGGCGGGGGCAGGGCAAAAGTAAAATTGCACGAACCACAGCGCGCCATCACACCCGGCCAGGCGGCGGTGTTTTATCAGGACGATTTGGTTCTCGGCGGCGGATGGATTGCGCGGTAAACCGTTTTCCCTTGCAACATTTTCAAGCTTCGTCGGAGCAGTATCTTTGCAGTCGGACTTTGTTGATTCACTGCTCTTTTACAAGACAACCCCTGTCTTGAAGATTTTTTCGTCAGAACCGGATGGAATGCCGCCAATTGAGGCATGGCGGCTAAAAATAATTATTAATATTTAACTTCCGCGTTGAAAGCATTGGTTCCTGTATAAATTTAGGAGTTCCCCTTGTCCAAAAGTTTGTCACCCGTTTCCAAAAAATTTCATGCGTGCCCGCTGTCGGGTTGGCAAGCCTTATGCGTAGAGAACCGCTGTGATGTACAAAGTGGAAGTATTTATTCGGTCAAGACGTGCCATTTTGGGTTCTTTTCTCTTCAGCGTCTTGTTTGCGGTTATGCAGCTTTCAGCCTTCGCAACCGGGAGTGTAACGTTGGCGTGGAACGCAAGCACTGATCCAAGCGTCGCGGGTTACAACGTTTATTACGGTGGAGCAAGCGGCGCCTACACCAACGAGATTTCTGTTGGCAACGCAACCAATGCAACCATTTCCGGCCTGGTCCAGGGAGCCACCTACTATTTTGCGGCGACAACGTATGATGCTTCGGGCACGAACAGTCCGTTCTCAGGCGAGGTGTCCTACCTGGTTCCAATGAATGTTCCGATTGTGAATCAGCCGCCGACGTTGAACGCCATCGGCAACCTGACCATCAACGAAAACGCCGGGCTGCAAACGGTGAGTTTGTCCGGCATCACTTCCGGCGCGACCAATGAAATCCAGACGCTGACCGTCACTGCGGTTTCCAGCAACACGGGTTTGATTCCCAATCCGACGGTCAATTACACCAGCGCGAACAGCACTGGCTCCCTGACCTTCACGCCAGTGGCCAATGGCAACGGAACGGCCACCATCACCGTCACCGTCAACGACGGTGGAGCAAGCAACAACACCGTTACGCAGACATTCATGGTCACGGTCAACGCTGTAAACAATCAACCGACGTTGAACGCCATCAGCAACCTGACCATCAACGAAAACGCCGGTTTGCAAACGGTGAATCTGTCCGGCATCACTTCCGGCGTGACCAATGAAATCCAGACGCTGACCGTCACTGCGGTTTCCAGCAACACGGGTTTGATTCCCAATCCGACGGTCAATTACACCAGCGCGAACAGCACTGGCTCCCTGACCTTCACGCCAGTGGCCAATGG
>JBEKKZ010000023.1:0-36527 GCA_050010435.1 Verrucomicrobiota bacterium | reverse complement strand
GTCGGGGTCGTGGTCGCCGTCGCCGGCTTGGCCGTCCCAGTGTAAGTCTGGCTCAGGCTGCCGAGGGTGATCGCGCCGGAGGCTTGGGCAATTACCAATGTATTGGTCGCACTGCCCTGATAATTGGCGTCAGTAATCGTGCCAATCACCGTGTAGCTGCCCGCGTTGGTGGGCACATTGGCCGAACCGTTGTAGGTAAAGCTCACCGCCAACCCCGTCGGGGTCGTGGTCACCGTCGCCGGCTTGGCCGTCCCAGTGTAAGTCTGGTTTAGGCTGCCGAGGGTGACCGAGCCGGAGGCCTGGGCAATCACCAGCGTGTTGGTTGCGCTGCCCTGATAATTGGCGTCAGTAATCGTGCCAATCACCGTGTAGTTGCCCGCGTTGGTGGGCACATTGGCCGAACCGTTGTAGGTAAAGCTCACCGCCAACCCCGTCGGGGTCGTGGTCGCCGTCGCCGGCTTGGCCGTCCCAGTGTAAGTCTGGCTCAGGCTGCCGAGGGTGACCGAGCCGGAGGCCTGGGCAATCACCAGCGTGTTGGTTGCGCTGCCCTGATAATTAACGTCATTGATCGTGCCAATCACCGTGTAGCTGCCGGCGTTGGTGGGCACATTGGCCGAACCGTTATAGGTAAAGCTCACCGTCAACCCGGTCGGGGTCGTGGTCGCCGTCGCCGGCTTGGCCGTCCCAGTGTAAGTCTGGTTTAGGCTGCCCAAGGTGATCGCGCCGGAGGCCTTGGTTACCGTCAACGTCGCGCTGTTGGTCACAGTCCCCATGGCCCCTCCCACAATGACACTGTAAGCAGCCGCGTCGGCGGTGGTCACATTGTTCAACGTCAGGTTGCTGTTGGTTTGGCCGCTGATGGCCGCGCCATTTTTCGACCACGCGTAATTGTACGGTCCGGTTCCCGAAGCTACCGTGCTAAACACCACGTTGCTTCCCACCACGGTCGTCTGGTTCGATGGTCCCGTCGCGCTCACCGGCACGGTGAGATTGGTAACCGCTTGGGGGACATTGCCCGAGAAGTTGAAATTGGCGGGGAAATTGGTGCCGGGACCGACCAAGTTGACGGTGATCTGGTGAGTGCTGCCATTGGCGTTGGTTCCACCGTTGACGAAGCTGCTTAGGTTAAAGGTCGCCAGCTCAGGAGACGCGTTGCCGGAAGAGCCCAAATTGATGAAGACGCCGTACATGTTCGAACTGGCGTTCTCAAGCATCAAGTAAGGGAAGCCGACGGCTTCGCCCATCCACGTCGCCGCGCCGTTCGTGGTGTTGATCCGATAAATATCGGTGTTCGTGCTTGTATTGCTGACGTAGAGATTGCCGTCCTGCGCAAAGCGGATGTTTTGCCCGGTGGTGCCAAGGTTGGTGGGACTGCCATAACTTCCGACGGAAGTTGCAGTCCCGTTGGCCAGATTGATCGTGTACAGTTTGCTCTGCGTGGCTCCGAACAGCGCTCCATCGCGTGGCCGGAAGGCCAGTGACTCGATGCCACTGACGCTCAGGTTGGCAACCGTGGTGATGGTGCCGTTGGTTTCATTGAACGTCACCAGGGCCGAGCTGTTTGATATGCCATACAACATCCCGTTCGTGGGGCAGTAAGCGATGTCGTTAATCAGCGTGCTGCCAATGGAGGAAATCTTGGTGAAGCTGCCGTTCAACAAGTTAATGGTGCCGAAAAGGTTGGTGCTGGTGTTGAACTCAGCGGCATAAACGACGTTGCTCTGCGCCCGCGCGGACATGGCCAAGCTGCCGGCCGCCAACAGGGCACCGACTAAAATCAACATCCATGACTTTTTCATAATTTTTTCTGTTTAATCCTCTAAATTTCGCACCAGGTAACCGATCAACTGATTCACCAGATTGCTATTTAACAGAAAAGGGCTAAAACGTAATGAATTAGGGACACATTGCGGGATTTGAGGGGTGAATTGCGCCTAGTGAGGGACGAAATTCAGGAAGAAAGGGAGGGCCGGCCGGCCCAAGTCAGCACGCCAAGTTTAGGGCATCACACCCAGTTGCCGGAGTTGTTCCCGATAACCCCGGGTGAGTGTCGCGCGCGTGCCGTTGCGGAGCGAGACCATGTATTCGCCGTGAAACATGGGATGCAATTCCTTGACCGATTCGATATTCACGATGGTCGAGCGGCTGATGCGCACAAAACGGCCCGGGGGAAGCTTTTCCTCCAGCGCGGTCATGGTTTCGCGAAGCATATGCGTTTCCTTGCCGACATACAGCTTCACATAGTTGTCCGCCGCCTCCACCAAGTCAATGTCTGTCAGGCGCAGGAACACAATCCGCCCGTTGGATTTGACGGCCAGTCGCTCCGGATATTTTGAAACGGCCTTCAAGTCATCCAACAAACCGGTAAGCTTCTCCTGGATGTCACCATTCTGACTGCTCTGGATTTGCTGCCGTGCCCTTTGCACCGCTGATTTCAGGCGGTCCATTTTGCAGGGTTTCACCAGGTAGTCCAAGGCGTGCGCCTCGAAAGCCTTTAACGCAAGATCATCGCGCCCCGTTACAAAGATGATGATCGGCATCCGCGGAAGTTTGATCCGGGCAACCACCTCGAAGCCGTCCACTTCGGGCATCTGCACGTCGAGGAATACCAGGTCGGGCGCCAACTGGTTGATGGACTCGACGGCTTCGCGACCGCTGGCAGCCATCCCGATGATTTCAATATCCGGTTCGGAATGGTGGAGCATGTCCCGCAGCACCGCCAACCCGGTTGGCTGGTCATCCACAAGTATCGCGTGAATTTTCATTTCGTTGTTCGATGTTACCAAACCGGCAATTTTTGTCGTTCAAAATGTTAAACCTGATAACGTGTCAATTGTCATAAAAATATGAGCAGTTGCCATGCCTTGACCCTCTGATTTCGTGGACGATGTCTTGATTTGAGATTCGTTAATTGAAGAGCCCCGGAAACCTCAAAAAACGAAGACAACCCCCTGAAAGCCAGAAGGGAAAGAACCCATAAAAATCCGCCGGCTTTGCTTCATTTGAGACACTGATGCGCGATTTCGTTGACAGTGTCACCGGAAAATCCGTTTACCGATAAAGCGCCTCTTCGCCTCGTCACTTCCAATAATTCCAATCCACGTCGGGGAAAAGGCTGTCGCGAGATTCGATTTCACGCAGCCACTTTTCATCCACCCTCGTGACGGTGAGTTGATCGTGCAGCGCGATGAAGCGGAGCAGATGGTCCTTCACGCGGCGTCGCGCGTAATCGGGACTCGTGCCCGCGCGCAAAATGAACGGCCAGTCGCTGGCCTGCGCCAGCAGCAGTTCGCGCGCGGCCTGGCGCAACGCCCGCGCCTTCAAACCGGTTGCCGCCGGAAATCTTTGCGCGAGGTTGGTCATCCATTCCTGCGCGACTTGCAGGTGCGGGTAAATCCATTCGTTGTTTTCGTTCAGCCACGCGCGCCAATAACCTTCCTCGCCCCAGCTTGACGCGCCGGGGGTGGCGATTTGATTGGTCGGATGCCGGCGCAGATATTCGCCCGGCGTGATGAGCGCGACGGTTTTCTGGTCGTAAAAAAGTTTGCGCGCGAAGTAATCAAGAAATTCCGGCCCCTCATACCACCAATGGCCGAACAATTCCGCATCATAAGGTGCGACGGCGAGCGGTGGACGATCCAAAAGTCCGGTGAGCCGCTGGACCTGGTTCACGCGTTCGTTGAGAAAATGTCCGGCGTGTCCGGCGGCGGCCTGCAACGCGGCGTCGCGTTGATAAATCTCCTTGTCCCCCGCGCCGCCGGTGATGCGGTAATACTTGATGCCCGTGAACCCGCGATTTTCCGGCGAGGGCAGATGCGGTTTCACGTAATCGAAATCAAGATCAAAACCAACGTCGCGGTAAAAATCACGGTAACGTGCGTCCCCGGGATAACCCTCGTGCTGGCTCCACACCTGCCGCGAGGAATCGAAGTCGCGCCCGAAGGCGGCGATGCCGTTGGGCGTGAAAATCGGCGCAAAGGTGCCGTAGCGCGGACGCGGACGCGCGTGGAGGACCCCGTGCGTGTCGAGAATGAACCAGCGGATGTCCGCCTCCTGCAAAAATCGTTCGACGCCGTCCACGTAAGCGCATTCCGGCAGCCAGATGCCGTGCGGGTCGCGCCCGAAGCAACTGCGGTAATGATCGCGCCCGGTGAGAATTTGCGCGCGGATGGACGGCGGATGATTGGCCAGCAACGGCAGCAATGCGTGCGTGGCGGCGGTGGTGATGATTTCAATCCGGCCTTCGTCCTGGAATTGTCGAAACGCGCCGACGAGATTGCCGTCGTACGCGCGCCACGTGTCGCGCGCCAAACTGAAGCGGTGGTGATACATCCACGCCAGTTCGCGAAACGCGCGGTCCCAGTGGGTGCGATGAATTTCCTTTTCCGCCAGGGCGATGAGGCTGTCCAGATGCCGCTCGTAACGCCCGCGCAGGAGCGGGTCGAGCAGCATCGCGCACAGCGTCGGCGAGAGCGAAAGCGTCAGGGGCGTGTCCATCCCGTCGCGCCGCCAGCCGCCGAGTATTTGCAGCAGCGGAACGTAGGTTTCGGTGACGGCTTCAAAGAGCCAGCTTTCCTCCAGAAATTTTTCATGCTCCGGATGGCGCACGAACGGCAGGTGCGCGTGCAGGACCAGCGACAGATATCCTTGAGGCCAATGAAGCGCGCCGTTCATTCGTCAAACTTGTTGGAAATCCATTCCGCGACCGCCCTGGCCCTGGCAAAAATGACGATCCCCAGCACAAAGGGAATGAAGAGGAGCACGCCGTGCAAACCCTGGACGGGCTGGTGATGCACGAAACATTCGCCCCCATACAAACCGAGTTCCAGCGCGCCCAGAACGATGAGTCCGGCGGCGGTGAAGCGAACGAGCATCAAAGCTCCGCGTGGAGGGGCGTCCATGCGATCAAACATTTTCTGCCAGCGGCGGTTTGAGCGCGGGGTCCTGCGGATGCGCGCCGACAGCGCCGAGATATTCGGTTTCGCGGCTGAATTTCAGATCGGCCGCACGCGCGTCCGCGTCATCGGCGGAAACGGCAACGGCGGGCAAATCATATTTCCCATCCGGCAACGCGAAGCGGTAGCTGAACGAGCCGTCGGAGCGCAGTTTGATTTTGTGTCCGCCGAGCGTGACTTTGGCCGCCGGTTCGGTCGCGCCGTAAATGATCAATTCGGCGTTGACGTTGAACCAAAAGCCCTTGGGCTGCCCGGCGCCGCCGAACGGACTCGAAAGGCTTGAAAGACTCGAAACGCCGAGCGACGAAATTTCATGCGCGAGCCGGCGGCGGATGAGTTCGGTGATTTCGAGCGAACCCATCCAGACGCGGCGCACTTCGTCAATGTTGACGACTTTGGCCAGCGCCTGTTCCTGCTGCGGCGTCCAGGTCGAGACCGGCGTTCCTTTGGCGCGCGGCAATTCAGGATGGCCGTGGCGGCGCAGTTCTTCAATCGCCTGCGCGAGCGGGAGATGTTCGCGCACGGCGGATTTGATGATTTCGAGCAGCCTGGCAAAGGGGAATTCAAACGGGATTGTGGCGAACTCAATCTCGCCTTCCGCGGAAACGGTGTCCGGCGGCGTAACCGTTGCGCTGGAAACGGCAATGCGCGCCCACCGGCCGAGCGGTGAATAGCAGCCAAGTTCCGCGGCGTAGGAATTTCCGGCGCGCTCAACGTGCGCGAACCAGTGGCGCGATTCAGGATGAACGTGAATTTCGCAAATCGGATGGCCTTCGACCTTGCCGGCGTAAATGCGCAGGATGAGATGGCCGTCGGCGGATCGCGCGTTGAGTTTCAACTGCTGCTCGCGCGTCAAATCCCAATGCGCGTAAAGCCAGTGCGGGTCGCGCGCGGTTAAAAAAAGTTTCTTGGTGCCGTAGGCCTCGGGCAATTCGGTTTCCGCTGTTTCAAAATGTTGCGACGGCGGCACGGGGCCGAGCGCAAATTTCCGGCCGGGGCCGCTGGCGGGCGGCGGCGCGGGCTGGTCGCCTTCGAGCAGGAGCGGCGGGACTTCAATTTTTTTGCGGCGGACGTAAGCGCGGCGGGCGGTGGTGGTTTTTGGTTTGGCGGCGCGGCGTGGGCGCACAACATGGGTGATCGTCTTTTTTCGGGCTGCTACGGGTGTTGATTTTGTTTTCATAACCGCAATTCCCTGTCTTTAGCGCTTAATTCATTGCCGGGGGAAAAGTTACGGCGGGAATTTGCCGGGCGCAATGTGAATTTTCCGGCGGGGTGTGGATAACTTTTATTAAACGCGCTTGCCAGCAGGCGTGCGGAGGTGTTCCTTATTCACAGTTATGGCAGGCATGAACGGCACTCCATCCAACAATACGCCGGTCACGATATTCGTCGTGGACGATGAGCCGATGTTGCTGGAGATGGCGGTGATGATTCTTGAGCCGCTGCATTTTCGGGTGCGGACGTTTCGCGATCCGCAAACGGCGCTGGCGGAGTTTTCCGCGGCGAATCCACGACCGGCGCTGATCGTGACGGATTACGCGATGCACTCGATGAGCGGCATGGATTTGATTCGCGAATGCAGACGCATCCATCCGAAGCAAAAAATCATTCTCCTGAGCGGCACGGTGGACGAAAGCATTTACACCAAAGCGGAGGTAAAGCCGGACCGCTTTCTGGCCAAGCCGTATCAGGTCAGTGATTTTGTCACCCTGGTTCAATCACTTGCAACAGGTTGAGGCCGGGTTGCGAATTTGCCGGCCAAAGCGGTGGCGGAGTGATTTAAGTCAGATTAAATTTATGATGAGGAAATTATTCCTGAGCGTCGTCGTCATATTGGTGGTTTTAATCGTTGTCGCAGTGATTATCGCGGGTTTTTTTCTCGGCACCATCGTCAAAACGGGCATGGAAACGGTCGGCCCGAAAATCATGCAAGTCTCCATCAAAGTGGACGCGGTGAATTTGTCGTTGCTGACCGGCTCGGCCAGGGTCAAAGGCCTCGTCGTCGGCAATCCTGAAGGTTACAAAACGCCGCAGGCCATCAGCGTCGGTTCCGCAGCCGTGGGCGTGAATCCATTTTCGGTTTTGTCGGACAAAATTGTCGTGCGCTCGGTGCGCGTTGAAGCGGCGGAAATCACTTTTGAAGGCGGCCTCGGCGGCAACAACCTCAGCAAAATCATGGACAACGTGAATGCCATCGCCAAAAGCGGCGGACCCGCTTCCACGAACACCACCGCCAAGGCGGGCAACGAACCCGGCCGGAAAATTGAAGTGGACGACTTTTTGATCACCGGCGCCATAGTTCACGTCAGTCTCGCCGGCATGGGCGGCAAGGAAACGATTCTGTCGCTGCCGGACATTCACCTCACCAACCTGGGCCAAGGCAACGCCGGCATCACCGCGACTGATTTGACGCGGCGCGTGCTCGGCGCCATCACCACCGCCACCGTCAAGGTTGTCGCCAGCGCCACCACCGACATCGGCAAGGGCGCCGGAAAAGCAGTCGGCGAAGGCATGAACAAAATCACCCCAGGCATCGGCGGTTTGTTCAAGAAATCAACAAATTAGCCGGCATGTTTTAATTTGCCATCGGTAGTGTCACGACATTTGTATAAAAGGTTAAGAGGGTGTTGATCCCAGTAAATGTTCATACGGTCAAAGACGCTATAAAGGATGCGTTCACAACTACTTCGCGTGGTGAACGCACACATCGTCCGGATGCGCCGGCGCGCTTCCGCGCGCCGGAAGTCCCGGCGGACCGAAACTCTCCGATGGTTCGCGTCAACCGGCGATAACACGCAGCCTGCCTGCCAAATCCGCCAACGTCGACCGCCCCCGGTTTAAGGCTGGGTGATCATCAATCTATAGAACCGCTGCGGCGCGTTATTATTGTTGTCATTGACATTCAGCGGATTCCCCGTGCCAACAACGGGGGCACCCAATGGAGTCCACGCCGGGTCGTCAAGGCTGTCCTTGTATTCCACCTGATAGTTCTGACCCGCAATGGTCGGCCAGGTAAGAGTGAATTGATTTCCGTTTACGCTGATGCCAGCCAAATCCGGCCACGCCACCACCGTCAACGTACCCTCAACATAACTGATGGTGTAGTTGGCCGCCGCGGCTCCACTGGCCGTGATCGGGTAAGTAGTGCCAGCCGGGCTGTTGGCATCGGCTGCCGTGCTTAATGTCACCTGCGTCGTCAGTGCGTTGGTGTTCTCGCCATTGACAAAGCCATCGTAGCTGGCCGTTAATGCCGGGTTCGCCAACCCCTGAGTCTTGCTCTTGTCGTCCGCCGTCACTGTCAATGACGCTGGAGTTACGTTGAAGGACTGATCCATGTCCGTTGCCGGGTTGTAAATATCGTTGCCCGCTTGCGAGGCCCGGACGTTAACTGTCCCTGCGCCGGTGATTGTCACCTCGTTGCCAGAAACAGTGGCCGAACCCGAAACAATGCTAAAGCTGACCGGAAGACCAGACGAAGCACTGGCCGCCAGTGTGAATGGAGCATCACCGTAGGTTTTGTTGGCCAGTGGATCAAAGGTGATGGTCTGGTTGGTTTTGACGATTGGGTAAACGATCACATTGTCCACCGACATTGTGTACGTTACATATTCCGTCCACATATCCACGCTGATCCCACCGTTGGTATATGCACCCTGCCCGTCAAACGAACCGTCGTCGGTCACACTCAGGACCTGATTGGTGTCGTAATACACGGTTATCTGACTTCCCTGAAACGCCAGTTCCACGGAATGCCAATTCGTACCTACCCCGGGCAGACTGACTTGTTGCATCACCGTCCAGGAGGTCCAATTGTCATATTTCACTAACTCCAAAATGTTTGACCCTCCCGGCGAACCTTCCGGATAAATCCAAGCGGCGTAATGTGCTCCTGTTGTTGGATCCAATCGCCCGCCGATGCCTCCACCCCAAGCGTTCGTCGTGGAAAATTGAACTTGTCCTTGCACTGAATAGTCAGTCCAGTTGTTGGTAACATAGACAAACTCGTAATTTTGCAACGCATTCGGGCCGCCGTTCAAAACCCCTCCGGTCACTGTCCATAGGCCTGATTGCACTATCCAAGGCGATAGCGGGCCCGGATCCGTCCCCCGAGTGAAATCATCGAAAAACAACGTTCCCGCTGGCATGATGGTCAATATGCCGTTGGTGAAGTTGAAGGAGTAATTTCCGTTGGTGGACAAGTTGCCCTGGCTGACCACAATGGGGTATGTTCCCACCGGGCTGTTGGTGTCGGCCGCCGTGCTCACGTCCGGACTGCCGTTCAACACATTCGTATCCTCGCCATTGACAAAGCCGCTGTAGGTCACGGTGAGCACCGGATTGGTCGCGCCGTAAGCCCGGATCTGGTTGTCCGCACTCACCGTTAACACCGCCTGCGTCACCGTCAAGGTGCCGGCCACGTAGCTGAGGTTGTAGTTGGCCGCGCTCTGCCCACTCACCACGATGGGATAGGTTCCCACCAGCGTGTTCGTGTCCACCGCCACCTTGTTGGTGTCCAGGCAACTGAAGCTCAGCGCGCCGTTCAACACCCCGCTGCCATCGCCGTTGACAAAGCCATTGTAGCCCGCCGTGAACACCGGATTGGTGGCGCCGTAAGCGCGGGACTGGTCGTCCGCAGCCACCGTCAACAGAACCTGGGCGACACCAAAGGATTGGTCCACATTGGTCGCGGCGTTCCAGTTCGCATTGCCAGCCTGCGCAGCGCGCACCGTCACTGTCCCCGCCCCGGTAATCGTCACCGTGCTGCCCGCGACGGTGGCTGGACCGGAGAGGATGCTGAAGCTGACGGGCAGACCTGACGACGCAGTCGCGCTTACGGCAAACGGTGCGTCGCCGTAGGTCTTGCCAGCCAGCGGTCCAAAGCTGATGGTCTGATTCGCTTTGTTCACCACGATGGACGGGCTGGTGCCGGTCTTCGTGTTGCCGTCGGTGGCGGTGATAGTAATTGTTTCGCCCACGGTGTCTTCGGTGCTGATCGTGAATCCGCCACCGGACAGCATCTTCGTGTTGTCGCCAAAGGTGCCGTCACCGTTGCTGTCGAACTGCACGTTGCCGCTACTGCCGCTCATGGTCACGACCGTGGAACTGTCGCCGGTTACCGGCTGGTTGAGGATGTCCTGGGCCGTGACGGTCGTGGTGAAGGGAGTGTTCGCAGTCTGAGGAGTGGCGGCGCTAACCACGTAGTGGTGAATGGCCTGATCGCCAATGGCGATGTCGCCGGAAGCGATTGCTCCACTAATGGTTGTGGCGGTGGTCGTGGGCGTCCCGCTGGCCGTCGTGGTCTGCCAGGCGCCGGCGTTGAAGCGCCGGGCCACGAATTGAGAGGCTGTGGCAGCGCCGTCCACATCGGTCGCCAGGTAATTGAAGGTGGCGTTATCCGTGGCGGCAAATGACCCGCCGACGGTGAGGGTCCAATACCGGTTCACGCTCCGGGTGGCATCAATGCCCGAGGTGGCGATACTCGGATGTTCGCCAGCCGTGGTTTTCGCCGCAAGGCCGCCGGCCACAGTGACATTCATCGAGGCCAGGCTGAAGGGCGCGTAGTTCGACGCATCGCCGATCGGGTAGGTGAAGGACTGGCCGGTGCCGGTGTTAAAGGCCTTCTGCAAGGTGCCGCTGACATAGCTGCTGGAGCTGCCTCCCACGATCGAACCGGCTGCGGCAATATTGACCTGGTTGGCGCCGGTGATGAGAACGCCGTTCGTCAGGGTGAGCGCGCCATTAACGGTTACAGTGGCAGTGAGAGTCACGCCCGCGCTATTGGTGATGGTGAGGTTGTTGACCGTCGCCGGCAGACCGTTGCCGGTGGCTTGGGCCGCCGTGCCGTTGTAGGTGTAGTTGGCGCCGGTGTTGAAGGTACGGGTCCCAGTGGCTTGAATATTGCCAGTCGCTCCGGAGGTGGTGATGCCCACCGGCGAACCGATCTGCAAGCCAGCCCCGCTCGACAGCGTAAAACTGCCGCCACCGGTGAGAGTGCTGGCGCCCATGACCAGAGTTGAACCGCTGTTCACGGTGAAATTGACCGTGCCACTGACCGTCGCGCCCGAGGTGTAGGTCTGGAGGCCGGTGCCATTGAACGCCATGTTTGCCGCGTTAAAGAGAACAGAGGCGGTTTCTGTGAAGGTGCCGGCGGTCAGGCTAAAATTGCCGCCGACATTGAGCGTGACCGTGTTGAACGCAAAGAGGCTGCCGGCATTCACGTCAAACGTCCCGCCGCTCAAGGATAGATTGCTGACGACGGTGACGGTCCGGCTCGCGTCTCCGGACAGCCGGAAGGTGCCTCCCGTTTGAGAGAAATTCCCGCCCACGGTCAGGTTGCCCGATTCAGAGCTGCCCGGTCTCAATTCGCCCGAGCCAGTAGTGGTGACTGTGAAGTCACCATTAACCGTGGTCAGAGTTCCGGCCAGGTCAAACGTGTTTCCGCTTTGCTGATTGGTGCAACTCCAGGTGAAGTTGGCAAAGGCCTGTCCCAATCCGCCCGGCGCGGTGCTGTCGCTCGTGTAGCCGATGATGGCGCAAGTCGAGTTGGTCTTCCACGTTGCAGTCGGAATCGTGCCGGCGGCAGTCGTGTAGGTGTGCTGGTAGGTTCCACCCGAATTGAAGGTCAGAGTGCTGGCGGAGCTGGTGACGGTGCCCGAATTCTGCAGAATGCCGCCCGAATTAACCGCGACGCTCCCCCCAGCCTCGATCTGAACGTCCGCGGCTGAATTAATGGCCAAAGTCCCGAGCACGCTGACTGTGCCGGCCACGTCCAGGTCCGTGCCCGTGCCATTGGGGATGGTCAGCGTCTGCCCGCTGCCGATGGTAATCTGGCCGGTGGGTTGGACGATAAGGCCGTCTGCGGTGACGTTCGCGGTCACGGTTACCATGGTATTGGATTGGATGGTGATCGTCGGCGCGTTGGTGGATGCAGGCGGAACCGTCGCCGCGACCCAGGACGAGCCGTCATAGGTGTTCCAAGTGGCCGGATCGCTCCAGTCGCCGGTCGCGACGGACTCATAAGCTCCGACCGCCGGGGTGATGATCAAGCCTGTCAGCGTGCCCGTCTTGGAGTTGGCCGTCGCGGTGATGTTGACCGTCTCGGCAAAGTTATCTTTGGTGGCGATGGTGAGCACCCCGCTGGTAAGCGCCTTGGTGTTGTCACCATAGACGTCATCGCCGTTGCTGTCGAACTGCACATTGCCCGTGGCCGTGAGCGTCACGGTGGCAGTATTGGTCGTGACGGTATTGTTGAAGCTGTCTTGCGCCGTGACGGTCGTGGTAAACGGCACGCCGGCGTTGTTGGGCGAGGACACGGCGACCGCGTAGTGATTGAGCGCGCCCGCACTGACAGTCAGCTTGCCGGAATTCGTGCTACTCAAGGTTCCGGAATCCACGTGGACGATTGCACTGCCCACCACGTGACCTGTAAACACTGCGCTCTTGGCGTCACCGGCCGGGACCAGGTCACCGTCCACTACGCCGCCAGTTGTGTTTGTCAGCGACCAGGCGTCCGCCGCGATATTGGCCACGAAGTTGCCGTAGGTGTCCCGCGCGAGGGCATAGGCCGTGATGGAGGTTCCCGCACTGTTGGTCTGCGCCGGCACGACCGTGCCGCTGCCATTGGCCGCTGTCTCCACCCGAACCAGGGCCGCCGCCGCCGGACTCACCGCAATGGTGGTCGAGGTGGCCGCCGTCAGCGCCCCGCTGGTAAACTGAATGGTAATGTTCGTCGCCACCAGATGCGCTAGGTTGGAGTAGGTCACCACGCCGCCCACCGCCGCCATGTTGGTCGTGCCCTGCAAGATGCCCGTCCCGGTGCTGCGCGTGGCCGTCACCGTCAGCGTGTCATTGCTCCGCACATTGTTATATTGGTCCTCAATCCAAATCCCCGGCTGCGGGGCAAAGGCAATGCCTGCCGTGGCCGTCGCCGAAGGCTGCGTCGCAATCACCAGCTTGCTCGCCGCCGCCGGATTGACGGTGGTGGCCGTGCCGGTGTTGCTGGTCTTGGTCCCGTCGGTAATGTCCGTGGCGGTCACGGTCTGACTGCCCGTGGTCTTGAACGTCACGCTGAAAGTCTTTGCCCCGGACGACAGGGCCGCAGTGCCCGGCAAGGCCGCGTTGGCGTCACTGGACGTGATCCCCACCGTATGAGTAACCGTGGTGACCTTGTTCCAGCTGTTATCCACCGCGTTGACCGTCACGGTCAGCGCCGTTCCCGCCGTCGCCGCGCTCGGACTGCCCGTCTTGCCGGTGGATGTCCCTGGCGCGGCTGTTTCCCCCGGCATTAGCAACTGCAACTTGGTGAACGCGCCCACGTTCACCGTGACCGCAGGGCTGGTATTGGTTGTCTTGCTCCCGTCCGTAATATCCTTGGCCGTCACCGTCCAACTGCCCGCGGTGTTGAACTTCAAGGCAAGACTCTGCGTGCCGCCGCTCAAGGCCGCATTGGACGGCAGCGTGGCATTGGTATCGCTCGAGGTGATCCCCACCGTGTCACCCGCTGAATTGATCAGGTTCCAATTCGCGTCCACCGCGTTGACCGTCAACGTCAACGGATTGTCGGTGTTCTGCGCCGTCGGCGTGCCCGTCTTGCCCGTGGCGCTGCCCGCCGAAGCCGTCTCCCCCGGCATCAGCAATTGCAGCTTCGCAAACGCACCTGTATTGACCGTGGTGGAAGGGCTCGTGCTTGGAGTCTTGGTGCCGTCATCCACGTCGGAAGCGGTAACGGTCGCACTGCCCGCGGTCTTGAAAGTGACACTGAAGGTTTGGGTGCCGCTGGCCAGGTTGGCGTTTGCTGGCAGCGTGGCATTCGCATCGGAAGAGGCAATGTGGATGGTGTAACTGCCGCCGCTGGCGCCGGGCACCACGTTCCAGTTGGTGTCCACGCCGTTGACTGTCACCGTAAAGGCCGTGCCTGCGGTTTGCGCCGTCGGCGTGCCGGTCTTGCCCGAGGTGGTTCCCGGCACCGCTGTCTCGCCCGGCATCAGCAACTGCAGCTTGGTAAACGTGCCCGCGTTGACCGTAACCGAAGAACTCGTGCCGGTTTGGCTCCCGGTCGTGATGTCGGTGGCCGTCACGGTCTGGCTGCCGGCGTCCTTGAGCGTCACGCTAAAGGAGTTGGTGCCGTTGATCAGGGCCGCGTTGGCCGGCAACACCGCCGTGGCGTCGCTGCTGGTGATGGCCACGGTATCCGCAACCGTAGTGACTGTGTTGAATCCCAAATCCACGGCGATTACCTTCACAGTGAAGGGGGTGCCTGCGGTCTGGGCCGTCGGCGTGCCGCTTTTGCCCGTAACAGCGCCCGGAGCATAGGTTTCACCGGGCAACAACACCAGCAACTGGCTGAGAGGTCCCGCGCTGACCGTCACCACGCTCGAGGTCGCCGCCGTCAAACTCCCGCTGGTGAACTTGATCGTAATATTGGTCGGCAGCGTATGCGCCAGGTCGATGTAGGTGGCCACGCCGCCCACCGCCGCGATGTTAGTGGTCCCGAGCAGTGAACCGGCTCCTGCGTTACGGGTGGCGGTCACCGTCAGCGTGTCGCTGGTGCGCAGGTTGGTGTAAGTGTCCTCAATCCAAATCACCGGCTGCTGCGCAAAGGCAACACCCGCCGTCGCCGTGGAGGAGGGCTGGGTGGCAATCACCAGCTTGCTCGCCGCCGCCGGGCTGACTGTGAACACGCTGCTCAGGGCGCTCGTCAGGCCGTTGGTAGAGGTGGCCGTCAATTGATTGTTGTTGCCCGCCACGTCAATCCGCAAACCGCTGTAGGTGGCGGTGCCCTTGCCCGAACTCATGCCAAGGTTCACCGAGGTTGTGCCTTGGAGCGGCCCCGTGCCGCTGGTCAGACTCACGGCGACAAAACTGTTCGCCGGCAAGCCGTTGGTGACAGGATTTCCAAACTGGTCCTCTGACTTGACCACCGGCTGGGTTGTAAAGGTGCTCCCAGCCGTAGCGCCGGCGGGCTCCGTCGTAAAGGCCAATTGCGTCACCACCCCGCCCATTTCCGTCAGGTTCCCAAAATTGCTCCCACTCGAACCATCCGCCGATGTCGTGATGCCAGTAATCGTGGCCGTGCCGCCGCCACTGGTGGGACGATAGATGTGATTGCCCGTCGCCAGCGGCGTGCCCGCGGTCGGGCACACTTGAATGCCAGTCGTGCTGCCAATGACGAGCGTGTCCTTGATGGTTGTTCCCGAAACGGTGAGCGTAATCGTAATCGTGCTGGAATCAGTAACGGCCACGGCGGCGCTCGTGATGTTCGTGCCGGCCGTAACCACGATGTTCGGAGTGACCCCGGTGTTAAACTCAAAGCCCGCCGGAGTTTTGAGGATCAAAGTGATGTTTGTGCCCACGGCAAAATCGCCGTTGGCGCCTTCGGCGATGGTAATCGTGCCTAGAGTAGTCCATGCAGGAGAGACGGCATTGGCTGCAGTGTCAGCGGAAATGCTGCCGCCGCCTGACGCGCCGGTAAGGGTAACGGTCGCGAAGGCGGAACCGGCCGTGGCCAGAAAAAGTCCGGCGATAAGGGTGAGTCGTGTCAAGGATGTTAACTTTTTCATAGATCTGCTTTCTTGTTTTAAGTGCAATTGGCGCATTCTGGAAATTGATAATGTTTTATATTTTTTTGGAGCGTGCGGCCGCCTTTAACAGGCAATCACAAAACTCACCTGTTGTTATATGAACGGCGTGAGTATTGCGCGTGATTGTCCAAAAATTAACCAATTAGGGACGAACCGGCTGAATTCAGGGGCGAAATGCCGGGAATCAGGGGTGGAAAAGGATAAATCTAGGACAGGCCGAGGCGATTGAACTGGTCGCGGTAACTGCGGGTGAGGGTTAGTTGCGTGCCATTGTGCAGCACGATGACGTATTCCCCGTGAAACATCGGGTGCAACTCCTTGATGCGCCCGACGTTCACGATGGCAGAGCGGCTGATGCGGAGGAACTCATCGGCTGGGATTTTTTTTTCCAAACCAGTCATTGTTTCGCGGAGCATGTGAGCCTCTTTGTTCACGTGCAGTTTCATGTAATTGTCCGCGGCTTCGATCCAGTCAATGTCCTTGAACTGGATAAAGAAAATGCGCCCTTCGGATTTGACGGCCAGACATTCCGCGGATTTGGGCTTGGTTTTCAGGTCATGCAACAACTCAGTCAGCTTTTCCTGGATGTCGCCGTTCCGATTCTGCCGGAGTTGTTTTCTGACCCGTTGTAGAGCTGTTTGAAGGCGATCCTGCTTGCAGGGTTTGATCAGATAGTCCAAAGCATGCACGTCGAATGCCTTTAATGCCAGATCGTTGTGCTTTGTGACAAAGATGATGAACGGCATCCGCGAATGATTGATTTGACCCACCACCGCGAACCCGTCCAGATCGGGCATTTCCACGTCGAGAAAAACAAGGTCGGGCGCAAGCCGATTGATGGATTCGACGGCTTCACTGCCGTTGGTGGCCATGCCGACAACCTCAATGTCGGGCACCTGCTCGAGCAGGTGATGCAGCGCTTCGCGCCCGAGTAATTGGTCGTCAACAATCAGCGTTCTGATTTTCATTCGAGCGTCCGGCAATGTTGTATTAGTTTGTTCACCAACAAACTAATGCAGCATTATCGCTGCCAGCAGCACCACAATCCTAACGTCACTCCAGCACCTGCATTTTAGTCCACTCCTTCGCCGCCGCATGTGGAGGTGCGCATCTCACTTTTTGAGCACCTCGAATTGGATTTGAAACCTTATTGCGTATATTACTCAGGACCAAACACATAACATCATCTGGTATAACCAGCGTTTTTCTGATCCGAGCGCTCAACTTCCCACTTCTGACGGGCCATCATCAAGGAAGCCACAATTTTCCGATGGTTTCTGCTCATGGCATCGTCGGAGTGTACAAAAACTGAGATGCGCCTCATCGCATCTGCGATTTTTAGATTGCAAGTGCGGTGGTCTGCTTTTAGACTTCGATTGAAGCCCGTGAGTTAAGGTTATGTTTTTTGGCGTTGATTATTATCCTGAGCAGTGGGTCTTCCCTTACGCCGGCACCGCCGACAACCCCGAGGGCGCTTGGGAACGCGATGCTGAATTGATGACCAAGGCCGGCATCAACGTTGTCCGCGTCGGCGAATTCTCCTGGGGACTCTGCGAACCCGAAGAGGGCCAATACGATTTCCTCTGGCTCCGCCGCGTGATGGACATCATGGAGCAGCACAACATCAAAGTCGTTCTCGGCACACCCACCGCCGCGCCGCCCATCTGGCTGGCCAAAAAACATCCGGAAATTCTGCCGATTGACGAGTACAGCCGGGTCAAGCACGAAGGCACGCGCCGCGCAGTTTGCTTCAACAACGACGTTTTTTGGAACACTTCCAAGCGCCTGGTCGAAAACATGGCCCAGGCCCTGGGTGATCATCCCCAACTGATCGCCTGGCAGATTGACAGCGGCCTCGGCGGGCATCAAACCGAGTGGTCGTTCAATGAGGATTCGCGCCTGGAATGGCAAAACTGGCTCAAATTGAAATACGAAACCGTCGGAAACCTCAACGACTGCCTGGGTTTGCGTTATTGTGGACAGGTTGTTTCCTCCTTCGACGAAGTGCCGATGCCCATGCATGCGCCAACCATGCACAATCCCGCGCTGCTGCTGGATTGGAATCGTTTTTGCAGCGACACCATCATCGCCTTCGCCCGGATGCAGGCCGATGTTTTGCATGAAATTTGCCCCGACCATCCCGTCACCGTCAACCTGCGCGCGCTCCACCGAAGATTCGATCACTTCGACATGGCCGCCGTCGTGGACTTCGTCTCCGTTGAAAGCAACGCGGCCATTAAAACCAAATCCTCCGAACTCGCCTGCGACATTGACATCCTCCGCTCGCTGAAAAAATCGGACATCAAAACCCCCGACGGCGATTGCGGCTTTTGGGTCATCGAACAAAAGGCCGGCCAGGTCAACTGGCAGGACGTCAACTCGCTCGTGCGTCCCGGCGTCATCCGGCTGTTCACCTACCAATTGATTTCGCGCGGCGCCAGCGGCGTGCTTTATTATCATTGGCGGCAGTCGCGCATCGGCAACGAAAAATTTTTCGGCGCGGTGCTGCCACACCATCTCGAAGGCAACGACCGCGTCTTCAAGGAAATCAGCCAGATCGGCGAAGAATTGAAATTACTCGCCCCCGCCATCAAAGACACCAAGGTCGTGGCCGACGCCTGCATTCTTTTCACGCACGACAACGACTGGACGCTGCAACAGCCAATGCAGCCGAACAAATTTTTCAATCTCCGCGAGCACATTCAACTCATTTACAACGCGATTCACGATCGCAACATCTCCGTGGATTTTGCGCGGCCAACGGAAGACCTTTCGCAATACAAAATCGTTTTCGCACCATCGCTGCACCTGCTGTCCGCTGGCGAGGCTGACCGGCTCAAACTTTACGTCCAAAACGGCGGCACGCTCGTCGGCACGTTCAATACCGGCCTCGTCAATGCCCATTGCATCGTGCCCGACACCGGCTACCCGAACGACATGACCGATATGTTCGGCCTGGAAGTTTTGGAATTCGACCCCATTCCGCCCGGGGAGGAAAATCATCTCACCTTCAAGGGCGCGTTCCCAACCAGCCATTTGCATCCCGCGCGGCTTTGGTGCGACATCATCGAGCCGAAGGGTTGCCAGATTTTGGCGACGTATGCGAAGGACTTTTACGCCGCACGTCCTGCCATCACGATGAACAACTTCGGCCTCGGCAAGGCGATTTACATCGGCACCATGAGCCACCAGCATTTTTATAACGACCTCGTTTCGTGGCTGCGGCAGATGTGCAATTTGCATCCGTTGCTCAAAGTTCCCGAAAACGTCGAAGTCAGCATGCGCCAAAAGGAGGGCACGCGTGTCTTCTTTTTGCTCAACCACCAAAATTCGCCCGTGCGCATCCAATTTTACAAGCCCATGCACGATTTCCTCACGGGCAACACCTTCTCCGGCAACTACGACCTTCCACCGCACGGCGTGCTCGTCCTCGACGAACATCCCGAAGACAAAATCTCTGGCGCTGCCGCCTGATTTGCGGTTTGTTTAGCGGCGGTGAATTTTCTCGAAGCCACTCTCGCTGTCCTGGCATTATTGAGTTTTGCCCTCGCGCTCTGGCAATGGGTCGCCGCCCGGCGCTTCCCCCTGCACTGGCGCATCACGGATTTGTCCTTTGCCCCGGCCATCACCCTGCTCAAACCGCTCAAAGGCGGCGATGCCACCACCGCCGAATCGCTCCAAAGCTGGTTCAATCAAAATTACGCCGGCCAGATTCAAGTTCTGTTCGGCGCCGCTGACGCCAGTGATCCGGTTTGCAAAATCGTCCGCGAACTCATTGAAAAAAATCCCGGCCGCGATGCGCAACTCGTCGTCTGTGCTGAATCGCTGGGCACCAGCGGCAAGATCTCCACGCTAATCCAACTGGAGCGGCTGGCGAAACACGAAATGATTCTCGTCAGCGATGCCGATGTGCGCGTGCCTCCGGATTTTCTCGCGAACGTCGTCGCGCCGCTGCGCGATTCAAAAGTCGGTCTGGTCAATTGCTTTTACCGGCTGGCGAATCCCGCGACGACCGCCATGCGTTGCGAAGCCGTTGCCATCAACGCCGATTTCTGGAGCCAGGTTTTGCAATCCACCAACCTCAAGCCGCTCGACTTCGCCCTCGGCGCGGCGATGCTCACGCGCCGCAAATTGCTCGAAGAAATCGGCGGCTTCGCCGCATTGGTGAATTGCCTCGCGGACGATTATCAACTCGGCCATTGCCTCGCGCAGCGCGGCCATCGCATCGCGCTTTGTCCTGTCGTTGTGGAATGTTGGGACGCGCCAATGAACTGGTGTGATGTGTGGAAACATCAACTGCGCTGGGCGCGCACCATCCGCGTCTGCCGGCCCATGCCGTATTTTTTCAGCATCCTGTCCAACGCCACACTGTGGCCGCTGCTGTGGCTGATCGCATCGCTCGTCTGGTCAAAAACACTTTGCGCTCCGCTCATCGCTGTCGTTTGTTTGCTCATCCGTATGGTCCTGGCGCAAAATCTCCAGCGCCGATTCATGCAATCGCGCGACAACATCGCGCCGCCGTGGCTGGTGCCGGTAAAAGATTTGCAGCAAGCGGCGATTTGGGCCGGCGCGTTTTTGGGAAACACCGTTGAATGGCGGGGACAGAAAATGCGTTTACGGCGGGATGGAACGTTGATCGCGGAAAAGTGAAGTGCCTTGTCCAACATTGCCAACAGACGCAGCTTTGATAAGGTGATTTTGGTCGGGCGCTTGGCGCAGGGGCTAGCGCGTCTCGTTTACACCGAGTAGGTCGGGGGTTCGAATCCCTCAGCGCCCACCAGTCTTCGCTCGAAGCGCAGCAAGGGCGAAGACTGCCGCGCCGTAGCGCACGGCGCGTAGGCGGGCTGAAATGATGATCCACCAAAAGCGCTTCGAGCTACGACTCGGCAAGCCATCCCTTTCGACGTCATTGTCGTCTCCTGCCGCAACCCGCCTGATTTTTGCAGCTGCTGAAAATTTTTGAAAGATTCTGAATTTACAAACGTAAGAGCTGTAGTGCGGTGATAGCAGTTTTAACCGCTATTGCGGTTTCATTTAAAACAAGCGATCGCGAATGGTTGCAAATCAATCGTGAAGCCGCGATGGCAACGTTTTATGCCAGCCCCGATCCCATGGGCTAGGGGATAAAAGGGCAAAGGGAATAAGGACGGGGCTGGTATTCATAAAATAAAAAAGCAATGGCACGGATTCCATGCAACAGAGACGGGACGAAACAGAAATTTTATTCCCTTGCCCGCTTGCCGCTTACAAGAAACAACCCTGATGTCCCATGCACATTTTGCTTTTAGAAGACAACCTTCGCGACCGGCAACTGCTGGAAAAAACGTTGATAAACGAGGGGTTGGTGTGCCAGATAACTCATGCAAAATCAAAAGAGGAATTTCAGGCGGCATTGGAACACGCCAAATATGATTTGATCATCTCGGATTTTACTCTCCCGGCTTACAGCGGAATTGCCGCACTCACCGCCAGCAGGGAACTTCAGCCGGACACGCCATTCATTTTTGTCGCTGGAACCATTGGAGAAGAAAAGGTTGTGGAAAGCCTGAAATCAGGCGCTACAGATTTTGTTCTTAAAAACCGCCTCAAACGGCTGGGACAGGCCGTACGCCGTGCGTTGCGCGAAGCCCAAGAACGTAAGGAACGGCAACGGGCGGAAGAGCAGGTGCGTGTTCAATCCAGCGCCCTGGAGGCCGTTGCCAATGGCATAATGCTGACGGACGCGGCGGGGAAAATTCTTTTCGGCAACAGGGCTTTTTGTGCAATGACCGGTTATGCCCTGGAGGAAATTCTCGGCAAAAACCCCAGTTTTCTCAACTCCGGCAAACACGATGCCGATTTTTTCAGGGCACTCTGGAATACCATCCTGACGGGCCGGGTCTGGCAGGGCGAATTAATCAACCGGCGCAAAGATGGAACCCTCTATAACGAGGAAATGACCATCACGCCCATCCAGAGGCGCAACGGAGAAATCAGCCATTTTATCGCGGTAAAACAAGACATCACCCAACGCAAACAGCGCAAGGAACAATTGCATCAGGCGCGAAAAATGGAAGCGATCGGTCAACTCGCCGGCGGCATCGCCCATGATTTCAACAACCTCCTCACCGTCATCCATGGTAATGTTCAATTGGTGCTGATGGATGAAAGTCAACTCAAGGAGGAGAACCGCCAATGTCTCAAACAAGTCACCGACGCTACCGAACGCGCCGCGGATTTAACCCGCCAATTGCTCGCTTTCGGACGGAAACAGGTCGTTCAATTTCAACCCCTCAATCTAAATCACGTCATCCGCAATTTCACCAAAATGCTCAAGCGCGTCATCGGCGAGCATATTGCCCTGCAGTGCTGTTGCGCCGAGGACCTGCCCTCCGTCAACGCGGATGTCGGCATGATCGAGCAAATTCTCCTGAATTTGATCGTCAATGCCCGTGATGCCATGCCTCAAGGCGGGTCAATTATCATTACCACGGAGGCCGTCAGCATCGATGCATCCCACGCGGAAACCCATCCGGAAGCACAAACCGGTGAGTTTGTCTGTATCGCGGTAGGCGATACGGGGACGGGCATCTACCCGGAATATTTGCCGCGGATTTTCGAACCATTCTTTACCACCAAGGAAGCCGGCAAAGGCACCGGTTTCGGCCTGGCGACAGTCTATGGCATCGTCAAACAACATCGGGGCTGGATTGAAGTATCCAGCCAGCTTGGGAATGGAACTACTTTCAAAATTTTTCTGCCGGCCAGCGCTTCCAGCGCGGCGGAAAAATCAACTCCTCAAACGAAAGCGATCCCTGCCGGTGGGCACGAAAAAATATTGTTGGTCGAAGACGATGCTGACGTCAGAATAGTCACGCGAGACGTTTTGGAAGGATCAGGTTATCAAATTTGGGAAGCTTCCAATGGTTTGGAAGCTTTGAATGTTTGGAAGACAAGCGCTTCACAAATTGATTTATTGCTGACCGATATTATCCTGCCTGGCGGCCTTAATGGCTGGGAATTGGCAGACCGATTAAGTGGGGAACGGCCGGGCCTGAAAGTGATACTGATGAGTGGGTACAATGCTGATCTGGCGGGAAAAATTCAACCCCACAGCCATATTTTACCAAAACCATTTTCATTGGAAAACCTTACGGAAACCGTGCGGAGCTGTCTGGACACGGCGCGTCCGGCTGGTTGAAATTTTCGGAAAAATTGCGGGGGCAAGAAACCAACGGTCAATCCGCTTCAAGCGCTTTTCGAGTTTCCTGCAAGGCGCGGTACATCTCCGCAGCCGACGCATAACGCTGCGCCGGATCCGGTTGACAAGCCTTGAGGATGACGGTGTTCAACGGAAAGAAATCCGCCGGGTCCCCGCCTTCAACCAGGGTCGTTGCAATCTCCGGAAAATAGGCCGCGCTGCGGCCCGTGCTGAGCACGTAAAGCACCATGCCCAAAGCGTAAATATCCGCCTGCGGTGTGCCCGGGCGTTCCGGTGGTGGCGGCATATAGCCGGGCGTGCCCACCAACGTTCGCTCCTGGTCGGGAGGCCTGATTTCGGTGATGAGTCCCATGTCCGCCAGCTTGGGCTGGCCGTTCACAAAAATAATGTTCTGGGGCTTGATGTCGCGGTGCGTAAGCCCCTGGCGATGGAGAAAATCAAGGGCGTCGCTCAGGGCCAGTCCAATCCGCACGCACTCCCGTACCGGCAACCTCCGGCCATGGGAACGGGCGCGTTCACTCACCAAATCACGCGGTTTGTAGGTGGAAGGCTCCTGTTCCCAACCCGGCTCCAGCGGGTCTCCCAACTCCATCACATAATAAAAATATCCCGCCTGCTTCTCACTGACAAATTCAACCCGCAACAGGCCGGGATGTTTGTCGGAAACCGGCTGGTATTTTTTGATGCCGTTGAATTCGCGCTCGTAGGGATCGGTATTCTGGTCGAAGTTTGCCAGGTAAACCACCTTCAGCGCCCGCCATTGTCCGGTCGTGTTCCGCGCCAGCCAGACTTTTCCATAAGCGCCTTCGCCAAAGGGTGGATTGAACAATTTGTAATCCGGGGCATCCGGCATCTCCTCGACCGGAGCAGCCGGGCGGGGAAATGACAGGGAAACTGAAACCATCTTTTTTTTGAGCGCGTGTCGTATCCCCATTGCCAGTGCCCAGGCCAGGGCACAGGGCACTTGTCCGCCCACAATCACCAGCCAGGGAAACCAATAATTGGTGAAGTAACTCCAAGAAATCGCCCCGAATGCCACCACCAAGGCAACCCCTGCCGCAACCGCACACGCCACCAACAGTCGCATCCGGCACAACCCGCCGCCGAGCAATAATCCGGAGGCCACCAGCGTCAAGGCCTCCAGCCACCCGGCCGGCCGCCGCAGCCAGTCGCCATTCATCAGATTTAAAAAGGAGGTGATCAGGATTTCCACGCCTCCGTTTGCTTCATCGGTCCAGCGCGTGTACGGAGTGCTGAATTTGTCTTCGTCCGTTTCGCCACCGGGCACCGATGTTTCCGGCGCCGTACCGATGAATACAATCTGACCGCGGAAATAATTTGTTGGCCGGTCCAGCGCGAACCGGTAACTCAACCTGGTTGCTGCGCCATCGCGACCGTAGTAACGCAACCACCGTTCCTGCGGGTTTTCGCTCAATGACGCCCCGGCCAGCCGCGCGGCGGTCCAAGGCAGGCTCGGATAAGGTCCCGGCGAAGGAAACGGCCAATGCCGGCGCACAATCAAGTCGAGGTCCGGATCAAGGCAGGCGACGCCCCAATTTGTTCCGGCGGCGCTGAGAAATGGTTCTGACGGCGGTGTTGGCTGCGCTCCGTCCAGCGTCAGGTACGTTACCTGCGCCTGTTCGGCCATCAACACGATGCGGTTTTGCCGCCGCATCGCTTCGGCCAAGGCTTCGTCCGTTGTGGAATCGCCCGGTTGCCGAAAGAAGGAGTCGAATACCACGAGGGCGCAACCGTCATCTGCCAGCCGGTTTAACAATTGGACGTGCAATCCACGGTCCCACGGCTGTCCGCGGACCTGGCGAAATTGGTCGTACGCGTACGCCTCGTTGTCCATCAGGATCAGGGTGACCCGGTTGGTGACCGCGTGCGCGCCAAAGCGGAACAAATAATCGTAACTGGCGTTCACCCAAAGCTCCCCCAACGGCATCTTCCACAACATGAGACCGCAAAGCACCGCCACCGCCGCGCCCAGCGCGGATTTGAAAAATTCATGTTGTCCGATGGCTTTGACCTTCACCGCTGTCTGAGTTTAGAAAAAGATGGCGGAGAAATCAGCGATTTTTCACATCATTTGCGGAAAAATGGGGAAATGAATGACGCGAGGTGGCCGGGTTATCCTGTCTTCTTTTTGCAATTCAATCCAAGATTTTTGAAAGATTATGCTAATCACTCCGTATTGCGTATTGATTGGTATTCGTCTGAAAATTAAGAAAAACAAAGCTGCTGTACAGATTCTAGGGGGCTGTCGGGTGCAGGGAGAATGACAGCAAAAAACCATAAAAACCTATGAATAAAAAAATCCTGCATCTCGTCACCTTGGCAATAATCACCGGATTCCTTGCCGTTGCTGGAAATACCGCTTACACCCAAACGACTGACCCCCTTCTGGCTGACTCGATTGATCAATCCGAGTTCCCGCAGATAACGGCCCAGCCGGTGGATCAAGTTGTTCCCACCGGTTCGAGTGTGACACTGTTGGTGCAGGCAAACAATGCCGATGGCTATCAATGGTTGATCAATGGAGTTCCCGCTGACGGCCAAACCAACAGCAGTCTCACCATTGCCAATGCGGGGATTGGCGATGTGGGATTATACTCCTGCGAAGTTTTCAATGGCGGAGAAATGGTGCCAACCCGCACTGCGTCTGTGGAGGTGGAAACTACGGCTGGCGCAACAACTGCCAGTGCAACTGCTGCCAATGCGCTTTCTGCCAGTGCAACGACCGCCGGCGCGAGTGCCGCCAGCTTGCCGGCCGGGGGGCCGATTATCGTGTTCGGCACTCCTTATCCCGGCGGCGGCTCGAAGGGTAGTTGCCCGGGACCTTATGCCGGATACGTCATCTATGTGAAGCCGGCTTCCCAAGGTTGGGGTTGGACGCCAATCTCTGGCATGGCTCATACGGCTACCGACACTAATCGGACCGACACCAAAATCGAATATGGCGGCAACTATGGCGATTATGGATGCGCTCAGACCAGCGTTACAATTAATCCCACGTACAGCCCGGCTTACCGATTTGCGATCTATTTTACCAATAATGTTCCTACCTCGACGAATTATCCGATAGTCCTGACTGGATTCAATCCCTGACGCAATTCTCGACGTAGGAAAAGGCAATAGTTTGACTCTCCGTCCGGCAGCGCGGAAAATATCGCTCAATGGGAGGTGCGGTAAGATGTGTCGCGCCAGGGGCAACGTGAGCGTCCCGTCTGCCGGGCGGCCCTTTGTAAAAAAATCCTGTTGAGACAGGCGCGATGCCGGTTCTACGGGTTAATCCGTTAAAAATTAATTTGCAGGCGTAACGCGAGGGTACGGCTGCGCGGCAATTCGTTGTAAAGATTGAGCGGGTTGAGCTTGTAGTTCTGGTCGGTGAGGTTGAGCAGACCGAGCGCAACCTCGGCTTTCCGGCGCGGGAAACGATAACCGACAAACGCATTCAACTGCCAGAAGTTATCGCCCGGTTCAGCGGGGGCGTACCCGCTGTTGTTTTGCGCGTACCAATGCGCCTCGGATTGGGCGTAGAAACCGCAGGGATGATTGTACACCGCGAGCAAATCCACCTGGTTGAGAACTCCCTTCAGACGTTGTTTAGGTGAAAAATTCGGCGGAATGAGTAAATTTGTGGCACCCACAATATTTTCGTTTAATACAGCCTGGCTCAGATGATATTGCGCGCCGAACGACCAGTTTCGGCCAACCAATTGATTGGCGGTGAACAGAAGCGATTGCTCCTGATAATTCAAATTCTCCTGAACTCCAGATGGGGTGGCAAAATCAAGCCCGGAGAGTACACCCAGTGCCCCAACTGTTTGCCGGACATCGGAATTCAACAGTTCGCCGGAAACGCCAAGGTAGGTTCGTGTGGGAAACTTTTGTTCCACCGAAAATCCAAACGTTTCGAATTTCGCCCCGGGAACCGGTCCGACCACCGATTCGGGGATGATGCTCCGGTAAGATTGGATGAAGCCCGCCACTTGTGAGGGTTCGAGTTGATAGCTTTGGTCCAGGCTGGCGCCGGACAACGAGCGGGTATAGGCGAACCGGACGGTGGTGCCATCCAGCGGCGTCAAGATGAGGCCGGCCTTGGGAGAAATCTGGTCTTCGGTCTGGTCGGCACCGGAAATGGGCGCCGTCTGGAAATTTTCAGGATAGGTAATCCGGTCGTAAGCCACACCGCCAATCAATTGCAGGGGATCGAAAATCTGCCATTGATGATACCCATACGCGGAAATGCGCCTGAACAGTGACGTGGCGTAAATGGCATTGGTCGGTGGATTGGGAAATACGAAGGCCAGACCGGAAGGCTGGTTTTGAACATCGGACATGTGAAAATCGCCGTACTGTATCCGCGTACCCACGATGGTATTGTGCTCTGGTGTCTGCCAGATTTGCTGCAACTCTCCTGAATAAATTGTCAATCTGTCAGTCAGATTTTCGTTAGCTGTAATTTGCTGTATGCCCACCAGTGTCGGGACCCCCGAGATTGTCGGCTCAAATGCAACATAGGTTGGTCCGGTCGGGTTGGTCACCGTAAGCGAGTCTTCCAGCCGGGTTGCAAACAGCAGCGTGTGGACACCGGGGCTCCAGTCATGGTGGTATCCCAACGCAACGTTTGGGGTTTGATCTTCGTTCACACGGAAACCCTGCGTTGCGTTGGTGGGATTATAGTATTGGTACAAATCCCCGCTGTTCGCATCGTACTGTTTGATCTGCAAATAAACCGTGTCCTGCGGCGTGACTTGCACCTTGAACGTTCCCGAGAGCTGGCGTTGCTCAACGTCGTTGTTCACCCGCTGGCCGTTGTCGGTGCGGTAGAATCCATCCACGGCATAGCCGAAGTTCTCATAGGTGCCGAATTGCGCGCCCGACTCCGTCCAGGCCCCGCGGCTCAGATATTCCGTGCTCGAAACAACCCCCAGCCGGTCGCGCTCGAACAGGGGGGAGTACTCCTGTTGGGAAATCGTGGGCGACATTGTGCCGGCACTCACCGGGGCCAGCAAATTTGCCAGCAAATATTCGTTCTCGGTGGGAGTCTGATACCGGAGATTGATCAGGTTCGGATCGCTGAGTCCGGAGTAACTGTTTGCTAGGAACAGGTGCGCCGAGTAATTCGCGTAATCGTAGTTCACCGCGCGGGAGGCTTCGCGCACGGCCACGTCGAACATGCCGTCGTCCTGGTACATCGCCGCCAGATTGGCACTGCGCACCGCCTGGTCCTGGTCCAGCAGCAGTTGCGAGCGATAGACGCTCCGGTTGTCATTCAATTCCTGCGATTTTTCCAGATCCCGAATCGCTTCGTTGATCTGGTTGTGCTCCTGGTTGAGCAGGGCGGAATAAAGCCATGGCGTTGGGTCCTTGGGATCCAACTTTTTTGCGAGTTGAAGCTCCCTGGTGGCGCGCGGGTAATCGCCCGCATCCGCGTAAGCCTTGCCCAGATAACTTCGCAACCCGGCGCGCTGCGGCTCGAGCGCCGCGGCCACCAGCAGGTCTTCGCGTCCGCCCTTGGTGTCGCCGCGATGGATGCGGCACAGACCGCGACCCAGCCACGCGTTGCCGAGGGCGGAGTCCACAGCGAGCGCCTGGTCGAACCAGCCAACGGCTTCGCCAATGTGATTTTGCGCCGCAAGCAGGAATCCCTTCAACGCGAGCGCCTGGGCATTGCGCGGCGAAAGGGTTAGGCTTTTGTTCAGGGCGTCGAGCGCGCGGCCGGTATGGCCGTAACTGAATTCCAGTTCCGCCACGCGTTCCCAGGCAAAACCGAAGTCCGGTGAATTGGTCGCGGCCCGCCGGGCTGAATCCAGCGCGGCCGGCAACGAAATTCCGGGGATGGCGCGCGACTGTTCATAGTAGGAATTGGCGAGGAATTCCGTGGCCAGTTGCGGACGGACCACTGCCGGATTCGGCTGTCGCTTCACGGCGGAGATGAGTTGACGCAAGGCCAGGGCAATTCGTTGCGGGCGGCTGGAGGCATCGGCGGCAGACAACGAAGCCAGCACCGTTTCGGCCGGTTCAACCTGTCCGACGCCCAGCAGCAGGCCGGCGTAATAAACACGCTCGGCGTCGGAGCCAGGCTGTCGCCCGGCCGGATATTTGGCCAGCGCGACCTGCAGATCGCCCGAACGGTAGGCTTGGAGGGATTCGACGAGGATTTTTTGTTCTTCCGGTGTGAATGGCAAATTCGCCGGATCAATCACCGCCGGATAGTAAAAACACCATTGCAGGACGTTGTTGGCAATGAAACCCGCAGTGCGAACGGGCGCTTTGCCCGGCTCAACGACGGCCTGTTGGCCGTTGGTCAGCAGGAGCGTGGCCTGTTCGTTGCCAAACCGAACTTTGCCGTCAATCACGGACATCGTCGCCAGCTCCGTGTCCTTCCCGGGCTCGACTGCCAGGACGAATTCCGTGCCCTCCACTCCGGCGACGGCGCCGCGGGTGATGACCCGGATGCGTCCCGGTTCGTCCCGATGGAAAAAGGAGACGATGCCCCGGAGCAAATGCAGCCCGCTTTGCGCATCGGCTGAATCCGGCGGCAATATTTCGAGCTCCGTCAAAGCGCCGAAAGACACCACGCTGCGATCCGACCAAAGAAGTGCCATCCGGCTGTTTGCTCCGGTGCGCAACCGGTCGAACGGATGCAGGATGCGGTTGGTTTGCACTGGCGCCCAGGTCGTGGCGGCGGCGGGAGCGACCTCGGCCGTCCCTTGAAGCTCCACAATCCGGATTTCGTTCGTGGCCCCACCGCCGGCCATCGGCTGCGCCCAAGACCCCTCGACGCAAGCCAGGAAACCCCAAAAAATTACGGCCAGCAACAGGCCGCGACCGGCTTTAGGAAATAAGTTCAAGCGTTTTTATACATTTGCGCATCTGCCCGATGAATGCGGCACAGACAAGCATATAACACCTTTTTCTTCAACTTTTTTTCGGGATGACGGTGTATTTTATTGCCAACGTCCATGGCAGACTACATTACTTGTTACATGGCAGAGCCGATGGATGAATTGATTCCGACGCGCGCAACTCTGATTCAACGCCTCAAAGACTGGCAGGATCAGTCGAGTTGGCAGGATTTTTTTGACACGTACTGGAAACTCATCTATGGCGTCGCCATCAAGGGTGGCTTGACCGCGGCTGAAGCGCAGGACGTGGTGCAGGAAACGATGATCTCGGTCGCCAAGCACATGCCCACCTTCGAATATGACCCGGCGATTGGCTCCTTCAAGACCTGGCTCCTGAACATGACCCGCTGGCGCATCACCGACCAGCTCCGCAAGCGCGGGCCTTTCGCCGCCGGCCATCCCGCTTCCGAGGACACGGCGACCGGCACCCGTACGGTGGACAAAGTGGCCGATTCGGCCAACCGGGATTTGGACGCGCTGTGGGACGCGGAATGGGAAAAGAACCTGCTCGATGCCGCCATGGCAAAAGTCAAACGCCGGCTGGACCCGCAAAAATATCAAATCTTCGACTTGTATGTGAACAAGGAATGGGCCCCGGAAAAAGTGGCCGCCACGTTCGGCATTTCCGTGGACCAGGTTTATCTGGCCAAGCATCGGACGACGGAACTGATTAAAGAAGAAGTCAAAAGGTTGGAAAGCAAAGTGAGTTGACCGGTTAACGAATCTCGCCCTTGAATCTTTGTTGTCTCAGTGCCTCAAACAACACCAGCGCCGCACAGTTCGACAGATTCAGCGAACGCGATTTTTCGTTGAACATCGGAATCCGCAGCCACCAGTCACGGTTTTGTTCCAGCAACTGCTTCGGCAAACCGGCGGTCTCGCGTCCGAACACCAGATAATCATCCGCCAAGAATTTCGCCTTGGTGTAAATCTTCGGCCCGCCCGATTCGACGAACCAAAACCTTGTAGCGTCGGCTCTGTGAGCCGATTCGAACGCACTCCAATTTTTCCACCGATGCCACTCGACGTGCTGCCAGTAATCCATGCCCGCGCGCTTGAGCCGCGCGTCATCGAGCTTGAAACCGAACGGCTCGATGAGGTGCAGCGTCGTTTTCGTGGCTGCGCAAAGGCGCGCCACATTGCCCGTGTTCGGCGGAATTTCCGGTTCAACCAAAACGATGTGCATATAAGTCAGCAGTCAGTGGTTGGTAGTCAGCAGTTGCGCATTGCCATTGGTTCTACTAACTACTGACTACGAACCGCTGACTTTTTGTAAAACACCTTCCACAACACCAACCCATGCGCCGGCGCGGTCATGCCGGCCACGCGCCGGTCCTTTTTCGCCAGCATCCGCCGGATTTCATCCGCCGGAAATTTGCCCAGACCGATCTGCACCAGCGTCCCCACGATGCCGCGGCACATTTTGTAAAGAAAACCGTCGCCTTCGATGATGAACGTCAGTCGCGGGCCGGACTTTTTGATGTCACAGCGGGTGAGCCGGCGCACGGTGGATGCCATCTCGTAATTCCGGCTGGCGGCAAACGATTTGAAATCACGCCGTCCCACAAACAGCGGCGCGGCGGCACGCATGGCTTTCAAGTTGAGCGGCCGCGTCACGTGCCAGGCGCTGTGGCGAAGCAAAGGATTCATCGCCGGATGATTCCAGACGAAATAGCGGTATTGTTTGCCCGCCGCGTCGAAGCGCGCGTGAAAATTTCCCGGCGCGCGCGTGACTGATGACACGCGAATGTCTTGCGGCAGCCACGCGTTGAGCGCCAACGCAAGCCTGCGCGCGGACATTCTGGATTCGGCGCCGGGAATTTCAAAATGCGCGACCATGCCGAGCGCATGAACGCCGGTATCCGTGCGGCTGGCGCTATGGAGGCGCGGTTTGCTCGGGAACAACTTTGCCAGCGCCGTTTCGACTATTTCCTGCACGCCGGTGCCGGTTTTCTGCACCTGCCAGCCTTCATAGCCCGTGCCGTCGTAGGCGATGATCAGTTTGATTTTGAGGGTTTCCACAGAAGCATTTAACCACCGATGGACACGGATGGACACGGATAAAACATGAATTCGCTGGTAGGGCGGGCAGTCCTCTGCCCGCCGCTCGTGCGAATGCAAACTGCGGCGCGCACGGAGTGACGCGCCCTACCCGAAAACAATTTGCCATTTCTGGTCCCCAATCCGTGTTTATCCGTGTTCATCCGTGGTTAAAAATCAAATCCCGTCCAGGTAGCTCTGCAACAAAATAGCCGCCGCCATTTTGTCCACCTTCTCTTTGCGTTTGGCGCGGCGCGCCCCGCCTTGAATCAAAACCCGGTTCGCCTGCGCCGAGGTCAATCGCTCGTCCCAGGTTTTGATCGGAACAGCAACGGCATCTTTCAGCGCGGCAACGAAGGTCTCCACTTTGAGCGCCGCCGGGCCGTAGCTGCCGTCCATGTTGCGCGGCAGGCCGATGAGGATCAGTTCGATTTCCTTTTCGCGGATCAACTGCCGGAGCCGCGCCAGAAAATCCGCGAACGGCTCGGCGGGAATGAATTCCAATGGTTGCGCGATGGTTCGGGTTTCATCGCTCACCGCGACGCCGACGCGTTTGGTTCCGTGATCAAGGGCGAGGATTCGCATGACGCACACAGTTTCGCAACAAAAGCCTGGCGTGGCGAGCCGATTTCAATTCCCCAAAATCAGTGACACGGATTTCACAGATTTTCACTGATTCAATCCGTGTTAATCCGCGCAATCTGTGCCGAACCTGAAAGCTGCGGTAATGGTTTGTCCCGTCAGTTTGCTTCTTGAACTCATCTGGAATCAGGTGAAAATACCGGGTGCGAGATAATTGTGATAACTATGAAAAGAACAGAATTAATTGCGAAACTAAAAAAGTGTCCTGAAGAGGCTGAGGTATTCTTCGATGATTCGAACGGCGGCCTTATTGATGTTGAACAGTGCGAGGTCATATCGGCTGATAAAGCCCGACAACGTGGAAGGGAGATAAAAACCTCTGCCGTAATATTATCGGACAGGCGCGAAATTGAGTAATCAAAGGCTGGCATATGAATATAGAAAACGAACAACAAAAGTTCAAACAGCAATACGAAAAACAGTGGTCGAGGTTATGTGCAAATCTCGAATTTAAGAAAGCTTGGGATTCGGGTAATATTGTTAAGGCAGGGGAAATTGCCAACATAGTTATCGAAGGCGACGAACCAAACATCAAAGAAGCTAGGCTTCAAAGAGCGTTCAAAAATGGTTTAGGGGATTTAATTTCAGATTAATCCAGTGAGGATAATTGGCTCGCTTGATAAAGGCAGTAAAAGAAAAAAACTACGGAAAAGACGAAAAGAATCGTTTTAGTCAGGGCCTTGTCTTGTTGTTTCTTTTGCTGAGCAATATAATCAGCAAGGTCAGCTTCAGACATTTTCGGGGGATTGGGGTTCGCACGGTAGATTCCTTCGTAAGCAGCAATTATCACAGTCGTTCCTATCGCTGACCCGATAAATATTAAAATTATTTCTCCAACATGCGTAATCAGGAAGTGTGCGAGCAAGTATAAGAGGTGCGGGAACTGTCCAACATTTTTTGCGATTTCAAGGACTTGCACCAATATCAAAACCATGCCGAACATCAACAACAAGCCGAACACCATGCGAAACAATTTTTCCCACCAAGCGGTTCTCACAACGGCAGATGTTAAGCACGAACTAATGGTGGTCAACCGTTTTACATGATTTTCATCCGCGTTTTATCTGTGTTCATCTGTGGCTAAGAAGTTTTTCGTTCGGCTGAATTTCTTTTCGTGTATTTCGTGTATTTCGTGGTTAAATTTCCCCCGCGATGATTCAGTACCTCGATTTGCTGCGACATGTTTTGGAGGACGGAAAGCCCAAGGCCGACCGCACGGGCACCGGCACGTATTCCGTGTTCGGCGCGCAGGCGCGATTCGATTTGCGGAACAATTTCCCGCTGCTCACCACGAAAAAAGTCCACACCAAGTCCATCATTTACGAACTGTTATGGTTTTTGCGTGGCGACAGAGACATTCGTTTCTTGCAGGAAAACAAGGTGACCATTTGGGATGAATGGGCAGACAAAACCACCGGCGACTTAGGCCCGGTCTACGGAAAGCAATGGAGGCATTGGGTGAAGACCAAAAGCATACCCCGCAAATCGTCTGATCCTGCCGGAAGTCACCCAACACTGTTCGATCTTGGCGAGTTCACTGATGGCACAAGTGGTGTAACGCCCATAGGGCCACGACTACGAAGAAGCAAATGGGGCATTGACCAGATCGCCAAGGTCATCGAGGAAATCAAAGAGAACCCCGACAGTCGCAGGTTGATTGTCAACGCGTGGCATATTGCAGACATCGACAGCATGGCGTTGCCGCCGTGTCATTGCTTGTTCCAGTTTTACGTGAGCGAGGGTGAGTTGAGCTGCCAGCTTTACCAGCGCAGCGCGGATATTTTTCTGGGCGTGCCGTTCAACATCGCCAGCTACGCGCTGCTGACGCTGATGGTCGCGCAGGTCTGCGGACTGAAGCCCGGCGATTTCGTCCACACTTTCGGCGATTTGCACCTCTACAGCAACCATGTCGAACAGGCGAAGCTGCAACTTTCCCGCGAACCGCGTCCGCTGCCGCAAATGAAATTGAATCCGGCGGTGAAAAACATCGACCACTTCAAGTTTGAGGATTTTGAACTGACCGGTTACGACCCGCATCCGGCCATCAAAGCGCCGATTGCGGTGTAGTTGGAGTTTCTACAAAGATGTCGCGCCTAAGGCGCTAAATATCTCTGGTTGCAACGCTAAAAACTCACTCCGCCCAATCGCCGGTGCGCAGATAGCGTTTGAGCTTTTCCTTGAGCGTTTCGCGCCCGCGATGGATGAGCGATTTCGTGGCCGAAAGCGAGCAGTCCAGGATGTCGGCGATTTCCTCGTAGCTCAAATCCTCCTGCCGGCAGAGCAAAATGGCGCTGCGCTGGTTTTCGGGCAGTCCGGCGAGCGCTTCCTCGATTTTTTGCGCGAGTTCCCCCTGCAACAGTTTTTCCGGCGGGGCCATCTGCGATTTGTCCTCGTATTGCCGTTGCGGTTGGTCCTCATTTTCGGCGTGGGTTTCCTCGATGGATTCGGCGGGGTGACGCGAGCGGCGGCGGAGTTCGTTCAGGCACAGGTTGCGCGCGATGGTGAAGAGCCAGGTGGAAAATTTCGCCGTCCGCTGGTAGCGGCTTCGGGATTTGTAAACCTGCAGAAAAACATTTTGCGCCAGGTCCTCGGCCTCGGTCTCGTCGCGCAGCGAGCGGTAAATGAAATTCATCACCGGCTGCTTGTATTTTTCCACCAGCCCGGTGAACGCGGCCCGGTCGCCGCGTTTGACGCGCAGCATCAGGACGGCATCGGGATCGGGTTGAACCGGCATCGCGGGCAAAGTGTAGCAGACGCCGCGCGGACGAAAAGGTTTCGCTGTCGCAAATCGTCCTCGTCCTTCGTCCTCGTTCTCGTACTCGGTTTGGAATTTCGAGGACGAGAACGAGGACGAGAACGAAGGAGGCTGCGACAGCGGCTTGCTTTGAAGTCGGTTTGCTCGCAACTTATGCGCCCGTGCAGGATTTAATCAAAAAAATTGAAGCCGACGCCAGGGCACGTCTGCCGTCACCGCCGAACAGCAACCCGGCGGAAAGACTCGCACGCTACAAAGGCTTCCTCAAGGTCGAGACGCACCGGCTCAAACTGCAGCATCGTGCCGGCGTGGGCGGGCGCGAAATCTGCCAGGCGCGCGCGGCGATCCTTGACGCGCTGTTGGGGCATCTTTGGGACTCGTCGCGAAACAGTTTGTCGCCGCAGGCGCAAAAGGAGTTTCCGCCGCTCGCGCTCGTCGCCATCGGCGGTTACGGCCGCGCGGAATTGAACCCGCACAGCGACATTGACTTCATGTTTTTGCACGACGGCCAGGTCGCGGCGGGCAAACCGCTGCCGCATTTGTCCAAGCTGATTGACGGCGTGCTGTATCCGCTTTGGGACACCGGCCTGAAGGTCGGCCACTCGGTGCGGAGCATTGACGATTGTGTCAATGTCGCCAACACCGACATGCAATCGAAAACCTCGCTCATCGAGTCGCGGTTGATTGCGGGCGACGAGGCGTTGTTCAAAAAATTTGAAAAGGCGCTCGTGGCCAGGTGTGTTGACGGTTATGAGGGAAAATACATTGCCGCGCGGCTCGAAGACCAAACGGGGCGTCATGGCAAGTTCGGCAACTCGGCCTGCATGCAGGAACCGAACATCAAAAACGGCTGCGGCGGTTTGCGCGATTTCCAAAATGTGCTGTGGATGGCGTTTTTCAAGTATCGCTCGCGCTCGCTGAAGGAATTACAGGAACGCGAGTTCGTCGCCGAAGCCGAGCGCAAGCAGCTTGAAGCCGCCTACGACTTTCTGCTGCGCGTGCGGACGGAATTGCACTACCACGTCAACCGCTCGCTCGACGCGCTGGGCAAAAATTTGCAGCCCGCCGTTGCGCTCGGCCTCGGCTACGGCGAGCGGTCGCCGAGCCTGCGCATCGAAAAATTCATGCGCGACCTCTACACGCACATGCGGAACATTTTTCTCATCACGCGCACGCTGGAACAGCGCATGGCCCTGCTCGCGCCGTCGCGGAACCGGCTGACCTCGCTGCGCGCCTGGCTGCCCAAACGGGGCCGGCCGGTGGAGCCGGTGGATGGTTTTTTGTTCGTGGACGGCGAAATCCGCGCCGCGTCCAACCGCATTTTCCGCGACCAGCCGCGCCGTTTGATGCGCGTGTTCCTCCACGCGCAACAACACCGGTTGCAGTTGCATCCCGACCTCGCGCAACTCATCCGGAACCAGCTTTCGCTGGTGGACC
>JBEKKZ010000022.1:0-37295 GCA_050010435.1 Verrucomicrobiota bacterium | reverse complement strand
AAGGCCAATCCGACAGGGTCGCCGCCCGGTTCGCGGCGAAGTTATTCACGACCTGCTGCGCGAGCTTTCCAGAGGCTCTCTGGCAGCTCATGAATAACTTCGGATGACCTATATCTGGACGTTAGACGGCATCGCACACTTTTATGAAAATGAAAATACGATACACAACAGTCATAGCAGTTGTTTTGGGATTGCTCGCCGTTTCCTGGCTGACCAATCGCACGTTTGCACAAACCTCAACGAATAGATCCGCCTCAAGTCCAGCCCTTCAAAAAGCCAAGATGATCAAAATGGACAGCTTCATGGTGGAGAATTTGACTCTTGATCAGGTGATAGACACGTTGAACCAACAAGTCGCTTTGCGACACGGAGGAATCGAGCTGCGCTTAGCGGCAACAGCCAAGGAGAAGGAGCAGACACCGATCACCCTTAATCTTCAACATACGAGTCTCGCGGAGATCCTGGACCGTGTTGCCGAGGCAGCCGACTTGAATTTGATGGAGGAAGACAACGTGATAGTTCTTGTTCCGAAGAAGAAGGCGCCATGAGGAAGCCGTCTAACAAATCGCTGCAGGCAACAGCCGCTGCCCCTGCCAGTTGCGATTGATTTTATGAGATTTGTTTGTCATTATTTTATTCAGCGTCCCGCTCGGCGGCTGTGCCTGAGCTCTGGACGTTAGGCGTCTTCACGTATGAGCAAAATACCAACCAGAGAAGTTCAGGTGTTTGTAGCAGGCGCGTTCGCTCTGTGGGGTTTTCGCACGCTTATTTGGCTTCCTTCCCATTTTTTCGTTACCACCTATAATGTCATGTGGGTTTGTAGCATAGTCGGCTCACTTTTGACGGTTTTGGCTTTGCCGCTTGGAGTGGCAATATTACTCGGAAAAGCACGAGCAATCCGGTTGACGCAGATTTACTTGTGGGTGGTTTTGGTGTTCGGTGTTTTGTCGGCAATTTCGCTTTTTTATGACAAGATCGTTATCGGAGTACCTCTTCTTTGGTATACAGTGATGAGGTTTATTGGAGGTATAGCGCCCGACATTATTGTTTGCATCATTCTTTTGTGGCTCCTTTGCTCGCGAAGATTTCGTCATGAACCAGACGCCTAACAAATCGCTGCAGGCAACGCGGGATGGCCGCTTCCTCCGTCGCCGAGGCTATGGAGGACAGGCCAGTTCCGCTTTCGCGGACGACGTCATCAGCCCCGCGTGCCTGAGCTCTGGACGTTAGACGGCATCGCACACTTTTATGAAAATGAAAATACGATACACAACAGTCATAGCAGTTGTTTTGGGATTGCTCGCCGTTTCCTGGCTGACCAATCGCACGTTTGCACAAACCTCAACGAATAGATCCGCCTCAAGTCCAGCCCTTCAAAAAGCCAAGATGATCAAAATGGACAGCTTCATGGTGGAGAATTTGACTCTTGATCAGGTGATAGACACGTTGAACCAACAAGTCGCTTTGCGACACGGAGGAATCGAGCTGCGCTTAGCGGCAACAGCCAAGGAGAAGGAGCAGACACCGATCACCCTTAATCTTCAACATACGAGTCTCGCGGAGATCCTGGACCGTGTTGCCGAGGCAGCCGACTTGAATTTGATGGAGGAAGACAACGTGATAGTTCTTGTTCCGAAGAAGAAGGCGCCATGAGGAAGCCGTCTAACAAATCGCTGCAGGCAACAGCCGCTGCCCCTGCCAGTTGCGATTGATTTTATGAGATTTGTTTGTCATTATTTTATTCAGCGTCCCGCTCGGCGGCTGTGCCTGAGCGCTGGACGTTAGGCATCCTCGCACGCTTTATGAAAGACATCGCCATAAAAATCGGACAAAGGAGACCTAGCAAGTCACTCGCGGTAGCGCTTGCTTTAGCGGCCTGCTCTGTTGCAGCAACCGCGCAGGACACCAACTCGGTTGCCTCTTCATCTGCACCAGCCGTTCTTTTCACTGGCCAGCAGGTACATGACCTCATGTTCGCTGCCCAGAATGGCGACCTGCATAAGGTCAAGGCACTACTCAAGGACAATCCCGATCTGGTTTTCAGCAAAGGCCCAAACGATTGGACGCCTTTACAGTTGGCGGCAGCTTTTGGCCACAAGGAAGTTGCGGAATTGCTGCTGACCAACAAAGCAGACGTCAGTGCCACCAATGACGGCGGCTTGACGCCTTTGCACTATGCGGTGATTAATGACCACAAGGACGTGGTCGAATTGCTGCTGGCCAACAAAGCTGATGTTAATGCCAAGGCCAGTAACGGCTGGACACCTCTGCACGCCGTAGCGACGAAAGGCTACAAGGACGTGGCAGAATTGCTGCTGGCCAAAGGTGCCGATATCAGTGCCAAGGACTGCGACGGCTGTACGCCATTGCATTGGGCGGCGATGGATGGCCACAAGGACGTGGTCGAATTGCTGCTGGCCAAAGGTGCTGATGTCAATGCCAAGGACAACCACGGCTATACGCCATCTTACTGGGCGGCACATGAAGACCGCAAGGACGTGGCGGAATTGCTCCGTCAGCACGGCGGCAACGAATAGACTATTGGAAACCAAGCAACGCTGCCTAACAAATCGCTGCAACCAACAGCCACCGCCCCTTCCGCCGTCGCTCAGAAGCTATGGCGGGACAAGTGAGATTTCGGTTGAGACATGAAATTTGATTGTCATCATTGCATTGCTGAGCTTGCCGCCGGTGGCTGTGGCTGAGCTCTGGACGTTAGACGGCGGTTGCGTTTATGATAACCAGCGGGCTAATCAGCGAAGAGGCACGGCGATTTGGCACCGCGTGGGTTTTCTTATGCGTTGCCTTGGCGCTGCATGTAGCCGATGAGGCGGCGACGGATTTCTTATCCGTGTACAATCCGGCAGCCCAAGCCATTCGCAAGCGGTTTCCTTTCTTGCCGTTGCCAGTTTTCACGTTCAGGGTATGGCTGACTGGCTTGTGCCTTGGCATTCTTTTGGTTCTCTGCCTGTCACCGCTGGCATTCCGAGGAAGCCGCTTTATGATATGGCTTGCCTATGCGTTCGCCATCTTCATGTTTGCAAATGGTCTCGGACACATTGGAGGGTCAATGTATCGCAAACGTTTGATGCCCGGCGTTTACTCTTCGCCCTTCCTGTTGCTCGCGTCCACTTACCTCGTCATCTGCGCGGAGTCTATGAGGCACATGCTGCCTGACACATGAGAGAGCCGCCTAACAAATCGCTGCATCTAACGCGGGATGATCGTCCGGTTGGCTTGGTTCCGCGTGCATTGTTTCTTCAACACACAACCCGCGCAGCCCCGGGCCCGGTAGTAAATGTTACCGAAGGCGTGAGTCAACACGGAGGTTTCCAACGGTATGAAAATGTCGTTGACAATTTTTCCAGACCCGCTAACAACCCCGCAAGGCAACGGCGCAGTACCGTATTTGGAAACCGGCCGTTGCCAGTATTTAACCGGAACGAAAACAGCCTTAAAAATGAAACGTAAAATGTTATCCATCGCGGTATGTTCGGTTTTTATGGCAATTCTGACGGGTTGCTCATCGCAGGGCTTAATGAAAGGTGGCCAGACTGAAACTTCAGTTTCCTTAACCGGGAAAAATTACAAGCTCATTAAAGGAGGAGCCAAGGGGACTGATTACGGCTTTTGGTTCTTGTTTATCCCCATCGTCAGTCCCAACCATGCCGACGCCAAGGCGTCGTTGTATAAATCGGTTGGGGAACCTTTGACGGGCAAAGCCATAGCTCTTGCCAATCAGACTGAAGACAGATCATTGTTTACTTTGATTCTTTTCTCCATCCCCCGGATCACCATAACGGCAGATGTAATTGAGTTCACTGACAATGCTCCAGTCAAATGATTATTGCAGACACCGCGCGGTCTCCTAACCAGCCCGGTCGAGTCAATGCCGATGAAGCGCGAGGCAGGTCCCGATAAACTTCGATCAACTTCGTTTCCGCGAGCAGGCGACAAAGCCGGTGTCGCGAGCAGGCGGCATCGGGGCTGGCGCTGGGGCTTGTTGTTCGTTCGGTTTCATGTTTACCTTTGATACAACTCAACCATCATCCACCAAACAAGGAGACATCCCATGCGCAGACTGATTCAGATTCTAAGCTTACTGGCAATCATCAGCCCGGCGGCGGCCCAGCCGGTCCGCACCGAGGTGACCAACGCCACCACCACCGCCGTGGATACCAAACCGAACAGCGACACGGTGCCGGATGTGTATGCGCTCAGCGGGCAATTCGAGCGGGTCCTGGTGCTGCGCTTCAAAAATCAAGCCGACTTGCTGGCCGGCCTGGAACGCATGGTAAAGGAGCACAAGGTCCGCAACGCCGTCATCCTGTCCGGCATCGGCTCGGTCCGGAGCTATCATTATCACACGGTCAGCAACGGCACGTTCCCTTCCAAAAACATCTTTGTGAAGAACCCCACTGGCCCGGCCGACATCGTGAGCATGAATGGCTATGTGATTGACGGCCGCGTTCACGCCCACATCACCCTGGCCGACCCCGACAAGGCGTTCGGCGGCCATCTGGAGTGCGGGACCAGCGTGTTTACCTTTGCGGTCGTGACGGTTGGAGTCTTCAAGGACGGAATTGACCTCAGCCGGGTGGACGACAAGAACTATCGGTAGGCGCTCGTTAAAGAAGCATCACCTGATGCCTCCCGGGTCGTGACATCCAGTTCGAATACCGGTGAGGAGGTTCTGACTAAATTTACGATATGCGATTTACGATTTACGCATCCTCCTGTAATTCTCGCACAACGCGTAAATCGTATATCGTAAATCGAAAATAATGAGCCTCGTTACTTCGGCTGCTACGAAAGAAGACACTGTTTAACGGGTTGTTAGACCGCATCAATAACAAATCTTGTCCGCCTTGTTTTTCCATTCCACAAAAACTTTCAGCGCTTCGTTGCGGCACAGTTGTTTCATGGGAATTTTGCGGCGTGAAACCGGCCGGGCGGCTTCGCGGTAAAGAAAATCGTCATCGAAACCAATGGCCGCCGCGTCGCGCCGCGTGTTGGCGTAATAAATCTTCCGCAGCCGTGCCCAATAACCCGCCGCCAGACACATCGGACACGGCTCGCAACTCGCGTAAAGCTCACAATCGTCGAGCCGGAACGTATTGAGGCGGCGGCACGCTTCACGGATGGCGATGACTTCCGCGTGCGCCGTCGGGTCGTTCGTGGAAGTGACGCGGTTCCAGCCGCGCCCGACGATTTTGCCGCGGCGCACCACGACCGCGCCGAACGGCCCGCCGTGATTGCCGCGCATTTTTTGGAGCGAGAGACGGATGGCCTCGCGCATGAATTTCACCTTCATGGAAAAAGTTTAACCACAGATAGACACGGCGTAAAGCCGCGTGGCGGCCGTGCCACGTGAGGGTTTCAACCCTTTTACGTTGGGCCACGCCGCAATACGCGGATGAACACGGATAATTCTACCCCTCACCCGCCGCTGCGCGTCATCCTCTCCGTTAACCTTGTAGCCGCGGACGTCAGTCCGCGCACTTTGAGTCCAATAAAAGTCAGCGCCGACTCACGTCGGCGGCTACGGTTCCGAGGTACAATGCGCGGACTTGTTTGGCGGATTCGCTCCCCGTCAAATTCTGAACAAGCCAGCGGGATTTTTCGAGCGCGACAAAAATTTTCCGCGTTTCAACACATTGGTCAGCCGGCCGCGCGACCATTGGCGAAGCCGGTAAATCGTGGCGAATGTAAAATCCGGCGCCGGCCCACCCTGCCCGCCGACCCATTCCGCGCCGCGCCGCACGTTGTCCATCATCCACGCCGGCAACAGTGCGTGATACGGATTGCGCCGGACTTCGCCGACGTGACACGCCAGCGCCGCCATGAGGTCGCCCACGTCCTCCACGCTCAATTCGACGAGCAGATTGGGATCGGTCATTTGCCCCCAAAATTCCGTTTCAACGACATAGCACTCGAAACGGGCGGGCAACGTTTTAAGCGCATCCAGAACCAAAAAATGTGTGCCGATGTGCGTCGGGTGCCGGTCGTTTTCGTGCGGAACAAAAATCGCGCGCGGTTGCTGTTCCGCCAGGATTTCGGCGACGATTTCCACCGCCGCCCGCCACGACGGGTAATTTTCCCGGCGCGCAACCGGATTGATATCTTCCCAATCCGCCACCGCCAGACCGAAGCCGAGGAAATCGCACGCGCCCTGCAATTCACGCAACCGCTCCGTGCGCCGCGCGATTTTGCCGCCCAGCGTCACGGCAACGTTGATGACGTTCCACTTCGCTTCACGCAACAGCCGCAACGCCAGTCCGCCGACGATGCACTCGTCGTCCGGATGCGGCGAGAAAATCAATGCTTTCGGCGCGTGGTCCGGCACCTTCCGATGCCGCGGGAATTTTTGCGGACGACCCGGCGGCAACTTTTTTCCGCTTTGGAAAAGCCGCGCGTGTTCAGAGACAAATTTTTGAAACGGGTTCATCGTTCACCGTCTCCGACAATGCCTAAAAGAAACAAGCCAGGAAAACCAAAAAACGATCCCCTCACCCGTCCTGCCGGACACCCTCTCCCCGCCCAGCGGGGAGAGGGACAGGGCGAGGGGCGCGATTATTTCCGCATTCAATCCGCGTATCATCGGCGATTCAAGCATCCTGCTTGTGACCGCCGAAAAGCAATCGCAAACTGTTCATCACCACGACTACTGTGCTGCCTTCGTGGCCGACCACGCCAATCGTCAGCGGAATTTTTCCGAGCAGCGCGAACGAAACCAGCACCACCACCGTGCCGAGCGAAAGGACGAGATTTTGGCGAATGATGAGGCGCGCACGCTGGCTCAGACGAAACGCGGCCAGAAAATTTTCCAACCGGTCGTGCATCAGCACCACGTCCGCCTGCTCCAAAGCCGCGTCCGACCCGCGCGCGCCCATCGCCACGCCAATGTGGGCGGCGGCCAGACTCGGCGCGTCGTTCACGCCGTCGCCGATCATGGCGACCTTCCTCCCCTGCCCGCTCAACGCACGAACCGCCTCGACTTTTTGCTCCGGCTTTAATTCGGCGCGCACATCATCCAATTTCAATTTGTCGCGCAAATGTTCGGCGGTCGCCTGGCGGTCGCCGGTCAAGACCACGGTGCGCAAGCCTTCGTGGCGCAAGGCTTCCACGACCGATGCGGCTTGGGGACGGATGTCATCGCGCAAAATGACGCGGCCCAGCAATTCATTTTCCTCGATCCAGACTTCGGAAAAACCGGCTTCGGTCGCGGTCACGCGCGCGATGGTGTCGGCGTGACGGCCTTGCGCAATCCAGCCGCGTCCGCCGAGCTGACACATATTGCCGTTGTGTTTCGCGCGCAACCCTTCACCGGTCACCGATTCAAACTGCTCGAAGGTGACCGGTTCAAGCTGCTGTTGTTTGCCATGGCGCGTGATGGCACGGGCGAGCGGATGCGTGGAGAGTTTCTCCAGCGAGTAAGCCAGCCGCGCAATGTCGGCTTCGCGGCCGGCTGGGAAACTTTCGACTTTTTCGACGCGCAATTCACCGGTCGTGAGCGTGCCGGTTTTGTCGAGCACGACGACGTTGACCCCGGCAAGTTTTTCCACCGCCGCGCCGCCGCGGAACAGAATGCCGTGGCGCGCGCCCCAGGCGATGGCCGCGAGCACCGCCGATGGAATGGAAAGGACCAGCGCGCACGGCGACGCAACCACGAGCAGCGTCATGGTCCGGTAAAACGCGCTTTGCGATTCGATGGCGGACGCAAACGGCGCGAGCCGGAAGCCAAGCCACCAGACAAAAAACATGGCGAACGAAAGTCCCAGGGCGGCGTAAGTATAGTAAGTGCTGACCTTATCGGTGAACTGTTGAGCGGGCGCTTTTTGCTGCTGGGCCTCCTTGATGAGCGTGACGATTTTTTGCAGCGAGCTTTCGGCCGCGGGCCGCGCAACGACGACTTCGACCGCACCCCAAAGATTGATGGTGCCGGCGAGCACGATGTCGCCGATGTTCTTCCCGACGGGCGTGGCTTCGCCGGTGAGATTCGATTCGTCCGCGGCGGTGCTCCCTTTGGCAATCTCGGCATCCACGGGAAATTGCGCGCCGGGCTTGATGAGCAGACGCATTCCGCGCGTGAGCTGCTCGACTTTGACCTCACGCTCGTGCCCCTGGGCATCCAGCGCGGTGGCAACTTTCGGCGCGTCGCGGAAGAGCGAGCGGATTTCCTTTTGCGTCCGGCCGAGCGCGTAATGTTCGAGCGCGCCGGAAAACGAAAACAAAAACAGCAGCGTGGCGCCCTCGCCCCACGCGCCGATGCAGGCAGCACCGGCGGCGACGAAGATCATGAGAAAATGCACGTCGATGGTGCGTTTTTGGAGACGTTCCCAAACGTCTTCCGCCGGATAAAAACCGCCCGCGAGATAGGCAAAAACGTAAGCCGCCACCGACCAATGGCCGGTCAACAGAAAACGCGCGGTCAATCCGAGAACGCCGCAAAGAATCGCGGCGGCAAGTTGCGTTTTCCATTCATTGATATGCTCGTCTATGTGCTCGGCGCTTTCGAGAAACTCGACGTCGCGCTGGACGACCTTGGGAAAGGGAATGTCGCGCCAGCGCCAGAATTTCGGCGCGGTCGGACAGGTGACGCGGGCGATGGTGGTCGTCTGGCCTTCGTTTTGGATGGTGATTTTTTTCCGCTCGGTTTCGGACAACGGCCGGTCGCAACTCCGGCAATCGTCCTGGCCGGTGAGCAGGTTGCAATGGCGTCCGGCGGAGACGGATTGCGCCGCTTCAAATTCCCGCGTGATGCGTTCGGTCAGCCGGCCGATCCCGCCTTGCGGGACGCGGCCCAGTGTGGCGACGGATATTTTCTGGCGCGCGCGGTCAATCGTCACCGCTTCGAGCGCCGGTTCCTCGGCGAGCGTGTCCACGACGGAGCGCGCGAGGCACTGGCCGGCTTCGCCGCCGCGCCCGGAATGCTTTTCGAGCGATGAATTCATGCCTGAATCACTGTTAGCATACTGCCGGACGCGGCGCGACGCAAAAGGCGCGGGCGAAATGCAAATTTGGTCTGTTCAAACCGTCAGGCTTCTGGCAGTTTATCTGGACTTTATTTGGCATAAATGACGCACAATGCGACAAGCACAATGGACACCGCACCAACCTCAAACCGAAAGGTTCTCACCTGGGTCAAGCAAATGGCCGAACTCTGCCGGCCGGAGCGCATTCACTGGTGCGACGGTTCGGACGCGGAAAATCAGGCGCTTTGCGACCTGATGGTGAAGAGCGGCACCTTCATCAAACTTGACGCCAAAAAACGTCCGGGCTGTTACCTTGCCCGCTCGCATCCCAGCGACGTGGCGCGCGTCGAAGACCGGACATTTATATGTTCCAAGACCAAGGACGAAACCGGCCCCACGAACAATTGGGCTGACCCCGCCGAGATGAAGCAAAAACTTCTTGGCCTGTTCAACGGGTGCATGAAGGGACGAACCCTGTACGTTATTCCGTTTGCCATGGGCCCCTTCGGCTCGCCCATCTGCAAAATCGGCATTGAAATTTCCGATTCACCTTATGTTGTCGTCAGCATGCGCATCATGACGCGCATGGGCCAGGCCGTGCTCGACAAGCTCGGCGCGAACGGTCCGTTCATCCCGTGCCTGCACTCCGTGGGGGCGCCGCTCAGGCCCGGTCAAGCCGACGTTTCGTGGCCATGCGAACCCGATCCCAAGAACAAATACATCGTTCATTTCCCCGATGAGCCTTTGATCTGGTCTTACGGCTCCGGTTATGGCGGCAACGCGTTGCTCGGCAAAAAATGCCTCGCGCTACGCATCGCCTCCACCATCGCCAAAAAAGAAGGCTGGATGGCGGAACACATGCTCATCCTCTGCCTCACGTCGCCGCAGGGCAAAAAGCATTACATCGCCGCCGCCTTCCCGAGTGCCTGCGGCAAAACCAATCTGGTGATGATGCAACCGACGTTGCCCGGCTGGAAAGTCACGGCGCTCGGCGACGACATCGCCTGGATTCGCGTCGGCAAGGACGGGCGGCTTTATGCGATGAATCCGGAAAGCGGCTTCTTCGGTGTCGCGCCCGGCACTTCGATGAAATCGAATCCAAACGCGATGATTACCGCCGCCAAAAACACCATTTTCACCAACGTCGCGCTGACACCGGACGGCGACGTTTGGTGGGAAGACATGGGCGTGCCCGCACCCGCAAAAGCGATTGATTGGGAGGGCCAGGAATGGACGCCGGATTCCGGACGCAAAGCCGCGCACCCGAATTCGCGCTTCACCGCGCCCGCGTCGCAATGCCCGGTCATTGATCCCGACTGGCAAAATCCCGAAGGCGTGCCGCTCTCGGCGATTCTATTCGGCGGACGCCGCCCCAGCACGATTCCGCTGGTGAACGAAGCGTTTGATTGGGAACACGGCGTGTTCATGGGTTCGGCCTGCGGTTCGGAAACCACCGCCGCCACGTTCGGCCAGGCCGGTGTGCTGCGCCACGATCCGTTCGCCATGCTGCCGTTCTGCGGTTACAACATGGGCGATTATTTCGCGCACTGGCTTTCGTTCGCGCAACGCACCGACCGCGCCAAGCTGCCCAAAATTTATTTTGTGAACTGGTTCCGCAAGAACGGCAGTGGCAAATGGCTTTGGCCCGGTTACGGCGAAAACGGCCGCGTGCTCAAGTGGATTTGCGAACGCGCCGAAGGCACGGGCAAGGCGCAAAAAACCCCCATCGGGAATCTGCCGACAGCCGACGCGCTTGATTTATCCGGCCTGAACCTGTCCGCCGACAGCCTCAAGCAACTGCTCGCGGTGGACGTTGCGGGCTGGAAAAAAGAGGCTGAAGACGTGGCTGCGAATTACGCCCGGCTGGACAGTCATTTGCCGAAAGCGCTGAACGACCAACTTGACGGCTTGCGGAAGCGCCTCGGATAAAACTTGCATTTCAGGCAATTTGGAATTGAATCTGGCAAAAATCCATTTACCAACCATGAAAAATCAACTCTCAATTCTTGCTTCAGCAATTGTTTGCCTGGGACTCCTGCCGGCGTATTCGCAGCCCGGGCCGCGCGGCGGCGCTCCGGGCGGACCGCATTTGGGCGGCGCCACGGGCAAACTGTTTGGCGACAACCAGACCTTTTCCGCCGGACTCGAAATGCAGGTCACCGACAAATCCGGCAAGCCAATGACCATGCCCGGCAAAATCTTCTTTGACACGGGCAAGACTCGTTTCGAGATCAACATGGCCGACATGAAGGGCGGCCAGATGCCCTCCAACGCCGCCGAGCAAATGAAATCCATGGGGATGGACCAAGTGGTGACCATCTCGCGCCCGGACAAAAAGACCGCCTACCTCGTTTATCCGGGATTGCAGAGTTACGCCGAAATTCAACCGTCGAAAGCCGATAGCGCCCCGCCCAACAGCGACTACAAGGTGGAAACCACGGAAATCGGCAAGGAAACCGTGGATGGCCATCCCTGCGTGAAAAACAAGGTCGTCGTCACCGACAAGGAAGGAACCAAGCATGAATCCATCGTCTGGAACGCGACGGACTTGAAAAAATTCCCGGTCAAAATCCAAACCACCGAGCAGAGCGGCGACGTGACCATGCTGTTCAAAAACGTCACGTTCGCCAAGCCCGCCGCCAGCCTGTTTGATCCGCCCGCCGATTTTAAGAAATACGACAATGTTCAGCAGATGATGCAGGTGGAAATGATGAAACGCATGGGCGGCGGCATAGGCATGCCTCCGCACTAATCGCGTCATCCGGGCAAGCTCTTTGCCCCGGCTAAAAACGAAGTTTCCTTTCCGTGGCAGCCGACCCGTCCTCCGTAGTCCCGCATTACGGAACGGAGGGTGGAGGTAACAAGGCTCTGACTGAATTTACGATATTTGATTTACGATTTACGCATCCTTCTGTAATTCACGCGCACCGCGTAAATCGTATATCGTAAATCGAAAATAAGGAGCCTCACGTCGGCTGCTACGTACCGAGCAGTGTCCTCGCATTGGCCAGCGCCTCATCCAGCTTACCGGCGTCCTTGCCACCGCCGCGGGCGTTGTCGGGCTTGCCGCCACCTTTGCCGCCAACAATCGGCGCGATCTGTTGGATGATTTTGCCGGCCTGGACTTTCGCCGTGAATTCTGGCGTGACCGCGGCGACCAGTGCCACACTGCCGCGATGCGGGCCGCCGCCCAGAACGATGACACCCTTGAAGCGGCTCTTCAGCGAGTCGGCCACCGCTTGGAGGAAATCCCCGTCCACACCGCCGAGGTTGTGAATGATCGCGGGCACCCCATTGATGGTCTTGATTTCCTCGAGCAGGTTGCTGGCGGCGTTTGAGGCTTCGCGCTGTTGCGCAATCTTGATCTGCTTCTCCATCGCTTTCTGGTGTTCCAGCAACGACTCGATTTTCTTTTCCAGCTCATGCACGGGCGAGTTCACCTTGCCCGCCAGCAATTTGATGAGCGCAACTTCATCGGTGGCTTTGCGATAGGCTTCGAGTCCGGCAACGGCTTCGATGCGCCGCACACCGGCGGCAATCGCGTTTTCGCCCACGATACGGAACAAACCGATTTCACCCGTCGCGCGCGTGTGCGTGCCGCCGCACAGTTCCATCGAATAACCGTTCAATTTGCCCCGCTCTCCGCCAATTTGCAGCACCCGGACGGTGTCGCCGTATTTCTCGCCGAAGAATTGCACCACGTCCTTGCGCGATTTCACGTCGGTGTAGGGCACTTCGGTCCAAGACACGCCGGCGTTTTCGAGGATGCGTTCATTGACGAGTTTCTCGACGTCGGCCACCTGTTGCGGTGTGAGTGGCGCGCTGTTGAAATCGAAGGTCAACTTGTCTGGCCCGACGAACGAGCCTTTCTGCGAAGCTTCCTTGCTCACAACTTCGTGCAACGCCCAGTGCAGCAGATGCGTAACGGTGTGGTGACGCTGGATGGCAAAACGACGAGATTTGTCCACCATGAGCGTAATCGTCGAACCGGGCAAAGGTAGCGCAGCCGTCTCGGCTGCACCGGGCAGGCGGGACGCCTGCGCTACATTGGCGTCTTCAACGAAGTGCAGCCAAGTATTGCCGGATTTCTGGGTGTTGGTGACGCGTAGCCGCGATTGTGAAATCGCGGAAGACCGCGAATTTACATTCGCGGCTACAAGAATTTCGCCGGTGTCGCCGACCTGGCCGCCCATCTCGGCGTAGCAGGCACTGGTGTCGAGGATGACGGCAGTTTTGTCCTTGAGCGACACGACTTCGATCACCTTTGCCGGAGTTTCCAATTTGTCGTAGCCGACGAACTTCGTGGGCGTGGTGGTTTCGATTTGCGAAAGCGAAATGACTTCCTTCTTCTGCGCGGCGCGGGCGCGGGCGCGCTGTTCGTCCATGAGCTCGTTGAACCGCTCTGTGACTAACTTATTGAAACCAGCGGTATCGACGTCCAAGCCACATTCGCGCGCCATCAACTGTGTGAGATCGAGCGGAAAACCATAGGTGTCATACAGTTCAAAAGCGAATTCCCCCATCACTTTGCCATCGTCGAAATCCCACTCGATTTGACGTATAGGCATACCGGTTTTCGAACTGGAACCAATTATTGAACCCATCTGCACCATCGACGCAGCGTTGGGTGGGACTGATTCCTGCAACGCTTTCTTGGATTCTCTGTAGGCAGCAATCGCCGTTTCGAATCGTTCTATACCACGGTCGAGTGTTTTATTAAACGCCTCTTCCTCGGTGCGGATGACTTCCCGCACGTGCTTTTTCTTGGCACGGACTTCGGGGAAGACGTCGCCCATCGTGTCGGCCAGCACGTCCACGAGTTTATAGAAGAACGGTTCATGGAAGCCGAGCGTGCGACCGTAGCGCACGGCGCGGCGCAGGATGCGGCGCAGAACGTAGTTGCGGTCGTTGTTGCCAGGCTGGATACCGTCGGCAATCGCAAAGCCCAAGGTGCGGATGTGGTCGGCGATCACTCGAAACGCGATATCGAGTTGGATTTGATTCGTGTCCAAGGTAGCGCAGGCGTCCCGCCTGCTTTCCGAGGATTCTTCTGCGGGCAGGCGAGACGCCTGCGCTACATTGGGCAACGTCGAGGCATATTTCTTGCCGCTCAACTTCTCAAGTTCATCGAAAATCGGGCGGAAGATGTCGGTCTCATAATTCGAGATCTTCGCGCTCGCAAAATCTTTGAAGCCTTTCGTGCACTGGAGGATGCCGGTGACGCGCTCGAAACCCATGCCGGTGTCCACGTTCTTTGCCGGCAACCCCGACAACGGATTGTCGGGGTCGGTGGTTGCATTGAACTGGATGAAGACAAGGTTCCAAATTTCAATGCAGCGGGCGTCGTCTTTGTTGACGAGCGAGCCTTTGGTGTCGCCGGCGGGCGTGAGGTCAACGTGGATTTCGGAGCACGGGCCGCACGGGCCGGTGTCGCCCATCATCCAAAAGTTGTCCTGCTTGCCGCCGGTGCAGATGTGGACCTTGGGATCGAGACCGGCAGCGGTGAAAAGCCGCGCCCAATGGTCGTAGGCTTCCTGGTCGAATTCGGACGGCTCGCCAGGGCCGGGTTTATAGACGGTGGCATAGAGGCGTTCCGGCGGAAACCCGAACCATTTCTTTGACGTGACGAGTTCCCACGCCCACTCGATGGCCTCTTTTTTGAAATAATCGCCAAAGCTCCAGTTGCCGAGCATCTCGAAGAACGTGTGGTGGTAGGTGTCGAGGCCGACGTCTTCGAGGTCGTTGTGTTTGCCGCCGGCGCGGATGCATTTCTGGGTGTCGGCGGCGCGACCCGGTTGGTAGGGACATTTGGTCTGGCCGAGGAAGATGGGCACGAATTGGTTCATGCCCGCGTTGGTGAACAACAGGTTGGGGCTGTTCGGCATGAGGCTTGAAGACGGCACGATGGTGTGCTGCTTCGACTTGAAGAAGTCGAGAAACGACTGGCGGATTTGCGTGCTGGTCATCATCGTAAAATCAAACTCAGGTAGGGCGCGATGTCCTCATCGCGCCGCGGCGGGCTGGGACAGCCCGCCCTACCTTTCCGACGGTCATAGACCGCCGCCACAGTAAAATTCAGGTGGGAAGATTAACCCCAAGCCACCGGGCAAGGCGAGTTGGAAGTTTTGCGTTGCCGCCCCGGGTTCAACGGTATTGCCAGCGAATGGTTCTTGGCGAACGCAGGCGTTTGGCCCACCATACGAATGGTCGGCACAAGCAATGAGGCCGGTGCAGCCGGACAACGTTTCATGCAACAACCATCGGACATCCGCAAAATTGCGTTTCTCGGCGATTACCTGCCGAGGAAATGCGGCATCGCCACGTTCACGAACGACTTGCGCTGCGCGGTGGCGGCGAAATTTCCGGCGATGCAGTGCCTGGTCGTGCCGGTCAATGACCTTGCGGGCGGCTACGATTACCCGGCGGAAGTGCGCTTCGAGATTGCGGAGCAGGACCTGCCGTCCTACCTGTGCGCGGCGGACTTTCTGAACATCACGGACGTGGACGTGGTTTGCGTGGAGCATGAGTTCGGCATTTTCGGCGGGCCGGCGGGCAGTCATGTGCTGGCGTTGTTGCGCGAGTTGCGAATGCCCATCGTCACCACGCTGCACACGATCCTGCGCGAGCCAAACCCGGAGCAGCGGCGCGTGATGCGCGAACTGGTCCGGCTCTCGACGCGGCTGGTGGTGATGGCGGAACGCGGCCGGGAATTTCTGCTCAATGTTTATCAAGCGCCGGCGAACAAGATTGACCTCATTCCGCACGGTATTCCCGACATGCCGTTCGCCGACCCGAATTATTTCAAGGACGAGTTTGGCGTGGCGGGCAAGCACGTGCTGCTCACGTTCGGCCTGCTCTCGCCGAACAAGGGCATCGAGTTTGCGTTGCGGGCGTTGCCGGACATCATCCGGAAATTTCCCAATGTCGTTTACATCGTGCTGGGCCAGACGCATCCGAATCTGCTGCGCGAGCAGGGTGAAGCCCACCGCTTGAGCCTGGCGCGGCTGGCCAAAGACCTGGGCGTGCAGAAGCACGTCGTTTTCTTCAATCGCTTCGTCGAGCTGGAGGAATTGATGCGGTTCATCGGCGCGGCGGACATTTACCTGACACCGTACCTGACCGAGGCGCAAATCACCTCGGGCACGCTGGCCTACGCGTTTGGCAACGGCAACGCGGTGGTGTCCACGCCTTACTGGCACGCGGCGGAGTTGCTGGGCGGGGAACGCGGCCGGCTGGTGCCGTTCCGCGACGCCAAAGCCATCGCGGGCGCCGTGGTCGAACTGCTGCGCGACGAACCGTTGCGCCACTCGATGCGCAAGAACGCCTACAAGGCGGGGCGCGACATGGTGTGGAGCCGCGTGGCGCAGCTTTATGTGCAGTCCTTCGAACAGGCGCGTCATGACCACAGCTTCGTGGGCAGAAAATCCTCGCCCATCAAGACGCTCGACGAACAGCCCGGCCAGTTGCCGGAGATGAAACTCGATCATTTGTTTCGGATGAGTGATTCGACCGGCATTTTCCAGCACGCGAGCTTCACGGTGCCGAACTTCGCCGAAGGTTATTGCACGGATGACAACGCGCGCGCGCTGGTGCTGGCGCTGATGTTGCAAAAGTTGGGCCATGGCTCGCCGCGCCTCGGCGCGCAGGCCGCCACCTACGCCGCGTTCCTGAACCACGCCTTCGACCGCAAGCGCGGGCGCTTCCGCAACTTCATGAGCTTCGACCGGCACTGGCTGGAGGAAGTCGGCTCGGAGGATTGCCAGGGTCACGCGCTGTGGGCGCTGGGGTTGTGCGTGGCGCAGGCGGGCCAGGGCAGTTTTCAAATGCTGGCGGCGGAATTGTTCGAACAAGCCCTGCCCGTGGCCGCCGGGTTCATGTCACCGCGCGCGTTGGCGTTCACGCTCATCGGCATTGATGAATACCTGCGGCGGTTCAGCGGTGACCGGCGCGCGAACCAGATTCGCGAATCGCTCACGGCGAAACTCGTGCAACGCCACACCGACGCCGCCACCGGCGAGTGGCAGTGGTTCGAAGAAGTGGTTTCCTATGCCAACGCCAAGCTGCCGCACGCGATGATTCTCAACGGACGCTGCATGAACAACGGAACGATGCTGGAACTCGGCCTCAAGACCCTGCGGTGGCTGATAAAAATCCAGACTTCGGATGCCGGCTCTTTCCGGCCCATCGGATCGAACGGATTTTATCCGCGCGGCAAGGAACGCGCGATCTTCGACCAGCAACCCATCGAAGCCCAGGTAACGATTTCCGCCTGCATCGAAGCGTATCAGGCGACGGGCGACATGTTCTGGGTCACGGAAGCGCGGCGCGCGTTCGAGTGGTTTCTCGGTCGAAACGATCTGGGCCTCGCACTCTACGATTCGACCACCGGCGGCTGTCGGGACGGCTTGCACGTGGACCGTTTGAGCCAGAACCAGGGCGCCGAGTCCACGCTCGCCTTCCTGCTCGCGCTGGCGGAAATGCAGGCGCTGCAGAACACCATCACCAGCTTCAAGGAACCCTCCGGCAAATGACCGGCGCGGGTTGGAACCTCGCCGCAGAAAAAATATGACCACCCCCACCCCGTCAGCCGTTCACGCCAAACGCATTGGCCCCACCCTGGTTCCCAACCGGTCGCGGGTGCTCATGCGACCCTTTTATCCCAGCAGTGACGACATCGCGCGGAGGGTCGTCGCCCGCGTCATGGCCCTCCCGGACGAGGAAATCGCCCGGCTGCTGGGCCGGGTGCTGGGCGAGTTTGCGGACCGGCACGAACGTGTGGAACAATTTTTCCGCAAACGCTTCACGCAGGTGTGTCATTACCTGGGCGAGACGTGGGAGACTTCGTCGGAACGGCAGGCGCTCATCGGCGCTCACTTCACGCACGAATACTCCCCGGAATCCGCGGCGCTGTTCAATCCGTCCATCGTGCCGCATCCCGACCAGTCCGGACTGCCCCGGGGCGCGCTCCGCTTCATCTTGAGCCTGCGGGCCACGGGCGAAGGGCACATTTCCTCCATCACCTTCCGCACGGGCACCGCGAGCGCGCAGCATCGCATCACGCTTACGCCGCCCGTGCCGTTTGTGACCGAACCGGAGCGTGTGCCCAACCCGGCTTACGACAAAAAGCTCTTTGCCAGCAAACTGCAGGAAGCGGGTGTGCAGAATGAATTCAGCCAGCGCGTGCTGGATCAACTCCCCGAGGCTTTCATCCTGGACGACCTGCACCATGTCCTGACCGTGAAGCGCCGGCAAACCGACCCGGCCGACGCCACGGCCGACCGTGCCGCGCGCGGCATCCTGCTGCTGGCCGAGTCGAATTACGAAGTGCGCTTTGCCCCCGGCAGCCAGGTTTCCCAGCGCGTCCTTTTTCCGTCCACGGCCAGCCAGAGCAACGGCATCGAGGATGCGCGCTTCGTCCGCTTCCAGAACGACGACGGCAGCTTTGCCTACTACGCGACCTACACCGCTTATGACGGCAAGATGATCCTGCCGCAGTTGCTGGAGACGCCGGATTTTCTCCATTTCAAGTTCAACACGCTCAACGGTCCCGCCGTGCAGAACAAAGGCATGGCGTTGTTCCCGCGCAAAATCAACGGCCACTACACCATGCTCTCGCGCCAGGACGACGAGAACATTTTGATCATGTTCTCCGATAACATCCATTTCTGGGCGGAGCCACGGCTGCTGCTCTCACCCGCCCAGCCGTGGGAATTCATCAAGCTGGGCAACTGTGGCTCGCCGATTGAAACCGAACGGGGCTGGCTGGTGTTAAGTCACGGCGTCGGCGCGATGCGGAAGTATTGCCTCGGCGCGTTTCTGCTCGATCTCGCCGACCCCACACGCGTCATCGGCCGCCTGCGCGAACCGTTGCTTTCTCCGAACGAATCGGAGCGCGAAGGCTATGTCCCGAATGTGGTGTACACCTGCGGCGCGCTGCTGCACGGACGCGAACTTATCATCCCCTACGCGATGAGCGACTCCACCACCAGCTTCGCCACCGTGTCGCTCGACGAAGTGTTGGGAGCAATGGAATAGGCCAGCCCCGGCAGTCAATGACCAGCAACATGGCCACAGCCTGATTTTTTCAGGTAAATGCCTGGGTTTGTTATTTGGCACGAACAGTGAGGCCAAGTATCCGCTTTGAAGGCGTTGTTTCAACCTGGCTGCCGGTTTGATGTGGTCTATTTCCAGCCCGTTCCTGCATTTCTGTTTTCCACCGTGAACTTTCCAGCCATCCCGGCGACACGTTTACGCCGGGGACTTTTGAGCGTCCCGCCGGTTCACCCTTTCATCGCTACCCGGCTTACGCTTCCAAACTGAGACCAAGGGTTTTCCCAGTGGCGGCAAGGAACACCCTAGTCGCAGCCAGACCTCGCAGAGGGTAACGATAATCATGAGCATTTTTCACGAACGTAGAGCGCAACTCGCGAACGATGTTTTGCGCTGGCCCTTCAAAATCACCGGACTGACAAAGTTTCTGGGAGGTCTCTTGATCCTCACGGCTCTCATTACATCCGTTCAAGCAGCCGGAAGCGTCACTTTGGCCTGGAACCGAAGCTCCGACACTAACGTTGCGGGTTACAACATTTATTACGGTGGAGCAAGCGGCGCCTATACCAACGAGATTTCTGTTGGCAACGCAACCAATGCAACCATTTCCGGCCTGGTCCAAGGGACGGTCTACTATTTTGCGGCGACAACGTATGCTGCTTCGGGCATGGAAAGTCCTTTTTCAAGCGAAGTGTCCTACACCGTGCCAATCCTTCCCGGAGTTCAGCTCCGTGTTAAGCCCACCCGGCAGTTCACTCTGACCGTGACCGGCACGATCGGCCACACGTATAACATTCAAGCGACACAGGATTTCAAGACCTGGACCGTCATCGGCACCGTGACGGTGGGGGTCAGCGGTTCGGTGAATTTTACCGACACGAACGCGGCGAGTTTTTCGAGGCGTTTCTATCGCACACGAGGATGACCGTGAAATGATTTCCCAGGCAGGGAGCTGGTTGCTGCGGTAGCATGGCAAGATCGTGAAACCGCTCCGGCCGTCTCCGGTCAAGAATCAACGGAAGTTAAAAACATGTCACTCTATCTCAGCCAAAGATGTTGGGGCCGATCATGCCTGCACTTGGCGGCGGCGATGCGCGCCGGCCACTGGCGCTGGCATTTCGCCGGCATCGGACGGGAGATTCATTTCACGAGGCCACTGACCCGCAAGGCCACGGCAAGCGGCTGATTATAAAAAAGCCGGCCCGCCGGCGGCGGTTGAAAACGGAAAGGAAAATGATGAAACTCAAAGTACAGTCTGGCTGGGAAACCCGCTTTGACCAGCCGATCCGGCGCATAACCCAAACCCGGGTGCAATGGCCGCCAGGCATCCGGGTTTCGTTGCGCGCGTTGGCAATGGCCGAACGGCCGAAGCGAATCAAACGCCGAATCGACCGGCGGAATTCTTCCGGAAGACTCCAAAATCCATCTCACAAACAGGGAGCGGGTGCGCTGGGTTCTAGCCCGTAGCCAGCTTTTCCTGCGGAAGCAATCCGACCCGCAAAGCAAAACGCACCAGGCCCGGAATGTCATGCACGTTCAGGCAACCCATCAATTTCATGCGGTGGTATTCGACGGTCTTGGGACTGACTTTCAGGATTTCGGCGATGCCTTTGGTGTTCTGGCCTTCGGCAATGAGTTGGAGAATCTCGCGCTGCCGGCCCGTCAATTGTTCGAGCGGGCTTTTCCGGTTCGCGATCCCATTCAAAGGGAAGCTCTTGGGCAGCCGGGTGGAGATTTCCTGGCTGAGATAGATCTCCCCGTGCGCCACGCGTTGCAGGGCGGTGGCCAATTCGGCCGTCGCCGCTTTTTTGAGCAGGTAGCCGGCCGCGCCCGCCTTGAGCGCCCGCCAGACATATTCTTCGTTGTGATGCATGGAAAGGATGATGACCCGCACGTCCGGAAATTCTTTGGCCATGCGCGCCGCCGCTTCGAGGCCATTCAGACCGGGCATGGCAATATCCATCAAAACCACATCTGGCCGGTGCAGCCTGACCAGATTCAGAACCTCGCGGCCATCGCTGGCCTCGCCCATCACTTCCACCCCCGGCAATTTTTCCAGCAAGGCGCGAATGCCCGCGCGCACCAGCGTGTGGTCATCGGCCAGTATGACGCGAATGGGTTTGATGGGCTTGTTCATGGGGCTTCAGATCCGGACGGTGGTGTCTGCCACTTCAACGGGAACCACGCGTGGACTTCGGTGCCCTGCCTGGGGATACACGTGAATTCCAGTCCGCCACCGGCCAGCGCCGCACGCTCCTCCATGCTCAACAGACCCAGACTCGCGCCGCGTACGGCTTTTTCACGGACGGCGGCCACCTCAAACCCGATCCCATCGTCGCGCACGCGCAGGTGGAGTTGCCCATCTTCCTTGCGCAACTCAACCGTCACCACTTTCGCCTGGGCGTGGCGCACCACATTGGTCAATGCTTCCTGGGCCACGCGGAAACATTCGGTTTCAATCACTGGATCCAGGCGTTGCTCCAGTCGATCGGCGTGGAACTCGACTTTCAACTCGACCAGTGCCGCCTGCCGCTTGGTGTACCAACGCAAGGCCGGTTCCAATCCCAGATCGTCAAGGATTGATGGGCGCAAATCCAACGAGATGTCCTGCACTTGTTCGAGCACGCGCTCGACCACTTTGAGGCTCTCGTTCAAGCGCGGCGTCAGGGCGTCGGTGCCGGGCGATTGCAACATCGCTTGCAGGTTCAATTGCATGACGGTGAGGGCCTGGCCAATTTCGTCATGGAGTTCGCGCGCGATGTTCCTGCGTTCGGTCTCCTGCGCCTCCACCAGCCGGCGGGAAAGCACCTGAAGTTTGCGGCTGTATTGCTTGCGTTTTGCCTCGGCCTGCTTGCGCTCAGTGATGTTGCGAATATTGCATTGAATGACTTTGGCGCCGTTGACCTGATAAACGTTGCTGACAAACTCCACGTTGATGGACTTGCCGGCGCTGGTTTCCAGCGGCAGGTCTTCGTAACGGACATAGGCTTCCCGCTGCAACTCCCGGAACTCCGCCTTGGACGCTTTGGTGTCTTTGAAAGGGCCAATCTCCCAGAGTTTGTTTCCCAGCAACTGCTCGCGAGTGTAACCCAACAGATCGGTCAGGAATGGGTTGACATCGTCAATCTGCCCGGTGTCCGCGTTGAGAATCAGAATCCCATCCTGGGCGGTTTCAAACAGCCGGCGGTAGCGCATTTCGGAAGCCTTCAGCGCGTGATTTGCTGACTGGCGTTCCGCTTCGCGATGTTCCAGGGTTTGGGCCATCTGATCGAAGGCACGGGTGAGCTGGCCCAATTCATCTCCCCGGTGGACAAGTCCCGTGCGCGTACTGAGATCGCCCGTGGCCAGCCGCGCGTTGGATTTCACCAGGGTCCGAACCGGGCGCAGGACCAGCAGGTAACTGCCGATCCAGCCGAGCATGAAAGCAAAGCAGGCGGCAATCCCCAACCCGGTCAGGTTTTCGGTCAGCCGGCGGTCCGCTTCGGCAAAGAGAACCTCCCTGGGGATGCTGCTAAGAATGGTGACCACGTCGCCGGGAACGAGCTGGCTGCGCATGGCGGCGAACGCATGATAACCTGGAATTCCATCCGCAGACACCGCCTCCACCACGCCGTTACTTTGACTGAAGACGGTTTTTAAAAGTGATTTTTCCGGGAAAGGCTGGCCGATCCATTTTTCCGGCGAGGGATAACGAACCAGAATTCTTCCGGCGCGGTCAATCTCGGTCCACGTCGCTCCTTTGGGCAATTGCCCCGGCAGCGCGGACTCGAAACTGCTGACCCAGTCCAAATCCAGCGCGGCAAAGACCACCGCCTGGACCTCGCCGTCGGAATCGAAAACCGGACAACCGAAATTGACGGTGGGCTTGCCGGCCGCCTGTTCGTCCGGGAAATCGCCAATCGCGAAGGCGCGCGTAGCGAGCGCGCGGCGGAAAAATGGACGGTTCGTTTGGCTGGCCGGTTCCACCATCGGGCGCGCGCTGGCCAGAACCATTCCATTGGTCCTGATCACTCCCAAATTGGCGTAGCGCGGGGAGTTGCCGAACAATTCGTCCAGCAATTTCTTGCTGTCCCGCCGGTTGCCCGAGCGCACCGCAGACGACTCCGCCAGGGCGAGCAGCAGTTGGCGCGTCTGGCCAATCACCCGCCCCTCTTCCCGCGTGGCCAATTCCATCATCTCCTGCGAACTCTGATTCCATTCCTGCACCAGTCGCCGACGCTCTTCCGACGCCGTGTGCAGCGTCAATCCCACCAACGGGGCGCACGCCAGCAACACCAGCAACAGCAGGCGCAATCGCAAACCGGAAACAAGCCGGCTGATGATTTTTCGCATACCACAATATTCCACACCAAACTTGACGAATCCAGTACGGCACAGCGTGTCGGCGCTGGTCTGTACCCCAAAAAATGTCCCCTTATGATTTTGGCCGCGGGCGGAACTTCGACCAGAGCGATCCGGCCAACGGCGCGCCTTTCAGGAGGGTCTGCCACCACGAAAGTTTCCCGTCACCGGGCGCGGACCTGGTACGCCGGAAGGACGCCAGACTCGCAATCAACGAGGCGGCGGCAGAAGCGAGGGAACTGACGGTTCTGGCCCGGTCGGCGACCGAGCGAACTCCGTCAGCCATCGTCTGCCATTCCTGAACCAGTTGGGCGCGGTTGAGTTCGCTTTCCGCAAGCAAAAATTGTTTCCGCAATTCCAGCGGATTCATTCGAGGGTTTTTTCCAAACATGCGCAGTCCTTTCTAAGTTGATCGAGCGTGGCGGAAAGCGTCTTCCAGTCACGCAGAAGTCCGGTGAGCCGCCGGTAAAGACAAACTGCCGCCACACCGTAGAGGCCGGTCAGGGTCAGGAGAACCGCAAAGGGCGAGTATTGCCACAGCAGAACCGCGATGGCAGCCGTGAGCGTAATGCCAGCGAGCAGACCGAACGCCGCCACGCCGAGGGCCAAAAGGAAGGCGTGCAGGAGACGCTCGCGCTCCTCCTGCACTTCCACCGTCAACAATTCGAGGCGGTTTTCCCCGATGGTCAACAGCCGTTGTGCGAAACGCCGGGACGTCGCAGCCAGTTGCTTGAAGCTGCCGGTGGCTGTTTCCATATATGATCAGTCGCAGTTGCGGGAACACCGGCGCGCGATGAGATAGCCGAGAATCGCACCGACACCGAGAGCGATGCCGATGGCTTGATAGGGATGCTCGTGCACGGCCTCGTCGGCCGCCTTGGCGCCTTCGACCGCCTTCTCGCGAACGCGGCCATAGATTTCCTTGCCGCGGTCCAGCGCGGCAGCGAGACGCTTGCGGGCTTCCCCGACTTTTTCTCCGGCCACGTCGGCGGTGGCGGCCATCAAGGCGCGCGCATCTTCGGCCAGTTGGCCCATGTCATTACTGACGGCTTGTGTTTGTTTGTTCATATTTTCTATGTTTTCCGTTTGTTTGCGTTCTTCAGTGGTAAATTTTCCGCGTCGGCAAGATGGGCTGCTTCCGGCGAGCTGGCCACCTTCAAAATCGAGTTTCTCCCGCCAAACGGGTTGGGCACGGTTTCTCTGGCCAGCGGGTCGGGTATCCATTGACCGTCCACCACCAGGCAGTATTCGTAGGTGCCGGGCGCCAAAGCCGTTTCCTTCCACCAGCGACCGCCCCCTGCAGGATGCAGAGTCTTGGCTTCGGGCTGCCACTGGTTGAAAGTTCCCGCGATGCAAACGGTGGTGGCCGTCGGATGAGTGAATTCAAAGCGAACGGGCACGAGTTGGGGGCCCGCGCTCCGGGAGTTGTCATGGTTATGATTGTGTTTCATGGCTGGTGATTCATCGGGATGGCGGACTCTTGATTTTGGAAGAGTGTTCCATTTCCCATCGCCATAATGCACCGGAAGACCTTGCGGGGGCTATGGGGTGTTACCCTACCAGACATTTATGAATTCAGCCCCGGCGGGCAGGCGGAGATGATTAAAGAAATCGAATGGGGACTTTCGGGCCGGCCGCCGGCGGTGGCGCGGCGAAGATTTTGCGCAAGGCCAAGTGGGTGGGGAGAAAGGCGACGAGCCACAGCACGCCGAGCCACAGGATGATATAAAGGTTTTGGTTGACCCAGGTTTGCGGCTGCTGGTCGTTGAAGCCGTAAAGATAATTAATGTTGATGGGAAGGTTGGGGTTGGCCAGATGCGCACCAGCGGGCGGAGTAAAAAAGTAACCGACGAACACCAACCCTGCGGCCAGGCCGGTCCAGGCAGTCAAAGCCCGTTTATCATAGCCAAGCCGGAGCAGGAGCCAGACGAGCAGCAAGGGCAGCCAGCCATGAAAAAGCGAAAGCCCGCGGGTGAAAAGCGGCAACTGGCGGTCGAACATATAATTGGTCAGGCCGATCAGGTGAAACCCCAGTAGGTTGCCGCCGCAGTCCACGAGCCAGAGGCATTGCGGAAGCAGAATGCCCACGGCACACATGCTGATGAGCAGGGAGCTTTCCCACCACATGCCCGCCACCGTGAGAATGAGGGCGGCATCGCAGAACCATAAAAAATTGGCGGGCCCATAGGTGTGCAAATAAATCGGAACGAGGACGGCGAGGAAGGCGGTGCCGGCCACTTTGGCGGCCAGTGGAATTTTGTGTGGTTGAACCACGACCGGTTCGCCGGCGATGACAGGAATGGCGGAGGCGACGGTCGCGGGAGCTTCAGATTTCATGGGCGGAACTTCTTTTCAGCAGCTCATTCAGAGTTGGGTTGGGGTGGCCTCATAGGCGTCAGCGCTGCCAAAATGGACTTTTGCACCGTTAGATTGGAAAGATTTCCCAGGTGACCGCCTTGCGCGAAGACCGTCAATTGTTCCGGGGCAAACGTGGCGTGGAGCCAGGCCAGATCCTCGTCGGCCAGGAGAAAATCGTTTTGATTGACGATAATGCGAATGTTGGGGTTGGCGCGCAGCCCGGCATCATACGTCCGCAAATCGCCGGCTTTTTCCAGCGCTTCCGCCGTCGGTGAGGCAACGCCATGGGCCTGATAATACGGAGTCGCAAACTTCTCAAAATAATCCTGGTAAGAATACTGAAGGATTTCCTGGTACAACGGCTCGCGCCTAAAATTCCGGATCCGGTGTTGCAGGACGCCCTGATTATTTCGCCGCTGACTGCTGAAAATAATATCCCGCAGCATGAATCGAAACGTCATTCCGATGAGAAACTTGGATTCGATGGCGCTGAATGGCAGGGAGGATCGCGGCGTGAGACTGAGTTTGCTCAAGGCGGCCACCTTCAAAAAGGTGTTTTCGATGTCGTCGGTTCGTTCCGCGCCCGGCCAGTCCAGGGGCGCCCGGTAAAATTCGTCCAGCTTGGAAATCCCATACGCCATTCGAACGGGTGTATTGATGGCAACGACTCGTTCAAATTTAATCAACGGTCCGCCTTCGCCGAGGCTTCGGCGGACAGGCAACTGACTTGTCGCGCCGAAGTCAGACGGTGGCGGATTCGTCGGTTCGGTGGCCGCGACGAACAAAGATTCGAATGCGCCCATGGAATAACCCATCAACGCTCGGTTGCCCAACCGATCCGGATACAGCACATGCAAGCGGCGATCAATTTCCGTCAGCGCGACGTGCAAGTCGTGACCGTCCACCGGCAGATAAGCCGGCATCGCCGCCGTCGAAGCGTGTTCCATGAACTCGGAATTGAAAGGGCTGCTGACGCACACGGCGGAGAAGCCATTTTTGTAAACCAACTCGGCCAGCGCCAGGGAGGGTTCGGCCAGACGATGCGAACCCAGCCCGGGAACGATGTAAACCACGTTCGCCTTTCCCGGTTGCAACCAAAACGTAAATTTTAATTTCCGGCCCGTCGCCGGAATCCGAACCGACCGGGTCTTGCCGTGACCCGGGAATTCAGGGTCTTTGAAGGTGAAGAAGACGGATTCGAGGGTTTCCAGCGAGGCTTCGTCCTGTTTTCCCTTCACCTGGAAATCCGCCACCCGGTTCTCTCGCGCGAATGTCCAGGCATACTGAATCTCGGAATACGGATCCATTTCGGCCTGGCTGAAGCGCACATATTCGCCCACGCTGTCGCTGAGATCATTATACATGACCACGTAGGCGAGGTAAGTGTAGGGGCCGAGATAGGTCAGCGGATTGTTCGCGACGAATTTGTAGGGAGCGATATAGATCAGCGGATTGGCGGCCGTGTCGGCGGCCAGGCCGATGGTATCCCGTTCATTGCTCGGTCCATAAATCGGCAGCATCAAAAAGCACTGCGGCTTCCAGCCCCATTGGCCGAAAGTCTGGCCAAAATCCGCGTCCGATTTCGGAATCTTCCATTTGGTCGCCGGGTCGAAGAACCCGGCCACACCGACGGTGGTATTGCAAACGAACCGGTAGGATTCATCGCGCGCTCCGCTCCACTTTCCCTGGAGCAGATTGTTGATCGCCCGTCCCGGGTAAGTGAGGTTCCGGCCAAAATTTCCGATTCCGGTTCGGACCGGTTTCACGACGACAAACCGATAGACCCGGCTGCTCGGCTTGATGACGCCGGTCATCAGCCCCTTGTTGAAGCCCCACATCACCCGATTGAACGGTTCGATGGGGTCGGGGACGGATTTGGGGAGAACAACGGTCTCCGCTGCCGGCGGCCTCGTGAAGCCAACGGCCGGTTCCTGCCCGTGGGCGAACGGCGAGAGGCACAACGCCAGGACCACCAGCGTCGAACTTCGAATTTTCCGGCCCGGTTGGATTTTCAAGTCGCCCGCCTTCCTGTCCTTGAGGCGAAAATCCTTTTGGGCTTGGGCGTCCAACCCATGCTGCGCGTCGTGATCTTGCCAATAACCCGGTCCCGCGCCTGCGGGATTGATGCAGCAAATCTTCGTGGTCGCTTCGATATAATGGTGCCGAATCTCCATTGTTTTGGTCACCGCTTCCCCCCAATGGATTTCGATTCCGGTCCGGTTCAAGCTCGTCGCCGGCGCCGGCGGTGGTGCGGCGGCTGACTGCGGGCTGCGGAGGAATCGTTGTTCTCTCATGGCGGGAGGTAAGCACGGAAAACCGGGTGGGCGCTATGGGGTGTTTTCCCCATCTGAGATTCTTTTTAATCCAACTCCCGACCCGGCGTGTCGCGGTGAACGTGGTCAGCGCGCGAAGGGAGGGGGAAAACCGGGAAACGGGCAGGTTGTAAACTCCGTCGGGTTTTTGTTGCCCTGTGACCCCGAAAAATTCGGGGCCGCAGGGCCGGATTGGCAATTAAAGGCGAGGTCACTGCGAGCGGCCTCGTATGCACGCAAGGCCGCCTCGGAGGAACGTGACCCCCGCCCGGTTGCCAAAGTGTCTTGTTGTTGGTGATTTCTGGTTTCCTGGCCGCCCGATCCGGTCGCGGCCACGAACCGGCGCAAATTTCACTGAACCCGCGGAACCCGGATGTCGCCTGAGTGATTGAGAATGCCGAAGGCAAACAACAGCCACACGACGACGCAAATCACCACGACGGCGTTGAGAATTTTTTTTATCTTCCCGTCCATCGGGATGTAGGTGTTGACCAGCCAGAGCAGCACGCCAATGACGATCAGAGTGACGGCGAGAGAAATCAGTGACATATATCACCTCCAATTGGGATGAGTGTTTTATTATGCATGCTGTGAACCTAAGCCGGGGAGCGGAAGGGTGCTATGGGGTGTTTACCCCATCTACCGGGTCACCGTGCCGATACCGGCGGAATTTTCGGTCAAGGCCCCTTCCTTCAGTGGATTTGTTTTCAGGCGTTAAAACAATCAGTTTGATGCAATCGCTTCGTGCGCAGATCCAATGCCGCCCGCTTTCAGGTTTCTGGCGCGCGGGAAGGTGAACGCCGGCGCTTCCGACGCGAGGGCAAGACCGAAATTGAGCATCGCTTCGTTGCCGGCGGGTTCCACGGCAATCGGCTTGAGAAACAGGTTCGCCGTAGTCCCCTTCAGGCCGCCCATGAGGTTCTGCCAAAAATTGTCGCCCGCGTCCTTCCGTTTCACCGACGCCACCGTAATATCCATTTTGGTCGGACCCGGCTTTCTTCGAAAAATCAGGGTGTTGACGCGGGCAACACTTTCATTGCAGAGCCGGAATGCGCCGTCGAAATACCCGATGTCGTGGAGACCAATGGTCACAAGGCTTGGCCGTCCGCGGCCATTGAATCGCAGTCGAACTTCAGTGACGGTCGGAACGCGGCCGGTCATCGTTCCCTCCACCTCGATGCTGACGCTGCCTGTCCCTTCGACGTTGATGGAACCGAGTTGATGGTCGAGCGAGCCGCCTTCCTTGAGCTCCCGCTCGTGCCGGCGGATTTTGTCCGTGTGGTCAAAAACATTTTGTTGATTGCCTTCGCCGGCGAACTCGAATTCGCAGGTCACCAGGAATGACCTGGCCGTGAAGGACCGCGTGGCGGACACCATCCGCGCGCGTTGCGTGTTGCCGGGGCTCTTGACGACGGAAACCGGCTCCAGCGAGATCAGCGGCACGAAATACATGAATTCGGCAACCGTATTGCCTGGCGATTCGCCGCGACCATAGTCCAGGTGGAGGGTTGGCCCGGCCGATTCGGGCGCCGGGTTGGCCTCGCGTTTGTCCGTGAGTGGAAACAATGGCGCGCCCGCCAGCCGCGGGGCCGGAGTGAAACATCCAATCAGCAACAGCAGACCGAGCATGATCGTGGCGAAGGCCGGTGGCCTTGAGCCGCCTCCAACCCTGCAAGCCTCCGGCTTTGTCGGAGGTCGCTGACGGGAGGTTTTCATCAGTTGATTCTTCTTTTGTTGATTGCCTGTGAATTGGTTTTGTTTTAGCGAGCTTCCTTCGGGGCTGCGCCGACTGAGGCATCGTCGCAGGCCGGCGCCTGCAGGATGGCTTCCATTGTCAAGTTCACGAACACCCTGGATTCATCCCAACTGATCCGGTCAACCTTGCTCGACGGTATTTGCACCTCTCTGCCCGAAAGCCGGTGCCCGGTTTTGATGACCAGTTGACGAATCGCCCAGCTCTCGTCGTCCATCATAAAATCACAGACGTGGCCGATCGTCCCGTCGCTCGCCTGAAGGTGGTAGCCGTTCACGGCTTGCGTGCTCCGCAGATGCGCATCGGCGCGTTTGGGTTGCGGGCCACTCGCGGCGGCTGGTTCGCTCGGGAGAGGTTTTGGCGGCAGCTCCAAAATCGGGAAGCCGCTCATGCCCCACAACGCGCTGCCCTGCCAGTAGAATGGCCAGCCGTAATAGCGGTAATACTCCTCTTCGTATTGTCGCGACACCGGCTTGTGCGACTCAATCGGAGGGCTGTTCTCAATCTGTTTCCGGGTCAGGTTCACGCGCAGGACTTTTCCGGCCTGATGGAGACTGCCAAAGGCATGGGGCGAGATGAGCACCTGTCGCCCCGGCAACCAGGAACCTGTGTCCGCGACCACATAACGAACCGCCCAGTTCTGATCGTCAAAATAAAAATCCTTCACCTGGCCGATTTCGCCATCTGACGCACCGAGTTTGTCTCCGTACAACTGTTTAATGCTTTGTAACACAAACGTGCCTTTCGTGTAAATTTTGCGTGGGCCGCCGCCCGAGAAGATAACTTGCCCGGCATTCGATTCATTCGACGGCCAATCCCTCTCGGCGAACAAACGCCCCTGTCCGGCTCAAATTCTGCCGAGCAAAACGAGGACGAGCAGAATAGCGACCAGCATGCCCAGTCCGCCGCTCGGGTAATAACCCCAACTCCGGCTGTGTGGCCACGTAGGGAGTGCGCCGAGCAACATAAGAATGAGTACAATCAATAGAATAGTTCCTAACATAATGTTCCTTTCAATGTGTGAATGTGGTTCGCTTGGCTACCCAATCCGGGGGACGTGGATGGAGCAGGATTCCTTGACCGCCTTTTCGACCGCTTCGCGGGTTTCGCCCGTGCACTTCTGAATCCGGCCAACCAGTTCTTCCTGCCTGCCTTCGACGTATTGGAGGTCGTCATCCGTGAGCTTGGCCCACTTCTGTTTCAGCTTGCCCTTGGTGATGTTCCAGTCGCCTTTGATTTCGAGTGTAGTCATAATAGTTTGTTTTTTTTCGTTTTGATTCGCCGCCAACGTGACGGCAAAAGTGTGCTCACAGCCCTCGTACTGGCTCTGCCGGTTAGTCCACCATCAGCTTGACGGAAGTGTCGCCGCGCAGGGCTTTGGAATACGGGCAGGTTTTGTGCGCTTCGTCCATGATGCGTTGAGCCTGGGCGCGATCGATTCCCGGGAGTTGCGCATGCAGCTCCACCGCCAGGCGGTAGCCGCCCTGGTCATCCTCGATCAGGCTCACCAGCGCCCGCACCGTGGAATCCTTGACCGGTGTGCCGAGCTTCTTGGCCGCGTTGCTCAAGGTGCCGTGGTAACAGGCGGAATACGCGCCCGCAAACAACAGCTCGGGATTGGGACCGCGTTTCTCGATGCCTTTCTCCAACGGATTTCCCAATGTGACATCCAGCAGCCCGTCCGGTGTCTGAATGGTTCCCGAACGTCCGCCCTTGGAAATCACTTCCGCTGTGAACAAGGTTTTCACAATGGCATTGCGTGTTCAGTCGCGTGGTCTGGTGAAGCCTTCGGTGGAACGGCTCAACCGTTAGCGGCGAAGCACCAGAACGATAACAACGATTAGGAGAACGAGGCCGAGCGAGCCGCCGCCAATCCAGATGCCACTGGCAAGAACCGGCGAGAATAATAGATGCATAGTTTGTCTTTCGTTTTTGATGGCAATTCATTTGCCATCACTTTCCGGAGTTACGCTACGCGATGGGCCGGTCTTTAGCTATGGGGTGTAACCCTACCGTTGATTAGGGGAGACGCTCTCCGACAACTGATCCCGCCGGGTACGTCCGGATTTCCGCCAGCGTGGGATGGTGGTGCGACAGGGCCGCGAGTTCGTGGACGGTCAGTCGCGGGCGAAGTCGATGAAACCGCGCTCGACGTCGGTGTGGATGAGTTTGACATGAACCTGCGCGCCCACGTCGAGACCCTGGAACCCGCGCTCCAGTCTTCCTTCAATGGGCGGATGCAGAAGACGGACCCACGTGCCTTTCTCAGAGGCGCCGGTGACGATGGCATCGAATTTCTCCCCAATCCTTGTTTCCAGCAGAATTGCGGCGGCGGATTTTGTGACCTGCCGTTCCACTTTTTTCGCCGCGTCTTCCGCTTCGGTGCAGTGCGTTGCGAGCGCTTCCAACTCGTCGTTCTCGTAGGGCCGGGAACGTCCCGCCACTGCCGCTTTCAGCAATCGCTGGGTGATCAGATCGGGGTATCGGCGGTTCGGGGCGGTGGAGTGAGCATAGTCCTTGACCGCCAGACCGAAGTGCCCGGCGACACTGGCTCCCGGAAGTTGGACGACGTATTCACCGGCGCCCAGGAGTTTGATGACGCTGAGGGAGAGATCGGGAAAGCGGAGTGGATCAGCGGCTTTCGCCGATATCAGGAATTGCTCCAGCGCCTTGGCGTCGGGTTCCTTGGGCAACGTTGAGCCCCGCTCTGCGGCAAGTTCGATGATCCGGTCCCAGCGTTTGGGTATGCGGACCACGCGCCGCAGCGACGGAAACTGTTTGGACGCGAGGTATCGTGCGGTAACGCCATTGGCGGCGATCATGAAGTCCTCAATAATATCCTTGGCCCGGTTCTTTGTGTCGGCTTCCAGGTCCTTGAGTTCATCTCCATCAAAGACCGGACGGGCTTCGATGGTTTCGAGGTCAAGCGCACCGTGCAGGTGCCGGAGCGCCTTCAGTTTCTGGGCCACGCGGTCCTGAAGTCGAAGGTTCTCGTCCAGACCGCTGACCGTGCCGATCCCTTGTGGCATCGGCCCGCTACCCTCGAGCCAGGCGGCCACGCTGTTGTAGGCAAGTTTGGCGCGATTACGCACCGTCGCTTGATAAAGGTCCGAACTCTGAAGCGACCCATCCCCGGCGAGAACCATTTCAATGACGATGGCCAGGCGGTCTGATTCAAGGTTGAGCGAGGTAAGATCCGTGGAAAGTTTCTCGGGCAGCATCGGAAACGTCTCGGCCACCGTATAGACCGAGGTGGTGTTTTGCCGCGCATGATCGTCAAGCGCCGATTGCTTCCTGACGACCGCGTCAACGTCGGCAATGGCGACAAGTATCTTTGCGGCCCCGTCGGCCCCGCCTTGGCGGGCTTCGGCAACGGTAAGCTGGTCCAGATCGCGCGAATCATCGTTGTCAATGGAGCACCAGAGAAGGTTCCGGAGATCACGCGTCGCTCCCTCAACTTGCGTGGCTGGCCCGTGGATTCCGTCAAGCTCGGCGAGCGCCGGGGGCGGAAAATCTGGAACCAGCCCCTTTTCAAGCATCACCCGATGGGCAATTCTTTGCAGGATCGAACGGTGCTGTCCGTCGTGTGTATCCGTCATAATGTCACCTTTTCTGGAACAGGAGCATGTAGCGAACGCCATCCGAACGCAAGATGGCGGTGACAGACTTTAGTCATCGCACTCCAACCGGCGCGCGTCTGGGCTTGTGCGGTGGCAGCCGGTATCTTAACGTCCCGGCATGTACGAAGCGGAAACCGACCCGGCGCGCAACCTCCGGCTGATGACGTTTCGGGAACGCATCGGGCGCGCGGAGCTGGCGCCGGGCCGGGCGCCAGTGGCCGTGGCGCTGGAGAGGTTGTCGGCATGACGTGGCTGTATGGGGTCGTCTTTCTTTCGGCGATCGCCGTCGATGTCATTCCGCTGATCGCGCCATCGGCCTGGATGGTCGCGCTATTTCTGTTGGTCAAGTTTCACTTGCACCCGTGGATCGTGGTGCCGCTCTGCGCTTCGGGTTCAACTCTGGGACGATACCTGATGAGTCTCTACATCCCCCGATTTGCCGGCCTGTTCATCAAACGGCACAAAACGGATGAACTGGCATTCCTGGGAAAGAAACTGTCGGAGAGCCTGTGGCAGAGCTGGCTCTTCGTCTTTATTTACTCCGTGACGCCGCTGTCCACCACGGCGCTGTTCGCGGCCGCCGGAGTGGGTAAAGTGAAGCCATCGCACACGGTGCCGCCGTACTTTTGCGGCAAATTTCTGAGCAACGCGGTGATGATCTTCGCCGGGCTTTACGCCGCCACCAACTACAAGAACCTCATGCAAGGCAGCTATTCCCCAAAGGCAATTGTGGCGCTGGTCCTGGGTTGCGTGGTCCTTGCCGGATTTCTGTTTCTCGACTGGCGCGCGTTGCTGCAACGAAAGAAGTTCACCTTCAATTTCAGAATCTGGAAATAAAATCTTCGCATTGTTTTCGTCAAGTCGAGCGCGGTACTTGCGCGGCTTCCTCGCGGACGAACATGGTGACGAACGCGCATTGACGCTGACAGATTTCCCGCGCAAAATCGCGGCATGGGCACGCGTTATTACGACGACAACCTCAAATGAATACAAAACATCCGCTCGCAGAAGTTTTCGGCTTTACGACAACGGACATGAGTGCCAAGGCCAATCGCCATCGAACAAAACGTCTCTGCCCGTTCAATAATAAAGTTCCGAACTGCACAAAAGACAAAGCCCAAAACCCACTCGGTGTGTGCAGCGTGTTTCACGGCGGCGAAGTGGTCATCACTTGTCCGATTCGCTTTCGTCAAAGCTGGATGATTGCAGATGATGCCGCAGATTTTTTCTTCGCGCCTGATGCGACATGGACGACTCTCACGGAAGTTCGCCTGAAAGACGCTGACGGCGGTTCAGCGGGCAACATTGACATTGTGCTTTGCGAATAACCTATGGCTAAGAACGGAAAAACGCCGCCTTCTGAAACTGAATCGTTCTGTCGAAGCGAAATTGACAGGATGCTCAAGTATTCGCAAACGAAAGTCATCATGCCGGTCGTCACGTTTGGGCTGCTTCGAGTCTTTCTGCAAAGCGGTCAAAAAGTTTTCACAGACCCACAGATCAAAAAGGCATACGAGGCAGCGGTGAAAGGCATGAAGGAATTTCTCGGCCATGACGTTCATGTTGGCGCGAAATACTATGATGCCTACGGCACGCGAATGTCGCGCTACAGCGTTCTAAAGTCGGTCGGCCACCTGAAATACGAGTTGCTTCCTCCTTACACTTCGTTCGCGGAAAATCTCTGCGGCTGGATTCCGGCCAGAATCAAGCGGCACATTGATGAGCGTCTGGGCGTAGTGCCGCTGCTCGCCGATTCGGAAACGCGCGTGGCATACGCTGAAGATCGCAAGAAGTTCCTCGAACTGATTCGGAAGCAAATCGACAAGACGCCAGCCAACTTTGAGATTTTCAGTTTTGCGGTCATCAAAGTCCATTTGGAAAAGTTCGCGTGTAAAATCTACCGTGACACGCGGACGGCGGCGCACGACAGAGGCGTGGACCTCTCGACGAATTTCGGCGTGGTGTATCAGGTCAAGAAGCTGCGGATTCACACCCAATCAGAAGCGGAGAAGGTTTACGCCGAACTCAAACTGAATTTTGACAACGAACGTCTTCAAGATGGGAATGTCATCCTCGTGATTGACGACGTTTCTAAGCAGGTGAAGAAATATCTCATCGACATGAAAATTCAATCACTCAGCAAGGCTGACCTTTTGACGATGGCGGCCAATTTTGAGGAGTCGGAAGACCGCCAAAAAGTATTGCGGATCGTTTATGAGGAGTTCCGCCGTGAGTATTCAAGCACCATCAAATGAACTATGAACTCGAAGCCTCTCAACCAAACGGACAGGCAGTTAATCAGCCAATTGCAAAATCAACTCGACGAAGTGAGGCAGCGTTTGAAAGTCAGCACCCCCGGCGTCGTGTTATATCGTGCGGATGTGAGCTATGGAGACGACGAGGTTGCATATGTTGAGGCCGATGGTTTAGGCGGCGCTGTTTTGCGAGTTGTGGAAGGTAATTACCCCGTGGATTACTTCACCCGCGAAGAAAAGGAGTTTTCGACCGAAGCCGAAGCTGTGCGTGCGGCAGAGGCTTTGCGGATGGCCGAATCATCAGCCTGACTAGACTTGTCGCCAAACCATGAGCACGCGAGCGCAGAATGAGAGGAAGTATGGTCAGTGGGACGAGTTGCCCGGCGGTGGGCGGCGTTACCGGCTCGACGTGCCGGGCAAGCTGGGCTGGCTGGCGCGTTATCTCAAGGACGTGGACGCGGGTGAAACAACGGTGCGTTTCTGGCAGGAAATTTACGATGACACGGGCAAGCTGGTCGAGACGCACGAGAAATTCCCTGTGGATAAAGGCCACCAGAAAGTGTAGGATACAACCATGACGATCACGAAACAAACTGTCGCCGACAAAATCGCCGCGTATCTCCACCACGAGATCACGCTGGCGCAATTGGTGGACTGGTCGGAGCGCGCCCTCATGGACGGCGAGCTTGCCGAGCGCGATGCTAAGACACTTTCGTCCGTCATCGCCCGTCTCGGTGTTGCCGACGTGCGCGCGTTCGGTCTCGCGTGGGAAGATTGCGAAGAACTTCTCCGCAAACTTGGCTTTTCTCCGCGCGTGGAAGTGGTCGCGGCATGACGCGCATCATCGGCGAGGGAATCGGCTGCGCGCGGCGAGTCGTAAAACTTCAAACTGTCCCACTACCAGCAGGTCTGGTGTTTCGCCGTGTCGAATGAGGTAAAGGCGCAGGGGCATACTCCGCATGCCGATTACTTTGTGCTGCCCCACATCCAATTCCGAATGTCCGGCAGGTCTTCGCCATGCTTCGCGATGTATTGCTTGTGCTCGATGAGTTTTCTTGCTCAATGAATGCATGCCGCCGTCATTCGCCAAACCGGCGAATGAACCAGGTCTTCACCACCTGGGTCAGCAGCGCATAGCCCAGCAGCATGAGGGCCAGATACAGCCAGAACAGCGGCGGAAGCGGGACGAACCCGAGCGTGTTCGCCAGCGGCGAAACCGTCAGCCAGGCGCCGGCCGCGACGATGATCACGGAAGTGAGGATGAGCGGCCAACTGGCCCAGCTTTGGATGAACGGGATTTTGTTGGTGCGAATGACATGGATGATGAGCGTCTGGGTGAAGAGCGACTCCACAAACCAGCCGGTGTGGAACAGGGCCGGGTTGTGCCAGCAGTTGAAAATGTACAGCATCAGGAAAAACGTCAGGTAATCGAAGATCGAGCTGATCGGCCCGATAAACAGAATAAACCGCAGGATGTTGCCAATCCCCCACTGGCGCGGCTTGGTCAGCCAGTCGGCATCCACCCCGTCGGTGGGGATGGTGGTCTGCGAGAAGTCGTACAGGAGGTTGTTGGTCAGCACCTGAATCGGCAGCATGGGCAGGAAGGGCAGGAACGCGCTGGCCCCCACGAC
>JBEKKZ010000021.1:0-43177 GCA_050010435.1 Verrucomicrobiota bacterium | reverse complement strand
TGTTCTGGCTCAAAACCGACATGCAGGCCAATTCGCAGATGTTTCTGGACTGCATCGAATCGCTGATGGGCCGCGACATGGAAGGCGGCTTTCGCGGCATTCAAAGCAAAAGCCTCATGGACATCATTCAGATGGAATGTCTCTCGCGCAGTTCCACCGTTCTGCGCATCACGCGCGGACCGCTCGTGGCAAAACTTTGGATTCAAAACGGCGAATTGATTGACGCTGAAACCGAAGGCGCGCGCGGGGAGGCGGCGTTCCTCAGAATTCTCGCATGGAAATCCGGCACGTTTGAAAATTTGCCCGCCGAATCCGGGCGCGAACGCACCATCACCAAACCCGTCAACGCCCTGCTGCTCGAATCCGCGCAGGCGATTGATGAAACTGCTGATTCCGTTGAGCCCGGTTCCATCGAGCAAACCGCTCACCGAAAAACCATTTGGAAACTTGCACAGCTCACGCGCGAAGGCGCGGAATTCGTCATCGTTGTGCCGCCCGAAGGCCAGGGCGAAATCGAAACCATGGGCACGCAACCTTCCGAGCCGCTCGCCAAATGGGCGCGCCGGGCCGCCGAAACCGCCAAACGTCTTGGGGAACGGATCGAAGCCGGACCGCTTTCGCACGTCGCCGGCCACAATTTGGAACGTCAGATGCTTGTTTTGAACCGGGAAAACGGGTGTTTTCTCGTTGGCTGGCCGCCCAATGTTGCTGCCGGACCATTATTGGAAAAAAGCAAAAAACTTGTTTCGTCATGGGATTCTTAAAACGATTTTTCCGTTCCCGTGCGGCAGTCCAGCAACTGCCGGCCGGCAGTGTCGCCGTGGACCGCGATGGCCACGTCGTCACGTACACCGTCTCGTCCGCCTATCCCAAGGAGTTGCTGCACGACATCGGGCAGGAAGTGCTGTCCCTCTTCCGCGAGGCGCGCGCGGCGCAAATGCCGCTGGCCGAAGTCAGCATCCATTTCGCCAGCCTCCACATCACCGCCCGCGAATTGCGCGGCGGCGCCATCATTTTCCTGTTCCCGCAAGCCGCTTTTTCGCCGATAACAACCCAATCACGCTTATGACCGCCAAAGAACTCAACCAACTGGTCACTCAAATTGAAACCCACATTGAGTGCTGGAAACAGTTCAACTATTTCATCAACGTCGCGCGCGGGAAAAAATTCGGGCCGGCGGAAGAAGGTCATTTTCTCGAAATTAAGAGCATCATCGTGCAGGAGATTGAACTGATTTACGCCTCCATTGAAGTCGCCTCGCCCACGCGCGACGAAATCCACGCGCTCATCGGCAACGCGCCATCGTTGCGCTACCTCAGCGAAATGAGCGAAGGCGCACTCCGCGGCCTGGAAAGCCAGTGGCACAAAATTTACATCTCCTGGCACTCCATCCTGGGCCAGCTCAAGGTCAAACAGCACACCGAGGAAGTTAAAACCTTCTGGGGATCAAAAAAATAGCGGCTGCGTCACTTCTTCCTTGCCTGTCGCGCCCGTTTCGCGTCCAAATGATTCATGCCTGACTGGATTGCCACTGTCATTCTGGGAATTATCGAGGGAATCACCGGGTTTATTCCCGTTTTTTGATTTCTCCACCAAACGTCTTTGTTCACATGCTCAACTATTTTCAAATCCTGATTTTGGCGCTGATTCAGGGCGCGTGCGAGTTGTTGCCGGTGTCAAGTTCGGCGCACGTCATCGCGGCGGAAAAACTGATGAAACTGAATCCCGCGAGTCCCGAAATGACCATGCTGCTGGTCATGCTGCACACGGGAACGATGTTCGCGGTCATCGCCTATTTCTGGAACGACTGGCAGCGTGATTATTTCACCATCCCCGGGAAATTCCGGTGGTTTGCGATCCAGATTGTAGTGGCGACCTTTTGCACCGGCGTTGTTTTCTTGGGATTGAAAGTTCTCATCGAAAAGATTTTCATGCGCGGCGCGGCACACGCAGAAGTTGAAGATTTATTTTCAAATCTGCCGTTGATTGCCGGATCTCTGGCGGTGGTCGGAGTTTTAATTATTTATGCCGGCTGGCGCGAGGAAAAATCCCCGCGCCATTCAGAAATTCAGCCGGCGCATTCCATTTGGATCGGCCTCGTTCAAGGAATTTGTGTTCCATTTCGTGGTTTCTCGCGCTCCGGCGCGACCATTTCCACCGGCCTTCTGCTCGGATTGCCAAAACAAAAATTGGAAGAATTCAGTTTCGCGCTCGCCGTTGTTTTGACGCCACCCGCAATCGCGCAGGAAGCGCATCGGCTTATCAAAGCGCATTCGTTGAGCCAGGAATCCGCGCTGCATCTTTTAATGCCCGGCCTCGTCGGAATGATTTTCAGTTTCGTCGCCGGATTGCTCGCGTTGAAATGGCTCTCCCGCTGGCTGGAAGGCGGACGCTGGAAATTCTTTGGCTGCTACTGTCTGGCGGCGGCGGCGGGCGTGCTGGTCCTCCACTTCGCGCTGCCTCGTTAAATCAGCGCTGCACGATTTTTTCAATCCGCGGTTAAAAATTACTGCGCCGGCGCAGGAATGAAGATTTTCTGCCCGACCTTGAGGCTGTTCGGATTCAACCCCGGATTCGCCTTCAGAATCTGGTCCGACGTCACTTTGACGCCCTGATCGCGATACGCCTTGGCAATGATTGAAAGGTTGTCGCCGGCTGCCACCTTGTATTCGTAACCGCTTTCCTTGCCGCCGGTGCTTGAACCGCCCGTTGGCGCATTGGTCGTTACACTTGGTGTTGACTTGCGTCCCGAAGGCGAACCGCCGACTTTGCCGAGTTTTCCGATTTCCTTTAGAATCAAGTCATTGTCTGCCTGCTGTTTTTTGGCAAGTTCCTGGACCTGATCGGCGAGTTTTTGCAGGTCATCCGAGTTAGCGCCAGACCCGTTCGACTTGTCACGCAATTCGCTGATTTCCTTTTCCAGCGCGGTGATGCGCTTGGCCTGCACCGCCTGCGCGTCGAGCAGGTCCTGGATCTGGCCGTTGAGTTTGTTGATTTGCTGCTGAGTGGCGTCATCCTGCGCGCGCGCCGCGGCCAGGGAAAAGCTTAGGATTAAAAACCAAACCAAGATTCGTTTCATGCGCCGAAAATAAACCGCCCTGCGCCGGCGTCAAGTATTACACCAGCTTCCCGTATTTCCGTATTTCCGGCCAGATCAGCGCCACGGCGATGACGGTCAGGATGGTCCCGACACCGCCGGACACGGCGGAGATGACCGTGCCGGCGACAATCGTGTTGCCCATCGTCAGCCCCAACATATGCGCCAAATGGCCGGACTCGATTCGCAGATTCATGGTGCCGATTTTTATCCCGCGCCCGAAGATTTGCGCCACGAAGCCGGACTCGAACCAGCCCAGTTCATTGGACGTGCTGATGAAGAGGTTGTTGACAGCGGAGACGCGCCCGCGCTTGTCGTCGGGCGTGAGCATCTGCACCAGCGTGTGCCGCACCACGACGCTGATGTTGTCCACCGCGCCGCAGGTGAAGAGCATGAGGAACGAAAACCAATACCACTTGGAAAATCCGAAGCCGACCGTCGCCAGCCCGAAGGCCGCCACGGCCCACAGCATCGAGCGCCCGGCCTTTTGCAGCGGCGGGCGGTGGTTCAGGATGAACACGCAGAGCACGGAGCCCATCGGCATCGCCGCCTGCAACAGGCCGAGGCCGCCCGGCCCGACGAACAAAATGTCCTTCGCATAAATCGGCAGCAGCGCCGTCGCGCCGCCCAAAAGCACTGCAAACATGTCGAGCGTGATGGTTCCCAGAATGATTTTGCTCGCATAGACGAACTTGAACCCCGTCAGCAGCGCCTGGAGGGTCATGGGTTCCTTGACGGCGACGGTGTGTTGCTGGCGGACCAGGCCGATGAGCATGCAAAAGGCCAGCGACGCCAACGCATTGAGCACATAGACCAGCGCGGCGGGCGAGGCCATGTGCCGGGACATGGCGGCGATGATGGCGCCGGCCGACGCCGGCCCGATGATGCAGGACAGTTGGAACATGGCGGCGTTCCAGTTCATGGCCCGCGGGAAATCCTTCCGGTCCACCAGCGCCGGCAAAAAAGCGGCGTTGGCCGCCCAGGAAAACGTGCGGGCGGTGCCGCCGATAAACAGGCACACGTAAATCCAGTACACCGGCGCCTGGAGCGCCGATATGACGGCCACCCCGAGGCTCGCCGCCGCCATGACCGCCGTCATCAGCACGATGATCCGTTTGCGGTTGTAATTGTCCGCGATGTGCCCGGCCGGCAGCGTGAACAAAAACATCGGGACCATCAACGTCAACCCCACCAAAGCGAGCGCCAGGGCGGAGTAGGGAGTCTGGCAAGTCCGCTCATAAATTTCCCAGCCGATGGCCATGGTGAACATCTGCTGGCCGAGCACGGCCACCAGCCGGCCAGCCAGATAAAGCGTGAAGTCCCGGTTCCGGAAAATGGCGTAGGGATGGTCGTCACCGGATTTCACCGGCGGTGACGGCAAATCTTCTGGTGATTCGGCCTCGTGCATGGACGCGATGACGGTCAATGTAGCGCAAAATTCGCGCGGGTCGAGCCGTTTGAAGTTCCGCGATGACGCGACAAAAACAGGGCCGTTTCAACCGCCGGGAGGCGGGATGCCGGACAGAGAGAACCGGCTCCACCTTGATTTGCGGTGGCCGCAGACTGGCGATACAATAATTCGCATGGACGACCAAAACGAAAATCCGCAACGCTACCAATGGCCGTGGTTTGTGCTGGCGGCATTTTTGCTGGCCGTGGCACTGGCGATTGTGTGGATGAGCTTCGCCGTCCATCGGGAAAAACAGGAACGCGACGTGAATGCCCCATTGCCAGGCACTCCGGCACGTTAGCGGCTGTTTTTCAAGACGCCGTGGAATCTTGTGATTACGTCAGGATGCTGGTCGGCGACGTTGTTGGTTTCGCCCGGATCAGTTTTGAGATTGTAAAGCTCCAGCGGCGCATCGGCTTTTGAACGCACAACCTTCCAATCTTCCATGCGAACGGCCTGGGCCTCATCGCGACTTTGGAGCTTCCAATAAAACGACTCATGCCGGTTGGTTTGGATTTGGTTAAACAGCGTCGTCAAAATGGAAATGCCGTCAATGTTCGTCGGCGATTGGATCAGGGCAATGTCCGTCGCCGTCGGCAGAAAATCCCACGCCGCGCAGGGAAAATCACTGACCTGGCCGGCGGGAATTTTACCCGGCCAATGCGCAATCATCGGCACCCGCAGGCCGCCGTCGTAAAGGTCGCCGCGGATGCCGCGAAACGGCCCGGCGCTTTGAAAAAATTTTGGACCAACGCTGCCGTTCATTTGCGGCCCGGTGTCGCTGGTGAAGAAAATCACCGTGTTGTTTGTCATGCCGAGCTTTTGCAATTGTTTGAGCAGTTGCCCGATGTAGCCGTCGAGCCGCGCAATCATGGCGGCTTTGTTTTTTTCCGGCTGCGGCCACGATTCGCCGGAGAACGGCGCGTCGGTCGGCACTTGCATTCCATTGCCGGTGCGCGCCTTTTCGGCGGTGTTCGCACGCAGTGTCGTGTAATTCACCAGCAGGAAAAATGGCCGGTAGCGGTTGCCCCGGTCAGGTTGATTGTTTTTGACGAAGTTTATCGCTGCCGTCGTGAATAGGTCGGGAAGGTATTGGCCTTTTTTCCCGCCGGTGTTTGGATACAGCATTTCCCTGCCGTGAAAACCGGTCGTGGGATCATGCCGCCAGATGTAGTCGGCGTAATAATTTTCCGCATCGGCGGAATCGAAGTAACCGGCGAATTCATCAAAACCCTTGTTCCATGGCGCGCCACTCGTGCCGTCATCACCCAAATCCCATTCGCCAATCAAGCCCGTATGATAACCGGATTGCTTGAGCACTTGCGCGACGGTGATGTCGTCCGCCGTCAGCGGCACGTCCACGTCGGCGCGCTGTTTCAAGTGACCCGAATCCTTGCCCAGCATTAACGCCGCGCGCGACGGGGAACTCACCGCGTCGCCCGCATAGTAACTCGTGAAGCGAATGCCCCCGGCGGCGAGCCGGTCGAGATTCGGCGTCTGAAATTTTGTCTGGCCGTAACAACTCAAATCGCCATAGCCAAGGCCGTCGGCGACAATCAGAATGATGCTCGGGCGGCGCGGCATGGCGGCGGGCCTGGAGTTGGTGATGATGAACGACAATTCCGCGCGGGCGCCCGGTGAAAATCCGAACAGCGCCGTGCCCGACAGCAACGCCAGGATGAGCGTCCGGCGGGAACAGTTGAAACAGGTTGATTTCATTATGAACTTGGATTTTGGAAAGGCCGGTGCGTTCAAAGCAATTCTTTTCTGCGTCAATTCAGCCGGCCTGACGACGCCGGCCAAACTCCGACTCGAGCGGGATTTGCAGTGCGACGATAAAGCTCGGAATCGTTGCCAGCAGCACCCACACAAAGAAATGCGGGTAACCCATGTGTTCCTGCAGCCAGCCGCTCCACATCCCGGGCAGCATCATGCCCAGCGCCATGAAGCCGGTACAAATCGCGTAGTGCGCCGTCTGATGCTCGCCGCGCGCGATGTAAATCATGTAAAGCATGAACGCCGTGAAACCGAAGCCGTAGCCGAATTGCTCAATGGCGACGCCCGCGCCAATCACCCAAAAATTGTCCGGTTGCGCGTAGGCCAGCCAGACGAACACCGCGTCCGGCAGATGAATCGCCAGCAACATCGGCCACAGCCAGAATTTCAATCCGTGGCGCGCCACAACAAAACCGCCGAGCAATCCACCGAGCATCAACGCGATGACGCCAATCGTGCCGTAAGCCAGGCCGACTTGTTCGTTCACCAATCCCAGCCCGCCTTTTTCGCGCGGGTCGAGCAAAAAAAGTTGAACCATTTTAACGAGTTGCGCCTCGCCCAGCCGGTAAAGCAGTAAAAAGAGCAGGAGCACGACGATTTTTGGTTTTTGGAAAAATGTGGCGAAGGTTTTATAAAATCCGGCGAAGAAAGTTTCCGACGAACCAATCCCGCCGGGGTGATCCGCCGGTGGCTTGGGCAGGATAAAACAGTGATAAATGCCCAGACACAAAAAAAATCCGGCGGCGAACACACACGCCATGAACCATGCGGTCGAATAATTGCCGGTGCGCTGGTAAAATTTCCCGGCCAGACTTACAAGCCCGCCCTGTGCGCAAATCATTGCCACGCGGTAAAACGTGCTGCGGATGCCGCTGAAAAACGCCTGCTCGCGTTCTGTCATCGCCAGCATGTAAAAGCCGTCCGCCGCGATGTCGTGGGTCGCGGAACTGAAAGCCAGCAGCCAGAAGAATGCGAGCGTGAGCTGAAAAAAATGCGGCGCGGGAATGGTCAGTGCCACGCCCGCCAGACCCGCGCCGAGGAGCAATTGGGTCATCCAAATCCACAGCCGCCGGGTTTTGAGCAAATCCACCACCGGACTCCACAGCGGCTTGATGACCCACGGCAGATAAAGCCAGCTCGTGTAGAACGCGATGTCCGTGTTCGACACGCCGAGGTTTTTATAAAGCACCAGCGACACCGACATCGCCAGCGTATAAGGCAGTCCTTCGGCCACATAAAGCGTGGGAATCCAAAACCACGGACTGCGGGAACTGATTTTAGCGTCGGCCATCCGCGTTTGAGTAACAGGCCGCAGCCGTGCGGGCAAGCAGGGAGGACGCGCTCTCCGCCGCGCGCATCCGGGCACTACCATCAAAACACGAGGCTGCCCCGACTGTGGAACGCCGAATTTATCCGGCGTTCCAGTGGTAGTGTCCAGTTGCGTCTCTCTCCACCGTGCGCCGCATTCGGCCGGCCCGGAAAACCGGCGTCACCCCGCTTTTCCGGCTTGCGCTTTGGCCGCGCCCTGCGTTGAGTCAGCGTGTGACCGGCGCATTTCTCAACGCAATGGGCATTTTGACCGGGGGGCTGTTCGGTTTGGCACTGCGCAAACCGCTGTCCCTCCGCACGCAGGTTTTCTTTCGTTCGGCCCTCGGCGCATTCACCATTGTTTCCGGCCTGCGGCTCATTTGGCTGAGTGTCAACGGAATTTTTTTATCCGAGGTGAAGCAAATGTTCATCGCCGCGCTCGCCGTAACCCTGGGTTTTTGGACTGGCAAACTGCTGCACCTGCAAAAATTATCGAATCGTCTTGGCCATTACGCGGGCGGTTTGATCGCGGCGGCGCAATCGGACGCGCCGCGCAAAATCGGCGGCGGCTTCATCGCGTGCACAATTTTATTTTGCGCCGCGCCCCTGGGTCTGCTCGGCGCGGTGACGGATGGATTGCCAACCCAAGGCGGCCAGTTTGGTTGCTTTTGGCTGCTGGCGATCAAAGCCGTGATGGACGGTCTGGCCATGACCGGTTTCGTGAAAATATTCGGCTGGCCGTCCGCCCTGTCGGCGTTTCCGGCTTTCATTTTTCTCAGCGCCATCACGTTCGCCTGCCAGTTTTACGTGAAACCGTTTCTCGCAGCGCACGGTCTGGTTGATCCGGTCAATGCCGTCGCCGGCCTGATCGCGTGCGCCATTGCGTTGATGATTTTTGAGGTCCGCCGGGTCGAACTGGCGAATTTTTTGCCGGGCCTCGCCGTCGCACCGCTGCTCGCGTGGTGGCTGAAATAAATTGTGGAGCGCGACTGTGCGCGGAGCGCCAGTCGCAGCCGTTCCAAACTTTGGAAGACGCCTTGAATGATTTCAGGCCGGTGCGGCTGATCCCGCGGTGCAGGACACAGCCGCGCCCCGTGAGTTGGCGCTCAAGCTTTGGCTTGCCGTCCGACGCGAACAGGCTGAAACTTGAACGCCAACATGAACTGCATCGTTACTGCTGGACCAACTTATGAACCGCTGGACGACGTGCGGCGGCTCACGAATTTCTCGACCGGCCGCCTCGGCACGGAGCTGGCCAATTTTCTCGCGGCGCGCGGTCACAAGGTGATTCTGCTCATTGGCACCATGGCCACGCATGGCGGTGAACGGCGCGCGCAGCGGGTGGAAACGTTCACCACGACGGCAGACCTGCGCGAAAAGCTGAAAGCGGTGTCGTCCAAAAAAGTGGACGCGATTTTTCACGCGGCGGCGGTCAGCGATTTTGCGTTCGGAAGAATTTTCACGCCCAACGAATCCGGCAAACTCGCCGAAATCAAGGCGGTCAATAAAATTCCCACCCGGCAGGGCAAGTTGCTCGTCGAGCTGGTGGCGACGCCAAAAATCATTGCCGAGCTGCGCGGCTGGTTTCCGCGAACGCGAATCGTGGGATGGAAATTTGAAGGGGACGGCGCGCGCGCAGACGCCATTAGCGCCGCCCGGCGGCAAATCGCCGAATGTTCAACCGATTTGTGTATTGCGAACGGTCCGGCTTACGGTGAGGGCTTTGGTTGGGTGGCGCGCAACGGGAGGGCCGCACATCTGGCCAGCGCACCGCTGTTGTTTGAAGCACTGGATAAATTTGTGCGTTCCCCGTAGGAGCCGACGTGAGGAGGCTTATTATTTTCGATTTACGATATACGATTTACGCTGTGCGCGTGAATTACAGTGGGATCCGTAAATCGTAAATCACATATCGTAAATTCGGTCAGAGCCTCGTTACCTCGGCTGCTACAGATGATTCACGCCTCGAAATTTTTCAATTGTTGCAACCCAAATCTCAGGGGCAGCCAGCCGATGCAAATGGACAGCAGCACAAAGCCGGTGATGCCTTCCGCCGCCCAGCTTTCGTGCGAGTGCAGGCCGGCCGCGCCAAACACCAGCAACAGCACGGAGGCCAGGATGTAAAACGAACTCAGCACGAAGCAGAGCGTGCCCCCAAAACCGCTGACGATTTTGTTCAGGTTGGACTCCTTCAGGTTGGGATAAAGGACCCCCAGTCCGATGGCGAGACCATTGAGTGCGAACGTCATTACGGTAATCACCGCGCCAAAAAACAGCACGCGGTCCCAACTCATCTTGAGCAGATAACAGGACAGCGTGATGAGGCCGGACGTGACCAACAGCGACGAGATGCTGGCCAGCCAGAACTTGGTTTTGACCACGCGCGCCATGCCCATCGGCGCCATGCCGATGATCCACAGCCGCCAGCCTTCGAGCGAAAATTGCGGGAACACAAACCGCGTTGTCACCGAGGCGAGATTCAACGAGCAAATGCCGAGATTCAGAAACGCGACCAGGTTGATCCAAAACGGGCTGGTCAACTGGTGCGTGAAATTGCGCAGGTTGATGATGTAGACGCCCAGCAGGCCGAACAGCATCACGGACTGGCCCCATTGCGTGGTGTCCCGCCAGAACATCCGCAGGTCTTTGACCGCCAGCGCGCGCGTGTCGCGGTCGAGCCAGTATAATTTCGCCGCGATTTTTTCAAGCAGGCCGGCGGAATGCCGACGGTTCTGGCGGGCGCGAAACCGATTCCACCTGCCGCCCGCGCGGCTTTGCACCGCCGATGCTGTGTGGTAAAACACATTGCCAAACTGTGTGTACGCAATTCCGCCGAAAAACAGCGTGTAGCTCAACAGCACCAGCCCGAAAAATGCCGCGCCGCGCAGGATGCCCTCGGCCCATTGCAACACGGACGACGACAGCCAGTAGCTCGGCAGAAACGGAAACATCGTGAACCGTGTCTTGGCGAGCAGTAGATCGAGCGCTTCGAGGGTGCGCTTGTCGAGCAACTCGTCGTTGACCGGCTGGGCCTTCCACCAGAACGCCGCCAGTGCCAGCAAAACGATGGCCGTCCCGATCATGGCGATTTGAAAACTGCGCCGGTCCAAAAATCTCCCCACCCAAATTGCCAGAACCGCGCCCAGCACGCCCGGCAGCACGATAAACAGTGCGATGAGCACCAGCGTCACCAGATAGAAATGCCATGGCACTCCGCGCAACAAACCAAACGCCGCGAGCAACGGCGCGATCAAAAAAACAAACGCCCACGACGCCAGCACCGTGGATTCGATGAATTTCCAGCGGAAAATGGTCTGGGTCGGAACCGGCAGTGTCAGCAGAAACGCCGTCTCCCGATTGCGGAACAAATTTGTGTAGCCGATGATGAGGTTGCTCAACAGCAGCAGCGCGAACAAAAATGCGAACAACACATACATCAGCCGCTCCGTAAGCACCGCACCCAGACCCGGAAATTTCGCTATGAATCTCAACCCGTGATAGAACAGCCCGAACGACACGACGAGATAACCGGCCAGGAACAACGCGATGATGCCGGTAAGCAACCGCGATTGTTCGCGCACGGACAAGAGCCGCCGCCAGCTTTGAAGCGCGTTGACGCGCACGAGCAACCACAGCGGCGCGGGTACAGGTTTGGGCGGGTGGAAACTTTCCGGCATCGCGGGAAAAGTAGCCGGAGAAAACAGTGTATGCAATCCTTGCAGAACAGGATATTTGGTTTTAGATTTTCACTGGAGTTACCAATGAAATTAAGCAAAATCAGCCGACGGCGATTTATTCTTACCTCATTGCTATTAGCTCCCTGCGCAGTTGTTGGTGATGCCATATGGATTGAACCTCAATGGGTCAAAATCCATCGGCTGCATCTGACTGATGAAAAACCAACTCATCGTTTCGTTCACTTCAGCGATTTGCATTACAAGGGCGACCGGGCGCATACGCAGTCTGTCGTGGCAATGATTAACTCGTTGTCGCCTGATTTTGTGTGTTTCACCGGTGACATCATGGAAGAAGGAAAATATCTGCCCGAAGCTCTCGAAATTCTTTCCGGCGTCAAATCTCCGATGTATGGCGTGCCGGGCAACCACGATTACTGGAGCAAAGTGCCGTTCGACGGGATGATTAAATGTTTCGCCGCAACCGGCGGAGCTTGGTTAGTTGATGAACAACGGTTGATTGCTGGCGGAAAGATCAACCTCATTGGTCTGGCTCACATCGGCCCGAAGCATCCGTTGCCATTCGCCATCCCCGGAGTGAAAAACCTTTTGCTGGTGCACTATCCGGCATGGGTAAAGTTGTTCACCGACCAGAAATTTGACTTGTTATTGGCTGGTCATTCGCATGGTTGTCAGGTGCGTATTCCATTTTACGGACCGATAATGGTTCCTTACGCCGTGGACGAATACGACCTCGGATTATTCCAAACGAAATCAGGCCCGTTGTATGTGACTTCCGGCATCGGTTGGTATCCTGTACCCATTCGTTTTAATTGCCGGCCGGAAATCACAGTCATAGAAATTTGATCCAGTGCGAACGGAGCGCGGACAGCCTGACCGCGTGGATCTACCCCGAACTCGCGGACAGGCTGTCCGCGCTCCTTTCCCGTTGAAGCGGCGGTGAACGGTTTGTATCGTGCGGGCAATGTCGCCGCCGGAAACAAAATCTTCTCCGCTCGCCGCGCCGGCCTGCGGGGACGAAGCAACGCCAGCGTTGCGAAGACCCGTCACTTCGCTTTGGAGTGTTGGTGCGGAACGCGCGGCTCAACTTGCGCGCCTCGACATCCACACCGTCGAGGATTTGCTGCTGCACCGCCCGCGGCGTTATGAAGACCGCCGCCATTTCCGCAGCATTGCCGGGTTGACCCGGGACGAAGCAGCGACGGCGCGCGGCACGATTGTCGCGCTTGGTCTCAGGCGTTTTCGCGGCGGCAGCAAATCCGTTTTTGAAATCATTCTTGACGACGGCTCAGCGCGGTTGCATTGCCGCTGGTGGAACCTGCCGTTCATGCAAAATTATTTTGCCATGGGCGACGAGGTTTTTGTTTACGGCAAATTGAGCGAAACCAAACCGCGCGTGATGACCCATCCCGAAACCGAAGTCATCGAAGGCGGCGAGGAAAGCTTCATCCACATCAACCGCATTGCGCCGGTGTATCCGCTCACCGAAGGTTTGCCGCAACGCTGGCTGCGCGGGCTGATCTGGCGCACGCTGGAAAGGTTTGAAACGCAAATCGCCGAGCCACAGGTAGGGCGCGGTGTCCCAACCGCGCCGTCGAATGAATTGAAAGTGCGGCGCGCTGGGGACAGCGCGCCCTACCTTTTGCCTTCGCGCGCCAATGCGGTTCATATGACGCATTTCCCCGAAGAGCTGACCGATGTCGAAATTGCGCGACAACGGCTGGCGCTGGATGAATTCATCGAGTTGCAGGTTCAAATCCAAACCCGGCGGAAAAATTTTGAATCGCACGCCACGGCGCTGCCGTGCGGCGGCGACAATCGCCTCATCAAACCGTTTCTTGCCCGGCTCGGCTTCAAGCTTACCGATGCGCAAACGAAAGTGCTGCGCGAAATCCGCAAGGACATGGGCGGCGCGCATCCGATGCGGCGGTTGCTGCAAGGCGATGTCGGTTCGGGCAAAACCGCCGTGGCAGCCTGCACGGCGCTGATGGCGTTGGAAAGCGGCTTCAACGTCGCGCTCATGGCCCCGACGGAGATTCTGGCGGAACAGCATTTTCGGAATTTCAAAAAGTGGTTTGAGCCGCTGGGCGTCCAGGTCGAATTACAGACCGGCAGTCGCAAGACGGTCGAGAGTCGAGAGTCGAGAGTCGAGAGCCAGAAGCCGTTCCGGCCTTCGACCCTCGACCCTCGACCCTCGACTTTGCACATTGGCACTCACGCCCTGCTCACGTCCGGTTTTGACCTGCCAAAGCTGGGTCTGGTCATCATTGACGAGCAGCACAAGTTTGGTGTGGCACAGCGCGAACGGCTTGTGCGCAAAGGCCGTTATCCGCATTTGCTCGTGATGACGGCGACGCCGATTCCGCGCACGCTCGGTCTGACCCTTTACGGCGACCTCGATGTATCGGTGATAGACGAACTGCCCGCCGGCCGCGGCCAAGTCAAAACGTTCATCCGCACGGCCGATCCCGCCGGGGCGGGACCGAAGGTCTGGGAGTTTATCCGCGAACAACTCGCCGCCGGGCGGCAGGCTTATGTGGTTTATCCCCGCGTCGAAGAATCGGGCGGGAAAGGTTTGAAAGCGGTGACGAAAGAATTTGAAAATTTGAAAACCTTGCTTGTGCCCTTTCGCGTCGGATTGCTGCACGGGCGATTAAAGAGCCGCGAAAAAGACGGGGTGATGACGGAATTTCGTGCCGGCGGGGTGAACGCATTGCTCGCGACTTCGCTCATCGAGGTCGGCGTGGATGTGCCGAACGCCACGGTCATGCTCGTCGAAAACGCCGAGGCGTTCGGGCTGGCACAACTTCACCAGTTGCGCGGGCGCATCGGACGCGGCGCCCATGAGTCGTATTGCATTTTGGTTTCCAACGCGGAAACTGCCGGGGCGAATGAACGCTTGAAAGTGCTGGAAGAAACGAACGACGGTTTTCGCATCGCGGAGGCGGACTTGAAATTGCGCGGGCCGGGCGAGTTGCTCGGTCAGCAGCAAAGCGGTTTGCCGAAGTTCCGTTTCGGCAATCTGGCTGACGATCTCGATTTGATCCAGCAGGCGCGCGAGTTGGCGGCGAAAATGGTGTAGCGTTCGGCCTATCGCCGTCGCGCCGTCGTGGTGCGTTGGCACGCCGCGAAGACGGATGGCCGAAAGGATCGAGCCACAAACTGAAGCTGCAACCAAATCGTTCAGCCCAAGTTCGGCTTGGATTTTCCGCAGTTTGGGTTAAATTGCCGGCATGAAACCGTCCTTCTTGATCTCGGTTGCGGTCGGATTGCTTCTGGCCGGTTGCGGCAAAAACAATTCCAGTCCTCATCGCCAGGGCACCAACACAAGTCAAACCACCAACACCGCCAGCGCCCAGCCCGCTCCGTCGTCGGCGGATTATCTGGGCACGTTGATGCGAGCCGACAAATACGCGGTCAAGACGATTGACGTGTCGTATCTCAACCAGGCCGTCCAGTTGTTCAACACGCAGGAAGGCCGTTTGCCCAAGGACCTGAATGAACTGGTGCCGAATTATGTGGGCAAACTGCCGGCGACGCCTTACGGAACGAAACTCGACTACGATCCGGACACCGGCCTGGTCAAAGTGGTGCCGCAGTAAATTTCGCGTCGCCTTCGCGAAAATGGCCCAAGCCAGCAGGCCAAAATCGGCTGGCGCTTTGCTTTTTGTCTCGCCAAAGCTTCCCCCGGCGGGCAAACAATCTGTTTTTATTTGAGTCAATCATGGAACAGATAGTTATTTTGGATTTCGGGTCGCAATACACCCAGGTGATTGCGCGGCGCATCCGCGAATGCAACGTGTATTCCGTCATTCTGGGCCACGACACTCCGGCGGTGGAAATCGCCGCGCTGGCGCCCAGGGGCATCATTTTGTCCGGCGGTCCGTCCAGCGTGTATGCCAAAAATGCGCCGTTGCCGGACAGGAACATTTTCGCGCTCGGCGTGCCCGTGCTCGGCATCTGCTACGGCGTGCAATTGTTCGCGCAGTTTCTCGGCGGCAAGGTCGAGAAAGGCCGGAAACGCGAATACGGCAAAGGTGTGCTCACAGTGAAGGACGCGTCATGCGCGCTGTTCCGCAATCTGCCGGAAATGTTGCAAGTCTGGAATTCGCACGGCGACAAGCTCACGAAACTGCCGCGCGATTTCAAATCAGTCGCCGTCACCGAAAACTCCGAATACGCCGCCATCGAAAACCGCGCGCGGAAATTTTTCGGCCTGCAATTCCATCCCGAAGTCGTCCACACGCCGCGCGGCAGGGAAATCATCGCCAATTTCGTCCACGGCATTTGCGGTTGTGGCAAAAACTGGACGATGCGGAATTACGTGGAACGGGCCGTCGAGGAAATCCGCGCCCGGGTTGGGACGGAAAAGGTGATTCTCGGCCTGAGTGGCGGCGTGGATTCGAGCGTGGCGGCGGCGTTGCTGCACAAAGCCATCGGCGGCCAGCTTACCTGCATCTTCGTCAACAACGGCCTGTTGCGCGGACGCGAGGCGGAAGTCGTGCGGGAAGTTTTCGGGCGCAATTTCAAAATCAAACTGCAATACGAAGACGCCGCGAAGCTGTTTTTGAAACGGCTCAAAGGCGTGACCGAACCCGAACGCAAACGGAAAATCATCGGCACGACGTTCATCGAGGTTTTTCAAAATGCGGCCCGGCGTGCGGGCCAGGCGAAATTTCTCGCGCAAGGAACGCTTTATCCCGACGTGATCGAGTCCGTGCCGATTGACGGCAATCCCGCCGCGCTCATCAAGAGCCATCACAATGTCGGCGGGCTGCCGAAGAAAATGAAATTCGCGCTCGTTGAGCCGCTGAAATGCCTGTTCAAGGACGAGGTGCGCCAACTCGGGCTCGAACTCGGTTTGCCGAAGGAAATTGTTTTGCGCCAGCCGTTTCCCGGACCGGGACTGGCCGTGCGCATTCTCGGCGAAGTGACGCCGGAACGCTGCGCGATTTTGCGGAACGCCGACGCCATCGTCGTTGAGGAAATGAAGTCGAATGGGCTTTACTACAAAATCTGGCAGAGCTTCGCGGTATTACTGCCCGTGCGCAGCGTGGGCGTGATGGGCGACGAACGGACTTATGATTACACCATCGCCATCCGCGCGGTGGAATCGCAGGACGGCATGACGGCGGACTGGGTGAAACTGCCCTACGCATTGCTGGAGAAACTCGCCAGCCGCATCATCAACGAGGTCAAGGGTGTGAACCGTTGCGTCTTCGACATCACCAGCAAGCCGCCGGGGACGATTGAGTGGGAATGATTCAGCGCGATTTTTTTCTGGTTTGCGGGGCGGCGCGGGTTTAATCTGGACCTACAGTCAACCTATGCCGGCTTATGGATATCGTTTTTAATTGCCCCCATTGCGAACAGGAACTGGCGGTGGACAACTCCGGCGCAGGCTCGGAAATCCAGTGCCCGTCGTGTGGCGAGAGAATCATGATTCCGGCGGCAGCAACGCCGCCCGCTCCTGAATCCGCTCCGGCGGGAGCGGTTGGTGGCGGCTCTCAAGCCAGCCACACCATCGCCTCGTCCGCCGCCGCCAAAATTGAAATGCACCTCAAGGTGCCCGTGCGGGACAAGCCGGGCGAGGTTCTCATTGCCAAACCGAAACCGCCGTTGGAGGCGGTGGCCAGGGGCGCCGACAAAAAAGTCCGGGTCCGGACGATTCGCCACGCCAATTGCATTGAAGCGGGCCATGACAAGTTTGATGAAAAGGTTGCGGAATTTTTGAATGAAGTCGGCGAGGCCAACCTCGTTGGCATTCACACGGTCGGCTACACACACTTTGACGTCGGCACACAAAAGATAGTGGAGGATTACGGCGTTATAGTTGTTTACCGGGGATGAATCCACTTGTGCCCGCCTTGACTTGCTGGTTTCAGGTCGTTACTGTCGCCACATGAATCATCGGTTTGGTTTCCTGCTCATCGTCGCTGCGTGCGTGGTGTTGTTTCCATTTCGCGCGCCCGCGCCGTTGTATTATGTGCCGGGTGAAGGCTGGTATTACGAGTTGTATGGCCAGAACGCCAGGTGGCAGCGCCCCCGTGCCAAGGAACAATTGGACGTTGCGGAGCAGGCTTTCGCCAAGAATGACTACAACACCACGCTCCATGCCGCGCACCGCGTCTTGCGCGTGTGGCCGTTGTCAGACTACGCGCCGGACGCGGAATATCTCATTGGCCGCTGCCTCGAGGCGACCGGCAATGATGAAGCCGCGTTCAAAGCCTACCAAAATATCATCGAAAAATATCCGCGCAGCAGCCGCTATGAAGAAGTGCTCTGGCGGCAGTATGAAATCGCCAACCGTTTCCTCGACGGCGAGCGATTCAGAATCTTCTGGGGTTACATCCCGCTGTATCGCTCGATGGACCAAACGGCGCAAATGTTCGACAAAATCGTCAACAACGGCCCTTACAGCGACGTCGCCCCGCACGCGCAATTGCGCAACGGCGCCGCGCGCGAAAAGGAGAAAAATTATCCCGATGCGGTAAAGGCTTACGCCACCGCCGCCGATCGTTACTACAACCTGCCGACCATTGCCTCCGACGCGCTGTTCCGTGAAGGCGTTTCGTATGCGAGGCAGGCGGCGAAGGCCGAATACGATCAAAACACCGCGGTGCAGGCGATTGCGACGTTCACTGATTTCATCACGCTTTATCCCGACGACCGGCGCGTGCCGCAGGCGCAAAAAGCCATCGCCTGGCTCAAGGCCGAACAGGTGCGCGGCAATTTTGAAATCGCGCAATTCTACGGAAAGAGCAAGAAGTGGAACGGCGCGCTGGTTTATTACAACGAAGTGCTGCAACTGGATCCAAACTCGCCTTACGCCGCGTCCGCGCGCCAGCGCATCGAAGCCCTCAAACCGCGCGTTCAAGCGTCAACCGCCAACTGAAATGCGTCTGCCGGAAATTTTTGCCGTTTCCGCGGTGGCGGCGCTGCTCGCCGGTTGCGCCGGCTACCATCTCGGCCCGGTCAACGGCGCGGTCGCGGGTGAAAAGTCGGTTGAAGTTTTGCCGTTCAACAACCAGACGCTTCAACCGCGGCTCGGCGACGCGGTCACCCAGGCGTTGCGTGAACGGCTCCAAACCGACGGCACTTACCACCTCGCCACGCACGGTCCCGGTGACGTCGTCGTCAGCGGTGTGATTACGCGCTACAACCGCGAAGGGTTGAGCTATTTGAACAATGACGTCACGACGACGGAGAATTACCGGGTTGGCATCACCGCGCACGTCATCGCGCGCGAACGCGCCACGGGCAAAGTGTTGTTCGATAAAAACGTGAACGGTTACACGCTGATTCACGTCGGCACGGATTTGGCGGACTCGGAGCGTCAGTCGCTGCCGCTGCTGGCGGAAGATCTGGCACGAAACGTCACGGAATTGCTGACCGAAGGCGTGTGGTAAAAACAGTTGAATTTGTTGAGACCAATTCGTATCCTGCCCTGTTTTTCGTAACGAACAACTGGACAAACCATCAACCATTATGAAAAAAAATATCTCCAAAATCGCAGTTCTGAGCCTTTTTGCCGCGGCTCTCGTCGCAATGCCCGCGTTGTCGCGCGCGGAAGGCACCAGCACAAACGCACCGGCGTCGTCCGACCAAACCCCCGCCAAGCCCAAGCCACATGGTAAGTTGCCTTTCCATGGCAACCTGAGCGCGGTGGACACGAAGGCGATGACGCTTACCGTGGGCACGCTCACGCTGCAAGTTACGTCCGACACCCTGATTACCAAGGACGGCAAGTCGGCCACACTGGCTGACGGCGTGGTGGGAGAGCAGGTCAGTGGCGCTTACAAGAAAACTGACGATGGCAAACTCAACGCCACCAGCGTTCACTTCGGCGCCAAAAAGAACGAAGCTTCGGGCACCGGTGGCAACCCTTAATGGTCCGGAGTTTTTTGAATCTTCAAGGCGGGCGGCAATGCCCGCCTTTTTTATGCCCGCTTCCACCAACTGGTGAGACTTTTGGACTTTTGCGCCTGCGGCAATTGATTTTGCATCACAAACAACTGGCTGCGCGCCGCCGTCAGCGCCATGATGAATTCGTCATAGCTCAGGAAACGTTCCGCGGGATTTTTTGCCATGGCCTTCACCAGCGCATCGCTGGTGGGCTGCGTGATTTCAGGCACGACCAGATTCGGCGGCGTCAGGGGCGTTTGCACCTGGGCAATGATTACTTCCTCGACCGTCGGCGCTTCAAACGGGACATGACCGGTCATCGCGTGATAGAGCGTGGCGCCGAGGCTGTACATATCGGACAGAAAAGTTTCCGGCTCGCGCTTGATTTTTTCGGGCGCGACGTAATACGGCGTGCCCCACGTCACGTCCTCCACTTCGTGTTCCACGTCGGCTTTGCGGGCGAGGCCGAAGTCAATCAACTTTGGTTCGTGGTCCGCGTTGAACAAAATATTGCCCGGCTTGATGTCGCGGTGGAGCAAGTCGTACTTGAGCGCCATGTCGAGCGCGGAGGCGATTTTGACGCCGATGTCGAGCATGTCCAATTCCTGCAGCAGGCGCAGTTTCTCAATGCGCGCGTCCAGGCTGCCATGATCGGCCAGCTCCATCACGAGATACTGTTGGCCCTCCCATTCGTCAAAGGAGTAAATGTGAACGATGTTCGTATGGTTGAGCCGGGCACAGGCGCGGGCTTCGCGATAAAAACTTTCCAGCGCCTTCTGATCGTTGAGCAATTCCTTCCGCATCAACTTCACCGCCACCATGCGCTCCAGTGTCGTATCCCAGGCGCGATAGACCGTGCCCATGCCGCCCGAACCGACGACGCCCCGCAACTCAAATTGCCGGATCATCATGGGCATCATGATGGGATGCCCGCACTTGCTGCACGGCACCGTGCCCAACGGCGCCAGGTCGCCCGGGATGAAGACCTTCGTCTCACACCACCCGCAGGTGACCATTCGTAATTGTTCGCTCATGCTTGAACCAATTTAACACTACTTCTCCATCCGACAAGCCTTGAGAAAGGCTGCTTTCAAAATAAAAAACCTTTTGACAAACGCGCCCAAATGGTGTTTCTTCCTGCCGGTTGAATATGAAAAACACGTTTGCTCCAACGCTGAAGCACGCGCAGACCAACGGACGCATGTCCATTTGGACGCGCGTCTGCAGGCGTTTTGGCATCGGGGGGGTGAAATTCTGATATTAAAAGAACAAATTTTTAAAACCCGCGATTGCCAGTCAATCGCGGGTTTTTCGCTTTTTAACCCAAACCAAACGAAAGGAAAAACATGAACAAAAATGAAACACGGGTGCCGGCCAGGTTCGGCCCCGAAACGCGGTTCGAGCTGCAACCGGCTCCGCCGGCGCCGTTTCGCGCCACGCAGGAAACCGAGTTCGAGCGGCTCAAAAACCGTCTGCTCGCGCGGCAATTGGCCGAGGCGCCAACACCGGAACTGAACCCTCCGTTGCGGCGCGCGGCCAACGACGCGGCGGCGCTGGCATGGGCGACACTTTACCCCTTGCTGGTGTTCCCGGTGCTGTTCGAGGAAAAAACCCAGGCTGCCCTCCGCCAGGCTGAACGCCAGGCGCGCATTTTCGAGAGCAGCCGCGAACTGCTCGCCGTATGAAACCGCGCCAGCTTGAAGTGGGGACACCGGCCTGCCCCGTCGAAGCGGTTCGTCCGCGAAGACGGGCGTGTGCGGGAAGCTGTTGGCACGGGCGGAAAATCTGACGCTCGCGCCCACAGCTTCTCGCCACGCTTTTTGCTTTGTGGGGAAATTGAATTGGTAGGGACGCGCTGCTGCGCGGCCTCGGACGACAAAGCCGGTCATTCCTGCCTTTTCAAATCATGTTTCTTCGACACGCTCAATCCGGGCGCCCAGCTTTCGCAGCTTCGCATCCATGTTTTCGTAACCGCGATCCAGATGGTAAATGCGATTGACCTGCGTTGCGCCTTTGGCCGCCAGACCGGCAATCACCAGCGCCGCCGACGCGCGCAGGTCGCTCGCCATCACCGGCGCGCCGCTCAACGGTTTACCGCCTTTGACAATTGCGCTCGGCCCCTCAATCTCGATGTCCGCGCCGAGCCGTGCCAGTTCGCTCACGTGCATGAAACGCGATTCAAAAATCCGCTCCGTGATGATGCTGATGCCTGGCGCGAGCGCGAACAGCGACATCATTTGTGCCTGCACGTCCGTTGGAAAACCGGAATAGGGCAGCGTTGTCACGTCCGCCGGCTTGAGCCGGCCGCTGCGCCGCACCAGCAGGTTTGCGCCACGCCGTTCGACCGCCACGCCCGCTTCGTTCAATTTGTCAATCACCGCGCGCAGGTGGTCGGCGCGCGCGCCTCTGAGCGTGACTTCGCCGTCGGTCGCGGCGGCGGCAATCGCATAGGTCGCCGCTTCAATCCGGTCAGGAATGACCTCATGTTTTGCGCCGTGCAACTTTTTGACGCCGGTAATCGTAATCGTCGGGCTGCCCGCGCCGGAAATTTTTGCGCCCATCGCATTCAGGAAATTTGCCAGGTCCACCACTTCCGGTTCGCACGCCGCGCTTTCGATGACCGTCACGCCTTCGGCCAGCGTCGCCGCCATCATCACATTCGCCGTGCCCAGCACGGTCGAGCCCGCGCGTCCGCCGAGAAACATCGGCACGCCAGTGAGTTGTTTCGCCGCGGCGCTGACATAACCGCCTTCAATCGTGATTTTCGCGCCGAGTGATTCGAAGCCTTTCAAGTGCAAATTGATGGGGCGGGCGCCGATGATGCAGCCGCCAGGCAGCGACACGCGCGCTTTTTTCAGACGGCCCAGCAGCGGCCCCATGATGCAGATCGAGCCGCGCATCTTGCGGACGAGTTCGTAATCGGCGTAGCCGTGGATTATATGTGCGCGGACGGTGAGCGTGCCGTGCTCGAATTTCACCGTGGCACCGAGCGATTCGAGGATGCGCGCCATGAATCGCGTGTCGCTCAAATCCGGCACGCCCCGGATGACGCACGGCTCGCCGGTCAGCAACGCCGCCGCCATGATGGGCAGCGCGGCGTTTTTGCCGCCGCTGATGGTCACCTCGCCGTGCAGTGGCACGCCGCCTTTGATCAAAAAACTTTCCATGTGAAATTGGTTTATCCTCCTCGTTCTCGTCCTCGTCCTCGTTTTTTGATTACGATTACGAGGACGACGACGAGGACGATTTGGCAATTAAAAATCTTTCGCGCTGACTGTAATCCTCCTTCACCGCTTCGACAATCCACTTTTCCGCTTCAAAAATTTTCCCAATTGCCTCAGCCTGGCCGGCACCGAATTCCAGCATGATCTTTCCGCCCGGTTTCAGGAACGGTTTCGCCTCCATTGCCAGCTTCCGGTAAAAATCCAGGCCGTCCGCGCCGCCGTCCAGCGCCGCGCGCGGATCAAAATCGCGCACTTCCGATTGAAGCGTGGCGATTTCTACGGATGGAATGTAAGGCGGATTGCTGATGATAAGGTCGAATTGGTGGGGCGAGACTCCCGGCGAGCCGTCGGCGATGGCATTTTCTCCCGGCTCGCGAGGACGCTCGCCCCACCTGTCCTTCAGTGCGGCAAAACCGTCGCTTTGCACAAATTCAATCCGTTCGGCGGCGTTATGTCGCCCGGCGTTTTGTTTGGCCAACGCCAGCGCGTCCGGCGAAACGTCCGTCGCAATGATTTTTACGGAGGGACATTTCGCCGCCAACGCAATGGCGATGCAGCCGGTGCCGGTGCCAAAATCCAGAGCGATTGGAGCGCCGGCCTCCGGCCCGGCATGTTCCTGTAGTTCACCACCTTCACGCCGTGCCGGAGGCCGGCGCTCCAATTCTGCCGACAACCTCGCCAGGAACTCCCACCCCAACTCCGCCAGCAGTTCGGTTTCCGGCCGGGGGACGAGGGCGTGGCGGTTCACGGCGATTTCGAAACCGCAAAACGAAGTTGAGCCGGTGATGTGCTGGAGCGGTTCGCGCTGGCCACGGCGCTCGATGAATTCGCGAAGGCCGTCCGTTTCCGCCGGGGTAAGCGTGCGCTCGAAGTTTAGATACAATTTCATGCGCGGCAGCTTGAGCAGATGTGCGAGCAGGAGTTCAGTTTGCAGGCGCGGCGACTCGACGCCTTTTTTGGCGAGATATTCCGCGCTCTTCTGGATCGCTTCAAGAACCGTCATGCGATGCTTCACTTATCGGCTGGGACACACACTGTCCATAACGAACCGGAAATTATTTTTCTTCCACGCCTTTGAGGTAGGCAAAGATGAGTTCGGGCAGGTCGCGGCTGTAACCGCCTTCGAGCAGGCTGAACAGCGGCACGCCGAGCGCGCGCAGGGACTGGCCGAGCCAGTAAAAATCGTCCACGACCAGCACGCCCTGCACCAGCGGGTCGCGCACGTAGGCGTCGAACCCGGCGGACACGGCGATTAGGTCGGGCCGGAATTTTTTCAAATCGTCCAGCGCGCGGCCGAGCGCGGCGCGGTAGTCCTGGCGCGGCAAGCCCGGCTCGACGGGATAATTAAAACAGTTATTGCCGGCATTCGCGCTGCCGGTGCCGGGGTAACAGGGAAACAGGTGGATGGAGAAAAACGCGGTGCCGGGCCGGTTGAGCAAAATGGCTTCGGTGCCGTTGCCGTGATGCACGTCGAAATCGAAAACGGCGACACGTTTTGCGCCTGTGGCTGCAGCTTCGAGCACGGCGATGGCAATGTTGTTCAAGTAACAAAAGCCCATTGCCCGGTCGCGGGTGGCGTGATGGCCGGGCGGCCGCATCAAACTGAAAACATTGTCGCCATTGCGCGCGGCGGTCAGCGCGGCGAGTGCGGCGGCGGAGGAGGCGCGGGCGAAATCAGCGATGTTTTCGTAAAACGGCGTGTCGGCGTCAAAATCCACCGGCTGGTCCAGGCGGGCGACATGTTGTGCGGAATGGGCGCGTAAAATCTGCACGTCATCCACCTTGCCCGGTTCGGCCCATTCAATCGGCAGTTCGGTCTGGTTGCGCAGGAGTTCGAGTGTGGCGAGGATGCGCAGCGGGCGTTCAGGATGGCTGGGATAGGAATAGCCGGCACAGCGTTCGTCGGTGATGATTTTCACACGAAAATTTAACCACGAATGAACACAAATAAACACGAATTTTGGTTGGGTGGGGCGAGACTCCGGGCGCCCGCCCCACCGATTGACGGGTGTCACGGCATGGCGTTGCTGTCAAAAGTCACCCGCTAAAATTTCATTGGGGGGACAGCAGATTCGTTTTTGCAATTGTGACGGGTTTCGCTAAAGTGGGGCGCATTAAGGATTTAATTATGTATCAGAAAATACTCACAGTCGCAGTGGTGCTGGGCGCGTTGACTTTTAATGCCGGGGCGTGGGATTACGAGGAACATCACGCCATCAATGAACTGGCGCTGGCGTCGCTGCCGGCGGATTTCGGCGGGTTCACATTGACGCCTGAAAGAAAGGCGCGCATCGCGTTTCTCGCGGGCGAGCCGGATCGCTGGCGCAACGTGCCGGATCGTCGGAAAGGAACGGACTTGGCGCTGGCGCAATACAACGAGCCGGATCATTACATTGATTTGGAGGATTTGAAACTTTACGGCCTCACGCCGGAGACGTTGCCGCCGTTGCGTTACGATTTTGTCGCCGACATCGTCAAGGCGCGCGCGGCGCACCCGGAGAAATTCCCGCCGATTGATCCGGCCAGGGATGCCGACCACACGCGCGAATTGAGCGGGTTCCTCCCCTGGGCCATCACGGAAAATTACGAAAAACTGAAGTCCTGTTTCAGCTACCTGAAAACGTTTCAAAAATACGGCGGCACGCCGGAGGAAATCGCCAATGCGCAGGCCAACGTCGTCTATGTCATGGGCGTGATGGGACATTTCGTCGGCGACGGTTCGCAGCCGTTGCACACGACGATGCATTTTAATGGCTGGGTGGGCGACAATCCGCACGGTTACACGACCAGCCTGAAATTTCACCAGTGGATTGACGGCGGGTACTTTCGCCAGACCGGCGGCATCGATGTCGAAAAGCTGGCGGGGAAAATTCATCCCGCCGAGCGCATTAAAAATGCGGGCCAGCCGGACGGAATGTTCCGCGACGCCGTGAGCTATATCGTCGAACAAAACAAACTGGTCGGGCCGCTGTATGAATTGGACAAGGAAGGCAAGCTCACCGGCGAAGGGGACAAGGGCCTGGAGGGCCGCGCGTTCCTCGATGGCCAGCTCGTCAAGGCCGGCCAGATGCTGGGCGATATCTGGTACACCGCATGGCTCGAAGCCCCGGAGGACCAATATCTCGAAAAGCACTTGCAGGAACGCAACGTGGCGAGTTCAGCGACCGGAAAGTGAAGCATCCAGTGGAATAAACTTGGATGCGTGCGTGGCCCGGCGCAAAATAGCTTCGGTTCGGGCCCGTAGCTCAGTTGGTTAGAGCAAGCGACTCATAATCGCTGGGTCCTCGGTTCAAGTCCGAGCGGGCCCACCAGCCTTCGTTCGGAGCGCAGCGGAGAACGAAGGCTGCCGCGTCGAAGTAGAACGAAGACGGGCTACGACACACAACTTTTCACAAACGCTCCGAACTACGGCTCGGCAAGCCAGCATATCACAGCGGAGGGCGAAGACTGCCGCGCCAAAGCTGAAAGCGCAGGCGGGCCAGGATACATACCCACCAATCACCGCTCAAAGCTTCAGTTCGACAACCCGAGGCTTTGACAATTTGAGATACTTGCCGCCTGAAAAAACCACCGGCGGGTGGTTGGATTTGAACCGACCCACCCCGAACTCCGATAGACATCGCGAGCAGGTGCTTTCGGGGCTGCTCTGACCGTTGAGCTACGGGCCCGCCAATGGAAGTCATTTTGCGCCGGGCCGCGTCCGCGACAGGTTTATTCCGCCAACCTCAGTCCACATCCAGGTCTTCAAGTTCCAAAAAGCCGTGCAACTGGCGGATGCGCGTGGGGTGGCGCATTTTGCGGAGCGCCTTGGCCTCGATCTGCCGGATGCGCTCGCGGGTGACGCTGAATTGCTGCCCGACTTCCTCGAGCGTGCGTGCGCAACCATCGCCCAGACCAAAACGCAGTTCCAAAACCTTCCGTTCACGCTCGGTCAGGCTGCACAACACGTCGCCGAGTTTGTCCTTGAGCAGGCTGAAACTGGTTATGTCGAGGGGGTTGTCGGCGGCCTTGTCCTCGATGAAATCGCCGAAGTTGGCGTCCTCGGTGTCGCCGACCGGTGATTGCAGTGAAATTGGCTGTTGCGCCATTTTTAAAACGGCGCGCACGCGGTCCACGGAGATTTGTATCTCGTCGGCGATTTCCTCGGGCGTCGGTTCGCGGCCAAAGTCCTGCAGCAGGCGCTTTTGGGTGCGCATGAGCTTGTTGATGATTTCGATCATGTGCACCGGGATGCGAATGGTCCGCGCCTGATCGGCGATGCTGCGGGTGATGGCCTGCCGGATCCACCACGTGGCGTAGGTGGAAAATTTGTAGCCGCGGCGATATTCGAATTTCTCGACGGCCTTCATCAAACCCATGTTGCCCTCCTGGATCAGGTCGAGAAACGACAGCCCGCGGTTGGTGTATTTTTTGGCGATGGAAATGACGAGACGCAGGTTGGCCTCGACCATTTCGGTTTTGGCCTGGAGGGCCTTGGTGGAGAATTCGCGCAGGCGGTCAAAGGTGTGGAGGTAATCCGCATGCGGCATCCGGACAAATTCCTCGAGCGCCTTGATTTTTTGCCGTTCGGCTTCGACCAGATGCCGCTGGGCGCTGGATTCGCGCTGCGCCTCGGCGTCGGCCAGCGCGCGCAGGCTGTATTGCAATTTGTCGTGAATGTTTTCGGCCACGAGCGCCATTTCCTCAATCACTTTATGCTTGCAGCAAAATCCGGGGAACACCCTTTGCAGTTTTCGATCCAGCCGTTTGAACGCCGCCAGCGCGCGATTCTGTTTGGACTTGTTATGCGCGTTCCGCCACGCGGTGTATTTCTCATCCACCTCCCGGTCAATTTTCCGAATCTGCACGACCAGCCGGTGCAGCGCGCGCAAATGCGCGTTGCGATTGTCCACTTTCTTGTCGAGAATGACGCGGTCAAACCGTTCCCGCGGCGGCTCGACCAGGAGTTTTTCCGCCAGCGCGATGTGTTCCTTGCCGGCGAAACCAAGGCTGTAAATGATTTTGCGGACTTCGTTTTCGGCGGCTTCGATGCGTTTGGAAATTTCAACTTCCTGTTCGCGCGTCAGCAGCGCCACCTGTCCCATCTGCTTGAGATACATCCGCACCGGGTCATCAAGAATGTCCAGCCGCGTGGTGTCTTCTTCCTCGGTTCCAGGGGTTTTGACGCGATCCACCTCCGCTTGATCCACGATTTCAATGTCGAGACTGCGAAGTTTGGCGAAAATTTGATCCAGCTTTTCCGGTTCAATCGCGCTTTCCGGCAGCGCTTCGCTGATGTCACCGTAGGTCAGACGCCCCTGTTCCTGTGCGAGGCGGACGAGTTCCTTGATTTTTTCCGAAAATTCCGCGTCGGAATCAGTTTGTGACGAGCCGTTGAGCAACGGGGACGCAGCAGAATGGAAAGCCTTGTCAGTGAACACCGCGCCGTCGGGCCTTCCTTTCTTCAGGGACGAATCCACCTCGGGTTTCCGAACCTTCGATTTTGACATACGCGTTCAACACTTCCAGTTCATCACCGAAAGCAATTGAAAATATGGTTCGACTGGTCGAACTCGTCAAGGGGGGAAATGCTTTTTTTTGCAACCGCGACTGAAAAATTGCGGCGGCAAAAAATTTTATATGTCGGAAGCGATGTAAATTTCGTGTTTTTTGAGATGTTCCAGAATCATTTCCACCGTGCGGTCAATCGCGCCGAGATTTTCATGAACGACCCGTTGCGCGTTGCGCCCCAACTCCGCGCGGCGGTTTTCATCGGCAAGCAATCCGGCAATGGCGCCTTCCAATTCTTCCGGGTCGCGTACTTGAATCGCGCCTTTCTGCGCGACAAAACTTCGCGTGATGTCGGCGAAGTTTTGCATGTTCGGCCCCAAAACCATCGCCTTGCCCAGCGCACCCGGCTCAATCGGATTTTGCCCGCCGACGGCGGCGAGACTTTTGCCGACGAACACCACCGTCGCGTTTTGGTAAAAAAATCGCAGTTCGCCGGTGGTGTTGACCAACAGGCAATCCACCTCGCCTTCGTGAAGCTGCGTGTTCGTAATAATATCATTGCGGTAAATAAATTTCACGCCGCGCTCGTGCAACTGCCGCCCGACCTCCCTGGCGCGCTCGAAATGCCGCGGCACGAGCACGAGAAACAGTTTTGGAAACCGCGCGCGCAGCCGCTGCGCAATCTCCGCCAGAAGAATTTCCTCGCCCGCGTGCGTGCTGCCGCCAATTAAAATCGGGGCGTCCGGCGGCACGCCGATTTGCCGCAGCATCGCTGGCACGTCGAGTGTGTGGCGTTCATTCAGTTTGGCCGCGTCGAATTTCAAGTTGCCCACGATGCGGATGGCCTCCGGCTGGCAGCCGACTTCCCGCAGGCGCCCGGCGTCTTCTTCATTTTGCGCGCCGACGCCGGCAAACGAAGCGAAGAGCGGCCGGAATAGAAATCCAAATCGTTTATAGCCCCGATACGAGCGGTCGGACAGCCGTGCGTTGGCCAGAAAAAACGGGATGCCGAGACCGCGGGCGCGCCAGATGAAGTTGGGCCAGATTTCCGCCTCGACAAGCACGATGGCTATGGGGTTGATGACGGCCAGCGCGCGGTTGACGTATTTCCGCCGGTCAACCGGATAGTAAATTTTGCTGATGTGCGTGGGCAATCGGCTGCGCAATTCGCCCATGCCGGTTGTCGTGGTGGTGGACACCACAATTTTGATGTTGGGCACGTGTGGTTCGAGCGCGCGGATGAGTTGCGTGCACAAATTGACTTCGCCGACACTGACGGCGTGAATCCAAATGACATGGCGGTTGGTGAGCACTTGTTTGAGTCCCGCGCTGTAATGTCCGAAGCGCTCGCGAAGGCCGGGACGCCAGTTGCCACGCCGCCACATCCGCATGAAGTAATACGGCGAAGACAGCACGAAAAAAATCGTGAACAGAATGTTGTATAGTATGCGCACCCGAAGGCCCCAATTCCCAACAGGCATACTCTCCTGAAAAAAGACGCCGGGCGCAAAGAAAATGTTTCAAAATGGCGACTTTTTCAGCCGCGAAAGAAAATCAGCCAAATGGCCAGCAGCATCGGCAACAGGAAGGGCAGCGTGAATTTCAAAACGAATCCGGGAAACGTCGGCGTGCGGATTTTCTGCTGATCGGCTACGGCTTTAACCATGAAATTCGGCCCGTTGCCGATGTAAGTGGCCGCGCCGAAAAATACCGCTCCGACGCTGATGGCCATCAGGTTCAAGGCGTGCTGGTTCAGCAGTTCGCCAACGTCCTTCGCGCCAATCGCGCCGAAAAGCGCGTTGAGAAAACCGAGATAGGTTGGCGCGTTGTCAAGCACGCTGGACACCGCGCCCGCACCCCAGAAAAACCCCCCGGGCGCGGGGTTTGGGCCGAGCCATTCGCGCGCATTTTGATTGAGCCAGTCGAGCGTGGGCATCATCGTCGCAAAAATTCCGGCGAACAAAACAGCGACTTCCTGAATCGGATGAAAGTTGAAATCGTTCGCCGCGTGAATGGATTTCGGGGATGTGAAATAGGAAGCGATGGCCGCGGCAACCATGAGCGTTTCACGCACAAAAATCGGCCGGGTCACAAAAACCGCGCCGAGAATGACGGCGAGGAAAAACAAATTCGGCAGTCCGTCGAACCGCCACATTTCATGCGCGGTTTCCTGCTCGCGCACTTTGCGCGGCGCCCGGGTGAAATTGTTCCGGTCCACGACGTAAAACATCGCGAGCAGAATTCCGACGCCTGTCGCCCATATCGGCCAGCAATTTTTTGCGACCCACCAAAACGGCACGCCCTGCAAGTAGCCGAGAAACAACGGCGGATCACCGATGGGCGTCAGACAGCCGCCGGCGTTGGCCACGATGAAGATGAAGAAGGCGATGTGATGCGCCGTGACGCGATATCGGTTCATTCGAATCCACGGGCGAATCAGCAGCATCGCCGCGCCGGTCGTGCCTAAAAAATTGGCGGTAATCGCGCCGATGAACAAAAAAATGACGTTGGCCGACGGCGTGGCTTCGCCTTTGACGCGGATGTGAATGCCACCGGAAACGACAAAGAGCGAACCGATGAGCGCGATGAAACTGATGTAATCGTGCGCGGTGTGCCACACGCGCGCCGAGGCCTGCAAACCCAGGAAATAATAGCCAAGCGTGATCGCGCCGAGGCCGAGCGACACTCTCGTGTAATGCCGCAGCCACCATTTGGCCGCCAGCAACGGCGCGAGCGCCATCGCACCCAGGAGCAGCGCGAACGGCAGAATCATCCACGGGTTTGGCGCGATGACTTCGTGGTTCATGCCTCGAAAGACTGCTTTGGCGCGTGAAGACGGGTCAAATAGAAACGCTGGGAATTGTCATTAAAAATTTGCATTGATATTATTCCACGGCTTATTAAGAATTTGCGCCGGTAAAAGTTAAAAGACAAAACGTTCCGTCATTGAATTAACGCCATGAAAATGTCTGTGTTCACATTGGTTCATTTGGTCGCATTTGCCGTTGGAGCGTCATTGTCGTTGTTGCCGAATCAAAACTTGATGGCCAGTGAAGATGAAGCCCGCCGTCCGTTTGCGGAATGGGCGGAAGTGCCGGAGCCGGGCCAGTTGATTTTTGGCACATTGTACGAGCAATCCGAGGCTTATCACGTCTGGGTACAAGGCAACCATCGCATGCCGGCCAACACCCGGGTCGACGGCGAAAACTACGGCATTGACGTGCGGCAGGGGTATTTCACCTTCAACTACGGCATCACCAAAAAGTGGGCGGCGGACCTGAACCTGGGCGCCACCACGGTGGGCTGGCGGCCGTTCGACGGCGGTGGCATTCAGAAAACCACCGGAGTCATGGACCCGACCTTCGGTGTCCGATATCAGATTTTCAATGAAACTGATTCCAACGCGCCATCCTGGCTGCCGACGCTGACCTTTCGCGCCGGAGCGATTGTGCCGGGGGTTTATGACCGGCACGTGGCGTTTGCGCCCGGCAATCACGGCGTGGCCATTGAACCGTCCATCCTTTTCCGCAAGCATCTTGGCTGGGAGGGATTCGGCATCTGGGGCGATGTGTTGTACCGGTGGGAACACACCATCGGCGCCGACCAATACATCGCCGCAGCCGGCGTATTCCAGCAAATCAAGGGATGGGAACTGGACCTCGGCTGCCGGCATTTGCAGACGCTTTCGGGTGAAGACATTGTGCTGGGCCCGCGAACGGCGGGGCAGTCGAGCACCTACAACAGCATCACCTATCCGGTTGACGTGCGGGAAATCAGCGATTCCCTTGACGCGGGCTTCAGTTACACAACCTCCAAACGGCACTTTCGCTGGGGGTTCCATGCCCGCAAAACTTTTGACGGGAGCAATACCGACTCGGCCCTTTGGCTGGGCGCGTCGCTGGACATTCCGCTGGATTGGTTCAAGGCAAAATAATCGCGCCGCCGCCGGCAAATTCACTTGTCTAGTGCCGGCTGATTTGTTCCATTGCCGCCCATGACGCAACCATCCGTCGCGCCGCCGCCCGTCCGGCACCGGCTTTTCCAGCGGCATTGGACCTGGTGGTTCATGGTGGCGGTGCTGGTGGTCGTCGCCGCCGTCCGGCTTCGTTTGCTGAATTTTCCGCTCGAACGCGACGAAGGCGAATACGCCTATGCCGGCCAGCTCATGCTGCAGGGCATCCCGCCTTACCAACTCGCCTACAACATGAAGTTTCCCGGCACGTATGCGGCTTACGCGATCATCATGAAGTTGTTCGGCCAGACTCCGGCGGGCATTCATTTTGGCGTGCTGTGCATGACGACGCTGACGGCGCTGATGCTTTTCTGGCTGGGCAAACAAATTCTCGACTGGACGGCAGGGATGGTCGCCGCCACTTTCCACGCCGTGATGACCGCCAGCCCTTCGATGCTGGGACTGTCCGGACACGCCACGCATTTCGCCGCGTTCTTTGCCACCGCCGCTTTGTGTGCGATGTGGAGAACGCGACAAAACGGACAGGGGCTGATGGTCATGACATCCGGACTCCTTTTTGGCGCGGCGGTTTTAATGAAACAACCCGCCGCGCTGATTGCTTTGTGGGCAGCAATGGCCTTCGCCGTCACTCACTTTCGCAGAACTGAAACACCCATTGGCAAACGGCTCAGAGCGATCATAACCTTTGGCGCGGGAATAATTTTGCCGTTCGCTTTGTGCTGTTTGGTTCTTTGGCGCGCCGGGGTTTTTGAGAAATTTTGGTTTTGGACGATTGACTACGCACGCCAATACGCTTCCATCGTGCCGATTGCGGAATCGCCGAGATTCTTCCGGGTGGGTGTCGGCCATGTGATCGCCGCAAATTATTCGCTGTGGCTGATTGCTGCTGGCGGACTGGTGTTGATCTGGTTTGATGAAAGATTGCAAAAAAATCGGGGCTGGCTTTTGAGCTTCAGCCTGGCCTCGGCATTGAGCGTCTGCCCCGGTTTTTATTTTCGAAAACATTATTTTCTTTTGCTGCTGCCCGCATTGGCCCTGCTGGCCGGTTGTGCCGTCAGCGGGCTGCGCAGACTTTGGAATGAAAGAAGCCACCCTTCCCAACTGGGTGATTGGCCGGTTTGGGGTTACGGGCTCATGGTTGCGGCTACAATGCTGGTCAACCGCGACATCTGGTTTGTGCAGACGCCGACACAGGTCTCGCGCACCACTTATGGCGCCGACCCATTTCCCGAAGCACAACTTGCCGCCTCATATATCCGCGCCAATTCCTCGCCGGATGCACATGTGGCTATACTTGGCTCGGAACCGGAAATTTATTTTCTTTCCCAACGTCACTCGGCCACCGGTTACATTTACACTTATGGCCTGATGGAACCGCAACCATTTGCCCGGCAGATGCAAAGCGAAATGATTCGGGAAATTGAAACCGACGCGCCGGAATTTGTTATTTTTGTAGACGACATCATGTCATGGTGGCGCTACCCCGACTCGGACCTCAGAATTTTCGACTGGTGGAATTCTTATCGAACCAATTACACACTGGTCGCCTTGTCCGATGTGATTTCGCCAACGGAAACAATAAATGCCTGGGGTACGAATGCCATCGCCCATTATGGCGTGGCTCACGGCAGCGCCCTGGAAATCTACCAGCGCAAAGCCGACCCGCTTTCCCCACAAACCCCTTCACCTTCTGTGAAAAGACCTTGATCAAATCATGACCGTGCCGTTTCAAAAAACGTTTTTACGCCAGTCGGAGTGGGGCGTGGCTGTTTTATTGACGGTCGCCGCCGTCGGGTTGCATTTCTTTTATCTAATTCATGCCGGAGGCCTTTGGCGCGATGAAATATCCGTCAAAAACATCGCGACGCTTCCATCCCTTGGACAGGTCTGGGAAGCGCTGCCGCATGATCATTGTCCCATTTTGTTTCCCTCGCTGGTGCGAATTTGGTCGGCTTCGGGACTCGGAACAACAGATATGGGTCTGCGAATTCTGGGGCTGGGTTGTGGATTGTTGTTGCTGGCGGCATTTTGGGTTGCCAGCCGGACGATGGACAAGGGGTTGCCACTGCTTTCACTGGCGCTTGCAGGCTTGAATTTCACCGTCATCCGATATGGTGATTCCATCCGGGCCTACGGCCTGGCGACCGTGTTTATTTTGCTCACGATGTCGCTGATCTGGCGTTTTATTGAAGCGCCAACCCTGCGTCGCGGTTTGCTCGCCGGCCTGGCCGCCATGTTGAGCGTGCAGACTCTTTACCAAAACGCATTTTTTTTGCTGGCCATTTGTATCGCCGGTGCGGTTGTTTGTATTCGCCGACACCAACAAAGCAAGGCGATTGGCGTCTTGAGCATCGGATTGCCAGCGGCGCTTTCTTTGCTGCCCTACGTCAATCCCATGCGTCACGCGCAAAGCTGGTGGATTGTGAGCAAAACCGGGGTTGATTTTACCGGCTTTTTGAGCCGGATTGCTGATGCGACTGGAATGTTGGTGGGTGTCTGGTTGGTTCTTGTCATGATCGCGGCATTACTTGGCATGGGCTGCGGCTTGATAAAAATTTCGCCCAATGAAACGCGTGTTCAGCAGGATTTGCTTATGTTCGCCAGCATTGCTCTGGTAATTGGCCTGACCGGATTCGGATTTTTTGTCAAGTTGACGGGCTTGCCCACCCAACGCTGGTATTATATTCCAGCGATGGGTTTCGCCGTGGTTTGTTGCGACGTAATTTTGCCGCGAATCCACCAGGCAGCGCGTATTGGAGTGCTGGTAATTGCCGTTGTCGTCGCGTTGCTTGCTTATCCATCGGCACAATCTGCCTTGAAGCGGCGGCAAACGAACGGCGACCTGGTGGCCGCGCAAATTTCACAAAATGCCAGGCCCAACGACTTGATCATCGTTCATCCCTGGTATTATGGTATTACCTTTGGGCATTATTACCGTGGAGCCGGGCCTTGGACGACCCTGCCGCCACTGGAAGATTATCGGTTTCACCGCTACGACCTGCTCAAATCAAAACTTCAGATGACCAACGTTATCGAACCTGTGTTGAAACAGGTGGAAACCACGCTTCGTTCCGGACATAGCGTCTGGATCGTCGGTAGTGTCCCCATGCCGCAGCCCAACGAAGCTCCGCCAGCCGATTTGCCTCCGGCGCCCAATGGACCGGAAGGTTGGGCTGATCGACCTTATACGGACGCTTGGGGCGCCAAATTCAGCTATTTCCTCGTCTATCATATTACCAATGCTATAACGCTCGTTGATCCGACGACCAACTCGGTCAGTTCGATGGAAAATATGCCATTAACCATCACCAGCGGCTGGAGGGTTTCAACCCCAACGAATTCTCCGTAGGCCAACCAATCCAACCTGAAAAAGTGTGTGGACAAAATCAATAACAATTCCAAGCCAGGCTGGTTGTTCTTTGCGGTGCTTGTCGCCGGAATCGCAGCGAGGCTTCTGGTGGCGACCTGCGGCCACGATTACGACATGGATTCCTGGCAGATTGTGGCGAAACTGGCTGATCGCGGAGATAATGTTTATGCCAGCACGGACCGATATAACTTTGCGCCGGGCTGGTTCCATGTCCTGCACGCCTTGAACCTGCTGGCCGGACACAACCCAACTGTCTTTCGCTACCTCGTGGCCGGTTTCCTAAGCCTGGGTGACGTGGGAATTTTTTTCATCTTGTGGCGCAGGTTTGGAAAAGCGGCGGGCTGCTGGTTCTTTCTCAACCCCATTTCGGTCATCATTACCGGCTACCAATGTAATTTTGACAACCTGGCGGTTTTATTGGGCTTGCTGGCGGTATTACTGATGGGAGACGAATTTGACAGGCCCGTCAGCCGGCGAAAGCTTTTGGGATTGTTCGTGCTGGGACTGTCGCTGGTGATAAAACACGTTTTTTTTGCCTTTCCCTTTTGGCTGGCGGTCAAGCAAAAGGGGATGCTTCAAAAGCTGGTGGTGATTTTGATCCCCGTTTTCATATTCGCTTTGAGTTTTGTTCCCTACTGGCATGCCGGCAGCCAGGGAATCATTCAAAATGTGTTTAGGTATCGATCCTTCACCACCGAATTTTTCTACCGCATGTTCGTGCCGATGTTCGTGCAGTTTATGTTTAACAGCCAGACAGTATGGTTCTTCCTGCTGGCCATCTTTGCCTTTATTTACCGGCAAAAAAACACCGTTGAATTCCTGCTGCTCTACACCTGCGTGCTGGTGGCGGCATCGCCGGCGAATATCAATGAATACCTGGCCATTCCCGGCCCCTTCGTGGCAACGCACTTGAACCCGTTCACCATCCTGTACACGACCGTCGGCACTTTGCATCTGCTCGCGGACGTCAATGGCCTTCATCTGACCGGCTTGTCCCGGACAATTTGTATTGATATTGCCATCTACCTGTTGTGCCTCGGGCTGGTCTGGGTCACTTGGCGCCAGAACATCATGGCCTTGCTTAAACGGTTGCTGGAATGGTGTATCTCGGAGGTGAAAAACCAATTGGGTCTCAAAAAATAAGAAATGGCCGCCTTTCCTTCATTCCATCCGGGTGTGACTTGACGGGGCCGCTTTTCACTGCAAACTTCCTTTTGCTTGGCGCAAAACGCGGCAGCGTCGGCGACAAGCAGTTTGTTCGCTGACATCTCGAAAGCTCCCGCTGTGCAATCCCTTGCGCGGCGACTGGAGAATGGCGGAGTGCTGACCTGTGCTGGTGTCAGCCAAGCGGCGCAGCCGTTTTTTGCGGCCCTGCTCCGGAAAATTTTCCCGCGCCGCCCGATTGTCGTCGTGACCGACAACCTCAAGACGCAGGAAAGTTTTCAACAGGACCTGGAAACGTGGCTGAAACCCGAAATCCTCCCGCAAAGCGGGACGAAATCCGAAGTTGGCGAGCCATCCTCCATTTTCCATCCTCCATCTTCGCCGTTGTTTTTCCCCGCATGGGACGTGCTGCCGCACGAAGGTAAACTCCCGCATGCCGACACCATCAGCGACCGGCTTCAAACGCTGGTTGCCCTGTCACTTGACGCAACGCGCAACCCGCAACCCGCGCCATTGGTTGTCACCAGCGTCACCGCGCTTTTGCAAAAAACTTTTCCCCCCGGTGAAATTCAGAAACGCACCCGCACGCTTGCCCGCGGCGATAAAATTAATCCCCTCGACTTGATCGAATGGCTCGAAGAGCAAGGCTGCGAACCGGAAGCCCAGGTCACGCAAAAGGGTGAAATCGCCCTGCGCGGTGGCATTCTCGACGTTTGGCCGCTCATCAGCCCGTGGCCGGTGCGGCTCGAATTTTTCGGCGACGAACTTGAATCTCTGCGCCACTTCGATCCGCTCACGCAAATTTCGCGCGAAGAAATTGTTTCCGTCACCTTGCCGCCCGGCGGCGAGTTGGGAGTTTTGAAACAGTGGCAGGTGACAAGTGACAAGTGGCACGCAGCAGGCACTGAGACAACTGGCGGGAATCCTGTCACCCGTCACCTGTCACTCGCCACTTTGATGGATTATCTGCCACCGGAGACAATTTTTCTCCTCTGCGAACCGGAGCAACTCGCCACCCGCGCCGACGAATACGCGCAGCAAATCCCTGAAAACGATCCATTTTTCATCCCTTGGACTGATTTTCTGGCCGAAATGCACCGCCGTGGTTTCACATCGGTCAAATTGGCCGATCAAGAAATGGACGGAACACCGGCCTCTGGCACGGCACAAATTGCGGCAAGAGATGATCAACGAGCCGTGCCGGAGGCCGGCGCTCCGATCTTCACTTCGCTCGATGCCTTTCGTCCGCTCGGCGAACGTGCGCCTGATCCACAAATCGCCGAGACGCAACGCCGCGAATTCTTCAACCAGCTTCACCGCTGGCTCCGCCAGGACCATGCCGTTCATGTCTTCTGCAACAACGACGGCGAGCGGCAACGTTTCACGGAAATCTGGAATGAATTGGGCTTGAGCCGGGAGTCGAAAGTCGGGAGCCGAGAGCCGGAATCCGTTCAGACCCCGGCCCCCGACCCTCGACCCTCGACCCACATCGGCACGCTTGCCCGCGGATTTTTTTGCGAAGCAGCAAAACTCGTTATCGTCACCGACGCGGAAATTTTTGGCCGTTACAAAATTCAGCGGCCACGCCGGTTGAAATCCCCGCAAGCGCTGGCCACCCGTTCCGCCCTCGACATTGATTTCACCGAACTGGAAGAAGGCGATCTGGTCGTCCATCTCCAATACGGCATCGGAAAATTTCTTGGTCTGAAAAACCTGCCGGCGGGCAACAGCCGTCATCCCTCAACTCTCAACCCTCAACTTTCAACCGGCACCGAGTGCCTCGTCATCGAATACGCGCCCCGCCATCCCGGCGACGAACCGCCGAAACTTTACGTGCCCGTCACCGAGGCGCATCTCGTCAGCAAATACGTCGGCGTCGGCAAGGTGCGTCCGCCGCTCAATACGCTTGGCGGCAGGCGTTGGAACAAGGCGAAGGAACAGGCCGGGCGCGCCGTCCGCGATGTCGCCGCCGAACTGTTGCAAATCCAGGCCGTGCGCGAATCGCAGGCCGGCCACTCGTTTCCACCGGACGTGCCGTGGCAGCGCGAATTCGAGGGCGCATTCATTTTTGAAGAAACACCGGACCAGCTTCACGCCATCGGCGAAACGAAATCCGACATGGAACGCCCCAAGCCGATGGACCGCTTGATTTGCGGCGACGTTGGCTTTGGCAAGACGGAAGTCGCCATTCGCGCCGCGTTCAAGGCCGTGATGGGCGGGAAGCAGGTTGCCGTGCTGGTGCCGACGACGGTGCTGGCGCAACAGCATTTCAACACGTTCCGCGAGCGCATGGCTGATTACCCGGTGCGCATCGAACTGCTCTCGCGCTTCCGCACGCATCGCGAACAACAGCACGTCGTCCGGGATTTGGCGGCAGGCGCGGTGGACATCGTCATCGGCACGCACCGGCTGATCCAAAGCGATATCGTGTTCAAAGAACTCGGGTTGGTGGTGATTGACGAGGAGCAACGCTTCGGCGTGCTGCACAAGGAAAAGTTCAAGCGGCTGCGCACGCTCGTGGACGTGCTGACGCTCAGCGCCACGCCAATCCCGCGGACGCTTTATCTCGCGCTCACCGGCGCGCGAGACATGAGCACCATCCAGACACCGCCGCACGACCGTCTGCCGATCGAGACCATCGTTGTGCAATACGACGAACGCGTCATCCGCGACGCCATCCAACGCGAGCTGAATCGCGGCGGGCAGGTTTTCTTTCTGCACAACCGCGTCATGACCATCGAAACCATGCGGTCGAAATTACAGATGCTGGTGCCCCACGCGCGCATCGTCGTCGGCCACGGCCAGATGGAATCGGACGAGCTCGAGGAAGTGATGACGAAGTTCGTCAACGGCGAAGCGGATGTTTTGCTTTCGACGACCATCATCGAGAGCGGACTCGATATTCCGAATGCGAACACCATCATCATTGACCGTGCGGACCGTTTTGGTCTGAGCGATCTTTACCAATTGCGCGGGCGGGTCGGGCGTTACAAGCACCAGGCTTACGCCTACCTGCTGTTGCCGCGCCACGTGAGCCTGCTGACCGACGTGCGCAAACGCATCAGCGCCATCCGGCAGTACTCCACGCTCGGCAGCGGATTCAAAATCGCCATGCGTGACCTCGAAATCCGCGGCGCGGGCAACCTGCTCGGCTCGGAACAAAGCGGCCACATCACCGCCGTCGGCTTCGAACTTTACTGCCAGTTGCTCAAACAAAGCGTCGCTGTGCTCAAAGGCGAAAAAGTCAAACCGCGGGTCGAGGTCGGCGTGAAACTGGATTTCTTGGACCAGTTAGTAGTCAGTCGTCAGTCGTCCGTAGCTGCTGACTACGGACCATTGACTACTGACAAGTCTGCTTCCCTGCCGCACAACTACGTTACCGAACCACAGCACCGGATCGAGATTTACCGCAAGCTGGCGCAAGCCAATGAAAAAGCCGCGCTGGAAAATTTGCAGAAAGAACTGCGCGACCGCTTCGGCCCGCTGCCACCGGCGGTTGAATTGCTGCTGCAAATGGCCGAACTCAAGATTCTCGCCAGCGAACGTGCCGTAACAGTCATCGAGGTCAAGGACGACAAGCTGATGCTCACGCGCCACGGCGATTTCATCATGCTTGGCGGCAAGTTCCCGCGACTGGCAAAGAAACAAGCCGGCGCGCGATTGAAGGAAATCAAGAAACTGTTGCTGGCGATTTGAAATTCAGCATTGCCTTTCGCGTCGCCGGCGGGCAGTGATTTGCTTTGATGTCGGGGCGTAGCGCCGGTAGCGGATTTGTCTCGAGCGCTTCGACTGACCTCTAGTGCGTATAAAAAAACAAGATCTATGGCGGAATCAATTATTGCGACAAAGATGCCCCTGAAAAATTTGGACAAGGGACGGCATCATGATTGGGACTGTTTTGACAGCGGGACTCATCTCGAGCATTAATTGACGCGTGACGGTTCATCAAGCCAATCGCAAAACCACGTTCCCGCCGCGACCGCCAAAGCTGGGGGCAGAAACCGCTGTGGCATTGGCCGGCACTGCGTTCTCGGCGATCTTGCTGGTTCTAACGGCGATGTACGCAGGACCTCTGTGGCGCGATGAGACCAACGCCCTCAGCGTGGCGCAGATGCCCTCGCTGAAGGAGTTCTGGAACAATCTGACGTTCGAGTCGCTTCCACCTCTCTGGCCTTTGCTTCTGCGCGGGTGGAGCTTTCTAGGCATGGCGGACAGCGACGCAGGCATCCGCGTCTTGGGGCTGTACGTGGGTTTTTTCTTCCTCGCTTCGTTGTGGCTGTGCTCGCGCTGGATTGGAGGTCGCGCACCGATCCTGAGCATTGCACTGCTGGGCAGTCTGCCAGCATTTGTCTTCATCATGGGAGCGAACCGGGGTTATGGTCTGGCGAATTGTCTGCTGGTGCTCAGTTTCGGAATGATCTGGCGAATGTTGGAGTTTCCGTCAAGGTCGCGGGTTCTTTTGGCCGGGCTCACCTGCATTCTTTTCGCACATTGCATTTATTATGACGTGGTGTTCCTGTGCGCGATGCTGTCCGGCGCAGCCATGGTGGCGATTCGACGACGGCAGTGGAAGACGCTGGGGGCCCTGGTGGGAATCGGTACCGTGTCCGGCGTATCCATGGTGATATGCCTGCCCATCATCCGCCGGAGTTCGGTTTTCTTGCCGATGCTCCAGGAGCCATCCTTCAATTTCTCAACCTTGTGGCATAAGCTCGGCGATGCCCTGGCGGCCCGGAGCAGCGCTCAACCCGCCGGACCCAACGGCCCGGAGGTCTGGCTCTGGATTGCGCTTCTGTTGGGCGGATCCGTTGTGGCATTTGTGATGCAGCGGGCACGCGAGCGTCAGATGCCGAACCGGGAGGCCGCTGCCGCAATCGCTGTCCGGACCCGCACCGACCTGGCTCTGTTCTGTGTCGTGAGCATGCTTTTCGGGACGGTGGGATATTTCGCTTTTCTGCTCAGGTTACATTATTTGACGCAGACGTGGTATTACGTCGAAATGTTCAGCCTATGCGCAATTTCGCTCGATGGGATCTTGGGCGCAAACTGGCCCACGCTGCGGCCTTGGGGCCTGCTCCGTATCGGATTCATGGTGGTGATGATGACCTGGGGGGCAAAGTCGGCGTGGGAGGAAGCGCACACCCGACGGAGCAATGTGGACCTGATTGCCGCCGTTCTCGGCAAGAAGGCCTCAGCGGGGGACCTCATCGTGGTGCAAGGCCCGTGGGAGGGGGTCACGTTCGATCGCTATTATCATGGCCAGGCCCATTGGGTGACTGTGCCTCCGATTGATTCACACAAGGTGCATCGCAACGACCTGGTTTTGGAAAAACTGAACCAACGGGATCCGATGGCTCCGGTGCTGCGTGAGATTACCAATACCTTGCGCAACGGTAATAGTGTCTGGATAGTAAGACATGTGACAGCCGTGGACCCAAAGCAGTTGCCACCGCCGCCACCACCACCGCCGGGCCTGCCAACCAGGTGGTGGCTGCAGCCGTACCTGGTTTACTGGAGTGCGCAATTTACGATGCATCTGCTGAACCATGCCCGGCAAGAACAGGTTCTGGAAATACCTGTGAATGGACCGGTGAGCCGTTTGGAGAAACTTTCAGTGCTGCGGTTCTCGGGCTATAAGTCCAATGCGGACTGACCCAACCTATTGCTTGCCGGGAGTGACAAGGTGTTCGGTGGGGCGCAGAACCAGGCGGGCCAGGTCAAATCTCAGAAGCCATGAAAGTCTTTCAATCATTTTCATTGCTGGAATTGCCGGACGGCCGCTATCACCCGATCCTGCTCGCCCTGACTGAGACTGTTGTAAAAGGGCAAGCTGATGCTTACGCGCCACGGCGATTTCATCATGCTTGGCGGCAAGTTCCCGCGACTGGCAAAGAAACAAGCCGGCACGCGATTGAAGGAAATCAAGAAACTGTTGCTGGGGTGCAACTTTACATCGTTCTTAATTGAGCACCCGGAGATCGTCCCCATCCCCGTTGCGGTGGGCCAGTTCCAAGGCCGGCAAGGAGATCCCGGCCTGGTGGCCGCCAGAACTGACCGCAGCGTTTGCAGCGGCACGGGCCACCCCGCAGTCTGTCTGTGTTGTGGGCGGAGTTGCTACCGCAACTCCGCCCAAAAGGGGACATTCTCATCGAGTTCCGACACGCCCTTTCCGGCGCATTGACTTAAACTCGATCAATCGTTAGTCTTTTAGATTCAATGCTGGAGATGATTGAGAAACTTTTGGTTTTACAGGACCGCGACCGCAAAATTAACCGCGTTCAACAAGAACTTGCTTACATCGGCCCGGAACGCGAAACCTTCCGCACCAAAGCGACGGCCACCCAGGCGCAACTCGAAACCGCCAGGACCCGCGTCAAACAAATCGAGTCCGACCGCAAACGGCTCGAACTCGACGTTGGGGTGAAGAAACAGCAAATCGAAAAATACGCCAACCAGCAGCTTCAGACGCGCAAGAACGAGGAATACCGCGCGCTCGCCCACGAAATCGAAACGTGCAAGGCCGACATCACGCAGATTGAAGATCAGGAAATCGTTTTAATGGAACAGGCCGAGCAGGTGCAAAAGGAAGCCAGCCGCCTTTCGCGCGAAGCCGACGAAATAAAAAAAACAGCCGAAGGCCAGATCGCGCAACTCGGCCAGCGCGAGGAAAATTTGAAGAAGGAGCTCGCCGAATTGCAGCAAGGCCGCGCGGAACTGGCGGCGGC
>JBEKKZ010000020.1:0-43300 GCA_050010435.1 Verrucomicrobiota bacterium | reverse complement strand
TCAGCCAGTCGGCATCCACCCCGTCGGTGGGGATGGTGGTCTGCGAGAAGTCGTACAGGAGGTTGTTGGTCAGCACCTGAATCGGCAGCATGGGCAGGAAGGGCAGGAACGCGCTGGCCCCCACGACGCTGAACATGTTGCCGAAGTTCGAGCTGGCCGCCATCTTGATGTATTTGATGATGTTGCCGAACACCCGCCGGCCTTCCAACACGCCCTGCTCCAGCACCAGCAGGCTGTTTTCCAGCAGGATGATGTCGGATGACTCCTTGGCGATGTCCACCGCGCTGTCCACCGAGATGCCCACATCGGCGGCTTTCAAGGCCGGGGCGTCGTTGATGCCGTCGCCCATGAACCCCAACACGTGGCCCTTGCTCTGGAGCGCATGGATGATGCGTTCCTTGTGAGCGGGGGCCAGCCGGGCAAAGAAGCTGGTGGCGCCGGCGGCTTCGGCCAGTTCCGTCTCGCTCATCGTCTCGATTTGTGAGCCGAGCAGGAGATGCTCCACCGGCATGCCCACTTCCTTGCAGATATAGGCGGTGATGATCTCGTTATCGCCGGTCAGGACCTTGACGTCCACGCTCAAGCTGTGAAGCCGCTTCAACGCCTCGGCAGCGGTGTCCTTCGGCGGGTCGAGGAAGGCCAGAAAACCCAGCAGAATCAGGTCCGACTCATCCTTGACCGAATAGACGGGTTCATCCGGGGCATTTGGCATTTGCTTATAAGCCAGGGCGATCACCCGGAAGCCCTGACCGTTCAGATCGTCCGCCAACTGCTGGCGTTTGGCGTCGTGCTCGGGCAGAACTTCAATGACCTCTCCTTTGACTTCCACCCGGGTACACAGGCTCAACACTTCCTCCACCGCGCCCTTGCAGATCAGCGTGTTCAACCCGGCTTCATCTTCCACCACCACCGACATCCGGCGGCGCACGAAGTCGAAAGGGATCTCGTCTATCTTGCGATACTTCTCTTTCGCCTTCAGGCGTTCTTCCATTTCCTGATGGTCGAGGATCGCTTCGTCGAGCAGGTTCTTCAAGCCGGTATGGTAATAGCTGTTCAGGTAGCCGAACTGCAGCACCTTCTCGCTGGGATCGCCGTGCGCGTCCAGATGCTTTTCGAGCACGATCTTGCCCTGGGTGAGGGTGCCGGTCTTGTCGGTGCACAGCACGTCCATTGCCCCGAAGTTCTGGATGGCGTTCAGGCGTTTGACGATGACTTTCTTGCGCGCCATGTCCAGGGCGCCCTTGGACAAGTTGACGGTCACGATCATGGGCAGCATCTCGGGGGTCAGCCCGACGGCCACGGCCATGGCAAACAGGAAAGCTTCCAGCCAGTTGTGCTTGCTCAGTCCGTTGATCAGAAAGACCAGCGGCACCATCACGGCGATGAAACGGATCATCAGCCAGGTGAACTTGTTGACGCCCAGGTCGAAGCTGGTGAGCTGGCGCTGCCCAACGATACTGGCGGCCAGCGATCCAAAGTAGGTCCGGTTCCCGGTGTGGATGACCACGGCGGTCGCGGAGCCGCTCTCCACGTTGGAGCCCAGGAAGCAGAGGTTGGGAAGTTCCAGCGGGTTCTGAACGTCTGCCGGCGCCGGGGCGGCTTTCTTCTCCACCGGCAGGGCTTCGCCGGTGAGGGCCGCTTGATTCAAGAACAGGTCTTTGGCGGAAAGCACGCGCACGTCCGCCGGCACCATATCGCCGGCGGCCAGCCGGATGATATCGCCCGGCACCAGCATCTTGAGCGGGACTTCTTCTTCCTTGCCGTCTCGCACCAATGTCGCGGTGTTGCTGACCATCGCCTGGAGCTTCGCGGCCGCGTTATCGGCACGCATCTCCTGGAAGAAACGCAACACCACGCTCAGGACCACCATCACGAAAATAACCACCATTGCCTTCAGGTCACCGGTTAGATAGGAAAGCACGCCCAGCGCCAGGAGCAGGAGGACCAATGGATTCTTGATGTTAACCAGGAGGCGCATCAGGGCCGATTGACGCTTCTCCCGGGCAATCTCGTTCATCCCGACCTGCTTCAAGCGGGAATCGGCTTCCGCCTCGCTCAGGCCGCCCAGTTGCGATCCAAGCTCCTTCAGGACGGTATCGGCATCGGCACGCGCCTTTTCCAAGAGTTCAACGGAATACTGCGCCCCCTTCCCGCCGGGGACGGGCACGGAAGCGATGATGGGCGCCTTCGCCGTTGCCGGCTTCGAGGGCGCCGGCCCAGCTTCGGATTTAGCCAAATTTCCTGATTGTTGTTCCATGCTCTTAACCCGGTTTTACTTTTTCAATTGCTCGCGAATTGCCCGGAGTTCGCTTCGCCGCGCACGGGTCAGCTTGGGATAGCTCATTTTGAGGTCTTTCAGCGCGTCGATGACGACACGCGAAATGATGAGCCGTGCGTTATACTTGTCATCGGCCGGCACCACATGCCAGGGCGCGGTTTTCGTGCTGGTGGCGCTCAGACAGTCTTCGTAGGCCCTCATGTATTGATTCCAGAATTTCCGCTCGGCGACGTCGGCCTGGCTGAATTTCCAATTTTTGTCTGGTTCATCGATGCGCTCCAGAAAGCGCTTTCGCTGCTCCTCCTTCGACAGGTGAAGGAAAAATTTGATGACCCGGGTGCCGTTGCGGTGGAGGTGTTTCTCCAAATCCACGATGGAATGGTATCGTCCCTTCCAGACCGTTTTTTTGCCAGCGCGCTCGTCCGGAATCCCCTCACTGCGCAAAATCTCGGGATGCACGCGAACGATCAGCACCTCCTCGTAATAGGAGCGGTTAAAGACGCCGATCCGTCCGCGCGCCGGCAGCCGGCACGTCGTGCGCCAGAGAAAATCATGTTCCAGCTCGTCGGCGCTCGGATGCTTGAAACTGTACACTTCGCAGCCCTGCGGGTTGACGCCAGACAGGACGTGGCTGATCGCGCCGTCCTTTCCGGCGGCGTCCATGGCCTGAAAAATGAGGAGCACCGAATAACCGTTGGACGCATAAAGGAGGCGCTGCAGCGCGCTCAACTCCTCAACGTGTTCTGCCAGGAGTTTCTGATACCGCTTCTTCGACTTGCAAAAGGGCTTCACGATCGTCGGCCACTCTTTAAGTTTGACCTTTGCTCCGGGCCCCACACGGAAATTCTTTGAATTGATTTTCATCTTCATTCTTTTGGTCATGTCAGCCGCGTTGTTCGCGTCGGTTTATTTATGGGGTTCATCTTTCCGGATTTTTCGCTCCGCCTCAAGCCAGTCCTGAACTGCTCGACCGTCCCGGCGGCCTCGTTGCTCGTAGAATTCATAGGCCCGTGTGGCGATCTGCGGTGTAAGATCGAGCGGCTTCTTGGCCAACAATGAGGCTTTGGCGGGATCAAAAATCCGATACGCGAGCAGTTTTACGCGGTCGTTGACGAGGAACCACACCAAGGAGTAGCCCCATACCATGAGTGCCCAACCCCAGCCGATGGGCGGCATAAACAATCCATAAACCGCTATCAACGTCGCCACGATTTGCGTGCCGAACACCGCCACCAGCAGAATCCGCGCGGGACGAATGGACCAGAATGGGCCACGTGTGCGCGTGAGGAAAATTTTGAAATGTCCCGCCACGGACAGTTTCAAATACATCAGCGTCTGGATGAGCGACCGGTCGAGGTGAAAGACCCGTTCACCGATATAAAACAGGCCAAACGAGTCCATCACCCCGATGATGCTCACCACCGTGGCGATTCCCAGCACCAGGCGCATGTTCCACACCTCGGGCTTGTTCGAATAGTGAACATTGTCATACGCGATGGACAGGATCGCGCCGTCGTTGAGCAACGCCAGCATCACGATCATCACCGCCGTCAATGGATAAAAATTAAAAATCAGGATCGCCAGCGTCATGAACACCAGCACGCCCAGCGTCTCGGCGATGCGGTAGATCGCGTAGCTTTGCATCCGCTGGAAAATTTTCCGGCTCTCCTTGATCGCGTCAATGATCACCGACAGGCCGGGCGTCGTCAGCACGATGGCCGCCGCTGCGCGCGCCGCATCCGTCGCGTCCGAAACGGCGATGCCGCAGTCGGCTTTCTTCAGCGCAGGGGCGTCATTCACCCCATCACCCGTCATACCGACGATGTGGCCGCGTTTTTGCAGCACATCTACAATGTGGAACTTGTGTTCGGGAAATACCTGGGCGAATCCGTCGGCCTTCTCGATGGACTCCGCCACCGCCGTCGTCTCCTGATGCTTGACGTCGCCCAGGCCGACGGCATCGAGGATGTTGGTGCCCATGTCCAGCTTCTTCGCGGTTTCCTGGGCGATGGCCAGTGCATCACCCGTAACCATCTTGACCTTCACGCCCATCTGGAGCGCGGTCGCAATGGTGGCCTTGGCATCTTCGCGTGGCGGATCAAACAGGGGCAACACACCAACAAACTGCCATTGCCCGTCGCTCCCGGCCCGCGCGATGCCCAACGAACGGAAGCCGCGCGCCGCGAATTCGTTGACCGCCTTCTCGACGGAAGTCTTCACCTGCCCGGCATTGGCCGACAATTCCAAAATCACCTGTGGCGCACCCTTCGTCACCTTGAATGTATTTCCGTCTTTGGCTTTGACGACAGCCTCGGTGCATTTGTGCACCGAGTCGAATGGCTGGAAATGAATAACCTCATAAGCCTTTAATAAATCCTTGTCTTTCAGTCCGCCCAAGACGGCCAGATCAATGGTGTCGTTATCGTCCGCGCGCGACGCCAGCGCGGCATCAAGGATGACCTGCTCGGCGGGGACATTGTTCAAGCTGAACGGATCGCCCAACGTCAGCTTGTTCTGGGTCAGGGTACCGGTCTTGTCCGAGCATAGCACGTCCACGCCCGCCAGTTCCTCGATGGCCGATAGCCGGCTCACGATCGCTTGCTTCCTGGCGAGCAGGCGCGCGCCGACCGCCATCGTCACCGACAACACCGTCGGCATCGAAACAGGAATCGCGGCCACCGTCAGCACCAGGGCGAACTGCAGCGTAGTTAGGATCGCGTCGCCGCGGAAGATCGCGACGGTAATAATCAGCGCCACCAAGGCCACCGCGAGGATGATCAGGTAATTGCCGATCTTCAAAACCGCCTTTTGAAAATGGCTGACGGTGTGCGCCTCCTGCACCAGTTGCGCCGTCTTGCCGAAGTAGGTGTTCTCGCCCGTGGCATAGACCAGTGCGCCGATTTCACCCTGACGGATGATCGAGCCGGAAAACACCGCCTCGCCGGATTTGCGCTCGGCGGGCAATGACTCGCCCGTCAGCGCGGACTGATCCACCTCCACCGGGTCGCCCGCCAGCAAGCGCGCATCCGCCGGCACAATGTCGCCCAGGCGCACGCGGATGACGTCACCCGGCACCAACTCGCACGCCGGCGGGTTGATCCACTTTCCATCCCGTTTCACGCGGGCCTTGATCGCCAGCTTGGCCTTCAGGGCGGCGATGGCGTTGCCCGCCTCGCGTTCTTCCCAGAATCCGACCACGGCGTTGGCCACCAGCAAAAGGAGGATGATGAAAAAGTCCGGCCAGTGCCGGACCACGCCCGACAGAATCACCGCAATCTCGATCATCCACGGGATGGGACCCCAAAAATAGGCGAGGAATTTCAGGAAGAGATTCGTCTTCTTTTCGGTAAGTTCATTCGGCCCGTATTGGGTCAGCCGTTTCTGCGCCTCGGCTTGACTGAGGCCGTCCGGCGACGACCCCAATTTTTTCTCCACTTGCGGCAAGGGCAAGGATTTCAAATCGTCCGTTGCATTGGGTTCCATGCTCATGTTCTTTCCATCGCGGCAGTGTATTCGCCACGGCGCGCGGCGCGGTTGCATCGGGCACGATGAAGCAAAGCTTGCTGCGCCGCTTTCACGTTGGTCTCTTCGCCCCGCCATATTTCCAAAGCCGGTTGCTGGATGGCGCGGGCAAACGAAAATGCCAGCGCCCAGGGCAATCGCGAATTGAATCGAAGATTCATGGTATTCAAACGGGCCGAGGCCAGTTCAGCGGATTGGCCGCCGGACAAAAATGCAATCCCCGGAACCGCAGCGGGGACAGTTCGCCATAGACTCTTCACCGTGATGTTGGCCACCTCGTCCACGGATGCTTGCGTGGGGCAGGTCAATCCCGGCAGCACCATGTTGGGTTTCAAAATCATGCCTTCCAGCAGCACGCGCTGGGAATTCAGTTGGTTGAAAACGGTTCGCAGGACTTCCTCCGTCGCCGCGCGGCACTGCTCCAGAGTATGATCGCCGTCCATGAGCACTTCCGGCTCGACAACGGGAACCAAGCCGGCTTCCTGGCACAACGCGGCGTAGCGCGCCAACGCGTGCGCGTTGGCCTCAATGCAACTCCGGCTGGGAATGTCATCGCCGATTGCAATCACCGCACGCCACTTGGCAAAACGCGCGCCCATTTGAAAATATTCAACCAGCCGGTCGCGCAATCCGTCCAGACCTTCGGTGATTTTCTCTCCGGGATGGCCTGCCATGTCCTTGGCACCGGTATCTACTTTGATGCCGGGAATGATTCCCGCATCGGTGATGGCTTTAACAAAGGGAGTGCCATCTTTCTTCTGCTGGCGGATCGTCTCGTCGTAAAGAATCGCGCCACTGATGCACTCACCGAGGCCGGGCGTGGTCACAATCAATTCCCGATAAGCGCGCCGGGCATCCACAGTCTGCGGAATGCCCAGCTTCGCGAAGCGTTTGTTGCAGGTGGGATTACTTTCGTCCATCGCCAGCAGTCCTTTGTCGCCGGCGACCAGCGCCTTCGCAGTGTTGATGATATTTGTTTTCATAAATAAATTTTAGGGCTGGCATTCATGGCGTTTCCAATCACGAGCCAGCGCCTCGATGGGGTCGAGTTGCCCGGCTTTTCTGGCCGGGCGTGGCGCTCAAGGAATGGCCGCTGTCGTTCCATGCGAAACATCCCAGCCGCCACCCAACGCTTTGATCAACTGGACGCTCGCCGTCATCTGTTCCATCCGGAGGTTCAGCGCCGTCCGCTGATTGCTCAACAGAGTGGTTTGCGCAGTAATCACATCGAGGTAACTGTCCAGGCCGGATTGGTAGCGGTCGTTGGCGAGCGTCAGGTAGCGCTGCGACGATTCGACGGCGGCATTCTGTTGTTGAAGCTCCTGGGACAGGATTCGCAGCGTTGATAGATTGTCTTCGACTTCTTGAAAGGCGGTGAGCACGGTCTGACGGTAGTTCGCAACCGTGCCCTGGTAGATCGCGCGGGCTTGTTCGGTGACGGCTTTGCGTAATCCGGCGTCAAAAAGGGTTTGCGCCATCATCGCGCCGACGGACCAGACAAGACCCGGCCCGGAAAAAAGATTCTCCACGGATGTGCTCTGGTATCCCGCCGAGCCGCTCAAAGTAATCGTCGGAAAATAAGCCGCGCGCGCCACGCCGATTTGCGCGTTCGCCTCCGCGACGCGGCGTTCGGCGGCGGCGACGTCGGGACGGCGTTCGAGCAGTTGCGACGGGATGCCAAAGGGAATGGCGACGGGTTGTGCAGCCAGCGAATTGGTGGCGATGGAAAATGATGAAGCCGGTTTGCCGAGGAGCGTCGCGATGGCGTGTTCGAGTTGCGCGCGCTGGATGCCGAGGTCGGTGGCCTGCGCGCGCGTGATTTCGAGTTGCGTTTCGGCCTGCGCGATGTCCTGGCCGGAAGCGAGGCCCGTGTCCTGCTGGACCTGGGTCAGCTTGAGCGACTCCTGATAAGCAAGCGCCGACGCATCCAAAAGCTGCTTCTGCGCATCCAGCACGCGAAGCTGAAAATAATCCACCGCCACTTCCGCCTGAACGGTCAGCCGCACGTTTTCGAGATCGGCCAGCGTGGCTTGCGCTTCAAGCGAGTTTGCCTTCACCGTGTTGCGAATGCGGCCCCAAAAATCCAACTCCCAGGAGGCGTCAAATGGCAGCGAGTATTCGGTGACGGTGGAAGAAGTCGGCGGACTTGACTGTGATGACTGTCGCGATCTCGTGACCGAAGGACTGGCGGTCACGGTTGGGAAATACTGCGACCGGGCTTGTTTCACCACGGCTCGCGCGGCGAGGAAATTGGCGAGCGCCGCGGCAACGGTCTGGTTGGAAACAGCCACCTGGCCTTCGAAAGCATTCAACTCCGGCTCATGGAATATTTCCCACCACTGGCCGCGAATCATGTCGTCTTTTGGCTCGGCGGTTTTCCAGCCGTCAGTTTCCTTGGATTGCTCCGGGGTCAGTTCCTTGAAGGCTGCGGGCGTTTGGACTACAGGCTTCGCATACTTTGGCGCGAAGCTGCATCCGGCGAACAGAACCAAGCAAGCGAGTGCAACTGTGGTCGTTCTGGTTTCCGTTTTGAGCAGTGAGATCATGGTTTTCATTGAATGGCTCATTGCTATCCCCGAAAGATGTCGAAAGGCTCAATCTTGAGGACCTTGCGTATCCCGATATAGCTTGAGATTCCGGCGATCAGCAAGACCATGCCGAAGGCCAGTCCCAGGTTCCAAAACGTGATCATCGCTGCGTAGTTGGGCAGCCGGGATTTGGCAATCGCGATCATGAGCGTTACCAGGCCGATGCCCAGGCCATAGCCGGTCAGCGCCGTAAAGGTCGCCATGAACAGTATCATATAGACCAACTCGCGCCCTTTGGCGCCGATGGCCTTCAGCGCGCCAAATTTCTCCAGGTTTTCGAGGATGAACGTGTAAAAGGTCTGGCCCGAGATGGACAGTCCAACGATAAAGCTGATGATGGTCATCAACAGGATGTTGGTGCCAATACCGGTCTTATAGACATAGTAATCGGAAATACGTTTGTTGAATTCATCCTTGGTAAAGGCGACATAGCCGAGCTTGGCGACCTGCTGCTTGATGCCGGCCACGGTCGCGTCGTTCTTCGGCTGCACCAGCACGTAGGACATGGTGAAACGCGTCGAAGGGAGGTATTCGATCGCGCGGTTGTAGGTGGTATAAAGCGTCGGCACGCCATTCAGTCCGTTTGAGACGACCCGGGCGATGCCCACAATCGTGCCGCGGTGATCATTAAGTTCAAACGAGGTGCCGATTCTCGGGTTCTCCAGTTTCGAGAATTCAGCGTCATCCACCACGAAGAACGTGTTGTCAGCATAGATGTCCTGAATATTACCCTGTTCAAGTTCGGGCCGGCCAAACAGGCTTTCATCGTCCAGACCGACGACATTGACCGATTGATAGGTACCGCTCGCGAGCCTGACCAGCGCGCCACCCATGAAGAGCGGCACCGCGTAGCTGACCCCGTCCATGCTGCGCGCCGCGTCCAGCACATATCCCGGCATGGGGATCGGACTGGTGGCCGTATTGACCGCCGGGTCCATGATCCACATCGCTGCACCGATATTGGTGACCGGCGAAAAGGCCCGGTTGAGGATGCCGGCGAACATGGCGGTCATTTCCATCATCAGGAACACGGCGAAGGTAATCCCGATCAACAGCGCGAAAAACTTGCCTCGGTCATTTACCAGCAGCTTGAAGCCGATCCGCAATATGCCGCTGTTTTTCATGGTGCCTCGCCTTTCCTCGTCGGGCGTTGCCCGTTCCACCAGCCCGTGCAATCGCCCAGCATCGCCATGATCGCGGCGAGGTCTGTGCCTCGTTGGACTGATGATCGGAAAATTTTCATCGCATTCGCTCTGAATGATGTCTGGTCGGGCGGGGCGCTATTTCTGCCCGATGAAGACATCCACCATCTGGCCCGGATAGACCGGGGCGTCCTTTTTCTCGAACCGGAAAATCACCGGCAGCACCCGCAGGTCCACTTGCTCTTGCTTCTCATTAGACAGCTCGATCTTGGGCGAAACATAAGGCTGCACCCGGACGAACTCCAGCGGCACCTTGATATCGGTTCCGGTGATCTGCATCTGCGCCTGAATATGCCACTTTGAGGGCAGGCGTGAGACCAGTATCTCGTCCACATAACAGCGCACGTCCAGATAATCTTGAGGCCCTCCCATGACCACGAGCGGGTCGAATAACTCCGTGTAGGTGTCATAGGCACCCTGTGACGACACATAACTGCCGACCGCTGCGTTGACGGTCAGCACGACTCCATCAACCGGCGCTTTGACCGAATAATATTGCAGCAGCGCGTTGGCTGCCTTTAGTGCGGCTGCCGCCTGAATGACGGCATCTTCCGCAGTATCCAGCACGTCCTTGCTGATTGATTTCGGGTCAATGTCATAGGAGGCGCGGCGCTTGTCGTATTGGTCGCGGGCCGCTTTCAGGTTGGCTTCGGCCAGCTCCACGTTTGCTCTCTGCACGGAATCATCAATGGTGAACAGCAGAGTGCCGGCTGACACCGGCTGGCCCTCAGGCACCAGCACCTGGGTGATCGGGCCGGAAACTTCCGGAAAGATATTGATGTTGGCACCGCTCGACTGGTCGCTCTCAATCATGCCATTGGCATAGATGGCCGACTCGTAAGGGTTGCTGACCGGTTTAAACACCGGGGGCTGGGCTTTCCTCTCCATGCCAAAAATATAGGCGCCGACCAGTCCGGCCAGGATACCTATGATCGCGAGGGCAAAGATGATCTTGTTTCCGACTGTAGTCTTGGGCGCGGCTGCTTTGACTTCGGACTTAACTTCGGCTGCTTTGGCTTCAGGCTTAGGCGCGGCTGCTTTGACTTCAGGTTTACGTTCAGCTTCGGCTTTAGGTTTACTCTCGGCTTTGGCCTCAGGTTTGGGTTCAGGCTTAACTTCGGTTTTAGGTTCGGCTTTGACTTCGGACTTGGGCTCAGCCTTTACTTCAGGCTTAAGCTCGGTTGCTGTGGCTTCAGGCTTGGCTTCAGACTTTGGCTCGGCTGCTTTGACTTCAGGGTTAGGTTCGTCTGCTTTCATTAGGCTCCTTTGTCCGACGCGGTGAGCCGTCCATCTTCCATATGGAGGATCCGGTCCGCATACTCGTTGATGCGCGCATCATGAGTGACGATCAGAATGCAGCGCTTTTCATTGAGAATTTTCTCTTTGACGAAGGCGATGATCATCCTCCCGGTGTCCCCATCCAGGGAGGCGGTCGGTTCGTCGAGAATCAGGATCTCTGGACGGCTGATGATTGCCCGGGCAATCGCCACGCGCTGTTGCTCGCCGCCCGAGAGCTTCACGGGCAGAATCCCGCCCCGGCCTTTCAGACCGACGATCTCGAGGTATTGGGTGGCCTCGGTGATGGATTCGTCCCAGTTGCGCTGCTTCAGGATCAACGGGATCGCGACATTTTCGGCCGTGGTCAGCCGCGGAAAAAGATGATAATCCTGAAAGACGAAGCCAATGGTGTTCAGCCGGAAGTCCGCCAGCTGGTCATTGTTCAGCGTCCAGATATCGTCCCCTTTGACAACCACCCTGCCGGCGTTGGGTCGCAGGATGCCGGAAAGCATGCTGAGCATCGTGGTCTTGCCGCTGCCGGAGGGACCGACGATGAACAGCATCTCGCCAAAGTGAGCGACCAGCGCGACACTATTTACGGCCGTCATTTTGGTATCGCCTTCGCCAAACCATTTGGTCAGATCGGTTGCGACGATCGCCTGATTCTCCATAGGTTTTACGCTGTCGGAGCTCACAGGCATAGCCGACATCATTTCTCGGAGACCGCGCTCAATACTCCCTCATCCTGCACCAGCGTCCATTCGCTGTCCGGATTGTATTCCTTCATCGCCTCCGCCATCCGGGAAGTCTTTTCGCCAAAATTCCGCTGATAAACCTTGCCATCCTGATTGACGATAAATGTCATGATGCCCGACTGGTCCCAATGCTCCGGATAAGCCACCAGCGCGAATCCTCCCGTCAAGTTGCCGTGGCTCAGGTAATCCATTTTCCCGCCGGGCGCAGCCTTGCCCTGCCGGGTCAGAATTCTGAAATAATAACCATGAAACGGATGCGGACCCGCGCCCTTATGCTTGACATAACCCTCGGCATGAGCTTCCGCCACCAAAGGCCCGAATGGGCTGGCCGGTTCGTTCTCTGCCGACGGCCAGTAGAGGCCATCCTTCATGCCGGGCGTGCTCTTGAATTTCTGCGCGTACTTCGCTCCTCCACCCGCGTCCGGGTTCGCGCTGGCGTACTGCCGTTGCGCTGCCACGTAAGCCCGGCAGACGCCGATGGCGTGGAGTTCGTCCTTCCCGATGTGCCGGTTGATGATCTCCTCCTTGCCCGCCGCCGTGTCGAAATACCATTGCCCGTTCGTTTTCACGAGTGGAATCGGCATCGGCCAGTTGTTCGTGCCAACCTCAAGCGTGATTTTGTCCTCCCCCTCTTTCACCGGGTTGCAGCTCTGCGCCATGGCGGTGGCGAACCTCTGCGCATTGTTCGCATCCTGCACTTTGTCGCCGGTTGAAAGTTCTTGATACACCGGGCCGAAAATTTCGTTCAAGGCCGCTGTGTCCCTGGCTTCGGTGGCCGTCTGCAAGGCTTTTATGGCCTCATCCGGCGATGCGAACAACCGTTGCGCGACCACTGGTTTTTGTGGCGCTGCTTCCGGCTCTGCCGCCTGAAGGTTCGCCGGCAAAATACCCCAGGCACCCGCCAATAGTGCGATGGTCAAAAGTCTGGGAAAACGTGTCAATTGATTTGAAAATTTCATAGATGTAGATTTATCAGGTCGGTTAAGTTGTATGGTTCACCGCTTTCCCCCACCGCCGCCGCCATGCCCGCCGCCGCCACCGCCGCCGCCCGCATGTCCGCCGCCGCTGGGATGCGCTGCTGCACGACTTGCAACTCCGCGATCACTATAACCATGCACATCGCGCCCCCGGTCATAGCCGCCGCCACCTCCCCACCACCCGCCGTCACCCCACCACCCACCGCCGCCATAACCTCCGCCGCCGTCCACCCAACCCACACATCCCGTCAAGGTCACCAACAGCGTAATCCCCAGCACAGTCACCAGCCCAATCTTGATCCGGTTAACCGGACCGTTTGTCTGGTTCATACGGATCTTCCCTTCGCGGAAGAAATCAAAAATCAAGTCACCGGACGTTAACTCCTTTTTCGGTATAATTTTCATGCGCGATAAAATAACCTTGGAAACCTTCCCGTCGCTATGGGGTATAACCCTACCGTGCATCATTGGAGGCGCTCCGACTGGCGCGGATGGCGCATCCATCATCGTTTCACCAGCTGCGGGATACTTGTTTATGTCCTTTCCATCGCGGCATTATATTCATTTTGGGTTGCCCCATTTCCAGTTCCGGATTTCCGGCAGGTCCTCGCCATATTTGTCAATGTATTGCTTGTGCTCGATCAGCTTGTCCTTGAGCTGCTGCTTCAGGTAGATGCCCTTGCCGCCGGTCTGCGGCAGGCGGTCGATGGTGTCCATCACGAGGTGGAAACGGTCCAGTTCGTTCAGCACCGTCATGTCGAAGGGCGTGGTGATGGTACCCTCTTCCTTGTAGCCGCGGACGTGGATGTTGTCGTGGTTGGTGCGGCGATAGGTCAGCCGGTGGATCAACCATGGGTAGGCATGGTAGGCGAAGATGACCGGCTTGTCCTTGGTGAAGAGCTCGTCGAAATCCATGTCGCTCAACCCGTGCGGGTGCTCGGTTTGCGGCTGCAGCTTCATGAGGTCAACAACGTTGACCACCCGGATTTTCAGGTCGGGCAGATGCTCACGCATGATGGAGACGGCGGCGAGCGTCTCCAGCGTGGGCACGTCGCCACAGCAGGCCATGACCACGTCAGGCGTAACGCTCTGGTCGTTGCTGGCCCACTGCCAGATGCCGATGCCCTCGGTGCAGTGCTTGACGGCGGCGTCCATCGTCAACCACTGCGGCGCCGGGTGCTTGCCCGCGATGACGACGTTGACGTAATGTCGGCTGCGCAGGCAGTGGTCCATCACCGACAGCAGGCAGTTGGCATCCGGCGGAAGGTAAACCCGCACGATTTCGGCCTTCTTGTTTACGACGTGGTCGATGAAACCGGGATCCTGGTGCGTGAAGCCGTTGTGGTCCTGGCGCCAGACGTGCGAGGCCAGCAGATAGTTGAGCGAGGCGATCTTCCGCCGCCACGGCAGATGCGCCGTGACCTTCAGCCACTTGGCGTGCTGGTTGAACATCGAATCCACAATGTGGATGAAGGCTTCGTAGCAGTTGAAGAGTCCATGCCGCCCGGTGAGCAGGTAGCCCTCGAGCCAGCCCTCGCATTGATGTTCACTCAACATTTCCATCACGCGCCCGGTGGGCGCAAGAAATTCGTCGTTCGGCACGGTCGCGGCGTCCCATTGGCGCTTGGTCACTTCAAACAGCGCCTCCAGGCCGTTGGAGAGCGTCTCGTCGGGGCCAAAGACCCGGAAATTACGCTGCTCACTGTTCAGCTTTGCCACATCGCGCAGGAAAGGCCCGAGCACATGCGTATCGCCGATGCCGCGTATCCCCGGCGTGGGCACGGCTTCCGCGTAGTCGCGGAAATCCGGCATCCGCAGGTCGCGGAGCAAAATGCCGCCGTTGGCGTGGGGATTCGCGCCCATGCGTCGTTCGCCCTTGGGCGCCAGTTCGGCCAGTTCCGGTTTCAGGCGGCCCTGCCCATCGAAGAGTTCCTCCGGCCGGTAACTCCTCAGCCAGTCCTCCAGCAACTTCAGGTGTTCGGGATGGGTGGCCGGGTCGGAGAGCGGCACCTGGTGCGCGCGGAAGGTGCCTTCAATCTGCAGGCCATCGATCACCTTCGGCCCCGTCCAACCCTTGGGTGAATTGAGGACGATCATCGGCCAGCGCGGACGCGTCAAGTTGCCGTGGACGCGGGCGTCCTGCTGGATTTTTTTTATCTGCTCCACCGCCGTGTCGAGCGTCGCGGCCATGGCCTCATGCATCAGCACAGGTTCGTGACCCTCGACGAAATAGGGCGTCCAGCCGTAGCCGCGGAGCAACTGCTCCAATTCCTCGCGGGTGATGCGCGCGAGGACGGTCGGGTTGGAAATCTTGTAGCCGTTGAGATGCAGGATCGGCAACACCGCGCCGTCGGTGGCCGGATTGAGAAACTTGTTGGAATGCCACGCCGTGGCCAGCGGTCCGGTCTCCGCCTCGCCATCGCCGACGACGCAGGCGACGACGAGATCGGGATTGTCGAATACCGCACCGAACGAATGGCTGAGCGAATAGCCCAGTTCGCCGCCTTCGTGAATTGAACCCGGCGTCTCCGGCGAGGCGTGGCTGGGAATTCCTCCGGGAAACGAAAACTGAAGAAAGAGCTTTCGCAGCCCGGCTTCATCCTGGCTGATGTTGGGATAGATCTCGCTGTAAGTGCCCTCGAGGTAAGTGTTGCCCACGACGGCCGGGCCGCCGTGCCCGGGGCCGGAAACGTAAATCATGTCGAGGTCGAACTTTTTGATGACCCGGTTCAGGTGCACGTAAATGAAGTTCTGCCCGGGGGTCGTGCCCCAGTGTCCCAGCAGCATGTGCTTCACATCCGCGAGCGTCAGCGGCCGTTTCAGCAGCGGATTATCGTAAAGATAAATCTGGCCAACCGACAGATAGTTGGCGGCGCGCCAGTAGGCGTCCATCTTGCGCAACAGTTCCGGCGTGAGTGTGTTGGTTTTCATGGTTCAATCCTTTTTGTTCACCGCGCCGGGTCCGAGAATGCGGCACACCGAGCGCGCAATCATCAGTTCTTCATCCGTGCGAATGACGCGAACCGCAACCCGGCTGGCGTCCGTGGAAATCACCGCCGCATTCTCCGCATTGCGCGCCTCGTTCAGTTCAATGCCGAGGAAGCTCAGCCCCTCACAGATGCGGGCGCGGACGACTGGCGCATTTTCGCCGATGCCTCCGGCGAAGACGAGCGTGTCCAATCCACCGAGCGCAGCGGCGAAAGAGCCGATCCACTTTTTCGCCTGATAACAAAACAACGCCACGGCTTCCGCCGCCCGAACGTCAGCGGCTTCCCGCGTGAGCAAGTCTCGCATGTCGGAACTGGTTTCCGACACCCCCAGCAGCCCGGACTCGTGGTTGACCATGTCGTAAAACTGTTTGGTGGTGATCTGTTCGGTTCGCGCCAGATACGGCGCCAGGCCGGGATCCAGATCGCCCGAGCGGGTGCTCATCACCAATCCCGCCGTCGGCGTGAAGCCCATGCTGGTGTCAATGCTTTTGCCGTCACGCACGGCGGCCAGGCTGGCGCCGTTTCCGAGATGCGCGAGGATGACACGGCCAGTCGTTGCCGCCGGGTCGCCGAGGCGCACGAGTTCTTCCATCAGATAGGCATAGGACAAACCGTGGAAACCGTATCGTTGAACTCCCTTGGCGTCGAAGCGTCGCGGGATCGGAAGCAGTTTTGCCACACGTGGCATGGTCTGGTGAAACGCCGTGTCAAAGCACGCCACCTGCGGCAGTTTCGGATAGCGCTGGCGGAACGCCTCGATCAGTTCGATCTCGCGGGGCAGATGATCCGGGTCGTATGGCCTGATGCGATGCAGTTCATCCAGCAATTCCTGGGTGACAATCTCGGGCGTGGTGTGTTTCATGCCATGAACCACCCGGTGTCCGACCGCCCGGACCGATTCGAATCCCTCCTGCTTTTCGAGCCAGTCAATCAGGAAATTCGCCGCCGATTTGTGATCGGCAGCGGCGAGATTGCGGCTCTCCGGCTGTTTCCTGGCCGGGTCATTGAACGTCAGATTCGTCCCGCTCAGGCCGATGCGGTCAACCTTTCCACAAAGCCCTCGCTTCAGCGGTTCGCCTGTCTGGTACAGCGCGAACTTGATGCTCGACGAGCCGCCATTGATGGTCAGAACGGAGTGCATTGACTTCGCTTTCAGCCCCGAACATCCGGTTTCAGCGGCGCGGCCCCGCCCATGCTCTGCTGTTCGAAGGCACTCAACTCGGAGCGGGTCTGGTAACTCACCCCCTTCTCGTCGGTCCAGACGTGCCAGTAGGACGCGGCCGGCTTGGCCGACTCGCGGGCGATGCCTCCCGAAGAAGACTGCATGTGTCCGGTTTTTCTCATCACCTCTGGCCGCTCGCTTTGATCTGTACACCCAGCTTTCGCTGAAGTGCCGTTATGACAACCTCTGCCACCGCCTCGACGTTCATCGCGGCTGTGTTGATGATCAAGTCGTGGCTCAAAGGGTCAGTCACATCGTGACCAAAATGGCGACGGACCAACTTCACCCGCTCGCGATCGATTCTTTCGACCTCAACCCGGGCAGCCTCCAGACTCAGGCGCGCTTTATCGGCGATCCGCCGGATGCGTACCTCAATCGGCGCAACCATCCGCACACACAAACCGAACTGACCGGGCAAAATGAACTGTGCTCCGCGGCCGACGATGACCACGTCCCCCTGGTGACCAAGCGTGAGCACAATTTGCTTCAAGTAGCCCAGATAGCCAGATGTGCCGATCTCCTGTGGGTTCAGCAATTGGCCAATGGTGTCCTGGATCGTAGCCTGATCACGCTCATCCAAACTCTCGATTAATTGGCGGCGAACGTGCGCCTTTTGTGCAATTTCATCCACGATTTCATTGTTGAACACCTGCCAGCCCAATCGTCTTCCGACAAGTCGGGCCACGGTGTTCCCGCCGGCGCCCTTCTCGCGAGAAATCAGCAAGTATGGTCCATAGGATAGGTTGCCATCCCTGCCCCGCCCGGGTCGCCGCTCACGGTCTTCCAGGAGTTCGTTGGCTTGAAAAACGGCGATTTGCCTTTTGACATAATCTTCAACGTCAATCATAACAATTTTCAGAATTCTCAATGTCCGCCTGAATTTATATTTGCCAAGCGCTCAATCCAACATTTATTCCCGCGTGTTGATGTCACCGGTCTTTTTGATGGCGCGCAGCAGGCGCCAACCGAGATAAGCCGCTATCAGGTAACCGGCAGCGCCAAAGACCGAAACGCCGGCGATTGTAGGCGGTGCTTTCATGCTCCAGAGAAGGGCGGAGCTGACGAACAGCGCAGCGGTCATCACGCCGAGCACCAGGCGGTTGATCACCGGGTTGATATGACGGAGGTCAAAGTGGACTGAGAAAGTGCCTTCGCGCACGCGCTTGAGAACGTCTTCCAGGTCGCGCGGCAATGACTGCACCAGCCGTTCCCAGTCGTGATAAGTGTGCTGGAGCCGGCCAAAGATGTGCCGGACCGAGAGACGCCGGCGGACCATCTTGTCGTAAAACGGGTGGAACACTTCGGCGAGGCTGAATTCCGGGCTCAACCGTTGGGCGGTTCCCTCCAACTCGACCAGCGTGCGCAGCAGCAGCGAGAGTGGCGGCGGCAAGGTGATGTTATAGCGCCGGATGATTTCAAACAGGCTGCTCAATGCGCCGCCCAGGTTCATGTCTTGGATGGACTGGCCCACATAGTCGGCGACGAAATCGGTGAGGTCGGCGCGCAATTCGTCACGGCGCGTGTCGGGCGGCGCGGAGCCGAGGCGAAGGATGATGTCCCCCAGGTCCACCGCGTTGTGGTTCACGAGGGCAATGAGCAATTCGTTAATGCTTTCAGCCAGTTCTTCATCGAGCCGGCCAACCATGCCGCAATCGAGCACGCCGACCACACCGCCGGGCAGGAGCATCAGGTTGCCGGGATGCGGGTCGGCATGGTAGAACGCATCGCGGAAAATCATCTCGAGATACATATTGGCGCCGCAGCGCGCGAATTCATTGAGGTCAACGCCCGAGGCGGCGAGTGCTGCGGAGTCGGTGCCGAGGATGCCCTCCAGCCGTTCCATTGTCAGGACCCGGCGCGTTGAGAACTGCTCGTAAGCGCAGGGGAAATGGACGGTGTCGTCCTGGTCGAAATGTTTCGCGAACTCTTCGAGATTGCGGCGTTCAAAGGTGAAATCCAGCTCGCGCAGCAGGGTGCGGCGGAACTGCCGGACGACCGCAACGGGCTGGTAGCGGCGAATCTGGGAAGCGTGCTTTTCCGCCAACTCGGCCAGGTCGGCGAGGATGTCCAGGTCGGGCATGATCTTGTCCGCAATGCCGGCGTGCTGAACTTTGACGACGACGTGCTCGCCCGAATGCAGCCGGGCCAGATGGACTTGGGCGATGGATGCCGAGGCTAATGGCGCCTCTTTGAAATGCGCGAACAGTTTGCCCGGCGGTTTGCCGAACTCGGCTTCAATCGTGGCCCGAACCGTGTCGGGCGGATCAGCCGGCACGGCGATTTGCAGGTGGGCCAGTTCCCGGGCCATCTCGGGGCCGACGAGGTCGGGCCGCGTGCTGAGCATCTGGCCGAGCTTGATGAAGGTGGTGCCAAGTTCGGTGAAGGCCAGCCGCACGCGCTCCTCGATTTTGAGGTCGGGGATATGCTGGCCGTCAACGCTCTTAATTCGATCCTGGACCCACGGGAAATTCAGGCCCTTGACCCAATCGGCCAGGCCGTACTTCGCCAGGACGCCGACGATTTCGCCCGCCCGGTGGACGTTGCGTTCCAATCGTGTCAATGCGGTAATCTTCATTCGTGATCGAATCCTAACTTATATCTTCGCGTCCGGCAAGAAAGCCATGCGAAGGAAGGATCTGATGAATGGCCCTGCCTTGATTTGGTGGACAGCGTTGAGGTGACTCCCTCCAAAGAATGATTGCCAGCCGCCTTGGTCGTGATAAAACTGGATTGATTTGCGGAGAGCGCCACGCTGGCCAGCCGGGAGCATCCGTTGTCGCAAGTTCGCTTTGGATCAGCGACCCTCTACAATTAAGACCGGCAGCACAGGCAAAACCCGCCGCGCAACCCAAGTGGAAGTACGCAATCCAGCCGGGAGACGCCGAGAAACGGCTTGTTTTCACGGCCCGGCAGGTACAATCTGGGCGGCGCACACGCGGATCGGGAAACATGCCTATGAGAAGGGCTGCTTTGTTGCGGTGGTCCAAGGGATTTGCCGGAACGCCAAATCCTGGCGCGGCAATTCCGATGTTGGAGCGCAAAGCGGAAAACCTTCACCCCTCGCCAAAAGGAATTTCAAATGACTGGTAAGCTTTCCCATGTGGCTTTGCGCACCAGCCTGCTGTATGCGCTGGTGGCGGCGGTCTGGATACTGGTTTCCGACAAAGTGTTGGTTGCCTTGGTGCATGATCCGGTGGTCATGGAGGAAATATCGGTGTGCAAGGGGTGGGCGTTTGTGGCGGTCACGGCGCTGCTGCTCTTTGGGGCGTTGCGGGGCCAGTTGCGGCGCTGGGAACAGGAAGCCGCCGCGCGCCGGCTGGCCGAGGCCTATCTGGCGGAAGCGCAGAAGCTGACCCACACAGGCAGCTGGGCTTTCGATTTGGCCAGCAACAAGTATGTCTATGTTTCGGAGGAATGCTTTCGAATTTTTGAATTCGATGCGCAAGAGGGTTTACCGACCAGGGAGGCGGTTTCCCGACTGATCCGCCCGGAGGATTGGGACAGCGTGAACGAGAGCTTCGAGAAGTCGGTCCGCGAGAAAGTAGGTACCTCGAGCGAGTTCAGGATCGCGCTGCCCAGCGGAACGGCCAAACATGTGCAGGCCATCCGGCACCCTGTCCTGAATGATGCGGGAAACGTCGTTAAACTGGTGGGCACCGTGATTGATATTACCGAACGCAAGCGCGCCGAGGAAGCTCTACGACACAGCGAAGCTTATCTGGCGGAAGCACAGAAACTGACCCACACAGGCAGTGTGGCCTGGCGGGTCACAACGAATCAGATCATCCATTGGTCGGATGAATGTTTTCGCTTGTTTGGTTTCGAGCCACAACGCGGTTTGCCTTCCTGGGAAGAGTGGGCTCAACGCGTTCATCCAGAAGATCGGGACAAAAGACGCCAACGAATCGAGCAGGCTGTCTCGCAAAGGACAGGTTACGAATTGGATTATCGGATCATTCTCCCGGACAAGCGGCTCCGGCACATTCACTCGGTCGCTCATCCCGTTCTTAACCCTGCCGGCGAGGTGGTGGAATTCATGGGAACCGCGATGGACGTGACTGAACGCAAGGAGGTGGAGGAAGCCGTCCGCCGCAGTGAGGCCTATTTATCGGAAGCACAGCGATTAAGCCACACAGGCAGTTTCGGCTGGAATGTTTCCACCGGAGAAATCCTCTTTTCCGACGAAACATTCCGCCATTTCGAATACGATGCTTCGACAAAGGTCACGCTACAATTGGTTCTCGAACGAACTCATCCCGATGACATCCCGCTCATGCAACAGGTTTTAGATCGAGCAGCCGACGACGGGAAGGATTTTGATTTTGAACATCGCTTGCTGATGCCAAATGGTTCCGTGAAACATGTCCACGTTGTAGCCCACGCGGTTAAAGACAAGTCAGGCAATGTCGAATTTATCGGGGCGGTAATGGACATGACGGCAGCAAAACAGGCAGAGGAAGCCTTGCACGAGGCGCGGGCGGAACTGGCGCGCGTTACCCGCGTGACCATGATGGGCGAACTCGCCGCTTCCATCGCTCACGAGGTCAATCAGCCTTTGGCTGGTGTGGTCACGAGTGCCAACGCCGGCCTGAATTGGCTCGCGAAAAATCCGCCGAATCTTCTCAAGACCCGCGAGGCCATCGAGCGCATCCTTCGGGATGGCAACCGAGCCGGGGAGGTGTTAAACCGAATTCGGACGCTCCTGAAGCGGACGCCACCCACCAAATCAAATGTGAACGTGAATCAAATTGTCCGCGATGTGGTGGCGCTGGCCGGGGGTGAATTGCGCCAAAAAAATGTGGAGTTATCCGTGGAATTGGACCCCAGCCTGCCTGCCATCGTCGGAGACAATATCGAGTTGCAGCAAGTTCTCCTAAACCTCATTATGAACGCGAACGAAGCCATGGCCTGTATCGCGAATCACCGGAACACCTTGCGGATCCGCTCGGAACCGGGCGACTTGGACGGGAAGCCCGCCGTTTCGGTGAAGGTGAGCGACACCGGTGTTGGTTTGGGCCCCATGGACGCAGGGCGGCTTTTTGAAGCCTTTTACACGACCAAGCCTGAAGGGATGGGAATGGGCCTTTGGATCAGCCGCTCGATTATTGAGGCACACGGTGGTCGGTTGACTGCTCAATCCAACGATGGTCCGGGTGCAACGTTCCAGGTATTGCTTCCGGCCGAGACTGGAGATTCTGAATGAACGACACCGACTCAATCGTTTTTGTTGTGGACGACGACTCTTCAGTCCGCGAAGGCGTTATAGATCTAATCAGTTCTGTCGGTCTGAAGGCGAAGGCCTTTAATTCAGCGCGGGAATTCCTGCGGCATAAAAGGCCGGATGCGCCGGCCTGCCTGGTACTGGATGTGCGCCTGCCCAATTCCAGCGGCATGGATTTGCAGCAGGAGCTGGCCCAGTCGGACGAGCCGCTCCCGATCATCTTCATCACTGGCCATGGGGACATTCCGATGTCGGTGCGGGCCATCAAGGCCGGGGCGGTGGAATTTCTGACCAAACCATTTCGAGATCAGGACTTGCTCGATGCGATTCAACAGGCTCTCAAAACCGACCGGGCAGCGCGAGAGCAGCGGGTTCGCGCCAATGAATTACGTCATCGCTACGAAACCTTGACGCCGCGAGAACGTGAAGTGATGCAATTGGTGGTTACTGGTTTGCTGAACAAGCAAATCGCCAGCGAGTTGGGCACCAGCGAAATCACGATCAAAATGCATCGCGGACAGGCCATGCACAAGATGAAGGCTCAATCCGTTGTGGAACTGCTCCGCATGGCGGAAGCGATCGCGGCAACTGATACCGGGCGACCTCATACTAAAGTATCATAGAACCCACCGCCGCCAGGGTGCTAATGTTTGTTGAAGCCGGGTTGTGCTGAACCGCTCATGCCGGCAGCAAACTTGAGCACATGCAAAACATTACGTTGATCTCGGTCGTTGACGACGATCAATCCGTCGTCGAAGGCATCGTCAGTCTGATGGAGTCCGTCGGCTACGCCGCCACGGGATTTGCTTCGGCGGAAGATTTTCTGAACTCCCCCCAGTTGCGCCACACGGCGTGTCTGATCCTGGACGTGCGCATGCCCGGGATGGGAGGCTTTGAGTTGCAACGCCGGTTGGCGGCCAAGAATGACCGCACGCCGATCATTTTCATCACAGCGCATGGTGATCACGACATTTCTGCGGAAGCGTTGCAACGTGGAGCCGTGGCATTCCTGCGCAAGCCGTTCAGTCAGGAATCCCTGCTCGACGCGGTGCGTTCAGTGCTGGCACAGCGGAGAGGACCAACTGAGCATGAAAGACCAGACTAATTCCAAATGCAACCGGCCGAATATCCGTTTGGGATCCGAAAAGACTTTGATCCAAGCCAATGGTGGTTCTAAACCATCCGGGTAGCCCGATCCATACCAAGTGATTATAGAACCCACCACGGTTGCGCTGCTAAGTTTCCCGCCGAAGTAAAGAGCACAATTAAAATTAACATAGAACACATCGTAAAAATAAAAACGGAGCAACGACTATGACAACAGCATTGAAAACTATGACACCAGGACTGAAAACAGGCCGAACCATGTCAGACGGATTCCAATCTGATGACACCCCTGCGCAAGCCGATGTGATGCTGGTTTATGAGGATATGAGCACCGGGTTCCGGGCCTTTCAGTGTTTTCAGTATTTGGACCAAATGCTGGATTGCAGAAGAATTAACACCGATCTTCACTGGACGCTCTGGAAGCTCGGTTTGTTCAACACCCCGGAATTCTACAATCAGGCTGTGCTTGCTGCTGTCAGGGCTGAAGTGATCGTAATGTCGCTGCATGGCGATCGTAGTCTGGAATCCGCAATTGAAAGCTGGCTGACGGCCTGGGTCAACCAGCGTGGTGATAAAGAATGCGCGCTGGGTGTCTTGTTTGATGACGACAAGCGGGAAATGGATTCGGTAAGGGATACGCTTTTACGATTGCAGCGAGCCACGAGGCAAAGCGCGGTGGAGTTATTCATTGGGTTCATGTCTTCGAGGGTCGTTGAAGAAGACTCGCGCAGGAAACAAAGCCCGCGAAGCATGACGCCACCGTTTTTCGCATCTTATAATGTTCTGGAAGAATCAAATTCTTGCCGCCATTGGGGCATTAATGAATGACCCGCACTGCGATGGCAGCGTAATTTTTATAAGACGAAAGACATTGGATCGGCTGAAACCGAAGAAAGTACTGAACTATGGAAACAAAACATGAAGCCGTCGAAAAAGCACACGGCACCATTGCGCGAGAACGCATGGTGACAGACTTGAGAACGCTCGCCCGCGACGCCGAGGACCTGTTGAAAGCCACGGCGGGTGACGTGAGCGAGAAAGCGAAAGAGGCGCGGACGCGTCTCGGAGTTACTCTGGAACGGACCAAATCCACCTGCCAGGACGCGCAGGAACAAACCATCGCGACAGCGAAAGCCGCGGCGAAGAAAGCAGACACGGTCATTCGCGATCATCCGTACGAATCCATCGGTGTGGCCTTCGGGGTCGGCTTGTTAATCGGAGTGCTCGTCACGCGCAAGTAACCGTCATGAACGAAACCGCAACCCATACAGATGGCTGGTTTGATTCGCTTCGCCGCACCAGCGAGTCGTTGCTGGCGCTGATTCGCAGCCGGTTCGAACTGTTCGCCGTTGAGTTGCAGGAAGAGAAACTCCGGTTGATCAACCTGCTCCTGTGGCTGGGTATCGCCATGACTTTGGGCGCGGCCGGGCTGCTGGTTGGCATGGGCGCGCTGGCCGTGTGGTTATGGAATAGAGCCGGTTATGCGGGGTTGATCGTGCTCGCGCTGGCGGCACTGGCTGTAGCGGCGGGAATTTTGTTGGACGTTCGCCACCGGATCAATAGAGGTCCACCGCCGTTTGCCGGGACCGTTGCGGAATTTAGAAAGGACAGCGAATGTTTGCGAAAAGACTGAACGACCTGACCGAACGCAAATGGCTCATTGTCCTGGAAGCCGATTTGCACCGCAGTCTGGTCAAGTTGGAATGCGCCAATCTGCGCGCCCGGATCGATTCAGCGTGCGCGGGCATTCGCTCGGGGAGTCCGTGGCTACTTGTCGGTGGCGCGGTGGCTGGTTTGGTGGCCGCGCGGCACTGGCACGGGCTGGCGCGCTGGGCTCCAACGGCGTTGGCGGCGTGGCGCTGGGTGCAAGGATTGAAATAAACGGGAAAATATTTGGCCGCGAATTGGGCCGGCTTCAGACACTGAAAACAAAGAAAGAGAAAGGAAATTCCATGGCACGCAGAGATACAAACACCAAACAGCAAACCTTCACGCTCATAGCTCCTGGCGCGATGAACGAGATGCTGGCCGGTGACTTCACGCAGTGGCAGAAGAAGGCCATCCCCATGCAAAAGCAAGTGAGCGGGTATGGAATGGGAGATCTGATACCAAGTGATTATAGAACCCACCCCGTTGCGCGGCTAAGATTCCTGCCGAAGTAAAGAGTACTATTAACTAGAACACAAAAAAAAAAACGAAAAAAAATTATGAAACCAACATTGAATAGAAACCAATCCATATCAGACCCGAAAGCGGTAATCGCGGTTTATAACACCCACCCAGAAGCCGAAGCGGCGGTGAAGGAACTCCAGCGGGGGGGCTTCGACATGAAGAAACTATCGGTCGTCGGCAAAGACTATCACACGGACGAACAGGTGGTGGGTTACTACAACGCGGGAGACCGAATGAAGTATTGGGGAAAGATGGGCGCACTATGGGGCGGACTGTGGGGCTTGCTGTTTGGTGCGGCGTTCTTTTGGGTGCCGGGCATCGGCCCCTTGCTCGTCGCCGGGCCGCTGTCAGCCGCATTCGTCGCCGCGTTGGAAAGTGCGGTCGTGGTTGGTGGTCTGAGCGCTCTTGGCGCTGCCCTCTACAGCATTGGCATACCCAAAGACAGTGTTTTGAGATACGAAACCGCAATCAAGGTGAACAAGTATCTCCTGGTGGCCCACGGAACTGCCGTCGAGGTTGCGAAGGCCAAAGAGATTCTCAAGACAACGAAACCAGCCAACCTGGATGAACACGTTTTGGGAGCCGCCAAGCCAGCGGCGGCTTGCTGTTAAAAAAACTGGCGAAATCAAAGCATCGAAGAAAGGCAAATCAATATGAGCATGAACACAGAAATCAAGCAGGCGGCCGGATGGTCCATCGCATTGAGTGTGCTAATAATTATGGCCGGCATTCTGGCGATCATCGTGCCGCCGGTCTCCGGCATCGCCGTAACAATATTAGTCGGTTGGTTATTGGTGTTTTGTGGCGCCGCTCACATGGTGTACGCCTGGCACGCACGCAGCGGCGGGGGAATTTTGTGGGGAATACTACTGGGTATCATCTATATCGTCGCCGGCGGTTACTTATTGCTGCATCCCATGGCGGGTCTCGTGTCATTGACGTTCGTGCTGGCCGTGTACCTGTTTTTGGAATCGGTCCTGGAGTTCATTCTTTCATTCCAACTCCGACCATTGCCTGGTTCTGGCTGGCTGCTGGTGGATGGGATTATCACCCTCATTCTTGCGATTATTATATGGCGGACATGGCCAGCCAGCGCCACGTGGGTGATCGGCACACTGGTGGGGGTCAGTATGATCTTCAGCGGGGTTGCCCGATTGATGATTTCCATAACCGCACGTCGTGTGGCAAAGAGCTTGTCGGCGGGGAACCCGTGAACCTTGGCAAAGACATTGAACGCATTCCAGAAACCGTAAACACAACATCCAAAAAAACCAAAACAGAGAAATTATGAAATCAACAAAAAATAGAACAGCCCTGGACGACAAGATGATCGTCGTAATATTCGATAACGAAAAGGACGCCTATGAGGGCTCCAAGGCCCTCAAGGATTTGCATGCCGAGGGCAGCATCACACTCTACGCGAGCGCCGTGATTACAAAGGACGGCGACGGGAAGGTGGCTGTCAAACAGGCAGCCGAGCGAGGCCCGCTGGGAACGGGCGTCGGCCTGGTCACTGGAGGTTTGATCGGCCTGCTGGGTGGGCCCGTGGGCGCCGCATTCGGTGCCTATGCCGGGTCGCTCGGGGGTGTACTTTACGACTTGGCGAAAGCCGGGGTCGACGCGGACTTTCTCGCCGAGGTCGAGGAAAACCTGCAGTCGGGCAAGGCGGCTGTGGTCGCCGAAATTTGGGAGGCATGGGTGATGCCAGTCGATACTCGCATGGAGGCCGTGGGGGGCGTTGTCTTCCGCCAAGTGCGCCAGGAAGTTCTGGACTCCCAGCTTGAGCGGGACGCTGCGGCACTCAAGGCAGAGGTTGCCGACCTGAAAGCCGAGCATGCTCGGGCGGACAGGGAGGCAAAGGCGAAGCTCCAGGCGAAGATCAGCACGGCCAAGGCCAGGCTGCGAGCCACGCGGGACCGGGCCAAGGTGGCGGCGGAAGCGACGAAGCACGAGATGGACGCGAAGGTCAAGTCCCTCAAGGAGCAAATGGCCAAGGCGCAGGGTGACGCGAAAGCCAAGCTGAAGGCTCATATCGCGGGAGTACAGTCCGAGTACAAGCAGCGCGCCAACAAGCTGCATCAGGCTTGGGAACTAACCAGGGAGGCATTGGCACCATGAAGCTCTGCGTTTGGACTGCGGTTGCTTCCTGGCGGAATGGCCGGTCTCAGCGCTGTGGGTGATCGGCCTTTTCGTCGGCATCGATCTGGTGTTTTACGGCTCGGCCTGGATCGCGCTGGCGCTTCATCTGCGCCAGATGTGAGAGACCGGGCAAGGCTGGTCGTTGCCGTTTCAGTCATTAAAGCGAATCATCGAACCAAAAATATAATAATGAAAACACCGACAATCCCACGTGAGAAAAAGAGTCAAGCGACAACCGCTGACAAGGCAGCTCCATCAAGATCCAAAAGGCAGTCGAAGAAAAGCGCGACCAACGTCCTCGCTCCAAAGACCGGGGTGATCGCCAGGCATGTTCCGTTATTGCTCGAGCGGTTTCCGAACCCCGATAAAAGGCGTATTTGCCTTGGACTCTATGCTCCCGAAGCACAAGCGGTGTTCGTAGCTGGCTCCTTCAACGGTTGGCAGCCGTCCGCCATGCCTTTGCAAAAACAATCAGGTGGCCGTTGGGTGGTGGAGTTGATGATCGAGTCAGGAAGGCATGAATATCGGTTCGTCGTTGATGGTCAATGGACTGACGATCCTCTGTCGTCGGCTTATGTATCGAATCCGTTCGGTGGCCTGAATTGCGTTCTGGTGGTCGTCACCCGGGTTTAAGTCCATGATTGGAATATTTCAGAAATGCTCCAGCGATCCGAGGAGAGGCCAGAGCCCGCCTTCGCTCGCACACGTCGGACTGAAACCTGCCAGGAGTCAGAGGGGTAAACAATTTGCTTACGATTACATCACAATCGAACCTGAACCCCCGGTACTTACAGGAAAGAACGGTGTTTGCAATGAACGGGCACAAAAGCCAATTTAGGCAAAGCCTTCCGAACAAGCTCGGTCTGCGCTTTGTTGTTCAAAGGCATCAAGGGCGAAATCTTCATTACGATTTCCGGTTGGAGGTGAATGGCGTATTGAAGTCGTGGGCCGTGCCCAAAGGACCGTCGCTCGATCCTGCTGTCAAACGGCTTGCGGTGGCGGTTGAGGATCATCCTCTGGAATACGCGGATTTCGAGGGCAAGATTCCCGAAGGCCAGTATGGAGCGGGACCAGTCATGGTTTGGGACCAGGGCACTTACACTCCCGAGGATTCGGATAATGTTGCGGCAAGCCTCGAAAACGGCGAATTGAAGTTCGTTCTGCATGGTCAGAAGCTTCGCGGTGCGTGGGTGCTCGTCCGCACGCGGAACAACAACTGGCTCCTAATCAAGCGCCGTGACACTCACGCGTCGAGTGAAGATATTACCAAGCTTAAACCACGATCAGTTCTCAGCGGCCGGTTGCTTTCCGAGATTTCGAGGATGAGAGAGGCGAGGATGACATCAAGAGGCGCTGGATAGGGGGTAATCCAATGAATACGGGATTATGCCTTTGACAAGTGTCGGCTTGAAAACCGCCTGAAAAGCCGGGAGCGGTCACGTTCACTTCCTTCGCTTGGCACGCTTCTTCTCCGGCTTGACCCGCAACGCCCGGCGCATGGCCTCGTCGAACGGCATCTCCAACTTGAGCGGTGCCTTATTGTCAACTTTCTTTCCCATCGGCGGCCATCCTAGCAGAAAACTTTTGTGGCTTCAAGATTTTTCAAAAAGTAATTGGAAACGATTGACATTGGAATCGCGAGTGATACGTTCATATTCAAGTTGAGCGAGGAACAAAAGCTCAACGCCAAAACTAAAACGAAGACCGAAGTCGCGTAAGCGGCATCGGTCTTTTGTTTTAAGGGGTGGAAGTTGACTTCCATCCATTGGTGGAAAGCGAGTGAGTTATGAAAAGGAAACGACAGTGTGCCTAGTTAAAGAGCCGAGACTAGGGCCAGACGAAAACCGGCGGACGCGATGGCCACGTCCGCCGAGAGGCTGCACAGAGTTGCCGGTATCGCTCAATAGGCAGAAGCGACTGACTTGGACTCAGTAAAGTGTGGGTTCAAATCCCACTACCGGCACTCATCAAGCCAAAGATATTATAGCTTTGCGCTTTGCAAAGGCAACCAGAATTTAAAGCACTGGCTGCTTGTAGGTGAGCTGTTTCCCGTTGGCTTTCTTCAAGCCAATCACGGTGCGCTCGCCGTCGGTAAGGAACCGCGTGTTGTGACGGTGATCGAACTCCGCCAAGTAGAGCGGCAAGTGCTGTTCGCTGATATGGTGGAACGTGCCAACCACGCCGCGCTTTAGCAGCGAGAAAAACCCGTCAACCGATTGCGTGTGCGCCAGCCCGCGAACGTATTCCCGAACCGAGTGGTTCACAGCTTGGTGCGATGCGAAGTCTTTTGTCGCCCGACGATAGGCCGGAAGCTCGTCCGTCATAATTGTTGACGCTGGCTCGACGTTCGCCTTCAAAACCGCCTTCAAGTTCTTGCCGGTGACGTGCTTCATCACTTGCGAGCGGACGCGCCCACCGCGCTCAACCAGTGAAAAGACCGGGACTTTATTGCCCATGAAATGACGGCCATGACCGCGTGTTTTTCCGCCAACGTAAGTTTCGTCCGCTTCAATAGTGCCGGTCAGCTTGTCGCTGAACGCTGGGTCTTGAATCGCGTGGCGGATGCGGTGCGACATGAACAGCGCCGTGCGGTAGCTGCCCAAGCCAAGGATGCGCTGCAACTGGAGCGAACTGATTCCTTTCTTGGAACTGCAAACCAGATACCAAGCAATGAGCCACTTGCGGAGCGGTATGTGGCTGTCCTCGAATATCGTGCCGACCGTCACCGTGAACTCGCGGTTGCATTCGGCGCAACGGTGCAGGCCGGCGCGGATTTTCTTCGCAGGGTTGGCTTGGATTTTCCAGAGGCGCTTCTGGTCGCTGTTCTTGCAGTGCGGGCAGACCGGGCCTTTCGGCCAGAGGATGGATTCAATGTATTCGCGGGCGGTTTCGTCGCTGGCGAAATGGGTGTTGATTTGGTCGAGCGTCAGGTCTTCTGGCGTTGGCATCAGGTTCTTTGTTTTCATGCCCCAAATATACCATGCCACCCCACACTTGTCAAGTGGTTACTGTTCTTTTTCTTCGTCTTTATTCTGTTGATTATCAACGCTTTGCACATCATCATTTTCGCCGATTGACGGCGTTGGATATTTGGAATCTAATTGTTCATCCAAGGCGCAAAGCTCACATTCGACATAAATGGCAACCGTCCTATGAAAACCAAAACGAAGAAGACAAACAAAAAGCAGAAACCAGTAGCAGCACTTCTTGCGGACTGCATCAAGAATCACGAGGAAGATAGTAAAAAGCTCGACCGGATTCTTGAGATACTTGAACCAAAGCAAAAACCATCTGGCGTTTTCAAAAAGGGAGACATGAGAGAATACAAGGGCACGGCACCAGACCGCGTTCAAGCGGGAGATAAAGGATTCTTTGGGGAATAACCTCATTTCAGCCGACACTTGTCAAATGCATAATCCCGAATGAATATGAGCGATAATAGACCGATTGCCGAGGGAAGAAAGCAGGGTATGGAAGTCGCCAGTGTGGGGGGCATCCCGATTACGCATCCAACCAAGCTATGGTTTCCAGAAAAGCGAATCACCAAGCTTGAGATAGCTCAGCACTACGCGGTCGTTGCGCCCCGCATGCTTCCCTGGTTGAACAAGCGCCTCCTCACGGCCGAACGATGTCCAGATGGAATTACGGCCGGTTGCTTCTTCGAGAAGAATTTCGACAAAGTCCTTCCGGCCTGCGTGACGACCTGCGCCATTCCAGCCGGAAGCACGGGGAAAACCGTTCATTACGTGGTGGGTGGGGCGAAAGAAACACTTTTAACGCTCGTTAACCTTGGTTGCGTGGCGATTCATATCATGAATTCTGAAGTCGGCTCCCTGGACCGGCCTGATTGGCTGGCATTCGATCTTGACCCTTCGTCCGGACAGTTCTGCGACGCAGCAAAAGCGGCCAGTGTTTTACGCAAGCTCCTGGAAGAACTGAGGCTTCGCTCCTTCCCCAAGACCACCGGAGGCCGGGGGCTGCATGTCCTGGTCCCGTTACGACGAGGTCCCAATCAGGAGCAAGTGCGCCTGATTGTCCGTAGCGTCAGCCAGGAGATGGCCAGACGATCGCCCGCGATGATCACCGTGCAAATGCAAAAGGCAAAGCGCCAGAATCGCGTTTTTGCCGATTGGCTCCGAAACTCATTTGGCCAGACCATCGTGGCGCCTTACTCGGTCCGGTGCCGCCAAGGGGCTCCTGTTTCCACACCGCTCGATTGGGACGAGGTCCGGCCAGATTTGAATCCGTCCCACTTCAACATTCGAACCATCCAACACCGATTGGAGGGCAATGATCCTTGGGCTGACTTCTGGCGATCTCGTCAGACCTTGCCGAAAAGCCTAAATGCATTCGCCGACGCAGAGTCATGAACATTCAAGCAATAATTAAAACCGAAAGGACAAATCAAATGAAAAGACTCGCAACGAAAATTAAAGAAGAACCAACGATGTATGAAACCCTGAACGATCTGCCTAAGCCGGCCAGCCGCGAGGTGACGAAACCGGGACGACCGGCCTTGAACATACAACAGATTTTGGTGCCAACCGACTTCTCAGAATACTCAAAGAAGGCTTTGAAATACGCTGCGTCTGTTGCTGAACAGTTTGGCGCTAAAATTACGTTACTGCATGTCGCCGAACCGTCGAGCTCCTATCCGTACGCTGGTTACCCATTCGTTGCGGAACCCGAGGAAATCATGCCCCCGCTCAGAGCCGCGGTCGATCAAGCTTGTGAGAAGGAAAATATTAATCCTCGGCTCATTCGGGAAACGCTGGTCAAGGTGGGGGCGCCGTATCAGGAAATTGCAAACACAGCCAAGGCTCTGAAGACCGACTTAATTGTTATCGCCACACACGGTCGCACCGGTCTCGCGCACATTTTGCTTGGCAGCACGACCGAACACTTGGTCCGGCATGCTCCTTGTCCAGTCCTGGTTGTACGTGAGAAAGAACGTGAATTTGGCTCCGCATGATCAGGACGCTGTATGGCAATTTGTGTCGATAGCAGAGAAATAATCAACGAATGAAAGATCTGGTTTATGAAAACTGACCTGGAATTGAAAAAGGACATATTGGCTGAACTCGCATACGAGCCCAGCATCAACGCCGCGGACATTGGTGTCTTGGTGAAGCAAGGGGGTGTATTGCTCAATGGCTCGGTGAGCAGTTATGCCGCGAAACTGGCGGCGGCGCACGCGGCCAAACGGGTTGCCGGGGTGAAGGGTGTGGCGGATGAAATTGTCGTTCATCTGCCTGATTCCTCCCGCCGCACCGACGACGAGATTGCTGCTGCCGCGGCCAAATTGATAGACTGGATTATCACGGTTCCGACCGGTGCCGTCACGGTAACGGTCCGCGATGGCTGGCTTACTTTGAAGGGCGTCGTCGAGTGGGCGCACCAGAAGAACGCCGCTGAAGAAGCGGTGCAGCGTTTGACGGGGGTCAAAGGAATAAACAATTTAATCATAATCAGACCGAAGCAACCGACACCCTCGGACGTAAACACGGCAATTATGGCAGCCTTTGAGCGGCACGCCCTGCTCGACGCCCAGAAGATCGCGGTGGAGACTTCCGGAAGCAAGGTGGTGCTCCGCGGCACCCTTGGCAGTTGTTTAGAGCGTGAGGAAGCCGAGCGCGCTGCCCGGTCTGCACCAGGAGTGTCCGAAGTCGAGAATCGCATTATTATTCATGTCTGGTGATTAGCTGGTTTCATGGATTGACTCCTTCGTCATTCTGCAATCCCAACGAAGCCAGTTTCGCGCACGTGGACCTGTAATCCGTGTGAAGAATGCTTCGAATCCCCAAACCTTCCGCGACTTGGACGAACATCGGGGTGTTTTCGATATAGACCACCTGACGGGCTGGCGCCTGGGCGATGTCCAGCGCGAGCCGAAAGATGTCCGCGTCGGGCTTGCGGAGGCGGACAAAGCAGGAGGAAATAAAAGCGTCCACAAACCGGTCCAGTTTGAACTTGCGAATCCGATACGCATTCAGTTCGCGCCCTTCGTTGCTGACCACGGCGATCTTCAATCCGTACCTTGCCTTGAGTTTGCGGATTAGCTCGATCATCTCGGGGAAAGGTTTCGATTGCGCGAACATGAAACGCCGGAACTGAGCCCGGGTGAACGGTCGCTTTCGGTGGAAGACCACCCGACCCAAATATTCTTCCAGCGTGAGCTTCCCCTCCTCGTAGGTGTCGAAGGTCAGGTGATGCCGATCCTCCATCTCGGCCCAGTTCAACTTGAAGTGCTTCGCCGCCCGCCGACGGGCAAGATGATCCCAGCCGTTGGTGAGCAGGACGCCGCCAATGTCCAGGAACAATGTTGTGATTGGTGCGTTTCTTTTCATTGGGTCGGGAGTGGGGAAGTCTGGAGGATTGGCTTCGTCATGGCCTGATACATCATTTCCTCGCTGAGGAACGGTGGACCATATAGTTCGTACCCGCCGCTTAGTTTTTCGTTCACTTTCCGCGCCAGTTCGTCATGGGTGGCGGCATCGGCGTGAAAAGGCACGGCAATAATGATGTATTCGATTGGAGTTTTCATGTTATTGGCTTCAATAGGATTATCGTTGCCACAGGATTCGTGCGTCTTCCAGTGGGATCGCAACGCCGTCGCAGTGCGGTATCACTCGCGCTGTATAGTCCGCCGGCGGGCGGGCCGCAGACACAGCCGCGCTGTAAACGTAGCCACCCGGTCCATACGCCAGTTGTCGCAGGCGCGTCATCTCCTGTCGCACCGCGCTACCGCCCTTCACTCCGTCGGCATAAAGCTCCACCCGAACCGTGTCCGGGCTGGCGTCTTTTAGAAAAACCTCCACGGCGATGACGTGCTGCTCCCCCCTGGTTTCCACGGTCACGGCGCCAAAGCGGAGTGCAGCCCATTTCGGTGCCAGCGCATTTCGCCAATCGACCAGCTTCCGGGCCGCGGCACCCTTGTCGGCGGCGCGCACCCGATACGCGCTAGCGGCGGGAAGATAGTGTTGCTCGGTGTATTCGCGCACCGTGCGGCTCGCGGCAAAGAGCGGCGTCAACCGCGCCATGCTTTCCCGCATCCGCGCCACCCAGGCGGTGGGAATGCCCTTATCGTCGCGGGCATAGAACTCCGGGATCACCTTACGCTCGAGCAGGTCGTACAGGGCTTCCGCTTCGGCAGCGTCCCAGGCCGGGTCGTCGCCGTGTTCCTGACCGTCGCCCAGCGCCCAGCCCAGCTCCGGCACATAGGCTTCGGCCCACCAACCATCCAATTCCGAAAGATTGATGCCGCCATTGATCAGCACCTTCATGCCGCTCGTGCCACACGCCTCCCAGGGCCGCCGGGGCGTGTTGAGCCAGACATCCACCCCTTGTACCAGGCGCTCGGTCAAGTGCATGTCGTAGTCGCTGAGGAAAATCGCATGAGGACGAACCTCCGGTCGGCGAATGAACTGGATCCATTTCTGGATCAGGGCTTGTCCCGCCAGATCCGCCGGATGGGCCTTGCCCGCAATCATGAGTTGCACCGGTCGCTGCGGATTGGTCAACAGACGCAGCAATCGCTCCGGGTCGTGCAGCAGCAGATTGGGTCGCTTATAGGTTGCGAAACGCCGCGCAAAGCCCAGTGTCAATGCGTTGGGGTCAAACAGGTGTTTCGCCTCCTCAACCGTCTCGGGCGACGCGCCGGCGGCAGCATAGTGCCGGGCCAGGCGCTCGCGAGCGTATTCAACCAGAGACTTGCTGGTAGCAATGCGAAATTTCCAAAGGCGGTCGTCGGAGACGCGGCGGATGTCCTGCTCCAGGTTTTCCGTCGTCCCCAGCCAGCGATCTTTTCCACAGGCTTTCGTCCAAAGATCGTCGGCTGCCGCCGAGTCCCAAGTCGGCATGTGGACTCCGTTGGTCACGTGGCCGATGGGCACTTCGTCCTGCGGCCAGTACGGAAAGAGCGGGGAGAATAAGTGTCGGCTAACTTGCCCATGCAAGCGACTCACGCCATTCACCGACCCGCTGCCGCGGATGGCCAGATAGGCCATATTGAAACTCTCCGACGCGTCGTTCGGATTCTGGCGGCCCAAGGCCAGCAAGTCGTGGATTGTAATGCCGAGCTTTTCCCGGGCGTACCGACCGAGGTATTGCTCGATTAAAGCCGGAGCGAAACGGTCAAAGCCAGCGGCCACTGCCGTGTGGGTGGTGAAGAGGTTTCCCGCCCGCGTGGCGGCCAGCGCCACTTCAAAAGGCTGCACGTTCTCTTGCATGAAACTGCGGGCGCGCTCCAACACCGCGAAAGCCGCATGACCTTCATTCAAGTGACAGACATCCGGCTGGATGCCGAGTGCGGCGAGCAGCCGCCAGCCGCCAATCCCAAGCAGCAGTTCCTGCAAGAGGCGCAACTCCGGTCCGCCGCCATACAACTCGCTGGTAATCCCGCGATGCGCGGGAAAGTTCGCCGCGTCATTGCTGTCCAGCAGGTAAAGTTTCACCCGACCGACCTGGACCTGCCAGGCGCGCAGCCAGACCGAGTATCCGGGTGCGGCGATCTCCAACCGCAACCATTCGCCGTTCGCCTGGCGCAAAGGCGTGATTGGCAACTGTCCGGGGTCGTTATATGGGTAAAGAGCTTGTTGCGCCCCGTCCTTGTCAATTACCTGGCGAAAATAGCCTTGTTGGTAGAGCAGCCCCACGCCGACCACCGGCACGCCGAGGTCGCTGGCGGCTTTGAGCTGATCACCGGCCACATTGCCAAGCCCGCCTGAATAAATGGGCAGTGCTTCGCTCAACATATATTCCATGCTGAAATACGCGACACACTTCAAGGGCGACTGCGGATGATTTTTTTGAAACCACGCGGGCGTCTCCGCCGCCTGACGCTTGGCTCGCAGCAGGTCATCAATGTTCTTGCGAAAGGCAGGATCGGCCAGCACACGCTGGAGTTTGTCCTTCGAGACAGTCTGCAGGACCACCCAGGGGTTTTGAGTGAACTCCCACAGCGCAGGATCAAGCTGCCGCCACACTTCGTCGGCGCAATGATTCCACGACCAGCGCATATCCAAGGCCAACTCCGCCAAGGAATCGAAGCCTTCAACATCCGTAGTTAATTGACAATAGATTGGCTTTCTGACAGATATCTGTTTGTTCATGGCTTTTTCTTTCGTTTTGGCTTGGACGGAATCCCCGGCTTCGGTGGTGACACCGCCAAAGCAGCGTTGATAATTGTCTGGGCTTCCGCCAGGATGCGATGCAAATGTTCCTCTCCTTGGAAGCTCTCGGCGTAAATTTTATAGATGTCCTCGGTGCCGGACGGACGCGCCGCGAACCAGCCGCTTTCGGCAATTACTTTCAATCCACCGATGGGCGCATCGTTGCCCGGCGCGCGGGTGAGGACAGCCTGAATTTTTTCGCCCGCCAGCTCAGTGAGCTTGACCTGCTGAGGTGAGAGTTTCGCCAACAGTTCCTTTTGATCCGGAGTGGCTGGCGCATCAACGCGGTCATAGGCAGGCTCACCGAACTCGCGCGTGAGTTCGTGGTAGATTTCGCCGGGATCGCGGTCCATCCGGGCTGTGATCTCCGCCGCCAGCAAAGCCGGAACAATTCCATCTTTGTCCGTCGTCCAAACACTGCCATCCAGACGAGCAAAGGAGGCCCCGGCGCTCTCTTCGCCACCGAAGCCAAGCGAACCGTCGAGCAAGCCATCAACGAACCACTTGAAGCCAACCGGCACCTCGTAGAGCTTCCGGCCCAGTTTGGCGGCTATCCGGTCAATCATCTGGCTGCTTACCACCGTCTTGCCGACCGCCGCTTCCTTGCGCCACTTCGGCCGGTTCTGAAAAAGATAGAAGACCGCTGCGCAGAGGTAGTGGTTGGGCGGCAGCAATCCTTCGCTTTTGGTGACAATACCGTGCCGGTCATGGTCAGTGTCGCAGGCGAAGGAAAGGTCAAAGCGGTCCTTCATCCCGATCAGCCGCCCCATCGCATAAGGCGAGGACGGATCCATGCGAATCTGGCCGTCCCAATCCACCGTCATGAAACGGAACGTGGGATCAACCGCTTCGTTGACCACGGCAAGATTCAAACCATAGTGCTCGGCGATTCGTCCCCAATAATGGACGCCGGCACCGCCCAGCGGATCGACACCCAGATGGATCTTCGCGCTGCGCATGACGTCCAAATCGATGACATTTCCGAGGTCGTTGACGTAGGCGGTAAGATAGTCGTGCTGATGTGTCGTCGAGGCGCGCCGAGCCTGCTCGTGGGGAATTCGTTTCACCCCTTTGAGCCGGGCTTCGAGCAGCGCATTCGCCTTTGCCTCAATCCAACCGGTGGCAACCGTGTCCGCCGGGCCGCCGTTGGACGGGTTATATTTGAAGCCACCGTCATGCGGCGGATTGTGTGAGGGCGTGATGACAATCCCGTCGGCCAGTCCCTTTTTGCGCCCGCGATTGTAAGTCAGGATCGCATGGGAGATCACCGGGGTCGGCGTGTATTCGTCCCCCTCGGCGATCATCACCTCGACCCCGTTGGCTGCCAGCACCTCAAGCGCGGTAGCACAGGCCGGAACGGAAAGCGCGTGGGTGTCGATGCCGAGATACAGCGGGCCGGAGATATTTTGCCGCTTGCGATACAGGCAAATCGCCTGGGTGATCGCGAGGATGTGCCATTCGTTGAAAGCCAGCTTGAACGACGAGCCGCGATGGCCCGAGGTGCCAAACGCCACTCGCTGTTCCGGCACCGAAGGGTCTGGAACTTCGGTGTAATAGGCCGTGATGAGCCGCGGCACATTGACGAGTATTCCAAGTGGTGCTGGCTTTCCGGCCAGGGGACTTATTTTCATGACGTTTTCTTTGGTGGTTTGCTTTCGAGTTCCGCCACTTTCGCCAACCGGCGACGAAAACGCTCCGCTCCAATGAATTGCGCGGCGAGAAATATCTGCACCAATTCCCAGGCGAAAGCGTGACCGACCACGAGGCCGCCAAAACAGATCAGGTTCAAATCGTCGTCCTCGACGCCTTGGTGCGCCGAAAAGCTTTCGTGAATCAAGCAGGCCCGAACCCCTGCCACCTTGTTCGCGCAGACCGATGCTCCAACCCCGCTTCCGCAGATGCCCACGCCGCGTTCCACCTTTCCGTCGGCAACGGCGCGGGCCAGCGGCACGATAAAATCCGGATAGTCATCATCCTCTTTCGGCCGGCCGTCGCCGAAGTCAACCATTTCATGACCGGCTTCGCGCAATTTCCCGGCCAGATATTCCTTCAACTCGTAACCTCCATGGTCGGCGGCGATGCCGATGCGTTTCGGTGTATTCATGTATTTATTAGCCGTTTCCAAGTTGCGTTTTACGTTGCCAGACGAGGATACAATCGCGCACCAATGAAGACCAGAATGGTTGTGGTCAGGAGGATGACCGCATAGTCGAGACTCAGACCGAAGGTGCTCGCGCTGCCGGCCAGCATGAACGTGCGCAGGGCATCCACGACGTAGGTCAACGGATTCAGATGAGAAATGGTCTTCAGCCAGCCGGGCATGATGTCGGTGGGATAAATCGCGTTGCTCGCGAAGAACAGCGGCATGGTGAGCACCTGGCCGACGCCCATGAACCGCTCGCGCGTCTTTACAATGCACGCGATGATGAGCGAAAACGTCGAGAACAACGTTGCGGCAAGGACAACGATGATTAGCACGTTGAGGAGCGCGAGCGGGTTCCAATTCAGCTTCACCCCGAGCAGCAGCGAAAGACCGTAAACGATGGCCGTCTGCGAGAGAGAGCGGATACCAGCGGAGAAGCCCTTGCCGAGCACGAGTGCCGCGCGCGGAGTCGGGCTGGCGAGGAATTTCTGCACAATGCCGAGGTCGCGCTCCCAGATGACGTTGATGCCGTAAAAAATGGCCACGAAGAGAACGCTTTGCGCCAGGATGCCGGGAGCAATGAAATCCAGATAAGGAATGTTGCCCGTGTGCATCGCCCCGCTGCGGGAGAACACTTGCCCGAAAATCAGCAGCCAAAGCGCGGGCTGGAGGGCGCGGGTGACGAGTTCCGTGAAATCGTGGCGCAGCTTGCGCAACTCAAACTCGGAGATGACGAACGTCTTCTCGATGAAGCCGGTTAAAGGATGGATGAAAGTGGCGGTCATATAGTGGTTCAAATTGAAATTGGCGCACTGAAGTTCAGCGTCAATCTCGCAGACATTGGGGCCGCCGCAAAGCGCCGGAGGACTGGCGCACTCCAAGACGCTTCGCGTACATGAGGGCCGCAGAACATCGCGCCAGCGTCTTGGACTGCGGCGGCCCTCCGCCGCTTTTCAAACGGCATACAAACTGCGCCCATGTTAATTAGAATTGGCATAGAATTGGGTTATCCCAGCCGCTGGGCCGTCGCGCGTTCGGCGGATACGGAGCGGAAGTTGCCGCCGGAATCCAGGGCGCTGCCGGCATAGTGGACGAAGACATCATTCAGCGTGTGGCCGCTGCCAAGCGAGGCTTCGAGTTCTTTGCAGGTGCCCAGCGCCGCCACCTTGCCCAGGTGCATGATCGCCATGCGATCACAATGGCTCTCCGCCTCCTCCAGGTAATGGGTGGTGAAGAACAGGGTCGTGCCGTAGTTGGCCCGCATATCAACGAGATGTTTCCAAACCGCGTCGCGCGCAATCGGGTCCAGCCCGACAGTCGGCTCATCGAGGAAGAGCACCCGCGGGCGATGCAGCGTGGACTGCGCGATTTCCAGGCGGCGGACCATGCCGCCGGAGTATTCGCTTACCAGGCGGCCAGCGTCGGCCGTCAGGTTCATGAATTCCAAGGCCTCCCGGATGCGCGCCTGCTGCTCGCGGTGTGGCAGGTCGTAGAGTTTGGCGAAGATAAGCAGGTTCTCGTAACCGGTGAGCGAACCATCCACGGAGACCGCCTGCGGCACATAACCGATGGCGCGGCGAACGCCGACCGCCTGGGTGGTTATGGAGAAACGGGCCACGCGTGCCTCGCCCGAGGAGGGCGGCAACAGCGTGGTGAGCATCTTGATCGTGGTGGTCTTGCCCGCCCCGTTGGAGCCGAGCAAGCCGAAGACTTCACCGGCATTGACCGAAAGGGTTAGAGAATCGACCGCCGTAAACACGCCGAAACGGCGGGTAAGGTTTTTGATTTCGAGAACAATGTCGCTCATGAGAAAGCCCGGGCTCAAGCCAACTCCACCACCATCTTGCCGACGTTTTGCCCTTGGAAGAGGCCGATGAACGCGCCCACCGCCTGGTCGATTCCTTTCGCGACCGTTTCCTTGTGCTTCACCTTGCCAGCTTTGAAATAGTCCCCCACTTCCTTTTCGAACTCGGCTTGACGGTCCAGCCAATCGCGAACGATCAGCCCCTTCATCGTCAACCGTTTGGTAATCATGTTAAATAGATTGGAAGGGCCGGGCCGCGGCTTTTCCTCGTTGTAACCGGAGATGCCGCCACAGGCGATGATCCGGCCATGCACCCGCAACGCCGAGAGCGCCGCTTCGAGCGTTTCGCCTCCCACATTATCGAAATAAACATCGATACCGTCCGGCGCCTCAAGATTCAGTTGTTCGAGCACCGGGCCGGCCTTGTAATCGAAGGCGATATCAAACCCGCATTCTTCCCGCAGAAACATGACCTTCTCCATTGAACCGGCGGATCCGATGACACGACACCCGCGCAATTTCGCCAGTTGCCCGGCCACACTCCCGACGGCACCGGCGGCTCCCGAAATAAAAATGACGTCGCCGGCTTTGACCTCCACCAAATTCAACCCGACCCAGGCGGTCATGCCCGTCATGCCGAGGGCGCCAAGGTAAACCGAGAGCGGCTGAACCTCGCGGCTGACCGGATGCAACTCTTTCGGCGAAGCCATGAAGTATTCCCGCCAGCCAAAGCTGGAAGTGACGGCATCACCCGGCTTGAATTCCCTGGCGCGCGACTCGATGACCTCGCCGACCGCGCCGCCGTCAAGCGGTTTGCCCAACTCGAACGGCGGAACATACGATTTCCCGTCGTTCATGCGACCGCGCATGTATGGGTCCACCGACATGAAGAGATTGCGAACGAGCACCTGCTGGTCTTGCAGCGGCCCCAATTCGGTCCGCGCCAGGGTAAAGTTGGCGGCGGTTGGAATCCCCTTGGGGCGGGAGGCCAGCCGAATCTCGCGGCTTGCAGTTTTCAACATAAAAACAATGTGGTCTGGCCGATCAATGGCGGACGCCAGACGCTGATTCATTTGAGACGACCACCGCATCCTGGTGGTCCTCCCGGCGAATCAATTCTGTCTGCCCGGCGCCCGACTCATCTCTCGCCTTTCGGGCGAGCCGCTCGAAGCGTGCCTTGATTCGGTCCAGGTCTTCCTCGGACAATTCCTCGATGTCCAGCAGTGTGTTTTGCGCCGCCTGGGTGGCCCGGATCAATTCGTCGAGTTTTAATTGCACGGCTTCACTCTCCCGGTTCTGGGCGTTGCGAATCAGGAAGATCATCAGAAAAGTGATGATATTGGCGACCGTGTTGATGACGAGCAGCCAGGTGTTGCCAAAGCGAAACAAGGGTCCGGTCAGCGCCCAGATCATAATGATGCCGATGGCGAGGCCGAAAGCCATGGGATGTCCGCTCGTCCGCACAACCGTCCGGGCAAATCTCTGAAAGCCGCCCAGCAACCGGGCACCCACGAGCCGTTCCAACTTTGGTCTGCCGTTGTTTTTCATTTAATCGAGTCAAATTGCTTCACCACACGCGCAGAAAGGCCGGCAGATCGCTCTTTTCTTCCGCGCTCAGCTTGGCCAGTTAAAACTCAAGGCTTTCATTTATCCTTTTTTGCGGCTTCCCGGCTGGCTTGGCGCGTTTGATCATGCTCCGCTCCGGCGATGCCTTCATCGACCAGTCTTTCATTATCGCTTCGCCCTTCGTCGTCCTCATCGTCGCCGGAAGCCACTGGCACTTTGTGTCCGGTCGAGCCGGGCACCGGGTCCCAGCGTTCGGATTCGGGCGCCGATTCAAGGACTGCCTCTTTCGGGTCCGTCTCCGAATCACCCGTTAATTCCCGTTTGGCCTGTTCCCAATCGGATTTCGACACGTCTTGCGCCGAACGGCCGTTGATGACCGCCAGTTCAACCGCGCGCTCCCGCACCATCTTACGGGTCACCGTGCCGATGCCGGCGGAATTTTCGGTCAGGGCACCTTCCTTCAATGGATTTGTTTTCATGGGCTTAAATGACCGCAAAGGCGGAAAAATGTTTGTGAGTTATGCGTCTTCTTCATTTGGCGCGAGCCACGATCCTCGCGCGTGTCGCGGGATTTGGGAAAAATTTTGTCCCGCTTTTGGGACTTTGGGCTTGGGGTGGCGGCCTTGGGGTTCGCACCAGGTTTGTGGATTACGGTTTGGAAAACAGGAGTTTGAGGTGTTTCCGCGAGTTGGATGATGGATGCTTTCACAAATTTCGTCTTCCGTTGGTTGATTGGGGATTGGGTGTTGTTTGGCGGAAAGCAAAAAATGTTACACGGACTTGCGGTTGAAGCTCGCGCGGTCGTCCGCTTCGAGCCAGTCGAACGTGGTGTTCGTCTCCGGATTCAGCCCGAGCTTGGAGCAGTTCTCAATGAAGTAAGCGCGCTTTTCTGGATTTTTCATCAGGCTGACGGCTTCCATTTCATCCGACCAGGTCTTGATTTCAGCCGGCGTTCTCGTCGTGCCGTTCGCCTGCAGCCAGGCGCCGACGTCTTCATAATTTTTCGAGGCTTGAACGGCGGCTTTGAATTGCTCGCCGTTGATGCCCTTGAAACTGAAGAGCAGGTTGTCCAGCGGACAATCGTAATGATATTCGCCCAGCGTTCCCGCCAGGCTGGCGCGGCACTTGTCAACGGCACGGCTGGCGATCGCGAATCCGGCGATGCG
>JBEKKZ010000019.1:0-43426 GCA_050010435.1 Verrucomicrobiota bacterium | reverse complement strand
GCGGCGGATGTGAACGGCGATGGCAAGGTTGACTTGATCAGCGCCAATGCTAACGATGGCACCTTGACGGTGTTGACCAATAATGGCATGGGTGGGTTTGGCCTCAGCGCCACGCTAACCGTCGGTTCAACTCCTGCTTCTGTTATCGTGGCGGATGTCAATGGCGATGGCAAGCCCGACTTGATCAGCGCCAATGCTAACGACGGCACCTTGACGGTGCTCACCAACAATGGTCATGGTTTGTTCGGTTTCAATGCTACACTCAATGTCGGGTTGAGTTCCGGCTCAAGTCCCGAGAATGTTGTGGCGGTGGATGTGAATGGGGATGGCAAACCCGACCTGGTCAGCGCGGATTTCGGTGACGACACTTTGACAGTCCTGACCAACAATGGCAGTGGCGGGTTTGGCCTCGGCGCCACGCTGAGCGTGGGCGTTGCCGGCTCAGAACCCAACGCGGTCGCAGCAGCGGATGTCAACGGGGACGGCAAGCCCGACTTGATCAGCGCGAATTTCGGCACTAGCACCCTCTCCGTGCTGGTGAATGAGACAATCTTTCCACTCGTTGCGCCGTCGCTGGCCATCAGCCTCACCGGCCCGAATACCGTCGTTGTCTCGTGGCCGTCGTCTGCAGCCGGTTTTGTGCTGCAACAAAATTCAGACCTCACCACGATGAATTGGCCGGACTTCAGCGGCACGGTCAACACCAATGAGACGACCAAAAGTGCGACCATCAGTCCTGCGACTAACAATCTGTTTTTCCGGCTGCGCCATCCGTAGAACCTATTTTTTTTTAGCTTCAATTCCGGCGAACAGACTTTCCAGACTGTTCAACGGGGTGTCGCGTTTCGGATTCAATATTTGTCGCAGGTATTCAACGCCATCGGAAATGTTCCGGACGGATTTGGGCAGAATGGCGCCGGCGGCGTTGGCGTGGCCGCCGCCCTGAAATTTTTCCGCAACTTTGAGCGCTTCGGCGTTGCGGCTGCGAAAGCTGGCAAAAACCAGATTCCCCCGCCGGAACAACGTGACCAGCACCGGATATTTTGTCGCCTGTTGCTCCAGCAATTGGTGGACGACGAGATTGTTGTTGCCGACCACGGTGTCCACGAACCCCACCGTCGGGCTGATTTCCGTGATGTTCGATTTGCTCCATTCAAAGCCAATTGGATTTTCGATGCGGCGTTTGACGGCCATGACTTCGAGCAGCGGATGGTCGAGCAATTTTTCAATTTCACCGCCGATGAGTGTGTGCAGATTCCAGAACTGGTAAATTTTGACAAGGTTCGCGTAATCGCCGGCCAAAATGAAATCGGGATCATCCTCCAAAAACAAATCGGCGACGTTGTTCAAATGCACGAGCCGGTCCAGTGTGGGCGACGCGATGCCGTGCTGCCGGCAAAGTTCGTAGCAAAGCAGCCCGGCGGATTTGTTCACGTTGTGAATGAGCCGCGCGTTTTTCGGCGCGACCTCCGTGACGTGATGGTCAATGACGACCCAATCCTGCTTGTCGAGGCGCGGTTCAAAAGTGAAGTCCGCAACCCACGCGGACCTTTCGCGGAGCTCGCGCTGTTTCCAAAAATTGTAGTGATACGCCTCCAGCGGAATGTACGTGCCGAACAGTTTCTGTGCCAGCCGCTGCAGCAACGCACCTGCCAGCAGCCCATCGAGATCGCTTTCGTGGGTGAAAATTACATCCGGTTTCGGCAGCGGCGTCATGGCGGGGAAGATTAATTCAACCGAAAGCGCGTGGCGAGCGGGGAATTCGCGAAGCGAGCCGACCGCGGAGAATCTGCGATGGCAAACTTCGACGACGACCGGCGTATGACCGGCCTGATATTTTAAGGCAGCTTGTGGCCGGGAATGCTGCACTCGGGCGGTTGGCCAACCGCATTGATGGTATAGGTGCCGCCGGCAGGGCAATGGGGAATTTTCCCAAGATATGGCTTGAGATCGTCCATGGTCGGCGTGTCCGTCGATTTTTTGCCTTTTTCCAAAGCCCATTCGTTTTTGGCGGCGTCGAGTTGCCGGAGATTGTTGATACAGGCATTTTGCTGCGAGGTGGACCGGGCTTTCACGAAATTGGGAATGGCGACGGCGGCCAGCATTCCGGACACGGCGACGGCGGGAAGCAAAGCAACGACGGCGGCGCTTTGGTTGCCGTTGCCGATGGTCAGACAGCCGTCTTCATTGTTGACGCCGACGGAATAGGAAAATGCAGCCCGGTTCCGACGGAAGAGTGATTGCATCCATTGGGCTTGTGCCGGTGATGAGCCGCGCAGGGCGGATGCGCCCATGGCCTGCTTTTGAATTTGGAACAGAGTCTGGCCGAACCGTTCGCTCATGAAGGTGAACTGGTTTCCTTTATCAGGAATGTTCTGCGAGAGGCGCTTGAATTCGTCCGTGCTTTTCAAGCCGGGTTTTTGCCCGCTCTTCACGGCCAACGCTTCTTCAACCAGTGCATCGGATGTAGCAAGGAACAGATAACCGCCGCTGCTGGCGGTCGTGGGACGAAGATTTATCGCCATCGGAATCGGCACGGGCATCGTCCGCATTTTGAGTTCAGTTTTATCAACGCTGATGACCTGCGGATTTTTTTTCAACTCTGCGTCAATGCGGTTGAAAATCGTGTCGTCATTGACCTTGACGACGATGAGCAGGCCGGGTTCTGGAATCTGAATCAGTCCCGACGGCAGCGGAATCGGAACATTGTTTGATTCGTCCAGCGCGAGCACGAGGCCAAACTCGCCGCCGAGTGAATTCAGGAATTGATCCCATTTGACCTTCGTGCTTTTTTCAAACTGGTCCGGCAGTTTCTGCAACCATGCCTGCGCCTGCGGAAACTCGGACTTGGCGACCTCCTGTTGCACGACCGACCACAATAACGGCACGTCCAGGTCCGAAAAAATCGCCAGCGCCGTGTTCGCCGGCAGCAAATCCAGTCCCGTGAGCGTGTGCGGTTCCTTGCCCAAAAACTTCCACAAGAAGCCCGAATTTTTGCCCGGATAATGATGCAATAACACCTTGTTGCGATACAGTCCCTTCTCGATCTCAATCGAACTCAAGCCAACGCCGCTGATGTCCTCGATGCCGCTGTCCTTGATCACTCGCGTGACGATGTCGAAGGCCTTATTGACATTGGTGGTGTCATCCGGTTTGAGGGCGGGCATGGCGGTGACGGTGGTGCGCCAGGCTTCCACGCGGCCGGAAAGATGTTCCAGCCATTGCGCGGTGCCGAGATAGAGGAAAAAGTTTCCACCGGGATCGAGCTGCGAGGTGACCTCGGTGAAGCTGGTCTTCTCCGCCGAGACGAAGGCGGGCGCGGTTTGCACGGTGGCCGGCTTGGGTGGCGTGGCGGACGGACTTTCTTTTTTGCCGCAGCCGTAGTTGAGGGTGGCGAGCAGGACGAGCAGGACGAGCGGCGGCGTGCAAAGGAGCAGGTGATTTTTTTTCATGTGTAGAATTTGGTTTCCAATTTTGAACAGCCCGAATCAAAGAAATCCAAGCAGGTTCCCGGAAAAGGTAAAGCGAAAAATAACCGTTGCTGAATTCAACCGCCGGTTTGATTCGGGCGAGGAATGACTTGAAAACGGTGGCGGACGGTTCATAGTCGCCGTATGAAAACCTCATCCGGGCGTTTTTCAAACCAAGGTTTCACCCTCGTCGGACTGATCATCATCGTGGCCGTGCTGGCCATCCTGGCGGCAATGCTGTTGCCCGCGCTGGCCTCGGCCAAGCGAAAGGCCAAGCGCATCAACTGCGTCAACAATCTGAAACAGGCCGGCCTGGCGTTTCGGCTTTGGGAGGGAGACAACGGCGACAAATATCCCATGGCCGTTTCCACGAACAAAAACGGCACCATGGAATATGCCGAAGACGGCAATGCATTTCGTCATTTCCAGGTCATGTCCAACGAATTGAACACGCCCAAAATCCTGGTTTGTCCGGCCGACGATCGGACCGCCGCCGCCAGCTTCGCCAAATTGAAAAATCAAAACGTCAGTTACTTCGTCGGTCTGGATGCCGAGGAAACCCGGCCGCAAATGTTGCTAACCGGCGACCGTAATATCACCAACGGCATGGCCCCGGTGCGTTCCGTGCTCGAATTGCAATCCGAAATTCCCGCCGGTTGGACGGAGGATTTGCACAACGGACAGGGAAACGTCGGCATGGCGGATGGGAGCGTTTTTCAGCACACAACCCTCACCCTGCGAAATGCCCTGAGAAACACCGGCGATTCGACCAATCGGGTCGCACTGCCGGAATAAGACCGGGCGGTTGTCGGCCTTACTTTTACTTTGAATTCCGTTTGATTCCCCGCCACCATGCGCGCTCAATTTTGCCGCGCTCTCACGAGACGCGGCTACGAATTTTGACATGAAACGCACGCATCATTGCAACGAACTGCGCCCGGCACACATCGGGCAAACCGTCACGCTTTCCGGCTGGGTCCACTCACGCCGCGATCTCGGCGGATTGATTTTTATTGATGTCCGCGACCGCGAGGGCCGCACGCAGACGGTCTTCGACCCGTCGGATTTGCCCAAGGAACTGTTCGAGCGCGCCGCGGCCTTGCGCAGCGAATGTGTCATCCGTGTCACCGGCAAGGTCCGCCAGCGGCCCGCCGGCACGAACAATCCCAAAATTCCCACCGGCGAGGTGGAAGTGATGGTGAAGGAACTCGAAGTGCTCAACGTCGCTGAGGTGCTGCCGTTTCCGGTGGACGACCCGGAGGTCACGAACAAGGTGAACGAGGAATTGCGCCTCAAATACCGCTACCTCGATTTGCGCCGGCCGGAAATGGCGCGCAACCTTCGCCTCCGCAGCAAAGTGGCCACGGCCACGCGCGTTTTCATGGATGAACAGGGCTTTCTCGAAGTCGAAACGCCGACACTCTTCAAGTCCACGCCCGAAGGCGCGCGGGAATTTCTCGTGCCGTGCCGGACGAGTCCCGGTTTGTTTTACGCGCTGCCGCAATCACCGCAGCAGTTCAAGCAAATCCTCATGGTGGCCGGCGTGGAAAAATATTTCCAACTCGCGCGCTGTTACCGCGACGAAGATCTGCGCGCCGACCGCCAGCCGGAGTTCACGCAAATTGACATCGAGATGTCGTTCATCGAACGCGAGGACATTTACAGTTTGATTGAGGGTCTGCTCCATCGCGTCTGGAAAACCGCGCTGAACATTGACGTGCCCGTGCCGTTCAAGCGTCTTACCTTCGAGGAAGCGCTGAACCGTTACGGCATTGATAAACCGGACACGCGCATCGGCATGGAACTGGCGGACTTCACCGGGGACTTCCGCGCCAGCAAGTTCAAGGTTTTCAGCGGCGCGGTCGCCAACGGCGGCGTGGTGAAGGCGCTCAATGCCAAAGGCCTCGCGTGCGCAACGCAGGGCCAGATTGAGACGATGACCGAATACGCGAAAAGTTTCGGCGCCAAAGGCCTGGCTTACATCAAGGTCGAAGGCGGTGAATGGAAATCGCCCATCGTCAAATTTTTCAACGACGCCGAGAAGGCCGCGTTGACAAAGAAACTGGCCATCGAAGAAGGCGATTTGATTTTGTTTGCCGCCGACCAGTGGCTGAACGCCTGTGAAATCCTCGGCAAAATCCGGCTGTATTGCGCTGACGTTTTGAAGACGCAAGGCAAGCTGGCGATTCCCACCGACCGGTTCGATTTCCTCTGGGTGGTGGATTTTCCGCTGCTCAGCTTCGACAAGGAACAGAACCGCTGGTATTCGAGCCATCATCCGTTCACCGCGCCGGTGACGGCGGACATTCCGCTGCTCAAGACCGATCCTAAAAAAGTCCGCGGCCAGCATTACGACGTGGTGGTGAACGGCGTGGAACTCGGTGGCGGCTCGATTCGTATTCACCAGCCCGACGTGCAGAAAACGGTGTTCGAGGAGGTGCTGCAAATCCCGCCGGAAATGGTGAAAGCGCGGTTCGGCTACATGCTCGAAGCGTTTCGGTTCGGCGCGCCACCGCACGGCGGCATCGCGCTCGGTTTCGACCGGCTCATCGCGATTCTCTGCAACACACCGAGCATCCGCGATGTGATTGCGTTCCCGAAAACCGCCAAAGGCGCTTGTCTGATGACCGATTCGCCCGGCAGCGTGGAACCGAAGCAACTGCGCGATTTGCATCTGGAACTGAAAGTGGCGAAGAAGGAGGCGTCGTAGCGCGCATTTCGAGTGTAGCGCACGCTTCCAGTGTGCGGGTTGGGGCGGCATCTTGCCGCCTGATTCAGTGTCAAGATGCTCATTGTTCGGGAGCACGAAGCAAGATGCTTCGTGAACCCGCAAGCAGGATGCTTGCGCTACAGGCTTGCGCGCCAATTGATCTCGGGTATTTTGATTTGTGTAGAAACCCGGGAGAACATGCAAGCTCTGAACCATCTGGTTTCCGGCTTTCACACGCGCAACACGCTTCCCCATCTCAAGCGCGAAGGTGACGCCTACTTCGTCACATTTCGCCTGGCAGGCGCGTTGCCGGCCGAGTTGATTAAACGACTCAAACGCGAACGCGACGCCATTCTTCAACAGGCGCTCACGGCCAAACGTCCACTTACGTGGCCTGAACAGGAGGAATTATTCCGCTGGTATTCAGCGCGCGTGGATGCGTATCTGGACGCCGGTCACGGCGAATGCCTGCTCAAACGGCGCGATCTTGCCGGATTGGTTGCGAATGCGCTTCGCTATTTTGAAGGCCAACGATATGAACTCCGCTCCTGGGTGGTCATGCCCAACCACGTTCATGCCGTTGTGTGGCCGAAGCCGCCACAAACCCTCACGAAGATTCTTCACAGCTGGAAATCTTTCACGGCAAGTGAGGCGAATAAAATTCTTGGACGCGCCAACCGGCATTTCTGGCAGACCGAATCTTATGATCACCTGGTCCGCGACGATGCTGATTTGGCGCGATGTTGCGAATACACGACGAAGAATCCGGTCAGCGCCCGGCTTTGCGAGCGGCCTGAAGATTGGGAGTGGAGCAGTGCTTATCGGGCGCATGATTTATCGCAGCAGGATGCTGCGTAAACCCGCACGCTGGAAGCCTGCGCTACGTAGCGCAGCCATCCTGGCTGCGGGTTCAGGCGGCTTCCAGCCGCCGGTTTAAGAACAGTGTTGAGATGCACTACGGCATTGCTCCTCAAAAAACATTCTGGACAGCCGCCACCAACAAAAATAAGCTTCGTTTGTTGAACTGCGGCCGTTGTGCACTGTTGGCTTCTAATTATTATGAAAACCAAACGCAAACTGATTCAACTCTGCCTGCTGGGCATCTTGTTCCTAGCCCTGCCCGCCGTGGTGCAGGCGCAATTTACCTTCACCACGAACAACGGGGCTGTCACCATCACGGGCTACACCGGTTCCAACGGCGTGGTGATGATTCCCAGCACCATTGCGGACCTGCCCGTCAACAGCATTGGCGACTGGGCCTTTTATGCCACCAGTGTCACCAATGTCCTGATTCCCGATAGCGTCATCGACATCGGGGATGGGGCATTTTTTGACTGCCAATCGCTGACCAACGTCACAATCGGCAGCAGCGTCACCAACATTGGTGATTGGACGTTCGCTTTCTGTCCCAGCCTGACGAGTGTCTGCTGTCGCGGGAATGGGCCTAGCCTTGGTGGTGGCAATGTGTTCTACGGCAATCTGGCCACGATCTATTATTTGTCGGGAGCCACCAACTGGGGACTAATGTTTGATGGTCATCCGGCGGTGTTGTGGAATCCAGAGGTGTCATTCACCTACACGATAAATAGTGACGGCATTACTCTTACCATCACGGGATACACCGGTTCAGGCGGGGCGGTAACAATACCCGACAGCATCAATTTCCTGCCGGTCACCAGCATCGGGGACTATGCGTTCAACGCTACCAGCCTGACCAGCGTCACAATCCCTGATAGCGTCACCAGCATCGGGGACGGGGCGTTCTATAACTGCTACAACCTGACCAGCGTCACGATCCCCGACAGCGTCACCAGCATCGGAGACGAGGCGTTCAATGATTGTTGGGGGTTAACCAGCGTCACGATCCCTAACAGGGTCACCAGCATCGGGGGCGGGGCGTTCTATAATTGCAACAACCTGACCAGTGTCACAATCCCTGACAGCGTCACTAGCATCGGAGACGGGGCGTTCTATAACTGCTACAACCTTACCAGCGTAACGATCCCCGGCAGCGTCACCAGCCTCGGGGACTATGTGTTCTCTCTTTGTTCCAAGCTGACCAGCATGACGATCCCCAACAGCGTCAGCAGCATCGGGCACCATGTGTTCTATTCCTGCACCAGCCTGACTAACGTCACGATCCCCAACAGCGTCACCAATATTGGGGCTTCTGCGTTCTCGTCCTGTACCAGCCTGATTAATGTCACGATCCCCAACAGCGTTATCAGCATCGGGGACGGGGCGTTCTCTTCCTGCAGCAGCCTGACCAGCATCACGATCCCCGACAGCGTCACCAGCATCGGGGATGGGGCGTTCTATAACTGCTACAACCTAACCAGCATTACGATTCCCAACAGCGTCACCAGCCTCGGGAACGGGGCGTTCTCTTCCTGCAGCAGCCTGACCAGCATCATGATCCCCGACAGCGTCACCAATATTGGGGGTTCTGCGTTCTATTCCTGCAGCAGTCTGACTAACGTCACCATCCCCAACAGCGTCACCAGCATCGGGGACGTGGCGTTCTATTCCTGCACCAGCCTGACCAGCATCATAATCCCCGACAGCGTCATCAGCATCGGGAACGGGGCGTTCTCTTCCTGCAGCAGCCTAACCAGCATCACGATCCCTAACAGTATCACCAGCATCGGGGGCGGGGCGTTCTCTTCTTGTTCCAGCATGACCAGCATCACGATCCCCAATAGCGTCACGAACATCGGGGACAATGTGTTCTATGCCTGCACCAGCCTGACTAACGTCGCGATCCCCAACAGCGTCACCAGCATCGGAAATTTTGCGTTCTGGATCTGCGGCAGCCTGAGCAGCGTGACGATCCCCAATAGCGTCACTAGCATCGGGAACGCGGCGTTCTATGGCTGCACCAGCTTGACCAGCATCACGATCCCCAACAGCGTGACCAATATCGAGGATGAAGCGTTCTATTACTGCCGCAGCCTGACGAGCGTCATAATCGGCAAAAGCGTCACCAGCATCGGGGGCTGGGCGTTCGCTTTCTGCTCCAGCCTGAGCAGCGTGACGATTCCCAACAGTGTCGCCAGCATCTGGTACTGGGCATTCTCTTATTGCACCAACCTCAGCAGCGTCTATTTTCAAGGTAACGCTCCTAGCGCTGATTCAACGGGGTTCGCCTATGACAACAATGTGACCGTCTATTACTTGCCGGGAACCACGGGTTGGGACGACTTTGCTCTGCTCACCGGTGTTCCGACCGCACCGTGGTTTCTTCCCTATCCAACGATTCTAAATTTTGAACCCAATTTTGGTGTTCAGACAAATAGTTTCGGTTTCACCATCTCCTGGGCAACTAACATCTCTGTTGTGGTGGAAGCCTGCACGGATCTGGCCAATCCCGACTGGCAGCCGGTGCAAACGAACTCGCTCACGACCGGCTCGGCCTATTTCAGCGATCCGCAGTGGACGAATTATCCCGGCCGCTTCTACCGCCTGCGGTCGCCGTGAAAACAATGTTTGCAACCAGGAGTTCCGAACGTTTCAAATTCATCCGCGTGTTGCAACTGCTTGTCATCGTTTATTTGCTCATCGTTCTGGCGGCGCTGATTTTTCAGCGCCGACTGATTTATTTTCCGACGAAAATCCCTGCCGACATGGTTATTCCAGCGGCAGCTGAACACGGATTCGTTCCGTGGAAAAATCCTGCCGGCCAGATCATCGGCTGGAAATTACCCGCCACCTCATCTCCGGTCGCGAGCGTTTTGATAACCCACGGCAATGCCGGTTGTGCCATTGACCGCGACTATCTTGCCGGCCCCATCCATTATGCCGCGCCGGTTGACGTTTATGTTCTTGAATATCCCGGGTACGGCTCCCGTGAAGGTTCGCCGGATAAACGGAGTTTCCTTGCCGCCGCCGAGGAAGCTTTTGGTTTGTTGACCAACGGCCTGCCCAAATACCTGGTGAGCGAATCCATCGGCGCGGGAGTGGCTTGTTATCTGGCCAAGGCACATCCCACGGAAATCGCCGGACTGGTGCTGTTCATGCCCTATCACGATCTGGCGTCCGTGGCCCAGCGCAAGATGCCCTGGCTGCCGGCTTATTTGCTCTTGCTTGACCGCTTCAATCCAGCCGTATGCCTCCGGGACTATCACGGACCGATCAAAATTGTTCTCGCCGGCGCGGATGAAATCATTCCTGTGGAATCCGGGCGCCGATTGTTCGAGGGGTACCCAGGGCCGAAAAATCTTCAAATCATCCCCGGCGCTCACCACAACGAAATTGCCGAACAATCCCCGGCATGGTGGAAGGAGGTTTTTTCGTTCTGGCAACAAAACCGACCGGCGAAATCAGGCCAATTGCAGTAAGCCACAAAAATCCGTTTCTGCATGAAACCGCCGGGGCCTTCCGGTTCGATGGCTAGCCCGTTAAACTAATAACTGATTTAGAGAAACTGTTTCATGGATCATCCCCGGTGATTCGTCTTGCCGGGTTTCGCCAATTTTGCAATGATTATACACGCTCGGCTTTATGAATGAACTACTTCAAAATTTGGTCAAACTTCAATCACTCGAATTCGCCGGCGTCAAAGATAAAAACGTGGAGGCTTCGCTGGCGGAGTTGCGCGGCAAAATACCACCACAAATCCTCGGCCACTACGACCGCCTGGTTGCCCACGGAAAAAAGGGCCTGGCTGCCGTTCGCGGCCAGGTCTGCACGGGTTGTCACATGCATCTGCCCATCGGAGTCGTCACCACGTTGATGCACGACGACGACATTCAGCTTTGTGATAATTGCGGTCGCTATCTTTACTTGCCGGAAGCAACGAAGGCCGACGTCCCGAAACCAACCGCCAAGCCTGGGCCGGCCAGAAAGCCGCGAAAGTCAAAAGGTTCTTTGCTGTTGGTTTGAGCGTTGAACCCGACGGTCATCCCGCCATTAACGGGCGTGAATCGCGGGAACAGCCAAAGCACGGTTTCCAGTTCCGGTATCCCCGAAAACATAAATCCCGGCAGCGGATTCGCCGCCGGGATCTGAAAACGAACTGTTGTTATTCGCCGTAAACAGTCATTGTGGTCTTGACATACAAGCCGAGTACGCTGGTGACGTCTTCGCCAGCGCCTCGCTGGAAACCGTGCCGATGGAAGTCGAAGTCATAATCACGCCGGTGGAGTGAAAATCGTAATCCTCCTCGTTCTCCTCCTCGTCCTCGAAAAGCCGGACAAAAAACGATTACGAGAACGAGGACGACGATGAGGACGAAGTCAGCCCAGCGGTTCCCTGGCGCTTTCGGATCCGTGAATTTCCTGCTCGCCAATCGCGCCGTTTTCGCCGATTTTAAGGCGAATTGATTATGTTCACCGGCACTTACACCGCGATTGTCACCCCGTTCAAAAACGGCGAGGTGGACGAAACCGCACTCAACCGCCTGGTGCAATTGCAAATCAAGGGCGGCGTGGACGGCATCGTGCCCGTCGGCACCACCGGCGAATCGCCGACGGTGGATTACGAGGAGCACATTCGCATCATTGAACGTTCGGTGAAATTTGCCCGCGGCAAAATCAAAGTCATCGCCGGCACCGGCGCGAACTCGACAAAAGAGGCGATTTATCTGACGCAACGGGCCGAGGATGTCGGCGCGGACGGTTCGCTCCAGGTCGCGCCCTATTACAACAAGCCGTCGCAGGAAGGGTTGTTCCAGCATTTCTGCGCCATTGCGCACGCGACGAGATTGCCCATCGTGCTTTACAGCATCCCGGGGCGCTGTGGCGTTGAAATCGGCATCGAGACGGTCAGCCGTCTGGCGCGCGGGTGCAAAAACATCATTGGCATCAAGGAAGCCGGCGGCAGTTGCGACCGGGTTTCGCAATTGCGCGCGGTGCTTGGTCCGAAATTTGAGATTTTGTCCGGCGACGATTCGCTGACGCTGCCGTTCATGGCCGTCGGCGCGCAGGGCGTCATCAGCGTGGCATCGAACGTCATTCCGCGCGAAGTCGCGCAGATGGTGAATGCGTTCGCTCGCGGTCAGATTCGGAAAGCCTCGCAGCTTCACGCGAAATTTTATCCGCTGTTCAAGGATTTGTTCATCGAGACCAATCCGGTTCCGGTCAAGGCCGCGCTGGCGATGATGGGCTTGATGGCCGAAGAATATCGTTTGCCGCTCGTGCCGATGAGGGGGGCCAATCGCGCGAAATTGCGCGCGACGTTGGAGGCGTGCGGAATATTAACATAGGAGATAGCAGATGGAAGATGGGCGTTAGGAAAGACAACGAATATCGAACATAATTCCCCATCTGCCATCTGCGAACTCCCAACTGCTATGATTAAAGTCATCATCACCGGAGCCAAAGGCCGCATGGGCAAGGCGCTCATCGCCTGCGCGCCGAATTTTCGTGAACTTGAAATCGTTGGCCAGATTGACGTCGGCGACGATCTCGGCGCGGTCATTGCGCGCGGCGATGTGGTGGTTGATTTCAGTTCGCAGACGGCGACGGTCGGCGTTGCCGACCTTTGCGCGAAGCATCAAAAGGCACTCGTCATCGGCACCACCGGCCACACGGACACGAACACGTTTGAAGTCAGGTTGCGGAAGGCGCACATTCCCATCGTCTGGACGTCGAATTTTTCGACCGGTGTGAACACGCTGTTCTGGCTCACGCGCAAGGCGGCGGAAATTCTGGGACCGGACTTTGACCTGGAAATCATCGAAATGCATCATCGCCTGAAAAAGGACGCGCCCAGCGGCACGGCAAAAACGCTGGCGGAGATTTTGGCCGATGTGCGCAAGCTGCACCTTGAAAAAGCGGCGCGGCACGGGCGCGTTGGCATGGCCGGCGAACGCACCCCGACGGAAATTGGCATTCATTCCGTGCGCGGCGGCGATGTGGTGGGCGATCACACGGTCATTTTTGCGAACACCGGCGAGCGGCTCGAACTGACGCACAAGGCGTCGAGCCGCGACACCTTTGCCAACGGCGCGTTGCGCGCGGCACTCTGGGTCGTGAAACAAAAACCCGGCGTTTACGACATGCAGGACGTGCTGGGGCTGAAATAAATTCGGAATGCGGAATTCGGATTGCGGAATGAAAAATACCAGCCACCCCGCAATCGAATCCGCACTCCGCACTTCGCACTCCGCACTTGCATTTGTGGCCCTCGGTTCCAATCTCGGTAATTCGCGGCGAATCATTCTGGATGCGATGGCGCGGCTCCAAAAAATTTCCGACCGGCCGCTGCTCAAATCTTCGCTGTGGCAAACTACACCGGTAAATTGTCCACCAAACTCGCCGCTGTTTGAGAACGCCGTCGTTGGTTTCGCGCCGCAAAAAAACGAAACGCCGGAATCGTTGTTCAAAAAACTGCGTGCGCTGGAAAAAGAGTTTGGCCGGCAAGCAAAGAAAGTTTTAAACGAGCCGCGCCCGCTGGACCTGGATTTGATTGCGTTCGGCACGGAAACACGCCACACACCGGAACTGGTCCTGCCGCATCCGCGCGCACATCTGCGCCGGTTTGTGCTTCAGCCGTTGAGTGAAATCGCGCCAGATTTGATCCTGCCGGGACAATCCCATACGGTTTCCCGGCTGCTGGCCGGATTGCCGGAGACAGAAACGGTCACGCGACTGGTGTAGCAGATCCAACCGGGCAATGGCACCGTTTGGTGTCCCGCCTTCAGGCGGTCGGCATGATACACTTCATAGCCGCCTAAAGGCGGGACACCAAACCGACTCAGCCCGTGGCTGGTGTTGTTCCAAGACGCGCCCTAAGACTCTTTTTTCGATCCATCCATCGGATGCCACTTCCCGTCATGGCCGACCATCTCGATGACATTTTCGCCCACCGCATGAAATTCCGTCCCGGGCACAGAGGGTGCCGGGGCGGACGGTGAAGTTTGTCCCGTCGCGGCTGGCTTGGTGATGAGCGTTGTGGCTTCTTCGTCGTGAATACGGGCGGCTTCCATGAGCAGGAATTCCCATTGGCCGTGGACGGTGCGTTCGGGCGGCGGCTTGAAGGGTTGCAGATGAAACTCGCCGCCGGTCAGAGACAGCAACCGGTAAAAAGCTTTCTCACCAATTAACGTTCCTACGGCAGCGTGAACAATCGCGCCGGCCTCAATATAAATCTGGCCATGCATGCGCTGGTTCCGGACTTCAAGAATCGAGGAATTGCGTCTCAAACATTCAATCTGGATGACATCCTGCAATCCGACCTGGCGCAGCATGCCGGAAAAACCCTTGCGCTGCGCCCACGTAATCAGTTCATTCAACGTGGTGAAAACAGCCTTCATCCCGTCGCTGGAAAGCGGTTTTTGAATGAACAATTCCGCCCCGTTGGCCAGACAGGCCGCGCGGTCGCTGGCGCTGGCACTGCCGGTCAAAATGGCTTTTTTGACGTCGGGATATCGCCGGTGGATCAGGTTGAGCAACTGCACGCCATCCAAAACCGGCATGCCAATATCCAGCACAACCAGATCAATTGCATTTTGCTGCAAAGCGGCAAGCGCCTGGTCCGCAGTGGAAGCACGGTGGATTTCCCATGTTTTATCCCCCAGAATGGCGTACAGCTCGGTGATCGCTTCGAGGAATGCGTTGTTATCATCCACGAAGAGCACTTGATGCTTTTTGGCCGGTGTATTTCCCGGTTCAGGCTGATTGCCCGGCTTGGGAACCGTACCGGTATTGGCATCAGAACCGGCCGGTCTGGACGGCACCGGTTCGTTCAGGCCGGTTGCCTTCACGAAATCCGTCGTGGATTCAAGTATCCGGGATGGAGATGGAGGCGAAACGTTCGGCGGTGCGACCACTCGCGGAGAAGGCGCACTGGGCGCAGAAGGCAGATTCGCCGCCTTGGGAGTGGAAGGCTCGCCCGCTGGTGTGGGCACCGGTGCAGAGGCCGGCTTGGGAACGGAAGGTGAAGGTGCGCCGGGTGCCGGTGAAGCAACCGGCGTGGAAGCTTCAAGGCGCAAGTTCACCCGGCCAAGGCGCAATATCTGTCCGGGCTTCAGGATGGCTTCGGTGATTCGCTCACCTTTGATGAACGTGCCATTGGTTGATGTGAGGTCGCGAACAACCACTTCATTGCCACGCAACAGGATTTCACAATGCCGGCCGGAGACTGACGGCTCGATGATTTGAAACAGGTTCCCATCCGCGCGCCCGACCGTGGTTGAGTTCACACTTAACTCGTGTGTCAAACCCGTCAGGCCCTCTGTCAGGATAACAAGTTTGGCCATATCGAAATCAAAACTTTCTGATTGTGATATGATTCAGTGGGCGGGAGTCAAAACAAATCGCTGCCCGGGAACAGCCCAAATCAAGCCTTCAGGGTTTCGCCAAAAAACCGTTGGTATTCGAGCATGACATAGCGGTCGGTCATCCCGGCCAGGTAATCACACACGGCGCGGTGCAAGCCGGTCTGGCGGCTCCGGCGGCGCGCGCCTTTGCCGATTTCGTGCGGGTGGGCGAGGTAATACTTGAAGAGGCGTTCGAGCATCCGCACGGCGCGCCGGTTCGGCTGATACACGACGGGGTTATAATACAAATTTTTGTAAAGGTAATCGCGCAGTTCGAGGTTCAGCTGGCGGCGTTCGGGGCTGTGTTGCACGAGCGCTTTGGGAAAACGCCGCACGTCATCGGCTGAATTGATGCCGGCGGCGCGAATGAGACGTTCACTGTTCTCGACGACGTCCCGGATTTGCAGGTCAATGAGAGTGCGGATGATGAAGTAACGGCGGGATTCGTCGGGCAAATCCCCATGCGCTTTTTTCACGAACCGCGCGGCATGCGCCCAGAGGCGGACATTGCGGGTCAAATTCTTTTCCGACAGCAATTCCGAGTCGAGGCCGTCGTCAAGGTCGTGGCTGTAATACGTGATTTCGTCGGCGAGATTGGCGATTTGCGCTTCAAGCGAGGAATTTTTCGCATCAAAACCCCTGCGTCGTTCGGGGTGGTCGTAGGCGGTGTAATGCTTGACCAGCCCTTCACGGACCTCCCAGGTCAGGTTCAGACCGGGGAAATCGGGATATTTTTGTTCAAGTTCCTCGACAATGCGGAGGCTGTGGCCGTTGTGTTCGAAGCCGCCGTGGTTTTTCATCAGGCGCGCGAGCGCGGTTTCGCCCTTGTGGCCGAACGGCGAATGACCGAGGTCGTGCGCGAGCGCAATAGCCTCGGCCAAATCGGAGTTCAACCGCAACGCGCTGGCGATGTTGCGCGAGATGGCGGCGACTTCAATGGTGTGCGTGAGGCGCGTGCGCAGGTGATCGCCGGTGCCGTTGAGAAAAACCTGCGTTTTGTATTCGAGCCGGCGAAAAGCGCGCGAATGAATAACCCGGTCGCGGTCGCGCTGGTAATGCGTGCGCCATTCGGGCGGCGGTTCCGGATGTTCGCGACCGCGCGTGTCACCGCTGAATTGCGCGCCGGGCGCGAGGATTTGCCGTTCGATTTGTTCCAGTTCCTGACGGGTGCGGGGCATATCAAATGCAAAATGCGGAATGCCGAATGAAGAATTGGATTCAACTCGCCAACAATTCCTGCACGGAAATACCACGCAGTTCGAAGAGCCGGCGGATGGTGTCTTCGATCAAGTTGTTCGGACAGGACGCGCCGGCGGTGACCCCGACGGTGATTTTGCCGTGCGGTAGCCAGTCGCGCGTTTCGATTTCTTTTTTGCCGTGCTGCTCGTAGTGGCGAATGAGTTTGTCCGATTCCATTTTGGCCGCGTTCTTGATGAAGTAGGTTGGGAGTTTGGCTTCACCCATTTCGGCGAGATGCGAAGTGTTCGATGAATTGTAACCGCCGATGACAATGAGCAGGTTAATCGGCTCGCGCAAAAGTTTTTGCAGGGCGTCCTGGCGGTCCTGCGTCGCGCCGCAAATCGTGTCGAAGAAGCGGAAATGTCCGTCAATTGCCGCCGCGCCGAACTTTTTAATCATCGCGGCCTTCAGGCGGTTTTGCACCTCCTCGGTCTCGCCGCGCAGCATGGTGGTTTGATTGGCCACACCGATGGCCTGCAAGTGTTGGTCGGGGTCGAAGCCCTCGGAGTAGGCACCCTTGAATTTTTCCAGAAAGTCCCGTTTGTTGCCACCGTTGATGATGTAATTGCAGACGTAATCCGTTTCCTCGAGCGTGAAGACGACGAGGTAATGTCCGCTGCCGTAAGCGCGCGCCTGCGAACTCGTGGCCTTGGTCTCCTCATGCCACGATTTGCCGTGAATGATGCTGGTGACTTTTTCCTTGGAGTATTGGCGGACGCGTTTCCAGACGCTCATCACGTCGCCGCAGGTGGTGTCCACGAGCACGCAACCCTTTTCTTCGAGCCGCTTGCGGGTGGCGACTTCCGTGCCAAAGGCGGGAATGATCGCCACGTCGCCGGCCTGCAATCGTGCCAGTTCGTCCTCGGTCGGCTTGGGCGAAATGATCTGGATGCCCATGTTGCGAATTTGGTCGTTTACTTCGGGGTTGTGAATGATTTCGCCGAGCAGGTAAATGGGTTTTTCCGGCGGAAAATATTTTCGCGCCGCGTAGGCGAGATCAATCGCGCGCTCAACGCCGTAGCAAAAACCGAATTCCTTCGCAAGTTTGACGGTGAGGTCGCCGGCGGAGATCACGTGGCCGCTGGCGCGGATGCGCTCGACGACTTCGCTGCGGTAATGGGAGAGGACTTGCGCCTGCACGGCTTCCATGATGTCGGGCCGGCGAAGATTGACTTTCTGGGCTGCAGGCGCTGGTGTTGACATGACGGAAGTAATGTAACATGGCGGTTTGCGCCGTCCAGCCGGAAAGCCGGCTAAAGACGGGGTGATGGAGTAGTGGAGTCACGGAGTGTTGAAGCCGGTCTGATTGGTAATTCCCCATTACTCCGACACTCCAGCACTCCCTTGCGCCAATCGTTCCGATGGAATCTCATTGCGGAACCGGCTGAATGTGTGGATATTTCAGCCCGCGCGTCGGAGCGTAGCTCAGCTTGGTAGAGCACCAGCTTTGGGAGCTGGCTGTCGCAGGTTCAAATCCTGTCGCTCCGACCATTTCTATTTCAATCGCCGGGTGGAAGCACAATGGGGCGACCACGGGAAATGACTAATGACTAAATCCTAATGACTAAAGAATGCTCAAATGCTCAAATAACCAAACCCGCTTCCTGTGCACATTCGAGCTTCGGGCTTTTTTCGTCATTATGGTTTAGGAATTAGTCATTCCGCACTGCGGTATGGTTTAGTCATTGGCTCGTCTTTATTCACCGGGTTGCTCCCATTTCCCTTCGCCCCGAACGCTGGCGAAAATTTTATTCCCTGAGCAAAAAAACACAGAAACTGCGGACCGGCCCAATCACGCCTAATTTTTAATTTCCCTGGCAACCCATTGTAAATCCAAACGTTAGGACTGTTCCGCTTCGGAATTTTCCCGGCTGGCATCACCGCTGCTAAAGGCGCGTGTGCCAATTACAGCCATGAAATAAATATGAAGAAAATTGAAGCGATCATTAAACCGTTCAAACTCGAAGAAGTCAAAGACGCCCTCAGCGAACTCAGCATCGAAGGCATGACTGTGAGCGAGGTCAAGGGGTTTGGCCGCCAGAAGGGCCACACCGAAATCTATCGCGGCAGCGAATATACCGTGGATTTCCTGCCCAAAATCAAAATCGAACTCGTCCTGGCGGACAATCAGGTGGAAGCAGCCATCGGCGCCATCGTCAAGTCGGCCAAGACCGGCAAGATTGGCGACGGCAAGGTGTTTGTCTCCGGCATTGAACAGGCCGTCCGCATTCGCACCGATGAGAAAGGTGACTCGGCCATTTGAGCAATTAAACCAACTTGAACCTCAGCCAAATAACAAAATGAAACGATATTTTTTGACACTTGCTTTGATAGCAACCACCGCGCTTGGCGTTTTGCCACTGCGCGCGGATAACACCAATGCACCAGCTACGCCGCCACCATTGCCCGCGGCTTCGCTGGACCAACGCGTTGCGGCACTGGAGGCCTACATCGCCAACAGCGACCCGACCGCTCCGCTTAAGGACACCAATGGCACCCAAGTGGTCGCCAACACTGCGGTCATCGGCAATCCCGGTCCCGGCCATAATGCGTGGCTGTTGACCAGCACGGCGTTGGTGTTGTTCATGACGCTGCCCGGTCTGGCGCTGTTCTACGGCGGCCTGGTCCGCCGCAAGAATGTCCTGTCCGTGCTCGCGCAATGCTTCCTGATCGCCGGCCTGGTGACCATCCTCTGGGTGTTCGTCGGCTACGGCATGATCTTCGGGGGTACGGGCACCGGTTCAGACCCGGCTGCAAGGCATGCGGCCATGGCCAAAGAGGACGTAATCACTGGAGTTGTTGGCAGTCCAACGGTTGATTGGATGCTCAATAACGTTACTTCCGCGCCGAACTCGAACTATGCGTATTGGGTTTCGGAAAACGTGTTTTCCATGTTCCAATTGATGTTCGCCATCATCACTCCGGCGCTGATCATCGGTTCCATCGCCGAACGCATGAAGTTCAAGGCCATTCTGATATTCATGACCCTGTGGATGTTCATCGTTTATTTCACCCAGGGCCACATGGTCTGGGGCATCAATGGCATGATGAACGGTGTCTGGAATGCCGGCGCAAAGATTCACGCGATTGACTTCGCCGGCGGCACCGTTGTGCACATGACCTCCGGCTGGTCGGCGCTGGTTCTCTGTCTGATCCTCGGCAAACGCACGGGCTTCGGCAAAGTAAACTTCGCGCCGCACAGCATGGTGCTTACCTACATCGGCACGGGCATGCTGTGGGTGGGCTGGTATGGGTTCAACTCCGGCAGCGCAGTTGCGGCTGACGTGGTTGCGGCGAATGCATTCACGACCACAACGATTGCCACAGCGGTGGCCTCGTTCGTCTGGCCGATGATGGAATGGGTCACCCGGGGCAGGCCGAGCGTGCTGGGATTCTGTTCCGGCGCGGTGGCCGGCCTGGTGGTGATCACTCCGGCCTGCGGTTTCGTAACGCCGCAGGGTTCAATCTGGATCGGCATTGCCGCAGGCATCATTCCGTGGTTCTTCTGCTACAAGGTCAAGGGCTGGTTCGGCTATGACGATGCCCTCGATACCTTCGGGGTACATGCCATCGGTGGCACGACTGGCGCCATCATGACCGGCATGCTCGCGCGCAATGCGGTGAATGCCAACCTCGCCACCAACCTCAAGGCGTATGTCACTGACCGTTGTTTCCAACCGCTGCTTTGGGAACAGCTCAAGGCGGTCGCCATTACGTTGATATTGGCCGTCGTGGGCACAATCGTCATCGCGTATGTCACCAAGGCGCTGGTTGGTCTCCGTCCGAGCGAGGAAGTTGAAATCTCCGGCTTGGACATCGCGGAGCACGGCGAGGAAGGATACACAGAATAAACTAAAAAAAACTCGACGCTGCGCCGGTTGTTGGCAAAATCCACCTCCGGCGCAGCATTAGATTTTGACCGTAACAACACGACAAACAACCAATAAATATACATTAACTAATATGGCAACTCCCAAGAGCGTAATTGAACTGGCAAAAAAGGCAGGGGCGAAAATGGTGGACATCAAGTTCGTGGACACCCTCGGCACCTGGCAGCACTTCACCATGCCCATCGGCGAACTGTCCGAGGAAACTTTCGCCGAAGGCATCGGTTTCGACGGCTCCTCCATCCGCGGCTGGAAGAGCATCGAAGCCTCCGATATGCTGGCCATGCCCGATCCCGTCACAGCGTTCATTGATCCGTTCTGCGCCGTTCCGACGTTGAGCCTCACCTGCACCGTTGCCGAAACCGGCACGTTGGAGCCTTACAGCCGCGACCCGCGCGGCATCGCGCAGAAGGCGGAAAAATATCTCGTCTCCACCGGCATCGGCGACCAGGCCTTCTTCGGCCCGGAAGCCGAATTCTTCATTTTTGACAATATTCAGTTCGACTCCAAATGCAATGGCACGTTCTACTCCATTGACAGCGAGGAAGGCATCTGGAACACCGGCCGCGATGAAATGCCCAACCTAGGCAACAAAATCCGCCACAAGGAAGGGTACTTCCCCGTACCGCCGGCTGACACCCTGCAGGATATCCGTACCGAAATGGTGCTGACGATGGAAGAGTTGGGCGTCAAAGTTGAAAAGCAGCACCACGAAGTCGCCACCGCCGGCCAGGCGGAGATTGACTATCGCTTCAGCACACTCGTCACCGCCGCCGACTGGATGATGATTTACAAATATGTTGTCAAAAACGTGGCCAAGAAACACGGCAAAACTGCCACCTTCATGCCCAAGCCGCTCTTCGGCGACAATGGCTCCGGCATGCACACCCATCAATCAATCTGGGGCAAGGGCAAGCCGCTCTTCGCCGGCAAGGAATATGGCGGTCTCAGCAAAATGGCGCTCCATTATGCCGGCGGCTTGCTCAAGCACGCCCGCACCCTCTGCGCTTTTTGCAGCCCCACGACGAACAGCTACAAGCGTCTCGTGCCGGGCTACGAAGCGCCAGTCAATCTTGCTTACAGCGCGCGTAACCGCAGCGCCGCTGTCCGCATCCCGACCTACAGCGACAGCCCGAAGTCCAAGCGCCTCGAATATCGCCCGCCGGATCCGGCGGCGAATCCGTATCTCTGCTTCGCTGCGCTGCTCATGGCCGGTCTGGACGGCATTCAAAACAAGATTAACCCCGGCGAACCGATTGACAAAAACATGTATGAATTGGCGCCGGAGGAGCACGCGAAAATTCCGCAAATCCTCGGCAGTTTGGAGGAAGCTGTTGAAGCCCTCGAGAAAGACCATGCGTTCCTGCTCAAGGGCGGTGTCTTCACCGAAGACTTCCTCGAAATGTGGATCAGCAACAAGCGGAAGGAACATGACGCCATCCGGCTGCGCCCGCATCCGTACGAATTCTTCATGTATTACGACGTGTAACACACGCTCCGGAGGCACTGGGGACAACGGCGCGGGCCAAAACCCGCGCCGTTTTTGTTTCAACCCGGCGTGCAATTTGACACAAAGGTAGGGCGGGCGCTGCCGCGCCGCCCAAATTTCCACAAGAACGAGCGGAGCGATGTTCTTGCGTGCGTACCTTCTTTTTCATAAACCATCGCTGTCCTGAGCGATATTAGATTTTCCTGCTCCAGAATTATCATGCTATTGCGACTGCCATTTATTTTAACTGTGTCGCCAGTTCCTCACCCAAAACCGACGCTTCCGCAATGGGCCGTTTCCCCTCGCTCCGCTTGGCCGGTCCTTCACGGAACGACACCGCGCTCATCACCATCCGGCTGCCGTTGATTTCGGCATAGGCGGCCACCGGACTCTGGCAGCCGCCGCCCATCGCGCGCAGAAACGCCCGCTCCGCCGTCACGCACTGGAACGTGTTGAAATGATTCAGCCGCTCGCAAATTTTGGCGATGCGCTCGTCGTCCGCGCGAATCTCAATGCCAATGGCCCCCTGCCCTACGCACGGCAGCATCACGTCCACGTCCAGAATCGTCGCCAGCAAACCGTCCGGCACGGCGTCGCCTTCGAGTTTGCTTTCGGGCATGACGCGGAAGTTGAGCCGCGTCAGACCGGCGAGCGCGAGCACCGTCGCGTCCAGTTCGCCGCGCTCGGCGACTTTTTGCATTCGCGTGGTGACGTTGCCGCGGATTTCAACCACGTTCAAATCCGGTCGCGCCGCGAGCAATTGTTCCTTGCGCCGGGTGCTGCTGGTGGCAATGGTCGCGCCTTTCGGAAAATCCTTCAGTTTCAGGTGTGGTTTGAAGCCACGCAACGCGTCCTGGCCCGGAGACCATTCAACTGGTTGAGGGTTGAGAGTTGAGAGTTGAGAGAGATATTCGGCATCACGGTAAATCAGTACGTCGCGCACGTCGGCGCGTTTCGGCGTGGCGGCGAGCGTGAGTCCAGCGGGCAGATCAGTCGGCAAATCCTTCAGACTATGCACGGCAAGATCGGCCCGGCCTTTGACGAGGGCGACTTCGAGTTCCTTGGTGAACAGGCCTTTCGGCAAACCCTCACCGACTTTTGCCATCGAGGCCTTCTGTAACTTGTCGCCGGTGGTCTTGATGATTTTCAGCTCGAAGCGCAGTTTTGGAAATGTTTCACGGCATTGCGCGGCAATCATATTTGCCTGCGCGAGCGCCAGCGCGCTGCCGCGCGTGCAAATGATGATTGGTCGTTCGGTTGGCATTTTTTAACGCAGAGACGCAAAGAACGCAGAGGTTCGCGGAGAAAATCTTCTTTGCGTTTCTCCGCGCTCTCCGCGTCTCTGCGTTAAATTCTTTTTCATGGTCTGTTCAAGGCCGGTACCGGGCGCAAATCAAACGGCAAACCCGTTGTCGGCCGCGTCTCAAGCAATGTTTTCACCTTCTCGGCAATGATCTGCTCGCACCGTGCAATTTCCTCCTTGCGCAAGCGCAAATAGTCGTCGGCAATGGCCTGGAGGTCGTCAATGTTGTAAAGATAGACGTTCTCCAGAAAATTTACTTCCGGATCAATGTCGCGTGGCACGGCAATGTCAATGAGCAGCAACGGCCGGTGCTGGCGCAGCTTCATCAACGGCTCGAGCCGGGCGCGGTCGAGAATGTGGTGCGGCGCGGACGTGCTGCTGATGGCAATGTCAATCTTCTGAAACTCCCCTGCCCAATCGTCGAACTGCACGGCGCGTCCGCCAAGTTCGGCCGCCAGTGCCACCGCGCGGTCGTGCGAACGGTTGGCGACGATGATGCTGCGCGCACCGCGCGAAAGCAGGGCGCGCGCGGTTTTTTCACTCGTTTCGCCGGCGCCGATGACCAGCACTTCGCGGTCGTTGAGCGAACTGAAAATTTTCTCCGCCAACTCGACCGCGACCGACGCCACGGAAACACTCCCGCGTTGGATGTTCGTCTCGGTGCGAATGTGTTTGGCAACGTGAAACGCGCGTTGAAATGCTTTGTTCAAACGCGCGCCGGTGTGGCGGTGCCGGAACGCAAGGTCGTAAGCCTTTTTGAGTTGGCCGAGAATTTCGGTTTCGCCGAGCACCATCGAATCCAGCCCGCACGCCACCTTGAACAGGTGCTGCAGGCTCTGCGGTTCGGCCAGCGTGTAGAGTTCATTGTCGAGCGCGGCTTTCGGAGGGCGGAGCTCTGCGACGCCCAAATTGTCCGGCTCGCCAGGAGTCTCGCCCCACCTTGTGAGAAATCGTTTCAACTCAACAAACGCCCGGGCGGGTTCGAGTGCAGTCGCGGCGTAAATTTCCACCCGGTTGCAAGTCGAGAGAATCACGGCTTCGCCGGCGATGCCGGATTCGCGCAGCGATTTGAGCGCTTCGGGAATTTTCGCCTCGGCAAAGGCGAATCGTTCCCGCAGTTCAACGGGCGACGAATGGTGGCTCAGGCCGATGACAACGACGTTCATTTTGGGGAAGTAAGAAATGAGAAGTGAGAAGGACGAAGTAAATTGGTTTGTCGGGCGGATGTTTCGGCTCGCACTTCGCACTTCATATTTCGCACTTCGAATTTCATGGATGATGCAGGGTCGAGAGCAGGTTCGTGCCCCAAAAGGTAAGGAGCAGGAATGCGAACGCGGCGATAACGCCGGTCGCAAAACGGCGGCTCGATTGCGGGAAAACCCGGCGCCACACGAGCAGCGCCAGATAAACCAGCCACATCAGGATGGACCAGACGACTTTCGAATCCTGCCAGTAGCTGACGCCTTCGGGCCGGGGCAATTGTCTGCCTGCCTCGAGTCCGATGGTAAAAAGCACCAGCCCGGCAAGCACGAGTCGGCTGGCCACGATCTCGAGCCGTTGAATGGGCGGCAACAGCGACAGCACGGCGCGAAGTTTGTGGAATTTCAAATCGTGCTGCTGCGTCAAAAACATTCCCGCTGCCACCGCGCCGAGCCCAAACGCGCCATAAGCGAGCATGATCGTCGCGGCGTGCAGGCTGGTCAGCGCACCGGAGAATTCCGGCTTCGGCCCGCGTGGCGGGTCAAGCGCGGGCATCAAGGCGAACACGCCAATCGCGAACAAAACCGGCGACGCGAACGCGCCGAGGAAACGCAATCGCGGCAGCAACCCGACGACGAGATAGGCGGCGACGATGGCCCACGCGATAAACGTGGTGGCTTCGTAAAGATTGTTGACGGGGCATTGGCTAAGGGAAAAGCCGCGCTGGAACATGGCGATCGTGTGGAGCCCGAATGCGGCGAGCAGCAGGAAATAATTCACGTGGTCATCCTTGCGAAACCCTTTTCGCCACAGGAAAACCGAGTAAACCGTGCTCAAACCGTAAATCGCAACGGCGAGCAAAAAGAAATGTCGGTCAGTGAACCCAGGCACGATGACAGGTTAATTCAGAAAAGCCGCCGGGCAAGCGGCAAACCGCTAATCTTCACTCATCAGCGCTGATAAGCGGAGATAAGCGGTTTATTTCGGTTCTTGGTTCTCGGATACGGGTCTGGGGTTGATTCGCGTCGATTCGCGAAATTCGTGTAAAAGCGTTTTCTTTGCTCTTTGCGTTCCTTGCGGTTAAAGTTGGGGCCTGCGGAGCTCCGCCCTCCGAATGCCGGGCGTCTAACTCGACAGCGCGCCTTCGGCGGCGGCGGTTTGATTGAAGACGAGCTTCTCCTTGTCGGATGTGACAACGATTGGCTCGCCGGCATGCAAATTGCCCTTGAGAATTTCCTCGGCCAGCGGGTCTTCGAGAAAACGTTCCACCGAGCGGCGCATGGGACGCGCGCCGTATTGCGGGTCATAGCCTTTCTCAACGAGAAAATCCTTCGCTTTGTCATCCAATTCGAGCCGGATGTTTTTATGGCGGAGCCGTTCCAAAACTTTCCCGACTTCCAGGTCGAGGATTTGGATGAGATCGGCCTTGGTGAACGAACGGAACACAATCAGGTCGTCCAGCCGGTTTAGGAATTCGGGGCGGAACGTCTTTTTGGCCTCGTCCATGATCCGTTCGCGCATTTTTTCGTAGCTGGCCTCGTCGCTGATGGGCGAGAAACCGAGCGTGGACGTGCGTTTGATGACGTCCGAGCCGACGTTTGAAGTCATCAAAACGATGGTGTTGCGGAAATTGACGATCCGCCCGACGTTGTCCGTCAGTTTACCCTCTTCCAGAATCTGCAACAGGATGTTCCACACGTCCGGGTGCGCCTTGTCAATCTCGTCGAAGAGCACGACGGAGTAGGGATTGCGGCGCACTTTTTCGGTGAGCTGGCCGCCTTCCTCGTAACCGATGTAGCCCGGCGGCGAGCCGATGAGGCGCGAGACGTTGAATTTCTCCATGTATTCGCTCATGTCGAGGGAAACGAGCGATTTCGCGTCGCCGAACATCTGCTCGGCCATCGTCTTGGCCAAAAGCGTTTTGCCGACCCCGGTCGGGCCCAGCAGCAAAAACGTGCCGATGGGCCGGCGCGGGTCTTTCAAATCCGCCCGCGAACGGCGCAGCGCCTTGCAAATGGCCGAAACGGCTTCGCGCTGGCCAATGACCACTTTTTCCATCTCGGTTTCAATGGTGAGCAATCGTTGCGTTTCATCCTGTCCCATGCGCTTGATCGGAATGCCGGTCCATTTGGCGACGACGTGAAAAATGTCGTCCTCGTCCACCACCACGCGCTTTTCCTCGCGGCTGACGCGCCACGCGGCGAGCATGGACTCCAGTTTTTCCTTCGCCTGCTTTTCCTTGTCGCGCATCGAGGCCGCGCCTTCAAAATCCTGGTTCTTGATGGCGCGTTCCTTTTTGGTTTTGATTTCCTCAATCTCAGCCTCGAGCGCCTTGGTCTCCGGCGGCCGCGTCATCGTGCCAATGCGCGCGCGGGAACCGGATTCGTCCATCACGTCAATCGCCTTGTCCGGCAAAAACCGGTCGGTGATGTAACGGTCGGATAATTTGACGGCGGTTTCGACGGCTTTGTCCGTGAATTCAACCTTGTGATGATCTTCGTATTTTCGCCGCAGGCCCTTCAAAATCAAAACCGCCTCGTCCACCGAAGGGGCTTCGACTTTGATGGCTTGAAAACGGCGTTCGAGCGCGGCGTCCTTCTCGATGTATTTGCGGTATTCGTTCAGCGTGGTCGCGCCGACGCATTGCATCTCGCCGCGGCTGAGCGCGGGCTTGATGATGTTCGAGGCGTCCATCGTGCCTTCCGCCGAACCGGCGCCGACGATGGTGTGCAATTCGTCAATGAACAAAATGATGTTCTTCGCGCGCCGAATCTCATCCATGACGGCCTTGATGCGCTCTTCAAACTGGCCGCGATACTTCGTGCCCGCGACCATGAGCGCGAGATCGAGGGTGACAACGCGCTTGTCGCGTAAAATTTCCGGCACGTTGCCGCTGGCGATTTCCTGCGCCAACCCTTCGACGATGGCCGTCTTGCCCACGCCCGCTTCGCCGAGCAAAACCGGATTGTTCTTGGTGCGGCGGCAGAGAATTTGAATGACGCGCTCGATTTCGTTTTTGCGGCCGATGACCGGGTCCAGGTCGCCTTTGCGCGCGATATCCGTAAGGTCGCGGCCAAACGCCTTGAGCGCGGGCGTTTTGACTTCGCCCTTTTTCTCCGGCCCCACACCCGACCCTTTTTCCCCGGGCTCGGGAATGGACGATTCCTCGCCGGTAAAATTCGGATCGAGCTCCCGCAAAATTTCCTGCCGCGTTTGCTCGATGTCCACGTCAAGATTTTTGAGCACCTTGGCGGCGACACCGTCGCCCTCGCGGAGCAGGCCGAGCAAAATGTGTTCCGTGCCGACGTAAGTGTGATTGAGCGCCTTGGCTTCCTTGGAGGCGAGTGCGAGGACCTTTTTCACGCGCGGGGTGTAAGGAATGTTCCCGATCATTTTCTGGTCGGGGCCGGTGCCGACCTGTTTCTCGACCTCCATGCGGACGGTTTCGAGGTCGAGGCCCATTTTTTGGAGCACGTTTACGGCGACGCCCTGCCCCAATTTGATCAAGCCCAGCAACAGATGCTCCGTGCCGAGGAAATTGTGATTGAACCGGTCGGCTTCCTTGCGCGCCAGCGCCAGCACCTGCTGCGCGCGCGGCGTGAAATTGCTCATGGCTTCGTCACTCATACTCGCAATATAATGCAACTGTTATGCCATTTTGTCCAACAAAGTTTGGGAAAACCAACCCCGGGCGCAAAAAGAATTAAACTGCACAGTGGCCGCGCTAGCGCGATTCCTTAAATCCCAAACCCCAGGTGCGCAAAAGCGAGCGGCATCCGTTGTTGAACTTGCCCGTAAAATCAATTGCTTGAAAATCATCAAGCGTCCATGACAATCGTGAAGAATCACACTTGCGGTAATTGATTGGCACAATCCGATCTTCGTAGTGCGGGCTTCGCAAAGCGTAAAGAAGTTCCCGCTTCACCCACTTGGAAACTGCTGCCCGTGGTGTTAACAGAATTACAAACCAATCGCAACGAGCGAGAGCCGCGCCGATTTCATCATGCCACTGTTGAGCGCCCAGGAGATTTGTTTCGCTATACCAAACCGGCACACCATGACTTCGCAACGCTTTGGCAATCCGCATCGCCATTGGACGATCTTTGCTTGAATGAGAGAGAAACACCTCACGTGGCAACGGGATGCGCGCCCTCTTTTTCATCCTTATGCTGGAACAGGCAATTTTTGTAATATGGTAACGACACGGCTGATTGTCTCAGCCACGTCTTTTGTGGCGCGAATAAAGTGCAACTTGTGGAGAATCCAGGGAACATCCTCAGTCGGCTTGATTAACAAAGGAATCACGCGTCCACGAAACTGCGGCGAACTCAAAGCATATTCGATTTCAGAACGAACCCAATCTGATTTCGCCGAATCCGGTGAGAGCAAAACGATCATCGCATCGGCTGTTTGAAGCGCTCGGCCGGATTTCAGCAGCCAATTATCGCCGGGGGCGATGTCGCTTGCGGAATTCCACACCTCAAATCCTTCTTCTGACAGGCGGGAACGTAACAAGCGCACCCATTTTTCATCTGCTTCGCTATAGCTAATGAAAACTTTCATATCATTTCTTGACGCAATATCTCAAATCATCGAATCATTGTCCAACGCGTTTCTCAATTCCCCGTCCCCGGCGCGCCGAAATGTTTTGCCACCGGACGGCCCACGTTTTTCAACCGTTCGCGCAGCATGTCGGCGCGAATCAAATCGCGTTCCTCGGCGGATAATTTGTCCGAAAGCTTCTTCTGCAAATGCGCCGGCTGCGTCAAAATGAACAACTCATCCACCAACGCACGTTCCGCGCCGGGAAACAAGTCCATGTCCACGCCCAGCCGCATGAACGAAAGCAGGTTCATCGTTTCCTTCGACGAAATGCTGTGCGCGTTGGCCAAAATGCCGTAGGCGCGGCCAATGTGGTTGTAAACGACCTTCGGGTTTTTCTCCAAAAGCGTCTGCCGCGCGTTTTCCTCGTGCTCGATGATTTGGGACAAAACCTTGTCCAGCCGCTCGACAATGGTTATTTCGTTTTCGCCGAGCGTCATCTGGTTCGACACCTGGAAAATGTTGCCGAGCGCTTCCGTGCCTTCGCCGTAAAGCCCGCGCACCGCGAGGCCAAGCTTGTTGACCGATTGAATGATCGGATTGATCTGCTCGGCCAAAACGAGTCCCGGCAGATGCAGCATCGCGCTCACGCGAATGCCCGTGCCCAGATTGGTCGGACACGCGGTCATGTAACCCAGGTCGTTGTTGAAGGCGTAATCGAGTTTTTTCTCCAGCTCGGAATCCAGATGATCAATCGCGCTCCACGCCTGCCGCAATTGCAAACCGGGACGCAATGCCTGCATCCGCAAATGATCCTCCTCGTTGATCATCACGCAAAAGGTTTCGTCGCGGTTCAGCACCAGGCCGCTGCCGGAACTTTTCGCGGCGTGTTCGCGGCTGATCAAATGCCGCTCGACCAGAATCTGTTTGTCGAGCGCGCTGAGATTGTCCATCGCCTCGGAAAAGGCGTCCTTCATTTCCGGCAAACTTTCAATCGCCGGACGGATCAAATCAAACACGCGAACGCGCTCCGGCTTTTTCGCCCAGCCGGGAAACGTGGCGTCCTTCAGATTGCGCGCGAGCCGGACGCGGCTCGACATGACAATCCGGTCGTGCGGGCCGTGCCGTTGCGCGGTCTCAGCGGGTGAAACGAGAAATTTGTGGATGTCCATGGCTCACGTCACCGTCAAACCCGTCCCGCGCGGAGTGATTTGTTTGATTTCGTCGCGCAATTGGGCGGCCTGTTCGAAATTTTCCTCTTTGACGGCCTTGTCCAGTTTCTTTTGCAGCGATTTGAGCCGGTCGGCCTGCTCGCGTGATGCCCGCAACGCTTCCGGCACTTTGCCCGCGTGCCGCGTGCCTTTGTGCATCGTCTTGAGCAAACCTTCCAGGCCCTCGGCAAAGGTTTTATAACACTCCGGACAACCGAGCCGTCCCGATTTTTTGAAATCCGCCTGCGTGAAACCACAGCGCGGACACTTGATTTCCACACCGCCGGAAGATTGTTCCATCTCCTGCGACGCCCCGAGGCCGAGCATCAAATCCGCGAGCGCGAAACCGCCCGGATCATTCACGCCCTTGGCTTTGGCGCAATCCTCGCATAAATCCAGCTTCTGCATCTTGTCCCCCACGATTTGGGTCAGATGCACCGTCGCCGGCTTTTCTTTGCAATTGGAGCACAACATAACACTATTTGTATATCGGCTCGCCGGAGACTTTCGTCAAGGCGTGGTATTCATCCTCCAGCCGGCGCGTGACCCGGCCGGGTTTGCCCGCGCCGATGACCCGCCCGTCAATTTTCACCACCGGCACGATTTCCGCGCCCGTGCCCGTCAAAAAACATTCATCCGCGCTGAACAAATCGTAACGCGTCAGGTTCGGCTCGGACACCTTCAGGCCGGATGCTTCGGCCAGTTCAATCACCGTCTGCCGCGTGATGCCGTAGAGCGCGCCCGCCGACAGCGGCGGCGTGAGCAGCGCGCCGTTTTTCACAATGAACAAATTGTCGCCCGTGCATTCGGCCACGAAACCTTCCGCGTTCAACATCACCGCCTCCTCGCAACCGCCGTTGTTCGCCTCGATTTTGGCGAGGATGTTGTTGAGATAATTCAGCGACTTGATGGCCGGGTTGAGCGCGCTGTGCAAATTGCGCGTCGTCGGCACGGTGATGATGTCCAGACCGCGCTGGTAAACTTCCGGCGGGTAAAGCTGGATTTTGTCCGCGATGATGATGACCGATGGACGTTTGCAACCCTTCGGGTTCAAACCGAGCGTGCCCATGCCGCGCGTCACCACGAGCCGGATATAGCCGTCGCGGATTTTGTTTTCCCGGCACACCTCGACCACTGCGCGCGTGATTTGCGCGGGCGACATCGGAATTTCAAGCAGGATGGCCTTGGCCGAATAAAACAGCCGGTCAATGTGCTCCTTGAGTTTGAACACGCGACCGTGATAGGCGCGAATGCCCTCAAAAATCCCGTCACCGTAAAGCAGCCCGTGATCGAAGACTGAAACCTTCGCCTCACGCTCGTCGTAATATTTGCCATCAATAAAAATTTTCATTTCAGAATCAATGCAGGTTATCGGGAAAATGAGGTTGAAGCAAACTTGAATTTGAACCATGGCACAGGCATCCCTGCCTGTGAAATCCGAAACACAGGCTGGAAGCCTGTGCAACGGGTTGTGGCACAGACCTCTGGTCTGTGGATGGGGCACACAGGCCGGAGGCCTGTGCCACCTTTTAAATTTGCGTGACAGCGCGTGGATGTTGACTATATTTGCGCGCTCTGGTGACCCTATGGTCTAGCGGTTAGGACACCACCCTTTCACGGTGGGAGCCCGGGTTCGAGTCCCGGTAGGGTCGCCATTACCTACGCCGCTTTGATGCACTCCGGCGAATCGTTCCGGGCGTTGTTTACCAGTTTGGAGACGCGGTAACAATCCATGTCCTCGGCTGGATGGGGCCGGAGCAACGATTTTACCGACTCCCCGTCACGCCGCTCGGACCTTACGTGGAAACGAAGATTGATCCGAATGAATTGACCATCCGGCTTTTTCAAAACGGCCGGTTGCGCCAGAACTCGAAACACGCGTTGATTGGTTGCAACCCTTCTTGACATAAGTGAAGGCTTGGAATAAGGTACCCCTCGATGAGAGGAAAATTATTGTCATGGTTTCTAATGGTTTTTCTACTGGGGTTTGAAAACAGCTTTGCCACGACCTTTTTGCAGTTTGACAGCACTTATCTGGGTGACGGCTGGTTCCAATATCGCATGCAGGTGATGAATGATCCTTTTTTCACCGAGGCCGATATTACCGAACTGACGCTCAATTTCACCAACCAGATCGATCAGAGCACAAGCTCGCAAAACTGGACCAATTCCGATTCTGGTGATTCCTATTCCGAATGGTCTTTCAGCCAGGGCTATCCGGCACGCCCTTACGAAGAGGTCTTTCTGGTTCGCAGCGCCGAGACTTCCTACCGGCTGGGAACCAATGGTGTTGGCGACGGTGCGCTCGTGGTTTTTTCCTTATACCTTGCGGAATTTAATCCGTGGGCGTCGAACGGAGATTTCAGTGCCAACATTGTGGGTTACGCGGCTTTTCCTTGTCTTGTGCCATGCACACCTGAAGAGGCGGATGGTTCACCAACGAATTTCTCTTACGCGCTTAAACTGCTGCCGGATATTTTCATCCAACAGTTGATCCAATCAAATGGCGTGGTTTCGGGCGTGGATTTTTTGTGGGATTATGCATCCACCCTCCTGCTTCAAGCCAGCACGGACCTGACGACGTGGACAAATGTCGCTTACATCTGGAGTGTCCCGCCGGAAACGCTCTGGACAACCAACACGCCGCTGAATGATTTCGGGCAGTTTTTCCGTCTGGCTTTGGTGGCAGACGGATATCAAACAAATCTGCCGCCTTTGACCTCAAACGCGGTGTTGGCCAAACCGGCTGCAGCCAAGGTGAGCATGGCCCCGCTCGCAGCCAGCCCGCGGGTATCCGGTTGCCAGATGATCAAAGAAAAAATTGCGGTGAGTGTTGCCACCCAACCGAATCAGCATTACAGCGTCAGCGTGTTGGACAGTCACAAAGTTGTCCTGGCAACCCAGCCATTGACCGCGACGGGCAATTCGGCAACGGTTTACTTCGACACCCGGAGCCTGCCGACGCCGGTTTTCTTTCAAGTGGCAGCCACATTGGCTCCTTAAGTCGTCGCAACGGAAGCGAATTCCCAAATGCTTCAAGTGCCAACACTGGAACAGATCAGTGTTGGGATGCTGGCTCAACAATCTGCGAAGCGCCAGATTTACTTCATCGCCAAGTATCGGTACAGCATTGGCCGTGAAATGCGCAGCGTCTTACAGATGCCCGTTTGTTCATCCGCGATTCAGTGATTGATCCACTTGTTCTGGTCGAACTCCAAATTACACGAACTGCTGGCATCCGAATCAACGACTGAAACGACCGGAATGAATCGCGCCTTGAACGCCGTCCGCACCGGTCAAAAACAGGCTCTGCGGGTAACTTTTGATAGTCGTTTGAAGCTGGAGTTTCACGGTTCCAAGATCACGTCCGACGCCGGGTTATTGGTCTATAGGGAACTTGATGAGGCGCTGGGTCTGACTGTCCTTGGGGAGGATCTGCTGAATGATTGGCGTACGGGAAAGAACACGCAACCCACGCTGGTTGCGCTGATGCGACAGTCGATCTTTAGCCGGCGGGGTATGAGGACACCAATGACGCCGAACGGCTCTCGGTCGATCCCACGATGCGGCATGTAGTCGGCGGGCGAGCCACGGAACGCCCGGCGGCCTCCACCAGCCAGATGGGACGGTTCGAGACCGAGGTGTTGACACCGCCGGGCAACTTGGCGGAGTTGACGAAGCTATCAGGGAAGTGGATTGACCGGCTTCGGGAACGCCAGCCGATGCGGGAACTAATCTTGGACATGGACAGTTCGGTCAGCGAGACCTATGGCGAACAGGAAGGCACTGCCTTCAACGGGCATTTCGGCTGCACTTGCTACCACCCGCTGTTTTGCTTCAATCAGTTTGGCGATGTGGAGCAGTCTCTGCTGCGCGACGGCAACGTGCATAGTGCCAAGGATTGGCGAGCGGTGCTGGAACCGGTGGTGGCACGCTATCGCGGTCGAAACATTCCGCGCTATTTTCGGGCCGATGCCGCTTTTGCCAACCCGGATGTCTATGAGTTTCTGGAAGCCGAGGGTTTCGAGTATGCCATCCGGCTGCCGGGCAATGATGTGTTGTTGCGGGACATCGAGCCACTGCTGACCCGTCCGGTGGGGCACCCCGCGAACGCGCCGGTGGTCTGGTATGCCGGCTTTTTGTATCAGGCGCAGAGTTGGGATCGCGCCCGTCGCGTGGTGGCCAAGGTGGAGTGGCACAACGGCGAACTGTTCCCTCGTGTCGGGTTCATCGTGACCAATCTAAGCCGGCCCGCCAAACGGGTGGTGCGGTTCTACAACCAGCGGGGCACGGCGGAGCAGTGGATCAAGGAAGGCCAGAACGCTGTCAAATGGATCCGCCTGTCCTGTCACGACTTTGTGGACAACCAGGTGCGGCTGCAACTGTTCGTGTTGGCCTACAACCTGGGCAACTTCCTGCGGCAGGCCGTGTTGCCCCAGGCAGTGCGTCACTGGACGTTGACGACGTTGCGGGAGAAACTGATCAAGATCGGGGCGAAGGTCGTGCGCCATGCCCGGCAGGTAGTCTTCCAGATGGCGGAGGTGGGCGGTTCCGAGAGAGTTGTTCCGCGCCATCCTGCGGGCAATTGAGCGCCTGCGATTGGCACCGGCGGTGTCAGGACGAAGGCGGAACGTGTCAAAAATGCAGGGGTACATCGGGCGCCACGGATGAGGTGTCTTTGCATTCGGACGGAAATGCGTGTTGGCGGTCCCAAATGGCGCCTGCAGAGCCTCGGAACAGTAAAAACGGAGTATGGAAACTGAAAAACGATGAAAAAAACTTGCAATAATGCGGAGCGGAATTAAAATACTCAAAAATAGCCCACGCTGGCTGTGGGCAAACAATCAAATGGGAAATCTCGAATCATATGTTCTGCGAGTCAAAAAAGACAAACCTCCGGCTTGGCGGCTTCACACTGATTGAACTATTGGTGGTCATTGCCATCATAGCCATTTTGGCGGCGATTCTGCTGCCAGCACTGTCCAAAGCGAAATACAGGTCCCTGGTCCTTAGCTGTAGTTCCAACTACAGACAGTGGGGCACAATGTGCAGTGTGTATGCCACGGACGATCCGCAGGGCTGCATGCCCTCATTTAATTGTTTAATGGCAGGCGGAAACCCGACGGACGTTTCCACCAATTTTATTTCCAACATGATACCTTATGGGATGACGTTGGCTATGTATTTTTGTCCAGTCAGACCGGGAGACCTGGACGTCGCCAATAACTGGTTTTATGCCAATGGGGTTCCCTATCATCATTACATGGTTTCCGTTCAAGAACTTAATCAATGGTTCACAGGTCCCTCTAGTTCCGGGGGACGCTCGATGAACGGAGGGTATGCAAAACTGATACACCTGTGGTGGGTGCCACGGCTGACAAGTTTAGCCAACCGTGGACTCCAAGTGATAGTGCCCTGGCAAGCCGGTCCGGCGTCATTATATCCCTGGCCTCTCGACTCGACTTATGCCCCGGTCGGTGCGGCTCCCTGGCCGCAAAAGTCAAGCGACACTAGCATCTCTACACAGCCGATCATCAGCGATTATACGGAATGCGGCTCCACGATCGATGTAAATCAAATCCCACCACCTGTGACGGGCAAGCTTGGTTACGCTCATTTCTATAATGGCAGTCTGCAATCAGTCAACGTGGGTTATGCCGACGGCCACGTGGATACTCATAACCGCCTTGCCATTACGTGGCAATACACAGGCAATCTAGGCACGAGCACTTACTATTATTGAAAATGTTTTTTTAAGGCCGGCATAAGCCGGACGCATTGAATAAATAAAAACCAAAAGAAACCTGATTCAAATCTGTTAATGCCTGTAACAATTCTTCAGGCTTCCAAATCAATTCCTGCCACGGTCTTTTGTTTTTATGTTCTTGTATAGCATACAAGTCTGGAAGGTGTTCCCAAAGAGTGTTGTCGTCGCTCCTTCTTAATTCCACATAACCCTTTGCCGCCTGATAATACAAATGTATCTTTAAGATTAAGAGGACAACTGTTTGTTGGTATGTGGCTCTTTTGCGGTTAGGCATCATCACATTTATGGAAAAATTATCACCAAAGTTAGTTTGTCCGAGTTGCAGAGGGACAAAGTTAGTCGCTGGTAAGTTTTTAGACGCCAGCAAGCTCGCTCCAAGTTGGATGTTTCCCAAGAGCAAGGGAGCGAGTTATTCCATGACATATTTTGTTTGTCGTGATTACGGATACCTTGGATTATGCGTAAGCGAGAAAGAGCGATTTAATAAAAAGGCTGTTTGACGGGAAAAAGGTCAAAAATACTGCTGTCCAAAAAACGCGGTTTTGGACAGCAGTGGTCCTTCGCCATTCTCAATGCGTCGGACGGGTCGTTTGAAGCCACGCCGCGCAACTGGTTTGAAGCGCGTTGGTCGTCCAGGCCTGAGGTTGAATCGCAATCCGGTAATCAAGGTTCATCTGTTCACCCGGGGCGAGAGTGCGGATTTTGGGAGCCAGAATGGCGGCGCAGGCAAAACGCATCTGCTCGGAGTTGATGATATACCATGGCGCATTCTCGCCGGCATTCTTTGGAGTGCTGAAGATCGCAATGCCGCCGATTTCCTTTGAGCCTTCCGTAAAATTGCAGCCCACGGCGGCGGCGTTCGGCCGGGCACGGTCGCTTTCAAAATGGGTCACGAGCCCCGTGGTGCATACCACCGACATCGTCAGCGGCAGACCCGCCATGCGGATACCAAGGCCGGCGTAACCGCCGTTGACCTTGCCGTCGGGTTCGCCCAGCAGGGGCGTGCGATCCAGAATGGCCCCTTCCTTTCCGGCGGTGAACCGTGCGCCCCAATCAATGGTGTAGCCGCCGTCGGACTTTGGCGCGGAAACCTTCAACTCGCGGCTTTCGGTCATGTCCACGCCGTTCGAAGGATTGGTGTAGGTGACATCAAACCGAATCACAGCGCTGCCGTCAGGTTGCGTTTCAATCACCGGAGTGCTCCAGCGGGTCGCGCCTTCTGCGTGACCCGTCGTGCGGTCCTCTTCCCAGTAGTTCACGTGGTTGATGTATTTCCAGGAAAACCAGAAACCGTAGTGCCACGGATGATCCGCGGGTTTGAAGTTGGTCAGGGCCGGGCCACCGGCGACCGTCAGAGGATGAAAGAACGGTTTGCCCTTTTGCGGATCGAAACTGAATTGCCACAGCACATTTGTTCCAACGCGCCAGGCAAGGGTGGTGTCCGTGCGTTGCCAGTCGGCACGCGCGGCGGGTTGGGACATGCAGAAAACCAGCAGCGCCATGAAAGCGGCTTTACAGGAAACGCGGGGAAGTGGCATTCTCATGTGCATGACCCTGACAAAGAAGCCATCCATGGTCAAGCAACGGCTTTCTCGCAAACCACGTAGCGGCTTTCGGTAGAAAGCCGCAAATTCCAGCGGCGGTTTGCCAACCGCCACTACGCCACCACCACATGCCATGAAAAGATCCCCTTCAAATCACATGACCCGCCGCGATTTTTTGAAGACCACGGCTGTCGGCACTGCGGCACTGGCGTTGCCGCTCATCGTCCCATCCCGTCTGCTCGGGGCGGACGCGCCCAGCAACCGGGTGCGCGTCGGCCAGATTGGATGTGGCCGGATTGCGACCGTGCATGACCTGCCCGGCGTGCTCAATTCCGGGCTGGCGGACATCGTGGCGGTGTGCGACGTGGATTCGAAACGGATGGCCGCCAGCAGGGAGTTCGTTGAAAAATTTTATCACGACAAAAAAAGGACGCCGCCCGCAATTTCCACGCATGGCGATTACCGGGAATTGCTCGCTCGGAAAGACATTGACGCCATTGTCATCAGCCTCCCCGACCATTGGCATGCGCAAATCGCGCTGGCTGCAATTTACGCGGGGAAGGATGTTTACCTGCAAAAGCCGATGACGATGACCCACGCCGAGGGCGTATTGCTGCGCGACGCGGTGGCAAAAATCGACCGCATCCTTGAGGTTGGCAGTCAGCAGCGTTCCTGGGGGCCGAACGAGCAATTCCGCAAGGCGTGCGAATTCGTCCGCAGCGGGCGCGTCGGGCGTTTGCAGCGCGTGGAAATCGGACTGCCGGTTGACCCCACCGCGCCCGATGACCCGCCGCAGCCGGTTCCGCCGAATCTCAATTACGAGATGTGGCTCGGCCCGACTCCGGACGTTTATTACACCGAACAGCGCGTGCATTCACAGCACGACATCACCTCCCGTCCGGGCTGGCTGCGCAATGAGTCTTATTGCCTCGGGATGATTACCGGCTGGGGCGCGCATCATTTCGACACGGCGCATTGGGGCATGAACCTGGAGCTGAGCGGTCCGAGCCGGATCGAGGGCAAGGGCGAGTTTCCGACAAACAAAATCTGGAACGTGCATGGCGCCTACCACGTGGAACTGACCTATCCCGGCAACATTCGGATGACCGTGACGGACAAGTTCCCGAACGGCATCCGGTTCATCGGCGACGAAGGCTGGATTTTTGTTTCCCGCGACCCGCAAACCTCCACCACGGCCAGCGACCCGGCCTCACGCCCGACTTCCTTGAAGCCGCTCGATGCGAGCAATGAGAAACTCCTCGACCCGAAAGGTGTGACCGTGCATTTGCCGCACAGCCTCGAACATCACCGGAACTGGCTCGAATGCGTCAAGTCGCGCCAGATCCCGCTGGCCCCGGTGACGATTGCCCACCGCAGCAACAGCGCGTGCATCTTGAGTTGGATCTCGATGAAACTGGCCCGGCCGCTGAACTGGGACGTGAAAACCGAACGGTTTGTCAACGACGACCAGGCCAACGCCATGCTGTCGCGCCCTGAACGCGCGCCTTACGGGGCGTTTCGGCTGGCAAAGGGTTCAGCATGAATCGAATTTTCCCGTTGCTGCTGGCTTGCATGGGGATCATTACTGCAATCTCCGCGATGGCCCAAACCAATGACGGAGGCGCCCGATTTAAGTTGATCACGCTCGACCCCGGACATTTTCACGCGTCGCTGGTGCAGAAATTCATGTACCCGGACGTGGACCCGCTCGTGCAGGTGTATGCGCCCGCCGGCGAAGACCTGCAGGAACACCTCAAACGGATTGAGAGTTTCAATTCACGGTCAAACCAGCCGACGCACTGGCGCGAGGAGGTTTACACCGGCCCGGATTTTTTGGAGAAGATGCTCGCTGCCAAACGGGGGAACGCCGTCGTGATCGCCGGTAACAACACGCGGAAGACGGAGTACATCCTCCGCTCGGTGCAGGCCGGACTGAACGTCCTCGCGGACAAACCGATGGCCATCACGCCACAGGATTTCGGCAGGTTGCAACAGGCGTTTGCCGTCGCGGCCTCCAATCACGTCCTGCTCTATGACATCATGACCGAGCGTTATGAGATCACGACGGAGTTGCAACGTGAGTTGTCGCGGCGACCGGCGCTGTTCGGGGAACTGGCCAAGGGTTCGTCGAATGAGCCTGCCATCACCATGAAAAGCGTCCATTATTTTTCCAAAACCGTGGCCGGTGCGCCGCTCAAGCGCCCGGAATGGTTTTTCGACGTGCGCCAGGAAGGCGAAGGCATCCTGGACGTCAGCACCCATCTGGTGGATCTGGTTCAGTGGGAGGCATTCCCGGAGCAGGCATTGAACCCGGCGGATGTCAACGTGTTGAGCGCGCGCCGCTGGGCAACGCCCCTCACGCGCGTACAATTCAAACAGGTGACGGGCGCGGAAAATTTTCCGGAGTTTCTAAAAAATGACGTGAAGGATGGCTTGCTGCAGGTTTATGCCAACGGCGAATTCACTTACCGGCTGCGGGGGGTGTGCGCGAAGGTGTCGGTGCTCTGGGATTTTGAAGCGCCGCCTGGCTCGGGTGATACGCATTACTCAGTCATGCGCGGGACCAAGGCGCGGCTGATCATCCGGCAGGGCATTGAACAGAAATTCAAGCCGGTTCTTTACGTCGAGAAAACTGACGGGGTTGACGACGCGGCATTCGAGGCGGCGCTCAAGAACGCGATTGCCGGACTGCAGGGCAAATATCCCGGTGTCGGTTTCCGGCGGGAAGGGAATGCGTGGCCAATAACCGTGCCGGCGAAGTATGATGTCGGTCACGAAACCCATTTTGCCCAGGTCACCGAAAACTTTCTTCATTACCTCCGCGACGGGCGATTGCCGGACTGGGAACTGCCAAACATGATTGCCAAATACACGACCATTATGCAGGCGTATCAATTGAGTCGTTAGCAGGACACGCCACAATTGCGACGCCCGCTTCGCAAGCAGGGTCTCAAGGAATTTTTTCCTTTTCCGCCTTTTCGATGTCGTAAATGAAAAGGCCGTGGCCAACGCCGGCGGCGTTCCGGGACATCCCCATCTGAAACGCGAAAAAACGTCCGTCGTCGCTCACGACGGGATTGGAAGCCTTGTAGCCCGGATAATCGCTGAAGAAGGTCAACCGTTTGTATTCGCTGCCGTCAAACTTGAGCCTCCAAAGGTCAATGTGGCCGGGGCCTTGGTGGTTTTGTTTGTCGCACTCGATGAGGGCGTACTGACCGTCCGGGGAAATGCCTTCCACTTCATCGTAATCATTCGGCGACTTTGTGTAGTTCGTCACCTTCCTGGTGGCGAGGTCCACGCTGCAAACGTCCGATTCCGTGCCGGGGGGATTGTAGGCGCTGAACGTCAGCTCTTTTTCATCCGGCGGACGGAAGTTTTGGGTTTCGATGGTGCACGGGAACGGCAGGGCGTGCCGGTCAATAACCGTTTTTTGGTCCGCCAATCTTGGGATGCCGTTTTCGTAAACGATGTCGGCTTCGAATATCGTGGAGTTGGTCGGCGGCGTTTCGTTCGACGATTCAGACCATTGCGTCCAGGCGATGTGCATGCGTTTGCGCGATATGGCCGGGCCTTCGCTGCAAAGCGCACCGAGGGGCACGGCGGGTTTCGTCAGGCTCTTGTCGAGCACGAAGAGATAACAGTGCCGCCGCGCTTTGTCGGTGTTCTGTGGATCGAACGATTCCGGGCCGGTCAGCAGAATATCCCCATTGGCGAGGTACAACGCGCGGGTGTAGCCGTAATGCGGATAATCGGCCGTCAGGTTGCGAATGGCCTTCGTGGCCAGGTCAATCTCCATCGCGTCGCCAAACGTCTTCGACATGAACAAAATTTTCTTCCCGTCGTGCGACCAATCGGGGCGCTCGCCAAAAGTTGTCAATTGGGTGATATACGGCGGCAAATGATCCACCGGACTATCGCCGGCTTCGGGGCCGGCGGCGGATATTGACAAAGCGACAACAAGAATTGCCGGAATGGCAAGAATTGAACGTGGTTTCATAAGGCGCTTTATAACAGGTTGATACCTTTGCACAACCCGGAATGCGCTCCGCGCGACAACCCGTTTGAAAGTAAACGAGTCGGTTCCTGGTACCTACGCTGGTTTGATGCAGTCTGGGGAATCGTTTCGGGCGTTGTTCACTGGTTTGGAGACGCAGCAACAATCCCTGTCCTCGGCAGGATAGGAGTGCAACCGGGGAAGAGTCAACGGGGTGGCTCATATTGACGCTTCCCTTTGCTGAAATGTTTCGTTACAAGTTTGTTTTGTGAACTTGGCTTCGTGGCGTCATGGGATCACGCGCTACCAATGGCTGGTGCTCTTCGTCGCGTGGCTCGCCTGGGTGTTCGATTCGATGGACTCCACCATCTACGCGCTCGTCCTGCAACCTGCGCTGCACGACCTCCTGCGCGCAACCGGCGGCGGACCCGTCACCGCCGAGGTCATCGGCTGGTATGGCGGAATCATTTTCTCGATTTTTTTGATCGGCTGGGCCATTGGCGGCGTCCTGTTCGGCATTCTGGCGGACCATTTCGGGCGGACCAAGACGCTGGTTTTTACCATCCTGATTTACGCCGCGTTCACCGGCCTGGCCGCAATGTCGCAGACCTGGTGGCAACTGGCACTGTTCCGTTTCCTCACGGCGCTGGGCATCGGCGGCGAATGGGCGGCGGGTGCGGCGCTGGTGGCGGAAGTGTGGCCGGAGGACAAGCGCACCAAGGCGGCGGGACTGTTGCAATCGGCGTGGGCCGCGGGATTTTTTGTGGCGGCGATCCTTAACCTGCTCCTGCGCAACTGCGGCTGGCGGCCGATCTTTGTGGTCGGGGTTGCGCCGGCGTTGGTCGCGCTCCTCGTCTTCTTGTGGGTCAAGGAACCGGAACGATGGGTCAAGGCCCGTGCCGAAGAACGGTCGGCCGGCGGTGTGCGCCGGTTAAAACTGACGGAACTGTTTGCGCCAGGACTGTTGCGCGCCACGCTGGTTGGCTCCGGGCTGGCGTTTGTGGCTGTGTTCGGTTTGTGGGGGGCGACGAACTGGACGCCAACGCTCATCCGCGCGTTGCCGGGATTGCAAGGCCTGAACGCCTCCGAACTCACGAGCCGTGTCAGCTACGCCACCATGCTGCTGAATGTCGGGGCGCTGGCGGGTTACCTCAGTTTCGGTCCGCTGGCTGATCGCGTGGGCCGGCGGCTAGTCTTTGCTCTGATGTGCGCGGGCAGTCTGGTGATGCTGCCCGTCACGTTCCTGACCCCGCGAACCTACGTCCAGGTGCTGTTGCTGTTACCGCTGCTGGGTTTTTTCAACAACGGCATTTTCAGCGGCTTTCCGATTTACCTGCCGGAATTGTATCCCACGCGGATTCGCGCGACCGGCGCGGGGTTTTGTTTCAACATCGGCCGGGTGCTGGCTGCCACCGGTCCGTTCGTGACCGGCTGCCTGGTCACAGCGCTGGGCAGTTTTGGCCGCGCCGCCAGCGCCGTGGCCGTGATTTATCTCGTCGGACTGCTGATTCTGCCATTTGCTCCCGAAACCAAGGGCCGACCGCTCCCGCCGTGAGTGAAAACCGGGCGCGGGTCGGAAAGACGGATGTTCATCCGCGATTCAGCGATTTATCCACTTGTTCTGGTCGAACCCCAAATTCCGTGTTCCGGGTGCCGTCGGGATGAAATGCAAGAATACTACAATACTAGGAACTGATAAACATTAAGGGCTGAGTAGCGGAGGAAGGTTTCCTTCCGGTAAAACGTTGTCGTTGTAGCAAACAAACAACGAACCGAAAGGAAACCATATGACGAAAGCAGTGATGGCAGGA
>JBEKKZ010000018.1:0-49449 GCA_050010435.1 Verrucomicrobiota bacterium | reverse complement strand
TGCCGCGAAAATAGCTCCAACCACTCGGCCCGCCCACGCAGCTCTCACAATCGCTGCACCAGACGTTGAACTCGGTCATCCAAAAATTGCGATCCGGATAGGCGGATTGCTGGAGGAAGTCATACACCCCGGCCGAATTGCCGCCGTCGGCCAGATAGCTGTGCTCGCTGAAATGCGCCAGCTTCGCCATGATCAGGCGGTTCTTCATGATTTGCGCCAGCCAGTTCGTGCCGCCGTAGCCAAGATCGGGGGCCACGAAACGAAGGTCACCCACGCCATTCGCATTGAGCTTCAACGCCAGTTGATGCAACATGCGGATGTACTGGGCGGAGTTCACGACCTGCACGCCCTGGATGGGGTCCGGCGTGTTGTCCGGCTCGTTGTCCGGCCCGACCAAACCGAACTGGAGATGGCGCGTGTTTCGACCATAAACCAACAACGATGCAATCATCTCCGCCCACTCATCTTCGTAGCCGGGCTTGAGGACGTAGGTATTGCTGTTGACCATCCATGACGGGCCGATGCCTTGAAAATTCAGCACCAACCCGTTGCTGATGCCGCGCTGGTTCAGATAGGCGATCATGCCCCACATTTTCTCGAAGTCTGGCGCGCTGTACACCGTGTTGTAGTAATTCCAATTTATTACGGTGGGGCGGGTGTTGTAGGGGTTGGTGTTGGTGGCTTCCCAGTCCGTCCGGTCATAGATCACCCGGAACAGCGTCATCCCCGCCTGGTCAATCAAGGCATCGAGCACCGGCTGCAGTTCGTTGTTGGTCCAGCTCCGATGATTCGCGTTGACGCCGAAGCCGTCGATGACTTGATAGGTCTGGGCGCCATCAATGGTCACGGTTTGCGCCCCGGCCGGGACTCTGAGCGCGAACCAAACGGCCATGAGGATGATGCCGACACAACACCGATGACCAATCGATGCTGGCCGATAAGAGGCAACGGGTGTTTTCATTGGCTCAGACTCGCTCTCTATTCTGCTTTCGCCGCGCAAGGGCACTTTCCCCAACATGGTTCATCTCATGATGATATGGGTTCTTTATGAACCTGTCCACCCAATTAGGGCAAAGCCATACAGGAGGATTTTGATTCGTCACTCATGGGTTACCGCATCAGTAAAGCCACTTCTCAATATTCCATTCACATCCAGCGTTGAGTCCGGTGAACACGACGCCGGAAATCAACACCTCGTCGCCGACTTTCAGCGCCCGGATTTTTTCTTCGGTGAAGGGAAAACTCAGTTTGATCATGGCTTGTTAATTTGTTGAATCGTTACACCGTCAATGTCTCCAGTCAACGCTCAGGGTTTTGTCGAAGATGTTGGTTGCTTCGCCGCGGCTTCCTTAAGGCCGAGCGTTCGAGCCAGATTGTTGCTTGCTTCGGCAAAGTCGGGCTTCAACCTTAGAGCTTCTTGAAACTGGCGGATCGCCCCATCCAATTGCCCCTTATTAGCCAGCGCGTAGCCGAGATTGCTGTGCGCGTCAGCATAGTCGGGCTGGAGTTCCGTCGCCTTTCGGTAATGGGCGATCGCCTCGTCCAATTGCCCCTTTTGGGTCAGCACAAGGCCGAGATTAAAGTGGGAGTAGGCATCGTCGGGATCGAGTTCCACTGCCTTTTGGAAACAGGCCTGTGCCTTGTCTTGCTGTCCTGTTTGGAGCAACGCATAACCCAGATTCTTGCGGGCTAAATAACAATTAGGATCACGGACGATGATGCTCTGCCACAACATTTCGACCCCGTCATACCTCCATCGCCAGCTCAAGGCCCCAATCGCCAGCACCATTGCGATGCACAGTGCCGGGTCAAAAAACGATTTCCGTTTGCAAACAAAACCAACAACGACCGTGAACCCCGCCGCCGCCAGGGCCAGCGGACCCAGCCAGGCCAGATACTGAAAATGATCGATCATACCACGTTTGACGCCGAATCCTTCGGGATAGTCCAATCCGAAGTGGTATAGCACCTTCTGGTTGTTTGGCACGGCAACTTTGCGGAGCCAAGGGATGCTAGCCTCATAGCTTTGCGCCGTCCCTTTACCTTGTAAATAAAACAACCCCAATGCCAGTTGCGCGCCGCTATGGCCCCCTTCAGCCGCTTCTCTGAACCAATAGAAGGCTTCCGGCCAATTTTTGGCCACACCCACCCCTCTGTAATAGTAGGTGCCCAGCGCATACTGCGCCGCCGCCTCGCCCTGCACCGCCCTGGTTTTCGATGCCGCCACCAACCGCGCCTGATACTCGGGTTCCCTGCTCCCCAACAGCGCATCATAGGCCAAAACGACCCCGCTGCCGGAGATCACCATCATTATGACCGCCATCAAGATCAGACCCCTGTCGCTCTTCCGACTCGCCCATGCGCTCTCCTCCCTTGCCGGTGCATTTACACAATCCTTTCCATTTCTGTCATTTTGGTCTGGACTGGAGTTGGACTGAGTAAGCACGGCCGCATCCGTCAAATGCCGGCTCCAGCCCTGCGCGCACTCACTCAACACCAGGCAACTCAATGGCAGCACCTGCATGAAGATGCGAACTTCGCTGAACGTCCCATACATGAATTGCCCCGCTACATACGCCACAATCATCCACAGGTAAGGCTGGAACCGCTTTTCCCAGCCCAACACCAGGACCGCCACCAGCGTCCCCGCATTCGCAAACAGCACTTGGGTCGCCTTGTCCGAAAAAAACAGTTTGAGATTGCTGATCAAATAATCCGCGCGCAGCAACTGCCTTACATTGGTGGAATCGCCCATCGCCAGAACCGCCGTCTTCAAGTGCAGGGTGCCGATCAGATATCGCTTGCCTAAAATGTAAAAAGCCGCCAGCCCCACAAAACTTAGAACCCGCCAGCGCCATTTCCACCCCCGGGCAAACAGGCACAGGATCGCACCCACCAGCACGGTCTCCTTGAAAAAACAGCCCGCGCCGATGGCCGCCAGCATCAGCACCCGATGCCCCCGCTCATGGAGCAAAACCGCCAGCGTCAGAAACACGGTTGCCGGCAGGTCCCACGGATAAAAATAAAAACCCGCCGCCGGAGCAAAATTGTAGATCAGCCCGGCAAAGATGCTCAGGTTGACCAGCAAGGATTCCCGCACAGCGACCAGTATCGTCAGCATCAGCATCAGCAGCCAAAATGCCTGGTACAGGCCAAATACCATTGCATGCTGTTCGACTTGATAGCTGCCATCCTTGACTAACAAATCAAACAGCGCCCCTGACAGCAACATGCCCGACACCCGGCCTTTCCACACATCATACAACTTTTCCAGGTGATAGGTTGACTTTGAACAGGTCGTAAACACTATGTGGTTTGTGCAATCGGTTCCGACCCCAAAGGCGAAGTTGCGGACCAGAAAATAATAACATACGGTCAGGCAAAGAATGACAAACAACTCCAAAACGAACCGGGGACTTCCCTTGGAAGCGTCGGAGCCGGGGAACTTCGGGTCAATGGAAGAAAGCTTCATGCAATGGAACTTGACCGACAGGCGCTCTTCACTTGAATGCGGGCGTCTTCTCGTTGCCAAGCCTTTGGCATATACGTGGTTTTTTAATAAAGCCAGGTCCCAATTTTCCCCTCCGCATCCAGTGTCACGCCCTGGCGGCGATACGCCCAGCACATGTAGCTGATGCTGACGAAATAGGACGCGGGCAGACGGTTCGCCGCGCAAATCTTCACGCCCAGCAACGTCGTCTTGCCGCCGAAACCCATCGGGCCGATGCCGAGTTCATTCGCCGTTTTCAAAATGTCCTGCTCCAGCTTGTCCAGTTCGGGATTCTGATTCCGGTCGGGAATCATCCGCAGGAACTGCGTCTTGCTCAGCTCGTAACCGGTAGCGCGGTCGCCGCCGATGCACACGCCGAGGATGCCCGGACCGCAGCCCTTGCCCTGCGCCTGCAACACCGCGTCGAGAATCGCCTTGCGGCAGCCGTCGAGGTCGCGGTTCGCGTTGAGCTTTTCGTTCGGCAAAGAGTATTGCGCACCGACGTTTTCGCAACCGCCACCCTTGAGCACGAGTCGCACGCTCACCTCCGGCGAGCGATGCTGATGAAAATGAAACGCGGGCGCACCCGGCCCGACGTTCGTGCCGTCATTGACGCCGGTGAGCGAATCAACCGAGTTCTGTCGGAGAAAACCTTTTTGGGTCGCCAGTTTCACGGCTTCCTTCGCCGTTTCCTCAAACGTGAGCTGGTCAAAGCCCACCGGGCAATCCACGTAAAACAGGATGCTGCCGGTGTCCTGGCAAATCGGCTGCGACTTGCGTTTGGCGAGCTGGATGTTCCGGTCAATGATCTTCAGCGCCGACTCGGCAATGGTGCCTTTTTTCTCCTGCTCCAGCGACGCGAGGATGGCCTGGTTGACGTCGTCGGGAATTTCCGCCGAGGTGCGCCGGATCAATTCCAGCAGGGAATTTTGCAATTCGCTCATAAACAAGATTAGCGTAAGACCTCAGCGGGTTAGCGTCAATTGTGCAAGCAACAAGCGCATGCATTCTGACGACCAATTTCCGCCCTCGGTATGGCACGTCCGATTCGCCAACGGATAAAAGGTTCCAATCCCGCAGAGCGGGACAAAATATTTCCGAAAAATCTGTTGGCACTTTTCATCCGTTGGCAAGCTTCGCCCCCTTTGACTTTGGTTATGCCTCTGCTTCTTTGCAGTGCTATCTCATGACATCGTTCCTTTCTGAGAAGATTTTTTACCACGGATGGACACGGATTCACACGGATGGGAAAGAGGGGAGCACAATGCTTGACACGAATCGCGCGAATTATTGCCAACTGAATTCGTTAATTCGCGAAATTCGCATCTCGCCCTTATCCGTGTTTATCCGTGTCCATCCGTGGTTAAAGAAAAAGCTTTGCGGCTCTCTGCGTCCTCGGCGTCTCTGCGTTGAAGGCGTTTCTGTTTGGTTGTGGCTCCGCCGCGCCGCGTCTCTGCGTTACTCCAGCCAAGCTGACGGCGGCATTGCATTTCGCGCCGCCGCTGGTTTAATCGTGTCGGGATGCAACAACCCGTCAGCAAAACCGGGAACCCGATTGACCCATGGTTCACACCTTGGCGGTTTGCATTGCTGCTCGCGCTGCTGATTTTCGCCGCGTTCCCACACGTCCTGCTTGGATTGCAAACGTTTGTGGTGCGCGACTACGGTTTTTTCGCATATCCCCTCGCCCATTTTCAGCAGGAATGTTTCCGGCACGGCGAACTGCCGTTGTGGGATCCCTACAACAATTGCGGCGTGCCGTTTCTCGCGCAATGGAACACCATGCCGCTCTACCCGGCGTCGCTGATTTACCTCCTGTTGCCGCTGCAATGGTCGCTGGGTTTTTTCTGCCTGCTGCATTTGTGGTTCGCGGGCTTCGGCATGTTCTTCCTCGCCCGACAATGGACGGGAAACTCCTTCGCGGCGGCGTTCGCGGGCGTGGCCTTTGCGTTCAACGGCCTGACGCTCAACCTGCTCATGTGGCCGAGTCACATCGCGACGCTCAGTTGGATGCCGTGGGTCGTGTTGGCGGTCGAACTGGCGTGGCGCGAAGGCGGGCAAAAAATCATTCTGGCCGCGTTTGCCGGCGCGCTGCAAACGCTCGCCGGTGGCCCGGAAATTATTTTTCTCACGTGGATTTTGTTGCTGGCACTGTGGGTCCAACAATTCGTTCGAGGCGAACCGTCGCGCATCGCAATGCTCCGGCGTTTTCCATTGGTCGTGGCACTGGTGATTGCGCTGGCGGCGGTGCAACTGCTGCCGTTCCTCGATCTCGCCGCCCATTCGCAGCGGAGCGCCGGATACGCGGATACGCGCTGGTCCATGCCCGGCTGGGGCTGGTCGAATTTTCTCGTGCCGATGGCTTTCGGCCGCACCTGGACCGAAGGGGTGTTCTTTCAATACGAACAGTCATGGACGTCGTCTTACTACCTTGGCATCGGCGCGCTATGGCTGGCATTGCTGGCAATTTGGACGGTCCGGGAAAGGCGCGTGTGGTTGCTTGGCGCGGTGGCGATGGCGGCCCTGATTTTTGCGCTCGGTGAAAACACTTTCGTCTATCCCGCCCTGCGAAAAATCATCCCGCAACTCAGCTTGATGACGTATCCCATCAAATACGTGATCTTCGTGGCGTTGCTCGCGCCACTGCTCGCCGCGTTTGCTCTCGCGCACCAGCAGAATTTGCGAAGCGAAGAAATGTCGGCCTTTAAAAAGCGCCTCGTTCTTGTCGGAGCCATTTTGCTGGCGCTCATCGCCGGAATTCTTTTTTGGACGTGGCGATTCCCATTTCCAACCGACGACGTTCACGCGACCTGGCTCAACGGTTTGTCACGCGCGGCCTTCTTGATTTTGACCGGGGCGTTGCTGTTCGTTTTAACGTGTGAAAACACGCCGGGTCTGCACCGCATTGCGCCACTCATCCTGATTTTCACCGCGTGGCTCGACGTTTTCACGCATGAGCCGGCGCAAAATCCGGCGGTTCCTCCAAGTGTGTATGAATTAAATCTCGCGCGCGCCAGACTGGCAATGCAGCCGCAGCCGGCGCTGGGCGAATCGCGTGCGATGGTCACGCCGATGGCGGCGATGGACTTCATCCGCTTTGCGTTGAGCGATCCGAAAAATAATTTCCTGGCGAAGCGGCTGGGCTATTGCGCGAACTGCAACCTGCTCGATGCCGTGCCGAAAGTGGACGGATTTTTCTCGCTCGTGCCGCGCGAGAGCGACGGCCTGATTTCCCTGCTTTACGGCGCGACCAACGCGGATTTTCCGCGACTGGAAGATTTCATGGGCGTCTCGCAAATCACCGCGCCGGACGAATTTTTCCACTGGCACCCGCGCCGGACTTTTCTGCCGCTCGTGACCGCCGGACAAAAGCCCGTGTTTCTTGACGACACCGGCACATTGCGCGCGTTAACTCAGCCGGACTTTGACGGCGGCAAAATGGTTTTTCTGCCGCCCGAAGCGAAATCGTTGGTGACAGTGACAAACCAAACGGCCGCCCGTGTGCTCAGTTCACAATTCAAAGCGCAGCGCGCGGACATTGAGGTCGAGGCCGCCGAGCCATCACTCGTCGTCGTGGCGCAAACCTGGTATCACAACTGGCGCGCTTACGTGGACGGCCAGCCAGCGCCCTTATTGCGGGCGAATTACGCGTTTCAAGCGTTCCAAGTTCCGGCGGGACAGCACCACGTGCGGCTGGCTTATGAAGACCTGGCGTTTCAATTCGGAGCGGCGGTCTCGATTTGCATGGCGGTGAATTGCTTCATTTGCCTGCACTTGCTGAGAAAGCGCCAGTTCCGCCCGCTACCTTGAGCGAACCGGATTGCCACCATACAAAACCGAGCAGCATCCAATTTGACAGGACGTAACCGGGCACTGCGGCGGAACGCCGCATTCATGCGGCAGCGACCCGCGCGATTTAACGTCCTGCCGGATAAATCCGGCGTTCCTGCCGGGACGATGTGACTGGACTTTTCGCAGTATCAAGGTGCGCCCCGTTTGATCGGAAGCAAAAAGTTGTTCTCGACAAACGACCCCTTTTGCGGATTCAAATGTGGCGGAGACAATGACCAAAACCAAACGCATCGGCATCTTGACGGCAGGCGGCGACAGTCCCGGCTTGAATGCCGCCATTCGCGGCGTCGGCAAAACCGCTCTCGGCTTTTACGGCATGGAGATCATCGGCTTTCGCGACGGCTTTCGCGGCCTGGTCACCGACCGGCGGCTGCGTCTCGATAGAAGCGTGCTGGCCGGAATCCTCACCGTCGGCGGCACGATTCTCGGCACCAGCCGCGACAAACCGCATCGCATGAAGATTGACGGCCGGACGCGCGACATGACCGGGGTCATCGTCAACAATTACAAGAAATACGGACTCGATGCGCTCGTGTGCCTCGGCGGTGGCGGCACGCAAAAAAATGCGCTGCGGCTCACGGAGGCCGGGCTCAACGTCATCTCCCTCCCCAAAACCATAGACAACGACGTGGCGATGACGGACTCGTCCATCGGTTTCGCCACCGCGCTGGATATTGCCACCGAAACCATTGACCGTCTGCACAGCACGGCGCACAGTCATCATCGCATCGTGGTCGCGGAAATCATGGGACATCGCGCGGGCTGGCTGGCGCTGGGCGCGGGCATTGCCGGCGGCGCGGACGTGATTTTGATTCCCGAAATTCCCTACCACGTTGATAAAATTGTCGAAGCCATTCGGCGCCGCAGCCGGCACGGAACCAATTTCAGCATCGTGGCCGTGGCCGAGGGTGCGATGAGTGCGGAGGACGCGCGTGCCTATGCCACCGCCGAAACCCGCCGGGACCGGGCACGCAACCCGCGCGAGCGCAACGACGCCAAGCTGGAACTCGCCGCGCTTGAAGCCAAGCACGACGGCAACACTCTGCGGCTCGCCCGACAATTGGAGGAACTCACGCACTTGGAATCGCGCGTCACCATCCTGGGTTACGTGCAACGCGGTGGCACGCCGTCGCCGGCAGATCGTTTGCTCGCCACGCGGCTGGGCAGCGCGTGCGCAGATTTGATTCACGAGAATGTTTTCGGCGTGATGGTGGCTTCTCGTGGCGATGGCACGGAACCCGTGCCGCTCGTAAAAGTCGCCGGCAAACGCAAAACCGTTCCGCCCAACCATTCCTGGGTGGAAACCGCCCGGCGCGTGGGAACGTGTTTGGGAGATTGAACGTGCAGCCTTTGAGTTGCTAACGAGCCGGGGCGTGAGGACTCTCGACCCGCCAAAATTGGCAAGACTGTGCCATCGCTCAGATTTGGCTTGCTTTTTTCCGCCGGAGGTAGCTTAAATAAACCACAGTCAGAATTTCTTATGAAACCACGCTCAGGTTTTCTTTGTTTGGCGCTCGTTTTGTCGATGGCGATAACCCGATCTTTCTCCCAGACGATTTCACCGGTGACCGTTTACGATTCCTTCGGTCCGGGCAACAGCTATAACACCCAGCTGGCTGCGGGGATTTGGGGCGCTTCCTATGGATACAACGGGATAGCCTTTCCCTTTACCCCCGACATTTCCGGCTATCTGAATACCATTGAACTGGCGGTCTGTCAGTATAGAGGTTCGGGGTGCGCAAATTTTTTTGTGGCCCAGAGCAATTCCCAATATCCCTATCCTGAGACCATCCTGGAAAGTTACCTCGACGTTTACTGTCCCGGCACCGTCGGACAAAATAATCCTCCGTTGGTTCTGACGTCCGGCTCCCAACCGCTGTTGCAGGCAGGCACCATGTACTTCGTCTGCGCTGAACCGGCCGACGATTACTCGGTGGTCGCTTGGAACGCGAACAATCAAAATCTGGTTGGCTTGGTCGCGCTCGAGGATTCGCCTTGGAGTTGGGGATGGAGCACTGAGCCCACGAGTGCCTTCCGGGTGACGCTGACGCCGGTCCCCGAACCCGACAACATCATGCTCTCAATTCTTGGATTCGGTTTTCTCTTCTGGCCTTTCAGCCGGAAGGGAATGCGGGGTATCTTTTGGGAAAAGACCAAAATTGATTTGTAATTCGTTACGGTTTGCACTGGTTCACTGAAGTGGCCAAACACCGTGTTGGAGCCCCTAACGGCCACCGCCCCTTCAATTTTGACCGGGACATAAAATTCGATTATCATCCTTGCATTGCTGTGCTGGCCGCCGGTGGCCGTGGCTCAGAACGTTAGGCCGCTGCACACAGCCGATGATTATGGATGCGACGGAATCTATTTGCCCTGGCTGCGGATTGGCGATGCCTCGGCATGCCGAGGCCGTTTATGGCGGGGATTTTAATGCCTCGCCTGAATGCTGGGAAGTGTTTACCGAAGTGATTGGTAAGGAATTCAGCAACGTGTTGCTGTTTGGCCAAGTGCATCAGTTGACCGTTGACGCTTACGCTGCACAACACACTGGTGGCAACCATCGCGATAAATCGGTCATGGTTCACCTTTCCGGGCTCTACTTGGCTTTTGAGCATGGACTGCGTTCCACTGCCGTTACACCTCTGCTTCAACAACTCGCCAATGTGGTTCGTGTCTGGCCACACTTGCCGCCGCCGGGCGATAGATCGGCGCTGACTATTTTCGACGTTGCTTTAGCGGAGTCTATCGAGAACCACTCGAAGGTGGCGCGAGCATGGGCAAAGTCCGTATGGCAAACGTGGTCGCCACATCATCAGGAAATCAGCGACTTTGTCGTTGGGTATCTCGATTTGAAGGAGCAAAAGGGCAAACAAATCCCAACGGCCTAATATGAGGATAGGCTGCAAATTTTAAGTTCCTCGCCGCGTTCCCCCTCCGAAAAAGTTTCAGGCTTTGATCACCGTTGCGCCCGCCGCCGGACGCGAGACAAAAATCGTCGCTTCGATGCCGGTTTTCCTTTTGTAATCGGCGGCGATCTTTTTGGAGATGGCTTCAACGGCATCGCTTTTCACCAGGGCCACCGTGCAGCCGCCAAACCCGCCGCCGGTCATGCGACATCCATAAACTCCGCCTGGGATGCCGATGGATTCCGCAATTTCGACCACGGCATCGAGTTCATGGCAACTGACTTCGTAATCGTCGCGCAGGGACCGGTGACTGGCATACATGAGCTGGCCGACGGTCGGCCAGTTGGAAGCACGAACACCTTCGGCGGCATGAACGGTGCGCTCGATTTCGCCGATGACATGACGCGCCCGGCGGAAGACCACTTCGTCCATTTTTCCCTGCACGCGTTCAAGCGCGTCAGCGGTTGCATCACGCAGGGAAGGCACGCCGAGGGTTTTTGCGGCGGTTTCGCACTGTTTGCGGCGCGCGGGATATTCACTGCCGGTCAACTCGTGTTTGACGTTGGTATTAATGATGAGCACGGCAACGGAGGGATCGGTCATCGGCACCAGTTCCGGTTTCCGCGAACGGCAATCGAGGAGCAGGATGCGGTTTTCCCGGCCCATGACGGAAATGAACTGGTCCATGATACCACACGGCATTCCGGCGAAGTCGTGCTCGGCCTTCTGGCAGAGCAGCGCTTTTTCAACCGAATCGAGTTTCCGGCCGGTGATGACTTCCAGCAGCGTGGCCGTGGCCACCTCAAGGGCTGCGCTGCTGGAAAGGCCGCCGCCGAGCGGCACAGTCGAATTAATCATCGCATCAAAGCCGCCAGGATTCAGTCCGCGCGAGAGGAAACCGGCGATGACGCCAGCGGGATAGTTTGCCCAAGCGCCTTTCGGGAACGGTTTGAGCGGCCGGGCGAGGTCAATTGTCGCCGGTTTGTCGCCGAGGGTGGAATGAAGGTGGATCTGTTTCGTGTCCCGGGCCGGGCGGTCGGCAGCGATGATGGTGTAACGTTCAATCGCCATGGGAAAAACGAAGCCATCGTTGTAATCGGTGTGCTCGCCAATGAGGTTGACGCGACCGGGCGCGGCGGCAATCCAGCGCGGCTGGCGGCCATAAATCCTGGTGAATTCCCGGGCGGTTTGACTGGCAAGTTCAGAAAGCTTCATAAAAGATAAAATAGCGAGGGAATAGCTTGGTTTAGTTGGGCGAGGCTGCCGCGACCAGCCGGCTCGCGAGGACGCTCGCCCCACCTAAATCCAACCTGAATTCAAGCCGGCGGCGGTGTCTTCCGGCTCCGCGTCGCGCCGAGCAGCATCAACGCGCCAAACACGAGCAGGACGATGCCCCACCAAAGGTTGATGTTGATGTTGAGTGAGCGCGCGTCCGCGCCATTGACCAGGCCGGTGATCAGCAGCAGCGCGCCGATGAGCGTGAACATGATGCCGATTGGCCAGCGAATATCGAGTCCCATAAATTTTCCTTTCTACCAGAAGATGATGTTGAGAATGACACAAGCGATAATCAGAATCGTGCCGAAGACGGCCGGACGCAACAGCCAGTTTTGATCCTCATCCTTGAGCTTCGGTGTCAGCGAATACACCAGGCCTTTGAGTTCTTCGTCGGATTTCGTCCGTTTCGTCGCCAGTGAAATTGCGAAGGTCAGAACCAAACAGGCAATGAAAGCAAAACTCGCCAGCCAGAAATTTTGGGCCATGCTGGAGGGGAAGGTGTATAAAGTCGCCCCCAACCAACCGCCTTTGCCTTCGGCCATCGTCAGACCGTGAACCAATGCCGACGTGGAAATGCCGCCCAAAAGACCGAGGAAGGCTCCCGTGCCGGTCGTTCGCGCCCAAAACATCGCCAGCAGGAACGTGGCGAACAGCGGCGCGTTCACGAAACTGAACACCAGCTGGATCACATCCATGGCATTGTTGTATCTTCGGGCGAAGTAAGCGCACGCGATGCTCAACAGCACACCGACCACCGTAATCACCTGCCCCATCCTGAAATAATGATGGTCGCTTTTATTCGGCGCAAGGTAGGCCTGGTAAAGGTCGTAGGTCCAAATCGTATTGAACGCCGTGACATTGCCGGCCATCCCGGACATGAACGACGCGAGCAGCGCCGTCAGCGCCAGACCGAGCAACCCCGCCGGGCAATACTTTTTGACCAACGACAAAATCACGCCATTGTAATCATTTTCAACAACGGCGTCCTGCAGGCGGTCCTTGATGGCCCCATCATCAAGCGAAGCGGCGTCCTTAACGATGGCAGCCACTTTGGCCTCATTCAGCTTCATGGCGATTGCGGCGCTGACATTTTTGAAGGCGGTCGGTTCGTCTTCTTTCAGCGCGGCGGCCTCCTTGACGGCGGGAATCGCTTTTACATAAGCGCTATCGCTGACGATTTTGGGTGGCAGACGATAACCGTCCTTTCCCGTGAACGCGAGGGCGGCAGCAATCAATCCGGGTGAAACCACGAGAATGGGGAAGAGCATTTTTGGCACGGCGGCGATCAGGGGTGTGCGGCGCGCGGCGCTCATGTTTCTTGCCGCCATCGCGCGTTGCACGACCAGAAAGTTCGTGCACCAGTAACCGAAGGAGAGCACGAAGCCGAGGCCGAAAACCATCGCAAACCAGTCCACCCCCATGGGATTGGCTTGTGGCCCGGCCAGCACCGGCTTCCACACGCTTGTCCAGGCATCGGGCTGAAAGGTTTTGCTGTTCAAATCCAATGCGGCCGGGTTTTGGGCCACCAATCCCAGCGTCGCTTTCAATTTATCCCAGCCGCCGACGTCTTTGAGGCCGAGATAAATGACCGGTGTGAAGCCGAGGACAATCATGAAGAACTGGAGCACTTCGGTGTAAATCGCCGAGGTCAGCCCGCCTTTGATGACGTAAACGAGCACGACCGCCGAACAAATCCAAAGACTTATGTTGTAGTTCCAGCCGAGCAGCAGATGCAGCAGCCGGGCCAGGCAATCCATGGAAATACCCGAAGCGAACACCGTCATGACCGCGAACGAAATTGAATTCAGGCAGCGCACGCGTTCATCGAAACGCAGCTTGAGAAATTCCGGCACCGAGCGCGCCTTGGAACCGTAGTAAAACGGCATCATGAAAATGGCGAGAAAGACCATCGCCGGAATCGCGCCGATCCAGTAAAAATGGGCGGTGGCGATGCCATATTTGGTGGTGTTGGCGGCCATGCCGACCAGTTCGAGCGCGCCGAGATTGGCGGCCATGAAGGCCAGTCCCGTGACCCACGCGGGAATGGAACGCCCGGACAAAAAGAAGTCCGTGGACGTTTTCATGTAGCGCCGGAGCGCGAAGCCGATGCCGATGACGAAGGCGGTGTAAGCAAGAAGGATTGTGTAGTCAACCCAGGCAAGGTGAATTGGTTGCATAAGAATTGGCGGAAGATGAGCGATTCAAGTCGGTCCTGTCAATCCCATTGCTTTTCATCGGAACTTGTGATTTATTGTGCCGCGAATTAAATTTTATGCCCACAAAAATTGAAGCCAAGACCAGGGAACTGTGCCAAACCATCATTGACCAGCCGGAGATGATTTCCATCCGCAAGCGCATTGACACCTTTTTGTCCGACCCCGGCGCGCGCGGCCAATATGAAGCGGTGATGAGCAAAGGGCAGGCGCTTCAGGAAAAACAGGCGCGGTCGCAACCGCTCGAAAGCGCTGAAATCGCCGACTTCGAAAAACATCGCGACGCCCTGATGCAAAATTCCATTGCGCGTGGATTTCTCGATGCGCAGGAAGAGTTGCACGAGATGCAGCATCTCATTCAGAAATCCATTTCCAAAACGATCGAACTGGGCCGGGTCCCGGGCGAGATGGATTTGGAGGAAGGTTCGTGCGGCCACGGCTGCGGCTGCCATGAACATTGAAGCCGACCGGCTGGATTTGGAAAAACCTCACGTGTGCCGGAAGCATTTCAATCGCGCGATGTAAAACGTTTCGAAACCGCGCTGCGCCGTTTCGAGGAGGAAAACTCCCACGACCCGAACATCGAGACCGTCAACGGCATTTCCCACCCGCGTGAATTGCTTTATGCCCAACGGCTGACAGATTGGGTCCTGCGGCTCTGCCCGGCCGCATCCGAGGGACTTCGCCTGGCCGCGCGCTGCCAGCACATTTGCCGCTGGGAAATCCCGCGCCAGTCTTATCCGATGACCCGCGCCGGCTATTTGCAATGGCGGGCGGCGCTCAAAAAGTTTCACGCCCAAAAGGCCGGCGACATTTTGCGCGAAACCGGCTACCCGGAAGACGTGATTCGCCGGGTGCAGGATTTGAATCTCAAGAAACATTTTCCCGACGACCCCGAAACCCGCGTGCTCGAAGACGCGCTTTGTCTGGTTTTCCTCGAATTCCAGTTGGCTGATCTCGCGGCGAAAACTGCCGCGGACAAAACCATCAATGCCCTGCAAAAATCCTGGCAGAAAATGACCAAGGCCGCCCGCGCCGAGGCCCTGAAATTGAATTACGGCGAACGTGAAAAAGCCTTGCTGCAACGCGCACTCAACGGTTAGAACGGTTTTCCACTGGTGGGGCGAGCGTCCTCGCGAGCCGGAAATTTGACTTTTAAGCTGTGCGGCTCGCCAGTAGTCTCGACCCACCTTTTGATTCCGAGTGACAATGCCGCCACCGCCTGACACGCCACGTGAAAACCAAATCCCGCTCTGCGTGGACCTGGACTGCCTTAGGTGCGCTGCTGCAATGATGTTCCAGCGACAGGTCCGTTACGGTATACTGCCTTCGGCAACAATTTTACCCATACGGAGTCAAATACACGTAATCGCATACCGCCGCAAATATTGCCGCTTTAGGACCGCCGTGACCTCTTAACAACCACTTTACGCCATAAGAAACCGCTCGCGCCGGCAAAGCCCAAGAGCAGGCCGCTGCCCGGCTCGGGGACGGGGACGGTTTCCACGTTGATGCTGGCGGGGTCCACCCTGAAATCGAGGTAACCGACGAGGTCCAAGGTGGTATTGGGGGAAAGGTTGGGGGTAGTACCATTGACGGGAACGCCGATGGCGGTGCCGTTGAATGGGCCCGGAGTATTGTAAACGTCGTTGTAGTTGACGGTGTCCAAAAGGCCGTATACTCCATAGTAGTCGGTGCCGTAGTAGTTGATGTAGCCGGTGACGGAGGCGAAGTTGCCACTATTCTGGACGGTTCCGCTGACCGCGAAATTTGGGAAAAGAGTGGGCTGGCTGAGCAGGCCGCCGCCACCAAGCTGGAATTCGACTGAAAATTGGAAGATCAAGTCAGCATAGCCAGTGTTGCCGGCAGCTTGATTGAGCGTCACACCAGTCAAGGCGATGTTGTAATTATTCCCGCTACCGGAGACGGTAATAGTGCCTTGGGCAAAATCGGAGGTGACAGGGTCGGTCGTCAGCCCAAGGTTTTGGCTGACAGAATTGCCACCGCCCCACGGGCTGGTGTACGGGTTGACACTGGTGATACCGGGAAGCAAAAACGAATTATAAGAGGTGGTGTCGTTGAACAGGATCGAGCCATAGGAAGTTATGGGGGTGTTGATGACGGTGATTTGTGCTCTGGCGGAACTGGTCAGAAGCAGACCGCCAGCTAGGGCCAAGGCGGCAACGAAACATCGGAATGAGTTGGTTTTCATGGTTTATAGTTTACATTTTAAAATTTAATATAGCTAAAGTTTGAGGCGACGCAAGCGGAAAAGGCGCGACCGGGATGATGTCGTTGCCTATCGAGAGCCATGGCGTTTGCGGAACACCATCAAGGTCATGTGCTTTTCCTTGCGAAAACAACGGGCGTTAAGCTGCAAGTTTTCATAACGCAACGCCCCGGCGATTTGTGGCACCAGCAGATCCGTTTCCATCAATATTCGCGCGATCAAGCCCACCCGCATCCGGCGAATTTCCTGCAAGATGGAGCGTCCAAGCACCATGCGAAAACGAAAACGGGTCCTGAGTGTTGACACAAGTTTACTTTTTCAGATGGTAAAGCCGGTTGACCACATACACCCATGCCCCCGTTTTCAACCGGTCTGCCATCCATTTCAACGTCATTGCCGTCTCCTGTCGCAATCGCCAAGCGATGTCCTGATTTCGTTTAGCGTCAAGCCTGCGGCTCAACCGAATCGGCGCATAGCGCCGACACTACAAGAAAATCAGGATACTGCCTCCAGTCAGACAGGCTTGTCACGTTCATCGCCTTCCTCTAATTTCGCGGCGGATTCTGGATACCACCGCATGCCGCCACCGCTTGATCCGCCCTCCAATCCAGTCCCGCTCTGCGTGGACCTGGACGGCACGCTCATCAAGACCGATTTGCTTTGGGAATCGCTGGCGCGATTGCTTCGAAAAAATCCGTTCCAGCTCCTGCCCGTTTTGTTTTGGTGGATGCGGGGCCGGGCTTTTTTGAAACGGCAGCTCGTCCGGCGCGTCACGATTGATCCCGCCGCCCTGCCCTACCACGACCCGTTCCTGGCCTTTTTGTGGGAACAAAAGGCCGCCGGCAGGAAATTGGTCCTCGTCACCGCCTCCGACCGCGACATGGCCCTGCCCGTCGCCAGCTACGTCGGCCTCTTCGACGAGGTGCTGGGCAGCGACGGCAAAACCAATTTGCGCGGCGCGAACAAACTCAAGGCGCTCACGGAAAAATTCGGCGAACGCGGTTTTGACTACGCCGGCAATTCATGCGCCGATCTCGCCGTCTGGCGCGGCGCGCGCGAGGCGATTGTCGTCAATGCCAGTGCTGCCGTTTTGAAACGGGCCGCCGAATGCGCCAAGCCCGGCCCGACGTTCACAGAGGATTATTCGCCGTTTGCCACGTTGAAAAGTTTTCTTAACGAACTCCTGGTTCGCAGCGGTTATCTCCTGGCCATCGGCGCCGGACTTTTGTTGACCGCCGCGTTTCCGAAAATCGGCATCGCCGGTTCCGCCTGGATTGCGCCGGCCCTGATGATGGCCGCCGCTCAGGGCAAACGCGGCGGCGACGCGTTCCGCGTCGGTTACGTGGCCGGCCTAACGCATTTTCTTTCGTCGCTGTACTGGCTGCTGCTGATTCCGGTGACGGGCTTTCCGATTCTCGGCTGGTTTTTATTGGGCGTCTATCTCGGGTTATATCCGGCGGTCTGGGTCTGGCTCGTCTCGGAGTGCGGAGTGCGGAGTGTGGAGCGCGAATCATGGAGCGGGCGTTTGTTGTGGTCGCTCATGGGCGCCGCCGTCTGGGTAGCGCTGGAAATGGTCCGGGCCCGGCTGTTCAGCGGTTTTCCATGGAATCCTCTTGGCGCCTCGCAATTTCAACTGATACCGCTCATTCAAATCGCCTCGGTCGCGGGTGTTTATGGCGTTTCGTTTCTGGTCGTGTGGGTTTCGCTGTCGCTGTTTTCCGCCGGGCGCATGATTTTTCACCGGCCAGCCTCCCGGTTTGCGTGGCAGGCGGAAACACTTTTGCCGCTGGCCGTGGTTGCGGTGTTGTTCGCGGTTGGTTTCGCGCGAATGAACGGACAAAATCCGTCCGGCGCGACGCTGCGCATCACGCTCGTTCAACCCAACATTCCGCAGACGTTGATTTGGGATCGGAACGCGAACACCAATCGTTTCCGGCAACTGCTGGAACTGTCGGGAAGCGCACTTACGAACCAAACTGATTTGCTCATCTGGCCGGAATCCGCCGTGCCGGAATTTGAATTCGATGTCGCCAGTTACTCCGCCATTACCAACCTCGTTCGCACCCATTGCCTCTGGCTGATTTTCAATGCCGAAGATTATGTCTGGCGTTCCGGCGCCGGGACCAACAATGATTACGATGCTTTCAACGCCGCCTTCCTGTTCAACCCGGCTGGCCGATGCGCGGCAATTTATCACAAGCAAAACCTGGTCATCTTTGGCGAATACATCCCGCTCGTGCGCTGGCTGCCGTTCATCAAATGGTTCACGCCCATCACCGGCAGCTTTGCGTCCGGTGACCGTGTGGTGCCTTTTGAACTGGAGCGCCGGCCTCCGGCCCGGCACGAACCGAATGCTGATATTCCCGACGCTGGATCGGAGACTGGCACTCCAGGTCGCGTCAAAACCGCCACACTCATTTGTTTCGAGGACATATTCCCGCAGCTCGCGCGGGAATACGTCCAGGACGACACGGATTTTCTGGTGAACCTGACCAACGACGGCTGGTTTGGCGACAGCGCAGCGCAATGGCAACAGGCCGCCGCCGCCGTTTTCCGCGCCGTGGAAAACGGCGTGCCGCTGGTGCGCTCCGCCAACAACGGCCTGACCTGCTGGGTGGACGTCAACGGCCGGCTGCGTGAAATTTCCAGGGACAAAACCGGCAGCGTTTACGGCGTCGGCGCAATGACGATTGAACTCCCGTTGTTGCACCCCGGCGAAAAGCGCGCACCGACTTTTTACAATCGGCACGGCGATTGGTTTGGTTGGTTATGCGTCGGCGTCACGGGCATTTTGTTTGTCGTAAAAATTGCAAGGCAAAGTCGCAAATAACAACCTTGAGCAAGGTGCAACCGAAGCCACCAATGCACAATGCCGTGTCCGCGTGGAACGCCGGATAAATCCGGCAGGTGTGCAACCGGCGCGTGTTGCTGCCGGATAAATCCGGCGTTCCTGCCGAAAGGATGCGACTGGACTTTTTGCAGAATCAAGGTGCGCCCCGTTGATGCTTCCGCGCCCTTTGCGGCTTGCCACCGCCTCGCGGCGGAATAAGCTTCTTCCCGAACGGAGCCTCTTAACCATTAACCCAGCATTCTATGTCATTCACCGCTGCTCAAATCGCAGAACAACTCCGGGGCGAAGTCCTCGGCGACGGTTCAGTCCAACTCACCGGCTTCGCGCCCGCCGACTGTGCCCGGGCCGGCGACCTCACTTTCGCCGAGAAGGAAACCCACTTTGCCGCTGCCGAACAAAGCCAGGCCGCCGCCATCCTCGTATCGGAGGCGTTCGCGCCGTCGAAGAAAGTCCTCATCCGCGTGCGGAACGCGCGCGTGGCCATGGCCAGGGTGCTGCCGCTCTTTTTCCCGCCGGATCAACAACCGCCCGGCATTCATCCGGGCGCGATTATTGATGCCTCGGCGCAAATTGATCCCACGGCGTGCATCGGGCCGGATTGCGTGCTGGGCGCGCGGGTGCGGCTCGGCGCGCGTTCCGTGCTCATGGGCGGCAACCATATCGGCCGGGACTGTCAGATTGGCGACGACGTGTGCCTGTTCCCAAACGTCGTTGTTTATGCGCAGACGCAGATCGGTCATCGGGTCAGCATCCACGCCGGCACGGTCATCGGCTCGGACGGCTACGGCTACGTGTTCGACGAGGGCCGCCACCGCAAAGTGCTGCAGGTCGGCAATGTGATCATCCACGACGACGTGGAGATCGGCGCCAACACGGCCATTGACCGCGGGGCGCTTGGTTCCACCATCATCGGCCAGGGCACCAAGATTGATAATCTTGTGCACGTCGCGCACAATGTCGTCATTGGCCGGCACTGTCTGGTCATGGGCCAGTCGGGTTTTGCCGGCAGCACGCGCCTTGGAGATTACTGCGTGATTGCTTCGCAGTCGGGGATTGCAGGACATTTGAAGCTCGGCAACCAGGCCATGGTCGGCGCGAAGTCCGGTGTGATGCGCGATATTCCCGACGGAGGGGCAGTGCTCGGCTATCCGGCCGCGCCGGACAAACAGGCCAAGCGGCAGATGATCGCGGTGCAGCAGTTGCCGGACATGATCCACCGCCTGCGCGAACTGGAAAAGCAGGTGGAACAACTCCGTGCCAAAGCCGGCACATAAACGGTGTGGCGGTTTGTCTCCGGTGCGGGTGATTGATTTCAATTCTCAGTAGTGGATCAGTTTGATGAAAGATGGCGGGCGGATGGAGACGAAATCACTAATTCCTAAATCCGAATGACTAAAGAATGCCCAGAATGCTCAAATAACCAATGGCCTTCGTCATTATGGTTTAGTCATTAGTCATTCCGCAGGGCGGCATGGTTTACTCATTCGCCATTCAATGGAGATATGACCGCCGCTCCGGGTGATTGGCCATCGGGAGGTTGAATCGGCTGTTAAAAAAAGAAAGGCCGGACATCAGGTCCGGCCTCTTCATACAGAATTGAGAACTAAGTACGACAACAACAATGGAATCATACCTCATGCCCCGTCCCCTGCCAGTCACCAGTTCTGGTGACAAATCCTGAAAAAGGTTCGCGGTCAATTTGGCGGTTGTGCTACCGTCCAGGCAGGAATTTTAATCATGGCGTTCTCATTCATTTTTCTCGGCAGCGGCACTTCGCAAGGCGTGCCCATCATTGGCAAGGAATATCCGCCGGAATTCCTGGCCAATCCCAAAAACCATCGTACCCGGCCTTCCGTTTATGTCGCCACGGACAAAGTCAAATTCGTCGTGGACACGACGCCGGAATTTCGCATCCAGATGCTCCGCGAAGACATTCGCTGGCTCGATGCGGTTATTTTCACCCATTCCCACGCCGATCACATCATGGGTCTGGATGATTGCCGCCGGTTTTGCGATTTGCGCAAAGGTGCGTTGCCGATTTATGCGAACGAGGAAACGATGGCGGCGCTTCGGCGTATTTTCATCTATGCGTTTGACGGGCGGGCGATTCCGAAAGGCTATTTTCGTCCCGAACCCCACGTCATTGACGGAACATTCACCTTGGGCGATTTGGAAATCATTCCCCTGCCCCTGCCGCACGGCCCGACGACGACGAACGGCTATCTCTTCGTGCAAAACGGCAAAAAACGGCTCGCGTATTTGAGCGACTGCAAGGAAATTCCCGCCGACGCGCTGGGCAAGGTCCAAGGCGTCGAAGTCGCCGTGCTTGACGCGTTGCGTTACACGCCGCATCCAACCCACATGTGCCTGGACGAAGCGTTGACAGCGGCACGGCGCATCGGCGCGGCGCGGACCTGTTTCACACACCTAACGCACGATTACGACCACGACCAGGCACAGGCGGAATTGCCATCCGGAGTGATGTTAGCGTGGGACGGACTAAGGATAACAGGCAATTAAACGTTGAAAGGACATTGCCGGTATGAAAATTATTTGGACCATTTTAGTCGCAACCTTGTTTCAGAACGGCGGGCTTGACGCCGCGCTGGCTGCCGGCGACAACACTTTCACGCCTTCGAATCCACCGGATATGAAGCCGCTGACCGGACACGATTCCCCGGCCTACCGCGCGGCCCGGTGGTTCAAGCACGGCGTCAATCTGGGTGACTATCTTGAAGTGCCGCCGAACCAAGGCTGGGGGGTGACAGTTTCCGCGGATGAATTTGCACAGATGAAGCGCGAGGGTTTTGATCATGTGCGCGTGCCGGTTGGCTGGCATCATTACGCCGGGGCCGCGCCGGATTTCACGCTTGCGCCGGAGATTTTTGTCCGGGTTGATTTTGTCGTCACCAACGCGCTGAACAACGGACTGGCCGTGATGATCAACATCCATCACTTCAACGAATTGGACCAGGACCCGGCGGGGCAGACGGAAAAATTTCTCGCGTTGTGGCGTCAAATCGCGGCGCATTACAAGGATTTCACCAACCGGCTCGCGTTCGAACTCGATAATGAACCGCATGAAAACGCCAGGACCGCATTGATGAATCCGATTTACGCCCGTGCCATTGCGGAGATTCGCCGGAGCAATCCAAGCCGGACGATTTTCGTCGAGCCGGGAAACTGGGGCGGCATTGACGAGTTGAAAAATCTGGTGCTGCCGCCCGACGACAACGTGATTGTTTCCGTCCATTGCTACGACCCGTTTCACTTCACGCATCAAGGCGCGGGTTGGACCGGACCGGACACGCAACAAACCGGCATCCAGTTTCCCGGCCCGCCCGCACAGCCGCTCAAGGCCGACCCAAAGCTGGATTTGAAACCTTACGTTTTAGACTGGATTCAAGCCTACAACACCCTGCCGACGGACAAAAATCCGAGCAGCCCGCTGGCCTTCGCGGACAAATTAAAATTCCTCCGCGCGTGGTCGGATTATTACGGATACCCGATTCACATCGGCGAATTTGGCTGCTACATCAAGGCTGACCCGGCGTCACGTGTCCGTTTCTACTCGGCGTTCCGGCGGGCGGCGGAGCAGCAGGGTTTGGGTTGGGCGATTTGGGACTGGAGCGCAAACTTTCGTTATTGGGATAAAAAAACCGGCAAACCCATGCCCGGAATGCACGCCGCACTCTTCGGCAAATTGAATTGAACCGGCCACCGGGCGCGAGGTCAAATCCCCAACCATGAATTATTTTGGAACGCGTCTGGTTCTTTTATTGCTGGCCACCGCGCCGCTGCTCGTTCGCGCCGGCGGCGACGAGGTGGTCGTGATTTACAACAATCGCATGCCCGGATCGAAACTGGTGGCGGACCATTACGCCCAAATGCGGCAGGTGCCGGAAGCGCAGGTTTACGGATTCGATCTGCCCATCACCGAGGAGATGACGCGCGCCGAGTTTGCCGACGCGCTGCAATTCCCGCTGGCCAGCCGGCTGCTCGTGGACAAGTTCTGGCGGTTTGGTTCCGTGACCAACGCCGCGACCAACGGCCAGCCGAAGCGTGTCGAAAATCGTGTCGTTGAATCCAGGATTCGTTATGCGGTCCTCTGCTACGGTGTTCCGCTGAAAATTGCGTCCGACCCGAATTTGCACGAACCGGGCCGGGAAAACGTCCGTCCGGAACTGCTGCGCAACGAAGCGGCGGTGGATTCCGAGCTGGCCTGGCTGCCGCTGCTGAAAATGAACGTCCCGCTTTCCGGACCGCTGCCCAACTGGGTTTATGGGGCCACTAACACCACGATGCTGAATCCGACCAACGGCATTTTGCTGGTCGCCCGGCTCGACGGCCCCAGCGTGGAGATTGCGCTCGGCCTGGTGGACAAGGCGCTTGCCGCCGAGCGCGACGGCTTGTGGGGCCGCACTTATTTTGACGCACGCGGCCTGAACCAAACGGACACAAATTATTACCTGGGCGATGAATGGATTTTGGGCGCGGCGGAACTTTGCCGCGAACTGGGTTTTGAAACAACCGTGGACAAAAATTCCGCCACGTTCCCCGCCGATTTCCCAATGAGTCAGATCGCCATTTATTGCGGCTGGTATGACGAAAATGTTTCCGGCCCGTTTGCGTTGCCCAGGGTTGAATTCATGCCCGGCGCGTTTGCGTATCATTTGCATTCCAGCAGCGCGGCCACGTTGCGGAGCACGAACCAGTTTTGGGCCGGACCGCTGCTCGCCAGGGGCGCCACCTGCACCATGGGCTGCGTGTACGAACCCTATCTCTCCTGCACTCCAAATGTCGCCGCCTTTCTCGCGCGGCTGATTGCCGGCGGATTCACGTTTGGCGAGGCCGCCTGGGCCGCGCAACCCGTTTTGTCCTGGCAGACGACGGTCGTGGGCGATCCGCTTTACCGGCCTTTTGCCAAAGGACCGTCGGAGTTGCACGCGGAATTCGCGCGCACCCACAACCCGCTTATCGAATGGTCTTATCTGCGCATCGTGGATTTGGGTCTGGTTCACGGTGCGCCTGTTGCTCAACTCGCCGCTTTTCTCGAAACCGTTCCCGCAACCACCAATAGCGCCGTGCTCACCGAAAAACTTGCCGACCTTTACGAAATGCAGGGCAAACCGTCCCCGGCCATTGAAACCTTCCAGCGCGCCCTGACCCGCAACCCGTCCCCGGAACAGCGCATTCGCATCCGGCTCACGCTCGCCGAAAAACTCCCGGCCCAGGGCCGCGAAGCCGATGCCATTGAGAATTACAAACGGCTGCTCCAGGAAGCGCCCGATTATCCCGGCAGGCCGTCCGTCGAGGCAAGATTGGCCGCGCTCGAACAAAAACTCGCCGGCACCAACACTCCGGCCAGCCCCAAACCGGCTAATTGAACGAAACCACGGAGTACACAAAACGTGCCGCCCGCGGAATGACTAATTCCTAAACCATGCCGCTCTGCGGAATGACTAATGACTAAACCATAATGACGAAGGTCATTGGTCATTTGAGCATTCTGCGCATTCTTTAGTCATTATGATTTAGGGCTTGGGGGTTTTACCTGGGCATTCTTTAGTCATTCGGATTTAGGAATTAGTGATTTCTCTCCATCCATCCACCCCACCATCTTTCATCAATTTGATCCACTGCCAATTTTTCGTGTATTTCGTGTATTTCGTGGTTAATTATTTCCATGGCCATTTTTTACGACACCCACGCGCATCTTGATTACCCGGACTACGCAAAGGATTTGACGGAAGTCATTGCCCGCGCCCAGGCCGCCGGCATCACCAGGATTATTTCCATCGGCACCGATCTCGAAAGCAGCGCGCATGCAATCAAACTGGCCGAACGTTTCGCATGCGTTTTTGCCGCCGTCGGCTGGCATCCGTCAAACGCCCATGAAGCGCCGGACGATATTCGCGAACCACTGCGCAAACTGGTGAAGCATCCGAAAGTCGTCGCCATCGGTGAAACGGGTCTGGACTATCACCGCTTGCCGGGTGGAAAGACCGGCCACACTGCCGACGACGACGCGCGCTACAAGCAAAGGCAGGCGCAGATTTTCCAACAGCAACTCGAAGTCGCCATCGAAGCCGGACTGAACTGCGTGATTCACCAGCGCGACTCCTTTGACGACACTTTCGCCCAACTCAAGCCGTTCGCCGGCAAGGTGCGCGGTGTGTTTCATTGCTTCGGCGAGAGCGCCGACCGGATGCGCCGCGTTCTGGAAATCGGCTCGCTGGTCAGCTTCACCGGCATCGTCACGTTCAAGAACGGACAAAACGTCCGCGACACCGTCGCCGCCACGCCGCCCGGTCAGTTCATGCTGGAAACCGATTGTCCGTATCTCGCGCCCGTGCCGTATCGCGGCAAACGCTGTGAACCGGCTTATGTGAAGGAAATTTCCGAAACCGTCGCCCAAGTGAAAGGCTGTTCGCTCGAAGAATTGAGCGCGGCGACGTGCAAAACGGCGGCGGAATTTTTCCCGAAGTTAAAATAGAATGACAACCGGACAAATCTCGGTAGGGCGGGCAGTCCTCTGCCCGCCGCTCTTCCGTATGCCAACAACGGCGCGCACGGAGTGTCGCGCCCTACCCATGTGCCGATTCCCACTGGAAATTGGTATTGGACGGTGATAAGAAGAGGGCAAATCAAATTGACGCATCAACCGGCAGGAACAAATGAAATCATTAAACATCAGCACCTCATTGGCCCTCGTGGCTTTGGCCATCATCTCAACCTCCTGTGCGACCCCGTCCCGGGCGTTTCACAACACCGACAATACCGCACTGGTCATTCAATCCTGGGACAACCAGACCTGCCAGATGCTTCAGCCGACCACCTCGGCCAAGGAAGGCAATGACCAGCTTCTAGCCCGGGCGATGGCATTGCCACAACATCAGACGGCCGTGGTCATTCTTGAGAATTACACCGAGGAAGAAATCGGCGACCAGTTTCGCGACCGTGGCACACCTTGGGTTGTTGGCCTGCGGAATCTCGGATATCAACACATTGTCTTCCTTAAAGGCCTGGACATCGCCAATCCGGAAGGGTTGATCACCATCGCCCAATATTATTGACGTGGCCGGAACGGCAAGGCCGGCGGAGCGACCAAGTTGATGCATTTCGAATTCATTGGATCATCCGTTTGGGGCCACTTATGACTCCGGAAATCATGGCAGAGGAACTTCAACTGCGCATTCACGGCGACGTTTCGCTGCCCACGCTCATTTATCTGCCCGGCTTGCACGGCGATTGGACGCTCATCGGCAGCTTTCGCAAGAACATAGTTGGCCGGGCGCGCTTTGTCGAAATCACCTACCCGCGCACGCTCACGTGGTCGCTGGACGATTACGCGGCGACCATCGAAACCGCGCTGGCGCACAATGGAATCACCCGCGGCTGGTTGCTCGGCGAATCGTATGGCTCGCAGGTTTTGTGGGCGATGGTCGCGCGCGGGAAGTTTCCGGCGCAGGGCCTGATTCTGGCGGGCGGTTTCGTGAAACATCCCATGCGTTGGGCGGTGCGGCTGGCGGAAAAACTCACCGGCAGAATTTCCACGGGCTTATTCGTGCGAATTGTTTTCGGCTATGCCAAAATCGCGCGCTTCCGGTATCGCCATTCACCGGAGACGCTGGCGAACATTGACGAATTTGTCGCGCGCCGGACGGAACTGGACCGCCGCGCCGCGCAGCATCGCCTGCATTTGATTGCCCAATACGATCCGCGCCCGATTGCCGGCCAGCCCAGCCTGCCGGTGTTTGGCTTGAGTGGAATTCTCGATCCCATCGTGCCCTGGCCGTTCGTCCGGCGCTGGCTCAGAAAAAATTGTCCGGCCTTGCGCGATTACAAAATCATCCGGCGCGCCGACCACAACGTCCTCAGCACCGCGCCCGCGGAAGCGGCGGAGCAGGTTTTGGAGTGGATGAACCAACAACCGTAGCAGCCGACGCCAGTCGGCTCTGACTGGTTTACACGGCGGTGGAAGTGACACCTTCGTCGTTTGAAAGTGGCGGCGACGCCTCGTCGCCAGAATTTCCAAATTAAACATTTGGTGTGGTGGAAACGTGCGTCGAGGGCGGCGCATCCACACTGCGGCGACGAGGCGTCGCCGCTACCTCACTGTTTCAACCGGAAAAACAGGTTTCCCGTCGGCGATGTGATGGTGATGCTCTTGATCGTCCCGTTGTCAGAAATGCCACTGCTGGTTGACCAATTTGACGTCGCCAAATCCGAATTCTGTTGCAACGTCCAGCCAGTCGAGGGTGACGGCCAAGAGACAGTCACACTGTTACCGGAATGGGTGATGGTGAGCAACGGCGCACCCGCCGTCTGCACCACCGAAACCAGCGCCCAGAACCCGCCCGTGAGCGAGTAATTGCCGCCGGTCATTGCGCCGCTGGCATCCGGCTGGCCGATGGTGTCGTTGACTTGATAGGTACCGCCGGTGCTGGTGCCGCCGCCGCCGGCGATTTTATACCAGTCAATGGAATATGATTGCGTGAAGCCGACCGCCGGAGCCAGCAGGCTAAAGAACAAAACAAGTGCTTTCATCAGTTCCTCACCTCCTCTCCGCCAGAGACTGCACAGCTTGTTTCAGTTCATGCAATTGCTTTTCAAGCGAGGTCACCTTTGCGGCTTTCTCCTTCAACTGCTCAATTTCAGCCCCCTGTTGCTCGACCTTTTGGTGTTCCTTGAGGAATTCGTTCAGGAGCATTGCGTTGACGGCTTCGTAGCGGACGGTGTAGGGCCGGCCTTGGTCGTCGTGAGCGACCAGATCGGGATTCACTTTTTCCACGTCCTCAGCGACGAGACCGAATTGCGCGATACCTTGCGGATCAATGTCCGGCTTGTAGCGGAACGTGACGGGATGCAACGCCAGCAGCACATCGCTGGCGCTCCCCATGTCTTGGATGTCTTCCTTGAACCGCCGTGAGGAAGTAACCGTACCGAGTTGCCCGGATGAGTTCACATACACGGCAACTCCGCTGGCTGCGGTTGCCCCATAGATTCCCGCAATGTAGGTGTTGGTCTGGGTTCCCTGCGTGCCGATTCGGATGATGCTAGTGTCGCTGGCAACCCCCTGGTTGCCAATCTCAATGTTGTAACTGCCGTTGGTGACATTGTAACCCGCCATGTAACCCAGCGCGCTGTTAAAGTTCCCAGTGTTGTAGTAAAGCGCAGAACTACCTTCGGCCGTATTCGCAACGCCGATCGCGTTGGAAAAAAGCGCATCAGCGCCGTTGGCCGTGTTGGCACTGCCGGTCGAGTTGGAAAAAAGCGCCTGAACGCCGTTGGCCGTGTTGGCACCGCCGACGTTGTTGTAGTAAAGCGCCTGAAAGCCGTTAGCCGTGTTGTTATAGCCCCAGTGGCCGTAGTAAAGCGCCTGAACGCCGTTGGCCGTGTTGTTATAGCCGGTGTAATTGGCGTAAAGCGCCTGATAGCCGTTGGCCGTGTTGTTGCTGCCGCTCGTATTGAAACAAAGCGCCGAAGAACCGTTGGCCGAGTTATAACTGCCGCTCGTGTTGTATTCAAGTGCACCATCGCCGTTGGCCGTGTTTTGAGAGCCGCTCGTGTTTCCATTAAGCGCCCATTCGCCGTTGGCCGTGTTTTGAGAGCCGCTCGTGTTGGCAGAAAGCGTACGGCAGCCGACACCCACGTTGCCCCATCCGTCCATCGTCACATTTCCCGCCCCTGCACCGGCGAAGAAATTTTCATCACCGTAGTTGAGAACCAGCGTGCTGCCACCCGAATAAATAATGCCGGCGCCCGCTGTGGTCGCCGGCAGATTCAAGTTGCCGTTAAGAGTAACGCTCCCTGCGGAGAAGTTCCCGCTGGCGTCCCGTTTGACGATGGTATTAGGAGTGTTGGCACTGGTGGCTGAATTGACGGTGCTCACGGCGCTTGCCACGTTCGCCGCCGATTGCCCGCCGACGTTCGCAACCACCGTTGCGCCCTGCGTTCCCGTTACATCGCCCGCCAATGAACCAGAGAAATTATTTGCTATCGTGGCAGTCGTGGCGGTCGTTGCATTGCCCGAAAGACTGGCTGTGATTGTACCAGCGGAGAAATTTCCACTGGCATCCCGCTTGACGATGGTACTGGCGGTATTGGCGCTGGTGGCGGCGTTAGCCGCGCTGGCCCCAGACGCGACGTTCGCTGCTGACTGCCCGCCCACCGTCGAGACGACCGTGGCACCTTGCGTTCCCGTCACGTTGCCGGAAAGTGAACCGGAAAAGTTATTGGCCGTGGTTGCGGTCGTGGCCGAGGTCGCGCTGGTTGCGGTCGTCGCCGTCGTCGCCGTGGCGGCGTTGCCGCTGATGTTAATGTTCGCCGTACCTGCGCCCAACTGCCCAACGGCCAGCGTACCGATCAGGTTGCTGGCCGTGTTGGCCATGATGGCGAACGGCATCGGCAGGATTTGCTGGAACGGAAGCAGCGTGGTGAATGCGCCGTTGCCATTCGTCCGCACGTCCAGTTCCAGCCAGCGCGCTGGCCCGGTGAAAACGCCGTTGCCGAAATCCAGCGTCACCGCGAACAGCCCGTTGGTGACGCCGGTGGCGGAATTGGTCAACGGCCCGGCGACAAGGTTGCCATTGGTGAGCGCGTCCCAGACCATGAATCGCAAATCATAAAGTCCGTTGACTGGACTGCCGTTGTTATTCAACCGGCCTTGATAGCTGAAGGCCGTCGTACCTTGGGCGAAGGCAGTCGAGAGTTGGAAGTTGAAAGCTGAGAGACAAGTCAGCAATGCGAATGTGAGAATGATGTGATTTGATTTGAATGGTTTCATGTACTCCTCCGGGTATGAGAATTCCCCTTGGGCTTTTCGGGGTTCCAAACATCCGCCCCAAAATCCAAACCCGTCACCAGCGTGACGAGGTAATTATGCACGGAATCGGTCAGTTAAGGTTGTCCGCCAGTCCCCGCGCGAATTCAAGGAGAACTGGGTAACGCAAGTTTATTAGCCAAACCGCCGGAAGATACAAGACAAATTAGAGTCCTTTTTTCATATCCTCGGCAACGTCCGAAGTTCAACGTTTATCTCCTGCGGTGAATTTCTAAAAGCTCAGCCATAACACTATCAACGTACATTTTCATCTGCAAAACTTCACCTTTAACAGATGAGACATGCGTCGAAATTGATGATCGTTCATATACCGAACGCGTAAGCCTTGAAAGAGCCTCTTCGATGCCTGTAATTGCATTCTCGGGAGTCTCAATTGCAGTTGCAGGCTGTTCCCGTGCTCGCAGAATATATCGGACCTTCTGCTTCATAATGGGTGTTTTTTTACCCTCATCCAATTTGAAGCCAGGTTGTCTCATCACCTCTTTGTCAGGTGCTAAATGATCGAGTACCTCTCGGAGCGATTCTCGAAGTTCGTTAGCCGTGCCGCGATAGGAAATCCGCTGCGCGTCTCGCAGATCACGACATGCCTGCTCGTACGAAAGAGACGCAGTTGGCACGAGCTGCTGAAGCGTGGATAGGATTGCCTGTTCGAGTGGATTTCCCTCCAATCCGCTTCTTGACTTTGTAACTGTGGCGCGGCTTATCAAGTTTTCTCTAGCTGCTTCGATTTCAAGTAATCGTCTGTTAGCAGCTTTGATCCCCAACTCATAATAGGATTTACGATTGTTACCATTGCTAAGTCTCAGGATCGTCTGCATGTCCTCATCAAGAGTGCCCAGCGCTTGATCATCAAAACCTATCGCCAATAACTCAGGTTTACACCGACGAAAGTAAAGCTGTACTACTTGTTTAGCGAGATCCTTAATTGACTGAGCGTTGACGTTCACAGCGTTTGACCGAGAAAGGGTCTTTTTTAGAAGACTCAACTTTCCAGTCAACTCATTCAGCGGATCTTGTTGGTCCTCTGCCATGACAAATTAGGCTTCGAAAGCCTACTTCGCTTTTCGCGCAGTCTCGCCTTTTGAACGTGAACGGTGCCGGCTGTTCCGCACTTTTCGCTCTTTAGTTTTTGCTTGGCCAGTTTTGGCAGGCAGGTTGTGAACAACGAGGTTGTGGCCAACTGGGTTTAACCGGTAAAGTCCCCTACCGGCCTGATCAAGATAACCCGCAAATTTTGCGTTAGGCAATGTGAATTCGGGCTTTTCAGGAAAAGGATAGTTGGCTTGGTGGAAATATTTCTCAATATCTTCTCGTGATATGGCCTCTTTCCGTTCCTCTTGAGGTGCGAGATGCTTCAAGTAGTAGGCCACGATAGCTGCCATTTCTGAGGCACTATTGGGAGACTTGCTTTCTGTCAAGCTACGAATGTCTCTGACACCGGCGCCTTCAACGTGCGCACCACCTTCGATGTGCGTGGGTTGTGGCGGTAGAAACGTTGGTGCAGCGGGAGAAGAGCTGAGATTAGCGAGCCCCAGCCTTTGAAAAACATATGAAACAACCCGTGAACGCGCTTCGATATCAAGCGGTGTCAACGCATTAACAACTTGTTCGATTGCTGCTAACTCTGGATCAACTTTTTGTTCAGTCATAACGTTTCCCTTTCATTTTCGGTAGTAGCGTAAAGATTTTTTCTTGATAATAGGGTAGGAGGGATTTTGAGCAACGAATATTCGACTGGTCATTCTCAGGCAAGCGCGAAATCACGCGCTCTGTTTCAAAATTGCTGCTGCCGATTTTCTGACGGCTTCAACCAACTCGCGCGGCTTCAAAACTTTCGCGTCGCCGCCCCAGCTCAAAACCCAGCGTTCGATTTCCATCAGGCTGGAAAGTTTCATTCTCAATTCCACCCCCCCGCCCTTCAATTCGCGCAGTTGCTGCGATTCGTGCCATTTCTTTTCGCGGACGTAATCGGCGGCACGCGCGTTGAAACGGATGACGACTTCATATTCGCCTTCGCCGGAGTGGACGCCGAAACTGTCGCGCAAACGGTTTTCGAGCGAGAACTTTTGCGGGCGCTCGAAGGTTTTGCCGGTCAGCTTCACGGATTGCACGCGCGCGGGAACGAAGGTGCGAATGTCCTTGCGCGCGTGGTCGTAGGCGAACAGATACCATTCGCCGTTGATGTTCGCCAAATGATACGGGTCAACGAGGCGCGGCTCGGTTTCCTTTCGCCCCGGCTTGCGGTAGGCCAGTTCAATTTGTTGCCGGCGCGCGGCGGCTTTGGCCAGCGTGTCGAAAATTTCGAGATTCAAAATCGGCTCGGCGCGGGTGCGGAAGGAAATCGTCTGCTCGATGTCGGCGAGATTGAGCGAAATGGTGTCGGGCAGCGACTGCTCCATTTTCCGGATGGCGCTGAGAATCGGTTTCTCGAAGCTCGTGCCGCGATATTGCTGGAGCGCCTTTTCCGCAACGATGAGCGCGAAAAGTTCGCCCTCGGTAATCTGGATGTTCGGGAACGCGCTGACTTCCTCGGTGTAATGATAGCCGATGCGCGCGCTGTCGTATTCCACCGGCAGGCCGAGCCGGTCGCGCATGAACTCGATGTCGCGGTGGATCGTCTTGGTGGCGACTTCGATTTCGCGGGCGAGCGTGGAGGCGTTGGGGAATTTGCCGGACTGAAGCGCCTGATGGATGCGCAACATCCGCTCCAAAGGCGGACGGGACCGCAGCGACTTTGCCGCCGTCATCCCCAATGGGGATTTGTTCTCATGCCGGATATTCATTTTTTTCGGGGCTTGCTGGCGCATAGAGCAATGGGTCCTGCCGGTAGAACTCCTTCAACTCGGCATACAACGCCGGATGCCGTTCTTTCAGTTGACCGGGCTTCTCGAAAAAACATTCCGTGGCCACGGCGAAAAACTCCGCGGGATTTTGAGCGCCATACGTGTCCAGGACCGTCTCCCGGCCGTCTTCCGCCGCGCGGCGAAGTTGCTGGAATTCATCACTCAGAACCCTGGCCCACGTCTGGTAGCGGTGGTGGATTTGCCACAAGTTTGACCCGCTCAGGAGCGGAGCGCCGTCAGCGACACCATCCTCCTCGTCAAGCTGGTGGGCGAATTCATGAAGGACCAGATTCCGGTTCTTGTTCAGTTCCACCGCACCAGCGAACGCACCATCCCACGCCAGGACCACCGTCCCATGTGGCCAGGATTCACCTCCCCGCGCCTGGTCTCCTTCAGTAATCGTCCTTCCATCCTTTTCCAGATGCCAGGTTCTGGCGAGATAGCTGGAGGGATAAACCAGGATGCTGTGCAGGCGTGGGTAGCAGTCCGTGTCCCGGTGCAGCAGCAACAGGCACGCCTGCGCCGCGATCAACACCCTGACTTCGTCGGTGACTTCCTGCCCGCCACAGCCCTCGAATCGTTTCTCCGCAAGGAAAACGTGGATGTGTCCCTCCAATTCCTGGCGATCCGCCGGCGGGAGGCGGGAATACATGGAATAACGCCGCACAAGAATGTCGCGCCATTCTGAAGGGAACGGCTGGCTCCGAATGCTGTCACGGCGGCGTTTTTTAAGAAATCCGAACATGCCAGTCCCGAACGCCCGTCCGCGTTCCGGCTCAACCGCCTTTTTCGAGCCTCGCGAGCAACTCTTCGTTGGTCTTGTGTTTCTTGAGCGCGGCGGTGAGCGTTTCCATCGCTTCGATGGGGTTCAAGTCCACCATCGTGCGGCGCAATTTGCGGATGGCTTCAAGATATTTGGCCGGGAAAAGTTTTTCCTCCTTGCGCGTGCCGCTCTTGGGAATGTCAATGGCCGGGAACAACCGCCGGTCGGACAGTTTGCGGTCGAGAATCAACTCCATGTTGCCCGTGCCTTTGAACTCCTGGAAAATGAGTTCGTCCATGCGCGACCCGGTGTCAATCAGCGCGGTGGCCAGAATCGTCAGCGAACCGCCTTCTTCAATTTTGCGCGCCGAGGCGAACATCTTGCGCGGGATTTCCAGCGCGCGCGCGTCCACACCACCGGTCATCGTGCGGCCGCTGCCGCCGTGAACGCTGTTGTAGGCGCGGGCAATGCGCGTGAGCGAATCCATCAGCACGAAAACATCCTTGCCGGATTCGACGATGCGACGGCAACGCTCGATCATAAAACGCGAAAGGCGCACATGCGTTTCCAAGTCCATGTCGTTCGACGACGCAACAACCTCGGCCTTGACGGAACGTTGGAAATCCGTGACTTCCTCCGGCCGCTCGTCAATGAGCAGCACCATCGTGTGGACTTCGGGGTGGTTCGTGGTGATGGCGTTGCAGATTTGCTTGAGGATGGTGGTCTTGCCGCTGCGCGGCGGGGAGACGATCAACCCGCGCGTGCCTTTGCCAATCGGCGTGACGAGGTCAATAATGCGCGTTTCAATCAGGTCGGGACTGGTTTCGAGGTTGAACTTTTCAATCGGGTCAATGGTGGTGAGGTTTTCAAAGCGGACGGCCTTGGTGTATTCCTCGAACGGCATGTCGTTGACTTTTTCGACGGCCTTGAGCTGCGGACTCGTGCCGCGATGTGGCGGCTGCGTCGCCCCAGCAACATGGCTGCCCTCGCGCAAAAAGCTGCGGCGAATGGTGTCGGGCGTGACAAAGATGTCGGTCGGCTTCGGATGAAAATGGTTGGCCGCCGTGCGCAGGAAACCGAATCCCTTCTCGGAAATTTCCAGGTAGCCGGAACCGTAATTGGACGTTTTATCGTCGTTGTTTTCTGAACCGCTCATATTTTGTGTGCTCGAAGGCAGGAATTAATCCCTAAACCAGTTTTGAATTGTTGAATCTTGGGAAGCAACCCCGCAAAGGCGGAGTCCTCATAACCTTCGACACCCAATGATTACGGGCAAAACCCGCCGGATGCAACACTTTTTTTAAAGAATTTGGAGTGATGGAGCATTGGAGCCATGGGCAGGCGGTTTCAATTTTCCATTACTCCATCACTCCAATATTCCTCTTCCCTTATCCGCCCACTTCCGCCTTCGCTTCCGCAGCCAAAGGCGTGCTGAGGTAACGTTCGCCCGTGGACGGCGCGATGGTGACGATCAGCTTGCCTTTGTTCTCCGGCCGCCTGGCTACTTGAATCGCCGCCCAGACGTTCGCGCCGGATGAAATGCCGCACAAAATTCCCTCTTCCTTGGCCAGCCGCCGCGCCATGGCAAACGCGTCGTCGTTGGCGACGGGAATGGATTCCTTGATCAGCGGATTGCCCTTCTCATCCTTCAAATGCAGGTTCCGGGGAATAAACCCGGCACCCAATCCCTGGATTTTATGAGGGCCGGGCTTCAATGGCTGGCCGGCAAGTGTTTGCGCAATAACCGGCGAATCCTTTGGATCCACCGCAATGGCTTCAAAGGACGGTTTGCGCGCCTTGATCACCTCCACACAACCGGTGATGGTGCCGCCCGTCCCCACGCCCGCGACCAAAATGTCCACCTTGCCGTCCGTGTCAGCCCAAATTTCCTCCGCCGTGGTCTTGCGATGAATTTCCACGTTGGCCGGATTTTCAAACTGCTGCGGTATCCAGGCGTTCGGCGTTTCCTTGGCGAGTTGTTCCGCGCGGGCAATCGCGCCTTTCATGCCCTCCGCGCCGGGCGTCAAAACCAGTTTCGCGCCGAGCATCGCCAAAAGCGTACGGCGTTCCACCGACATCGTTTCGGGCATGGTCAAAATGATTTTGTAACCCTTGGCCGCCGCGACGAATGCGAGGGCAATGCCGGTGTTGCCGCTCGTCGGCTCGATGATGACGGTGTCTTTTTTAAGGATGCCACGCTTCTCGGCGTCCTCAATCATGGACATGCCGATGCGATCCTTGACGCTGCTGAGCGGATTGAAAAATTCGCACTTGAGAAGAATCGTGGCGGGCAGGCCGGCGGTGACCTTGTTTAATCTGACCAGCGGGGTATGCCCGACGGTTTCGACGATATTGTTGTAAATGCGTCCCATAACAATCCTTTCAAAACTCGTTTAATTGATTTTGTTAGCCAAGATTGTAACGAGTCGGGAACGAGAGCAAGAGGAATTTTGTTCCTCCTCGTCCTCGTCCTCGTTCTCGTCGTCGTCCTCGAGTTTTTCGATTACGAGGACGAGAACGAAGACGAGGACGATTCCAAGAAACAATAAGTCCCTGCCCGGCCTTTCGGTCGAGCAGGGACAAATGGGGGATGGGAGTGCGCCAAGCTCTCTTTCCCATGCCGACATTAGGCGCGCCCCTTTCGGAGGCTGTCAGCTTCCCGACGCCATTCTCCACGGCAAGCGGAGTCTTCGGCCTCGTGGCAGGGCCGTCCAGCGCCTTGCGGACACTGGATTTCGAGTGAGGCTTTTCAGCCTGCTTGAACTGATGGTTGCGCCACCAGCTTGCAAACCAGATGAAGACACGTCTGTGATTTGCTCTTCGCGTCTTCACCACTTAGCACCGGGTCAGCCACCGCTTTTGACGGTGCGTTCGCCCGATACCACGGGTCTCGCCTCTTCACTCTCAGGTTGCCTTTTGCTCACAGCCCAGCGGTGTCGTTTTTAACATCGCCGACGCCTGGAAGGTTTTCACGCGGCCTGCCGAGCCGTCGTGTCCTTCCCGGTGCGAACGCTCATTTTGTCCCGCCTTTCGGCGTCTTTCTTTTGGCTGATCCCGTTTTTTGCGTGACCGCCAGAGTCGCCCGTCCGTGCTGATGCGCAGTAGCAACCGGATACCCTCTGGGTAACTGCGATTCGCCCAGGCCCGAAACCGGCCTGAACTACTTGACCCGGCTCGGAGCGGCTTCTCATCGCCCCTCGCCGCCAAGTCCCTCATTCGCATTTGACGGTGTGCGAACACCGCCAGAGGAACTGGTGAATTCTGCCTCCTCCTCAAACCTTTCAGTCCAACTTCAGAGGAGCCGGGCCAACCAGCCTGACCCGACCTTTCCCCAGTCACCTGGGATTATCCTGAAACGGACAACTCAATCTTTCGATCTTTACCGCCCGCTTCGTTCTTTCAATGAACTGTGAACAGCATAACTCAAATCCCCAAACCGGCAACGAATTGATATGCACAGTTTGTTCACCGAAAACGACCCGTGAACAACTTGCGAACAACTCGATTCAGCCAATGGAATCAGACTGTTCGCTCAATTTGAACGAGGAATTATTCACCGGATTTTCGCCGGAAATTCCGCGCGGTGAAGAAGTTTGTGTTTTGAAGAATTTAAAAATATGCGCAAAAACAAAAAAGGCCGCCCGTTCGGATGGCCTTTTGATTTCTCGAAAGATTTGCGCTCAAGTCACAGGTTTGGACTTCGCGGCTTTTTTCATTTTCGCCGCCACCTTTTTGCGTTTGATGTAGCTTTTCCGGCGTTTTCGATTTTCAACTTTGTTGGATTGTTTGCCCATAAGTGTCTTTACTTTGTTCGCGGGTTGCGGTTTTGTGAGCGCCACTATGAAAGTTTTGGCGCGACGATTCAACACCTATTTGGCGCTGGCATTCCTGCTGGGACTGGCTTGCGGCTGCCAGACCATCAAGAAAACTCCAACCGCCGCCCTCCGGGTGCACCTCGAGGTGAGTCCCGACCCCGGCGGCACGAGCCAGAACATTTCCATGCTTCGCTCCGACCCCGTGCTCGTCACCATCAAACGCGAACCGATCTTGACGGAAGCCAATATCGTCACGGCCAAGGTCATTGACGCGCGCGGCGGTTTTGCCATCGAAATTAAATTCGATGAAAACGGCACCTGGTTGCTCGAACAATATTCCGCCGCCAATCCCGGCCGCCATTTTGTCATCTTCGGTCAATGGAGCGAAAAATTCGTCGCTGGCCGCTGGCTGGCCGCGCCGATCATTACGCATCGCATTGCCGACGGCGTGCTGGCGTTCACGCCCGACTGCTCGCGCGAGGAGGCCGATCAACTTGTGCTCGGTCTCAACAACTTCGTGAAAAGCGCTCACAAAGGCTTGTTCAAATGATTTTTTCCGTTGCCGGCCGCGTAATGTTTTCCACCGTTGCGTTGTCCCTGGGGTTTGGCGCCGGCGTTTTCGCGCAACAACCGTTCCAATTTCCCACCGCCAATCACGCCTTGTATGAAATTGGAGACGAACTGAAATTCTTTGCCCCGACCGCGCCGGACAAACCGTGGACGACCGGCAGTTTCGGGTGCGTGCGCGACCAGGGCCGGCAAATGCACGAGGGACTCGACATCCGCTGCCTTCAGCGCAGCCGGCACGGCGAGCCGAACGATCCCGTCATGGCCACCGCCGATGGCACGGTGGTTTATTTCAGCACCAGGCCGGCGCTGTCGAATTATGGCAAATACGTCGTCGTCCGTCACATCATCGAAGGCATTGAAATTTATTCGCTCTACGCGCATCTGAGCGAAATCCAGCCCGGCCTCGCCGTCGGCAAACCGGTCAAGGCCGGCGAAGTCATCGCCACCATGGGCCGGACATCCAACACCGGCGAAACCATCACCAAGGACCGGGCGCACGTGCATTTTGAATTGAACGTGTTCGTCAACGAGGGCTTTGCCAGCTGGTATGAACAAACCTTTCCCAAACAGCGCAACGACCACGGCATCTGGAACGGACAGAACCTCAACGGCCTCGACGTGCGCGAAATTCTGCTCGCCGAACACAACCCCGCCGCCAAATTCAGCCTGCTGAATTTCATCCGCGGCCAGACCGAGCTTTGCCGCGTGCTGGTGCGTTCGACGAATTTTCACTACCTGAAACGGTATCCGATGCTGGTCCTGCCCAATCCCATCGCCCAAAAAGAGGGCGTCGCGGGCTATGAAATCGCCCTGAATTACAATTGCGTCGCGTTCGCGCTGATGCCACGCGCCGCCTCGGAAATCCACGGCGAAGGCCGGTTCCAACTGCTTTCCGTCAACGAAAACGAGGAAAAGGCCAATCCCTGCCGGCATCTGGTGGTCCGGCGTGGCAGCCGCTGGCAATTGACCGACACCGGCATCCGTGAACTGGAAATGCTGACGTATTGAATCCGCCCCGGGCCAGCCCGCAAGCCATCGCTCCGCGCGCAGAAGCCGGCGATCCCATCCCGGGGCGGCGGAAAACGCCCCCCCCGGCACTCGTCAAACTTCGGCGAGCGCGCGGTTTATCCGTTCAATGGCCTCGTTAATTTCACTTCGGCTCTTGAACCCGATGACGACGGCGTCAATTTCCTTGCAGGCCATCGCAAAGCGGATGGATTTTTCCCGGTCGGCCGGGTCGGTGAATCTGCCATTGCCAATGATCTTCATGCCAATCACGCCGCGGCCCTTCGCGTGCGTCGTTTTGATCTCCTGCATCACCGGCGAGATGTCGTGATGGATACTGCCGTTCCAGTCTGCCACTTCGCCATCCGTATAACTGCCCTGCGGGTTCACGCGCACCAAGTGCACCTCGGTCCAATCGCTGGCGGTGGCGGCGCGCAATGCGGGCAGCGAATGGCAGGAAACGCCCTTGGCCCGGATCCATTTCTTTTCCTTGGCCTCGTTGAAGGCGTCCATGACGCGCTTCCATTCGTCAGTCCAGGCGTCCCGCGTCATGCAATGGACGAGCATGCTGTCAATGTAGTCCGTATTGAACGTCTTGCGGTGGTGGTCAATCACGGCCAGCGCGTCTTCCGGCTTGCCGTGGATTTTGGATTGAATAAAAAGTTTTTCGCGCGGCAGTCCCTTGATGGCGTCGCCAATCCAGGTGAACGTTAAGTAGGTCTGGGAGGTGTCAAAACAAGTGATACCCTGATCGTAGGCATAATGGATGAGTTTGTTGAAGTCATCCTTGCCGAGGGCGGTCTGGATGTGGCCATTGTCGCTGCCGGTGCCAAAGCCCAGCCGGCTGAGTTTGATGCCGGTCTTGCCCAGCGTCACCTGGTCCATCGCGGTGCGTTTGCCGGCGGGAGCGGCGGCGGCGCGGACGCTGGACAGCACCCACGGCGACAGCAACGCGGTGCCGGCCAGTACGACGGAAGTCCGAATAAACTGGCGGCGATCAAATCCGTGGCGTTTCATGTGTGAATTCTTCATGGATGAATCCATTCAAGGGATGGCCGGCGATAAATTTTTACAGGTCGTGCGGTAAAACGCCGCCGGCTGGCCATCTGACCGTTTCGTGACATCAGGTTTACTATTAACACCGGCAACCTGAACCGCAACAATGATTTGCATTATGTTTGGGGCGCGTTTTGCGGGGCGGTTGCCCGAAGGCTCGGAGCGCGGACCGCTGAGTCCGCGCGATCCATTTTGCCGGGGTTTTGGAGGTCTTCAAGGGTGTTCGCAACGCGCGGACATAGCTGTCCGCGCTCCTGTTCGATTTGGGCAACACGCCCGCCGGTTGCGCCCATCCATCCGACGGAGCGGCACGGCAAGCGTTTGATCCCGGGACCTGAATCCGGACGTTGCCTGACGATGCGCTTGGTTTCCCGTCCCGCGCCGATTAAGTTGCGGGGGTGTTGAAGGACATCAAGTCACTGACCCGCGACGAACTGGAAGCCCGGTTTAAATCCTGGGAACAGCCGGTTTATCGCGTCACACAATTGCTTGAATGGCTTTATCCCCGCCGCGTCACCGAATGGGAGGCCATGACAAATCTGCCCAAGCCGTTGCGTGAAAAATTGCGGCAGACGTATTCATTGCAAACGCTGGAACTGGTTCGCAAACAAGGTTCGCGCGATTCCACGCAGAAATTTCTCTGGCGGCTCCACGACCATTTGCTCATCGAAAGCGTTCTGATTCCCGCCAACCCCGCGCTTTACGGCGACGCGAGCGACCGCCATACGCTCTGCGTCTCCACCCAGGTCGGCTGCGCCTACGGCTGCAAATTTTGCGCGAGCGGCCTCGACGGCTGGAAACGCAACCTGACGCCGGATGAAATCGTGGAGCAGTTCCTGGCCGTTGAACGATGGCATGATTCGTCCTCGTCCTCGAACCCAACTGAAGAACCGATTACGAGAACGAGGACGACGACGAGGACGAATGAAAGATTGATAGACAATCTTGTCATCATGGGTATGGGCGAACCGCTGGCGAATTACGACAACCTGCTCCAGGCGTTGCGCATTTTGAATGCGCCGTGGGGCGGCGGCATCGGCGCACGGAAAATCACGATTTCGACCAGCGGCCTTGCGCCGCAGATTCGCAGGCTTGCCGCCGAACCGTTGCAATTTCGCCTCGCGATTTCGCTGCATGGCGCAACCGACGAGGTGCGCAACAAAATCATGCCGGTGAACCGCAAGTATCCGCTCAAGGAACTGGTCGCGGCGTGCGAGCATTACCAGGGACAAAAAGGCCGGATGCTCACATTCGAGTATATTTTGATCGCCGGGGTGAACGATTCGGTCGGGCAGGCCAAACCGCTGGCCGCGCTCGCGCGCAGACTTTTTGCGAAGGTGAACCTGATTCCTTGCAACAAAGTCGAGGGCCTGCCGTGGGAACGCCCGGACGAGGAAACCCAGGAAAAATTTCTCGCCGCACTGGAAAAGCAAAAGGTTATCGCCACCTTGCGCCGCGAGAAGGGCCACGACATTGATGCCGCGTGCGGCCAGTTGCGCTTGAAAACAGAGAAGGAATCAAGCAACGCCGTCAGTTAATTTGGTGTGTCCGAAGGTTTGAGTTTATAAACAATGATATATCGTCCCCTGAAAGTGTGATAATTCCTGGCCGCGCCATCCCAGAAGTATTCAGATTTACCATTCGGGCCTTCGTCAACGACACCGGCTTGTTCGTAAAACTGTCCGGAGTACCGGTCAAACCAGTGGAAAATCGTGCGATCTGAATTTGGATTAAAGATCCAGGAAAGTTCATGAGACACATACACCATATATTCCGGTCTATTTGATTCGACTTCCCGCATCATCTCATGCTGCATCCTCAGCGCGTCCGGCTGCACTTCCATCAAAGCATAGGTGTAAATGTAGCCGGTGGCTGAATGTCTTTGCGCGTAGAAATAAATTTCAGGCTCGGAACCGATGACGGCGATTCGCGCATTTTTTTCGGAATGTTCCCGTATGTATTGAGCGACGGCGCGTGATTCAACAACCGGATTCCACATATAAAGATTTTGGGCTGTCACATCGGGCGGCCATCGGAAAAAATATTGTTCCTGATAGAAAACAAACCAGCTCAAAACCGTGGCAAACAAGATGATGGGAATGCTTTTGAACACATTCTCGACCAACCCAAATCGCAAGGCCTTTTGCAGGGAAGCGATGCCCACGCCGATGGCGATGGCAATGGTCGGAAGAACCAAAATGAAGTAATGCGGACGAAAGTAAAGACCCGCCGCGGTGCCGAGGAATGAAAAAATTCCAAAGAAAATCACGAAGAAAATTTGATGTCGAATGCCCTGGTTAAAAAAGGCCAGCGGCAATCCCAAAATTAATATCATCCAAAATCCCAGAAACTGGTCGAAAGTATATCTTAGATAAGATTCGAGGCATTGAATTCCCACTGACAAAGGCATGGTCGTCACATAAGACCAGGCGTAGGTAAAAGTCCAAAACCAGAATTTGTAAAAAACGCCGGCCAGCGCCAGATAAAAACACGTTAAAACAAACGGCAAAACCATTCCCAGTCCAAACACCAAACCGGTTCCGGCAAAATCGCGTGTAAAAATGGACCGGTTCCGCACTGCCAGCCAAAGCAGAAAAATCGAACCGAACAGGCCAAAGCATATTCCCTGCTGCTTCATCAAAAATGCCAGCCCATAAAGCAATCCGCTGAAGAAAAATGCGCTTCGTTCTTTCGATTCGGCGGCTTTCCACAACAGCCACGTCGCCGGCACTGCAAATAAAACCACAAAATGCGCCGCATGAGCCGCCAGCCCCGCAACCGCCGGGCTTACCGACATGACACCGTAACTGGCACAGGCCACCCAACCGGCTGTCACCCCAAACAGTTTTCGTCCCAACAAAAACACAAAAACAATCGTGAGGCTGTTTGCCGCCAGCAACGTCAGATGGACTCCCGCAATCGTTTGCCCGAAAACCGCCATGCCCAGCGCGTAGGCATAATAAGTCCCCGGCAGCTTCATGTTATACGCCAGTTCGTAGGGTGGAATTCCTTGCAAAATCAGTTGTCCCGCATAGGCGTATTCTCCTTCGTCACGCTCCAACGGCATGTCCCGCAGTCGAACCCGGATGAAACCCACAAACAAAAGCACCAACAGAACCATGAGCCAGGGCCAAAACCGGACCACCGAATGTCGGGAAGATGATGCGATTGGCACTGAATGGTTATCCATCTGCAAAGTGGAATATCACAAAGGAAAATCTTTTCCAAAGTTTTTTGAAACCAATGACCGGATTTGGTTCAAAAAATCCGTGTTTCATCCCGCTTTCGCCAGTCATACATTCGCTGACCATCGGCGGACGATTTCCCCTCGCCCTGCCCCAGCGGGGAGAGGGTGGCGCGAAGCGGCGGGTGAGGGGCTCGGACATTTTGGTTGCGAAAAAGCTTGCCGACGCTGCCGGTTCAGGAGCATAACTTAAGAAACCCTGTCAGAGTTATGCAAACGGCTTCTTGCAAAAAAATCGGCGGCATATCATTCCTGATTTTCTTAAGTGCGTTCTGCTTCCTGCCGGCCATCGGCGCGCATGGCCAGGTTGTCGGTTGGGGTGACAACTATTACAGCGAGGCGACGCCGCCGGCAGATCTCACGAATGCAGTGGCAATTTCGGTAGGTTTGGATGTGAGCTTGGGGCTCCGCTCAGACGGCACAGTTACCGCTTGGGGCGACGGCAGCTTTTACGAAAACACCGTGCCGGCGGACGCAACCAACGTTGTCGCCATTGGCTCGGGCTGGTTTTACCATCTGGTATTGAAGGCAGACGGAACCGTTGTTCAGTGGGGGAACCAAAGCTACCAACAATTTTACGGTTATCCGCCGGCGGACACCAATTTGCTGTCCATCGCCACTTGGGGCTACCATGCGCTGGGATTGAAATCGGATGGGACGGTCATCGCCTGGGGCAACAACGGCGCTGGCCAGGCAACCGTTCCGGCTGGCTTGAGTAACGTCATCGCTATCGCCACTGGTGAAACGCATAGTCTCGCATTGAAAGGCGACGGCACGGTCGTTTGCTGGGGTGACAACTCGGCCGGTCAATGCAACGTGCCCGCCGGGTTGAGCAATGTAGTGGCGATAGCCGGGGGTGGGTGGGGATATAAGAGCAGCGTAGCGCTCAAGAGCGATGGCACTGTCGCGGCGTGGGGCAACAACTCTCCCGGCCAATTGAATGTTTCGCCTTGTTTGACCAACATCGTCGCCATTACCTACAACCTCGCGCTACGGTCGGACGGCGCGATATTAACCTGGCCGAACCAGTGTGATCCATTGACGAACGCAAGCAGCGTGATGGCATTGGCGTCCGGCCCGAGCCACACGCTGGCGATTGTCGGTGCGCAAGCGCCGCAAATTTTTCAGGAGCCGGTCGGCTTGACCGTGCTGGCCGAAGGCACGGCGCTGTTCAAAGTCAGCGCGCTCGGGTCCGTGCCGTTGAGCTACCAATGGCAGTTGAACGGAACGAATGTGCCCGGCGCCACGGCTTCGACCTTGCTGCTCACTGACGTTCAACCCGCGCAAGCCGGACAATATTCCGTGATTGTGAGCAACAGCCTCGGCGCGGTCACCAGTTCCAACGCCCTGCTGAACGTGCTGGCAGAATTCATCACAAGCCAGCCGACGAATCAAACGGTCTATGGCGGCGACAATGCAACGCTCGCTGTGGCGGCACAAGGTGCGGGACTCAATTATCAGTGGCAATTTTCCGGCACCAATCTTCCCGGCCAGACCAATTCGCAACTCATCATTAACATTGCCACCACCAACAACGCCGGCAGCTACTCCGTCATTGTCAGCAACAGCTACGATTGGGTGGCAAGCTCGAATGCGACGCTCACCGTCGTTCCGATTGCCTTTGCCACCCAGCCGACAAACCTGAACCTTTATGTTGGCGATTCGGCAACTTTTTCAGTCGCTGCGGTGAAAAATGGCCCGTTCACCTATCAATGGCGGTTTGGTGGGACGGATATTTCGGGCGCAACCAATGCTTCGTTGACGCTGAACAATCTGACCAACTTGAACACGGGAAATTATTCCGTGTTCGTCACCAACCCCTATGGTTCCTTGGAAACTTCCCCGGCTAGCCTCAACGTCGTGAACAGCAAACCCATCATTTTCACCCAGCCCGCAAGCCAGGGCGCTTATCCGGGCAGCAGCGTTTCATTCCAGGTTGTGGCCGACGGCACCAAACCGTTGTCTTACCAGTGGCTGTTCAATGGAACGAACATATTAAACGCAACCAATTCGACACTGATCCTGACGAATCTCGCCTACGCCAATAGCGGCAGCTATTCGTTGCGCGTGAGCAACGCCGTTGACAGCGTGTTGAGTTCAAAAGCAACGCTGACGCTTCTGTCAGTCGTAACGTGGGGACAAACCAACTCTTACGGCCTGGCAAACATCCCGCTGGACTTGACGAATGTTATCGCCATCGCCGCCGGTAATAACCATAGCGTGGCGCTCAAGTCAACCGGAAAGGTCGCCGTCTGGGGCGACAACACTTATGGCCAGACGAATGTCCCGGCGAATTTGAGCAACGTCGTGGCGATTGCCGCCGCTTCGTATCACACCTTGGCGCTGAAATCGAACGGTATCGTGGTTTCATGGGGCGACATGACCAGCGTTCCCGCCAGCTTGACGAATGTGGCGGCGGTGGCGGCTGGCGACAATTTCAATCTCGCATTAAAATCGGACGGCACGGTCGTCGCATGGGGAGCCAGTGGTAGCGCGACCAACGTTCCCGCCGGTCTCGTGAATGTGGTAGCCATCGGCGCGGGCGGAAGCTTTGGCGCGACGGCGCGGGGCGACGGAACATTCACGGAATGGGCCTATAATTCAGCACCTTCAACTCCTACCGGCATGACGAACGTGGTGGCGATCGGCGCGTGCGAATTTCCTTTGGTGGCGCTCCGAGCCAACGGAACGGTGGCAGCTTCCGGCGTTGGTGCGCCGCCGGCGAGTTTGACCAATGCCGTGGCTGTGTCTGCGAACCGATATAATGCCATGGCATTGAGAGCTGATGGAACGGTGACCAATTGGCCAACCGGAGGACCCGTCACGCCGGCGAATCTCACAAACGTATCGGCCATCGCCTCCGGCCAGTATATTTGCCTCGCAATCACCGGCGGCGGCGCACCGTTTGTCGCGGTTGCCCTCGTCAACCGCACTGTCGCTCCGGGCGCGACTGCATTTTTTTACGCCCCGGCAACCGGTGCCTGGCCGATGGCTTATCAATGGCAATGCAACGGCACGAATGTTCCCGGCGCGACAAATTTGATTCTCGCTTTGACCAACGCGCTGCCCGGCGCTTCCGGAAGCTATTCCGTTGTTGTCACAAATGATTTTGGTTCCATCACCAGTTCGGTCGCCGTTCTGACCGTCCCGGATTTTTCCAGCGCGCTGGACACAACCGGGCTGGTCTGGACGACGACGGGCAGCGCGCCGTGGTTCATGGAGACAAACGTGACGGAGTACGGCCTGTCCGCGCTGCAAAGCGGCGCCATCACCAACAACCAGACCACCACTGTGCAGACCACTGTGACCGGGCCGGGCACGCTGACGTTCTGGTGGAAACTGGTGTCGTCGTCGTCGGATGCGGCGCTGCTGTTCAAGATTGGAAATTCCGTGCAGGCGAGCCTCTATGGCTCGGGCAATCCGACCCTGAATACAAACTGGCAGCAGCAAACTTTCTATCTTGCCGCCGGCACGCAGACGTTGCAGTGGATTTTTTCAAAAGACGGCAACAATTCCGCCGCTGGTTCCGCCTTTCTGGACGAGGTGACTTTTACGGCCGGGGCGACCGCGCCGATTTTCTCGTCACTGCCCGTCAGCCAGTCGCAGGCGCCCGACTTGAGCGTGACCCTTTCCGGCGCGGCGACCGGCACCCCACCCTTGAGTTATCAGTGGCTGGGGAACGGCACGAATATTTCCGGTGCAACCGGAACTTCCCTGACCATCACGAACCTCCAGACGTCCAACATCGGCACTTACAGCCTGGTCGTGAGCAACGTTGCGGGAACCACGAATGCCGACGCCACGATTGAACTTGGACAGGTCGCCGCCTGGGGTGACAATGGCTACGGCCAAATCACCGTGCCAACCGGCATGACGAACATCATCGCTGTCGCCGCCGGTTATTTGCACAGCCTTGCATTGCGAGCGGACGGGACCGTTGTTGCCTGGGGCGACAACAGCGCCGGGGAATCAAGCATTCCGCCCAGTGCCACCAACGTGGTTTCCATCAGCGCAGGCTATAATTTTTCCGCAGTCTTGAAAGCCGACGGCGAGGTAATCGTCTGGGGATATGATGCCGAGGGCCAGACGAATATGCCTTCCGGGCTGACCAACGTCGTGGCGATAGCCACGGGTTGGTATCAAACGTTGGCACTGCTGTCCGATGGGACGATAGTCACTTGGGGCTACGTCGGGACCAACGTGCCTGCGGGACTGTCGAACGTCGTGGCGGTTGCCGGCGGCGCATTTCACAATCTGGCCTTGACCGCGGATGGAACCGTCGTCGGTTGGGGCTCGGATAATTACGGGGTCCTGGACTTTCCCGCCGGCTTGACGAACATCATTGGGATTGCCGCCGGATATTTCAACTGCTCGGCCATCCGCGCCGATGGTTCGATGATCACTTGGGGCGACACAAGCTACGGCCAGACCAACATTCCCAACGCGCTGACCAATGTCCTGAGCATCGGCAAAGGCGTCCAACACAACCTCGCCGTCACCACCAGCGGCGTCATCATGCCCGCCGACACCAACCTCACCGTCCCGGCGCTCTGGACAAATGGCGTGATGGCCTCCAGTGGCTTATATCACAGCCTTGCATTGCTTGGAAACGCGCCGCCACTGCTGCAAGCGCCTGCATCAAATGTGGCTTCAAGTGCCAACAGTTTCTGCTTTTCACTCCCAACTCAAAGTGGACGTGTTTACGCGCTGGAATACAAAAATACACTCTCGGACACCAATTGGACGACCCTGTCGCTCACTGGCGGTAATGGCAATGTTCTGACGCTGACCGATTCTTCGGCCACAAACTCGCAACGGTTCTATCGCGTCCGGCGTTGGTGAGAATCAACTCTTCAGCTTCTGCTCCAATATTTCGCCGACAAGGTTTGCGAGTCTCTGAAATATGGGCGTCGTGGAACTCCGCCCTCCGAAAAATCCGTGTTTCATCTGTGTCAATCTGTGGTTAAACTGACTGCGTGATCGCCCTGCTTGATTACGGCTCCGGCAACCTGCGCAGCGTCCACAAGGCCCTGCTCAAGGTCGGCGCGGACGTGCGCATCGCACAGCGACCGGGTGAAATCGGTGATGCGCGGGCAATGGTGCTGCCCGGCGTCGGCGCGTTCGACGATTGCATCAACGCCCTGCGCAAACAGGAACTGCTCGAAGCCGCGCGCGAATTCATCAAATCCGGCAAACCGTTCCTCGGCATCTGCGTCGGCTACCAGGCGTTGTTTGAGAAGAGCGAGGAATTCAACAGTTGCGCCGCCGGCCTCGGAATTTTCAAAGGCAAGGTCGTCCGCTTCTCCGAAAAGCATGGCCTGAAAATTCCGCAGATTGGCTGGAACCAGCTTGAGATTGCTAAACCGGATTGTCCTCTGTTTCGCGGCGTGGCCGATGGCAGCTACGTTTATTTCGTCCACAGCTTTTATCCGCAGCCGGCGGATACGAGCATCGTCGCCACGCGAACGGATTACGGCGACAAATTCGCGTCATCGGTCTGGCGCGACAATGTTTTCGCCACGCAATTTCACCCGGAAAAAAGCCAGAAAGTCGGCTTGCAACTGTTGAAGAATTTTGTGGAACTGGCGGCCAAATAGCGTTCTGATTGGGGTGTAGCGTCGGCGCTGTGCGCCGAACAAATCGAGCCACAGGCTCGACACTACAACGAATTAAGGGATCGGCTCAAGTAACGATGACCAACACATCCATGAAACTGAATAATAAATTGGTTTGCTATAGTTCACTGGCGATGCTCTGCGCCGGCCTGGCCGGATGCGCATCCCCCAACCTGGTTGCGCCCTTGGGCAATGGTTATGAAGAATCAGCACACCCGAACCGGTCCATGACTGCTCCCGCCGACATGCGGGTTTCATTTCAGTACCGCGCATCGGACGGCAAAATCACCCCGGTTTGGCCTTCCTTGTACGGCGTTGGCGAAGTCATCAAAGGCGATACGGCAATCTTTGTGGGCGACAAGGCTTATGTGTCGCCGGATCCGAACGACCCCCGGGGCACCAAGCCGCGATTGTTTGCGGTGAAGTCTCCCGGCCTGCCGCTGGACATTACGGACGAGGTTTTATGGCGCTGGTCGAAGGCGTCGGGTAAAGACTTCACCAAGGCCATGGAGATTTTCAGTCTGGTGACCCCGAAGGAAAAGAACGGCCAGTTGGAGCTGCAACTGGAGTTTTGGACGGAAGAAAAGGACTGGCCGGATAAAACCACGGTTCAACTGGATTGGGACCAGGTGTCGGACATCATGCGCGCAGTGAAGGAGAAAGGCACCGTGCACAAGGATTTGAGATGGGGCACACCTTACATTGAAAAATGATTTTGGCCCGAAAACGGCAGGGCCGCGTTGCCGCGCAGTAGTGTCCAGCTATTAACCAGTCAGGGGCAGCAGTTTCTGAGGATATAGATGTGGGTTTGTGCGAGTTAGGGGATCGGGCGTCGTGTTAAGCAACTCTGCCAGAGGCAATTCTTCAAAAAC
>JBEKKZ010000017.1:0-61429 GCA_050010435.1 Verrucomicrobiota bacterium | reverse complement strand
CGGGATGTTCCGTCCGGCCGAGACGCAGGGCGTTGACGTTCTTCGGGTCGGCGGCAATCAATTCAAGCTGCGCGTAAATCAAAAAGTTTTCGATGAGCCGCTCCAGCCGCTTGCCGGACTGGTGAACGACATGGCCCATTTCAGCAATTTCGGCGGGTTTGAGTTTGGCGGCGTCGGCGGCGAGAATTTCGCCGTAGGCGAGAATGCCGTTGAGCGGCGTGCGCAACTCGTGCGGCAGCATCAGGCTGATGTTGTCACGCAAATGAGCGAGCTTGCGCTCGGCTTCATCGCGCACGGTCTGGGCTTTTTTCAGGCGCGCATCCACGGCGGCGTAAAGCCCATCGGTGGTGAAAGGTTTCGGCAGGTAATCGTCGGCTCCCAATTCCATGCCGTGCCGCATGCCCGCGTTGTCGGCGAGGCCGGTCATCAGGATGAACGGAATGGAGGCCGTGGGCGCTTCCGTGCGCAACGAGGACAGGGTCAGGTAACCGTCCACTTTTTCCATGTTCACGTCGCAGAGGATGAGGTCGGGCAGTTCTTTGCGCGCTTTTTCGATGCCGTCCGCGCCATTGACGGCTTCGATGACTTCAAACCCTTTTTGCTTCAGCGCCAGGTAAATCATCTCGCGCAGCCATTCCTCGTCGTCTATGACCAAAATTTTCTTCATGGCATTTGTGCCCTGAAATGAGCAGGATTTATGCCTTTCCGCAAGCGATGTTGTTTTCAAATCTTGAAGACAAAATCAGAAAACACAACGCCTATTTACCCTGCATTTACTTGCGTTCCGCCAGCGGCACGTAATGGTTGAGCGTGCGCCCGGTGTAAATCTGCCGCGGCCGATAGATGCGGCTTTTCGACTCCTCCATGATTTCCTTGTAATTCGCAATCCAGCCGGGCATCCGCCCAATCCCAAAAATCACGGGGAACATTTCCACCGGAATGCCGAGCGCACGCATGATGATGCCGCTGTAAAAATCCACATTCGGGTAAAGCTTGCGCTCGACGAAATACGAATCCTTGAGCACGGCTTCCTCCAAATGCTTGGCGATGTCCAACAACGGGTCATTGATGTGCAACTTGGACAAAACGTCGTCGCAGGCTTTCTTGATGATTTTGGCGCGCGGGTCGTAATTTTTATAGACGCGGTGGCCGAAACCCATGAGCTTCTTGCCGCTGTTTTTGTCCTTCGCTGCCGTGATGAATTTCGAGCCGTCGTCGCCTTCGCGATGAATCTCTTCCAACATCTCGATCACCGCCTGGTTCGCGCCGCCGTGCAACGGCCCCCACAACGCGCACACGCCCGCGGCGCAACTGGCGAACAGGTTCGCCTGGCTCGACGCCACCATGCGCACGGTGGACGTGGAGCAATTTTGCTCGTGGTCCGCGTGCAGCAGGAAAATCAAATCCAGCGCCTTGACCACTTCCGGCCTTAATTCGTAGTCCTCATACGGCATCGAAAACAGCATGTGCAGGAAATTGGCCGTGTATTTGTAGGCCTTCTTCGGATAAATCAACGGCAGCCCGCGCGACTTGCGGTAGGAGTAGGCCGCGATGGTGCGCACTTGCGAAAGCAGCTTGGACACATACAGGTCGAATTGTTTCGCCTTGCCCCATTGCCAGTGCATGAGTTCCTCATCGAAGCAGCTGGCCGCGTTGATCATCGCCGAAAGGATCGCCATCGGATGCGCACCCGTCGGAAAACCCTCGAAATGAAATTTCATGTCCTCGTGGAGAAATTGATTCTCCGTCAGCAAATCCGAAAAGCGCCGCAACTGATTGTGGTTCGGTAAATCGCCATAAATGATCAAGTAGGCGGTTTCTATGAAAGTGGATTTCTCCGCCAGTTCTTCGATGGGAATGCCGCGATATTGCAAAATCCCCCTTTCGCCATCAATGAACGTGATTTTGCTGACGCACGAACCCGTGTTGCCGTAGCCGTCGTCCAGCGTGATGTAGCCCGTGTTCGCACGCAGCGATGAAATATCCACCGCCTTTTCACCTTCGCTGCCTTCGACCGTCGGCAGCGCATATGCTTTTCCGTCCAATTCCAGCTTTGCCTCTTTGCTCATGTGCTCCTTTTTCGATGTCGGTATTTAATGCCCGTTTGGGAAAGTTTGCTGGGAAATGAAAATGTTGGCAAGACACGAAAACAACATTTCACAAAAAATTTGACGCGCCGATTTCACTGGCGCGGGGTTGAACTTCGTGGCCAAATTGAAAAAACATGAAACGCTGGGCTGCACTCACCGTCCTGCTTTACGCCGTTGCGTTGTTGTTGCTGACCGTGCCGGTTCTGTTGATTGCCTTCGGCGGTTGGGGGAAAAACAACGACAACAAGGGGCTTCACGAAACACTGCAAATCTATTCGGAGTGGGGCTACTGGCTCTGGTTCGCCGTTCTTGTTGCCGGACAGGCACTGCTCCTGTTGCTGCCAATCAATATCGCCGAACGCCGGCTGCCCGCGCGGCGCCCACTGCAAATTCCTGTTATTGTGACCGCATTTTTTCTGGCCAACCTTTTTCTAGCCGGAATTTTTTCCCTGCTTTGTGCAATAATCAAGGATGCCGCTTTCGAGGTTTTTGATCTGCCAAACTTGTTTCTCAAAATCGCGAACGCCCTGAATCACAACCCGGCGAAAAATGTGTCCGGTTCCGATTGGCAATCCGCTTTGAGCATCTTTGTTCCCGTTCTCGTCTTCTGGTTGATCTGGGCGATTATTTTCCGTCGCACCACCAAATCAGACGAACCCGACGCACTCCTCAAACGCACCATGCGCTGGCTCCTGCGCGGCAGCATCCTTGAACTCCTTATCGCCGTGCCCAGCCACGTCATCGCCCGCCGCCGCGACGATTGCTGCGCGCCCGCCGGCACGTTTTGGGGCATTGCCACCGGCATCTCCGTCATGCTGCTCTGCTTCGGCCCCGGCGTGTTTTTCCTGTTCGTCGAACGGTTCGATCGGTTGAAGCTGAAACCGCAAAGCGATTACAAAAATTCAGCCCCGTCAGGGGCGAAATCTTTGTAGAAAATGTCTCATAAATCGGAGGGCCGAGTTACACGAGGCCCCAATTCCCAGAATTTCCACGCAAATACAGGGACTCGCGGAGTTCGTCCCTCCGAAAGAAACCATTTGCACGATGAGCTTTAGCAAGGTAGCGCAGCCGTCCCGGCTGCCTTCCAATTTATTTTCCTTCCTGCCCGTGCAGGCGGGACGCCTGCGCTATATTGAAATAAACTACAAAGATGTCGCGCCTACGGCGCTCAATGCAGCGTTTTTTTGGATTCAAGAACGCACTGGACAGAAACTTAAACGCGAAATACAGTCGCAACGATTAAACGAGACAGGCTGCAAACAGCGCCGCCTACTTATTAGGCAGTGTACGACTATGAAACGATTTTTAGCTCTCATTGGCTACCGACCATCCAAAAATGACTTTTTGGTGCTGAGTTGGTTTCTCTTTTTTTGTGGTATCACTTGCGCAGTGTGTGGTTTCAGTTTAGGAGAGCTGTGGCGCGGCCTCCGACAATTGGGGATGTTTAGCTTTTTCTTCATTATGGGATTATATGCCCACAAGGTTCGTATCCGACGCGAGCAAAGCAGGAAGAAGATTTCACATGAAGGCGGAGACGTTGCCTAACCCAGACAGGCTGCAAACTGCCTTCGCCAACTTCGCGCCCATTGCGCAACAAAATTTCTTTTCTTTCCAGCGCCGCGCCTTAACTTTCGTGTAGGCAAATGGGCTTGAAACTGTTTAACACGCTGTCCCGCTCGGTGCAGGACTTCACACCGCTCGACCCGGCGGGCAAAAAGGTCGGCATGTATTGCTGCGGGCCGACGGTTTATGACTTCGCCCACATCGGCAACTGGCGCACGTTCGTCTTCGGCGATCTCGTCCGCCGCTATCTTGAATTCAAGGGCTACACCGTCACGCACGTGATGAACATCACCGATGTCGAGGACAAAATCATCAAGCGCGTCCGGGAAACCAAAACCTCACTCCGCGAATTCACCGGCAAATACGAAGCCGCGTTCTTCGAGGACTTGAAAACGCTGAATTGCCTTCTGCCACACCACACGCCGCACGCCACCGAGCACATTGCCGAAATTATTTCGCTCATCGAAAAACTCATCGCGCGCGGCATCGCCTACCAGGCCGCCGACGGTTCGGTTTATTTCAGCATCGAAAAATATCGCGGCGGCGGCGGCGCCTACGGCCAGTTGCTCAAGCTCAACTTCGACGAACTCCGCGCCGGCGAGCGCGTCAAGAGCGACGAATACGCCAAGGAATCCGCCGCCGACTTCGCGCTCTGGAAGGCGCGCGTGCCGGAGGACGGCGACGTTTTCTGGCCAAGTCCGTGGGGCGAAGGCCGCCCCGGCTGGCACATCGAGTGCAGTGCGATGAGCATGAAAATTCTCGGGCCGGGCTTTGATTTGCATCTCGGCGGCGAAGATTTGATTTTCCCGCATCACGAGGATGAAATCGCCCAAAGCGAAGGCGCGACCGGCAAACCGTTTGTCAAACACTGGTTGCACGGCGCGCATCTGCTGGTCGAGGGCAAAAAAATGAGCAAGTCGCTGGGCAATTTTTTTACGCTGCGCGATTTGCTGGCGAAAGGTTTCACCGGCCGCGAAATTCGTTATTCACTGCTCACCGCGCATTACCGCGAGACGTTCAACTTCACGCTCGAAGGTTTGCAGGGCGCGCGCGCGGCACTGGCAAGGATTGACGAGTGCCTCGGCAAGTTGCGTGAGGTTGCGAATGAGAGTCCAAAATCCAAAGTCCAAAGTCCAAAGTCGGGCGACCGCGCGCCTCAAAATTTCACTGAAGCGGCTGATAATGTCTCACCGAAAGAATACCTGAAACGCCTCCTCCCACCTGTTGTAGATCGTTTCTCGGATGCCCTTGACGATGATTTGAACATTTCCGCCGCCTGGGGCGAAATTTTTAAATGGGTAACCCAAATGAACAAGCGCATTGCGGATAATTCCTTGAATGCGAACGATGCTGCTGCCGCTTTGGCCGCGTGGGAAAAAATCAATTCTGTTCTTGGCATTGAACCTCCAGCAATAGTGCTTTTGGAAGAAAGCCATGTTACAGCTTCTATTGTTTCAGCCACGGTAATTTCTGTGGTAGTTCCTGAAGACGTCAAATCGCTTTTGGAACAGCGGCAGGCTGCGCGCAAAGCGAAGGATTTCAAACGCGCCGACGCGATCCGGGACGAATTGAAGGCCAAGGGCTGGGTCATCGAAGACACGCCCAAAGGCCCAAAGTTGAAGAAGATTTAACCACGAAACACACAAAATGCACGAAAGCAAAGTGAATTTCCCGAAGAAACATCCAACCTCGAACATCCAACCTCCAACACCCAACGGTGAAGAAATTGGATGTTGGGAGTTCGATGTTGGATGCCTGCCCTGCATAGCCTTGGCGACGAAGGGTTCGATGTTTTCAACTTCATCATGAAAAGCCTGTTCATCACGTTTGAAGGCACGGAAGGCTGCGGCAAATCCACGCAGGTGGATCTGTTGGCTGAACGGCTGCGCGCACTTGGACATCGCGTGCGCGTGTTGCGCGAACCGGGTGGCACACCCATCGGCGAGGAAATCCGCCACACGCTCAAGCACAGCAAGGTGAACGTGACCATGACCTACGAAACCGAATTGCTGTTGATGAATGCCAGCCGGGCGCAACTCGTCCGCGAAACCATCCGTCCGGCGCTGGCCGTCGGCGAAATTGTTTTGTGCGACCGCTTTTACGATTCGACGACGGCGTATCAGGGGTATGGGCGCGGGTTGGATCTGGCGCTGGTCAAGAGTGTGATTGACTTTGCCGTCGGGGACACGCGGCCAGACCTGACCCTGCTGCTGCACGTGCCACCGGAAGTCAGCGCCGAACGCCTGCAGTCGCGTCAATCCACCCTGCCCTTTGTCCGCGACCGGCTTGAGGAAGGAGACAAATATTTCTTTGAGCGCGTGGCCCAGGGTTACGAAGCCATCGCTGCCGCTGAACCGAATCGCGTGCGCGTGGTGAGCGGCGCAGGCACAATTGAAGTTGTCTGCGAAAACATCTGGGAGCTCGTCCGGCCAATTTTACCGCACGTTGGCCGTTGGTAAACGCACTTGCTGAATTTTCAGCAGCGAATACTTTTAAATTATGATCAAAAAAACAATTGGCGAAATTGAGGCGAAGATTCGCGGCGCGGACGCCGTCAACGAAGAGCGCAAACGTGAGTTGCTCCAGTTGCTCGGCACGCTCAAGTCCGAGGTCAGCACGCTGGCGAAAACGCACGATGAACAGGCCAAAAGCATCGCCGGGTTCGCGCAGGTTTCCGCCCACGAAGCCACGCGCACAAAGCAAAATCCGCAATCACTTCATCATTCGCTTCAGGGTTTGCGCTCGTCGGTGGATGGCTTCGAGAAATCGAATCCCCGGCTCGTCCAAATCGTCAACGCCATCAGCAATACCCTGTCGAACCTGGGGATCTGACAAAAACCCGCGCTAAATGACTAATGACTAAATCCGAATGACTAAAGAATAACACAAGCCCGAATTCATCATTTGGACATTGGGACATTCTTTCGTATGCGGCTGAGGGATCACACACCATAACTGGCACGGAAGTTGAACCCGCGAGGGTTTACCGGCTACCACAGGCATCCTCCCCTATCATCAGTCCCACCCTGCAAAATAAGTTGGGAACTATTGCTTAAGTCCGGTTTTTAAAACCAAGTGGGCAGTATCAAAATTATGAAATCATTGTTTTGCACGGTGCTATGTCTGGCAAGCCTGGCTGTCCCTATGGCAACCAAAGCCGACCCAAAAGTGGGCGACCGTTCGCCCTTGTTGAAAGCAACGACGCTACTGCAAGCACCTGCCGGAGCCAGCCTCGACGCCGAAACACTCAAAGGAAAAGTCGTGGTCCTGGAGTTCTGGGCCACTTGGTGCGGCCCTTGTGTTCTGGCCATTCCGCACCTGAATGAACTGGCGGAAAAATTCAAGGACAAGCCGGTCCAGTTTATAGCAATCACCTCGGAAGACGAAGCCACGGTGAAAACCTTTCTCGCCAATAAACCGATTAATGCCTGGGTGGCGCTGGATGCCGATAAAGCGATGAATGCCGCCTTTGCGGTGAGCGCCATTCCTCATACCGTCGTGCTGGGAAAGGACGGATTAATTGCGGCTGTGACCTACCCGACAACCGTGACGGAACAATTCATCGAAGATCTATTGGCTGACAAAAAGCCGGCCATAAATACAAACGTTTCTAAAAGTCTCGGGGGCTCGGTGCTGGCAGCAGGCGGGAAGCAAGAGGTCGCCCCGTTGTTCGAAGTTTCTGTGCGACCCTCAGCCTTTGACAGGAGAATGGGATCGTCCAGTGGCGGGGGATCTTTGCAATACCGCGGTTATACCGTATGGGATCTGCTGCCGGAGGCGTTCGAAGGGGCGAGTTCGGCGCGAGTGTGGACAAACGCGCCCCTCCCTGAAGGAAGATATGATATTGTCGTCAGGCAACCCCGTGGCCACTCGGTGCGAGAAGCGCATGACTTGCTTTGGCAGGCCATGCAGTCGGCCTTCGACCTGACTGCCAGGAAGACCACCAATGAGATGGATGTTTTTGTTCTCCGGAAGGGACAGACCAACGGGCCTGGTTTGACGCCGGCGTCCACCAAGGGCGGGGCCACTCATACAGGCATGGGGAAAATAGAAGCGGTGAATGCGCCGTTGGATTGGCTGACCTGGGTTTTGGAGGATAAGTTGGGTAAACCGGTGATCGATGAAACAGGACTGACAAATCGTTATGATCTTTTGTTGAAATGGGATGATAATGTGGACACTGCTCCAGCAAATGGATTGGAAGCGATCACGCCAAATCCAGAAAAGCTCGTCAAGGCAGTGCAGGAACAATTGGGGTTGGAGTTGATTCCATCCACGCGGCCAGTAGTTGGATTTGTGGTTGGGAAACTGGAGAAAACAAAGCCAACGGCCAGGTAGAAATAATGATGGCCAAGCCTTTAGAAGCGCAGGCAGTGAAAGTGGAATCAAGCTGCCTGAGAGACCCGTTTCTCCTTTGCTTTGGCCTTGCCCCATGCCGCAGGCGTGAACTCTTGAATCTGGGTAATCTTGGCCGACGGCAAGCGCGTGAACAAATCCTTCAGATACTCGAATGGATTGATCCCGTGCCGCCGACAACTGCCCAGCAGGGTGTAAATCACCGCGCTGCGTTCTCCGGCTTCGGGATGTCCAATAAACATCCAATTGCGTTTTCCAAGTGCGCTGGGCCGAATGCTGTTCTCGATTAAATTGTTATCAACTTCCAGAAAACCGTCAGTGATGAAGCGCGTTAGCGCTTCCCAACGTTTCAGCGTGTAATCAATCGCCCGTCCAAGTAACCCTTGCGGCAAGGTCTTTCTCCGGATCAGTTCCATGGCACGGTTCAGCCGATTCAATACCGGTTGTGATTGCCATTCGCGCATCGCCTGCTGCAATGCCGACCAGCATTTTGCTCACGAAGTTTCTTTTCCACCGCGTAGAGTTGGCCAATCTGCCCCACAAACCACGCCGCCGATTTAGTTTCCGCCAATGCTTCATGAAAACCGCGCCTTGAATGCGCCCAGCATCCAACCAAAGTCAGATCAGCACGGCTTTTGGCCAGTGATTCGTATGCCCCATACCCATCGGTCTGGAGTTTGCCCCGGAAGTTTTTCAAGAATTCCTCCGGTCCTGCCCGCGCTCGGCTCACCCGCCATTCAAACAGCACATCGCTCTTGGGCCGGCTGTAAACCCAAACATAACCCTGCTGGCTTTTGCCTTTTACATCCGGGTCCAAATATCGGATCGGTGTCTCGTCAGCTTGCAGGTAAGTGCCAGCCAGCAAATCATCCCGAATCGCCCGATACACCGGTTTCAACAACTCGGCGGCTTGTTCGACCTAACAGCCCATCGTCTTGCGGCTGAGCTCCACCCTGAATTGTTGGCGGAACATTTTTTCCTGCCGGTAGAGCGGTTGATGATATTCGTATTTGCTGACCAGAATTTGCGCCAGCAAGCCCGGCCCCACCATGCCTTGTTCAATTGGTTGTGGGGGCAGTGGTGCCAGGGCAAAGCATTCGGCCTTTACATAACGCGGACGGATGAAAACACGCTTGATGATTTTAGGGGCAACCCAGTCCAGTTGGCTGGTGCGTTCCTCGCTGATCTTTTTCCAGCCATCGGGCTGGGCTTGGACTTCCTCCGGCTCAATCACGATCTCCTGCGTCTCCAACTTGTCCTCAACCAGCATCCGCCGCACCGGATGTGCCGCTCCGTTGCGTGTAACGGTCGTGGTCTTTGGCTCTGCCGCTGGTAACGTGATGACGTTGGGCAAATCTTGCAGCAGCAGTTCCAATTGGTGTTTGTCCAAGCCTTCATTGCGCTGTCCGCCGAAGTAATGGCGGACATATTGGTCGAGCTTCTGGCGCAGCAGCCGGTTCTCCGCCTCCAACACGACGACACGCGCACTCAACTCTTCGACTTTTTGGAGTAGCGTGGTGTCGGTGTTCATCAGCTCGCATTTACAGACACTTGCCGCAGAAAAAAGTTTCACTGGAGCGAAAGATTTTTCAAAAATATTTCAGCGGCGATACCAGTTCTTTTTTGACCGCACTTCCAGCCCGTGAATCAACGCGCTGAACTCCTCGCCACGCAAATCAACCTGTCCATTTTCATTCACCGGCCAGGTGAATCGTCCTTGTTCCAATCGCTTGGCACAAACCCATAAACCATCCCCGTCCCAGTAAAGCACTTTAATCCGGTTCCGCCGTCCATTGGTAAATACGAACAGGTGACCGGACAACGGGTCGGCTTAAAGTTGCTCCACAACCAGACTGTAAAGCCGGTTGAAGCTGCCGCGCAGATCTACTGGCGTAGTGGCGACCAGCACCCGCGTCGCGCTGGTGACACTCAGCATGGCAGCGCCTGTAACAGTTCGGGCAACATCTGTGTATCCGAACCGTTTTGCAGCCGCACGATCCAACCTTGCGGGCTGACGACTTCAACCGGCCAGCGCGAGGTTGAGTTCGGCAGCCGCACTTCTTGAAACTTTACCTGCTCGGGACCGGCGTCACGTTCCAGTCGCAACCATTTGCTCAGGGTGGACAACCCGACGCCGTGCTGGGTGGCAAATTCGGATTGGGTTAATTGGCTTTGGTGGAAGCGCGTCAGAAATCGCTGTCGCTGTTTAGAAGTCCAACGCCGCCGTCCCGATCCTTTTTTTGATGTATCCATGCTGCCATGATTTCATAACCCAGCGCCGAAAACTAGACGTGGAAGCTCAGGCGGATACATTCTTTCGTCATTAGTGCTTGGTGATTAGTCATTCTCCAAGTGCATTCGTAAGAACCCGTGTTATCCGCGGATAACTTGACTTTGCAGTCTTGCCCGCAAAGTGAAGTCAATCCTCCCGCGGCTCCAGGGCTGCAATCGCCGCCATGATTTCGTCGGCAATTGCCTGGTAGATTTCCTTGAGCCGCGCCTTGGAACAATTTTTTGCCTCGGCGCGCAAGGTTTCAAATTGCATCGGCCGGCCGTATTTCACGACCACCCGTCCGGGCCGGGGAAATCTGACGTGCCGCCCGTAAGCCTCGAACGTTCCAAACGTCCGCACCGGCACGACCGGCGCGTTGGACTTGATCACCACCAGCCCGATGCCCGAGCGCGCGGGCTGCAATTGGCCGTCGCACGTGCGCGTGCCTTCGGGAAACAATATGATTCCACCGCCGGCCAGCAACCGGTCGAGAATGGCCTTCAAGCCCGCCGCGCCGCCGCCGTCGCGGTCCACCGGCACGGAATTCCACGAACGCAACAGCGCGCCGATGCCCGGAAATCGAAACAAACTTTCGCGCGCGAGATAATTGATCGGGCGGCGCAATCCCGAACCGACCAGCGGCGGGTCCAGAAAACTCGCGTGGTTCGAGGCCAGGATGACCGCGCCGGTTTGCGGCACCCGCTCCGCATTGAAGACGCGCCAGCGGAAATAAAACCGGTACAGCGCGCGAAAACCGATCCAGCCGAGGCGATAGCTGAAGTTCATGGGAAATGACTAATTCCTAAACCATAATAACGAAAGAATCCCGAAGCTCGAATAAGCAGCCTGGCCGGTCCATTGGTCATTTGGTCATTGGGAAATTCTTTAGTCATTCGGATTTAGAAATTAGTCATTTTCCCGGCGCCAGCCTTTTGCGGACCTCTTCAAGAATCGCCGCGCTGGTTTGTTCCGAAGTCATGCTTGAATTGTTGATGACCTTTGCGCCCAACCCGATCATCAACGGCGCCGTCGCGCGCTGGCTGTCGCGCTGGTCGCGCGCCGCGAGATTTTCCTGGACCCCATCGGCGGCGCGGCGGCGCGAGCGTTCCTCCAGTTTCGCGTCGAGATAAAATTTGAAATTGGTTTCGGGAAAAACATTCGTCCCGATGTCGCGCCCTTCCATGACAAGATTGCCGAATTGGACGCACTCCCGCTGGCGTTTGACCATCCATTTGCGCACCTGGGGAACCGCCGCGACGTGCGGCACGGCGGCGCTGGTTTCGGCGGTGCGGACTTCCTTTTCGGGAAAATAACCTTCAACAAGCAGGCGAACCGCGCGAAGACTGCCGGCATTCGCGCATTCCAATTTCGTTTTCCATTTGCGGCACGCAGCGGCGACGGCTTTGGCGTCGTGCACATCAATTCGCTTCCGCAGGCAATGCCACGCCAGCGTGCGATACATCGCGCCGGTATCCACATAAACGTAGCCGAGCGCCCTGGCCACGAGCTTCGCGTTCGTGCTCTTGCCGCTGGCACTCGTGCCATCAATGGCGATGATAATCGGTTGTTTCAAGTTTTTCCTCGTAGCCGCCGTTGTGAAACGGCGGACAAAATAATTTTCCCGAGCTTACCGCGTTCTCACGAACGCGGCTACAGTCATTCCGCAAACAAATCCTCTTCCTTCAGCTTCCGCCCCGTCCTGGCATCCAAAATCGTTGCGCCCAGCCCTTTCGGCGCCGGCGCGGCCAGTTTCTGGAAAAAATTCGGAAACGTCTTTTTCACGCACGCGGGATTCTTGATTTTGATGCCGGGAACCTTCAATCCCAGAATCGCAAAACACATCGCCATGCGATGGTCATTGTAGGTCTCAATCTCCGCACCGTGAAGTTCCGACGGATAAACCGTCAGCGTGTCGCCGTCTTCAACGACTTTCGCGCCGCACTTGGTCAACTCCGTCCGCAACGCGACGACGCGCTCGGTTTCTTGAAGGCGAAGACGTTTAAGATCTGAAAACCTAGAGATCTCTTGATTGGTTGGTGCCAATGTAATTGCCGTCATTATGCTATCACCCAAATCATGCAACCTCGATATATCGCGAAGTAGTAATTTTCCTGGAAATTCTGTGTCAATTTGCAATTCAGGCTGCGACCAACTTGGTGTTGTAATTCGGTAGTTTATTGGTCCCGTAGTTCCGTTTAACAAAAATCTAGCGCCCCAAAAATAACTCGCACTCGAAGCATCCGAATCGATTTCAAAAACTCCGCCGTTTTTCGGAAATGCCTCGATCATTTTGGTCGTCATCGCCACATACGGCGATTCCTCCGCGTTCTCACCGACGACTTCAATTTTCCATCCACCAGTTTTCGCGCAGAGCAGCAGCGCCGAGGCGAACTGCGAACTCTCCTCGATGCTCACACGGCATTTCCTTGGGAGGGACGGCGTGCCGCCGTCCCCAATTTTTGGGGAAGAAATTTGGGACGCCGACACGGCGTCCCTCCCATAAATCACCGCCGGCAATTTGTCATTCGGCGTATCCACGCGATAACCCAGCTCGCGCAATGCTTGAAACAACGCCGCCTGCGGACGTTCGTGCATTCGCGGCACGCCGTGCAGCCGGTAAACACCCTTGCCAAGACAAACAAACGCCGCCAGGAACCGCGCCGCCGTTCCAGCGTTGCCCACAAAAAGTTCCAAAGGATTTTCCGCCGTGCCGCCGCCGGGAACTTTTCCGCCTTGTCCATAAACCGTGATGGTGCGGTTGCAAATTTCATTCGGATCGGGCGCAACATTCACCATGAAGCCAAGTTCCTGCAGACACTCGACCATGATTTGGGTGTCCTCGCTCCACAGCGCGCCTTCGAGGGTCACTTCGCCATCCGCCAGCGCCGCCAGGATGAGCGCGCGGTTCGTGATGCTCTTCGACCCGGGCACGGTAATTTCCGCGCGCACCGGTTTGTCGAGCGGCACGATTTCGATGAGGTCGGGTAAGGCCATTTTAACCACGGATGGACACGGATGAACACGGATAAGACATGGATTGACGGGTAGGGCGGGCAGTCCCCTGCCCGCCGTTCGTGCGAACACAAACTGCGGCGCGCACGGAGTGACGCGCCCTACCTACAAACAATTTGCCATTTCTGTTTTCCAATCCGTGTTTATCCGTGTTCATCTGTGGTTGATTCATTCGGGAGAAGGCGAGGCGCAACCCACGCACCAGTCGTCCCGGCGCTGTTTGGCCGTTTCAAAAAAATTCGCGATGGCCTTGGCGTTCCCTTTTTTTACCAGGCGCTGAAATTTCCGCAAATCGGCGATGAAGGCATCCAGCGACTTCGCCAGGTTCCTGCGGTTGGCCAGGGCGATGTCGCGCCACATTTCAGGCGAGCCGGAGGCAATGCGCGTCGTGTCGCGAAAACCGTTTGCGCAAAGCGCGGCCTGATGTCTGGGCTGCGCCGGATTCAAAACATGGCTGGCCAAAGTCGCCGCGATGATGTGCGGCAAGTGGCTCGACCGGCTCACGAGTGAGTCATGAATTTCCGGCGTCAATCGCAGCACGCGCGAACCAATTGCCCGCCAAAATTGGTCCACTCTTTTCAGCGCGGCCTGGTTTGTCTTTTTCGCCGGGGTCATGACACAAACGGTGTTGACAAACAAATCCGCGCGCGCAGCGCTCACGCCGGTTTTTTCCGCGCCGGCCATCGGATGACTGCCGACAAAATGCGCGCCGGCCCTGGCAATGAGGGTTTCCAATTCGCGCACAACGCCGGCCTTGACGCTGCCGACATCGGTCACAATCGCGCCGCGTTTCAAGGCCGGAAGCATTCGTTCGACGACCGGACGCATTTGCGACAGCGGCAGGCATAGGATGACGAGATCGGCGTCCCAGACGGCCGCCGGCAAATCGGTGGTGGCGAAATCCACCGCCCCCGCCCTTTCACAGTCTTTCAGGCTGGCGCGACGGCGGACGAAACCCGCGGTCTGGCGCGCAAGTTTCCGGCGTCTGATGGCCAGTCCGATGGAGCCGCCGAGCAGGCCGACGCCGATGATGGTGATCTTCCGGAAATGCACGGCGGAAGCATAGAGGATGGAGGATGGAAGATGGAAGATGGAAATGTGCGATAGCAAGTGCGCAAAAAAAGCGCCAGCCGCCGTCGCACCGCGAAGGCGGAAGGACTGGCACACTCCAAAACGCTCGCGCGTAAACCGGGTCGCCCGGATTTCCGAAAGGTCTTGGAGTGCGGCGGCCCTCCGCCGCTTTGCAACATTATAGCGTAACCCCGGCCGAACCGTTTCGCGCCGACTCGAAGCATGCATCCATCACCTGCTGCGTTTTCAGCGCCCACATCGGCCAGTTGTCGTTGAGCTTGCCGGAAAAAACCTGGTTGGCGAAGTTGCGGAACAGGATGGTGTTCTGCGCGGTTGCATGGCCAAGTTCAGCCGGGTCGGAAACGGGTGTTGGCGTTTGCGTGCCGGCAGCCGTCGGGGCGCGCATTTCCGTCCGATTGACCTCAAAGGCCGGTTCACGGCTGTTGAACGGATGGACGAAATCGGGCACCCACACCCAACCGTTCACGCCGCTGACAAAAACCCATTGTTGCGGGGCGGCTAGAAACGAAGCGTAAAATCCCGCCGAAACACCGTCGTCGAAAACAAGTTCGGCGGAAAATTCGGTGGGTGCAGGCTCACGGCCGCCGGTGGGTTCGGATTGCGAAAGAATCCGGCCGGTGACCGTGTGCGGCAGTTGCCATTTCATTGCCCAAAGCGTGAACCGGATGCAATACCACCCCAAATCGCCAAGGCAGCCGGCCGGCTCAAGCCGCCCGTCCACGCGAATGTTGTCGCGCGAAAAATCGCCGGTACCCAAGAAACTAAACGCCGACGCAATCCGCCGCACCGGGCCGACGCTCTTGCCATCGTCGAGCACTTCACGAACGCGCGGCATACGCGGGCTGTGCATGAACATCACGCCGTCCATGAATTGCACGCGGTTTTTGCGGCAGGTGTCCACCATTTCCTGAACGTCGGCGAAACTGACGCCGCACGGCTTTTCACAAACGAGGTGCTTGCCCGCTGCCGCTGCGCGCAGGACCCATTCCTTGCGCAGTCCGGTCGGAAGCGGGATGTACACGGCATCTACGTTCGGCGATGCAAGCAGTTCCGCGTAACTGCCGAGCGCAGCCGGTTCGGCAGCGAACGGAAACTCACGCTGGCCTTCGCGAATGAATTCGCGGCTGCGCCCCGCGTCACGACTGGCAACGGCGGTGACGATGGCATTGCCGGAATTGAAAATAGCCTTCCAGTTTTGGCGGCCGATGTTGGCCGTGCTCAAAATTCCAAAACGCAGTTTGTTCATAAAAATGTTGTAGCGGCGCTCTATGAGCGTCGCACTTCCAAATTCCAAATAATGCGGCGGTCACAGACCGCCACTACAGTTTGCTTCCCGCACCCGTTCCAAAATCACGTCCGCCATATGCGGTTCGCTGCCGATGGCGGGCGAATACCAGACGAGCCTGCCATTTTTCTCCGTCGGATTGCGCCAGACCGGCTGTCCGGCGGCAAGCCGTTGCCGGACGGTCCGCTGCGCTTCACCCAGCATCACGGGAATATCTTCTTGCGTGTGCAAACCGTCACTGATGAAAAACGGCACCACCACCACGCATTTTGTTTGCGCCAGCGCAGGATAATCGGCAATGCGCGGCGATTCCTCCAGATAAATCGCATGGACGGCGGCGTATAGGTTTAGCGCCCGGAGTAATCCGACCTGCCGTTCGATGGCTTTGCGGGAATTTTCGTTCTTCTCCGTGCCGTGGCCGGCAATGAACAGTGTGATGTCTTTCGGCCTGGGCGCGCGCGGAAATGGAAAGGTTTCGACGATTTCATTGGCGCGGGCCAAAAGCACACGGGTCATGCTGTCGTGGGTGCCGACGGGGCGGCAGAAGAAAATGGTTGAGTGTTGAGTGTTGAGTGTTGAATGTTCGGAAAAGCCGAGTTCGCGCGGGATGACTTCGTCGCTGAAGTAACCTTCGCTGATGAACAGGGGCGCGATAAACACGCGCGGCGCCGAAATTTCGGACAGGACTTTTTTGATTTGCGGCTCCTGTTTCCAGAACGCCTCGCGGACTTCGGCGAAAATTTTCCGCCGGCGCAATTCTGCCGCGTGCTGGTAAACCGGCGCGGCGGAACTGTCATTTTGCGTCGTGCCGTGGCCGAGCACCACGAGCGCGGCGTCGAAAAAATGATCACCGTTCACGCGGCAAGATTGGCGCAACCAAAGCCGGGAGTCGAGGGCGATGCTTGCCAACGGATGAAAAGTGCCAACGGATTTTTGATGGAAAATTTTACATCGGTGGGAACCTTTCATCCGTTGGCGAAAAAGGCGGCCATTCTTCACCGCTCGGGCGGAAACTCCTTCCATTGGATGGCGACGATCAAAACCCCATTGGGTGCAATATGTGCAATCCGAACCACGGAATTTGGGTTAATCTGAAACTTTTTGACACCTCGGGCGTCCTAAGTTCAAATTGTCCACGAAATCAACCGAACCTATGAAAATAACCACCTTGATCAAGCTTACCCTCGCACTGGCCGCCACGTTCGGGCTGGCGTTTGCCGCTGCCGCCGATACCGCTCAATTGCCGCCCGCTTCAACGAAAACCGGCGTGACTTATGCTGCCGACATCAAGCCCGTTTTCGACCAGTCCTGCGTCAAATGTCACAGCGGCGACAAACCAAAAGCCAAACTGAAGCTCGACAGCCTTGAAAACGCGCTCAAAGGGAGCAAGGACGGCAAGGTCGTCATTCCCGGCAACAGCGCGAAAAGTCCGCTCGTCCTGAATGTTGCCCACGTGACATCCGACAAGGATTCCTGGATGCCACCGCTGCATAACAAGGCGAACATCGGACCGCTCACGCCCGAGCAAATCGGCCTGATCCGCGCGTGGATTGATCAGGGAGCGAAATAAGCCGCGTGGCGGGTGTCATGTGGCAGGTGACGAGTTTTGCGCGACACGCGCCATGCGACACCCGGCGTTTGATTGGGCTTACAGGTAAGGATTCGTTTCTCGACAGACTTATCTTCACTTCGATGTCGGCACCGGCTCCATTGGCGAAAACAAAACCGGCGAGGTTTGACCCCGCCGGTTTTGTTTAAGAAACGCTTTTGATCAGGTGTATCCGCTTGGCGGATAGGGAACCAGTTTGCGTTATCTAACTTTGTCTTGATTCCATTAAGACAAAGGCATAACTAACAAATTCACACCATGAGCATCAAGGATAAAATTTCGCTTGGGACGGATGCCAATTTGCAACTCGCCTTCGATGTCGGCCACAGTTCCATCGGCTGGGCTGTGCTGCAAAGTAGTACAGGCGTCGCGCCTGTCTCTGTCAAAACCGCAAAAGACAATCTTTCCGTAAACATTCTTGGATGCGGCAGTGTCGTCTTCCGCGCGGATGATTGTCTTGCCAGTTCACGCCGGGCGTATCGCCGCCAACGCCGCCACATCCGCTCGACCAAACAACGCATCGCACGGATGAAAATAATTTTGAAGCAGTTGGGTGTGTTGAAAGAAAACGAATTGAACCAGCTTGGCTGCGCATGGCCATGGCAACTGGCGGCGCGCGTTTTGCAGGGCGGAAAATCGCTGACATGGACGGAACTTTGGGACGTGCTGCGCTGGTATGCGCACAACCGTGGCTACGACGGAAACCGTCGTTGGAGCGCCGCCGAAGCCGAAGCTCAAAAGGAAGATTCTGAAAAAGAGGCGAACGCTCGTACGCTCATGGGCAAACATGGTGTTCACAGCATGGCCGAAACTTTTTGCAAAGAACTTGGTGTTGAACCACTAGGCAAAAAGAAATCCTCCATGAAGCGGTTCAAAGGTTTGAACGCCGCGTTTCCGCGTGAAGTGGTCGAAAGTGAAGTGCGGAAAATTTTACAGATGCATTCCGGCAAACTGAAGGGCGTGGACGCAAATCTTGAGAAAGTTCTGTTTTCAGATTGGTGCGCCATCCCTTGCCCTGACCTGAAATTGCCGAAGCGATACGAGGGTGGCCTGCTTTTCGGCCAGCTTGTCCCGCGTTTTGATAATCGTATCATCTCAACTTGCCCCATCTGCGACCAGAAAGTTCCGTCGCGCAACTGCCCGGAGTTTCTGAATTTCCGCTGGGCCATGCAACTGGCGAACATCAAAGTTGGAAAAAACAAAGACCGTGAGTTGCAGCCGTTGAAGGCCGAACATCGCGTGACTCTGGACAAACAAATGCGAGAACGCGGTTATCTGACACCCAAGGAATTGAAAGACGCCGTGCGGAGCATCACTTCTTGCGAACGTGACAATCTCGACACAATGCTCATGCACCCGGACGCCAAGGAAGCTTTGTTGCTCGATCCGGTGCAAAAACTGATTTGCTCGGACGATCTCCAGCCATTTTGGAAACTATTGCCCGAACGCCTGCAAAAGCGGCTGCGCGGCCAGTGGCGGCGCAATAAAGTTTTCACGCTGGCCCAAATTCGGAAGCAATTGGAATCGCTTGGTGATGTCAGCGCCTTTGACGCGGAATTGCAAAAACAGCTCGACACCCAAAACAGCAAAGCAAAAAAGAAGGAGAAACAGGTAACGCACGAAGAATTGCTGCAAAAACATTTCCCATCCAAGCCGCTCAAACTGGACGGTCGGGCGGCATTCGCACGACATTTACTCAAACAGGCTTATGAAGATGTCCTTGCCGGCAAACCGCATCCGAAGGAAGAAGACGGTTGCCTTTTCATCACGGAAAAAACGCGAGAAGCACAATTAAATCGAGCCATTGCAGATCAAACTAACAATCACCTTGTCCGGCACCGGCTGCTGATTTTGGAACGGCTACTTGCCGACATCATCAAGGAATATGCTGCCGGTGATAAAAAACGCATCGGCAAAATCACCATCGAAGTGAATCGTGACCTGCGCGAAATGTCAGGTAAAACGGCAAAAGAGAAAGCACAGGATTTGGGATTGCGAATTGCCAATCATCATGCCGTCGCCGAAAAACTGGAAAAAGCGTTTGCAGAAGAGCGCAACGGAAAGTCGATTCCGATCACCGCCGGGCTGATTCGCAAGGCGCGTGTTGCCGAAGACCTTGGCTGGCGGTGCCCCTACACCGGCGTTGACTATGAACCCAAGGACCTCGTCACCCGCCGTGTGGACAAAGACCACATCGTGCCGCGTTCCGAACGCGCGTCCGATTCGCTGGATTCATTGGTCATTACATTCTCGGCGATCAATAAATGGAAGGGCAAACGCACGGCGTGGCAATTTGTCTCCGATGAACAAGGCAAGCCCGTACCGGATTTGCCAAACCTGTCTATTGTGAGTCTCACACGATACAAGCAGTTCGTCGAAAGCTTGGAAACTTACAAAGGCCATGACGACGACAAGCGCCGGAAGAAACGGCGCAAGGATTTGATGTTGTTGCCAAAATATGAAGAAAAAGAATTTACTCCGCGCGATTTGACGCAGACTTCACAACTTGTGCGTCTCGGTGCGCAGGTTTTGAGAAAAAACCTACCGCATTTGACGACTGGCGATGTCACTTCCCTGCCCGGTTCTGTCACTGGCACGGTTCGCAAAGCCTGGAAAGTTCTCGGCTGTCTCGCCACTGCCAATCCGCAAGTGCTGGATGAAAACGGCGACGTGAAAAATAAAACGGACATCCGTGAAATCACGCATTTGCATCACGCGTTGGATGCCTGCGTGCTTGGCCTAGCGTCTTATTTTATTCCTAACAACGGTCGCGTTTGGGAACTCATCGTGAAACGTAATCCGAACGATTTGGAAAAACGGCAGCTTGAAGCTCTTGGCGTGTTTGGCTTCAACGCCGAGAACCGTTTTGAAATGCACGATTTGGACAACAAGCTAAAAGAGCAAATCCGCCAACGCCTTGCCGAGAAGCGGGTCGTGCAACATATCCCAGCGCGGATGGATGGATTGCGGGTCGAGCAAAACACATGGGGAGTTGGTCCCAAAAATCAGGACGGCACTGTGCTGGTTCACCAGCGAATTCGACAGCCGGATGGTTCGCGAAAAAAGAAAGAAGTCCCGGAAAAAAAAGTAAAACTCCTCGGTCTCACGCCGTCAAGCGACGTTGGAAAACTTTCATCCAACAATGGCGTACTTGTAATTCCAGACAACTACGGTGTTGCCATCCTTGACCACGCAGAAGACAAAGAAGATAAATTTGTTATCATACCCTGGCACAAAGTTTGGGTGCGCGTCTTCAAAGGGTTTAAGGACAAGGATGGCAAAGTGTTAGAAAAAAGTCTCGTCGAACGCAACGGCGGTAAGATGCCGCGCATTTTGCGAAACGGCCAAATTGTTCGAGTTCCCAGAGGAACTTACAAAGACAAAGGCGCTTGGAAAATTACATCCATCAAGAATCAAAAAAGCGGAATCAAATTGAACTTGGGACAGCCAGACACGGTAAACACTGAAGAAGAAGTACTGGATTCAGAAGCTGGAAAGAAGGTACGGAAAGTTCGACCAGATTGCAAACATGAGGCGAGTCTTGTGTCAATAGTCAGCGGCGGACTTCAGATACTCACACTGCCATTGACTGGCTTTTGCATTCAGCCACTTGGAACAAAATAAAAAGCCTAAACGGTAATCTTACCGTTTAGGCACGGAACCAAGGCAAAGCTGAAAATATCGGTTATGTTGAAGCTCATAACCTGAATCTCCAATTGCCATAAGTGCGACAGCCGTGAAGCTGCACCGCCGCGGCGGCACAAACTCCACGGCCGAAGGAGGTCTTGGCGTGGCCTTAATTTATCCAGCACTTTCAGTAACCGCTGCGTTTTAACCAACCGTAATTGTTAGTCTCGACTTACGCGATCGCATGAACATAGCGAATATTTTCAGAGCCTCAACTGACATCTTTTTGTCATCCGGATGGCGCTAAGATGCCAGGTTGCCACGACGAAAAACTCATACGCCTTTAGTCGTGAAAACGCAAGGGATATTTTCGATGACATCATGTCCTAACGCATCGTCAGCAAAGTCCTATAAACGGCATGAAAATGGCTTGTTCTAGGTCAACCAGAACTGGCTATGTCGTACCACATCGTAAGCATAGACAGCCCACAGTGCAACCTGAGTTGCCGGGATGGACAGTTGACCTGCAAAACGGCGGAAGGGGAGCGCAAACTTCCGCTGGAGGACGTGGCGTCCATCATTATCACCAGTTTCTCGGCGTCCATCCACAGCGAGCTTTTCTTGGAAGCCGCCAAGCACGGCGTCGCGCTCATCATCTGCGAAGCGTTCAAGCCTGTCAGTCTGGTGCTCCCGGCCAATCGTTCCACGGATACCATTCTTTCTCGCGCGATGCTCAGGCTCACGCCCCGCACCCGTGCACACCTGTGGCAAAAAACGATTGATGCCAAATGCCAGAACCAATTTGCGCTGGCGGAACACATCGCATCGCAGGACAAGTGGCTGGACGGGCTGCGCGAAACGGCCTTTGGCAAGAAACCTCATAAGGAGGCGATTTGCGCCAAAATGTTCTGGCAGATTTTTGGCCGGTCGTTGAACGATGAGAATTTTGTCCGCGACCGGGGACGTGGCGGCTTGAATCATTTTTTGAATTACGGCTACGCAGTGCTGCTCTCGACAGTGTTGCAAAAGCTTTTCGGCGTCGGCCTTGACCCGACATTCGGCATTTCGCACGTCGAGCGCGAGCGCAGCACGCCGCTGGCGTATGATTTGATGGAACAATTCCGACCTTGCGTGGATTGGCGCGTGTTCCAATGGGTGAAACAGCATCCGGATCCAAAAGAATGGGAGGTCACAAAAGAATTCCGCAAGTGGGTCACGGGCTTTCCGTTGGAGCGCGTGGATTATCTGGATTTAACCCTTGAGATTCAGGGCGTGATTGAGGGCGTGGTGCGCGGCTTCCGTCGGGCCGTGGTGGAAAACCAGCCGCGCCATTACAAACCGTGGACACCGAAAAATTCAAAATGGGCTGGCTAGTCGTCGCATTTGATCTGCCGGTAGGCACGAAGAAGCAGCGCAAAGCCGCGACTGACTTCCGGAACTACCTCATTGATGACGGCTTTCAGATGATGCAGTTCAGCGTTTATGTGCGGGCGTGCGTTTCGTTCGCCCGGCAGGAAACGCACATTGAACGGTTGAAGAAAAACCTCCCGCCCGAGGGCAGCGTGCGCGCCGTTTTCGTGACGCGGGCACAATGGGAACGCTCCTACGTCATCCAAGGCTCGCCCGCTTCAGAGGCCGAACCTGAAGATATGCCTGAACAAATTCAACTCTGGTAGCTTTGCAAGCGCGGCAAAATCAGGGGCTTGCGCCCACTGAGTTTGCCGCACCCGTTTTTGGAATCAAGGCAAAGCTCCGGGATCCCAACCCATCGGATAGCCAAAAGTTTGCCGCACCCGTTTTTGGAATCAAGGCAAAGCCACGTCCAGCCTGACAACAAATGGGAAACCAGTTTGCCGCACCCGTTTTTGGAATCAAGGCAAAGCTAACATGGGCTAATTCATTACCAACATACTAGTTTGCCGCACCCGTTTTTGGAATCAAGGCAAAGCTGCCGTTACGACCTCTGGCAAATCAGGAAGAGTTTGCCGCACCCGTTTTTGGAATCAAGGCAAAGCACAATTATACCGCGAGCCGTTTCGGCGGCCAGTTTGCCGCACCCGTTTTTGGAATCAAGGCAAAGCAAGGAAGCGCGAAGACCATTCGACCCCCTTAGTTTGCCGCACCCGTTTTTGGAATCAAGGCAAAGCTGCTTTTGCAGCCGCTCGATTTGTTTTGCAAGTTTGCCGCACCCGTTTTTGGAATCAAGGCAAAGCCCGGCATCATTGTTGATCAATCCGCTGGCTAGTTTGCCGCACCCGTTTTTGGAATCAAGGCAAAGCATACATGACCAACATGTGGGAAGTGTATGGAGTTTGCCGCACCCGTTTTTGGAATCAAGGCAAAGCTCTGTTGATTGTGTAAACAATCACAAACAAGTTTGCCGCACCCGTTTTTGGAATCAAGGCAAAGCAAAGCGTTCCAGTGCAATGTTGACACCGTCAGTTTGCCGCACCCGTTTTTGGAATCAAGGCAAAGCTTGATACGGTTACGGGGAAAGTTTGGAAATAGTTTGCCGCACCCGTTTTTGGAATCAAGGCAAAGCCAAATCTTCCCGTGCCAGCCGCCTAAAATAAGTTTGCCGCACCCGTTTTTGGAATCAAGGCAAAGCCTCTCCGGTTATTACCTGCTCGCCGGTTTCAGTTTGCCGCACCCGTTTTTGGAATCAAGGCAAAGCAGCATTGCCGGCGGACAGCCTGGCGGCGGCAGTTTGCCGCACCCGTTTTTGGAATCAAGGCAAAGCTGCCGTTACGACCTCTGGCAAATCAGGAAGAGTTTGCCGCACCCGTTTTTGGAATCAAGGCAAAGCACAATTATACCGCGAGCCGTTTCGGCGGCCAGTTTGCCGCACCCGTTTTTGGAATCAAGGCAAAGCTGTTTCCTCGTCCGGTTTATCCGTGCCCGGAGTTTGCCGCACCCGTTTTTGGAATCAAGGCAAAGCGCGGTGACGAGCATCACGCGGACGGGGAACAGTTTGCCGCACCCGTTTTTGGAATCAAGGCAAAGCATACTTGTGACGACGTCGTCAATCTTCCGGAGTTTGCCGCACCCGTTTTTGGAATCAAGGCAAAGCGCAACCTATCAGGACCAGTCCGCGCAAGCCAGTTTGCCGCACCCGTTTTTGGAATCAAGGCAAAGCAAAACTTGCGGCGGGTTGGCGTGTGTGGCTCGATCCAAAATTAATCGCTAGTTTTTTTCATTCGCCCGCCACACACGCCAACCCGCCGCAAATTCGACTTCGTCTTCCTCCCAATGCTTCATTTGAGCGGTGCGCGTTTCTGTTGCCGCAACTCCTGCTGTTGGCGCAACAACTCCATGCGGTCGGTTTCGGAAGTTTCCGGCTGGCTCGCGCGCTGGATGGACGCGGCAATCTGGCGGTCGAGAAATTGATTGCGCAATTTCAAAACCACATCGCCCAGTTGCTGATCGGGATTGGGAATTTTGCGGTCTTCGGCGACGGCTTCAGTGACAAGCGCCCGCATTTCGGGCGATTCGCACTCATCCAAAAATGCGGCGAGGTTTTTCCAAGTCTCACCCGTCTGCGCCGCCAGCCGCTTTTCGACAATCTGCCGGACCAGCGGATAGAAGATCCAATTTACGTCCAGATGCAGCGTGGCCCAAGCAACCAAATCATCATGCAGCAACAAAAGTTTCAGCAGCCAGAATTCTTTGTCAGGTGGACGCGGGATTTCAGTTGAAGCAGCAGATTCAATTGATTCCTCGCGTTTTCCAGACGGTTGCTCATTTAATACTTTTTGAAATTCATCAACAATTGATCTGAATGAGAGCCCAAGTTTGAAAGTCAAATCATGCGCATACTTATCAAAAACAACCCGGTTGCCAGTTTTTTGCAACGCTTCAAGCATTGATCTAACGACTACAGTTCGACCTTTATCCGTTTTGACATCATTTTGTTCGCAAAGGCGTTTCAAGTAATAATCAAAAAATCCCTCGGCTCCTTCCACCAATTTTCGGAACGCTTCGCCGCCATTGGCCTTGATGAAACTGTCCGGGTCGTGCGGCGCGGGCACCACGGCGACGCGCACGGCAAGTCCGGACGCCAGCAGATGGTCGAGCGAACGCACGGCGGCATTTTGTCCGGCTTCATCGGAATCGAAACAGAGCACCACCTCATCCACGTAACGTTTGATGATGCGCGCGTGGTCGGCGGTGAACGCGGTGCCTTGCGGCGCGACGACGTTTTGCACCCCGGCCATGAAACACGCGATCAAATCGAGCTGGCCTTCGCACACGACGGCAAACCCGGCGTCGAGCAACGCGCGTTTGGATTTGTCGAGGCCGAAGAACACTTTGCTCTTGGTGAAAATGGGCGTCTCGGGCGAGTTGACGTATTTGGCCGTTTTTTCGTCGCCGGACAAAACGCGTCCGCTGAAGCCAATCACCCGGCTCTGCTCGTCGCAAATGGGAAACATGAGCCGCCCGCGAAAACGGTCGTAGAAGCTTCGGAGTTCGGAGTTCGGAGTTTGGGGCTCGGATTTGTGAATGATGAGGCCGGCCTTTTCGACGAGCGTGAGATCGTGGCTTTTGCTTTTGGCCCAGTTGACGGTGTCGTCCCAGGCATCCGGCGCGTAGCCGAGACGAAAGAGTTTCACCGCTTCCGGTGACACGCCGCGTTTCGTCAGATAATCGCGGGCGATCTGGCCGCCGGCTTCATTGAGCAGCGCGTTTTGCCAGCGTTGCGTGATTTGCTCGTGGATCTGGAGCAACTGGTCCTTGAGGTGGCGTGATTGCTGTTCGCCGGGGGTCTGATCGAATTCCAGTGGAATTTTCGCGCGTTCGGCCAGCCGGCGGACGGCGTCCATAAACCCGATGTTTTCGTATTCCTTGACGAAGGTGAACACGTCACCGCCCTTGTGGCAGCCGAAGCAGTGAAAAATCTGGCGGTGCGGATTGACGTTGAAGCTGGGCGTCTTTTCCTTGTGAAAGGGACAGAGGGCGACAAAGTTTGCGCCCGCCTTTTTCAGCGGCAGGTACGAGCCGATGATGTCCACGATGTCGCTGGCGGCGCGGATGCGTTCGCGGGTTGCGGGGGAAAGCGTGCCAGCCATGCTCGTTTGGCGACGCGACGCTTACTTCTGAATGTTAATCACCGCCGGTTTTGGCTCCGGCTTGGCGGCCGGCGGCGGAGCGGCTTCGATCAGCAGCGGGCCCAGGTAATCTTTGATGTAAGGCCCGGTGAAGGATTTGGTGAAGACCTGCTCCTGGATGGTCTGCAAACTGGGAAAATAGTCGCCGCTATACAATCCGCCGCCGAACCAACGTTTCACGTAGGCGTCGTGTTTTTTAATATCCTGCGCCGTATAGAAAGGCGCGTTCAGCAAAGCCAGCACGGCCAGCAGCATGCAGGCAAATCGAATCATGCCTGAGATCATCCCCAAATAATATTCGCCACCGCCGAATAAATTGTTCCCGGCCACGCGATAAACCAGGAGCCGTTTGAGAACCGAAAACACGAGAACAATCACGAACGCCAGAAGCAGATAACCAAAAATGCAACTGGGCAACCTTCTCAACGAAGCGGTGTTGACCAATAGTTCGGCGGCCGTCTGATACCAGAGCCCGCACACCACGACCAGCGACACCCATTTCAACAACGGCAGGGCTTCCTTTGACATGCCGTGCTTGCGCCCGCGGAACAATCCGATGATCAACATTCCCAAAATCACCCCGTCGAACCAATTGACCGGCAGATTATCGAGAGCCAGGTTTGGTATTTCCGCACCAATCATAATCGTGAGATTAAATCCTCCAATTTAGAATGCCAATTAAAAGTTATAGCCGGTTTCATGCCAATTTCGTGAAACGTGCTGCCGCAGGTGAAATCCTTTGCCGCGGCACAGTTTGCGCGGAGTTTTTCATCCGGCAAACTTCCATCAAGGCGGATTCAATGAAAGCCAGAATTGAATGTCCGGCGCCTGCGGATTGCGCGGATCCAGTGCCAAAACCTTCAAATAATGCTGCCGCGCCAGCGCCGGGTCGTACAATTGCTGCGCGCAAAGATTTCCCAGCGCCAGATGCGCACGCACCTCGTCCGGATTTGCCGCCAGAATCTTTTTCAATTCATTCACCGCGTCGGTCACATAACCCGCCGCCTTGAGCGCCAGCGCGAAATTATAACGCGCGTCCACCGAATCCGGCTGGATCGCCAGCGCCATCTCGTAAGCGGCGAGCGATTGATTGAAGTTCCGCAGCCGAAAGGCGATCACGCCGTAATTATATTGCGCCTCGAACCAGCCCGGATCCAGTTCCGTCGCCTGACGATATGATTGCAACGCGTCCAGCCAGCGCGAATTCTGCTCGGATTCCCGCGCCTGCGTGAACGCAGCCGATGCCGTCCGCCGGTCGCCCGCCTTCGGTTTGCGCGGCGAAAGATACAAGTAACGCGGAAACGGCGGCGGCGCGGGCTGAACAATCTTAACCGGCTTCGGCGCAATAACCGGCGCCGGCGCCGGCGCGGATGCCGTTTGCGTTGGGGTGCTGGAATTTGCCGGCGACAACGGCGTTGAGCTGGCGTGGCGGTTGTCCGAAGCCGGTGGCGGCAGGGGCGTCACTCCATTTTCATTGTTTTTTTCCGGCGCGGAAGAACTAAACCAGTTTAGCGGATTCAGCTTGTGGATAACGCCCGTCTTCCCGGCCCCCGGTTCCGGCGGCGTTTCTGCCACGGGCGTCCCGATAATCCCCGGTTGCGGCTGAACCTTCACGATCGGTGCCGGAGTTGTTCCGCGCTGCGAATTTGAACTGGCGCGGACAACCGCCTGCGTTCGGGGCAACCCGGTCGCGCGAACCGCGCTGCTGGCCGCCGGCGTTCGGTTTTCAGTCGTGAATGCGGCAGCTTGATTTTGATTCACCGGTGGCGGGTTTGCCGCCGGCGGCTCCAGACTGTTCGCGATGTCGTTTACCGCGTCCCAATTCGCCGGGCGCGGCGTCAGCGCCAGATACGCGCGATAATTTTGCAGCGCCAGCGCGTTGTCGTGCAAATGCTGCTGCGCCACCGTCGCCAGGTTCAGCCAGGCCGGCGCGTAATCCGGCTGTTCTCTTGCCGCCGCCGCAAAAAATTGCGCCGCTTCGCGCGGACGTCCGCGTTCGACCCGCGCGAGTCCCAAACCGTTTAATGCCTCGGCGTTGTTCGGACTCAGATAAAGCGCGGTGCTGAAACTTTTTTCCGCCGTCGTGAGATCATGCGATTGGAGTTGCGCGAGGCCGAGCTTGAGCCAGCCTTCCGGCGCCTTGGGCCGGCGCAACGTGTAGGCGGTGAACTCGCTTTCCGCCACATCCGGCTTGTTCTGCTCCAGCCACAAACAACCGAGATTGTAGTGCGCCTCCATCAAATCGCGGTCGAGTGCCAGGGCGCGTTGATACGCCGTCACCGCATTGGTCGGCTGGCCGGCATACTGGCACGCCACGCCGAGATAATTCCACGCCTGCGCGTTCGTGGCCAGGAGCGACGTGGCCGTCTGGAACTGCGCCACCGCCCCGGCGTAATCGCCGCGTTCCAGAAGTTTTTTGCCCTTGAGCAACGCGCGGGGGCCGGACGGCGAGCAGCCCGCAATGAACAGGGCAAGCGCGAAAAAGCCAATCGCGCCCCATCGCGGCAGGTTTTTTGTGGCCAGCATCGGGGTTGGTGGTAGCATCCACGCCCTGAAGTGTCAAGAAACGCGCAGGCTCAATTTGTTCAAGCGGTTCGCCGGCTGGCAACAGCGGGCGCCGTCGGACTGGCGTGTTGGCCGGTCCGGGGCGCCGATTCGTTTGCCAATCATTCCACCAATGCAACCGCACGGGTCGTTACCGTTGAAAATTCAAACGCCACTTCTGATTTTCAGCCGGACACCACGCGGGTGCAGGCCATGCTGAATCGCGGCCTCACGAATTTGACCGGCCAGGCCACGGTCACCGCCGCCTGGCGCAGCCTCGTCTCGACGCAGGACGTCATCGGCATCAAGGTTTTCTCCACCGCCGGAATGCTCAGCGGCACGCGGCCCGCCGTCGTCGCCGCGGCGATTCACGGATTGCTCGACGCGGGCGTGCCGCCGCAACACATCGTCATCTGGGACAAACACGAGGATAATTTGCGCGCCGCCGGATTTTTCAAGCTCGGCGCGCAACTCGGCGTGGGCGTGGCCGGTTGCGTGGAAGCGGGTTACGATCCAACGAACTTTTATCAGCCTGACACCGCCATCATCGGCAATCTCGTCTGGGGCGATTTGGAATTCGGCAAAAAAGGCGAAGGCGTCGGGCGAAATTCCTTCGTCTCCATGCTGGTCAGCCGGCAGATCACCAAAATCATCAGCATCGCGCCGCTGCTGAACCAGGAATATGCCGGCGTTTGCGGACATCTTTACGGCCTGGCGATGGGCAGCGTGGACAACACGCGGCGTTTTGCGGACGACCCCGGCCGGCTGGCGGTTGCCGTGCCGGAAATTTACGCCCTGCCCGTGCTTGGCGACCGCGTGGTGCTCAACATCACCGATGCGCTCATCGGCCAATACGAAGGTGGTTCGCACGGTCTGTTGCATTATTCCTCGGTGCTGAACCAGCTTTGGTTCAGCCACGACCCCGTGGCGCTCGACACGCTGGCCATCAAGGAACTCGACCGCGAACGGCGCGCGCTCGATGCGCCGGAATTCAAACCGAATCTGGGGCTTTACGCCAACGCCGTCCTGCTCCAGCTCGGCGTGAACGACCCCGCGAAAATCCAGGTGGAAAAGCTGCGCTGAAAGAATGACAGGAAAGGCTTCCAGCCTGTTTCAAACCATTTCTCAATTACAACCGGAACAAACCTCGGTAGGGCGGGCAGTCCTCTGCCCGCCGCCCGTCCGCACAACGATTGCGGCGCGCACGGAGTGACGCGCCCTACCCATGTGCTGATTCCCACTGAGATATGGAGACAGGCGGGATGCCCGTCCCACGATGATCTTCAGAACGGCCAGTTGATGCCGGCGGTAATATAAACCTGTCCGCCCAGGTTCAATCGTCCTTCCCGGCTTCCGCCGCTGATGGTGGCGTTGCCCAGCGACATGTATTGCACTCCCAGGTAAAGGTCGCCGTTTTCTCCCGGAACGTGATACATCAAGGACGCGTTCACGTAGCCGCCATACACCACGTCGGTCGCGTCAATCTGACCTTTGTTGGGCACACTGCTGGTGGGGATTATCTCATTATATTTCAAACTTCCCGACACGATACCGACGGCGGGGCCGGCACCGGCTGATAAGCCGAAATCTTCATTTAAATCCCAATATACCGACGGCCCCAGCCGCACGGTATAGAGCATCACGTCCAGCGTGCGCGAACCGGTAATAGTTTCCGGAGAAGTATTGGTACTGCTGCTGATCGGATTATAGTAAATGGTCGATTCACCTTGCCGGTTGAAGCCGCCATAGTATGGCGCACTCGGAACAACAATACCGCCCGTGTTAAAAATATAAGTTGTCTGGTTGACCGATGCCGACATGGGGCGGTTGTCGGTGATGCTGATGGGCAGCAGGCCGAATCCCAAATCCCAACCAATCCGGGCTTTTCCCCAATCCCAGAGATTACCGCCGTAGGCCATGTCAAATCCCGGAAATGCCGAACCACTGTCTTGCGAGCTGCCGCTGGTGGTGTATGACGTCGTGTTCTGCATGGTCAGCGACGAACCGACCAATTGGGACGCATTTTTGTAGCCATAATTACCGGTTTGATTGAACGCGGTTCCCATGTTGTCCGGCAGCACATAGCCGTCGTCATAAACTCCGGCGGGTTTGTTGATGTTGAATGTGCCCTTGGTACTGAAGTTGGCGCTGATATTCAGTCCGACCATGGCCCCGATGCGGAAATGGCGCGTCCAGTCGTCGTTCTCGGAAACCTTTTGAATCCCCCAGCGGTCCCAGAGATCCGGGGACGGCTGCGGTTGAACGCCGGGTTGCGGTTGTGGTTGGGCTTGGGCCTCGGGAGGTATGGCGACGGGACCGTTGGTATCCGGATTTTGGCCGGGTGCCTGCGATTGGGCCGAGGCCGCCAGCGCCAAACCCGCGAAACAACACAACAGGTACCGCCCCAAAAGATTCGGGGTACAAACTTTTCGGATATGGCTGGGTGACAATGTCGGCATGGTCATCAAGGGTTCAGGAACACGCGATAAAAGCGATTGCTGCTGTTCGGCGGCGCGCTCACCGTTGTGGGTGGGCCGTAATCAATCCATTGCGTCCGGTTCGCCGGCGCGATAATGGACGGCGGCGCGATCAGCCAGTTGGTGGATGAAAGATCATTGTTATAAACCACCGTGTAAGTCCGGTTGGTAAGGGACGGGAATTCAATCAGCATGCTGCCGATGATCAGCGGGCTGCCGTTGGTCAGCTTGATGATGCGGGTGATGTTGACGTTCGTGCTCACCGCCGCCGCCGCGGGCGGAGTCAAATTGGGCACTGACACGGCGAACGCGTGCAACTGCGAATTGCTTAACTGAAAATAATTCATCGCAAAAAATTGCAGCAGCAAATTCACAATTTGGTTGGTGTCAAGCGTGGCGGCATAAACCACGAAAGGACTGCCGTTGTTCGTGCCGACGGCGTTAAACAGTTGATTGGTCAGGCCCGTCACGACCACCCGCACGGCAGCAACCGGATTGGTCCCCACATTCGACACCAGGATGGATTGTTCAACCAACCCGTTTTGTGAATTGTAAACCTGCGCGGAATTGGTGACCGCCGTCAACTGGCCGGGAAAGTAGCTCAAAACCGTGATATTGTTGCTGGCCAAATTATTGGCCGGAATGGGGTCAAACACACTATTGTTCGTGCTGACCACCGACACAAAAGGCAGGACCCCCGCGTTGGTGGGCTGGACCGTCAACAGAAAATTTCTGAAAGCGCCGTTCGTCAACGTCCCCAGGTTGAAAATGACGTTGCGGCCTACGCGGCTGGGAGCCGGGCTTGAAGGTGAGACGCCGATATATCCCACACCGGTGGGCAGCGTGTTGGTCAAAAAGACACCGGACACGGTGCCGGGCCCCAGGTTCGTGACGTTGACGCCATAAACCATCCAATCGTTGGTGAAGACTGCCGAAGCCGGTCCCGCTATCGCCACCGCCACGTCCGCCCCGAGTGCGGTGTTGGTGACTTGGACGAAAATGTACTCCCCGACGGCAAACACGCCGTTGGTGGCAACCAGGACTGTATTGGTGACGAATCCGTTTGAAATCGGCACGACCGGCACAGTCATTAGCGCAGTGCCGTTGGTGGCAATGGCGCCAAGAGCAAAGACGACGTTGCTGCCACTGATTACGTTCGATCCCTGGGTGGCCGTGGGGGGAGTGCTGAACTGTAGCGATGTCCCGGTCAGCGTGTTGGTCACCGTAAACGTTTGTGACGCACCGGTCAGGTTGGTCACGATGACGGTGTAAGTCAGGGTGTTACTGACCCCAATCGAATTGGCCGAAGCCCCAAGCAGGAGCCCAACGCCCTGCGCCTCCAGCCGGCTGACGGCAACCATAAGCCCGAGCGCCAGCAGTGCAAACATTCGCAAACTGGAAAAAATCTTCATCTTAAAAGACGGAATAAATTTGTTTCCGAACTTAAACAGCGGTAAAGTGCGAAAGTTTCAACGATTTGGCAATCTTTGTGTCTGGTGCAGCCCAAGCAGCAACAACCCTTATTTTTTCTTCTCAAAAACTAATTCCCCGGCCCGCACGGAAAAAGAAGTTTCTGTTGAAAGTATTAATGCAGATTCAACTGGACAAAATGCTTTCCAGCCCAAGACTGGTCTTGCTGACAAGTGATGCGCCCAACTTCAAACTCGAACCCAGGAATTGACATGAAAAACTCTTTATTGCTGCGAACCTTGACCCTGCTGACCGGCGTCGCTCTTGCGGTCGCCGCACGCACGGCGGAGGCGAAATTGACGGTCGGCGATCCGGCGCCAAAACTCCAGGTCGCCAAATGGGTGCAGGGCGACCCGGTGAAGGCGTTCGACACCAACCACGTTTACATCGTCGAGTTCTGGGCCACCTGGTGCGGCCCCTGCCGCGCCTCCATCCCGCATCTCAACGAATTATGGCAAAAATTCAAGGACCGGGGACTCATTGCCATCGGACAGGATGTGTGGGAACAAAATGAAGACGGGGTTGCGCCGTTCGTGAAAAAAATGGGCGACCAGATGACCTACCGCGTCGCCCTCGACGACAAAAGCAGCGAAGCCAAAGGCGCCATGGCGGTGACCTGGATGGACGCTGCCGATCAAAACGGCATTCCCACCGCCTTCATCGTCAATCAACAGGGCCGCATCGCCTGGATCGGTCACCCGATGGGGTTGGACGAAAAGACGTTGGCAGACATTCTGGCCGGCCGTTTTGACATCACCAAGTATGCCGCAGAGTACGAACGCCAATATCAGGCCCAGAAGCAGGACACGGAATTGCGCATCAAACTCACCAAAGCCCTCAAAAACAAGGATTGGGATACCGCCGAAACCACGATCGCCGAGATGAAAAAATCGGAACCTGACATGGGCGACAGCCTCGATACCGTCCGGTTCTCCATTCTGCTGGGCCGGAAGAATTACACCGATGCCTACAAACTGGCCGAATCCCTGAGTGACGCGCACCCGAAGAACGCGATGCTGCAAAATTCCCTCGCCTGGACCATCGCCGCACAGCCCGGACTGGAGAAACGTGATCTCGCACTGGCCGAAAAAGCGGCCCTGCGGGCAAACGAGGCCACCAAGGGCAAGGAACCGGCCGTTTTGGACACGCTCGCCCGGGTCCAGTTCATGAACGGCAAAAAAACGGAAGCCATCGCCACCGAACAAAAGGCGGTGGACATTGCCCCGGACGAACAAAAAGCTTTTTTAAAGAAATTCCTGACCAGCTACCAGGAAGGCAAATTGCCAAAAGTCGACGACTAGAATTATTCCTTCTCAATACCGGGGCTGGCAGATGCATTGCTGGCAGCCGCTCAAACGATTTTTGGAAAAGTAAAGGCGGCGTCGGAATTCCCGTCGGCGTATTGCCGCAACAAATCCATGCCGGTCGCGTCGTGCATCCATTTATCAATGGCCGCCGACGGGAAAAAGCGGCAACCAATTTTGAATCAATACAAAGACACAAAGGCCGAACGTTTTGACACGACTTGAACCGCTTGGGATTTGAGCCATTTGGGAAATGGCGAAAAGGATTTGCCAACGGCAAAGGCCGTGAGGCCGACTGAGCGGGAGCGATGAAGTCCACCCGTGAAAAGGAATTCGCCAGAGGCGAAGGCCCGCGAGGGCCGAGTGAGCGGGCGCGAACGAGTCCATTGCACGAATTATCACCAATTCAAATGCGCTGAAGGCGCTACGGACATTAGCCCGGGGTTGATTCCGCGTTGCGGGAGCTACCTTGGGTTTGACGTCCCATATAATTTATTCCTCGCCCGTGGGAACGGGAGAGGATGTCCGCAGGACAGGTGAGGGACGTGGGGCAAAATCAAATTCCTGCCGCAGACCGGATGGGATATCATTCCGCTTGCAGCGGGGTCGAAGAATGATTACAGGGATTGACCATGCGCATGACCTTTTGTGTCGGGAAGAATCGAATATGAAAAATGGAATCGCCTTATCGTGTCTGCTGGTTGCCATTTCCGGGCTTTCATTGCTCGTTGCCGGCTGCGCATCAAGCAGCACCCTGGCCGTGCAACAGGCCAGCTATCCGAAAGACAAGGTGAACGCCCCGGGGCTGTTCACGGAAAACTGCGCCACCTGCCACGGCCGGAACGGCCGGGCCCGGACATTTCATGGCCGGCTCCTGGGCGCGCAGAATTTTACCGACGCCCGCTGGCAGACGGCCACTTCGGATGACGAAATAATCCGCGCGATCAAAACCGGACCCAAACTGATGCCGGCCTTCCAGAAAAAATTATCCCCAGCGGAGATTGAGGCGCTGGCGGCGTATGTGCGCAATTTCAATCCCGGGTCATGAGACAAAGGCGGCGTAAAGCCGCGTGGCGGCCACGCCGCTATACGCGGATGAACACGGATTCATTTCAACGCCAAGGCGCATAAGACACAAAAAGTAGGGCGCGTCACTCCGTGCGCGCCGCGAAACCCGGGCAGTCATTTCCACAGAAGGAAACCAAGATAACAAGGCTGAAAACAGCCTGCCGCGTGAGGTAAAGCCTTTTACGCGGCTTCGTTCCCTTCGCCTGCTCGCGATTTATCGGAGTTTGCTTCTGTGATCCAAGACCGGCTACTGGCGTCTGCCACAACTTTGCAGTGCTATCTCGCAACATCGTCACCTTCTGCGAAGATTTTTTATGAGGAAACCAGGAAACCAAGAACCAACGGAAAGTCTTCCTGGTTTCCTGGCTTCCTTATGGAGTTGTTTTCGGTTGCGCGTCTTTGCGCCTTTGCGCCTTTGCGTTGAATTCCGACTGAATAGTTACAGCTCCCCCGCGCTGCCGGGTCGCTTCGTAAAGGAATATTCCCGTGGCGACGGCCACGTTCAGTGAATTCATGTGGGAAGGCATCGGGATTTCCACCCTGTCGTCGCACGCCGCCAGCACGGGCGCCGTGAGTCCCGGTCCTTCCGCGCCAAACACCAGGCAACAGTCGCCCCGCAAATCCACGGCGGCCAGTTTCTTTGCCCCGGGCCGGGGATGCGCGGCCAGACACCGCACGCCCCGCGCCCGCAACGCCGTCAGTTTTTCCACCAGATTGTCCACGTGCACCAACGGTTGTTCGAAGGTGGCGCCCATGGAACCGGAAACCGCGCGGCGCTGAAACGGACTGCCACACGTCTCGCCCACGATCAGAAAATGCGCGCCAAAAGCCGCGCAGTTCCGGACCACCGCGCCGAGATTTTCCGCGCTGGCAATGCCCTCCACGGCCGCCAGCAGCAACGGGCGCGGGGAGTTTTGCAGCAGCGTTTCAAAGTCTGGCTGCGGCGGGATTTTGGCCACGGCCAGCGCCCCCTGATGCATCTGGTAGCCGGTGATGGTTTCCAGCAGCTTCTGTTCGCCGACATAGACGCAAATCTCTTCTTCCGGCCGCGCGCGCAGCAGCGGTTCGAGTTTTTCCAGCCACGCGGGCGTGAGCAGCGCGGAGACGACGGTGAACCGGCTCGCCAGCAACCGTTTGACCACCTTGGCATTCGTGGCCACCAGCACGCCGGCCCGCTCATGTTCCTCGGGGCGGCGGAGGGTGCAATACAACGCCAGTTCCGGCGTGTCGAGAGATTGAACGGGTTGGATGTGCAAGTTCGCCACGCCTTCTCTCTTACTTTGTAGGAGACGAGGTGACGAGTCTCAAATTTTTCGGTCTTTGAAGGGCGAATTAGAGACTCCTCACGTCGTCTCCTACTTTGGGTAATCTATGCCGGTCGCGCACATTGGGTTCCCTTGGATTCGGGATCCGACGCAGACCCATGGTTTCTGTTGCCATCAGGAATGGCTAATGTAATGTTTCACGCTTAACATAAAACCTTAAGCACGTATGAATAAAAACGGCGTCATCCTCACGGGCATTTCGTTGCTGATGATGGGAATTCCCCTGGTCGCAAGCACCAATCCGCCGACCACCGACCGCGTCATCACCGCCGATTTCCGGCAGGTGCAGGGACCGTTGAACACGATGTTTAAGAAGTGTGTCGGGGCCGGGCGGGCCAACGAAGGCTTGCGCGCCGACTGGCAGCGGCAACTGGCTTACGCGCATCGCGAATGCGATTTTGAATACATCCGCATGCACGGTTTGTTCTGCGACGACATGGGAGTTTACCGGGAAAGTAAGGACGGCCAGCCGGAATACAACTGGCAATATATTGATGAGCTTTACGATTTTCTCCAAAGCATCGGCATGAAGCCGTTCGTGGAACTCAGCTTCACACCGTCGGCAATGGCCAGCGGTTCCGAGACGGTTTTCTGGTGGCGCGGCAACTCAACCAAGCCGAAGGATTTCAAGAAGTGGGGCGATTTCATCCGCGCTTTCGTAACACACCTGCGCGAGCGTTACGGTGACGCCGAGGTGCGTACCTGGTATTTTGAAGTCTGGAACGAGCCGAACGCGCAATACTTTTTTCACGGCACGCAGCAGGATTATTTCAACCTCTACGCTGTCACGGCACGGGCGATCAAGGACGTTTCGCCCGCCTACAAGGTCGGCGGTCCGGCGACGGCGAGTTGTTTGTGGGTGCCAGAACTCATCCATTTCTGCGCGACGAATCGTGCGCCGGTGGATTTTATTTCGACGCACGACTACTGCGTGGACAGTGGTTACCTGGATGAAAACGGCAATGCTGGCACGGTGTTTTCTCAAAACCCCAAAGGCATTTATGGCAACGTAATCCGGGTGCGCAAGCAGATCCGCGATTCCGCGATGCCCAATCTGGAATTGCACTTTACCGAGTGGAGCGCTTCTTACACTCCGTTCGATCCCATCCACGACAGCTATCACAGCGCCGCGTTCATCCTCGACAAAATCAAGAACGCCGGCGCTGCCGCCGATTCGATGTCCTATTGGGTGTTCACGGACATCTTCGAGGAGGCCGGCCCGCGTTGGACGCCGTTCCACGGAGGTTTCGGCCTGATCAACTACGAGGACATCAACAAGCCCGCGTTCTACGCATATCAGTTTTTGAACCGGCTCGGCCCGGTCGAATTGAAAGACAGCGACCCGGCCTCGTGGATATGCACCGACAAGTCCGGCGGCATCCAGGCGCTGGTCTGGGATTTCACCATCACACATCCCGGCCCGAAGGTCATCGACCAGGTTTATTACAAACGCGACCTGCCGTCCCTGCCGAAAAACAAGGTCACGCTCAATCTGACCAACGTGCCCGAGGGTGACTACGCGCTGGAAATTTACAAGGTCGGCTACCGCGTCAACGACGCCTACGCAACCTACCTGGACTTGGGTTCGCCTGCGCAATTGACCAGGGCGCAGGTTGCAAAAATCAAATCCGAGAACAGTGGCGCGCCTATCGCCAGGTCCACCATCAAGGTCGGCCGGGATGGAAAAGTTCGACAGCGATTTGACCTGCGTGAAAATGATGTCTGCCTCTTCCTGCTGAAAAGGCAATGACCCGGTCAAGTGCTGCTTGGCGGCATCCTTATTCGCACCCAGAGATTGCCACGCCGGCATTAAAGCGCGCGGCCGCGGCAATGAAAAGCGCGAAGAAAAACCAAGGCTAGAATACTCGCTCGTGTTAAAGACTGGCCTCTTTAATCGGTTCGATTAGAAAAATGGCGTTTGGGTCAACGCCCTTGCGAACTAACAATCGGGGAATATTTTCCTCTGCTATGCCTTCAAGCATCAGAGCCGTCTTGCCAGAATCGAATGCCTTTCGCACAGAGTGCCCGAATCCAAGAGCCTGATAAAAGTGCGCAGCAAACACAATTGCCGCCTCATCCCCAATCGCCCTGTTCATCCCAATCGCGCAATCAATGACCTCCGTAATTGCCTCCGCCTGGGGCCGTGAGAAGCATGCATTCAGGACCACCACACGAATATTATCTTTGAGCGTCGTGAACAATTGCTTCAGCGCCGCTTTTGAAACCGTTTTTGCTTGATCGTTGGCATCCAAGAGAATGAGTTCTTCGCTGGGACTACCGTGACCACTAAAATGAATTACATGTGCCCGGTGCTGATTCAGATATTGCAGCAGGTCTCCTGTCCTAACTGCCCACGTCGTGACAAATTCAAAACGATCACGGTGCTCAGACGAACGAATCTTTTGTTCGATCTCCCTGCATTCTTTGTCGAGGGCTAGGTGATTCGTCCCAGCCGGATTGGCTGCAAGAAACAGAATCTTGGTTTTAGGCGTTTGAAGCAACGGGTGCGCCGGCAGCGAAAAAGATTCCACCGCGAGTCCTTTCGGCAAAGGTGATGGCGGGTTTGCATAATTGCCGTTTTTGTGTTGGAGGGTGAGTTGCGCCGCCTTCACTTCATTTTCAGTGGTAAGTATCCAAAAATTTCCATGATGTTGCTCACTTCGCAAGACCCGGATAATTCCTTTGTCCATGAATTTTTTCATGTACGTCTGCACAACATTGGACTGCAACCGTGTTCCGGCTGTTTGCTGGATTTCCGTGATGAGTTCGTCGGTTGTTTTGGGTGTATCGAAAAACCCCTCAACAATGAGTTTCCGTAACCGATCATGGCGACCGCCTTTTCGTAAAGGAAGGCTGGCCGGTGCTGCCGCCCACCGCCCGCACCTGCACCGTATATACCGTCCCCGGGGTCAGGTTTTTCACTACCAGCCGCCGCACCTGACCAAAGCTGCCCAGGTCCACCCATCCGGCGGTGCTACGCAATTTTGCAGGGAATCACCGCGTCTTCATCGAAAGTGTATACCGCGCACATCCGATGGTATCCGTCGGCAATGACAACCTTGCCATTGGCCGCATCCCTTATCAGAAGGAGTGGCGAAACCTCGCAACCGGACTTTATTTTCACCCGGTCCTTTTTGACATGAGAATTGCTGACCCCAAGCAATGATAATCGGGAGGCCCTGAAAATATCCTTCGCTTTGAACTCTGACATCGGTGCCCTTTTCAATCTATTCACAAAGCTGGTGGCCGTCTTTTCATCGTATATCAGAGTCAAATACGACAGGGCTGCCGGATAGTCGTGTTCTTCTGGTTTACTCAGCCATTTAATTATTACTTGTTTGGTCATTTTGTCGGTCACCTCCGCCTTTCTTGATTTCTTCAGAAATGGGTCGGTTCGACTGCGGCGGTGCGAATGAAGCCTGCATTCATGTCAATTCGTGGAATTCGTGTGAGTTTTTCTGCGTTCATTTCTTCTCAAAAACCAGATTATCGCCTTTGGCTGTGACTTTGATTTTATCGCCGGGCTTGAATGGACTCGCTCATTCCCATTCGCTCGGCCTAGCGGCCTTCGTCCCGCAAAGCGGGACAAATTCCTTTCGCCATTTCCCAAACGGCTCAAGTCACCTTCGAGCAGGCGCATCGAAAGCAGGTTGAGCACTTGCTTTTGAATGGTGCGATGCGGTTTTAATCTTCCCATTCCAGCGCGGAAATCGTGCCCCAAACCAGGGCAGCCATGACCGAGAGCACCAGCACCCATGGCATCAGCATTTGAGAATCGAGCGAAAGCAACGCTGACAAATCAAGAACCGGCAAATCTCCCCACGGCAACCACAATACCGCCAGCACCGAACCAATCGCCACGGCGCCAAGCAGAAGAGCCGGACGCAGCCAGGCGCGGCGGCGGCGTGGCAAGGCAGCAACGACCCGCGCGGTAAAGCCGTTATCTTCGATATATTTGTCCTGCTCGCGCAGCAACGCGTCGAGCGGATCGTTGGTTTCAGGCGGATTCATAATTTTCATAGGCGATGGCTAATCGCCGCCTCAATTTTTCTTTTCCGCGCAGGATGTTGGTTTTAACCGTGCCCAACGGGTAATCCAAAACCTGTGCCGCTTCTTCGTGTGACAAACCATTCTGGCAGCAAAGCACCACTGCCGCCCGCTCATTTGAATTTAACAGCTTCAACGCCTCGGTCAAATCGAGGCGCAAATGATTGTCGCGGGCGGCAGCGGGTTCCACCGGTTCCATCGAGGATTCGTCCACCTCCTCCCAGGCCAGTTCCTTTCGGCGACGGCCGGCCATGCGAAATTCATTAACGGCGATGCCGAACAGCCACGTCGAAAAACGCGCCCCGCCGCGATAGGTCTGAAGTTTCTGCCACGCCTTCAAAAAGGTTTCCTGCGCCAGGTCATCGGCCAGATGCGCATCACCACGCGTCATGCGCGCCAGAAAACCCCGCACGGGCGATTGATAGCGGCGCACCAGTTCGCCGAAGGCATTGTGGTCTTCGCGCGACAGGACGCGGGCGATGAGATCGGCGTCGGTGAAGGACACGCGTTACTGTTTGGGCGGTTGATCGTTGTTTCTATCTCTTCTTTCCACAAACCAGACAATCAGGAACGCCAAGCCGATGAACAGAACAATCAACTCGCCGCCGCCGAAATGGCGTCCGTTGATCATCAAAGCAGCGCCAACGCCGGTCAAAATCAGCCCCGGCAAAAGATGGCGCGAGCGGCTGGGTTTGGGAAACGGATAACCATCAGTGAACGGAATTTGATTGAAAGCGCCGGAATGTTTGCCTTTCAAACTGTCCACCAATTCCGGCGTGATGGGTATTCCTTTCTCAAGCATCGCCCGCAAGTTTTCATGCACCAATTTATTTCGGCGATGTATGGTATAAAACATTATGGCCATAATCGCCACGGGCATGCCAAAAATAGCCACTATTGCTACAATATCCACCACCGGATTTTTCCCCTCGGTCGCTTGAAAATGAATATGAGGAAGAGCAGTATTGTCAGTGCGGACGGAGGAAGATTCGCTGGACGGTTTTTGTGCTTTGGTTCCAGTCACGGCAACCGCATTGGATGCCGGAGCGCTGTCGGTCACAGCCACAATGCCGGCTGTTCCGTTTTCGGCGGGCGCGTTGGTCTGCGCTTGCAACGGTACAATGGCAATGGCGGAAAAAAGAATTGCCGCGAGAAATTTGATTGATGCGTTTTTCATATTCATTGATTTCGTTTTGAATTGTTCACAGGTGGGATGCGGTGAGCAACCCTTTTGGATTCAAAATTATTTCGGCTTTCAATTAAACCGTACCAACATCCTGTCGCCAAAACCCCTTATTTCTTCTCAAAAACCAATTCCTCGTCCCGCGCAGAAACTTTGATCCGGTCGCCGGGTTTGAACTCACCTTCGAGCAGGCGCATCGAAAGCCGGTTACCAACTTGACAAGATTTCTTTTCATTTGTTGAATCGTCCTGCCGTGAAATGGCTTTCAAGACTGACAAAATCATTCGTTTGGAGGAGCACCAGATCAGGGTTGCTTTTGTCAGTCCTGGTCCTGACAAATCCAGCATCCGCTCTGGCGCAAGAGGTCACTTGCGTTCTGGTTTCACCCTCCCAGCCGCTGACCGCCGGCACCCGGGGCGTTGTCTGGCTTTACTGCCTGAACCACTCGTCCAACGAGGTCAGCCGGACCTTCGAGCCGGGTCTCAATGGCACGCTCACCTCGGGCTCCAACTCGTTCAAAACCGTTCTGGTGCTGACCAACCGTAGCGGGATTAAGGCAACGATTGCCCCCGGCAGCTTTGTGAAACAGGAATATCGGTTTGACGTTCCGCCAACCCTCGGCGGCCAGGTGACATTGGACGCAAGCAATTACAATCAGGTGGTCATCCTGGTGAAAAACAACTCTGCCGGGGCTTCCGAGACCCTGACAACGCCGGCGACGCCGCCCGCAGCTGATGCAACGCCGGGTTCCTCGCTCATGGGGTTTCTCGGCAAGCATATTTACGGTTACGAGCCGATTTATTTCCTCCTGGGCCAGTACCCCGGCGCCGAATTTCAGTTCAGCCTGAAATACAAACTGTTTGATCTCACGGGCGATTGGAATCCCCTGGCGCATTCGTATTTTGCCTACACGCAGACGTCGTTCTGGGACCTGTTCTCCCGGGACCCGTCGTTCTACGATACCAGCTACAAACCGTCGGCGTTCCTTTTTTATCCCGATGTGTTACACAAAAAAATTGAAAACAACTTCCAACTCGATCTGCAAGGCGGTTACGAGCATGAATCCAATGGCCGGGGCGGGTCCATGGAACGTAGTTTAAACACGGTTTACCTGCAACCCACCGCCCGGTTTGACCTGCCAGCCCATTTGCAGCTTACCTTCCAAACGCGCGCCTGGTACTACCTCACCCTGGGCAACAACAACCCGGACCTGCCTGACTACCGCGGTTACGCCGATCTGCTCAGCGCCCTGGCCTGGACCGATCCCCAAGGTGGAGAAAAAATTCAATTCGCCACCCGACTTCGCATCGGCGACGAAGGCAGCCATGCCGGCCTGCTGTTCGATTTGAGATTCAATCTGCCGCATCGTTCCCATTTCAACCCGGCCATTCAATTGCAATACTTTACCGGTTACGGCCAGACCTTGCGTCAATACAACCAAACCAGCCACGCCTTTCGCGCCGGTCTGTGCATATGGTATTGACGCGGTGCCTTTGCAGGAATGTCTGATGGCAGGGACGGCGCGCAGCGTCTTTGCCATTCACAAATTCATTTCTTCTCAAAAACCAGTTCATCACCCTTGGCCGTGACCTTGATTTTGTCACCCGGTTTGAATTCGCCTTCGAGCAGGCGCAGGGAAAGCGGGTTGAGTATTCGTTCCTGCACGGCGCGCTTGAGCGGGCGCGCGCCGAATTGCGGGTCGTAGCCTTCCTTGGCCAGCAGCTTCTTCGCGGCAGCGTCCACGTCCAGCGTGAGTTGCTGTTGCGCGAGCCGTTTCTTCAGTTTCTCCAGTTGGATGTCCACGATGCGCGACAAATCCTCCTCGTCGAGGCTTTGGAAAATAATCACGTCGTCCACGCGGTTCAGGAATTCAGGCCGGAAATGCCGTTTCAACTCACCCATGACCAACTCTTCGAGTTCGGAGTTCGGAGTTCGGAGTTCGGAGTTCGGTTTCCCATCTCCCATCTTCGATCTGCCATCTCCCTTCAGGATGAAGTCCTGGATGATGTGCGACCCGAGGTTGCTGGTCATGATGACGATGGTGTTCTTGAAATCCACCGTCCTCCCCTGCCCGTCCGTGAGCCGGCCGTCGTCGAGCACCTGCAACAGCACGTTGAACACGTCGTGATGCGCCTTCTCAATCTCGTCGAACAACACCACCGCATACGGCCGCCGCCGCACCGCCTCGCTCAATTGCCCGCCTTCCTCGTAACCGACGTATCCCGGCGGCGCGCCGATGAGCCGCGACACGGTGTGTTTCTCCATGTATTCGCTCATGTCGATGCGGATCATCGCGTTTTCGTCGTCGAACAAAAATTCCGCCAGCGCCCGGGCCGTCTCGGTCTTGCCCACACCGGTCGGACCGAGAAAAATGAATGAACCGATGGGCCGGTTCGGGTCCTGCAACCCGCTGCGGGCGCGGCGCACGGCGTCAGACACGGCCTTGATGGCTTCCTTCTGCCCGACCACGCGTTGGGCGAGCCGTTCCTCCATCTTCACCAGCTTTTGCCGTTCGCCTTCCAGCATCCGCGATACCGGAATGTGCGTCCACGCCGCCACGACCTTGGCGATGTCTTCGTCGGTGACTTCCTGGCGTAACAAAGTAGCCCGGCCGTCCCGGCTGGCACTTGCAGGCGAGACGCCTGCGCTACGTTCCATCGCCGCCAGTTTCTTTTCCAGGTCGGGGATTTTGCCGTACTGGACCTCGGCGGACTTGGTCAAATCACCGCGACGCTGGGCCTGTTCCAATTCCAACTTTGCCTGTTCCAGTTGCGTTTGGACCACACTGACAGCGTTGACGGCGGCTTTCTCGTTCTGCCACTGAGCGGTGAGGGCCTTGGATTTGTCCTTCAAATTGGCCAGCTCGCCATCGAGCCGCTTGAGCCGCTCCTTGCTCGCCGGGTCTTTTTCCTTGGCCAGTGACGTGCGCTCGATTTCCAACTGCAAAATCTGCCGGTCGAGCTGGTCCAATTCCGTCGGTTTGGAATCCAGCTCCATCTTGATGCGCGACGCCGCCTCGTCCACCAGGTCAATCGCCTTGTCCGGCAAAAACCGGTCAGTGATGTAGCGATGCGATAGCGTCGCCGCCGCTACGAGCGCGGAATCCTGGATGCGCACGCCGTGATGCACTTCGTACCGCTCCTTCAATCCGCGTAAAATGGCAATGGTCGCCTCGACGCTCGGTTCTTCGACCATCACCGGCTGGAACCGGCGTTCCAGCGCCGGGTCTTTCTCGATGTGTTTGCGGTATTCGTCGAGCGTCGTCGCGCCCACGCAGCGGAGTTCGCCGCGGGCGAGCTGCGGTTTCATGATGTTCGCCGCGTCCGTCGCGCCTTCCGCCGCCCCCGCACCGACCAGCGTGTGCAATTCGTCAATGAACAAAATGATTTTGCCTTCGCTGGCGGCGATTTCCTTCAGAAACGCCTTGAGCCGGTCCTCGAATTCGCCGCGGTATTTCGCGCCGGCAATCATTGCGCTCAGGTCCATCGCCACGAGCCGCTTGTTCTTGAGCGATTCGGGAACGTCGCCGCTCACGATGCGCCGGGCCAGGCCCTCGGCAATGGCCGTCTTGCCCACGCCTGGTTCGCCGATGAGCACCGGGTTGTTCTTGGTGCGGCGCGTCAGCACCTGCATGACGCGGCGGATTTCCTCGTCGCGGCCGATGACCGGGTCAATCTTCCCCTGCCGCGCCAGCGCGGTGAGGTCGCGGCCGTATTTGTCGAGCGCCTGAAATTTGGCTTCGGGATTTTCGTCCGTCACGCGCTGGTTGCCGCGCAAATCGGCAAGCGCTTTCAAAACCGTGTCGCGCTTGAGACCGGCGGCCGAAAGCATTTTCTTCAGCGACGAACCGCCATCGGCCAGCAAACCGAGCAGCAGATGTTCGGTGCTGATGTAATCGTCTTTGAGCTTGTTGGCCTCGGACTGCGCGGCATCGAGCGCCTTGCGCAGGGTCGGGCTGGCATAAACTTCCGCGCCGCCTTCGACCTTGTGGCGGCGGGACAAATCGCGCTCCAGTTCGGACTGCAATTTCGCGGGTGGCAGGCCGATTTTCTGGAGCAGTTCGGGCACGAGGCTTTCGGACTGGCCGAGCAGGGCCAGCAGCAGATGTTCGCCGTCCATTTCCTGGTGCGATGATTCGCGCGCGATACGTTGCGCCTCCGACAGCGCCTCCTGCGATTTGAGGGTCAATTTCTCCGGTTGCATAACCAATCAAATAAACCGAATGCGCGGCACGTCAAGTCTGGGAAAGTTGAACCACGGATAAACACGGATGAACACGGATTGGAAAGAGGGAGCACAATGCTTGACACGAATTGAGCGAATTATCGCCAACTGAATTTGCGTCAATTCGCGCAATTCGCGTCTCGCCCTTCTCCGTGTTTATCCGTGTCCATCCGTGGTTAAAGAAAAAGTCTGCGGCTCTCTGCGTTGAAGGCGTTTCCGTTTGGTTGCGGCTCCGCCGCGCTGCAACATTGCGTTAAAGAATTTTTTGTTTAGATTATGCGCATGAAATATCGCGAACTCGGCCGGACGGGCTGGAAGGTCTCGGAAATCAGCTTTGGCGCGTGGGCCATCGGCGGCACCTGGGGACCAGTCGAGGACAAAGAATCGCTCGCCGCTTTGCACACCGCGCTCGACGGCGGTGTGAATTTCTTCGACACAGCAGATGTTTACGGCGATGGGCACAGCGAACGTCTGCTGGCCAGGCTGCGCAAGGAACGGAAGGAAAAATTTTACGTCGCCACCAAGGCTGGCCGCCGGCTCGACCCGCATACGGCGGAAGGTTACAACCGCGCCAACCTCACGGCGTTCATCGAGCGCAGCCTGAAAAACCTGGAAACCGACACGATTGATTTGCTGCAACTGCACTGCCCGCCCCCGGCGGTTTTTTACCAGCCGGAAGTATTTGGCATCCTCGACGACCTGGTGAAGGCCGGCAAACTGCGGCATTACGGCGTGAGCGTGGAGAAGGTCGAGGAGGCGCTCAAGGCCATCGAATTCCCCGGCGTGCAAACCATTCAGATTATTTTCAATGTCTTCCGGCAGCGGCCGGCGGAATTGTTCTTCCCGGAAGCGCAACGCCGCAAGGTCGGCATCCTGGCCCGGGTGCCGCTGGCGTCGGGAATGTTGTCGGGCAAAATCACACGCGACCGCCAGTTCGCGCAGGACGACCATCGGAATTTCAACCGTCACGGCGAGGCATTTGACCGCGGTGAAACTTTTTCGGGTGTGGATTTCGAGACCGCCCTGCGCGCGGTCGAGCAGTTGAAAACTTTCGTTCCGGCGGGCGCGACCCTGGCGCAACTGGCGTTGCGGTGGATTCTGGAATTTCCGGCGGTGACGTGCGCGATTCCCGGCGCCAAACGTCCGGCTCAGGTTGCGGAAAATATTGCCGCTTCGGATTTGCCGTCGTTGTCTGCCGACGCGATGAAAAAAATCCGCGTCCTTTACGACTCGCAGATCAAGCCGCTGGTGCATCAGTATTGGTGAAATTCAGCCCATCCTGCTCGTAATCTTAATCGTAATCGCCGGACGAGGGAGATTAAGATTACGATGACGAGTAAGATTAAGAGGTTTCCAATCCGCCTTGCTCCCCTGCCCGTTTTGCGCTAGTTTGCAGGCGTTATGGAAAATTCGTCCTTTTCATCGCCGGGCGTGCCGCCACCGTTGACGCCGCCACCGATCATCACCCCGCCACCGCCGGCCAAACCGCGCAAGAGCCGGGGCTGGATGATTTTTGCGATCATTCTCCTCGTGTTGCTGGCGTTCAGCCTGTTGGGGAATTTCACGCAATTTATCTCACACGCGTTTAGCTCCGGATTCAGCCGGGGCAGCTTTCGCACCAGCATGGCGCGCGAAGTCGGCCCGCGGCTCGAGGAATGTCTGCTCAAAGACAACGACGCCCGCAGCAAAATAGCCGTGGTCACCGTGGACGGCATCATCACCGATAACGCCAGGGACCAGGCGGGCAACAGCATGGTGGACGTCATCAAAGCGCAACTTGACCGCGCGAAGGATGATGACCGGGTCAAGGCGGTGATTTTGAAGGTGGATTCGCCGGGCGGCGAGGTGATGGCCTCGGACGAAATCAACAAGGCCATCGCGGATTTCCAGACGGATACGCCGGGTGATTCGGGCAAGCTGGTCAAGCGGGGCAAGCCGGTGGTTTGTTCGATGGGCAGCCTGGCAGCGTCGGGCGGCTATTACATTTCCGCGCCCAGCCGCTGGATTGTGGCGAACGAGTTGACCATCACCGGCAGCATCGGCGTGGTTTTGCACACGTGGAATTATCGCGGACTGATGGACAAAGTCGGCCTCGCGCCGGTGACTTACAAGAGCGGCCTGTACAAGGACATGCTCAGCGGCGAGCGCAGCACGAATGAAATTCCGGCGGAGGAACGGGTGATGGTGCAGGGCTTGATTGACGAGACGTATCAAAAATTCAAGAACGTCGTCGCCGAGGGCCGGAAATACGCGCATGAGAAAAACAAGACCGAAGGCCACGCGCTCATCAACAATTGGACCAATTACGCCGATGGCCGCGTGCTTTCCGGAACACAGGCATTCAAGTATGGCTTCGTGGACGAACTCGGCAATTTCGATGACGCGGTGAAAACCACGAAAAAAATCGCCGGCCTCACCAGGGCCAACCTGATCGAATACCGCGAGCGCTACGACATTTCCGAGTTTCTGCGCCTCTTCGGGCAGAGCGGAGCGGCGCACGACATCAAGCTCGACCTCGGCCTGGAGCTGCCCAAGTTGCAGGCCGGGCAGCTTTACTTCCTGTCGCCCACGTTTGTGAACTGACGTGAAAGGCGTCACCGTCATCGCGCACCCGCTGGTGCAGCACAACCTCACCCGGTTGCGCGACAAACGGACGCAGCCCCAGGAATTCCGCCGCCTGCTGGGCGAAATCGCCTCGCTCATGCTTTACGAGGCCACCCGCTCGTTCGCCACCCGTCCCACTGCCGTGCAAACGCCGCTCGCGCCCGCGCGCGGCTTTCGGATCAAACGCGATGTCGTTCTCGTGCCCGTGCTCCGCGCCGGCCTCGGCATGCTCGATTCCATTTTGCAATTGATTCCCAATGCCCGCGTCGGTTTCATCGGCCTCAAGCGCGAGGAAACGACATTGCGCGCGCAGTTTTACCACAAAAGCCTGCCGAAAAACCTGAGCCGGTTTGAAGTCATTTTGATTGATCCCATGCTGGCGACCGGCGGCAGCGCCGTGGCCGCGCTGAATTTGCTCGCCGAGCAGGGTGCGAAACAGGTGCGGCTCGTGAATCTGGTCGCCGCGCCCGAAGGCATTCGCCGCGTGCGGAAAAGTTACCCGCAACTGCCGATTTTCACCGCCGCCATTGACCGGCGGCTGAACAACAAAGGTTATATTTTGCCCGGCCTCGGCGACGTGGGCGACCGGCTTTTTGGGACCTGAACCAAAATCCTCCTCGTCGTCCTCGTTCTCGTCCTCGATTTTTCGATTACGAGGACGAGAACGAGGAGGAGGACGATAAAAAATTCAAAATGAGCGATACTCTATTGATGGTCGCGGACAGCGAACGCGACGCGAACATGCTTTACGCCGTCGGCATGTTTGTGCCCGACCCGTTCATTTACCTGCGTACCAGCGGCCGCCCCCTCATTGTGATGAGTGATTTGGAAATTGACCGCGCCCGCGCCCAAGCCCCGCACTGCCGCGTCGCGTCACTCGGCCAATACCAGCAAAAACTCCGCGCCCGGGGAATCATGCGGCCCGGCCTCGCCCACGTCGTCCGGCAAATTTTGCGTGAAAAAGGAATTCGCCGCGTCACCGTGCCGGATAATTTTCCGCTTGGTTTGGCAACGGACCTGGAAAAACTCGGCATCCCGGTCAAAGCCCGTCCGGGTAATTTTTTCCCGGAACGGGAAATCAAATCCGCCGCCGAAGTCAGAAAAATTTCCGCCGCGCTGGTGATGGCCGAGGTCGGCATGGCCGAGGCGATGCAGGTCCTGCACACGGCCAAAATTGGCCGCGACCGCAAACTCCTTTACCACAACCTGCCGTTGACCTCGGAAAAACTGCGCGCGGTGATTGATTGCGCGATTCTTCAGGCGTGCGGGCTGGCCGCCAACACCATTGTCGCCGGCGGCCGGCAGGCGTGCGACCCGCATGAACGCGGCTATGGGCCGCTGCGCGCGCACGAGCCGATCATCATTGATATTTTTCCGCGCTCGCAAAAAACCGGTTACTTCGGCGACATCACCCGCACCGTCGTGCGCGGACGCGCCAGTGAGGCTGTGCAAAAGCTGTACGACACCGTGCTGCGCGGACAAAACATCGCGTTCCGAAAAATCCGCGCGAACATTCCGACCGGCGACGCCCATCGCGCCGTGCATGAATTTTTTGAGCAGCAAGGCTACAAAACCCGCCGCCACCACGGGCGCATGGAAGGATTCTTTCACGGCACGGGCCACGGACTCGGACTGGAAATCCACGAATCGCCGCGCGTGGGCGCAAATTCCACCGGCAAACTCCAACCCGGCCACGTCGTGACCGTCGAGCCGGGACTTTATTATCCGGAAATCGGCGGCGTGCGATTGGAAGACGTCGCGCTCGTCACGAACAACGGCGCGCGCAACCTGACGCGCTTCGAAAAAGTGCTGGAAATTTGATTTGTGCCAAAGTGCCGTGTCACAACCGAGACGTATTGGCGCAAAAAATTCTTCCCTGGAACACGGAAACCCATAAATTGGTCGGAAACCGGCTTGGCACGCGCGCAGCTTGTTGAATGAAAACAGCCAACGCGCTGTCAATTTCAATTGATTGATTTATGTTTAATTTGTTCGATCCAGTATATTGGTTGTTTGCGATTCCCGGATTGCTCCTCGGTATCTGGGCGCAAATCAAGCTGTCCTCGGTTTACGGCAAATACAGCCAGGTGCCGGTGGAATCCGGCATGACGGGCGCGGAAGCCGCGCGCGAAATCCTCGATCAATCCGGTCTCACCAATGTGCCGGTGGAGGAAATCCCCGGACGCCTGAGCGACCATTACGACCCGACGAAGCGCGCGCTGTTCCTGTCATCCGACAACTTCCATGGCCGGACGGTGGCCGCCGTCGGCGTCGCCGCGCATGAGTCCGGTCACGCGCTCCAGCATCAGGCGGCCTACGGACTGTTCAATGTGCGCATGGCGCTGGTGCCGGTCACACAATTCGCGAGCATGGCGTACATGGGCATTTTCTTTGTCGGCATCTTTCTTGGCCTGTTGAAGGTTGTTCTCCCCATCATCATTGTGATTTTTGCGGTGATGACGTTGTTCCAGCTTGTCACGTTGCCGGTGGAATATGACGCCAGCCGCCGCGCCAAGGAACAATTGTTCCGGCTGGGCCTCGTACATGAGCAGGAACGTGCGGGTGTGAGCAAGGTTTTGGACGCTGCGGCGCTGACTTACGTGGCCGCGCTGGTCAGCAGCATGCTGACGTTGCTTTACTACATCACCCTGGCGCGCAACAGCCGGAGATAGTTAATTTTCTTGCGGGCTGGCGTTTAGGTCGTAACGTTTCCTCCGTTTTATGGCGGCCAAGAGGCAAAAACGCAAAGCAGCCAAGTCCAAACGGCGTGCAACCCGATCCTTGGTTGCCGTGCGCCGCGCAAAAATTTCCGCGCGCGCGCCCGTTGCGCCTGCCGTTCCAGCGCACGCCCCGCCGAAACCGGCCGGTGAAGGTGACACCACGCAATTCATCAAGCGGGAAAATTCGACTTACGACGGTGACACGGCCATCAAACTTTATCTGCGCGAAATCGGGCAGGTGAAATTGCTCACGCCGCAGGAGGAAATCCAACTGGCTGCGCGCATTAAAAAGGGCGACAAAAAAGCGCGCGAGCTGATGATCAAGGCCAACCTCCGCCTGGTCGTAAAAATCGCGCGCGATTACGATGGCATCGGACTGCCGCTGCTGGATTTGATCAGCGAAGGCAACATCGGCCTGATGAAGGCTGTCGAGCGCTTTGATCCGAAAAAGGGCGGCAAGCTTTCAACCTACGGTTCGTGGTGGATCAAGCAGTCCATCAAACGCGCGCTCGCCAATCAATCCAAGACCATCCGCCTGCCGGTGCATCTGGTGGACAAGATTTCCAAGATGCGCCGCATCGCGATGCGTTTGCAGGAGGAGTTTGGCCGCGAACCGACCGACGAGGAACTGGCCGACGAACTCGACGTGACCGCCGCCCGCATCCGGCAGATGCGGCAGGTTGCGATTCGCCCGGCATCGCTCGACGCGCCCATCGGCGACGACGAGTCGAATTATTTTTCCGACGTTGTCGAGGATGAAAACGCCACCTCGCCCTACGAAAATCTGAAAGACAAAACCGTCACCGGCATGTTGCAGGACATGGTCATGCACCTCGACGCGCGCGAAGCGACGATTTTGCGCTACCGTTTCGGCCTCGACGGCGGCATGGAAAAAACCCTGGAGGAGGTCGGCCGGAAATTCGGCGTCACGCGCGAACGCGTCCGCCAAATCCAGAATCTCGCGCTGAGAAAACTCCGCAAAATGATCGAAAAACTCGAAAGCTCCAAAAACAAAGGCAACTGACGCCATGTCCCCAACCCCCGCCACGCCCAAGGAAATCGAACAGGCCATTCGCAACATTCCGGACTTTCCCAAGCCGGGCATCCAGTTCAAGGACATCACGCCCGTGCTGGCCGATGCGCGATTGTTTTCCGGCGCGATTGATTTGCTTACGGATAAATTCAAGCCCGGTTCGGTGGACGTGGTGGTGGGAATTGACGCGCGGGGATTTATTTTTGCCGCCGCCGCCGCCGTGAAATTGCGCGCCGGGTTCGTCCCCGTCCGCAAAAAAGGCAAGCTGCCCTACAAAACCATCGAACAGGATTACGCGCTCGAATACGGCTCGGCGACCGTCGCCATGCACCTGGACGCGCTCAAGCCGGGCGCGCGCGTGGTGTTGATTGACGATTTGCTCGCGACGGGCGGCACTTCCGCCGCCGCCGCCGCGCTCGTGAAAAAACTCGGCGCGCAGATTCTCGAAGTCGGTTTTCTCATCGAACTGAAATTCCTGAACGGCCGCGAGAAATTGAAAGGTTATCCGGTGCGCTCCATCATTGTTTTTTGAACCGCGCGGTCGCGGGAGCCTGCCCTGAAAGTTTTCGAGGTCGGCGTCCATCACAAATTCCCACCGCGAAACAAACGCAACTCGTAAAATCGGTTGCTGCACCAGCAGTACAATTTTTGAAATAGCTATTACACTTATTGTACATTTTGTGTTTTTCACGGTTTAATTCCCCCGACCCCGGCCGGTTGAAACTCGAACTCCAATCCGGAGCTCAATTGAGTTTCCAATTTTCCGGTTCCGGCTACACTGGCGGCGATGCACTGGCTGCAAGCGCTGGATACAAGCCTGTTTCTTTTTGTCAACCGGTCGTTGGCCAACCCGGTCTTTGACTGGCTCATGCCGGTTTTGAGCGGCAACGCCTTTTTCTTTCCCGCCCTGTTCCTGCTCGGCGTCGGCCTGCTTTGGAAGGGCGGCGTCCGCATGCGCCTTTGCCTGCTGCTGCTGCTCTTGATCCTGCCGCTGGGCGACGGCTTGGTCACCAACACCATCAAACACGCCGTCGCCCGGCCGCGCCCGTTCGTCACGCTGCCCGAGGCACGGCTGTTCGGCACCGTCGGCAAAGGCTATATCCCTCCTGAGGCCGGTGACAGCGGCAGGGAGATGTCCACCGGCAAAGGCAGCCGCACCAGCATGCCTTCGTCGCACGCGGCCAATTGGTTTGCCGCCACGATGGTCGCGTTTCTGTTTTACCGGCGAAGCCTCTGGTTCATGCTGCCGATGGCACTCGCCGTTTCACTTTCGCGCGTCTATAACGGCGTTCATTATCCCAGCGACGTGCTCGCCGGCGCGATTCTGGGCGCGGGTTACGCGGCGGCGGGAGTGATTGCACTGCAAGCGGCGTGGCGATGGATCGGAAAAAAATGGTTCCCGGTCTGGCACGCGCAATTGCCCTCGCTCTTGAATGCAGAATGCAGAATGCAGAATGCAGAAACGGAAACTCAAAACTTTGCCGAATCCGCAACCCGCAATCCGCAATCCGCAATTGACCGGCACTGGCTGCGCCTCGGCTACATCGCAATCTTCGTCATGCTCATCGCGCGCTGGCTTTACATCGCCAGCGGCACGATTGAGTTGGAAAAGGACGAAGCCTACCAGTGGCTTTGGTCAAAACACCTTGCGCTGTCGTATTACAGCAAACCGCCGGGCATTGCGCTGATTCAGTTTGCGAGCACGTCGCTGTGGGGCGACACGGAGTTTGGCGTGCGGTTCTGTTCGCCGTTGTTCGCCGCGATTCTGAGCGTGATGGTGCTGCGCTTCTTCGCCCGCGAAGTCAGCGCGCGGGCGGGGTTTTGGCTGTTGCTCATCGTCACCGCCGCGCCGCTGCTCGGCATCGGAACGATTTTGATAACGCCGGATCCGCCGATGGTGCTGTGCTGGATGTGGGCGTTGGTGGCCGGCTGGCGCGCGGCGCAGCCGGATGGCAAAACCCGCGACTGGCTGGTCGTTGGCCTCGCCATGGGCCTCGGTTTTCTCTGCAAATACACCGCGGCCTGCCAGATTGTGTGCTGGGCAATTTTCTTTGCGCTTTGGCCCGCAGCCCGCGCGCATCTGCGACGGCCCGGCCCGTGGCTCGCGTTGCTGATTTTTCTGGTTGGCACCACACCGGTCATCATCTGGAACGCGCAACACGGCTGGATCACCGCTCATCACGTCGCAGGCAATGCGGGATTGGGATCACCATGGAAGCCAACGCTGCGCTTTTTCCGGGACTTTCTGTTTGTGGAAGCCGGGCTGCTGAATCCGATTTTCTTCGTCGGCGCACTTTGGGCAATGTTCGCCTTTTGGAAACAGCCCCGACACAAGATGTCGGGGCTGTGGCTTTACTTTTTCTGCATGGGCGCTCCGGTTTTTCTCGGTTATTGGCTGTACTCGTTTCATTCGCGGATTTTACCCAATTGGATTGCCCCCGCCGTGGTGCCGATGTTTTGTCTGATGGTCGCGTATTGGGACGAGCGGCGGCGCATCGCCAAACCTTTTCTGGCGATTGGCCTCGCGCTGGGCTTCTTCGCCGTTGCGATCCTGTTCCAGAGCAATCTCATGGGCAAAGTCGCCGGACAATTATTGCCCGGTGAAAAAGATCCCTTGCGCCGCGTACGCGCGTGGAGGCCGACCACCGCGCTGATCGAAGGCGAGCGCGAAAAATTGGCGGCCGGGGGCAAGCCCGCATTCATCATCGCCGATCATTACGGCATGACCGGGCTGTTTACATTTTATTTGCCGCAGGCACGCGCGGCGTTGCCAGCCGGGCCGCTCGTTTATTGCGCCGATTCGGATGAACCGAAAAACCAATTTTACTTTTGGCCGGACTACGACTACTGCGCCCAGCGCCGGGGCCAAAATGCCATTTACGTCAGCGAACTTGACCCCTACCCGCTCGAACCCGGCTGGTTTTGGAAATGGCTGACGCATCAAACAGTCGGTTATGGCGAAGTGTCGCCGCCTTTTCCCCTGCCGCCGCGAATGCTCCAGGAATTCGAGTCCGTCACCGACCTCGGCGAATTCGAAATCAAAATCGGCAAACGCGTCTTCCGCCGCGTGCATCTCTGGGCGTGCCATAATCTGAAATGACGAATGACTAAATCCGAATGACGAAATAATTCACAATGATCAAATCTCCAACTCTTTGTTTGTTGTGCTTCTGCTCATTGGAGCCTGGTCATTCTTTAGTCATTAGGGTTTCGTAATTCGTCATTTGCAATGAATGTGGCGCACTTGGTGGTTCCTGAAAAATGTCTTCAGTAATAAAGCCAGTAATGGAAATTTTTTTGCACGTCCGAGATTACGATCTGGCCGCGACGCTGGACTCCGGCCAGGCATTCCGCTGGCAACCCTGCAATGATTCCTGGGTTGGCGTCATCGGCCAACGTTGGGTGCGTTTGACACAAATGCGCGACGGCATTCGCGCCGAGACCGCCGGGCCGGTCGCCGACTGGCGGTGGTTGCACGATTATTTGCAAACCGAAGTGGATTTGGACGTCGTGCTCAAAACTTTTCCCGACGACGCACCAATGCGCAATGCGGTTGCCGCGTGTCGCGGATTGCGCGTCCTGCGGCAGGACCCGTGGGAATGTCTCGCGTCATTTATTTTGTCTTCGACCAAACAAATCGTCCAAATCCGGCAAATCGTCGCCCTGCTCTGCGAACGCTTTGGCGAACCAATCACTACGAACCTTGTAGCCGCCGACGTCAGTCGGCGCACTTTTTCATTACAAGAAGTCAGCGCGGACTCACGTCCGCGGCTACGATTCGGAGGTTCCGGTTTGAACAAAAATCATCTGTTCCATTCTTTTCCAACTGCCGAACGGCTCGCCAGCGCGGCCGAAGCCGAACTCCGCGCGTGCAAAATGGGTTTTCGCGCGCCGCATCTGCTCGCCGCCGCGCGCCAAATCGCCGGCGGCCGGTTTGACTTGGAACGTCTGCGCCATTTGCCGCTGGCCGGGGCGCGCGAGGAATTGATGAAACTGCGCGGCGTCGGCGGCAAAATTGCCGATTGCGTGCTGCTGTTTGCCTGCGGTTTCGACGCTGCGTTTCCCGTGGACGTGTGGGTCGAGCGCGCGCTGCGCGAACTCTATTTCCCGCGCCGTCGGGTCAGTGACAAACGGCTGCGGCATTTTGCCGCGACCCATTTCGGGCCGCACGCCGGTTACGCCCAGCAATATCTTTTTCATTACATGCGGACGAAATTAAAATAGCTTTGCCGGGAAGTCGCAGGTTGTTCTTAGTCCCCGGCCTGGTGGTCCGGGTTTGGGCTGGCGGCAACCAGCCATCTCATTTTTGGACATTAGCCGTTACTGCCCCCGGGAACGGATAAATCCTGATGGTCTTGCGATGATTTCGATTTATTGAAATTGGTCCGTAAAAATTGAAAGAACCTTCGGATTTCAAAGTAAGCCACGTTGCCAGCCGCGAAGATCTGGACTGCGACAAGAATTTTACAGAACATTGTGTTCATCAAATCCGGTATAAGCTTGTTCCTTGCCAACTTGCGAAGAAAACGACGGCCCGGACCCAAGGCAGACACCGGAGGTCACCGGCCGGACGGAACGAGACCGGGTTTCGAGATTTTCGTTGTGCTGACAATCCTTGATGGAAATTCGCAGGTCTGCTTCCATAAGCCCATGATGAAGGCTGTAGTCAAAAAGTTAGCCATGTGCGCAATCATGTACGCGCGGCGGCCTAAAAAATAATGTTAGGCAGCATCGCGCGTATGTTCGGCACACAACACTATTCGCTGTTTCTTCTGAGTGCGATTCTTCTGAATATCACACCGGGGCAGGACACGCTTTACATTGTTGCCAGGAGCATCGCCCAAGGACGGCGAGCAGGTTTGTTATCGGTGCTCGGCATCTCTTCCGGGGCGGTCATCCACACACTGGCGGCGGCTTTTGGCCTATCGGCTATTCTCGCCGCGTCGGCTTCTGCGTTCACGGTGGTTAAGTTTGTGGGTGCGGCATATCTTGTCTATCTGGGTATTCGGATGTGGTTCGATCGCTCGGCGAGTTCCCAAGGCCCTGTCAAGTTTACACAGGTCAGTTCTGGGGGCATTTACCGCGCCGGGCTGCTTACGAACCTTCTCAATCCGAAGGTCGCGTTGTTTAATTTAGCGTTCCTCCCGCAGTTCGTTGACCCGTCAGCACATTCCAAGTTTGTTGCCCTTTTGTTTTTGGGTGCATCGTGTCTCACCACCGGCACGACTTGGTGCGTGTTTCTCGCGCTGGCGCCTCCGGGATTGGTTCTCGCTTGCGGACAAGCATGTCAGTCAGTGCCGTCATTCGGCGAGCGACGGGCGCACTATTTGTCGGGCTGGGAGTCCGATTAGCCGTTAACAAATGATGCTGCCTAATTTAATGTTAAACTGAAAAGCTTCTTGGCCGCCTTCGGTCCTGCGCGCGACATAAAATGAAAATTGATGCCATTTTTTCACCAGCGGAACTGGCCGCGCTCGCGAAACGTGATTTGCGCGACGCCACCTGCGTCGTGTTTGACGTGCTGCGCGCCACGAGCACGTTTGTGACCGCGCTGCACCACGGCGCAAAGGCCATCGTGCCCGTCTCCGAAATCGCCGAGGCCCTGGCCCTCCGCCAAAAACAGCCGGACGTTTTGCTCGGCGGCGAACGCGACGGCGTGAGAATCCGCGCCACCCAAACCGGCGGCATTGATTTTGACCTCGGCAACTCGCCGCGCGAATACACGCCGGAAAAGGTCCGCGGCAAAATGATTGTTTCGACGACGACGAACGGCACCCGCGCGCTGCGCGCCTGCACGGGTGCGCAAACGGTTTTGGCCGCCTCGTTTTTGAATCTCACAGCCACCGCACAATTCATCCGCCAACTTCAACCAGCGCAAATCGTGCTCGTGTGCGCGGGCACGCGTGAAAACATTGCCACCGAGGACGTGCTGGCGGCGGGCGCGCTGTGTGAGTTATTGGCAAATGAACCTGTCGCCCAAAATCTGAAGGTAGGGCGGGCAGTCCCCTGCCCGCCGCCGGATGAAGCGAGCGTCCCGGTTCAACAGCAATCGCACGGCGCGCACGGAGTGGCGCGCCCTACCCTTTCGGCTTCAGTCGAAACCGCCCGTAACGCCTGGCGGAAGGCAAAGTCCAACCTGCTCGAAGTTGTTTCGGAGTCGGAAAATGCGCGGCGGCTGCTGGCAATTCCCGAATTGCGCGATGACGTGGCGTTTTGTCTGCGACCGGACGTTTATAATTTGATCGCCGCGCTTGGCCGTGACGGCGTAATTCGAATTTTAATTTGAGATTTGTGCGCCCAGCGCCTGTAATTTTGCCTTGATTTCGGGGTCGCCGGGTTTGAGCCGCAATGCTTCCCGGTAACACCGCACCGCTTCGGTGGTTTGCCCCTGCTTCACCAGGGCATCGCCGAGGTTGCTGTAAATCTGCGGGTTGCCGGGCGTGATGCGGAGGGCTGCGCGGAAATGCCGGACGGCCTCATTGAATCTTTTTTGGATGAACAAAACCGTGGCGAGATTGTTGTGCGCGTCGGCGCAATCCGGATCCAGTTTCAACGCCGCCTCGAAACACGCAATGGCGTCGGCAAATTGTTTCTTCGCCGCGAGTGCAAAACCCAGGTTGTTCAGGATGTCGGCCTGATTCGGAGTGACTTGCAGGGCACATTGATAATTGTTTATGGCTTCGTCCCAGTTGCCGAGCTTGGCGAAGGCGTTGCCCAGATTGTAGAGCGCATCCGGATTGTCGGGTTTGATTTGCAGTGATTTTCGAAAATAGTCCATTGCCTCCGCGACCTGTCCGTTGCCCGACAACCAGGTGCCGAGATCGTTGCAGGCAACGTAATTATTTTCGGTCACGGCCAGCGTGTGACGGAAAAGTGTCCCGCTGTTTTTCCAGTAACCCGATTGGTCCCGCGTCCGCCAGGCACAGGCGGTGAGAATGATTGCCGCCAGAAAAATGATCAATGGCCCGGGCACGCGCCAGTTCGCGCACACCGCCCCGGCGCCCCAAACCAGGACGATCAATACGCCGATCAACGGCAAGTAGGTGTAGCGGTCGGCCATGGCTGCGTCGCCGACCTGGACGAGGCCGATGACGGGAACGAGCGTCCCGGCAAACCAAAACCAGCCGGTGAAGAAGAACGGAAACCTCCGGGCAAACAAAACGGCAATCGCGGACAGGCCGGCAACCAACGCCACGGAATAAATCACCAGGGGAAATTCCCAATGCCCCGGATGCGGATAGGGATTGGCCAGCGGAGACGGCCAAAGGGTCTTGTCCAAATAGCGGGCGTAGGAAACGAAGGCATTTGCAACCCGGTCAGTCATTGAAATCCTTGCCAGCTTGACGACCGCGCCGCCTTTTTGCTGTGCGATGAAGGTCACAACGCACGAAATTGCGCTCAGGACAAAAAATGGAATCTTTTCCCGAACCAGACTTTGAACTTTGAACTTTGAACCTTGAACCTTGAACCTCTGTAACGGCCAGTAATCCAGCAACAGCATCACGAACGGCAGCGTCACCAGCATCGGCTTGCTCATCAGGCCTAGCACGAAAAACAAAAGCGCCAATGAATAGTCGAAGGTCGAAGGTCGAGGGTCGAGGGCCAAAGATTCCGCTGTTGCGTTCGACTCTCGACTCTCGACTCTCGACCGCTTTTGTGCATACCGCGCGTAGGCCCAGAGCGCCAGCAGTCCGAAGAACATGCTCAAAACGTCCTTGCGCTCCGAAATCCATGCCACCGATTCCACGTGCAACGGATGCAAAGCGAACAGCGCGGCCACGAAGGCGCTCCGCCAATTCGCCGCGGCCTGCGTGGACGAAGCCGATGGGTCGCGGCGAAGGCCCGTCAACTGTCGGAGCAGCAAAAAAAGCAGCACCGTATTGGCGAGGTGAAACAACAGATTTGTGAAATGCGGCCCGGCCGGCCCGGGGCCGGACAATTCCCGGTCGAGCATCAAGGACAGCCACGTCAGCGGATGCCAATTGCTGGCGTAACCCGTGCAAAAGGCCCAACCCACATTGTCTGATGTCAGACCCGCCTGGACATGGGTGTTGGACGAAAAATAGTCCGGGTCATCGTAATTGACGAAGTCGTAACGCGTGACCGGCCAATAAACAACCAGTGTCACCGCGGCCAGCAACAGGCAAAGACAGACAGGATTGGACAACGCGCGGGCAAATTTGAATCCCAAGCCCGCGTTGTTTTGGTGTTCAGGCAAAATCATTTGGCTCAATCCATCAAACCACAAATTCCAGTTCCTGCCGGTGCGGAATCAGGCCGTGCGCGAAGGCCTGGCCAAGAAAACGGCGAATCGCTTCCCTGCCCTTGTCGCCATAATCGAGCGTCCAGTGGTTCACATACATCCCGACGAATTTGTCGGCGAGATCGCGGCCCATGTCACGGGCAAATTGCAGCGCGTGCTGCACCGCCTCGGCCCGATGGTCGAGGCTGAATTGGATGCTCGCGGTGAGAATGTTGGAAATTTTCCGGCGCGTCGCCAAATCAAATTTCTTGTGAATGACATTCCCGCCGAGCGGCAGCGGCAAACCATCGTTTTCCTTTCCCCACCAAACGCCCAAGTCTTCGCAAACGACCAAACCTGCATTTTGATACGTCAACTGGCCTTCATGGATGATAAGGCCAACGTCCGCTGCGCCGGAAAGAACGGCTTTGAATATTTGATCGAAGGGAACAACGACGTAGTCGAAATCCGAAGTTCGAGGGCGCGAAGCTCCGTGGGGGCCACGCCCCTTTACGGAGCCAAGCCAGAGTTGCAACGCGAGGAACGCGCTGGTCATCGTGCCCGGCACGGCGATTTTTTTCTTCGCAATCTCCGCCCTGGAAAATTTCTGTCCGGCCACAAGCATCGGGCCGTAACCATCGCCCATGCTCGCGCCGCTGGGCAGCAACGCGTATTTGTCGCTTACGTGGGCGTAGGCGTGGATGCTGACGGCGGTGATGTCGAGTTCGCCGCGCGTGGCGCGCTCGTTCAGCGTCTGGATGTCCTGCAAAATGTGCTCGAACCGGAAGCCGTGCGTCGGGATCAAGCCCTTCGCCAGCGCGTAAAACATGAAAGCGTCGTCGGGGTCCGGCGAGTGGCCGAGCGTCAACGTCGTTTGCTGCATGGACGAAGGCTAAACCACCCGGCGCGGGCTGTCACGATGAGAAGAAATCTGGCTGTCGTGTTGCACTGCCCCGACTCTGTGTCGGGATGACCGTCGCCATTGATTCCACCGGCGCTCACAGAGGGGCCGTTGTAAAAAATGCCGTAAATTCAGTTCCTTGGGCGCAACTTGAGGGCGTGTTGCCCAAATCACTATTTTGCAATCTTGTTTGAAGGAATGGGCGGCGGGAATGTCTGAAAGACAACTATGATGGGCATCCACCAATCCCAATCCGAACTGTTCAACTATTCGGTC
>JBEKKZ010000016.1:0-61898 GCA_050010435.1 Verrucomicrobiota bacterium | reverse complement strand
AGCTTCCTGCGGGCGGATATCCGCCCGCAGGAAGAGCTGGTCAAAGGAAACCAAATGTGTAACCTCTAACCAAAATAGTGTTACCCATGTATTGACCCACGAGTGTTACCGATGTTCTGACTGCGCCATTTCTGTCCCGTCCTCCGCTTTCGGCTTTTCGCTTTTCGCTTTTGCCATTTGCTCAACCATCAACTTTTTGGGCAGGATGAACAGAATTTTCAAGATGAATTTAAGCGCTGAGCCGATTTGTCTCAACCCCTTGCCGCCGCCGTAGTGAACAAAGGCGGGTCGTCGCGCCGGAATAAATGGAGGCAGCTTAATTCGTCTTCGTATGAATTAGTGCAATTCGTGTCGAGGTTCTGCGCCGTCCGGCGGGGAATTATTTCGCGGCGGAAGGCGCAGCCTTCATCTGCTGGAAGGCGGAAATCTGGGCTTGCAGCCGCGCGGCGATGGCCTTGAGTTTTTCCGCCTGGTCCAACTGGACCTGCTGGAGATGTTTCATCGCGGCCTGCTGTTCCGCCTCGGGCCGGCTGTTTTGCGCATCGGCAAGCTGTTGTTGCGCGGCCTGAATCTGTTTCTCCATCTCGGCCCCGGCTTCGTTGATTTTGTTTACGGCAGCCTCGCGCAAAATTCCGATCCCGTCGTCCAGCGACGTGCCGTTGATATCGGGAATAAGGCGGACGATTTCATTGGTGGTTTCGGGGGAAACCGGGGCGCTTGTCTTGACGACGGATGAGGGTGTGGCGGCCACATGGAGAATCGTCCGGGCCAGGTCAAACTCCAGCGCCGGCTCCCATTCGGGCTGGATTTGTGGCAGGGATTCTTTCTGCCCTCCGCAGACAACGGTGAGTCCCAGAAAACAAGCACTGCCCTTGTCGAGGTTGAACGGTTTTATGCCATCGGCCGAAGCGGCATCGGCATCGGACAATGAATTGTGGCGGGTGACAGAGATTTTTCCGCCGGCAACTTGCTGGCATTCAGCCAGCAACTGATTGATCCGGTCGGCAAAAGCAAACGTGGCGGCGGGCACGCTGGCTTGATCCAACAAAGAGTAGAAGCGGATTTCAACCGGGGAATGGAGGTTTTTCAAAACTGCTTTGGTGCTGTCGGACAAAACGACGCTGCCGGCCCAGCCAATCATCCCGATTGTGCCGTGCTCCCTCGCGTGCCGGTAATACCAGAAAGCCCCGGCCGCCAGACCGAGGAAAACCAAAACCAGCACAAAAATGTTGATGCGAGCCCGGGCTTGCCCGGTTGTCCGCTTAATCGTTGGTTGTCTCATCGAACATGTTCTTTCTGCTTGTCGAACACCAGTTTCAAAGGTGTCGCGTTTCGACCGGGTAAGCGAGAAAAAACGATCCCAGCGGGGCGGGGCGGGATAAAAATACATGTCACTGCATCTGGCCGGGACCTCTGGTGGACGGCTCTTGTTTTACGCAGGACAATCAAAGGTGAACATCCGGCAATATTAGGATAGCCTGTACTTTTCTACAGTGTAACTTTTCAACCAAACAGGTTCGGCATCCGGGGCCGGTCAGCCAACATTCCGGTGTTGCGCAGGTTCAGCCGGTCGTCCAGTTTGCCGCCAGATGGATATCCGGTTGGTCATCCGATGCCGACAAAGGATGACATGGAACAGCAATTCCCAGGATAAACAATTCGCTGCTTATGAACGGCAACAACGCAGGGCTGACTGATCGAGCGTCCGTTTTTATTTTGGCCGCGGCGGGTTTCTTCCTTGGCGGTTTCTTCGCGAATGCGCAGAACGTCCAACACCTGACCATCACCCAGCCGGGCGGCATGCCGGGGTTGCCGGTCATGACGGGAATTGAGCATGTCACAAACGGCATGAATGTGACGTGGGATGGTCCGTCCGGTTATTATCAGGTCTATCAGAAAAGCAACAGCTTGCTGGCCCCGTGGGTGGCGCTGGGCAAGGCCACCAATTTGGTCCGCTACGCCGTCATCACGAAGCTCTACAGCAATGCCTTCTTCCGCATCTCCGGTCCGTCACCTCAATACATCGGAGCCCAGGCCTGCGCCGGGTGTCATGACAGCATTCGCGCCACGGAACTGAAGACTCCTCATGCGGGCGCGTTCACCAACGCCTATTTTGTTGCTGCCGGCGGTCAGACCAACAGCTCCTGCCTGCCCTGCCATACGGTCGGTTACGGATTGCCAACCGGATTTGTCAGCAATTCCAAGACCCCGTTGCTTGCCGGTGTGCAATGCGAGAACTGCCATGGCCCGGCCGCCAATCACGAGGCCAACCCGGATGATCCCACCGTTGTCCCGCAGGTTGACATTGCCGCCACCGTTTGCGGTGGCTGCCACACCGGCCCCATGCAGCCCACTTACGAGGAATGGTACACCAGCGGTCACGCCGCCGTGGTGCCGGATGCGCTGCAAACCATGAGTTCGTCCACCACCTACATCAGCAGTTGCGGTCGCTGCCATTCCGGCTCTGTCCGGTTGGCCTTGATCAACGGGCAAAATCCCGTCACGCTCACGAATGACCTGAACGTCGCCATCACCTGCGCGGTTTGCCACGATCCGCACTCGACCAATGCCAATCCGGCCCAACTCCGCAATCCCATCTTTTCGACCAACTTTTTTTCCCTCGCCACCTCGGACGTGTTTACGAACAAATACAACGCGAATACGAACATCAATCTCTGCGGCCAATGCCACAACAGCCGCGGAGCCGCGTGGACGGACACTTCCCGTGCGCCGCACCGTTCGCTGCAATATAACTTTTTGCTCGGTTCCGTCGGTCAATTGTGGAATGGCGTGACGGACAGCCCGGCCATTTTCAATCCCGGTACGCACGCGGGGCTGCCGGATTCCGCCCAAAACTCGATTTCCGGCACATTTTATCTGACCAATCAATGTGTGTCCTGCCACATGCAACCGGACGCCCCGCCGGCCACCACCCAGAGCCACACGTTCGCGGTGGCTTCCCACGATGTCTGCATGAACTGCCATCTCACTGACCCCGGACAATCGGCACCTGGCGTCTCCGACAATGTTTCCCTGGTAATTGACGAATTGAACCAGTGGGCTGCCACCCAGGCACCGGCGGCGTTGCGGACCAACGGGACCGTCATCTGGGAATACACGACACCCGGCGGATTGATCTGGCAGACCAACTCGGCGGGGTACGTGACCAGTTGGATATTGGCAGACCAGGTGAATTTCAGCGGGCCTGACGCCGCCGGCCAGGCCCTGATCCCGGCCAACATCAAAAAAGCCCGGTTCGATTTATATCTTGTGGTCAATGATGGCAGCCTCGGCGCGCACAATTGGATTTTTGCCCTTAACCTGTTGTCCGCGGCCCAAAACTTGGTCGCCCAGGAATTATACCCATGAACGGCAGACCACCGGCGACGGCGTATTTTCCGAATATGCGTGAAATGACCGACAAACAAAAATCCGCATGAAAAAAAATCCGTTCATCAAACCGCTGCCGCCGCACGGCAAGCGCGGTCGAATCCTGGCGCTCGCGGCCGGCGTGGTGGTTTTGCTGCTGGCGGTAATTTCCTGCAGCACCGTCAGCAACCAGGTGGTGATGCTCCCGGACGTGCCGGGGGCAAAATACATCGGCTCCAAGGAATGCGAACAGTGCCATGAAGAACTTTACCGGGGCTTCCAGACCGCCGACCACTCGCGTCTGATTGCCGAGGGGACTAATGCGCTCAATGCCGGGTGCGAATCCTGCCACGGACCGTGCAGCCTGCACTCGGACTCGGGCGGAGAAATCAAACCGCCGTTCAGCTTCACCGCCGGGCGTCCCGAGCCGGCCAGCCTGTCCACGCTGGCCGGGGTGCCGCCGGCCCGGACAACGGAAACCGTTTGCTACCAGTGCCACAATGATGTTCGCGGCCAGTTTCAACTGCCCAGCCACCATCCCGTGCCCGAGGGCAGGATGAAATGCACGGAGTGCCATTCACCGCACAAGGGGAGCGTGCTTGCCGGCGGCAGCACCGCCCTGCTCTCCCAGGACGAAAACTGTCTTAAATGCCACCCGGCCCAGCGCGGGCCGTACGTATTTGAACACGAGGCGCTGCAAGAAGGATGCACCATCTGCCATACGGCCCATGGCAGCGTCAACGCCAAGATGCTGACCGTGCGCGATTCCAACCTTTGCCTCAAATGCCACTTCCAACAGCAGGGTCCGGGTGGAACCATCCTCATCGGTGGACAGGATCACACCCAACGCCTGCAACAGGGTACCTGCTGGACAGCGGGATGCCACGAAGCCGTCCACGGCTCGCGCGTGAACTCGTCGCTCAGATTCTAAACCGCAACCGGAAAGCAGATGAAAACCAAATCCCCATCAAAAAGCCAACGGGATCAGGCCGCCCGGCGGGCATGGTATCGCCGTTGTATCATGGTTGGGGCGATGCTGCTGTCGTGCGGCACAACCGCCCGGGCCGGTGACACGAACGCCCCGGCGATGACGCCGGGGCAAATGTTTGAGGGTGGCGAGAAAACTTACGACAATTGGGTTGATCTTTCCATGGGTGGCCTGATCACGTCGGGCAGTGCGGCGCAGGCGCAGCAATGGTACAAGTTGAGCAACGACCCCTTCGGAGGCATCAGCGACCTGCACCTGCAAAAAGATGTTGCCAAAGGCACCACGCTTACCCTGGACGGGCACTCGCTGTTCGACCAGAACGACTACAAATTCATCCTCGGTTTGCAGCGCGAAGATTTCGGATACGTCCGGTTCAACATCACTGACTTCCGCACCTGGTACAACGGCGCCGGCGGCTACTATCCTCCCACCGGCACCCAATATCAGCTCCCGAATGATGAGCTGTCCTTGGATCGCGGGGAAATTTCGTTCGAGGCGGGCCTGACCCCAAAGGATCTTCCCCAGGTCGTTTTCAAATATACGCACAGCTACCGCGACGGGGACAAGAGCTCTACCATCTGGGGACCGGTGCATCCTGATTTGACGACAACGGTGCGCGGCGTGGATCCGTCCATCTACAACATCAATGAAAAGGTGGACAGCTACGCGCTGGATGTGACCCATCACATCAAAACCACGGACTTTGGTGTCGGCGTGCGTTACGAAACCGCCAGCCTGGCCGACACACGTCTGGAGACGTTCTACCAAGGCGAGCCGGTGCAACAGGACGTCACGGACAAACAAGGAACCTCGTACAACATGCTCAATGCGCATGCCTTCAGCGAGACCTGGATCAAAAAGGACCTGTTCTTCTCCGCCGGATACACGTTTGTCAATCTGGACGATACTTTTTCCGGCAGCCGCATCTACGGCGAAGACTTTGGCGTAGCCTACAGCCCCAACCCGTTGAACAACCTGGGCTACACCAGCCTCAACGGCGGCGCTCACGAGCAGCAGCATGTGGGGAACGTGAACCTGATGGCCACTCCCATCAAAAACCTCACCATCGTGCCGTCCCTGCGGGTGGAGTCGGACAACTGGAATGCGAATTCCAGCGGCATCGGGACGTTCGGCACCGACACCGCGCCTTTCAGCGGCAATGGTAACGGGGAGACGCTGGACGTGCGGGAACGTCTCGATGTGCGGTACACCGGCATGACCAACTGGGTGTTTTCCGGCAGCGGCGAATGGACGGAAGGTAGTGGAAATCTGTACCAAACGAACGGCCTTAGCGAGTATAACGTAATCGGAATTGGAACTCTCCCCGTCCTGAGCCTGACCGATGAAACGCGCTGGTTCCAGAAATATTCCATCGGTGCCCGATGGTATCCCCTTCGCCGCGTCACCCTTGACGCCGGATATTATTACAAACGGAACGAATACGACTACAATATCGTGCAGGACAGCACGCCGAACATTCTGTCCACCGGCAATGTTTACCCGGCTTACCTGGTCATGCAGAATTTCCAAACGCACGATGGCAACGTGCGCCTGACGCTCCGGCCCGTTCAAAACGTTGTCCTGGTCAGCCGCTATGAATATCAGTATTCCACCATCAACACCGCGCCGGACTCGATTTCCGGGCTGGGTGATGTCCAGTCTTCGACGATGACGAGCCAGATTTTCGCGCAGAACGCCAGTTGGAGTCCGTGGAGCCGGTTGTGCCTGCAGGCCGGTTTTAATTACGTTGTCAGCGAAACCAAGACCCCGGCGTCCGCCATTACCCAGGCCGAGCTCAATTCGCAGAACAACTATTGGACGGTGACTTTTGATTCATCGGTCGTGGTGGACGACAAGACCGATCTCAACGTCGGCTTTGTCTATTATCAGGCGGGCAATTACAATAACAACTCCACCGTCGGTCTGCCGCTCGGTTCCGGGGCGGATGAGCAAACTCTGACGGCTTCCATCACCCGGAGAATCACCCGGAACCTGCGCGTCAACCTGAAATACGCTTACACCCATTACAACGACTGGGCCTCGGGCGGAAACAACAACTATAATGCCCAGATGGTTTACTCCAGTCTGCAATACCGTTTTTAACCGGCATCCCGGACAACGCCTCAGCCCTGCAGCATTGACCCAATCCTGGTTCCGTAGTAGCCGGGGCTTGCCACACCATTGTGCAACGACGGCGGGTAACGAGACTCTGGCTGAATTTACGATTTACGATTGGCGATTTACGAATCCTTCCCCAATTCATGCGCGACGCGTAAATCGTATATCGTAAATCGAAAATGATGAGCCTCCTCACCAGTTTTCGCACCAGGTGCTACGACCCAGCAGGCGTCGGCTGCTACGATTTTGAAATAACTCATCCTTTCAGAATAAACTTGAATCTTCATCAATCTGCCATCTAATTTTGTATCGTGATAAGTCATCCGATTGAAAAATCCGGGGTCGCCCTCGGGCGCCGGTTCAATAAACGCACCTGGCTGCTGCCGGTTTTGACGTCGTTGCTGTTTCTGCCCGTTGCCGGTTGTCACCGCGACGAGGTCAAAACCTATCGCGTCGCCAAGGATCAAAACCAGCCTCAGCCGCAATCCGCACCGGCCATGTCAACGGATTCACCCAACCCAACCCTGCCGCCCGGACATCCCGACATTTCATCCGCATCCGCGGCACCCGGGCTTGCGGCATCCGGTTCCGCCCGGCCGCAATTGACCTGGCAGACGCCGGAGGGCTGGACGGAAGTTCCGGCCGGCGAAATGCGTGTGGCGTCGTTCAAAATCCAGGGCCAGAACGGCAAACAGGCGGATGTGAGCGTCATTCCCCTGCCCGGCTTGCCCGGCAGCGACGAAGCCAACGTCAATCGCTGGCGCGGTCAGGTCGGTCTGTCACCCGCGTCGCCGGATGAACTGAAAAAATCCGCGGAAAGCGTCGAGGCGGGTGGCCAACCGGCGCAGCTCTACGACATCGCCGGCCAAAACCCGGGCAGCGGCGATGCCACGCGTATTCTGGGTGCCATTCAACATCGCCCCGGCGCGGTGTGGTTTTTCAAAATGACCGGTGACGCCGATCTGGCTGAACAACAAAAGCCGGCATTTGTTGCCTTCCTCAAATCGGTGAAATTCACAACCGTCCAGGCACAAACGGAATTGCCTCCGTCGCATCCGCCCATCGGCGACACGGGCATGGGCGCACCAACCGCTTCCGCGCCGATCTCAAGCGAAGGCAAACCCAACTGGCAGGTGCCCGCCGGCTGGCAGGAAGTTTCCGGCGGACAATTTCTCGTCGCTAAATTCACACTCACTGGCGCCGGTGGCGCCACCGCGGCCGTCAATGTCAGCAGTTCCACCGGCGAAGGCGGCGGCCTGGTTGGCAACATCAATCGCTGGCGCGGTCAGCTCGGCCTGACCTCGTTGTCCGATGGCGACGTGAACAAACTGGTCACGACGATTGACGTGCCGGGTGGCAAGGCATCGCTCGTGGACCTAAGCGGCACGGACGCCCGGACCGGCCAGCCGACACGGCTCGTTGGCGTGATTGTCCCGCATTCCGGCCAGACGTGGTTTTACAAACTGATGGGCGACGCGAAGGTTGTGGAAGCTCAGAAGGAAGTTTTCACGAAGTTCGTTCAAACTGTGAAATACTGAACCTGAAAAGAAAATGACTAAATCCTAAATCCGAATGACTAAAGAAACCCCAATGACGAATCCCGAATTAACCAAGGACGTGGCAATTGATTTGGTATTCGGATTTCGACATTCTTTAGTCATTAGGGCTTAGTCATTCGTTATTTTCCATTCGCGTGTTTCGCATGTTTCGCGGTTAAAAATTTAAGCTGAAATGCTCAAAAACCTGATCAAATTATTTTCGTCGCTCAAGCTGACCGTGACCTGTTTGCTGCTGGGTTGTATTTTGGTGTTTTGGGGCACGCTGGCGCAGGTGCATCTCGGACTCTACAAGGCCCAGAACGAATTCTTCCGCAGCGTTTTCGTTTACTGGCAGCCGGCCGGGTCCGGATTCCACATCCCCATCTTCCCTGGCGGCTATTTTATCGGCACCGTGCTGCTCATCAACCTGCTATGCGCGCATGTACGTTATTATCAGCCGGGTAAACGGAAGATCGGCATCATGCTGATCCACTTCGGCGTCGTGCTGCTGTTGCTCGGGCAAATGCTCACGGATTTCCTGTCCCAGGAAAGCAACCTGCATCTGCGCATCGGTGAAACGAGAAATTATTCCGAAGCCGACCGCGCCTTTGAACTGGCGGTATTGGACACCACCGACAAGGACTCGGATCAGGTCGTCGCCATTCCCTGCTCGCTTCTGGTGCGTCGGGGCGAAGTGAGCGACCCGGGAATGCCGTTCACCGTGCGCGTGAAGACCTTTTACGCCAATTCATCGCTCGCGCAGCAATCCCAGCCGGGCTATGAACCCGTCAAAACCACCGCCGGTCCCGGCTCCGGCATCTGGTGGCGCGAAGAGCCGCGCGAAACGGAAATGAACCGGATGGACATGCCGTCGGCCATCGTCGAAATCACCACCCCAAAAAATTCCATCGGTACATTCCTCGTGTCCGGGTGGCTGGACCGCCCGCAGCAGTTTATTTACGACGGTCACACCTATGAATTGCTGCTGCGCCAGGAACGTTTTTACCTGCCGTTCAGCCTCCATCTCATCGAGTTCCGCCACGATAAATATCCCGGCACCGACATCCCCAAAAATTTCTCCAGCCGCGTCCGGCTGCAAAATCTGGAAAACCACGAAGACCGCGAAGTGCTGATTTACATGAACAACCCGCTTCGTTACGCGGGCGAAACCTTCTATCAGGCGAGCTTCGATCCCGACGACCACGGCAGCGTGCTGCAGGTGGTCCGCAATCCCACCTGGCTGACGCCGTACTTTTCGTGTGTGCTGGTCGCAACCGGATTGCTCATCCAATTTCTCAGCCACCTGATTCCCTTTTTGAAACGGAGGCTGGCAAGTCCTGGTAGCGCCGGCGTCTCGTCGGCAGGTGGCGTGGTCAACATCAAAGCCACTCTGAAAGCAAAAAAATGAGCGGTTTGAAAGCAAACCCAAAATCCTGCGCGAAGCGTCTTGGAGTGCGCCAGCCCTCTGGCGCTTTCCGGACTGTGACTGGAGGCTCAAGAGCGGCGGAGGGCCGCCGCACTCCAAAACCTTGCGGACATTTCTTGCGGTTCATCGAATGTCTTACAACCGGTGCATTCGTATCGGCCCGGTTTAATTCGAATTTTCTGAGGTGATTATGAAAAAGTGGATTCCCCTCATTTTGGTCGTGGTAATGGCGGGCTGGTTCCTGTCCGGCCTCCGCCAGCCACCGGAAACGGGATTCAATTCGCGCGAATTCGGCAAACTGCCCGTCCTGATGAACGGCCGGTTCCAGCCGTTCGATTCCGTCGCCCGCAATTCCCTGCTCCAAATCCGCACCAAACAAAGCGTCTTGTGGGAGGAGAACGGCAAAACGCAGACCCTGACCGCCATGGAATGGCTGCTCGAAACGATGATGAAACCCGAGTCGGCCAACGACTTGAAAATTTTCCGCATTGATAACAACGAAGTCCTCGCGCTGCTCAAGCTGCCGGACAACCAGAAATATTATTCCCTCAACCAGCTCCGGCCTCAGGTGGACGAACTCGAAAAGCAGGCCGACCGCATCGAAAAAATCGAGTCCGCCAACCGCACCGTCTTTGAGTCGCAGTTGATGAAGCTGTACGAGATGATGAACCTTTACCAACGGCTCGAAATCAGCCTCAAACCGCCGGCCAGCGACGATTTCGCGACGGAACTCGAAGCGTATCAGAAAAGCATCGGGCCCGGCATGGCCGCCATGCAGGCGCGCGAAGCCGGGCAGAAATTCGACCCGGAAGCGTTCAACACCCTCCTCGGTTTCATGGGCGGCTATGACACCGTCGCGCGCTTCGCCCTGCCCCTCGTGATCCCGCCTGTGGACATCAATGCCCCGCGCAACGCCTGGCAAAACATCGGCACCAACCTCATGCAAACCGCCCGGACTGGCGAAATCAACCCCGTCACAAAATTTTATGCGGAAATGGTCACCGCTTACCGCGCCGATCAGCCGGACGACTTCAACCGCCTGGTCGCAGAATATCGCGCCTGGCTGGCCAGCCGTTTTGCGCCCCAAATGAAAAAGGCGGATCAGGAGTTTTTCTTCAGCACGATGCAGCCGTTCTACAAGGCCACCGTCATTTACGTGCTCGCCCTCGTGCTGGCGCTGTTCTCGTGGTTCGGTGGCGGTGGCGCCACCGCCACCCACAAAGCGCCGACATTCAATGTCTCCGACTTGCTGCGGCGCTCGGCGTTTTATCTCATCGCCCTGGCCTGGGTGATTCACACCACCGGCCTCGTGTTCCGCATGTATCTCGAAGGCCGGCCGCCGGTGACCAATCTCTATTCCTCCGCCATCTTCATCGGCTGGGCCGCGGTGATTCTCGGGATGGTCCTGGAAAAAATTTATCACGACGGCATCGGCTGTGTGGTGGCGTCATTCGCCGGCTTCGTCACGCTGATCATCGCGCACAACCTCGCGCTCAGCGGCGACACCATGGAAATGATGCGCGCCGTGCTCGACACCAATTTCTGGCTCGCCACCCACGTCGTGACCGTCACCCTCGGCTACGCCTCGACGTTTGTGGCGGGATTCCTCGCCATCATTTACATCCTGCGCGGCGTGTTCACGACCACGCTTTCGGAGCCAACCGCCAAATCACTGGCGCGGATGGTTTATGGCATCGTCTGTTTCGCCACGTTGTTCAGTTTTGTCGGCACCGTCCTGGGCGGCATCTGGGCCGACCAGTCGTGGGGCCGGTTCTGGGGCTGGGACCCGAAGGAAAACGGCGCGCTGCTCATCGTGCTCTGGAACGCGACCATCCTGCATGCGCGCTGGGGCGGCCTCGTGCGCGAACGCGGCCTGATGAACCTCGCCGTGTTCGGCAACATCGTCACCAGCTTCTCGTGGTTTGGCGTGAACATGCTCGGCATTGGTCTGCACAGCTACGGGTTCATGGATGCCGCCTTCAAATGGCTGATGCTCTTCATCGGCAGCCAGGTCGCCATCATCCTCCTCGGCCTGCTGCCCCCGAAACTCTGGCGCAGTTTCCAAACCCGCACTGCTGCCGTGGGTCAGGCCAGATAGCTCACCTTGCACCGAGACAACAGGGGCACCGCCTTCGCCCGGCAAACCGCCAGGTCCGCCGTGGGGGAATAGCCCTCGATTTTCACTGCCAATTCGGGGAAACAATCCTTGATGAGCATCTAGCCCGCGGCCCGTTCGAACTTCGAACGCGAAGCCAGCAAACCGACGAGGCGGGGAAGTTAAGGGCAATGGCCCGGGCTTATTTGATGTCCAAGGCCCGGATTGCCTCTGCAATGGGAACAAAAAACCCCAGCGAGTCCGCGTTCTCCCGTTTTAAAACCGCAATGCCGATGACGTTTCCGTTCCTGTCAATAAGCGGTCCCCCGGAATTGCCCGGGTTGATGGCAACGTCACTTTGAATGTAGTTGATGCCATCCAGATTACGAAATCCGCTGACGATCCCCTTTGTCACCGTCTGGTCCAGGTTTTCTTTCAAGGGGGTGCCGATGGCGTAAACCTCCTCGCCGGTTTTGGGCAGCGCGCGTTCGATTGGCAGGCTTTTCAGTCCCTGCTGGCCGCATTTGATCAACGCAACGTCCCTCGTGCGATTAATGCTCACCACCTCGCCATTAACCTCAATCCCGGTCGAAAACTTGATCCGGACATACCGGGAGTCCCCCACCACATGCTGGTCTGACAGCAGGTAACCATCGTCGGAAACCACGAACCCGCTCCCCATGCTGTCCCCGGCAAAAATCGTTGCCACGGAGGTTTGGATGTCCGGCATCCGGTCAACTGCATTGCGGGAATTATCGGATTGTTTGAGGGCAATGGTCACGCTTTTGCCTTCCATTTTGGTTCCTCCGGATGATACCACCAGATCATAGAACCGCTTCTCGCCGAGCAGGTTTTTGACCGCCATGGCGAAGGCATCGGAGATGGCGTTTTCCATCCCGTTTTGGGAGGTTTTCTGCTGCTCAACCGAACCTTCGGTGGTCAGCTTGAGGACCACTTTGCGCTCCAGGCGCGAGTAAATCTGCCATTCCACTTGCAAATATACCGAACCCTTGGAATCGACAAGATTACCCATTCCAGCGAGGGGAAAATGCAGATTCATCTTCAGATCATTGACCAGCCCGGCCACCAACAATTCCGCCTTCCATTCGGATTCGTCTTCAAACAGCGAGTCCGGGTTCCCCACCACTTCGTAATTGGCCACCTTCAGTTCCTCGCGAAATCGATCGGTGAAATCACTGTCGTTAACATTCACATCGCCTCCCCGCTGCCAGTAAATCTTCTTCTGCGGCACGTCCAGCAATCCGGCGTAAAGCGTGCCAATCTCCTCGCCGCGTTTGATTTTGATGACGATCCTTCTGAACATGATCGGCTTCTTCTGTTCCAACGCCTTCACTTCGATCGGCTTGGCCGCCGAGACCTGCTTGATGGGCGTGCTGGAAACACAACCTGTCAGCAGGGAAATGAGCAGGACCGCGGTGCATACGTTGGGGATGGACTTTATATTTGAGGATTTCATCAGTATTAAAATTGAAGGGTTTATCCGCCGCTGAATCAAGCTGTAATTACAAAGCCAGCTTTCCGGATTAACGGCAAAGGTTGGTCCCGAAAATCTGCGGCGCCGGTTTTTTCCTTGTCCACCAGAAACTGAAAACTGAATGCTGAAAACTTTCCACTCCGTACATCCTTTGTGGTTAATCCACAATCCGGATTCCCAGCCTGCCCCGCTTTCTTCCGTCGTCCTTCCCCGGATTCCACCAGTACCGGCCCTTGCCCTCAATCGCCTGCGCCGCCCGGCCCTCGATTTCCTTCAACTGCTCCTTTCCCAGCGGACGAAATTCCTCGAATGCCCGAAACGCAGCATCCTGTTCATTGGGAAAACTCAGCCCCAACAACGCCACGTCCGGATCGAGCGTCAGCGTGTAATGCAGGCAATCGGCCACGCTCAGGCGCGGAAGTTGCGCCCCGCCCGCGGACTCCTTGCCGCCGGAACTGAACTTGCCGCGCGGCCGTTCCTGCAACGGCTGGTTGTATCCCGTCGTGTCGCCCAGCAATTTGCCCGCCCCGAACGTCTTGAAACATACCGTGCCCACCCCTTTCCGCCGCGCGAGCGGCAGGATCTCATCCACGTAACGCCGGTCCACAAACGGCCCCACCGGGAACATCACCACGTCGCATAAATCGGTATTGAGTGCCGCGCGCAGCACGTCGGGATGATGACTGGAAATGCCGCGGAACCGCACCTTGCCGGCGGACCGGCACCGGGCCAGCTCGTCCATGCCCGTGGCGGCAATCCGCCCCCATTGCGGCAGTTCGGACACTCCGTGAAAGACAAACAAATCCACCGCACCAAGCCCGAGCGCCTTGAGACTCGCGTCCACCTGCGGCCCGACCGGCTGGTCCAAGTGATCAATCTTGTCTATGACGAACATCCCGTCGCGCCGGCCCTTGAGCGCGGTGCCGACAATCTGTTCGCTGTACCCGTTTTCGTACATCGGCGCGGTGTCAATCAGGTTCAACCCGTAATCCATGGCCTGATGCAGCGTGGCCACGCATTTTTCCAGCGGCACCGAGCGGTCCGCCAAATCACCGATGCCCAGCACGGACGCTTCAAACCCCGTCTTGCCCAAAAGTCGTCGTTTCATGGCTGTCATTTCCCTCCGGACTATTTACCTCATATTCCGGGTTCGCACAAGCGCGTAGCCCCGCAGACTTGGCGACGGTGGAACCTTTTTCCATCTCTTAACTCTTATCTCTTAAAAACATACGCGATTTGGCCCCTGTGAATATCATTGTGAATAACTAAGGATTGCTTTCTCGCTGTGATTGGCTAGAATAAGACTTCCTGTTCCCATGACAGCAGTAGTTGCATCAAAACTGCGGATTTTGGTCGTAGATGACGAACCGTCTGTCGGCAATACCATCAAGACGTTGCTCCAATATGACGGACATGAGGTGGAGGCAACCAACAGCAGCAAGGAGGCACTGGCCATGTTTGAGCGGGGGCGGTTCGACCTGGTCTTCACCGACTTTACCATGCCCGGAATGAATGGCAATCAACTGGCGGCCGCCATCAAGGCGGGTGCGCCGGAACAGCCGGTCGTAATGATTACTGCCCACGCCGGCACATTGCCCCCGTCACCCTTTGTGGATTTCGTCGTCGGCAAACCCTTCCGGCTGGAACATCTGCGGGAGGCGATTGCCAGGGTTTATGCCGGAAGTAAGCAGCCCCGCTTGAGTCAAACGGATCCGCTTGCCCGAGGTCCGTCTCCCCTCCCGGTCAATCATCAAAACCGGCCTGTTTGCGACCAGCGGGTTTGATCAAACCATCCAGTTGGGTTGCTGCGCTTCCAGCCGTTTGACCTCCACGCCCACAACGCAAACGTCGTCCTCGAATTCAGAACTGGCGGAGAAATGTTTGATTTCGTCGAGCAGTCCCGCGAACAACTCGTTCGTCGGCAGTTTGGCGCGCTGGTTGACCGCCGCCAGCAGGCGCTCGGCGCTGAACGACTCGTTGTCTGCCCCTTCGGCTTCGATCAACCCGTCGGTGAAAAGCGCGATCAGGTCGCCCACCTCCATCGAACACCGGTGGGTGGGAAACTGTCCTTCGGCAAAAAGCCCCAGGGCCGGTCCCTTTTTTCGTTCCGGGCCATTCCCCAGCCATTCGGCCGTGCCCAGTTGCCGGTGCAGGAGTATCGGTTCGGGATGCGCCGCGCTGGCGTAGCGCAACTCCGCACGGGCCACGTCGGCGATCAGGTAAAAGGCGGTGGCATACATGGTGGAGCCGGTTTGCTTGAAGACGCCCGCCACTTCGCGGTTGATCTGGGCGAGCAGTTCGCCGGGCTCGGTCGTCGTGCCGCTCAGGTCCACCACCAGGGCGCGCATCATGGCCGTCACCAGCGCCGCGCGCACGTCATGGCCCATCACGTCGCAAATGAACAGGCCCACGGCCGTGTCCGAAAGCGGGATCACGTCAAAGAAATCCCCGCTGACCGCACCCGCCGGGAAAAAGAGGCTGAAAAACTCCAGATCGCTTTCCGCGCGCGGCCTGTGCCGCGGCACGCAGGGGAATTCGTGCGGCAGCATGGCCAGTTGCAACTCGCGCGCCATCTTCAATTCCTCCACGGTTTGCTTGTTCTTTTGTTCCAGTTGCCGTGTGTACTCGGCGAGCTTCTCTTCGGTTTCCTTGAGGGCCGTGATATCGTGGGAAACGCCGAAAGTGCCGATGATATTCCCCTCTTCGTCACGCCACGGCATTTTGGTTGACAACACCCAATACGTTTTCCCATCGGGGGTTTTGGTGCATTCCAGCTTGTCGAGCAAGGGCTCGCCAGTTTGCAGAATTTTTTGTTCGTCCTCGAAAGCCGGACGGGCGCGCTCCTCCGGGAAAACGTCGAAATCCGTCTTGCCCGTGACGTAGGCGGCAAATTGTTCCTCGCTCTGAAGATAGGATGGCCAGTCTTCCACCCGCTTTGACGGGTTTGCCCCGTGATAACGCTCACCAACCAGTTGCAGGTTTTTTTTGATTTTCGCCCGGCTGACGCGCACGTAATGGGACTGAAGGTCTTTGAAATAAATGGCCTCCGGCAGGTATTCCATGAGGGTGCGGAACAAACCTCGTTCGTACGCCAGCTTGTCTTCCGCCAGTTTATGCTCCGTGATGTCCCGGTTGATGCCCACCAGGCCGATGATCTTTCCGTCCTGATCGTGCAGCGGCAGTTTGCTGCTCAACAGCCAGTGTTCCCGGCCTTCGTTGTCCAGGAAATGTTCCTCCCGGTTGATGACCGACTGGCCCTGAATCACCTTCTGGTCGTCGGCGTGAAGTCTTTCGGCATGTTCGCGCGGGAAGAGATCGAAATCGGTTTTGCCGATGGACTCGGCTTCGGTTTTGAAGTGAAGATTTTTCAGGTCGGCGAGGTTGGCCAGCGTCTTCCGGCCGGCGGTATCCTTGGCGTAGATGGCGTCCGGCAGGTTGTCGATTAATGTGCGCAGGAGGCGGCGTTCCTGATCCAGCGTCTCCTCCACTTGTTTCCGTTTTGTGATGTCCCGGCCAATGCCCACCAGGCCGACGATCTTTCCGTCCCGGTCGCGCAGCGGCAGCTTGCTCGTCAACAGCCAGCGCCTCCGGCCTTGATCGTCCAGGAAATATTCCTCCCGGTTGATGACCGGCTCACCGTGAATCACCTTCTGGTCATCGTCGTAAAATTTTTGGGCAACTTCCGGCGGGAAGAAATCAAAATCGCTTTTGCCGATGGCGTCGGCTTCGGTTTTGCAGCGGAGGTTTTTCAGGTCGGCCGGATTGGCCATGGTCTTCCGGCAGGCGGCGTCCTTGGCGAAGATGGCATCCGGCAGGTTGTCAATCAGCGTGCGCAACAGGAGGCGTTCTTTTGAAAGCTCGACCGTACGTTCAGCGAGTGTCTGCTCGGTCCGCCGATGTTCCGTGATGTCACGGGAAATGCCGAACGTGCCGAAGACCCGTCCCGCCCGGTCCCGCAACGGCATTTTGGTTGTGGACACCCAGGTCTCCCTGCCATCCGGCCAGGTCTCCTTTTCTTCGATGCCCACCAGCGGCTGGCCGGTCTGCACGATGCGCTGTTCGTCGGCCAGCGCCTGTTGCGCGTGAGCCGGTTTGAAAAAGTCCGCATCCGACTTGCCTGCTGCCAGATGGGGATCGGCCAGGCCGAATTTCTTCGCCAGGGCCCGGTTGATCATCACAAACTGGCCGGCCTTGTCCTTGAAATAAATCGAATCCGGGATGTTGTCCATGAGCACCTGCAACAGATGTCCGGCCTGGCTGTGCTCCTCCCGGATCAAGTGGCGTTCAATGGCATTGTGGATCGCCTTGGCCAGCATCGGGCCGGTCAACTCCGGCACGAGCAAAAAATCCTGCAACCCCAGCGGCATCAGGCTGGCCGCCAGCTTTTCCTCCGCCCGGGTCGCCAGCACAATAATCGGCAAATGCGGCGTCGCCTCGTGGACCTTGACGAACGCCTCCATGCCCTGACTGTCCGGCAGCGACAACGCCATGAGCACCAGGCCGACGGGGGTGGTTTTCAGTTGGGCCAGCCCGTTCGCCAGCCGGTCGGCACAAACCACCTCAAACTGTTGCTGGCGCAGCAGCCGCAGGCACCTGGGCTGATCGCCGACGAGCAAAACTCCAAAAGGTGCGTTCAACATAGTGTTTAGTGTTATTTGTCAGCAGTTCAACCAGCATTTTCCAAACCATCCAAACCAGGCCGGAGCGCGGTGTCAGCCGCCTTTCCTGGGCACCGACTTGATAAAAGTGACCAAATCTTCCGCTGCAATTTTCAGGGCTTCGGCCGCCGCCGCCTGCTCCGCCCGCCGCATGGTCTCGGTCAGGTCAAAGTCGGCGGGTTGCTTTAATTCAACCCGTTCGCGGCTGACGACACGCGTGAAGGGAACCAGACCCGTCCGCACGTCCAACAGCACCAGTTCGCACGTGCTGTACGCCTTCACCTTGTCCTTGGTGAACGCCCGATATTGCGAATAGGTATCGCTGCTGACACGAAACACCAACAGCAAATCCGCTTGCATTCGCACGGCCGCCTCACGAAGGATCGGGATGGACAACTGTCTCGGCGTCAGAAGGGAAGGCAGCGGGGTCACCTCCACAATCTGGTCCGACGCCAGCAGGGCCTTGGACAACGTGTCCACCTGCACTTGCTGGAGTTTCAGATATTCTTCATCCCGCCAGTAATAGCTGCCATAATACCTCGACCCGTCGGCGTCTGGAAACTTCATCAGTGCCACCTTCGCCTTCGCCGGAAGCTCCAGCTTGCTGGAAAGAATCCGCTCCACCGCCTCATCTCCCAAAACCGCCTGGTCGGAGGAGAACAAAGACGTGGCGATGGGTTCTTTGGCTGCGTACTCGACCGTTGCCATTACCGGTTTCTGACTGGCGCAGCCCGATAACATGGTCCCGGCGAAGGCTAATGCGAGCAGGTGTGTGTTTTTCATAATGTCGAAGTCCTGCGATGTTGAGTGTCTAACAGTGATTCAGCCAAATGCAGGTTTGGGCGGGTCTGGTCATGGGCTTGACGCTAGGCGCCGCCTTTTCCCTTGTCCACAATATTTTGGTCCGGCGACCAAGCGCCCCCTGTCCATCGAAGCCTCGGCGAAGTTGGACGTCTCGATCAAACCAGCCAATCATAAGACCCGTTCACCGACCCGTTCACCGACCCGGGACGCCAACAAGGCCGGGGAGAAAGATGTCAAGGTTGGGAACCGACCTTTTCTGAAACCAGTCAACATAAGAACTGTCCCGTTTTCGGGCAGGTGATTTATGCCGATTTATCTTGCCCGGCCTGGTTTCCGACGTAAGGTGTGATTGCAAACGGAGCATAGTTTACCAGGTGTCCGACTGCCCGTCGTGTTGGCATTCACTCCCCTCTTATTCCCTGCACTGCAAAGCCGGAGCCGCAATGGCGGCTCAAACCAAACAAGAAACAGTACCAGAAAGAACAAAAGTATGATTACAAACACAAGACAAACCACACCTCCCACTTCCAGCGAACGGCGTGCCATGAAATCAACGCAAGTTGTGATTGGCAGAGGTTCTTTGCTCAATCCATCAAAGCTGCAAAGCGCAGCCCCATCCCCGGCGGCGATCGCGGAAAAAGCCTACGAGATTTGGCTCGCGCAAGGACAGGAACCGGGCCGTGACCAGGAGCATTGGTTCGAAGCCGAACGGCAGTTGCGGCACGCGTAAGCGGCCGGTCAATTGGGCAACGAAAGGGAGCGGAAGGCGGGAGTCACCCGCCTCCGTTACCGTCGGCACAGCGTTTCCGCCTTCATCTGATTACCTCGAGACAGGTTGACGCGGCAAGCCGCTTCGGGGCGGCAGGCAAGGTTGAGTGTTCCGACCTCAGCCCCAAACCACAAATCCCAGACCCGGGACGCCAAACAAGGTAGGGACACCCCGCCGGGGCGTCCACTTTTCAACGTAAAGACGCCAAACCCAAGACCCTAACTCTGAGACCCGATAAGCTTCAGCAGCCGGCGAGAAAGGTGTCAAAAGTGGGGACCGCCCCCTTTTCTGATTCAAAGTTCTCCGTTGCAGGCGTGGCGGAGAATGGATTGGAACAATTTTTTAAGCGACGGCGCAGACCGGATAATTTATTCGGTTATGGGTACATCCACCGGCTCAAAGCCATTGAAGTATCCGTTTTTGTTAAATTTTGGACGGTAAAGGATGACCCGCGTTTTGGAAGGCTGCTGTAGACTGGTCCCCTTCAGTCCTTCCGCCGCTTTCAGCGCGGTGGTCAACTGGTTGGCCAAGGTGTTTGCCACCGTCGAATTATCTCCCTTGTCTGCAATCGAAGTTAGCTTCCAGCCATTCTCAAAGTTGAAGGTGAAATCCGCCCTGGCCAGAATATTGTGTGTCGTCACCCGGTAAGGCTTTTGATAGTTCGGCAGCCAGATGGGAGTCACCGTGACATTTTGTTTACTGGTCGAGCCGGTGGACTCCGTCACGATTGTCGCCGAGAAATATAGTTCCGGCTGGTAGAAAATGTATCCCTCCGGCAGGCAATTGGTTCTGCCCCAGCCGTTGAGCGAATCCGCGGAGATGGGCTGGATTTTATACCACGCGCAGCCGCCGGTGAGCACCGCCGCCAAAAAAACGAAGCACAATATCCTTTTCATGCCCGAACAATGTTGGCGCGCATGAATTTTGTCAATCCCCGGAAAGATTGACAATTCTCCTTCTCGTCGCGCCGTATCGTTTTAGCCTTTAGCGGTTAGTCTCGGCTTGCAGGCGCTTCACTTTGTGAGGCGGGAAGTGATTGGGGAAGGCAAATTGATCGTCCGGCCCGCAACCAGGAACACGCCTTCCCCTTGGTGATGAATCGTCCGCGGATGTTTCCTCGAAGGGTCAATCCACGCCTTGACGACTTCCAAGACAAAGAAGTTGTATTGGGCGACCAGCTTCCCATCAATGACCTTGCATTCCAGATTGGCATGGCACTCGGCGATGAGTGGGGCCTTGACGCACGCGGCGGCCACGGGCGTGAGACCAAAGACCTTGAACTTGTCCACCCGTTGTCCCGAAGTGTTCCCGCAGCCCACCACCGTTTCCGCCAGCTCCACCGTCGGGATGTTGATCACGCATTCCCTGGTCGCTTTCAAGATTCCAAACGAGTAGTTCCGGTTGCTGATCACGCAACCCACGATCGGCGGCACGAACTCCATCATCGTATGCCACGACATGGTCATGATGTTCGCCCGCCCGGCGCGGGCCGTCGTGACCATCACGACCGGTCCGGGTTCGAGCAGCCGATAGACTTGAGACAAGGGAAACGTTGTTTTTTTCATAATGTCGAAGTCCTGCGATGTTGAGTGTTTAACAGTGATTCAGCCAAACGTGGGTTTGGGCGCATTTGGTCATGAGCACGACGCTAGGCGCCGCCTTTTTCCTTGTCCACAATTTTTTGGCCCGGCAACCGACGCCGTCTCGACCAAACTGGCCAATCAAAAACTCCCGACTTGTTCACAAGTCATTTACAAAACTTTGTCCCACGTGGGACAAGGTTTTGTAACCTTCATTCCCGACTTTTTTGACGAATTCGACATTCCATCTCCTATCATCTCCCAATCTGCCGGCCTGCCGCGTGGCGAAGCTTTACGCGTTCACAATTCTAAGACCCTTTCACTTTCACGAACTTCATCATTTGAACGTCCACGGCGAGGTGTCCACACCGAGTTCCTGAAGGAGAAAGGCATAGATGTCGGCCTGTTCCGCCACGCGGTCTTTCAGCGAGGAACCCATGCCGTGGCCGGCGGTGGCCGTGGTGCGCAATAAGATCGGCAGGCCGGAACCCGTCGCCGCCTGCAGCCGGGCCGTCATCTTGCGCGAATGCGCCGGGTTCACCCGCCCGTCATTTTCGCCGCACGGAAACAGCACGGCGGGATAGGCCGCGCCGTCCTTCACGTGATGATACGGCGAGTAAGCATGGAGCGCCTTGAATTGATCCTTGTCCTTGACCGAGCCAAATTCCGTGGTGTTGAACGCGCCGTTCGGGTCCAACTCCACGCGCAGCATGTCGTAGATGCCCACGCGGGAAACGACGACGCGGGCCAGGTCCGGTCGCTGCGTCAGGAACGCGCCCATCAGCAGGCCGCCGTTGCTGCTGCCCATCACCGCCAGTTTGTCCGGGCTGGTGTATTTGCGTTTGATGAGATGTTCGGCGCAGGCGATGAAATCGTCGAAGACATTCTGCTTGTGCGTCAGGTTGCCGGCGAGATGCCATGCCTCGCCGAACTCTCCGCCACCGCGCAGATTGGCCACCGCATAAACGCCGCCGGCATCGAACCAGATGCGCCGCGTGGAACTGAACGCGGGCGTGAGATTGATGCCGTAGCCGCCATATCCTGTGAGCAGCGTCGGATTCCGTCCGTCAAGCTGAATGCCCTTCTTCCGCAGGATGCTGATCGGAATCTTCGTCCCGTCCTTGGAAACGGCGAATTCACGGACCACCTCGATGTCGTCAAAGTTCGCGGGCGAGGTCGTCCGCAACGCCGTCGGACGAGGCCCGGCCAGTCCCGGCTCCCACTCATACCATCCGGGCGGAACGAGGAAACTGGTGTTCGCAAACAACAGTTCATCGCCGTGCCAGCAGTGAAGCCCGCCCACCGATGAAACCGGCAGGACCGGCACCTCGACGGGTGAACCGCTGGCTTTTGGATAAAACCAAAGGCGCGACGGCCCACCTTCCATCACCGCGACGTAAAGCCCGCCGACGGACGGCTCATAATCGTCCATCACACCCCGGCCTTCCGGCACAACCACGGTGGCTTTCGCCAGATCCGGATCCGCCAGCGGCAGGTGCAGGATTTTTCCGCGCGGCGCATTCTTTTTGGAGAGCAGATACAACGCCGCATCCTTGCCGAACTTGATCACCTTGACCCCGTCCTCGAACCGCGTGAGTTGATGCCACGCCCCGGAGGCGTCGCGCAGGTAATGGGCGAAGTCACCGCCGTCGCCGTTGGCAACCGTGGCCAGGAGCCAACGGCCGTTCTCGCTCACGGCGAGTTCAATCTCCGCGATGCGCGGAAAATCGCGGCCCAGCTCATACGTGTCGGCACTGACCGGCGTGCCGAGTTTGTGAAACCAGATTTGCTGGTAAAAATGCAGGTCGCCCTCCGGCCGCTCGCCGGGCCGCGGATAACGCGTGTAAAAAATGCCCGTGCCGTCGGCATTCCACGCGGCGCTGCCGCCGCCCGTCGGATACTGAACGCCGGGAATGATGTCCGGCAGTGCGCGGCCCGTGTCCGTCTCGAAGAAATGCAGCACGCCATTTTCACTGCCGTTCTCGGAGAGGCAGATGGCCATGAGCCGCCCGTCCGTGGACGGCGCCGACCAGTCCATCGCGGTCGTGCCGTTGGTGTTCCAGACGTTGGGATCGAACACGACCTTTCGCAGTGCGGGCGGATAAACCGATTTCAGCCGGACGAGCACCGGCTGCTGCGCCGGCGGTTTGAAGCGCGTGGCAAAGATGATTCCACCCCGGCAATCAGCCAGGCCGTAGCTGGCCGATTCATCCGCGATCAACTCCGAAAGCTCCTGCTCCAATCCATCATGGAACTCCAGCTTGTCGAACCAGGCGCGGGTGCGCTCGTTCTGCCGGCGGGTCCAGTCGCGCACGGCGGGGTTGGTGCCGTCCTCCAGCCATTGATAATCATCCACGACCGTCACCCCATGATAGATATTGGTGACCGGCTCGCGCGCGGTGGGAATGGCCGGCAATTGTGCGAAGCTGGCGGATGCAGCCGCCAGACCAAGTCCCAATATCGCCGAAAAAACAACGCGGATACGACTGGAAAAGCACATGGGCCAAACAGTAAACGCCGCCGGTTCGCGGGCAAGGTTTTTTCATTGCGGATTTTCCCGGTGCCGGGAGTTGCGTGGCCTTTCATTGCATGCCCGACGCGAAGCCGCCAGTTCACCGCCGATCTCGCCGCTGCGAAGGAAAATCTCGCCAAACTCTGCGCGCGCTGGGAAGAGTTGGAGAAAATCAAGGCCGCGGCGGAACGCGTGTAACCGCTGGTTTCGAACGCGAGGCGATGAGTCGAAAAACGTGGCGTTCAGGCAAGTTCGCCTCTCACCGCTGCCCGCTTCTCATGAGCCAATTGTTCATCCCTCAGTTTTGAAAAATGTTCGAAGCCAATCTTCCCTATTCTTTGCAGACGCACGTCAGGGTGCTGCAATAGCTTTTCAAAAGGAGCTAATCTAGCGGCATACATTGAGGACATCGGGCCCGACCAACTGAACCCTCCTCCCTGTGTTGCTGAGAAAATCTCTGCTTCTGAAAAGCCCTTCTCTATCGCCGCAATTGCCATTTTCTGCCAGCCTTCATCAAACTCTTGAACCACGGGTTGAGGATGCGGCCTATTGTCGTTGTCTATGCGCAACGGGTTGAGCCTGACACCCTCAAGCTCCTCGCGCGAAAGAAGGTGAACAAACAGCTCCATGTCACGATCAACGAGAGAACGAACTAATTCCGCAACGGCAGAAGTTCGTGGCAATTCATCAATCAATTTTCGCCGTTGTTCCTTTGTAAGTGCGCCGACGGCGGCTGGCAGCGCGCGATCGTATCTCAATCCAAAATAAAACGCCCGCGTATCCGTGCGAATTCCTTCAAGTCGCCATGAAATCCATTCGAATGCGATATCGGGATATTTCGGGAAAATCCTTTCAAGGATGTATTCTTCCCGTTCATCGACATGCCTGATAACGACTCGTTTCCAATCTTCAAAAAGATCATCTGGGATTTTGGCGTCATCTCTAATTCCCCAGAGATTCGCCGCAACCACACCTGAAACCCTCGGTTCTTCGTGATTAAGGAGCGCTTTCAAGTTCTCGTTTCTAATTTCCTTTCGCAAGACGCATCCCTCAATTAAGCCGGTGTAGTCTTTGAACAAAGGACTCGCCTGTTGCCAAATCAGAGTTCCAGGAAGGGAATGTTTTAGAACAAGACTAACTCCCAGCGCTTGTGAGTCTCGCTTTTCCGAAACCAATAAGATTCCGATTTCTGCATCCGATGGTTGTTTCGCTGCTGTTTTTTCGCAAAACGGTTCGAGTAAGTGTGCCGGAGCACCACTCTCTAGCAGCGCCTGTATCCACACAGCCGGATTGTCTGTCGTATCAGCTATACGCCAACAGACGTGTCTGCCCCACGACGGATAAGAGATATTTGCCGCCCGAGCCTGCTGCTCAATCGGCGTCAGAATATCTGCAACTGAAATCGGATCTTTATCTTTTAGTTGAGAAGCCAGTTCGTCCGCTGCGGCGGCACGGCGCGCCTCTTCTTTTTCCCAGTCCGAAAAGTCGCGGGGCGGATACAAGACTACAGCAATTGGATCGATTTTAATTTTGTCGAGTAATCCCAGCTTGTCTGAATAGTTATACAGGTGATGGTGGAACGTCCATTTCCCAGCATAGGCTTCAAGCAGATCGGCAACCATCCTTCGCGCATAACCGCGACTCTCTTGTTCGTATTCTGGCGGCATGCCCTTTCCGGGGTGATTTGGATGAACCCATTCGTGAAAGATGTTGGCAATCTCGCCGCCTTGGATTGGAAGTGCATGGCTGAGTATCGGAAGAACCTTTGGCCACAGGGCGGCGATTTTCGAGAGTTGGCTTTGATCGACAACTCCGAAATGCAACGTCATCGTCATCGGCTCACCCGGCGGCGTGGAAGTGGCTTCGTGCTTAATGGACAAAACCAACTCGGCGGCTTGCACACCAACGAACAGATTCTTGTTAGCCGCAAACCATTTTTCAAGCGAAGCGGCCAAGAGTTTCCGCCGTTCAGACACTTCATCGTCATTTGGCTTCGCGCTCAATATCCATCTCTTGATTTCAGGCATCACGTCTTCAGTTCGGATTGACCAACCTTGCGATGACCTCTCGTCGTAAGCCACTGCGGCTGCGTCCAAGAGTTGACCGAGTGTCTTTTCTGGAATGGAGTTCAAAGCAGCCGGAGCGACTGATTTCAATTTGTTCGGGAAATTATCCAAGACCCATTCAGCTTCATGCCGTCCTAAATGTGCATACTCCTCGAAGGCCGACTGCTCGTAAGTCTCAGCCAGTTGCTGCAATCTCTCTCGCAATATCTCGTCGGGTAAAATGCCGCCCATCAACTTTGCTTCGACGAGCACCCGAGTGGCAGCAGCATAGTCAGGCACTTCGGACAAATACGGAGTCAAATCCACCACCGGAGGTTTTAGAAACACATCCCGAACTAAGGCTTGGCGTAGCCGGAATGGATGAACTGAAATTCTGTTCTCGCGGGAAACGTCCAACACGCCCGCAGCGGAAAGTTGTTCGACAGTGCGTTTGACTTCCAAGGCATTCTTGCCAAGCAGGCGTGCCACCGTTTCAAGAGACATACCCGCATCGCCACCGATTGAAAAACAGCCAAGTAAATTAGTTGCTGCTTGGCCAAGCAGAGGCTCAAAAGACAGTTTTACATCACGGGCCAAAGCCGTGCCCAACATAACGTCGCGGCTAGAGCCCGACTCCCAACACAAGCGGCAGAGGGTAACAGCTAGACCTGGCTTGCCCTGCGACTGATGAATAATCTCAGCGACGAGGTGATCTGGGCCAAATATTTTCTGCGATTGGATAATCTCTTTGATTTGCTTTGGCGGCAGCCCTTCGAGTGCGTGGCACTTTCCACTTACGGTTTGGAGTGCGTCGCACACCGTCGTTTCCTGTCCTGGCCAACAACTCGCCACGATTCTAAAATCTCCACCAATCTGTTGCCTCAGCAGTTTAAGCCGCTTGAGAAAATCAAGGCGTGAGTGGGCATCATCAATAATCAGGAAGCGCGGCTGAATGGTTCTAACGCCATCGGCGACGAGCGCGCGATCTTCATCCACAACGAAGCGGCCTTTGAACTTTTTCGCTGCGGTGAAAAGAAGATGTGTCTTGCCTGACCCTGGTTGACCAACGAGCACAAAGTCTTGAGCCAAGTTTGCGAACATGGCGATGTCATCGTCTCGGCCTAAAGGGGGGACATCAAATAGTGGCCGGCTTGTAATTGGAAACACCGAAAGTGGAGGAGGATCACCGGTAAGTCCCAGCAACTCTTTCAACCAACGAGCATCACGGTAAAGAAGTTGCGCCATCCCTGCCTGGTCGTAAATTTGAATCAGCGGCCGCCCAAGTTTATTTGCTCGCTCCTCTAAAGTCCGCTTCTTGGGATTGGTCAGCCTTTGCGATGTCGCGAGAATGCAGGCGGGGCTCTTTCCACCCTTTTTCAGATTCGACTCGATGCTGCCTGACAAATTTCCAAGAACATCCTTACCAGTGGTGCAAATCAACTGGATTGAACTCTTGTCTTCCTTCGCAATCAAGCCGTCTAAGCCCGCGTCATCTCCACCTTCTCGCGGAGCGAGCGAGGGGAAAATTTTGCCAAGAAGATCATTTGCGCACTGCTGGAAGGCGTCTCCGTCTTTCAGCTCGCGCAACCCACGGCGGATTTGCCGATATAGCGGATCGCGAAACATTCGTTTCGCATTTCATCTTACACGTGTTGCGAGCAAGCTACAAGAAAGGCTGGGGCAAAAACGCAATCGCGCTTCAATTTGCGCATCTGCCTTTTCAATACGCCTCCGGCTCCGTAGAGTGATGGCCTGTGCCGGCCACGTTATACGATCTGATTCCGCGGGATGAGAAGCCCGGCAATGATGTCTTGCTGGGGCGCTTTCTGGATTACGTGGAGGGACGGCGGCTGCAGCTTTATCCCGCCCAGGAATCGGCCATCCTGGAGTTGTTCGAGGAGAAGAACGTCGTCCTGAACACGCCCACCGGGTCGGGGAAATCGCTCGTGGCCACGGCGCTGCACTTCCAGGCCGTCGCCCGGGGCCGACGCTCCATTTACACCTGCCCGATCAAGGCGCTGGTGAATGAAAAATTCATGGCCCTCTGCCGCGAGTTCGGTCCGGACAACGTCGGCCTCAGCACTGGCGACGCGTCGGTCAACCGTGACGCGCCCATTCTCTGCTGCACCGCCGAAATCCTTGCCAACATCGCGCTGCGCGAAGGCACGCAGGCCAACGTGCAGGAGGTTGTTATGGATGAATTCCATTATTACGCCGATCGCGAGCGCGGCGTGGCGTGGCAGGTTCCCTTGTTGACGCTGCCGCAGGCGCGGTTTCTTCTGATGTCCGCGACGTTGGGCGACACCACGTTTTTTGAGGAGGAACTCACCCGGCTCAACGGGCGGCAAACGGTTGCCATTTCGTCCACGGCCCGGCCGGTTCCGCTGGAGCACGCGTATTCGGAGCTGCCGCTGGCCAAGACGCTGGAAAGCCTCGTCGCCGAGCGCAAGGCGCCGGTGTATGTGGTCCACTTCACGCAACTGGAGGCCGCGCAGAGCGCGCAGGATTTCACGAGCATCAACGTGTGCACCCGCGAGGAGAAGGCCGCGCTGGCCAACGCACTCGAAGGATTCAAGTTCAGCAGTCCGTATGGTCCCGACATCAAAAAGTGGCTGCGGCACGGCATTGGATTGCATCATGCCGGGTTGCTGCCGAAGTATCGCGTGCTGATCGAGCAGCTCGCGCAGAAGGGTTTGCTGAAAATCATCTGCGGCACGGACACCCTCGGGGTGGGCATCAACGTGCCAATCCGCACCGTGCTGTTCACGCGGCTGTGCAAATACGACGGACAAAAGACCGGCATCCTGAGCGCGCGCGACTTTCACCAGATTGCCGGCCGGGCCGGGCGCAAGGGTTTCGATGATCGTGGTTGGGTGGTGGCGCAGGCGCCGGAGCATGTGATCGAAAACCTGAAGCTCGCGGAAAAAACCGCGCGCGACGGAAAGAAAACCGTGAAGCGCCAGCCGCCGGAAAAGAACTTTGTCAACTGGGACAAGAACACCTTCACGCGCCTGATTGCGGCGCCGCCGGAGCGCCTCACCTCGCGTTTCCAGGTCACACACGGGATGTTGCTGAATGTGCTGAGCCGCAAAGGCGACGGGTGCCGGGCGATGCAACAGCTCATTGCCCGCTGTCATGAGACACCGCGGCAGAAGCAGGCGCACATCAAACGCGCCTGGCAATTGTTCCGCTCGCTGCTGGACCGGAAGATCGTCGAGTTCATCCCCAAGACCGAAGATGGCCGGTATTTGCGCGTAAACATTGAGTTGCAGGAAGATTTCTCGATGGACCAGGCGCTGTCCCTGTATCTGCTCGATACGATTCCGCTGGTGGACCCGCAACAGCCGGATTATGCGCTCATCCTGCTGACCCTCGTGGAATCCATCCTCGAAGACCCCGACATCATCCTGCGCAAACAACTCGACCGGGTGAAGGACGAAAAGATGGCCGAGATGAAAATGGAAGGAATCGAATACGACCAGCGGATGGAAGAGCTGGAGAAGCTCGAATACCCGAAGCCGAACCAGGAAATCATCTATTCCACGTTCAATGCTTTTGCCGACCGGCATCCGTGGGTGGGTCAGGAAAACATCCGTCCGAAATCCATCGCGCGAGAGATGTTCGAATCGTTCCGCTCGTTTTCCGATTACATCCGGGATTACGAGTTGCAGCGCGCCGAAGGCGTTCTGCTCCGGCACTTGAACCGGGTTTACAAGGTCCTCGCCCAGAACGTTCCCGATGCGGCCAAGAACGACCAGATCCGCGAGATGGAACTTTACCTGGGCTCGATGATCCGGCAGGTGGATTCGAGCCTGCTCGACGAATGGGAGAAAATGCGCGACCCGAATTTCCAGCGCGCCGAAACGAAGGAAGTGCGTCCGCCCGGTGCGGAAGAAGCCACCCAGGACATCACCCGCGACACCAAGGCCTTCACGGCGGCGATTCGGAACCGGATTTTTATCTTCCTGCGCGGGCTGGTGATTGCCGATTACGAAGCGGCGCTGAAATCGCTTTCGGAGGGGCGGGTTCCACAAGCCCCTGAAATAGATTCCGTCACGCAAAGTCAGGGACTCGCGGAGCTCGCCCCTCCGAAGGATGCCGATGGCCAGCCCTGGACGGCTGACCGTTTGCGCGCGGCGGTGGAAGCTTACGAACTCGAACACGAGCGCATCTGCCTCGACCCGAACGCGCGGAACGCGCGGCACACTTATGTAACTCCTACAGACGACCAGAAAAACTGGCGAGTTCAGCAGATGCTGGTTGACCCGGAGGAAGACAACGACTGGGTGGCGGAATTCGAAGTGGATTTGGCCCAATCCCGCGCCTTGGGCGAGCCGTTCCTTCGGCTGCAGCGAATCGGCAGTTTGGTTTGAGTCGAAGCGAATTCAGTTGGCGGGAGGTATCGTCGTGCGGCGGACTAATCCTCGAAAGCTTCTCTTCGACCGCCATCTGGCGCAAACCGGATGGCGGTTGTTTTTGCTTCCCCATTCGAATCGCCTTGGATTTTATCCGTTCATTGACATTCATGACTTAAATCGTCAGGCTGAAGAGCACATGGATTTTCCCGGATGAAAACAGAATTGCAGATTCGTGCAGAAAACGTTGCCGAACGCTTTTACGGCGCTCGCAAACCGGTCGTATTTGAATTTGCCGGAGTTCCAAAAGCCGGCAAAACATCGACGTCGAACGCGCTTCAAGCTTTCTTGAAGAGGTGCGGGTTCCGGGTTGAAACCGTCATTGATCGAGCTTTCTTATGCCCGATCCGGGACAAGGCGAACTCAAATTTCAATGTTTGGACGGCTTGCACAACGCTGGCGCAAATTCTGAAAAAAACACAAAACCCACCGGGATTTGACGACCCTGACATATTGATTTTGGACCAGGGCCTGATTGATGCTCTTTGCTGGCTCAGGCTGATGGAGCGTCTGGGGCGGATTCGCCCGAAGGAACGCCAAGTGATTGAGAGTTTTCTGAGGATGGCGGATTGGCGCAGGCATATTTCGGCGGTCTTCGTAATGATGGCGTCACCCGAAGATGCGATGCAGCGGGAAAAGGGACTTTTACCAGTCGAGCACAAGGAAGGCTCGACTATGAATGAAAAGGTTCTGGCCCAGATGTTGAACACGACCCGGGAGACATCCAAAAGCTTGAAGAACGAATTCCGGATTTTCGAAATTGATACCTCAGCCGAACGAAAGGGCGGTGCCAAACAGATTGCTGAAGCAGTGGCGAATCTGGCGCTGAATGTCATTGAGGAACACCTTCGCGAGGATGTTCTCTCATTACCGGGAGAGGACGTCATCCGGACGTTTGCCGGCAGGAAGTGTTTGAATTCTTCGGAAGCTGCCGCCTTGGTTGAGTTGTTTGTCAAATCAGGCAATTTCAAGCCCAGGGAAGAGGTGGAGGCGGATAGAACCCGTGTTCAGGCACTACCCGTGGTTGTTGTCCGCAATAAAAGCGGCCGGGTGTTGCGCCTCCGCAGGAAAGAACGGACCGACAAAAACATTCTGAACGAGAAGACTGTCATCTGGACAGGCGGACCCGTGCGAAAGGAAGACGAAGCCAACGGAGACCCGGTTTTACAATGTGCCTTGAGAGAGATTCTAGAGGGATTGCGCCTTGGCCTTGAGCCGCACGAACTAAAATTGCGGGGAGCTGTTTATTCCGAACCCGGTGGCAAAGGAACTCATAAGCGCGTAGCCGTCGTTTACGAATGGAAAGCAAAAACTGACGCCGTCGCAACCGTTTTGAGCGGTGGGGAATTTTTCGATAGACGAGGCACGGCATTGAGCGGCACTTTTGTGCCGCTAAAGGATTTGGCCCGGGACGTGGATGACGGAAAGATTGCGGAAGAATGGTCGGTGGAAATCGTTCGCGAACTTCTGGCAAAGGATTACAAGTTTTCGCCACGGCTCTTTTGACCGAAAGCCGGTTCGAACCTAAAACCCAGCCAACGCATTAATTGCGGGCGAATCGGCCGAAATCCGGCTGGCATGGTGGCTTTGAGTGTGCGCCGGAGAGGCGGCGGCAATGCCAAGCTGGTTGAGTGTTGACCAGTCGTCGCTTCGCTTTGACCCGGCAAGGAGTTGAGGGTTGAGGGCTGACGTCTGGGGTCTCGATTCTTGCCTCTGTGTCTTTGAGACTTTGTTGTTTTAAATCCGCTTTGGTGCGACGAGAAGTCGAGTTGCCTTCGCCACACTCCCGTCTTCACTGAATTACAACGCGGCAAGTCGGCGAGGCAAGGGACGAGTTATGATTTGCGGCGGAGGAATTTTCTTATGAAGAGGAGATAGCCCAGGAACGGCAACATGAAAAACGCCATCAGCCACGTCATGCGGTTCCCAATCAGCAAACCGGACTTTTGTATCTGTTCGATTTGCGCCTCGGGATAGCCCATCAGGCGATACATTTCTGTCACATCATGCCGTGCATACGTCAGGAGGACGGACGCCATTACCACGCACAAAGCGATCAAGATCAGCCACCAACCCCGCGACTCGAGTTTATACAACGACCAGGCGGCATAACTCCAGATGGCGGCGATGGCCAGACATAGCATCGTGCCCGGCACACCCTTGAGAAAAATTCCAAAAAATGGCATCACGCCATGGCCCGCAATGGGCATGATAAGCATTGTCGGCACGGAAACCGCCAGCCACAAACAACAGCCCAGCACCGGCAACGGACAGGCATCGGTCCAACGCGTTACAGGGTCGCGCGCTTCACACGTGGCCTTCACCTGCCGGCTGTTATAGAAAAACGTCCAGACCGCCGGCAAAATGACGAACAGAACGCCGAACACCAGGAACATGCCGATCATCATCCCGGCTATCGCTGCCGAAGGCATCGCCGGATGGCCGGCCGTTCCACTGGAGGGCAAGTTCGCCAGCACTTTCGGTATGACGAACGCCATGATAACCACGACAAACAGTCCCATGACGAGCCAGCTCCAGGAAAAGATGAGCAATAACGCCCTTGCCCAGCGTCGGGCCATGATGGAGCCAATTCCCAGCCACACCAACGCCACCGCCAAAACGCCGTAGATGAACACGGCGGGCAGGATGGTCGAAAAGGTGGCCGGCGCACCCGTGGCTTTGGCAGACGCCACCTGTCCGAACAGCATCAAGGGGACAAATAGTCCGGCCAGACAGCCCAGCAATATCGTCAGAACGCCGAAGACGATCAGACCCGTCGAACGGTCCTTGTAAGGCATGGGCAACGGAGTTGATTCAACAGGCGCGGCTACTGGATTTTGTTCGTTCATAGGCATGGGGTCGGTTGCTTTTGATATTCCCCGATGGCGCCGGGTTTGTCCATGCCGGAAGTTTAACCGCGAACCAAGCCAAACATACGAACACCGTTTTAAAAGAAGATTTCGCGATTTTCTGCCGTCGCCGAGGTTATGCCAAACATCCAACATTCAACTCCGACTTGCGTCGCGAGCCGGCATTCAACTCCTCGGCGCGCCGGAATAAATGGAGGCGGCTTAACCCTCAATCAACAACATCAGTGCGCCAGGCGCGTGATCATGGCATAGATGATTAACAGCAGCAGGAAGAGGCCCAGACCGAAGAAGAAATAGCCGAAGGCCCGCGCAATGTTCCGCCAGCGCAGCCATTCGTCCCGCACCCGATGCTGGTCCAGCCGGCCCTCCGCCACCAGGCGGTCGTACCAGCGTTTGCGCTCGTGAAGCAGCTCGCCCTTCGAAACGCGACCGGAGAAGATGACAGTGTCCATCGGGAACTTCTCGATCCGGAAATGCGTGTTGAAGAAATGGATCGAGAAGATGAAGCCGGCGGCTAGCAGCGCCTCGTCCGAATGGATGATCAGCGCCACGTTGATGATCCAGCCCGGCAGGAAGCGGGTGAAAAATTCCGGGAACCACATGACCAGCCCCGACGCCCCGATGATGGCCACGCCCCAGAACACGGCGAAGTAGTCGAATTTCTCCCAGTAGGTCCAGCGATCGAACTGCGGTTTTGGGCCTTTGCCGAAAAACCATTTGTTGTGGTCCACGAAATCCTTCCAGTCCTGCCACGTCGGCATCATCGAGTCCGGCCCGAACAACACGCGCCACAGCCGCTTGAAATAGAATTTGCCGTCCACCGGGTTGCGGAGGGTCCCCCTGCCCTTCCATGCCTTGCCGATGAGTGACGCAACATGCAGGCCGAAGTAAAGGAAGGTGACCAGCGCGCCGAACCGGTGCAACGTGCGAGCCGTGTCCGCGCCGCCGATGATGGCAAAGAGCACCTTGGCCCAGTTGGTGTAATAAAACTTGAGCGGCATGCCGGTGATGACCAGCAGGAGGAAGCTGGTGACGACGAGGAAATGCAGGAACCGCTCAAACGGCACGAACCGCGTGAACCATTCGTCGTCCACTTGGGTCTTGATCTTGGCCTCGCGGAATTTCTTCGAGTCGTGCAAATACAGCCAGACGGCGCGCACCAGCCACAAAAATGTGTGCAGTCCGAAGAAGGCGAACGTGCCCACCAACAGGCCGGTCATGCCCAGGAAAACGGCGTGGAGCAGCGGGTAATGCTTCGCATCGAGCGGATTGGCGTGCGGCTTGTATTCGGTGAAACCGACGTTGGCGTCCGGGTGACATTGCCGGCAGGTGGCGAGGATGTTGGTTTTCGACAGGTGCGATGCCGGATTGGACGGCGGCAGCACGTCGTGATGACCGTGACAGTCGTAGCAGGCGGCCACGGCCGGGGCCGCGTTCGGCTTGCCGAGCGCCATGGCCTTGCCGTGGTAGGTGTCCCGGTAGTGCGCCAGCCGGTCCTCATGGCATTTGCCGCAACGCTGGTCGCTGATGGCCTTGAAGTTGTTCCCCTCCGGCTTCTCAATCTGGTGCGCCGTGTGGCAATCCGTGCAGACCGGGCCGCGCTGGTCGCCCACGGCCAGCAGCCGACCGTGCACACTCTGAAGGTAGGTTTCCTCGATGCCGACGTGGCACTTGCCGCAGGTTTTGGCGACGTTGGCGTGGTTGATGGGCGAGTCGCGATCCACCCCGCGCTTGATGTCGTGCACGCCGTGGCAGTCGTTGCAGGACGGCGCGACAATCAATCCCATCTTCAGGAGCGCGCGGCCGTGGATACTTTCCATGTATTGCGACGCGGCCTCCGGAAACTTCATCTGGTATTCCTTCGTCAGCCCTGGATTGCTATGGCACCGGGCGCAGGTTTGCGGGAGGTTCAGCTTGAAAACCGGCGACGTCGGGTCCTTCACCGGCAGAATGCCATGCGAGCCGTGACAATCCCAGCAATTGGCGGCGCCGGAAGCTCCCAGCTTGTGGCTCAGGCCGTGGATGCTCGTGGCGTAATCTTTCGCCTCCTTTTCATGGCATCCGGAGCAATCGGGCGGCGGCAGTTTGGCGTCGTGGACGAGTTCCTTGACGCCGTTGTGGCAGTCCGTGCAATCGAGCATGGAATGGACGGACCGGGCGAAGCTGTTGGTGGGAAAGATGCCGAGCGGGACGGTTTTGCCATTCACCTTCCGGCTGTTGGAAGGGTCGGTGTGGCAATCCAGGCAGTCGGAGCTTGCGAGTTTTTCGACGGCGTTGGTGGCGGCAAAAGCAGACGATGCGAGTGGCAGGCAGAACAGGACGAGGAGGCAGGCGAAGACAGCCCTCACCCGGTCCTGCCTTGTGTGGACCACGCTTTCCATGAACTTCGTAGCCGTCCCGCATGGCGGGATCAGTCCGCGCATTCTTTCCCCGAGGAGGATCAGCGCCGACTCACGTCGTTGGCTACTATTCAAGGACACAAATCGCAAATCCTCAATTTCGTGAAATCTCTCCCATCCAGCCTTCGCAGTACTGCTACGGCGGACGGGTCCGATGGGAGCCGGCAGCCTACAGTCCTCCATTATGGCAGTCATAACAGGTCAGGTCGTAGTCCCCGCCGGGATGCTTGAATGGCTGGCCGCCGGGCGAGAGTTGCAGCAACTCGTCACCGCCGCCCTGCACCAGGATGGTGTGGCAGGCGTTGCAGTCGTTGGCTTTGATGGTCCGTGTGCCGTCTTCGGACTTGTGTTTGCCATCATGGCAGCGGAAGCAGCCGGGCCAGATCATGTGGCCGATATTGTCCGGATAAACGCTCCAATTGGCCTTCATTTCCGGGAAAAAATTATCCCGGTAAATTTGCTGGACCACTGGAATGGCCTGACGGATACGCGGGTCGTTGGGATAACGTTCAGCGAGCAAGGTGGCGATGCCGTCCCGGGCTTCCTCGTCCGTCTGATAATGGCGGGTCAGAACATAGACTGCGTTGGTTTTGATCCAGGGCATGGCCGGGTCTATTTCCCGGAGCGACAGGGCCAGATTGATCGCGCTGTCCGGCGACATGTACCGGTGGGCGGGGCGGTTGTGACAGTCCATGCAGTCCATATTGCGGATTTCATACCGGCTGATGTCGTTGGTGAACTTTGGATCACGGAAGACGGTGACGACGCCCTGGGCATCGGTCATCCGCACCCAGGGAATTTTCTGCCGGGCCGGGTCGGTGGCGATGTATTCGACCGTGTTGCCGCCGATCATGTGCCAGTGGATGCCGCCCACGGGTCCGTGGGTCGGGTCGCCGCCGCCCACTTTGATCAGCAGCCGGATGGTGTAGGGCGTGTTGGTTTCATCGCTTTGGAAATAGTTGAAGCTCCGGTCCAGGTTGCCGACGAACTTTTTCGGCCAGTGGCATTCCTCGCAGGTTTCCTGGGCGGGACGCAGGTTCCGGATCGGCGTTGGAATGGGCCGCGGATATTTGTCAAAGGCGGTGGCATAAACCTGGTAGGTGCCGGAGAGTTTGGACCGGACAAACCAGGTGGCCCCCGGCCCGATATGACAATTCGCGCAGGCAACCCGCGCATGGGGTCCATGTTCGAAGGTCACCAGCTCGGGTTTCATGACCGTGTGACAGGTTTCGCCGCAGAACTGGACCGACTCGGTAAAATTGTAGGTGTTGTAGCTGCCCACCGCCGAAAGAAAGAGGAAAAATAGGGTACAGACGAGAAAGACCGCCATCCTCCGACGGTCGCGGGGACGGGAAAGGTCAACCTGCATCACCGGGAAAAGCCCGACGGCCCCGCCCCGTTTGTGCCGCTCGCGCAGCACCCCAACCAAGGTCAGCAGAAGTCCGGAGATCAGAAAACCCGGCGCGATGATGTAGGTGAGGATGCCGATGTACGGATTGGAGAAGTGCGCCACCGCATCCAGCATGAACAGCAGAAAAAATGAGAACAGGCTGCCGATCACAACGACCAGCCCGGTCAAACTCATCCAGTTTCGCAACAGGGATGGCCGGTAAGACGGTTTCCCCGTGATCTCGGTGTTCATATCGGTCAAGCGGCCATTGCCGGAATTCACCCGGCCTTGTGTTTGTCAGTTTTCCAGCAGACGAAAAATCCCCTCCCGGTGGCACGGACATTTTCCGTCCGGGCAACCGGATCCGCTCCGGTCATTTTCAAAGCCATCAGCCTTTGCCGCCGCGTTTTGCAGCCGGGCAATTTCCCCGGCAGCCAAACCCGGCGATCCCGCAAGGACTGCCGGGTCGCTTACTTCTTGAACGTCCGCATGTAAGCGACGAGCGCCTTGATGTCGTCGTCCGACAGGCCCTCGACCGGCTTCATGAGGGTCTTGCCGTCGGCGTCTTTCAAACCTTCCTTGATGGACTTGAACGCGACGTCATCCTTCAACGCCTCCTGGACTTTGGGGTCCGTGTAATCCTTGATGGCGAGTTTCTGGCCCATCTTGGTCTGGCCCTTGCCGTCCGCGCCGTGGCATTTGGCGCAGTTGCTTTCGTAGTTGGCCTTGGCGTCGCCGGCGAGGGCGGACACGGCGGAGGCCACGAACACAGTCAGTCCGATTGCGAGCAGTTTTTTCATATACGTTTCAAGTTACCGGTTATGGATCAATTCAGTGCGGGTTTTCTTTAAATTGTGGCTTGAGCGGCAGCCCGCCGAATGACCGGCCGGGTGAACGCCCGCATCAATCCACGATTCAAGTTTCGCGGCGGCAACGGTAGATGGCGAGACCCCGGTTCGCAAGGTCTAAACATGGGTTAACGTTGTTAAAAAGTGCAACTGATGGCTTCTGCCGGGCTAATGGTCAGGCGGCCGGGCCGCAAACCCGGCCGGCCATTTCACAAAGGGTGCGGTAATATTCGTCCCGGGAAAGACCCAGGGCGGCGGCGCCGAAAGTTTCGGCGTCATCCGCCGAGGCGAATTCGCCGTAGTTGACCAGGACCAACTGGTAGAGAACCAGGCAAGGCACCTGTTGCAATTGCGTCAGGAAAACCGGATGGACGAACATCGTAAAGCCTTCCTCCGGACGTTCTCCTTTGGCGGCGGGATGCGCGAACTCGCCCGGATTCAACGGTCCGGCATCGAAAACGATTTCGCACGGATACCGCACCTGGGTGCGGTCTTCGAGGATTTGCCGCAGCTCCGGCCAGCCGATGTGCGGGCCGTATTGCGCGCGGAGTTCCGCGCCCCGGGCGGCGACATGCGCGTTCAGCGACTGTCGGGCGTCTTCGGCGGTGAGTTGGATTGCCATAAAGTGACGGTTCTCAAGGTTTGACCGCGGCGCTCAAAGAGGGGGCGCCGGTGGCGGGTTCGGGTTGTCCCTCGTTCGCTTTGGAAAGTTTGCCCTGGAGAATCGGCACCGCCATGCGAAGGAAAACCGTGTAGCACAACAGGCCGAAAGCCCAGATGCCAAAGCAAACCAGCGTTTCGTTGAGCGACGGCGTGTACTCCATCATTTCACCCAGGGGCGTGGGAATGAACCCGGGGATGACCAATCCCATCCCTTTTTCAATCCAGATGCCGACAATGCACAGCACACACGTGATGTTGAGCCACTTCAAACTGCGGCTCAACGGCAGCACGAGCAGCACCATCGCGACCAGGTTGAACACGATGGCCGTCCAGATCCAGGGAACGAGCGCGTGGTAACCATGCAAACCAAGAAACAGGTATTTGGCGGAGGCGACGTGGAGATTGCCGGAATAAAACTCTTTGAAGACTTCGTTGATCAGCAGAAAAACGTTAATGAGCATCGAAACTTGCACGATGCTGCGCAGGGTGAGCAGGCCGCGATCCGTGATCATGAGCCGCTCCCTCATCCTTGACCGGATAATCCGGTTCATCTGGGGGTTCCGCATGAGCTTGCGCAAAGAGTCTGCCGGCAGGCGCAGGACCCGGGTGGGCTCCTCGGCGATGGCCGTGGCCACGCGCGGGGTTCCGGCGAGGGCGGAGATCTCGCCGAACTGTTCGCCCGGGCCGACGCTGCGGGTGATCCGGAAACGCCCGCTTTCCTCCCGGAACACCTCCACGCGTCCTTTCAGGACAAAGAACGCCTCGGTGTCTTTTGCTCCCTGGTGCAACAGGGCATCGCCCGGACCCACTTCCAGGACCATCGCGCCGGGCAGGCTGTTCTGGCGGGCCTCTGCCGAAACCGATGTCAGTTCGGGCAGGTGACGGGCCAGCAGCTCCAGGTCGTCGAGGGTGGCCGCGCGGCACATCGCTGCTCCCGGCACGACCGCGCCTTCCCGCAGCCGGGCGGTTTCGCCCGCGGGAGCGGAGGCAGTGACCCGGCGGACCACTTGCAGCGCCAGGATAATCAGGGCCGGGCCGGCGGCGAAAGCCGAAGCGATGAAGCGCGGGCCGACGATGGCCGAGTTCCAAAACGGTCGTCCGCCCAAGCCAACGTAAAGAAACGCGGTGACCGTGTGAATCGAAATGGCCCAGACGATGGCAATAAAAACGAACGGGATGTAAAACCACTTCGCCGCTTTCTTCTTTTGATAGCGGCAATAAAGCAGGTAACCGCAGATATAAACATTCAGCAGCAGGTAGCCGTTCAGGACGATGACGTCCCAACTCAACATGGAAGCAGGAAAGTTAAACTGCCCGATGCCGGGAATGAGGTGCCAGAAACGATCCGGGCGGCCCAGATCCACCGTCACAAATGCCAGACACATGAGAATCGCCGCCACCGCGAGCAACTCGCCGAAGATGACCAGGTCGTGCAGTTCCTCGTTGTTGTAAATGTAAACGGGAATCACCATCATCACCGCCGCCGCGGCCACGCCAACCAGGAACGTGAAGTTCGCGATATAAACACCCCACGAAACCTCGTCGCTCATGCCGGTGACAATGAGGCCCTGCGCAAATTGCCGGGCGTAAGCATGCAGTCCCAGCAGGCAAAAGACCGTCAGTGCCCCCATCCACGCGTAGTAGCGCCAGTCGCCCACGAACGCAATGCGCGCACAACGCCATAAAAAAACAAAATAATCCCGAATCGCGCGTCTCATACGTCAAAGTAGTAAAAGAACCGGGGCGAGGTCCCCAGTTCCTCCTTCAACTGGATGAACACCCGCTTGTTTTTGAGGATGTAGGAGACTTCGCTGTTCGGGTCGAGAATGTTGCCGAATTTTCGCGCGCCGGTGGGGCAGACTTCCAAGCACGCCGGGTACCGGCCCACCCGCGTGCGCTGGATGCAGAAGTGGCATTTTTCCATGACGCCCTGACGCCGCGGGCGGTTGCCGAGATAGGCCATGTCCGGGTTCAGGCGTTCCTTGGGAATCGAGGGTTTGGTGAAGTTGAAGCGCCGGGCCCAGTAGGGACACGCGGCTTCACAGTAGCGGCAGCCGATGCACCAGTCGTAGTCAATCACCGTGATCCCGTCGGTTTCCTGCCAGGTGGCGTGGACGGGGCAGACCTTGACGCACGGCGGGTTTTTGCACTGCTGGCACTGCACCGGCATGTAGAAATAGCCCTTTTCCGGGACCGATTCGGGCGCGTAAAAGTGCTCGGCCTTTTCTATGTCCAGCGAGCCGTGCGGGAGGCGCAACACGCGGATGTACTGGATTTCCGGATTACGCGACTGGTTATTTTCCGCCACGCAGGCGTGAACGCATTTGCGGCACCCGATGCAGCGCGTCAGGTTGAGGCAATAGACAAACTCCACGCCGTCCATGGGCTTCAAGTCGCGAACATGGGGGCGGATGCCATACTGCTTTTCCACTTCGGCCTCGATGCGTTTGAGGACCTTCTCCATGTCTTCCGGCGTCATCTCCTTGTAATACTTTTGCAGAAACCGCTCCATGGTCGGGAAGTCGTTCATCTCGAGCAGCGGCTTCAGGCTGGCGGCCAGGGCGGCCAGGCCGGTCGTCAGCACCGCGGAAGTGCGCAGGAAGTTCCGGCGGCTTACGCCCGCGTCGGGCGGCGCGGGGTTCGGATTTGGCCTGGGTGCGGGAGGCGGCATGTCAGTGATTCGGTTCGGGTTCAACAGAGGCGGCCATCGGCCGCAGCGGGTGCGGGCCGGGCGCGGGTTGGCGCGACGGAAAATGAGGCGAATGGGGATTGTGACAGTTCACGCACGCCTTCCGTTCGGCAGCACCCAGGCCGCGGTCCCAATAGCCGCTGATGCGGCCGTGCGCGCCGGCTTCCCAGTCACGATACGTCGGGCCGTGGCAACTGCCGCACAAAACCGGGCTGTCTGCGAATTTCACCTCATGGCCGTCACGGGTTTGCAGCAACTCCAGGTTGGTTTCGTTGTGGCAGTTGAAGCAGTTGTTGTTGCGGCCATGGCGGCCATGACCCATGACGATGTCCGAATGTTCCTTCGGCACAATCAGGTTCTGGTTCGTGTCATATCGCAGCGGCGGCGGCTTCCCCTTTTCGTGGCAGGCGTAACAGTCAAAGTCCGACAGGTCCTCACCCGCGCGCACGAGGTCCGCATACGACCGCCGCACGGTCGCGGTGTCCAGGAAATTGGTGTCAACCGGCGGAATCGGCGGCAGGCGTACGGGCTGCCCCGACAGATTCGAGAGAAACAGCGTTGTCAGTGCCAGGAAAGCCAGGATCAACCCGGTCAGAGCCAACGTTGTCCTGGTTTGAGAGTTCATTGGGTCACCGGCGCGCGTGAGCGCGTCACCTTCTCCCTGGCCGCCCGGTTTTGTCGGAAGTTTCGCATTTCGGTATCCGGTTTTGTCGGTTGGTTCGCGATTATTGTCTACCCTTCCCCTGCGGCGCTGTCGCGCGGCGTGTGCCCGCCGGACGGCAGCCGTTCAGACAGGAACAGTTTCACCAGCACGGTCAGGATGATGAACGGCAGGCTGAGGAGCACAACGCCCATCAACCAGCCTTCCACGCCGGTGAATTCCAGTTTGTAACCCATCACCCCGCGCAGGCTCTTGGAAAAGAGCTGCCCGCCGATGACAACGTTCCAGCGCATCGCCAGCACGCCGATCAGGACCATGACCGCGCTGCTGAAAATCATCCGCCGGCGGACCAGCTCCGGCACGCGCCGGCGCAGGAGTTGGAGCGGTCCCAGCAGCAACAGCGGCAGCAACGTGCCGATGGTAACCTGGCCGAGATTCAGCGTGTAAAAGAGTTTCTCGCGGATCATGATCTGCATCACCGAGAAACCTTCCTCCGCCGCGTAGCCGCGATGGAGCCAGTCCAGCCCTTCAACGGCGGCATCCACCACCAGCGCGTAAAAGAGAAACATCGCCATCGTGTCCAGGCAACGCATATCAACGGTGTGGCGCCGGATCCAGGTCAGAACCATGTAGTTGAACACGCAAAGCGCGATGCCCGACACGATGGCGGACAGGATAAAGATGATCGGCATCAATCCGTTGCCCCACCAGGGATTGGCCTTGATCGAGCCGAAAATGAAACCGACGTAGCCGTGCAGCAGAAACGCCGAGGGGATGCCGACCACGGACAGAATCCGCCCCATCTTCATGTCCAGTGCCACAGCCGGTGGCGATTCGTCGGTCACGCCGACGGTGAAGGCACGGTAGATAATGCCCTGGAATCCCGGCGTCACTTTTGCCCATTGCACCAGGTCATGGCGGTAATCAAACCAAAGTTCCAACAACAGAACCGCCATCAAGTACCAGGCATAAACGAAACCGAAAATCGCCATCGGCGAAGTCAGATGTGGAGTCATCATGATTTCAAAGCAGCGTTCCGGATGTCCCAGGTGGAACAGCAGTGGCAACGTGGCGCAAAGCAGGAACGAGAACGACGTCAACAGCGAGAGCCGATACACCGGTTCCAGCGCCTTGACTTTGAACACGCGCACCAGCGATGCCATGATGAAGGCGCCCGCAACCAGGCCGGTGATGTAGGGATAAAGAACAATCAGGAAGCCCCACAGCGGATGCAGGCTGGCTTCGTTGGGATACACGTATCCTTCAAACCTCGGCAGGACCTCGACCACCACGTTGGTTATTTCGCCCGTCATTTTATCTGACCTCCTTGTCCAGGCCGGCGTAGAGAACGCGAGGTTCCGTGCCCAGATGCGGTTTGAGCACCTGCACACGATTGTTTTCGTAAAACTTTTGAACGGGATCGTCCGAAACCGGGTTTTTCAAATCGCCGAAGATGCGCGCCTGCGTCGGACAAATTTCAACGCACGCCGGTTTTAATCCGCGGGTGATGCGGTGATAGCACAACGTGCACTTCTCGGCGGTTTTGGTGACTGGACTCAGGAAGCGGCAGCCATAGGGACAGGCCTGGATGCAAAAGCCGCAGCCGATGCAGTATTTCGGATCAATCAGCACGGCGCCGTCGGGCGCATCGAAGGTGGCGCCGACGGGACACACCTGCACGCAAGGCGAGTGTTCACAGAGATTGCAAAGCTTCGGCACGAAAAACGAATGTTCGATTTTGTCCTTCGGCAGGGACAGTTCGGGGAAGCCGTGCATTCCACCATTGGGCGAATCCACCTGCGTTTCCCCGCGCGTCTGGCCCGAGCCGGGTTCCGGTTTGGTGATGACATAGCGTTCGATCCACGTCCGGAAATACGGGCCTTCCGGCACGCCATTTTCCTTCTTGCACGCCTCCACGCACAGCCCGCAGCCGATGCACCGGTTCACGTCAATGCACATGAGCCATTTGTGCTTCGTCGGATCGTAATCCTTCGGCGCGCCGGAGGAGACAAACACTTTTTGCACCGCCGCTTTGACGGTACGCGCGGCGGAAAGAGTGAGCAGGCCGGCGATGGCGCCGCCCAGTCTCGACAATGCACCGCGCCGGCTGAATTGAGTCTTCATGGGGTCTGGCTGGGTTGATGGGGCACGTGACATTCGGTGCACTTCCCGCTGTAATGATCTTTGACGACGATTTGTTTGAACCACTTGGGCCGGGATGGATTGGCTTCGTGGCAACGGATGCAATGGCTGCCGGTCAGCTTGACGGGCAGGACATCGGGATTGTCCGCGTGATCGCGGCTCACACCGTGGCAGGCTTCGCAGGAGAGTGTTTGGTGTTCAAACCTGGCGAGTTTCCGCAGTTCGTCGGAATGACATTCATCGCACGCCTGCTTGCCCGCGTAAACCGGCGTGCGCGAACGCAGTTCCACCAGCGCCTCGCCCCGATACCAGCCAAATTCTCCGAATGACGCCGGCGTCAGAAAGATGCGCGCAATCAGGTAGGAGCCAACAATCGCCAGCGTCAGCAGGACCAAACGCAGAATTTGTGGTGGCAACTTGAAGCGGCGCATAATGCCGGGCTTGGTTTTTGCCTTTCAGAGGAACGAGGGCTCCCTTCTCAAATTGCCGATCCGGCAGCCCTCGTCCGCAAACCGTGCTACGTCTTCAAACTGCGGACGTATTGGACCAACGCCTTGATTTCTTCATCCGACAAGGTATCGAAAGGTTTCATCAAGGTCTTGCCATCCTTGTCCTTCATCCCTTCTTTGATCGTCTTGGCGGCCGCGTCATCCTTCAATTCCGCCTGAACCTTGGCATCCGTGAAATCCTTGACGCCCAGTTTCTGGCCCATTTTGGTCTGGCCTTTGCCATCCGCGCCATGGCACTTGGCGCAGAGCGAATCCCAGTTTGTCTTTCCGTCCGCTGCGGAAGCAGTTATTGCGGCGGCGAAACCGAATGTTGCTGTAATCAGAATTAATTTTTTCATTGTTTGTTTCGATGTTGGTTGGTGCATGGCCGGCGCTGTTTTGCGCCTTATACCATTTCCCGATAATAATCAGCACCTATTCCAGACGGTAGGGCCGCGCGGCTGCGCGGCCATCAAACCCGGCGGCGCAGCAGCGCCGCCCTACCCATTGCACCGATTGTCTCTGGGAATTGGTATTACAAGCAGAAAGATTGTCGAAAGTCAGGAAATAAACCAACCATGTTTTGGTGAAACCTTGACAGTTTTTGAATTCAAGTCCCGTATTTTATTACATTAATGAATCAAAAAAAATTGATTTGTTATTTTTCCGGGCCTTCAAGGGTTTTGGAGTCGTTTGTCCCGGGTGACGGGGGAGCATGGTTCCAACGCCCCAAGCCGGCGGGACGCCGGCGCTGCCAGGAAGGGGAAGAACACAGGTTGCACCACATGGACCGCCTAAAGCTGGGAAACCGAACGATGACGGGTCCGGTTGCGGCCGGGAGGGGCAAGTTGGGCTTGACGCGGCCGGGTTTTTCTGTTCAAAGAGGGAGCATCATTCTGAACCGAGGGAATTAACTATGACAAAAAATTTCATCACCAAAATAATTGGAGGCAGTGGTCGTTTTGTTCGCTGGCTGAAGCAGCTTGCACCGGGGCTTGTGGTGCTGGCCCTGGCCGCCGGTTGCCAGACGCAACCTTCCCTGCCCCCCGCCGCCCTGCAAGGCACCAACACCACGGAAATCATCACCCTGCGGGAGGGTGACGTGCTGAAAATTTCCTTCCCGGGCAATGCGAACCTGAACAAGACGCAGCCCATCCGCCGGGACGGCATGATCTCGCTGGATTTGGTCGGCGAAGTGAAGGCCGCAGGCAAGACGCCGAAGGAACTGGAGAAGGACCTGTTGGACCTTTACTCGACGCAGTTGGTGTCGAAGGAAGTTACGGTGGAAGTGCAGAGTTCTTCCTTTCCGGTCTATGTCAGCGGGTCAGTGCTCCGCCCGGGAAAGGTCATGTCCGATCATCCCATTACGGCCCTTGAAGCGGTAATGGAGGCAGGGGGATATGATTACACGAAGGCCAACCTGAAGGGGGTCACGATAATCCGGCACGAAGGAAACAGCACCCGGAATTACATCGTGAACCTGAAGCGGGTCGTGGACGGGAAATCGAGCGAGTTGTTCTACCTGAAACCCGGCGACATCGTCATTGTGCCGGAAAGATTCTCCTGGTTCTGAGATTCGCGCGGGAAAGTGTGCTTTTGGGATCGGACTTTAGTAGCGGTATCCGATTGAGAATCCGACCTGGTGGCTGGTAAAGCTGTAACCTGCCTGGGAAGAGGCATCCTGGCTGATTTGGTAAAACACCGCGATGGTGCCACGTTTGAGAAAAGCACAACTCAATTGCGCATTGAGGTAGTCGTAGTCGTCCTTGCGGTTGGAAACGGAAGAGCCCGAAGAAATATATTTCACCGTCTGGTAGCCGCCACTCAAATCCAGAAAAAGCTTTTTCACCAGCCGTTGGTTCAGGCCGGCACTGACCCCGGTGCTTTCAGTGACCTGATTGCCTTGCAAATAGGAAGCCGCCACAATCCGCTCGCCGGTCAGGGAAATTTTCGTTTGTTCAAAGGGCTGGTATTGAATCACGGCGTCAAAGACCGGATTGATGAGGTCAGCGGCGCCCCCGCTCAAAAACTGCCGGTCTTCCACGCCGCCGTGGAGTTGAAAACTGATCTTGTCGGTCGCGCGCCAATTGACCCGTCCTTGCAATTGTTCGAAGGTCATGTCGGGGCTGGCATCCTCATTATCATAACCACCGCCCACGCCAACAGCGGCGTTCAATCGCGGCCAGAATTGATAATTCAACCAGTCCAGCGTTGACCATTCCTTGTAACTTGAAAATTGATCGGCCGAAACGAAGTTCTGATTTACCGCCAGGTTCAGCGACATTTTGCTGTTCATGGTGTAGGCAGCGTTGACGGCGGTGTCGTAGGTTTTCTGGCGGGTTTGGGTGGCCGTTTCAACCGCGGGTGAAGATGAGTCGGTGTAACCTTGTGAGATTCCGAAAACCCAGTCGTTATACGCAGTTCCCCCCACCAGCTTGACCGCCTGCCCGAAGGTGTTTTGGAAATGATTGTTTGAATAAACCGTCCAGAGGGGCGAGTAATCCAAAGTCCAATGACTGCCCATCTCCAGGAGAGCTCCCAATGAAATTTCCTGAATGGTTGTGTTAAATGACGTGCCGGGACCATTTTGAATCCCATCCCCGTAAAGAAACTGGTAGAAAGGATGGGGCCGCAAGGTCAGTGCTTCCCATTGGAATGGCTGTGACCCGGTTTGAGTTTGATTGGAGACAAACACGTCCATTTCACTGGTTTGTTGCACCGCCGTCGGGGTCTGGTCGGGCGATTGCGGCGAAGGCGCCAATACGTTCTGGGCTTTTACATTGCGATTCAACGCGAACAGGCCAAGCAGCAACGCTTTAACCAGTGCGCGGGCATTTTTGTTGTTGAAATGCGAAAGAACGGTTTTTTTTGATTTCATGATCAAGCGTTGTTCCGGCTGTTTTATATTTCAAATGGAGAACAAGGAAAGGTTTAATGATGCACCAATTCGCCGATCGATACTGTCCAATGCCGCAGCGAATCTTCCAAAGCCTTTTCCACGGGCCGGATTTTCACGCCGGTGGCCAGCAATTTTGAAACATCCAGAACACAATTGGAACGCAGCGCCCTGGTGCTGAGAAGATAAAACTCCTCGTCATCCTTCCAAAATTCAAAACGGCGGTTCGGTTTGAGAATCCGCTGAATCATTTCGATGACCTGCCGTGTCGCCACCGCGCCGGGATTGGTGACATTATAAATTCCAACTGGCGCCTGTATTTCCCAGAGGTCCAGACAGGCCCGGACAAAGTCTTCGAGGTGCGAGATCGAGTTCACGCCGTCGTAAACCCTGGCGTAGTTTTGCAATCGCCAGAGAAAATTTCCCGGCTCGCTCCGTTCGTTGAATGGCATTCCCGGACGCCAGATATAAACCCTGCCCAGCCTGCGAATGGCCTCTTCCGCCAGTGCCTTGGTTCCGCTGTAAAAATTGCACGGTGCGTGGCGGAAGGCAAAGTTGGGTTCGTCCCATTCAGTATAGCCGCAAATTCTTTCCGGGTGCTCCGCAAACAATCGCCGCAGTTCCGCCCCCTCCACGTTTTGGGTATTTCCGTTGAGAATCATCTTTGCTCCGCGATAAATGCAACCGGAAGAGACATGACCCCAGAGGGTGTCGGTCATTGAGCAAACGCGGGCAACGGTCTGGGGAAGCAGGGTGTTGGCAAACAAAGTTTCTTCGCGAGCCAGTTCGCAGGCATCTACATTCGGCCGGCCCCGGTATCCGGCCGCATTAATGATGAACTCCGGTTTTACTTTCCGCACATAATCAAACAAAAGGGTGAAATCCGCGTAATTAATCGCCTTGCGCGTGAGTGGAATAAAACTGTGTCCACGCCTGCGCAATTCGGTCGCAAAGGCCTGCCCCACGTAACCGCTTGATCCCAGCAACAAGATCATGATGAAACCCAACTTCCCGTTTTACGACTGCCTATGCTTTCCAAACTTGACGGGGTTTTACCTTCAGCCCCGCCATCGCATTGCGGGTGTCCACAATGCACGCCGACCAATCCGCCAGTTCCTGGTAATTGATAACCTGGTGGTTGGTGGCGATGATGATCGCATCAAAACTTTGCAGTGTTTCACGATTCCAGCTTACGGAACGGGTGCCAACCCAATGTGGATGCTCGCGGGTTGGGCGGATGACCGGCACGTAAGGATCGTAATAGGCCACGTCCGCGCCGCGGGTTTTGAGAAGATCCAACAGAACGTAACTCGGCGATTCACGGTCATCATCCACGTTCGGTTTGTAAGCCAGGCCCAGCACCAATATGCGGCTTCCTTTCATGGATTTCCGCAATTCATTGAGGGCTTCAGCCGTTCGATTCACCACATGTGTTGGCATGGCGGTGTTGATTTCACCCGCCAGCTCGATAAAACGCGTATGCTGGCCGTACTCGCGGGCCTTCCAGGTGAGATAGAATGGGTCAATGGGAATGCAATGCCCGCCCAAACCCGGCCCGGGATAAAATGCCATGAAGCCGAACGGTTTTGTCTTCGCGGCCTGGATTACTTCCCAGACGTCAATCCCCATCGCTCCGTACACCAGTTTCAGTTCGTTGACCAGGGCGATGTTCACGCTGCGAAAAATGTTTTCGAGCAGCTTCGCGGCCTCGGCCGCCCGACAGGAAGAGACCGGCACAATGGTTTTGATGGCGCGGCCATAAAGCGCTTTGGCGCGCTCCAAACAAGCCGGAGTGTAACCGCCGATCACTTTGGGAATAATTTCGACCTTGCTTTGCGCATTTCCCGGGTCTTCCCGTTCCGGCGAAAAGGCCAGATGAAAGTCCGTTCCCGCTTTCAGCTTCGATCCGGCTTCAAGCACTTCACGCAAATCTTCATCGGTCGTGCCCGGATAAGTCGTGGATTCCAGCACCACCAAAATTCCCTTTGTCAGATGCGGCGCGATGGCTTTGCCGGTCTCGACGATGAACGAGATATCCGGCTCGCGGTTTTTATTGAGCGGCGTGGGCACGCAAATGATGGCCGCTTCGACTTCCCGAATGCGGCTGAAATCACCGGATGCGGAGAACCTGCGCGCCTTCACCGCCTCGGAAATTACTTCCGAGGGAATGTGCTTGATGTAACTGCGCCCGCCGTTCAGCGATTCCACCTTCGCCGGATCAATGTCCAAACCAAAAACCGTGACTCCCGACCGCGCGAATTGAAGCGACAAGGGAAGCCCGACGTAACCCAACCCGATGACTGCTATTTTCATGGATGCCTTCCTTTTTTGATGGATTTAGTTCTTAACTGCCAAAATTGAATGAAACGGCGGTTCAACCGTTCGGGTTTGGAGGTGCCAACCGAAAAAACAAAATCATTTTCTGCGCGGGTTTGGGGAATCGTTCCAGCGGAACCAACGTGCAAAGTGTTCGCAACGAATAAATGCCGGCCAGCAGCGTGAGCGTCATCCCAAAAATCGCGGCGCCGATATGAGAAAGGAAATACCAACCGACAAACACCGCCGTTGTTGCGGGCAAAAAGATTGCGGCCAGCCGCAGGTTGCTTGTTGACCAGCGGAATCCGCTTAACCGGCGGACAACCAGATAGATGCCAAGCCAATAGACCGCACACGAACCAAAGAACGCCATGCCTGCGCCGTTCAGGCGATATGTCGCCACTCCCAGCCAAATCAGACCCACATAGACCAGATTGCTTGCCAATTCACTCCAGAAAAAGAGGGTTCCCCTGCCCTTGGCAATCAGCATAAAACCCATGGGCCAGCTGGTGACGCGAAGCATCATGCCCAGACAAATCCAACGCAGAACTTCAACCGCAGGCCCGAATTTGTCCGAATAGAACAGATCCATGACCAACGGCGCAAAAGTAAGGGTGGCCAGAAGTCCCGGTCCCGCAATCAACAGACCCACTTCAGCCTGCTCATTGACCAGCCGATTGCACTCCGGATTGTCTTTGGCCACCGCTGTCAACCGCGGATAAAAGTCTGCGCCCATCGCCGAAAGAATGAACCCCACGTACAAACCGCCAAAACCCCAGGCCGCCGAATAAAAACCGACTGCTGCGAAATCAATTTTTCGCAGCACGATGATGCGCACCAAGTAGGCCGAACCCATGGTCATGAGTCCGCTGGCCATGAAAACGAACCCTAGTTTCAACAAGGCGGAAGTTTCGGCCATGACTTCACGCAGACCGGTTGAAACTCTTTCCACCTTGATCTTTCGCGCATACCACCACGATGTCAGAATGCTCATCGCTGCCACACAGACCAGGGATGGCACGACACCACGTTCGCCTAAAAAGTAAACGATGGGGATGCTGAGTACTGTCCCATAAAACGCCCCCCATATGCCCATCCGCGCCAGGTCGGAAATCCGGCGCATGCCTTGGACCAGCGCCGCCTGCCCGTCGGAAATGTCGCTGAAAAACACCGCCAAGGCCAGCAAGGTGATGGCCGCGATGTGCTTGTCGTCTCCAAAAGTCAGACGCGAAACCGGCTTGCTCAGAATCATCAGCAACAGGGCGCCAATCCCTCCGGAGCAAAAGGCCACCCGACGAAGGGTGGTTACCGTGCGGGCTATGCATTGGGCGTCACCGGCCCCAACGGCTTCGGCAATCTGGCGCACCCCGCTGGTTTTCACCCCCATCCCGGCAAGGCTTCGCGTCAATTCGCAAATTGAATCGTAAAGACCCAGCAATCCAAAACCCGTCGGCCCCAGAAGCAAAGCCATGACTTTTGTCCGCAAGATGCGAAAACAAACATTCACCATCGAGGAGCCGCCAATCAGCGCCGAGGACTTGAGGATTTGCCCGTACGTCTTGCCCATTATTCTGTCGTGGAAAATTGTTGCGGGACCGGTTAAAGCGTTTTGCCGGCGCCAATCACTTCGGCGGCAACAAACCGGGCCTGCTCGTTCAAAAGATGCGGCCCGATGGGCAGGCTCAAAACCGTGCCAGCCAGTTCCTCGGCGATCGGAAAATCATGCCGTTTCCATTTCCCATCCGCATAAGCTCCGGACCGGTGCGCCGGCACGGGATAATGGATCAATGTGCCAATATCCGCCGCTGCAAGTTTTTGTTGCAAGGCATCCCGTTTGGGATGGCGCACCACAAAAAGATGCCAGATCGGTTCCGCCCATTCAGGCACGAGCGGCAGTGTAAGATTCACTGCACCGCCTAATTCAGTCAAATAAAGCGCAGCCACGTTCCGGCGACGGTCATTCCACTCATCCAGTTTCTTCAACTTCACGCGCAGAAAGGCGGCTTGGAGTTCATCCAGACGCGAGTTGAAGCCTTTCACGTCATTGAAATATTTTTTCTTTGAGCCGTAATTGCGCAGCGTACGCACCCGGTCCGCCAGTTCCGCGTCATTCGTAGTCACCGCTCCGGCATCACTGAAAGCGCCGAGATTCTTCCCCGGATAAAAGCTGTTCCCGGCTGCATCGCCGAGCGAACCGGTTCGCCGGCCTTTGTATCGGGCGCCCTGCGCCTGCGCATTGTCCTCGATGACTTTCAAACCGTGTTTTCCGGCAAGGGCCAGGATCGGATCCATGTCCGCCGGCTGGCCGTAAAGATGCACCGGCATGATGGCTTTTGTTTTCGGCGTGATGGCCGCCTCAACCCGTTTCGGGTCAATGTTGAATGTCTTCAGGTCAGGTTCGACCGGCACCGGCGTGGCACCCGCGTATGACACCGCCAGCCAGGTGGCGATGAACGTGTTCGTCGGGACAATCACTTCGTCACCCGCGCCAATGTTGTAAGCCCGCAGAATCAAATGCAGCGCATCCAGACCATTGCCAACGGCAACGCAATGCCTGGCCTCGCAATACCTGGCGAACCCGGCTTCAAACGATTCAATTTCGTTGCCCAGCAAATACCAGCCGGAATCCATGACCCGGTGGTATGCCGCGTCCAGCTCGTCACGAAGCTCGTCGTAAGCCGGCTTTAGTTCAAGAAAAGGTACTTTCATCGTGCTGTTTTCGAAGCTTTGAGAAACTCCTGAAAGTCCCGGAAATAATCAGATTCATCGTAAAAATTGGAAGCCAGCACCATGCACACCGAACCGGACGAAAAGTTGTCCAGTTCACGCCAAATCATGGGGCACACATACAATCCGTAATAGGAGCGGTTTAGATGGAATCGTTTCTTCTCCCTGCCGTCATTGAGAATGACGTCGAAGCTGCCGGACATGGCGATAATCAGCTGGTGCAGGTTTTTATGCGCATGGCCGCCCCGTTCCGCTCCGCCCGGCGTGTCATACAGGTAATACACCCGCTGGATTTGAAAGGGCACATGCCTTCCACCTTCGATGAAGGTCAGGTTCCCGCGCGGGTCGGCAATCTTGGGTAAATTTATAGTGCTGCACTGTTTAATGCTCATAATTCAGCGCTGGAATGGGTCGTCTGATGCTTCAGGCGACGTTCAGTTCGGTTTTCCATGTGTAGGTCGGCTTCCGGCACATCCCGCCAGCACAAGCCGCGTTCAACTTAAAAGTATCATGCCGTTCTTCCTTGATAAAAATCAAGTTACCTCGCCCGCCGCGATTCGCGTCATCGAGGCCGCCAACAGGTTGTTGTTGCGGACTTCTTGGGGTGCAACTTGCCGGTCATAAACCTTGTTTGCCCTGATACCCCACGCGACCGGCATCAGCCGCAACCGCTTCAAACTGCCAATTCGTCCACGGGCACGACCAGTTGCGGTTTCAAATGGAGATAGCGCGTGGACGACCGTTTCATGTCAATGTCCTTGAACACGCGCTCCACCTGCTCTGCGGAAAGGCCGACCAAAGGCGCAACGGTTGCGGCCGGGATTGCATGGTTCTTCGCGTACAGACAAAGATCCATTTTTTCGTGTGGTAGTGAGAAATAGAACTCGTCCTGGCCTTGTTGCAGACTGTAGGTGTCCGTGTTCGGAGTGCGTTGGCGGATATTTTCCGGCACGCCCAGATATTCTGCCATCTGATAGACCTGGCTCTTATAGAGATGCGCAATGGGTTTCAAGTCAGCGGCCCCGTCACCGACTTTCACAAAGAATCCTTGATCATATTCAAGCCGGTTGGGCGTGCCCGCCACGGCGTAATTCAGACGGTCGGCGTAGTAGTACTCCATCATCTTTCGCACGCGCTGCTTGAAATTGGTTGCGGCCAGGATTCCCAGATATGCCTCCAACGAAAGTCGTTTTTTGATGAGAGTTCCATCGGGCGCTTGAGCGACGACGCTGAAGTAATTGAAGCCCCGGTTGGCGAGAATATTCTCCAGGACGATTTTGCTTTTCCATCCTTTCTCATATTCCGGGATGGCCAATTGAATGGCTTTCGCCTGCCGGGTATAACATCCAACCGCCTCGAGAATTGCCGTGATTTCTTCCACCGCTGAATTGAATCCGAAATGGGTGGAGATAGACTGGCTGAGACCCAGGGTGTCGGGTGACGAGTGTTGGTCGGGCATATGTATGCCGAAAACACGCTCCTTTCCCACGGCCCGCACGCATAAGGCGGCCGTGACCGAGCTGTCGATTCCGCCGGAAAGTCCGAGGACCACTCCGCGGCGCTTAAATGAGACAAGCAGCCGCTGAACTTCACGGGTAATCAGCCGGACCTGCTCGGCACAATCGATTTTTAATGATTCTTTTGAAAAGGTTTTGGGGTCCATAATAGAATGGTTGCTGCCTGGCGATTGACGTCGGCGTACGTTTTCCAAACGCCATTGAATTATACTGCCGGTTTGTCCGGAAAGGCGCGCGCGGATTTCTCTAAAATGTCCTGGTTCAACATACGTTCCCGACACGTTTGGCCGGCTGATCCGCCACACCCCGGCTGACGACTTTGACATCATCGCGGTCGGACAACGCGTTGGCCGGGCTGAAGTCTGAAACGAAACGACGCTGCACCAGTAGCGTGGATAAAATGCCAACCAAGGCCATGTCGTCAGTTTCCCCGACCACTTTGCCCTGCTCCAGTTTCGCACCGAGTTGGCGAACGGCCACCGGATTGAAAATACCGGAAGCGGTCACGGATGATTCGGACAAAAGCTCCCGAACGTAATCCGGAGTGGCCTCGTTAAAAAAGCTCCGATGGATTGGCGCCCGATAAGGCCGCTTCCCTCGGCGCCAGATTTTTTCCGGCAGATATTCACTGGCCAACTGACGCAATAGAAACTTGTCCGTCAGCCCGCGCAGTTTTAATCGCGCCGGCAACCGGTTGCAAAACTCAACCACCCGGACGTCGAGGAACGGGTAGCGTCCTTCCACCGAATGGGCCATGGCGACGCGATCGCCCTGCGAAGCGAGGAGATATTGCGAGAAAAAGATGGAGATTTCCAGAAACTGCGCTTTTTCCAAATCCCCCCACTTTTGAAAACCGTCAGGATAACCCGGCGCTACTCTTCCGCGACTTTGCTGCTCTGTGATCGCCGCGCCAAAGTCTTTAGAAAAAAACCGACAGGTGCGGCGATTGTTGCGCCACCGAATCGCGTGCGAATAGTCGGGGGCATCGGTTTCCTTCAATCCGGCCCCAAAAAAGGCTGCCAGATACGTCGCTCCCGTGGCCTTGAGGTTTGAAATGTCCGGATACAATCGTTTCAGCAGCAGTTGCCGCCATTTCGAATGCGGATTTGGGGCCCAAAAGCGGCGGATCTTTGCCTCTTTGAATATGTCGTAACCCGCAAGAAATTCGTCCGCACCTTCGCCGGTAAGCACCACCTTAAATCCGTGGTCGTGGACCAGTTTCGAGAGCAAAAACATCGGCACCGGCGCGGTTCGCATCACCGGGACTTCGGTGTGCCAGATCACGTCGGGAAAGGCGTTCCCGATGTCGGCGTGCGTCACCTGCACCACATGATGATCCGTGCCCAAATACGCCGCCATTTCCCGCTGGAATACACTTTCATCGAATTGTTGATCGTTGAAAGCAATGGAAAAAGTATCCAATCGGCTCACTCCCAACTTCCGGACGATGGCGGCAATGGCCGAAGAATCCAACCCGCCGCTCAAGTACGCTCCCACCGGCACGTCCGCCCGCAACCTGATGCGCGCGGCATCCTTCAACAATTCATGAAACTCGGCGACGTAATCTGCAAGGCTGCGCTCTTTTCTGGAAGCGATTGCGTTTGTCGATGGTGTAAGTGCCGACGGCGCCTCGCTTGAAAACTCCGGTTTCCAGAAAGCCTTTACGGTCACCTGCCCCTCTTTCGCCACAAGATAATGCCCGGGGGGCACGTCCACGATCCCCCGGAAACAGGTCCGAGGTGAAAGCGTGCTCCAGTAGGTGAAGATCTGGTCAATGGCGAGAGGATCAATATCCGTCTTCACCTGGGGGGCCGTGAGGATTGATTTGATCTCGGAAGCGAAAATCAAGCGACTGCCCGTTTGCGTATAAAACAACGGTCGCACCCCGACGCGATCCCGCGCGAGAAACAAGGATCGGTCGCGTTCATTCCAAATCGCAATCGCAAATTGTCCATTGAGTTGGCGCAAACATTCCGGCCCGCACTCCTCGTACAAATGCAGAATAACTTCCGTGTCACAGTGAGTTGAGAACCGATGTCCTTTGGCTTCCAACCCCGCTCTAAGCTCGATGTAATTAAAAATCTCTCCATTGAAGACAATCCATAGCGTTTCGTCTTCGTTGGTGATCGGTTGCTGACCGCCGGACAGGTCAATGATGCTGAGACGGGCATTGCCCAACGCAACCTGATCCGCCAGATAAATGCCAAACTGATCCGGCCCACGGTGTCGCACCATCGCCAGCATCCGACGCATGGCGTCTTCAGTCGGCGCTGGAGCTTCCGCAAAGTTCAGGATTCCCGCAATGGCACACATCGGTGAGAATTGACTGGTTTATGCCGGACTGCCTGCTGGTTTGGACCGAATGGTAACGACGTTTTTCAGCGTTAAGCGCCAGCGGCCTTTTCTTGTTTGCGTCCGAGGAACTGGATGACCTTGTTCACGCTGTCGAGATTCTCCGGGAGCATTTCCTCGGGTTCGATTTTGATGTCGTAGGTTTGCTCCAGAAACATGATCAGTTCCAGCATGCCGGTGGAGTCAACAATTCCGCTTTCGAGAAACGAGGTGGTATCCTGGAGTGATGATGCGTCGCCAAACAGAAAATTGGTGACGACAAAATCGCGTATTTCTTTGGTGTGATTCATCTGCATTGTTTTGTTGGCGTGTTGGGTCGCTGGAAATTCTATTGGGCCAGTCCCGCGCGGCGCACGGCGCGGTTGAGCAAGGGGACAAAGGCTTCCGCCGCCTTCTCATTTCCTTCGCGGCTGGGATGGCTGTCGCAGCCGTCGCCGGTGGGATAGAGCGATAGGTCCGACACGCCGTTGCCAGTCAGAATGTCATAGTAGTCAAAGACGACCACGTTGGTCAGCGGGCTGTCTTTCAACCATCCGTCCCTGCCGCTCAACCAGTTGTTGAACTCGCGGGCCAACGGTGCGCTTTGGGCGAGCCGGTTGCCGCGCCCAAGGACTTTCTTGGCCAGTTGCTTCCACAGAGGTTGCGGCGATGCTTTGGGCGCGAGCGGAGGCACAGTGACGCAAACAAAAAGCACATTCGGATATTTGCGGAATTCGTCCAGGAGCATCGCATAGGCGGCTCTGGCATTCCACACGGTCAATTCGGGTCCGGCGGGATTTCCCGGAGGCGTGCCGGCGGATACAAAATCATTGTTCGGAAAGCAGGATTTGAAAACCACGATTTGGTTGCGGCGGCCATCGGTGTAGCTGGTGTCTTGAAAATCACAGGACAATATCTGCTCCATCTGGCCGCGGAATTTTGGCGGCCAGTCAAAGATGTCGGTGTTCTGACCAATCCGGCTTCCGTAGGAGGCTTGGTGGACTTCGTAGGAATTCTTCTCCAGGCGTGAGCGCAAGCCGCCGCCGTTGGGGTTGGAAATGTAGATGCAGTTTGTCCCATTATCAGTTCCGGGTAAGGCAAGGAGCTGCCCGCCACAGGAGTGATGGATGAACAACAAACGCAGCGGTTTTGAAGGCGGAGTATCCGCGTAACCTGAAAGATCAAACCGCTGCACGATATTTGTTTGGCTGCTCATTGGGGGCATACCAGTATCAGTTCGCCTCGTGGAAAGCAATAACACTGCTACTCCCGTGAGACAGACGAGCGAAACAAGCAACAAAATGATTTTGCGACTCATTTTTGTCTCCTAGGTTGTCAATGCGACAGGCGTGACGACCGACGATGGCCGATGTTGGCCGATGATGGCCCGGATATTGCCTTTTTCGTCAAGCATACCCTGCACGTTTGTGAACCGGGTGTTTTTTGAAAGCCGTTGTACAAGTCCAGCGCCCTGCCCCAAGCCCACTTCAAATGCAAGCCAACCACCATTTTTTAAAAACCGGGGTGCGTCCTGAAGCAGGCGCCACAGTATCGAAAGGCCAAGAGGACCCGCGTCAAACGCCATTTTTGGTTCGTGGCCGATGATTTCATAATTCAGAGACGGCAGCTTGGCGCTGGTTATGTACGGCGGATTGCAGATGATCAGATCAAAAGAACGGTAAAACGGTTCTGACTCGAATGGAGCAAAGAGATCGCCGACAAAGGTGTTGACCTTGTCAGCGCACCCAAGATGACGCGCATTACTCCTGGCCAGTTCCACCGCTTCCGGGGAGAGATCGGCGGCAAACACGATGCACTGCGGGACATGGCAAGCCATGGCGCAGGCGAGATTCCCGGAACCAGTGCATAAATCAAGCACCTTTGGTTTATTTGGCAGTATTTTGTCCGCAAGTATTGCCCGCGCGGCATGCCCCACGATTTCCGTTTCTTTGCGCGGAATAAGCGCCTGTGAAGTGCATTTAAATTCCAGCCCCATGAAATGCTGCCAGCCGGTCAGATGGGCGAGAGGAACTCCACGAGAGCGTTGCTCCAGCAAATCGGCGAGCTTTTGCCGCTGATCCTCGGTCAACGAGGGCAAGGGCGTCTTTACAGACATTGTGGCGGATGCCGGAACGCTCGCGGCACATAACCACAAGGCGCGCACCGTCGCCTCAATGGTTTCTTCTGGTTTATCAGGCAGAAGATTGATTTTGGAACGATAGCGATCAACAAAATCGAGAACTGACTTTTGATTGGCTTCGGGTAACACGGAGTCAGGCATGGATCGTTCTTTCTGTTCCAACCGGGGTTTAGCGCAGGGCATCTTTTTTTATCTTGCCGTTGGCTGTTTTGGGCAATTCGGAAAGCAATCGAACACGCTGCGGCACCATGAAGTTCTCGAGCCGGGCGGCGCAGTAGCGCTGAATTTCCCTGGCGCTAATCGTTCTGTCGTTTTCCAACACGACAAACGCTTCAATAGCCTGGCCCAGGTTTTCGTCAGGCACGCCGATAACGGCTGCTTCCTTCACGCCGGGCATGCTGTGCAGGACATTTTCCACCTCCACCGGGCTTACCTTTTCACCGCGGGTTTTAATGATATCATCACTGCGGCCTTTGAAATAAAAGAAGCCCTCATTGTCCATGACGAACCAATCCTGCGCGCACAATATCCGCTCACCAGGCAGATGGCCGGGCTTGATCATTTTTGCCGTCGTCTCGGGATCTTTCCAGTATCCCAGCATTATGTGCGGCCCGCGGATGTGCAGGATGCCGGGTTCGCCGGGCGGCACAGGCGTTCCCTCCGGGGAGAGCAGAAACATTTCGGTGCCTGGAATGGGTTTGCCAACCGAACCGCGCTTCACGTCAATAAGTTCGGGCTCCAGATAACTGACGCGTTTGCATTCCGTAAGCCCATACATGGCGAAGATTAAAGCGTTGGGGAAAATCTGGCGTAATGCGGGGATGTAGTCCGGGGGGAGCGCGGCGGCAGTGTTGGTCACACGCAGTATGGATGGAAAACAGAGCGCGGTTTTCTTGTGCATGGACAACAAGGTCGAATAAATGGTTGGGATACCCGGGAAAACAGTCACCTCTTCCCTCTTGATTTTATCGAACACCATGCCCGGATATGTGAACGAGCGTTCCAATACAAGGGTGGCACCCAATCCTGTCGCCATCAGCATCTGGTAAAGACCGTAGTCAAATGCCAGTGGCAGGAGATTGACAATCTTATCCTCCGCGTTCAGACGAAGGTATTCAGTGATGCTATCGCGGGCAAACACCATGGACTGGTGAGTCATTGCCACGCCCTTGGGCGCGCCAGTGCTCCCCGAAGTGAAAATGAGCGCCGCAAGATCCGTCGGAATGGCAAACACAGGTTTCTCCAAGGGTTCTTGCTGGCTCAACACCTGCCAGTAGTCATCCATGCGAACGGGTGATGATTCCAAAGAACTTTTCCGGGCGATATTGGAACACAACACGGAAACAAGCGGGGTGGGTTCTGACAGAAGTGGAAAGAATTGCTTCCACAGATGCTCGGTGGAGATCAGAACCTTGGCCTCGCTGCGGTTGATAATATATTGGAGCTTGTCCTTTTTGGTTTGAGGGTTGACCACCACAAACACGCCACCAGCCCAGAGCGTGGCCCATATCCCGATCACGCATTCCAGGGTGTTATCAGCATAGATCACCACCCTGTCGCCGCGTTTGACACCGCGGGCAATAAGGGCCGATGCGCATTTCCGGACATGCTCGAACAGTTGCGACCAGGTTACCCGTTTGGTTTCTGTGATCAAAGCCGGCTTGTCTGGATAATCATGCGCAGCGCAGACCAGGCTGTCATGGAGCAGGCGTTGAAAGCGGGGTTTGAAAAGCGGATGCATGGTCATACTTAATATCTCGAAAAGATAGCCCGGACAAATCGGGGGCGGAATGTCGTATGATGCACGGGCGCAACGCCAGCGACCCTTCGCAGGGTCCGTTCCGGACTTTTTCTTTTTTTTAAAGCGATCAACCGAATTTGACCAGTTTCGTCAGATCACGAGCGGGATTGCCCATTACATAAGCATTTGGCGGGACATCGTGTGCTACAAGGGAAGCTGGGCCGACGATGGCATTGTCCCCTATTTTTACTCCAAACATAATCGTCACATTGGCGCTGATCCACACATTGTTCCCGATGACCGTCGTCCTGCCAGCTTTGTTTTCATAGCCACGCATGGCGTGATGCGGACCAACGATAGTAACATGCGGCCCCATTCCAACATTATTGCCAATTATAACCGGGCCCATCACAATATTGTGAACCCCAAACCAGCAATCATTGCCGACTTTAATTTCACCGCAAGTCGTGCTCCAGATATTCCCCATCTCCAGATTCGTGCGCTCACCCAGGTAAACGCAACGTGCGTTCCTGACCGTGAGTCGAAATCCGCTGCCGAGGTAAGCTGATCTTCCAAGCTTGACATATTTTTGCCGACAATATTCGTTGCTGATAAAGAGGTAGGCGCGCTTAAAGAGGCTTCGAGCCCAAGTGGGAAGAAAATCCATTCTCGCGCGCGGTTGCTGTTTCATTGCTTGTTTCAGGTTTATTGCTTCGCGCCCAAGTCATTTTGGAAAGAGAGAGCAGCGATTCTCAATGCCTCGTCGCCCTCCCTCTTCCATGTGTTTTGGGTTCTTATTCTTACCGCCGCAGGCGGTCTGTTTTCAAGCTCCGTTTCAGAACTCGTCCAACGCGCTGGTCTCAGCTCGTCATCCAGTCTGGACTTTGGCTGTCCGTTGGCGGTTGGGACGCACTTGCATCGCTGCCCACTGCGCCCCGGCTTGCCACCACTGTGGCTCTCAGCCGAGCGATATTGCCATGTTGGCAAGGGCGCGGCAGTTAAATTTTTGCCCGCATATTCTAAAAACCCGACGCCGCCGGTCCAGTTCACGGCAAAAGCATGACCCGGTAGAATTGCTGTGTCGAATTATTGACGCCATTGGTTGCGATGACAATTGATCCCGTTGCTGTTACGTCCGGCACCACGTTGCTCCAGGTGGAATCCGTCAGGTTTTGTTTGTATTGCAACCTGTAATTTTGTCCGGAGACAGCGCTCCATTTAATCGTGGCGATCCCGTTGGACACGGTGATGGATTGGATCACAAGTGGCGGCGATCCTCCCGTGACGATCACGGTGAAGCTGTTGGTCGCCGTCAATTGCGGATTGACCAGGTCAAACGCATCACTGTTGGTCACCACTGTCGTAATCGTGTTGGTGCTTGGGCCTTGTCCTGTGCTTGGTGTCCAAGTAATGATCCCATTGATATTAATCGTCATGCCCGCTGGTGGATTGACCAGCTGGTAACCAATCGTGGTTGCATGAATGTTCGGCTCGCTGGCCGTGTTGGTCACCGTCAACAACGTCGACGTGCTCACCGTTTGGGTCGAAACCACCGGCAACACCGGCGCTACGTTTACTTCCTTCACGATTACCGTGAAACTGTTCGTCGCGCTCATCGGCGGTGACCCGTTGTCCGTCACCACCGTCGTGATGGTGTTGGTGCCCGGACTTTGCGCCTGAGTGGGCGTCCAGGTGATGATACCGTTGGCGTCAATCGCCGCCCCGGCCGGAGCTGCCTGCAGTGCGTAAGCTAGAGCATTGGCCGGAATGTTTGAGTCCATGCCCGTGTTGGTCACTACCAACGTCGTTTGCTCGTTAACCACCTGATTGGTCTGCGTCGGCAACCACGGAGGACTGTTCACCACGCTGACTGTTACCACCACCGTGAAGCTGTTCGTCGCCGTCAACTGCGGGTTGACCAGGTCAAACACATCGCTGTTGGTCACCACCGTCGTTATCGTGTTCGTGCTCGGCACCTGGCTTACCACCGGGGTCCAACTAATCACCCCGTTGGTGCTGATGCTCATGCCCGCCGGTGGACTGATCAGGGCATAACCCGTCGTCAACGCGTGCTGGTTCGGTTCGGTCGCCGTGTTGGTCACCACCATCAGCAGCTTTCCGTGAATTGTCCGATTGAACTGCACCGGCAGCACCGGCGCCACGTTCACTTCCTTCACGATCACCGTGAAGCTGTTCGTCGCCGTCAACTGCGGGTTGACCAGGTCAAACACATCGCTGTTGGTCACCACCGTCGTTATCGTGTTGGTG
>JBEKKZ010000015.1:0-66666 GCA_050010435.1 Verrucomicrobiota bacterium | reverse complement strand
CCTTCGAGAATTTCCGCGCGTTCCTCGGCCTTCTTCAATTGGAACCGTGTCCGGCGCAACACGACTTCGCGGCGGTGCTCGATGTAGCAATTGATGAGCTCCTTGAGCCCGAGGTTCTTGGGCATGCCATGGTCAATGGCCAGCATGTTGACGGCAAAACTCGATTCCAGCGCGGTCTGCTTGTAAAGGTTGTTGATGACGACCTTGGCGATGGCGTCGCGCTTGAGTTCGACGACCACGCGCGTGTTTTCGTCCGATTCGTCACGAATGGCCGTGATGTCGGTGAAGCCCGGGACCTTTTCGTTCACGAGTTCGGCGACGCGTTCGACGAGCACCGCGCGGTTGACGTTGTAGGGGATTTCCGTGATGACGATCTGTTCCTTGCCGCCCTTGAGCTGTTCGACACCGACTTTGCCGCGGACCTTGATGCTGCCGTGCCCGGTCGTGAAATATTCCTTGATTACTTCCAGCCCGCACACCATGCAGCCGGTCGGGAAATCCGGGCCTTTGATGAATTTCATCAGGCCCTTGACCGAGATGTTCGGGTCATCAATCTGCGCGCAGACGCCGTCAATGATTTCACCGAGATTGTGCGGTGGAATGTTCGTGGCCATGCCGACGGCGATGCCCGTGCCGCCGTTGACGAGCAGATTTGGAAACGCGGCGGGAAAAACGGTCGGCTCGGTGCGGGTTTCGTCATAGTTGGGGACGAAATCCACGGTGTCCTGGTCCATGTCCTCCATCAGCGCTGCGCCGAGGTGCGTCATGCGCGCCTCGGTGTAACGCATGGCGGCAGGTGGATCGCCTTCAACGGAACCAAAGTTGCCCTGGCCATCCACGAGCCGTTCGCGCATGGCCCACGGCTGCGCCATGTGAACGAGCGTCGGATAAATCACCGCTTCCCCGTGCGGATGGTAGTTGCCGCTGGTGTCGCCGCAAATTTTGGCACACTTGCGATGCTGGCGGTTCGGAAACAACGAGAGATCGTGCATCGCCAGTAGAATGCGCCGTTGCGAAGGCTTGAGGCCGTCGCGCGCATCGGGCAGCGCGCGGGAAATGATCACCGACATCGAGTAATCAAGAAACGAGTTCTTGATTTCCTCGGCGACGTTAATCTTGGCAATTTTTTCTCCGGAGGCGAACAGCGGTGTGTTGCCCGCAGGCAGTTGTTCGGAACTTTTGTCAGGCATAATCAAATCAGTTGGCAGCGGTTAAGTCCTCCAGTTTCGCCGGGACAAGCGCAATGGCAAATTGTTCGCAGGCGGCGCGCATCCGTGCGTCGGTGGCGGACATTTTGCCGCAACGATGCAAATCACACGTTGCCACATGAAGGGCATCCAACGTGCGCAACGGAATGCGCGGATGACACGCCTGTTGAATCGCGCTCGCGCGTTCAAGCACGGCGCGATTCAGCGGAAACAGGTGGATGAACTCATCTGCAATCATCGAGAGAAACTTCTCCGTGGCTGTCCCGCGCTCTGACGGCGTGATATGCCCACCGCGCTCCTTGGAGAGCAGGGCCGAACGAACTTCAGCCAAAGCCAGTTCCGAGGTTGCAAACTTGCAGCCGGCCAGGTTGCGACCAAACCAGTTGCTGTCCGTTTCGCGCACGAGCAGTTTCACGATGATGGCAGAGTCGAGGTACATTGTTACCAGCCGCGTGAGTCGCGATCTTCGCGAATGATTTCCTCTGCCGAAGGTCCGCGGTGGATCGGCTGTTTCAAGAGGTAATCCCCCATGCCTTGAAAAACTTTTCCGGGTTCGTCAGCCTCCACCTTCACCAATCTGGCCTTCGGTTTGCCGTCGCTCGTGATGGTGAGTTCGTTCCCGGCTGCCACCCACTCCAAAAGAGCGGAAAGATGCGCCTTGGCATCACGTACCGTTACCACGCGACCCCACTCAGCCACCGCAGCATCGCGCAGCACCGCTGGTTCGGCAGTCTTGCTCAGCTTGTATTTGATGGTTTTTTTCGCTTTCATACTATAATGTAGTCACATGTGACTACATCGGCAAGCAAAAAGTTTTCAAATGTCCAGATTCCGCACGTTGAGCGCGTTGTCTTCGATGAACTGGCGGCGTGGCTCGACTTCCTCGCCCATCAGTTTGGTGAACATTTCTTCGGCATCCACGGCGTTGGTCAGATCAATGCGCAGCAATTTGCGCCGCACCGGATCCATCGTCGTTTCAAACAGCTCCTTCGCATTCATTTCACCGAGGCCCTTGAACCGCTTGATGGACAGCCCGCGCTTTCCGACCTCTTTCACTCCGGCCAGAATTTCCGGAATGGAAAACAGCGGTTTCACCGTCTCGCGCTCGCCCTCGCCTTCAATCAATTCAAACAACGGTTTGTCCTGCCCGGCGTAATGCTCGACGCTGAAACCTTTCTTGTCGAGCTTCCCCAGCAGTTCAACGATGGCCTTGCTTTCGTGCAACTCGATGTGCCGAGCGCGCCGCGTCGCCCCATTTTTCTTCTCGAAGGTGGTGGTGTCGCCTTCCTCATCGCTGCCGAACAATTTCAAATCGGGGTTCTTCGCGCCGAAATGCGCCAATTCGTCCTCGGTGTGAAAATAATGCACCGTTTCGTCATTGCCTTCGCGCACCTTGACCAGATGCCTCGGCAAATCGCCGGTTTTCTTCTGGCGATGCTCGACGTATTCGGCGAAATCACCGCCGTGACGTTTCAGGGCGTTCGCATATTTGTCGAGCGATTCGAGCAACTCCAAAATTTCCGCGAGTTGCTTTTGGGAAAGCTCCTTTTTGTCGGAAAGGTTCTTTAAACGCACCTCTTCCGTGCCGAGTTCGAGCAGAATTTTATTCAACCGCGCGTCGTCATCAATGTATTCAACGCGCTTTTTGCGCGCGATCTGGTACAGCGGCGGCTGCGCGATGTAAACGAAGCCGTTTTTGATCAGCGCGGGCATTTGCCGGTAGAAAAACGTCAGCAACAGCGTGCGAATGTGCGAACCGTCCACGTCCGCGTCGGTCATGATGATGACTTTGTGGTAGCGGAGTTTTTCGAGATTGAATGCGCCTTCACCCTCGCCGTCGCCGATGCCCGTGCCGACGGCGGTGATCATCGTGCGAATTTCGTTGTTCTGAAGCACCTTGTCCAGGCGCGCCTTCTCGACGTTGATCAATTTGCCGCGAATGGGCAGAATCGCCTGGAACTTCCGGTCACGTCCCTGTTTCGCCGAGCCGCCGGCGGAATCACCTTCGACGATGAACAGCTCGGTGTTCGCCGGATCGCGGTCGGAGCAATCGGCGAGTTTGCCGGGCAAACCGCCACCGGTGAGCGCGCCTTTGCGAACCGTCTCGCGTGCTTTGCGGGCGGCTTCACGCGCCCGGGCGGCCAACAGGCCTTTCTCAATGATTTTCTTGGCAACGCCGGGATTCGCGTCGAAATGTGTCATCAACCCGTCATAGACAACAGACGAAACAATACCGTCAATTTCTGTGTTCACCAGCTTCACCTTCGTCTGCGACTCGAAGCGCGGGTTCGGCAGCTTGACGCTCAGCACGCACACCAGACCTTCGCGCACGTCATCGCCGGAAATCGTCGGGTCCTTTTCCTTCAGCAAATTGTTCTGCTTGGCGTACTGGTTGATGGCGCGGGTCAGCGCGGAGCGGAAGCCGGTGAGGTGCGTGCCGCCGTCGGTATTGGCAATGGAGTTGGCGAAGCAGAGAATCTGGTCGCTGTAGCTGTCGGTGTATTGCAATACGCAATCCACAAACACATCTTCGTCCTTGCCGTCAATTTTGCTGGGCCGTTTGCCCGAGATCGCGATGGGCTTGGGATGCAACGGCTGCTTGCTCCGGCCAAGCTGGCGAACGAACTGCTCGATGCCGTCACGGTAAAAAAACGTCTCCGTCTTCTCGTCGCGCTCGTCCTTGAGCACAATTTCGATGCCCGGATTCAAAAACGCGAGTTCGCGCAAGCGATTGGCAAGAATGTCAAATTTAAATTCCGTCGTGAGGGTGAAAATCGTCGGGTCGGGTTTGAACGTGATCAATGTGCCCGTCTTTTTTGATTTGCCGATGACTTCGAGTTTCTGTGTTGTTTTGCCGCGCTCGAATTCCATCGAATAAACTTTTTCATCGCGCGAGACCTCGACTTTGAACCAGTCGGAAAGCGCATTGACACATTTCGCGCCGACGCCGTGCAGGCCGCCGGAATATTTGTAGGCGCCTTGCCCGAATTTTCCGCCCGCGTGCAAATTCGTCAGCACCAGTTCGACGGCGGGCATCTTCCACTTCGGGTGCATATCCACCGGAATGCCTCGTCCGTCATCCCGGATCGAAACCGAGCCGTCCATGTGAATCGTCACTTCGATTTTGTTGCAATAACCCGCCAGATGTTCGTCAATCGAGTTGTCGAGCACCTCGAACACGCTGTGGTGCAAACCGCGCTCGTCCGGGTCGCCGATATACATGCCGGGCCGCTTGCGAACGGCTTCCAAACCTTCGAGTTTATCTATTTTTGAAGCGTCGTATTTTTCGGTCGCAGACGGTCTGGTTTTGCTGGTTTCTTCGGCTGTATCTTCTTTGGTTTTCGGCATAAAAAGCTCGCTTTTACGGTCGTTTTGACCGGGTCCGTGAAAGCTTAAAAAGAATAGAAAAATTGATGATTTAACACAACCTTTATTTGGTCAAAAAAACGCCTAAAAACACAATGAATTGTGGCCCTGCCGGCCAGCTTATGCCGCATATTGGGGCGTCCCCAAATCGTGCCGGTTGCCAGTTTCAGAGAAAAATGGGGCCGGGTTTTGCCATCGTTTTACCCTGAATCCACTTGCATTGCCGTGCCGCAACTTTAGTTTCCGCGCATGGCTTTTTCCGAAAAGCAGAATGAAATTTTGAAGCCCGTCGAAAACGTGCCGCATCCCGACCCGTTTGTCCGCCGCCACATCGGCCCGCGTCCCGCTGACGCCGGCGAAATGCTCAAGCAACTCGGCTACGCGAGCCTTGACGCGATGATTGACGCCACCGTTCCCAAACCGATTCGACTCGGACGTTTGCTTCAACTTCCCGCTGGCCGCAGTGAACATGAAGTCCTCGCCGCGCTGAAGGAAATCGCGTCGCAAAACCAGGTCTGCCGCTCATTCATCGGCATGGGTTATTACGATTGCATCACCCCGGCGGTGATTCAGCGCAACGTTCTGGAAAACCCCGGCTGGTACACGCCATACACGCCCTATCAGGCCGAAATTTCCCAGGGCCGGCTCGAAGCGCTCCTGAATTTCCAGACGATGGTCGCCGATCTCACCGGCCTCGACATCGCCAATGCGTCGCTGCTTGACGAAGCCACCGCCGCCGCCGAGGCGATGACGATGTGTCACGCGCTCAAGGACGGACGAAACATTTTCTTCGTCTCGCAGGGTTGTCATCCGCAAAACATCGAAGTTGTCCAGACGCGCGCCAAAGCTCTCGGCATTGAAGTTGTCGTGGGCGATCATGAGAGTTTTAAGTTCAACAACAAAGTTTTCGGTGCGCTGATGCAATATCCGGATACGTTTGGCGCGATTCACGACTTTGCGCCATTCGTCGAAAAAACCCACGCTGCTGGAGCGATGGTCACGGTTGCCACTGATTTGCTGGCACTCACATTGTTTAAGCCGCCGGGGGAATTCAGCGCGGACATCGCCATCGGCAGCACGCAACGCTTCGGCGTGCCGCTGGGCTACGGCGGCCCGCACGCGGCGTTTTTCGCCACGCGCGACCAGTTCAAACGCAGCCTCCCCGGACGTATCGTCGGCGTTTCCAAGGATTCGCGCGGCAGACCCGCTTTGCGCCTCGCGCTTCAAACCCGCGAACAACACATCCGCCGTGAAAAAGCCACCAGTAACATCTGCACCGCGCAGGCGTTGCTGGCGAACATGGCGTCAATGTATGCCGTTTATCATGGCCCGGAAGGCTTGAAGAAAATCGCGCAGCGGATTCACGCCCTGACCGGAATTCTCGCCGCTGGGCTGGAGAAGCTCGGCTTTAACGTAGCGCAGCCGTCTCGGCTGCATGGGCAAAGAGGCAATAAAAAGTTGGATGAGCAGGCGGGACGCCCGCGCTACTTTTTTGACACGATCACCGTCGCCCTCGGCGACAAGCGCGCCGCCGACATCGTGAAGCTTGCCGAGGCGCATCGGATGAATTTCCGGTTGATAGACGACCACACACTCGGCATCTCACTCGATGAAACGACCAGTGAAAACGACATCACTGAAATCTGGCAGGTTTTCAAGGGTAACAAGGCCATAGGTTTTACTGTTGACGAAATTGTCGCAACTCTCATTAGCACCGGGCTTCAGCCCGGTGTGAAAACAAACGACGACAAACCAGCCGTTTTAACGGCTTCCTCGTCCGCGCGCGAAACCGTTAAAACGGTTTCAATTTCCGCTACGTCAAACACCGGGCTGAAGCCCGGTGCTAATGAGAGTGGAATTGCGTCACACTTCACCCGCACCTCTCCCTTCCTTACGCACAAGGTTTTTAATTCGTATCACAGCGAAACGGAGATGCTCCGCTACCTCAAGCGGCTCGAATCGCGCGACCTGTCGCTGACGGCCTCGATGATTCCGCTGGGCTCCTGCACGATGAAGCTGAACGCCGCCTTTGAAATGCTTCCGATTTCGTGGCCGGAGTTTGCACGCCTTCATCCGTTCGCGCCGCTGAAACAGGCGCGGGGCTACCAGATTTTGTTTCAACAACTTGAGGACTGGCTTTCGGAAATCACCGGGTTCGCCGGAATTTCCCTGCAACCCAACGCCGGTTCACAGGGCGAATACGCCGGCCAGCTCGTCATTCGCGCTTATCACGAAAGCCGGGGCGAAGCTCACCGCAACGTCTGCCTCATCCCGACCTCCGCGCACGGCACGAACCCCGCCAGCGCTGTCATGGCCGGGCTGAAAGTCGTTGCCGTCGCCTGCGACAAGGACGGAAACATTGACGTTGCTGATTTGCGCGCCAAGGCCGGGTTGCACAAAGCCGACCTCGCCTGCCTGATGGTGACGTATCCGTCCACGCACGGTGTGTTCGAGGAGACGATCAAGAAGATTTGCGAAATCATCCACGCCAACGGCGGACAGGTTTACATGGACGGTGCGAACATGAACGCGCAGGTCGGTTTGTGCCGTCCGGCGGACATCGGCGCGGACGTGTGCCATTTGAACCTGCACAAGACGTTTTGCATTCCGCACGGCGGCGGCGGGCCGGGAGTGGGCCCAATCGGCGTGGCGAAACACCTGGTGAAGTTTCTGCCGGGACATCCGGTGGTTAAATCCGAAATCCGAAATCCGAAATCCGAAATTGGCACCGTCGCTGCCGCGCCGTGGGGCAGTGCGAACATTCTGCCGATTTCCTGGGCTTACATTACCGCGATGGGCCCGGACGGCCTGACTGAAGCCACGAAGTTTGCGATTCTGAACGCCAACTATATCGCCAAACGCATGGAAAATTATTTCCCGGTGCTGCATCGCGGGCGCAAAGGTCTGGTCGCGCACGAGTGCATCCTTGATTTGCGCCGGTTCAAGAGCGTCACCGCCGAGGACGTGGCCAAGCGGCTGATGGATTACGGCTTTCACGCGCCGACGCTCTCGTGGCCGGTCGCCGGCACGCTGATGGTCGAGCCGACGGAAAGCGAATCGAAGTTTGAACTCGACCGTTTCTGCGACGCGATGATTTCCATTCACGCCGAGATGACCGCCATCGAATCCGGCGCGGCGGACCGGCAGAACAACCTGCTGAAGAACGCGCCGCACACGGCGGATATGATTGCGGCGGACAATTGGACCCGGCCCTATTCGCGCGAACAGGCGGCGTTTCCGGTGGCGAGTCTGCGCGAATACAAATTCTGGCCCGCCGTCGGCCGCGTGGACAACGTCTTCGGCGACCGCAACCCGGTCTGCACGTGCGCCGGGATGGAGGCTTACAAAAGTTGAATCGCAAATTCTTTCAACGCAAAGACGCAAAGGCGCGCAGGATCGAACCGCTGATAAACGCTGATTCGCGCTGATACCCACGGCGGCCTGCGTTTGCCTTGGCTATTGAAACCTGCATAATTTTTTGCGCTTTTGCGTTGAAACAATCCGTGTTCGTTTGTGTTCATCCGTGGTTGAAAAAAAGCCAAGAAACGTCTGGCGGAATTTGTCGTATCGCGCTATTGGTAAATGGGATAAAGTTAAACAGACTTTGACCATGAAAATAACCGATGCCCTTTTGGCGGAACACGTCGTGTTCCACAATATTTTCGACCACATCGAACACGTCCTGCCGAAACTGGAAACGCTGGCCGAGGTGAAAGGATGGGCTGGATTGATGGAAGGGCTGCTGCTCGCCCACGGCAAGACCGAAGAGGATTTGGTGTTCGCTCCGTTGAATCACTATCTGGAGCAACTTGGCCAGCGCGACAGTTTTGAACACGAACATCAGGAAATTGACAACAGCCTGCTGCGGGTGAAGGCCGCCCGGCGGCTGCCCGAAGCGCGACAGTTGTTGCTGCAGGCCGTGACCGCGTCACGTACACACTTTGACCGCGAGGAGCGGATTGTTTTTCCGCTGGCCGAGAAAGTAATGAAAGACAAAACGCTGACTGAATTGGGTAGAGCCTGGATGAAGCAAAGGGACGCGGAGTCGGCTTAAAGCCGGATCTGTGACCGGCAGGATGCCTGTCCTACGTTGCCAGCGCGGCGTTCACGCCGGTGACGAGCGAGTTGACGCGGGTGGTCAACGGAAAATCCGACGGCGCTTCGAGCGTGTAGGACAATCGTGTTTTGTTGACGATCAAGTAAAAGGCCTCGGCCCACTGCGGGCGCGTGCGCGGGTCGAGATTGGGCCGGATGATGCCGCCCCGGGCCGGACGATCTTCGATGATTTCAGATGGGTCAATCGGGCAGACTTCCGCGATGCGCGCAATCATGGTTTCGGCCAGCGATGGCCGGTTTTCCGGATTCAACTCATAGACGTAAAAACCGTGCGACTCCCAGTCTTCGTGCAGACAGAGGCAAAGGTCAAACTGCGGCTGGCGCTCCAGCCAGGCGGTGTGCGCGCAGACTTCGGCGGTTTCCAGATGCCGATAATCGCGGTTCAAATCCCTGCCGTCGGCGTTCTCGCGCCGGTTCAAACCGAAGCCCACCGGATTCAGGCAGGGGCAAAACCGCAACTCGGCATTCTCCGGCCACCGATTTTCCTGCAACAGGCGCAACGCGGCGAGTGGACCGGCGGGTTCGTCGCCGTGGATGCCGGAACTCAGATAAATGCGGATTGCGGATTGCGAATTGCGGAGTGAAAACGGCGCGCGATGCAAGGCGGTCAAATTGAATTCGCCTTGTTTTCCAAAAGACTCGGAGGTCCAGCCGTGTTGTTGCGCCGCGATTTCGATGTCGCGCAGGACGGCGCGGATGTCAATCGTCTCGCCGTGGTAACCACCGTGATTTTTGCCAAGCTTTTCCACGCGGAGAATTTCACGCAAAGACGCAAAAACGCAAAGAAGTTTTACACTTTCACCGATTTGCCGCTTCCACGACGCCAGTGAGTCGCGGCGAACTTTCCCACGCGATCATCGCGCGTTTGCGAATTTGTCCCCAGTGATAATCTCCAACCACGCCGGTCTCGCGAATTACGCGATGGCACGGAATAAGATACGCCAGCGGATTTTGGCCGACGGCAGCGCCCACGGCACGTGCGGCGGTCGGTTTGCCAATGGCCTCGGCAAGATGTCCATAGCTCGTGAGCGTGCCGGGCTGGACATGCAATAACGCCCGCCAGACGCGCACTTGAAACGGCGTGCCGCGAACGAACGCGCGCAACGCCGGTTGCGAATGTGAATCGGCGGGTCGCGCGAAAATTCTTGCAGCGAGTTGCGCGGCGGCAGCATCGCCGCGCTTTAATTTTGCCTGCGGCCAGTCTTTTTGCAGCGCAGCCAGGACTGTTTCCTCATTTTCAGATTCAACGAATGAGAGATGGCAGATGCCGCGCGGACTTTCGGCAATCAAACATTTTCCAAACGGGCTGTCCGCGAGGCCGAACGAAATCGTCCAACCCGCGCCGCCGGATTTCAATTCGCCGGGCGACGCGGCTGCGAGATTTACGCAAAGGTCATGCAATCGTCCCGGACCGGAAAGGCCGGATTCCAGCGCGACATCCAGAACGCTGTTCCCGACGCGAAGCAATTTCTTCGCGTGCGCGAGCGTGAGGCATTGGAGAAAATCCTTGGGCGTGACGCCTGCCCACGCCGAGAACAGGCGATGAAAATGGAATTGGCTCAAGCCCGCGCGCCCGGCCAAAGCCGCCAAATCAGGCTGCTCGACGTGGCGCTCAATGTGCCACTCTTTGAACTGTTTCTTCATCTGTTCCTTCTGCAATGACAACTAGATGGTGGATTTTACCAATTTTGTCAGTCCATTGTTGGGTTGCGTCAGGTGAATCAAAGCCAAAGCGCTTGCAAAAATCCACAACGAGGGAATCACATTTTACTTTCTTGAACGTCAAATACAGATCATTGAGGTCATCAATAGTGAAGTTCGCAGCGTTCTGTGAATACCTCATCACTTGGAGCAAATTATCGGACGATGTAGCGACTTTTTTTAGTTCGAAAAACCACAACTCACCATTGCGATCAAGTGCAAGCAAATCTGTTTCCGGTTGATATGGCCGTGATTGGCCAATCATCATCAAATCGTTGCCAATCAGGAGAACCAAATTTTCACGAAGATAATTTTCTAAATCTTTTTCCTTCCATCCCTGTTCGGTAAGTGAGGAGGTTTTTATCGGTTGTGGAATGCCTTTTCCATCTTTTTTAATTTTGAATAACATTGCTATGTTTTGGTTTGTACAGCCACGGCTTCCGTTTCACAACTTTCTTTTCCGCAGGCGCAGCCGGCTTCTTCCTGGTCGCTGAAGCCGTGTTTGTCCCAGCTCGGGTTGAGGCCGAGGTCCTTGAGCATTTGCAGGTCTTTCTCGATGGGTTGATTGAGCGTGGTGAGATAATTGCCAACCATCAGCGCGCTCGCGCCGGCCGTGAAAATCATGCTTTGCGCGTCGCGCAGATTCACCGTGCGGCCACCGGCGATCATGATTTCCTGCCGCGGCAAAATGAACCGGAAACACGCGATGGTTTTCAAAATTTCCATGACCGAAAGCGGCTCGTTTTTTTCAAACGGCGTGCCGGGAATCGGGTTAAGGATGTTGACCGGCACGACGTTCGCGCCGATTTCCTTGAGCGCAAACGCGAGGTCGCAGCGGTCTTCGCGCGTTTCGCCCATGCCGATGATGCCGCCGGAACAAATCTTGATGCCGGCTTTTTTCAAATGGCCGATGGTCTCAAGGCGGTCATCGTAGGTGTGCGTCGTGCAGGTCTGCGGAAAAAACCGGCGCGAACTTTCGAGATTGTGGCCGTAGCACTCAACGCCGGCTTCCTTGAGCCGGTCGGCTACACGCTGGCTTTTGATGATACCCAGCGAGACATCAGGCCGCGTCTTGCCACTGGCTTTCAATTCGCGGACGCGCTCGCAGACTTCGTCCAACATCGGCCCTTCGTTCAGCCCTTTCCACGCGGCGACGAGGCCGACGGCGGTGACACCATTTTTGCTGGCTTCATCCGCGGCTTCCGCCACGGGTTCGGGATCCACGAAGCCGTATTTGGGCGAGCCGGTCTGGTAAAACGACGACTGCGCGCAAAAGCTGCAATTTTCCGAGCACGCGCCGGCCTTGGCGTTGACGATGGAGCAGAGATGGATTTTGTTGCCCTTGAATTTTTCGCGGATGCGGTTGGCCCAGGACAGCAAATCAAAAATGTCGGCGGAGCTTTCGAGATTAAACAGCGACCGCGCCTCGTTGCGGGAAATCTGGCCGCTATTTAAAATCCGTTCGCCGAGCCGGGCGATTTGGGATCGAGGGTTTGCGTCAACCAGTTTTACCATCATGGTTGACAGGTTAGCACCGGAGGCGATTAACGCAAGCGGTGACTCGCTGGATCCGGCGCCGGTTGCGAACCAGCCGGCGTGGAACGCGCTATTCGATCACCTTGCCGAGGATGTTTTGGCGCGGGACCGTCCCGAAGGTGCGGCTGTCGGTGCTGTTGTTGCGATTGTCGCCCATGACGAAGAATTTGTCATTGCCGATGCAAATGAACTCATCCGCATTCCTTTCATAGGCATAGGTTGGGGTATTGGCCGGAAGATAGGGTTCACTCAACAGCTTGCCATTGACATAAACCCTGCCGTCTTTGAGATAGACCGATTGTCCCGGCATGGCGATGATGCGTTTGACCTCAAGCGTATTATCGCGCGGGTCTTTCAGGGCGACGATGTCGTTTTGTCGCGGCTCGCTGATGACATAGGAGAACCGGTTCAACCAATAATGTCCCGAGTCGGTCAGGGTGGGATACATGCTGTAGCCTTCCACCTGAACGGCCTGAATGATGTAATGGGTGATCAACAGATAGCTCAATGTTCCCAAGCTGGCCAAAACTATCAGAGTCCAGCATTGCCATAAAAGCCAGGACCACGATATCTGGAAGACATAACCCTTAACAAAATAAAGCCTCGGAACGGCTTGTGATCGGAATTGCGCTGAAACAGCCATAGCCTCCCTTTCTACATTTTACATCATAAAACCTGATTTTTGGCAAAAAACTGTCTAGAATATAGACAATAATGTCCAGCTTGGCAACAAAAAAATTCAAATTACCAACTCGAATCTGAGCTTAGTTACTTATTTACAGGGCTTTGGGATGGAAACGTCACGGCTAAATACTGGACGAGAGAAGCGATTTGTATATCCGAGAGCGGACCACCATCGGCGGTGGAAAACGCGGGCATCAGCGAGTCGGCCTTGCCATGCGCAATCCAGGTTTGCCAGAAATCCACATTGGTCGGGGTTTTGATGTTGTGCAAATCCGGCACCATGCTGGCGCGCGTTTTGGATTCGTGGCATATGGCACAGACGGTGTCATAAAGCGGTTTGCCATATTTACCCTCGCCGGGTTTGACGTGGCAGGCTGCGCAATCACCGCAAAAAACCGTCTGCCGGTCGGCCTTGGCCAGTTCCAAGGCGCGGGCGCGGTCGGCCTCGGATTGGGTTGGGATCACGGGCGGCAAAATGTTGATTTTGAGGATGAGCTGTTTGAAGCCCTTGTCGGTCTTGACATTGACCGTTTTGATTTGCATTCCGGTTCTTCCAGCCAGGTTGACCGTGAGGCCAAACTGTCCGTTGGTGCCGGGGGCAATGATCCAGGGCAACGGCGGCAATTGTGCCGTGGTGCAGCCGCAGGACGGATGAACATCCAGAATGGCCACGGGAGCCGGCTTGGTAACGTTGTTCGTCGTGATGCTGGTGGCCGTGGAAAAGTTGGTGACGAAGGAAATTTTTTTGAACCAGAAAAAAAACGAATTGGTGACCGCCGTGATGTTGGTGATGGTCGTGACGTTGGTGACCAGGGCGGTTTCATGAACCGTTGCGATGTTGGTGAAGCTGAAAACAAAATGGGCATTGCCGGCATTCGCCGCCACGTTGGTTTCCAGCGTCGTGCCGCTCCAAGCCAGCACGCCATCGGGCAAGGGGTCGTTTTGATGCGAGGTGTCCGGCACATAAACCGCCGCAGTGGCCGCCACCGCGTTGGTGGGGTTGTTGTCCGCTGCAAAAATCCTTGTGCCAACAAGGACAAAGCCCGCAATTCCGCAAACAAAAACGCGTCGTAATTTCATGGTCGGGTCTGAAAACTAAACCATTCGTCCCTGTTTGACGAGCCGGAAATGGCTTGGTTACAAAACATAGTGCCGCTGGCTGGTGTCGCATTACAGGCGGTTTCCTTTCCTGTTCGAGCACCCTGAAGGGTGGATACCAAACGTTTGGTGTCCATACTTTAGCGTGTCATTTGATTACGACCGGTTCAGCGCGCTCAACACGGCGCGCACGGACGCGAGCTCGATGTTCGTGTCCACGCCCGCGCCCCAGCGGGTTTTGCCATCGGCGTGCTTGATTTGAATGTAAGCAATCGCAGCGGCCTCTTCGCCGGAACTCAAGGCGTGTTCGCTGTAATTGGCAATTTCAAAACGCGGCACACCGGCTTTGCCGAAACCGTGGACGAGCGCGGCGAGCGGACCGTTGCCTTCGCCGGAAAGTTCGACCGGCTTGCCGTCGCGCAAAAATTTTGCGCGGCAACGGACGATGCCGTTTTTGCTCTCGGTTTCAAAACTCTTGAGCTGCCACGGCTGGTTGCGTTCGATGTATTCGCGCCAGAACATCGCCTTCAATTCGGCGGCGGTGACTTCCCGGCCGAGCTTGTCCACCTCGTCGTTGGCAATCGGCCCAAACTCGCGCTGCATGTCCTTGGGCAACTCGATGCCGAACTGGCTCTCCAACAAATACGCCACGCCACCCTTGCCGGACTGGCTGTTGACACGGATGACCTCGCGGTATTCGCGCCCGATGTCCGTCGGATCAATCGTAAGATAGGGCACGTCCCAGTATTCGCGGCGGTCGCTCTTCCATTCGTTCAAACCTTTTCGGATGGCATCCTGGTGCGAACCGCTGAACGCGGTGAAAACCAGTTCGCCCGCGTAAGGCTGGCGCGCAGGCACGGTCATGCCCGTGCAACGTTCGTAAACCTCGATGATGGAATTAAGGTCCGTGAAATCCAACTTCGGATCAATGCCGTGCTGGTAAAGGTTCAATGCCACGGTGACGATGTCGAGATTGCCCGTGCGCTCGCCGTTGCCGAAGAGCGTGCCTTCGACGCGGTCCGCACCCGCGAGCAGGCCGAGTTCTGTCGCCGCGACACCGGTGTTGCGGTCGTTGTGCGCGTGGAGGCTGATGATGAGCGACTCGCGGTTTTTGATGTTCCGGCACATCCACTCGATTTGATCGGCGTAAACATTTGGCATCGCCACCTCAACGGTATCGGGCAAATTCAAAATCATCTTCCGCTTTGGCGCCGGCTGCCACACATCCATGACCGCTTCGGAAATTTCCTTGGCGAATTCGACTTCCGTCGCGCTGAAACTCTCCGGCGAATACTGGAGCATGACTTCCGTGCCTTTGAGGCGCGGCAACCGGTCTTTGATCCATTGCGCGCCGCGCACGGCGACCCCGACAATTTCCTCCTTTGATTTGCCGAACACGACGCGGCGTTGGGCGGGGGAGGTCGAATTGTAAAGATGGATAATGGCCTTCTTCGCGCCGACCAGCGATTCGACAGTGCGCTCAATCAAATCTTCGCGTGCCTGCACGAGCACCTGGAGCCACACGTCGTCCGGCGCGCGTTTTTCCTCGATGAGCCGGCGGTTGAACGCGAACTCGGTATTTGATGCGGACGGAAAACCGACTTCGATTTCCTTGAAGCTGCATTTCACAAGCGTCTGGAACAACTCAAGTTTCTGGCCGACGTTCATCGGCACGGCGAGCGCCTGATTGCCGTCGCGCAAATCCACACTGCACCAGATGGGCGCGTGGGTAAGGACGCGGTTTGGCCACTGCCGGTCGGGCAGGCTGACCGGCGGGAACGGACGGTATTTTTTCGACGGTTTTTTATGCATAGGCTCAGGCGTTGACGGAATTAAACCACGGATGGACCCCCACCCACACGAATAATTTTTGACGGAGGTTTTCAACGCAGAGCGCGCAAAGGACGCGGAGAAACGCAGAGAAGGAATCCCTCTGCGAGTCTTTGCGAATCTCTGTGGCCTCTGCGTTAAAATTTAGTTTCATTTGCTTTCGTGGTTAAAAACGAAAAACCCCACCGCCGTTTGGCAGTGGGGTTCTCAAATTCTTCGAACGCAATCAGAACCCGACCGCCACGCAGCACAGCAGCGCGTTAAGCAGCAGATTCAGATTCAAATTGCGATTCACGTTGTAAAAGTAGCAGTTTGGATTCAGCAGGTCAAATCGTTTTCTTCCTTTCAAACCGCTGTTTTTCGCCGTTCCATTCCACACTCACTTTCAAAGTCGAATTCAACAGTGGGGTGAGCAGATGGATTGCCTCGTTCACTTCTGTGGCATTATCAAACTCGCACTTGATTTTCTCTCCGTGCCGCACTGAAAAATTCAGCCGCCCGGCCTTTCCGCTGGTCTGAAAAAATGCCGGGGCTTCTATGGCGGCGTCGCGAATTTCGGCCAGGTTCAACTTGAAATTGTTTCCGCTTTCGCGAAGTAATTCCTCCGGGTCACCTTCTTCAAGCCGTTGAAGTTTCGCTTTGGTTTTTCTTTTGGTGAACAGCCACAGGGTCAGTGGAATTATATTGCCAGCCGGACCGATGAAAGGAGCCGCCGCTTCCAAAATGGATCTTGATCCTCCCTCAATCTGAATGAAAAGAAGGTCGCTCCGTTCGACAAAAATCCGGTATTTGCCGGCGGACGAAATGGGAGAAACCAGTTTGACATTGAATGCTGTTCGAGTGGCTTCAGGTTGGGCCGCGAACTTTCCTTGTTTTTCCTCCTGGTTTATGACCGGCTGCCCGTCAACCGGACAAACAACGACATCATCGGCATATTGCTTTCCGCAGTATTCGCAACTTTTCATGTCTCCTCACGCCAACCGGTGGGAGGGCGGGCAGCGGCATCAGCCAATGAACGCCGTGTGAACGGCTTTCATCGCGGCTTCGCCTTTGGCCAGATCGATCACGACGGAAATTTTGATTTCGCTCGTGGAGATCATGTCGATGTTCACGCCTTCCTTCGCCAGCGTTTCAAAAAGTTTTCCGGCCACGCCAGTGTGGCTCTTCATGCCGACGCCGACGATGGACAGCTTGCCGATTTTCTCGGCGGTGATCACGTCGCGCAAGCCGAGTTCCTTTTTCAGGCCGTCAATGACCTTTTGCGCCTTGAGCAGGTCCGGCTTGTCCACGGTGAACGAAATGTCCGTTGTCCCGACTTTGTCGGGAGTGCCGTGGCTGATGTTTTGCACGATCATGTCCACGTTGACGGTCGCGTCGCCGAGCGCCTTGAAAATGCGCGCGGCCACGCCGGGCTTGTCGGGCACGCCGACGAGTGTGATTTTGGCCTGGTTTTTGTCGAGCGAGACACCGCGCACGACGACGCCTTCCATGCTTTTGGTTTCTTCTTTCACAATGGTTCCGGGGTTTTCATTGAGGCTGGAGCGGACTTCAAAGACCACTTCGAATTTTTTGGCAAATTCAACCGAGCGACTCTGCATCACCTTGGCGCCGAGGCTCGCCAGTTCGAGCATTTCATCGTAGGAAATCTCCTGCAGCTTTTTCGCGGTCGGCACGATGCGCGGGTCGGCGGTATAGACGCCGTCCACGTCCGTGTAAATCTGGCAAAGATCGGCTTTCAACGCCGCCGCCAGCGCAATGGCCGTCAAATCTGAACCGCCGCGCCCCAGCGTCGTGATCTGGCCCTCGGGCGTCTCGCCCTGGAAACCGGCCACGATGACGACGTTACCCGCTTTGAGCAATTCGTGGACTTTTTTCGGCGTGATGTTGTGAATCCGGGCCTTGGTGTGGACCACGTCGGTGACGATGCCCGCCTGCGGGCCGGTGAGCGATACCGCCGGCACGTTCAGCGCGTGCAGCGCAATGGCGGTGAGGGCGATGGTCTGCTGTTCACCGGTGGCGAGCAGCACGTCCATCTCGCGTTCGCTGGGCAACGGCATGATTTCCTTGGCCAGCTTGATCAAATTATCCGTCACGCCGCTCATCGCGGAAACCACGACGACGACCTGGTCACCCTGCGCGCGATATTTTGCCACGCGCGCCGCGACATTTTTGATGCGATCGGGGTTGCCGACTGACGTGCCGCCGTATTTTTGAACAATCAATGCCATAGAACTCAAAACAGGAACGGGAAAATAATCAGGACTGCGGCGTTTGAAAAGTGCTGAATTGGCTAACACAAGAATGTCTCAAAAAAGCAATTGACAAATCATGCTAGACATGTTAAAGACGTGTTATGAAAAATTTAACAATGTTTTTACCAGAGTCAACCTACGAAATGCTTAACGGCCTTGCAAAATCTGCAGGTATTGAACTCTCGCATTTTTGTTCCAATGTTTTGACTGATTACGCGGTCCAAAATCAACGTGCGAAGGTCTGGAATCACAAAGAACAGTCAAACAATGGAGAAATTGTTCATGTTTCGCAGAAAAGCTTGCAACCAGACAAAGCCATTCCCGAAATGATGTTGATCAAGGAGATTATAATGATTCTGAAAAAAAATGGAGGTTCTGCAGAAAAAGTTGTCGTAGAAAAGACCGTTTTTGAAAAAAACAAAAACGAGTTTTCAAAACCTTATTGGCAGGCGCCAGTAGGTGGGGGTGTCCCGCGTTGGCAAAAGAACACACAATTTGCAAGGAATAGTGCATGCAAATTGGGATTGATAAAATCGCCAGTAGAATCTGGACGAGGGATTTGGGAACTAGCAGAAAAAGGTTGGAAGTGGAAATTTGAATAAAGCGTCAAAGCTTATTTTGAAAGCATGTCGCCAGTTGGCATTTGACCTCTTCGTGCGGCACGGTCTCGCCTTTTTTGATTTGATCCAGTCCCTTGCGAATTCCGGCGACGAACTCCAACCGCTGCGCGATGGTGTCCAAACTCGCGTCGTCGGGCAGGCGCTCAATCGTTTTCAAGGCAAGCTGCTTGTCGCTCATGTCTTTAAGATGGCTGAATTCACTTCAAAAGGCAATTCGCCGATATCAGTCACTCAAAATTTTCGACGCGCAGCATTACCGGCTTGCCTTTGACCACCGGCAACCGGCCGATTTTATTCAAGGCGCCGTTGACCGCGCCGTTGGTCGCGTAATGCAGCATGAAAATCAGCGGCACGCTTTTGCCTTCGTGGCCTTCGGGTTGGATGACGGACGAAATGCCGATTTTCGCCGCGCCGAAAATGGCGGCGATTTTGGCCAGCGTTCCCGGACGGTCCACGACGTCGAGCCGGAGAAAATACTGCGAGACGGCGTCTTCAATCGGCACAACCGCCCCGGCGCATTCGTGCGGCACAAACGGCGGCACGCGCTGTTTGTTGCCCGATTTCAAATCCAGCGCCGCGTCGGCCAGATCGCTGAGCACCGCGCTGGCCGTGGCGTCCTTGCCCGCGCCGCGACCGTAAAACAGCGTGTCGCCGACGATGTCGCCGCGCACGAACACGGCATTGAAGACGTGATTCACACTGGCAAGGACATGTGCGTTTGGCACGAGCGTCGGATAAACCGAAACCTGCACGCGGCAACCGCCGCCAATCTTCTTGATGATTCCCAAGAGCTTGATGGTATAGCCCAGTTCGCCTGCAAATTTGATGTCGAGCGCGCTGATATGGCGGATGCCTTCAACGTGGATTTTTTTCGGGCTCACCCAGAAACCGTGCGCCAGCGACGCCAAGATGCCGATTTTGTGCGCGGCATCGTGGCCGTCAATGTCCAGGTCCGGCGGGGTTTCGGCGTAGCCCTGCTTCTGCGCGTCCGCCAGCACGGCGTCGAAGTCCGCGCCTTCCAGCTTCATCCGGGTGAGGATGTAATTGCAGGTGCCGTTGACGATGCCGTACAGCGCGTTGATGCGGTTGCCGACAAACCCTTCGCGCAGCGATTTGATGATGGGAATGCCGCCGCAAACGCTCGCCTCGTAATACAGATTCGTGCCGTATTTTTTGGCCGCGGCAAACAGCTCCTCGCCGTGCGCGGACAACAATGCCTTGTTCGCCGTGACGACCGGTTTGCCGAGCTTGAGCGCGGCGAGAACCATCGTCCGGGCGATGCCCGTGCCGCCAACAAGTTCGGTGACGATGTCCACCTGCGGGTCGGCGATGACGCTTTGCCAGTCGGTCGTCATGAGTGAACGCGGGATTTGATACGGTCGCGGTTCGTTGAAGGCCTTCACGGCGACTTTGCGGACGGCGACTTTCACGCCGATGCGCGAGGCCATGAGGCCGCCGTTGAGCTGGAGCGCGTGAAACACGCCGCTGCCCACGGTACCGCCGCCAATCATGCCAAGATTTACTTGCTGCATAGGAACAAGAAGTTTGCCGCGAAACGGAGCAAGGGACAATTCAATTTTAACCACGGATGGACACGAATAAACACGGATCGAAAGTCTGCAAGGCTGACAGAAAACAGCCCAGGACAATGCCTTGGGAAGACCTGAACAATTCGTGAAATAGCTATTTCAAAAATTGTACCATTCAGGAGGAATTTGACAAAGGGAACCAGTAAGGGAACAAGTCGCAAGAAAAATATCTTTTGAGCGTCTGGTGTCTCTTTGCGGCAATGAGTCCGTGTTTACGGGTGTCCGTTTAGGGTGACCGGTTTGTTCGGCAAAACGAGCAATGCGCCGAGGGAAAACAAAACGGCGCTGTAGCCAAACGCCACACGCGTGCCCATCGCCGTCCACAACGCGCCAACGATGATGCTCGACAGGAAATCACCGGCGCCGTTCACGGTCGCCAGCACGCCGAACGCCATGCCGTGATGTTCCTCGCCCACCAGTTCCGCGCAAAACGAGTCTTCCAGCGTTTCCCCAATCGCCACATGCATGCCGCTGAGAATAAAAATGATGCCGAGCAGCCCAATCGTCAGCGGCGCGGCCACAATCAACAGGGCCATCACCGCCGCCAGCGCGTAACCGGACGCGAGGACAAACTGTTTTTTGAAATGGTCCGCGAGCCAGCCCGCCACATAGGCGAACCCGGCGTAAAAAATGTTCCGCAACACGTAAAATCCGACCGCGACACTGGCCGCTTTGGCCGCGCCCAGCTCCGGCGCGAGCTTTTGTGTCGCCAGCAGGATCAACAGCGTGGGGGCGAAGTCGCCCGCGCCGAAAATTCCGACGGCGACGAGAAATTTCCGGTAAGGCCGCGGCAACAAACGCAGCCGTGCACCAAACGAGACGTGCGACACGGGTTTGCGCTCCTTTTCCCGGACGAAAAACGCGATCACTCCGGCGGCGCAAACGCCGGGAATGAGCGTCAGCAGGAAAACGTGGCGGTAATTGTGCTGCAACGCAGCGAGCAAAACAAAAGCCGTGGCCGGGCCGACAATCGCGCCGACGGTGTCCATCATCCGCTCGAAACCGAAGGCGCGACCATAGGTTTCCTTCGTGACGGCGGCGGCGAGCAGCGCTTTGCGCACGGGCGTGCGCACGCCGCGTCCGAGCCACGCACACGAGCGCGAGACGAGCACGTGCCACGCGGCGGTGGCCAGTCCAAAAGATGCCGTGCCGAGCGCGGTAACGAGGTAACCAACGACGGCAATGGGTTTGCGGCGTTGCAGTTTGTCCGTGTAAAAGCCGGACGCCATTTTGGCAAAACTCGACAGGCCATCCGCGACGCCTTCAATCACGCCCAGCCACGCCGCCGCCGCGCCCAGGGAGGCGAGAAACGCGGGCAGAACCGTCGTGGCGATTTCGTGTGACCAATCACTGAGCAGCGATGCCAGCCCGATGCCGAGGACGGTGCGGTTAAGCCAGCGGATGCGTGAGGTTGAAGGGTTGTCCGCCATAGTCAGCCGAGGAGAAGCAGGATTGCCATGCCGGCAACCGTGGTCAGAATCGTGATCGGAATGCCGAACCGGGCGTAATCCCAAAAACCCACTTCGCAATGGCCCCGGGCGGATTCCACCACGATGATGTTGGCCACCGATCCGAGGATGGTCAGGTTGCCGGCGAAGGTGGTGGCCAGCGCCAACACCTTCCACATCAGGGCGGGATTGGCGAAATTGGGGATCCATTTCCCGGCCACGAGCACGAAAGGCACATTGGAAAAAATGTTGGAACCGGCGGCTGAAAACCACGCGAGGTTCCAAGCCTGCGCGGTTTGCGTGGCGCCAAACATGCCGCGCAAATACGCGTAGGCCTGGTCCGGCAGGCCGGTGGTGTTCAGTCCCTCCACCACGACGAACAGCGCGGCAAAGAACATGAGCAGATGCCAGTCCACGAGCTTGAGCACCTGGTGGGTGTCGCGGCGCGCCAGCACCATCACGAGCGCTCCGCCCGCCAAGGCCGTCCAGGCCAGGTTGAAGCCGGCGACAAACCCGGCAAACACGAGTGCCAGCGCGGCCAGCGCAATCGTCGTCAACGGGCGGTCGAGCGGGCGCAAGGGGTCTTCACTCCGCTCGATCCGGGCCGCGCGGAGCATTTTGCCGAAGCCGAGACGAAGCACGGCGTATTCGATGGCCAGGCCCGCGATGGCCACGGGCAGCAGCGACACGGAGAAACGCACGAACGGGAGATGCGAGAGGCTGCCGATGATCATGTTCTGCGGATTGCCGACCAGCGTGGCCACGCTGCCGAGGTTGGCGCTCATGGCCAGGGCCAGCAGATACGGAGGCAGGGGCAGCCGCCCGCGCACGATCACGGCCACGACCAGCGGCGTCAGCATGAGACACACCGTGTCATTGACGAGCAGCGCCGAGAGCACGCCCGAGGCGAGGATGAGGTAGAGCAACAACCGTTGCGGAGTCTTCGCCGCTTTCAGGATGTAACCGGCCGCCCAGTCGAAGAAACCGGCCAGGCTCAGATACGCCGAGATGAGCATCATGCCCAGCAGCAGCACGAGCGTGTTGTAATCCACCGTGCGGTAAGCCTGCTCGGGCGTCAACACGCCGGCGGTGACCATCAGCACCGTGCCGAGCAACGCCGCGGCAGGGCGGTTGAGCGGAAGAATTTTCAACCGCCGTCCGCTGATGAGGACGTAGGTAAAGGCGAAAATGACGATGGCCAGGATTTCCCGTGTTTCGTTCATGGAATGCACGTCACGTGTCAGCGTCTCAATTTGGCTGCGAACTCACAAGTCCGGGTCAAGCCCGGTCCTGGCGGTGTTGAATTCGCTATCATTTTCGAAATAACCTGGCGAACGAATGGAAAAATTCCGGGCCGAAGGTGAATTGCCAGGCGATGTAAACCTGAAAATCAGTCGGGCCGTCAATCGAACGGCCGGCGGAGAAGAGCAGATGCTGGTGTTCGGTGAAATCAATGACGGTTCCCACGTTGAACGCGGTGTCGCCCCGGCCACCGGTTTCCATGGCGGTGCGATGGTAAATTTCGCCGCCGATCAGGACGTTGTCCCGCACCCGGCACTGGAGCACCGCGCCGCCAAAGCCCCAGTTTTGGTTTCCCGCGCCCGGATTGATGCCGTAGCCGCCGCCGCCGTAAATCGTCCAATCGCCGAAACTTTTCTGCAGCCACAGCGGCAGGAAGGCCTGCCATTGTCCGCTGCCCAGACCACGCAAACTGTCGCCGGTCGGGATTTCAACCAGGGGGAACGCTGCGGCTTGAGGAAGCAGGGGCGTTTCTTGGAGAAAGCGGAATTTGACGCCCAGTTCCGTGTCGCCGTAGCCGTATCGCGCCGCGCCGTTTTTCGGGGCGTCATACGCCAGTGGCGCGATGAGGTGGAGTTGCACGTTGGTGATGACGCCGTAATTCAGTTCGAAGTGCGGGGCGGTGCCGGACCAGCCATCCGACGTTTGGGTGTGTTGTGAGGCGATGTAAAACTCCCAATGTTGATAATCCACCGGTTCAGGGTCGTCGGTGACAAACGGCGGGCCGGCGTGGAGTCCAAGCGTTGAAAAGACAAACAGCCCGATGCCGAGCATTGTACGGTTGAGCCGGCGGAATTTCGGTGGACGTCCTTTTGCTGAATCAACCGAGGTTGACATGCGCGGTTACTTTGACAAGGAATCAGGGAGACTTCAACTGCGTCCGGACGGCTTGTCGAATGCCGGCAATAACTGGATGCGCCGGTCGAGGTCAAGCAGGCGCAAGCCATGTGCTGAGGAAAGGTTGTAGTGATGCGAACCGAGGCGAACCAGCAGGTCGCATAACGTTTGCGGAAGGCCGTGCGCCAGCCGATGGAGTTGTACGATGGCGTCCGAGGCGTCCCCGGGGGCAAATCGGCGCTGAACGGCCGCTTCCACGAGCAATCGTGTCTCATGAAGATGAAACGGCCGAAGTTCGACGCGCTCGAATCGCACCAGCAACGGCCAGATGTGGCCGATGTCCCACGGAGGCTCCGACCGCGCGCACAACCACACCGGCACGCGCTCGGTCACATTCTCGATGAACGAGCTGAGTTTTGGCGTCGTCCAGCCTGCCCCGTCAAAGACCACGGCGCGCTTCGTTCCTTTGAGCAACTTCAACAGGCGATTCTTGCGCTGGACAATATGGAGATCGCCGGCTGCCAAATCAAATTCGCGCTCCAGCGCTTCGCAGATTTCACTCAGACGCTCCGACGCCGGGCAGACGCGCAGGCCGAGCGATTCACGCAAACGCGCGACGAGCGCCGATTTGCCGACTCCTTTCGGGCCAAGAATCAGCACATGCTTGCGCTGCTTGTGCAATTGGCGGAGCCGCGCAATTTCCCTTCCACGACCCACGAAGGGAATTGTGAGTCTCACATCGTTGGTTGAAGCTGTCGTTTGCATGACTCGCTACCGTTTCAAAATTACCGATTCGGTAGGAGTCATCAGTCCCGATGCTTCGGGACGGTTTGCCGCAGGCGCGGCCCGGCAAACTCCATTGCCGGCAAGAGATTATTGCCAGGCGCTTCGGAACAGCATACCACCATACCGCGCCTTCTTGCTCAACTCCTGTTCGATCACGAGCAAGCGGTTGTATTTCGCGATGCGCTCGGAACGGCAGAGCGAACCGGCTTTGATTTGGCCCGCCCCCGTGCCGACGGCGAAATCAGCAATGAAGGCGTCCTCGGTTTCGCCGGAGCGATGCGAAATCACCGCGCCATAGCCGGCCTCCTGCGCCATCGCCACTGTTTCGAGCGTTTCGGACACCGTGCCGATTTGGTTCAGCTTGATGAGAATGGCGTTGGCGATGCCATTGTTTATGCCTTGAGCAAAGATTTTCGGATTGGTGACGAAGTTGTCGTCGCCGACAAGTTGAAGCTTCTTGCCCAGAGCCTTGGTGATGGCCAGCCAGCCTTCACGGTCTTCCTCGCCCATGCCGTCTTCGAGCGAAACGATGGGATATTTTTTCACCCATTCTCCGTAAAGCTCGACCATTTGCGCCGGAGTCTTGCGCGAGCCATCGGATTTCTTCATCACATACTTGCCGTCGTCGTAGAATTCGCTGGCGGCCGGGTCGAGGGCGATGGCGATGTCCTTGCCTGGTTTGTAACCGGCGGCTTCGATGGCTTCCACAATCACATCCACGGCTTCGTCATTCGTCTTGAGGTTCGGTGCGAAGCCGCCTTCATCGCCCACCGAGGTCACCAGGCCGCGTTTTTGCAGGAGTTTCTTCAAGGTGTGGAACGTCTCCGCCCCGTAGCGCAGTGCCTCGGCAAACGTGGGCGCACCGATGGGGAAGAGCATGAATTCCTGGAAGTCCACATTATTCGTCGCATGTGCGCCGCCGTTGAGCACGTTCATTTGCGGCGCGGGCAAAAGGTAGGGCGCGTCAGTCCCCTGCGCGCCGCTTTCGTGACCACCTCGTTCGGCGCGCACGGAGTAACGCGCCCTACCATGCAACTTTCGGATGTAGGCGTAAAGCGGCAAACCGGAATCCAACGCGGCCGCGCGGCAGACGGCCATCGAGACGCCGAGGATCGCATTTGCGCCGAGTTTGGATTTGTTTTCCGTGCCATCGAGTTGGCGCATCAACTCGTCAATCTCCTTCTGTGCGTGTGGCGATTTGCCCTTGAGTTTCGGCGCAATGATTTTGTTCACGTTGGCCACGGCTTTGAGAACGCCTTTGCCGCCGTAGCGTTTGGCGTCGCCGTCGCGGAGTTCCACGGCTTCACGGATGCCTGTGGATGCGCCTGACGGCACGCAAGCCGAAGTCGTGATGCCGTTGTTGAGCGCGACGTTGACCATGACGGTCGGGTTGCCGCGCGAGTCGAGAATTTCCAGTGCGGTGATGTTTTGGATTTTGGTCATAAATTTCATTGTTTGATGATCAGCACGCTGCAATGGGCGTGGTCGCTGATGCGGTCGGCGGTGTCGCCGAGCAGGCGGCCCCATAATTCGGAATGATCGCTGTGCCCGACGACAATCAAGTCGTAGCTGCCTTCGTCGGCGAAGCGCAAAAGGGTTTTGGCCGCGTGGCCGCGGCGCGTTTCGCAGCGGATGGGAATTCCGTGTCCAGCCGCCACCTCCTGGATTTCCCGCGAACGTTCCTTGAAGTATTCGTCCGCCGCTTCAGCCTCCTCCTCGTATTCACCGGGCAGGTCGGAGTGGCGCGGCAGCAACTCACGCACCCAAAGGGCGCAGAGGTCGGCGTTGAATCCTTTGGCCACCACCGCCGCGCGCTGAAGCGCGGCCTTGCCGCCTTTCGAGCCGTCGTAACCCACGAGAATTTTTTTGAACATAACGCCTCACTTTTCCGTTGGCGCCGGTTGGCGCGTTTTTTTGTTGTTGATTCGTTCGCTGTAAATTTTGCCCCATTCGACCATCGTTTCAATCGTGGGCTGGAAAAATTTTTGCGCGATGAGCGTCGGCACGAACGCGCTGAGAATGACGACCGTGACCAAAATCGTGTATTGCGTCTGGTCAATGATCTGGTTTTGCAGGCCGAACAGCGCGGAAATTGTGCCGAAGGTCAGGCCGGTGGTCATCAGCAGCGTGGTGTAATTCGCCTCGCGGTTGCGCATGTAAAAAACCTTGGTGAGCGGCCAGACGCCGATATATTTCGTCACCATTTTTATCAGCAACAAAATGGCAATGAGTCCCAACGACGCCCACAACGCGGGCAGCGAGACGAAAAGTCCCGCCTTGATGAAATAAAACGGCGTAAAGATCGTGAACGCGATGCTGCGCATCCGATGAACGAGTGTTTTGTCGCGCAGGAACACGCCCGCGACGACGAGGCCAACGAGATAGGCGGGCAACACGGCTTCGCTTTTGGCCGTGGACGCGAGGCCGCCGAGAAAGAACAGCACGAAGAAGATGAATTTCACCTCCGGCTCGCTCACGCGCATTGCGCCAAGCTTGGTGATGATGAACTGGGTCCACCTGGGCATGAACCAAAGCACCACCGCCGTGACCACCACGAAAACCACCAGCCAGCGGTTGAAATCGGCGAACAGCGTGCCGAGCGCCAGCACCGTGCCTAAATCCGTGATGAAGCACGCCGCCAGAATCGTTTTGCCGAGTGGAGTCTGGCCAAAACCACCTTCGATCATCACCGCGTAAACGACGGCGACGGACGTGGTGGACAGCGCAATACCGGCGATTTGCGCCTGGTGCAACGGCCAGCCGAGCACGAATTGCGCGAACAGCCACACGCAGACAAACGGAAGCAAAAACGACAGCACACCAATCGTCATGCTGGCGCGCAGATTGGCGCGCAACGAGACCGGGTCAATTTCCGCGCCCGCCAGAAACGTCAGCACGCCGCTGCCCAGCATCGCCAGAAAATTGACCCAATCGGTCGTTTGCAAAATGTGCTGACCGCCGTTGAAATGAATGTTACCGACGACAACGCCCGCTAAGATTTCGATGAGAGCCACGGAAATGCCGATGCGGATGGAAATCAAGCTGGCGGCGAACGCCAGCCCCATCCAGATGGCCGCCACAAACCAGATGTTCTCGTGCATAAACAAACTCCTGCCAAAATCCGTTGGCAGGAGTCATCAGCGCTGAAGCCGGTTCAGGCGGTTTTCCCTGGAAAGGGGGAGGGCAAACTCCATTGCCACAGCCAATCATGCAACCGGAATGAAAACCTGGCAATGCAAAACGGACGTGGTGATCCTTTCCCCGGCTAACAGAGGCGCCGGGGATTGTCAAAATGAATTGACCGCAATAGTTTGGTTCTTTAGCCTTACTTTGAAAGTCAAAGGTCAACCATCAGATAAATTTAATTCGCTGGATTTATGGTGCGACTGCGTATTGAAGGAAGGGCGTACGGCTTGCAGGAGATCCTGCTCAAACCGGGATTGAACCGGTTGGGACGGATCGCGGACAACGATTTTCAAATTAACGACGATTCCATTTCCAGCCATCATTGCCAGATTGAACTGAAAGACGACGTCATCACCGTGTGGGATCTGAACTCCACCAACGGGACCTTTCTTGACGGACAACCCATTCAACAGGCGGTGCTTCATCCCGGACAGGTCTTGTGTCTGGGAACGGTGCCCATGGTCTGTCAGGTCGACCCCGTCATGGAACCGGCGGACATTCCTGCCGGACCGCCTTCGGGCGAGGGCGTGGCCCCATCGGCGGCAAAACCCGCCGGCATTCCGGTTGCCGTCAACACCGGCGGGTGTAACCAGCATCCCCAGGCTGCCGCCAAGTGGTGTTGTGTCACATGCGGCGGCGCGTTCTGCACGGCTTGTGTGAAAACCACCCGGGTGGGCGGACAGTTTTTTCGCGCGTGCCCCAAGTGCGGTGGCAGTTGTGTGGGCGTTGCCGAATACACGCGCCTTATGACCCCGGCCCCCACCCCCAATTTCTTTGCCCGTTGGCGGGAGGCATTGTCCTATCCGCTTAAGAAGTTTTGGAAATAACTTACTGGCTTTGTCTCATCATGAGTGTCGGCTACCGTTGAGATGCGGTTGCTGGGGCTGCTCTACTTCACCAACAAGTCAAAGCTGGCCGGGTTTGAGTGAAGTGAAGCGCGACATCGTATTCAGCCCGACGATTTGGCAATCGCAAAGCCGTTTTACACCACTGGCGGCACGACCGGCATTGGCGGCGCGTCTGGCGGGAACACGTCATATTCCGGCCCGAACTGCGCCAGAAAGCAGAGCGAATAGCATCGTTTGAACATCAGGACCGGCAGCAGCAACACCGTGCCCACGTACGGCAGGAGCATCAAACAACAGCAACAGCATGTCGCGAACATGACCACCATGACCATCAAGCCAATGGCCATCGCCAGCACGATCGAGAACAGGAAATACAGGATGAACTGGCCCGCGTTGGCTGAGAGCAGCGCCCACAACTCCCGCCAGGCTTTCAAGCACCGGTTACGCCGCAGAAACATGATCGGTACCACGAAATCCGTCGTGAGTTTGTGGATTATGGCAAACATAATGGCCACCCCCACCAGCACCAACCCGAGGCCGACCGCGCCGAGTATGCCGCCGACGTCAGGCTCGCCGCGCTGCACCATCCGGAAAATCATCACGATGATCAACACCACCAGTGGCAGGGTGAGCACCCACCCGATGAGTCCCAGCCCCAGCCGGAACAGGAACAGGCTGTTTCCCTCGTGCGCGAACTGGCTCCACGGTCTTGAGACCTCGGCTTTGTCGAGCGCCACGCAGTGCAGGAACATGAATTTGCCGCGGCTGTTGAGCCAGAGAACGAGCAGCCAAAGCCCCAAACAGATGACCACCAGGAAGGCTGCCAGGGGGATGATCCATTCAAGATTGCTGAGGACATAGTTCCTGGCCTGCTCGAAATTGTGGCGAAATTCGCCGCTGCCGTGATTGTTGCCGCCACCCGGCACGTGGAAATTAAACCCTCCGCCTCCGCGTTCCCCCAAAAAAGCCAGCCATGCGCAGAAGCCGATGACGAACCACTTGCCGAGGTCGAACGGCTGGAACAACACGCGCTTCACCCGCTCCAGCGCCGGGCTGATGGGCTCGACCACGTTGATTTCCCGGGGTGGTGTTGTTATGGGTTGAATCGGGTTCACTGGTGTCAAACCTTATTCCGCTTCGGACGGGCGGGGAAGTATATTTTGGAACGGAAATTGTAACGAACCACGACTTCCAGTTGGATGACGGACAGGAAGACATAATTACGAATGAATGGCGGATTATGAATCAAGGGGGCGTACCAGGGCACTGCGACGGAAACGCCGCATTCATGCGGCAGCAGGCACGTGTGATTAAATGTCCTGCCGGATGAATCCGGCGTTCCTGCCGAAACGATGCAACCTATAGCAGTTCCAGATAACATTGGCACAGTTTGATATGCCTCTGGGAAAAGCGGCGGAGGGCCGCCGCAGTCCAAGACGCTGCGCGCGACACGATGATTCCTGAAATACGCGAAACGTCTTGGAGTGCGCCAGTCCTCTGGCGCTTGGCAAGAAAATGAAATGTCCGCGAGATTTCCGCATGAACTTTTGTGCGCCAATGACAATATGAACTACTATAGCTTATCGCAGTGTCAAGTTGCGCGCAATCACGGCTTGCGGGTCAACGCTTCCTTGACTCGCCGCGCGCAACTTTTATGCTATCTGCTTCGGATTTTGAAGTTGGAGAATTTAAAAATAAATTATGAGCAAAATTGTTGATATTCAGGCGCGCGAAATCCTCGACTCGCGCGGCAACCCCACGGTGGAAGTTGATGTGACGTTGTGTTGCGGCGCATTCGGGCGCGCGGCGGTGCCCAGCGGCGCGAGCACCGGCGAACACGAGGCCATCGAACTCCGCGACGGCGACAAGAAACGTTATCTCGGCAAGGGCGTGCAGAAGGCCGTCAAGAACGTCACCGACGTCATCGCGCCCAAGCTCATCGGCCTTGACCCGTTCGATCAACTGACCGTGGATGCCACCATGCTCAAGCTCGACGGCACGGAAACGAAGTCGAAGCTCGGCGCGAACGCCATTCTCGCCGTTTCGCTCGCGAATGCCAAGGCCGCCGCCGCCGGGCTGAACCAGCCGTTGTTCCGTTACCTCGGCGGGCCGAACGCGAAAGTCCTGCCCGTGCCAATGGCCAACGTCATCAACGGTGGCGCGCATTCGGACGCGCCGATTGATTTTCAGGAATTCATGATCATGCCGCTCGGCCTGCCGACGTTCAGCGAAGGCCTGCGCGCCATCACCGAGACGTTTCACGCGCTCAAGTCCGTGCTGAAAAAGAAGGGCATGACCACGACCGTCGGTGACGAAGGCGGGTTCGCGCCCAAGCTCGGCAGTGTCGAAGAGGCGTTGGAAACCATTATTCAAGCCATCAAAGACGCGGGTTACAAGCCGGGCAAGGATATCTATCTCACGCTCGATCCGGCGGCGTCGGAATTTTACGTGGGCAACAGCAAATACACCTTCAAGAAAAGCACCGGCGAAACTGTGACCGGTGACGACCTCGTGAGTTTTTACGCGAAGCTGGTCGCCAAATATCCCATCGTCAGCATCGAAGACGGCTGCGGCGAAAGCGACTGGGCGACGTGGAAAAAGCTCACCGACAAAATCGGCGACAAGATCCAACTCGTCGGCGACGACATTTTCGTGACCAACCCGAAATTCCTGCGCAAAGGCATTGAGACCGGCACGGCGAACTCGATTCTGGTGAAGGTGAACCAGATTGGTTCGCTCACCGAAACTTTGGATTGCGTTGAACTGGCCAAAACCCACGCCTACACCGCCGTCATCAGCCATCGCTCCGGCGAGACCGAGGACGCGACCATCGCGGACATCGCCGTGGCGACGAATTGCGGTCAGATCAAGACCGGCAGCTTGAGCCGCACGGATCGTCTGGCAAAATACAATCAGCTGCTGCGCATCGAGCAATTGCTCGGCAAGAACGCCGTCTATGCCGGCACCAGCGCATTGCCGAAGGGACGGTAAGCTGGTGCGCCTGTCCGTTTCATGAGCGACCAACCCCGACTGGACGGACAATCACCCGCGACTGGACGGGACGTTTCATCTGACTCCGCGACTGCCGCAACGGGCGGGCCGCGGAGTTTTTTTTATGTCTGGGTGGCCGCGCTGGCGGTGGTTGTGGGGGTGCTGCTGCACGAATCATTATTCGGCGGGAAAGGGCTGGTGCCGGCGGATGGGGTGTTCAGTTTTCCTCCGTGGCTGGGAACGAAGCTGCCTTCCAACTATCTGCTGTCGGATCAATACACTGTTTTTGTGCCGCAGCACGAATTCATGCACCAGCAGTTTTTGCAGGGGAACTTTCCGCTGTGGAATCCCTGCCTGGATTGTGGGGTGCCCAATCTGGGTTCGATAGAGGGCGCGCTATTGTTTCCGATCAATCTGCTGCTGCTGCCCTTGGATCCGTTCCACGCGAGCGGGGCGGCGGCATTTTTGAAACTGTTTCTGGCGGGGTGGTTCACCATGCTCTACCTGCGCCGGCTGGGAGCATCCAACAGCGGCGCGTTTCTTTCGGGGTTGGTGTTCAGTTTGTGCGGTTTCATGATCGTCTGGCTGGGTCATCCGCACGTGAACTGCGCGATGTGGCTGCCGCTGCTGCTGTATTTGATCGAAAAAGCCTCCCAGGATGGCCGCAGCGGTGCGCCGGGCTTGGCGGGTGCGCCGGCCTTGCGGGTATGGATTGGTTTCGCCGCGGCTTTCGCCTGCCTGCTGCTGGGAGGACATCCGCCGACTGCGATCCAGGTCACCATCTTTGTCAGCATTTATTTTCTGTTCCGCTTGATCGGACAGCGAATGGATCAGCCGTTCCTGCGGATGGGACTGTGTTTATGCGCCATGGTCTTGGGTTTTCTGCTGGCCGCGCCCCAGCTATTGCCGTTTCTGGAATATTACCGCCACAGCTCGGTTGATGCTTCTTCGCATATTTTTCACCGAACCGCGATTCGACTGCTTCCCAACACGCTGATCCTTTACCTCTTTCCCCACCTGTCCGGGAGTCCAGTCGAAGGCTTTGGGGAGACGATGCTCCGATTGGGAATCGGGAAATTGCTGCCTAATTTCAACGAACGGACGGGGTATGTCGGGATTCTACCCCTGTTGTTTGCGCTTTATGCGGTGGTCGGCCGGCGTTGCCGGTTGACGATGTTTTATGCGTCGGCGGCGCTGGTTTCCCTGCTGATCATTTATGGTGTGCCGCCGCTGCCGGCCATTCTGGGAGCGTTGCCGGTGCTGCGCGACATCAACCCAACACGTCTGCTGATGGTGGTGGGCTTCAGTCTGGCGGTGCTGGCGGGATTGGGCTGGGACGGATTTCATCGGAGTGAAGATCGCCGTCTGAGGTTTTGGGTGGTGGCAGGATTCTGGACAGCCATTGGTGTGGTGCTGCTATGGTGTTGGCACTGGGCGGGTCCGAGATGGAACCACTTGGATGCGGCCCACCGATCTTTTCTTCAGCCGCAGTTTCTCATGCTGGCGGGGAGCCTGGTGGCATCGGTCGCCTTGCTCCTGCGGTTTATCAACCGGCAATGCTGGTTATACCCGGCCATCGGTCTGGGGTGGGTGACGGTGGATTTGCTGGTTTTTGGGATGGGATACAATCCCGCGATTCCGCGCGACTGTTATTATCCCAGCACGCCGGCCATTGAATGGCTGAAGCAGGACTCCACAAGTTTCAGGGTCTGGGGGGAGAAGTCAGTGCTTGTTCCCAACACGGCCGAGATATTTGGCCTGAGGGACGCCCGCGGATGTGATTTCATGACCGTGCGACGCTATGAAGAACTGATTAACGGCGAGGCCGGCGATTTCTTTTTCTACAGTTTGGCTCCCTCCTTACCGAAGCCGATTCAACTTCTGAATGTGAAATATGTTTTGACTTTCGGATCGCCAGCACCGGATCCCGGCTTGTTCGAGTTGGTCTATTCCAACGAAATCACCATCTACCGCTACCGGGCATTCCGGGAACGGGCCATGGTCGTGTTTGACTGCCGGGTTGACCATTCCCCGGCTTTCATTCTTGACAGCGTCCGCTCCGGCACTTTCGATCCGGAGCGTGTTCTCCTGTTGGAAGCGGAGCCGGAGAAGGGCAAAGCCCTGTCGGGAAACCAGACCCTGGCGACCCGCACAAATTCATCCGTGCGGATTGTTTCTGACCAGCCCGATGAAGTGAGCATTGATACGTCCCTGCCGCAGCCCGGCTTTCTATTGCTGTTGGACACCTATTTTCCCGGCTGGTCGGCGACGGTGAACGGTTTGAAAGCACCCATGTTGCGGGCGGATTACAATTTCAGGGCGGTCGAACTGCCGGCCGGAAAATCAACGGTTCGGTTTGTTTATCGGCCCGGAAGTTTCCGCTTGGGGATCGTTCTCTCTATAGCCGGCTTGCTGGCCATGGCCACCGCGTGGTTCTGGCCGCGAAAAGTGCGGTCACCTGAATCGTCCAAATCGACAAGCTGATCCACCATTGGTTTTGAATTGTTTTTCAGCCTGCCGGTGGCTGGAGATAGGCTTGCATGAAGGGTTGCTGCTTCAACCAGGCGATCAATTCATCGGCCAGGGCGCGGTCGTCGGCCACGCGCGGATGGTTTTGGGTCCAGTGTTTGAAGACGAAATGGCTGATGCCTTGATCGGTGGATTCGAGTTGAGTGACGGCGGATTCCCAGGCCTGGCGCAGGGGTTCGCTTTGCGCACCGCCAAACATGCCGCCGCGCAGGAGCACGATGTGGGCAGATGGATACGCCGCGCGGATGGCGCGGACGAGTGCGATGTAGCCGTCGGTGTAACCTTTGGGAAACGGTTGTCCGTGGGCCTTGGGATAGGAATCGTCGTTTTCGCCATAATTCACAAAGATGACTTGTGGCACCCATTGCGTCAGGTCTGCGCGCGGCGATGCTGGGTTCGGATAGATTTTGTCCCAGACCTCGCCGGCCTTCCGGTCAACCCAGCCGGTGGCAATGCCCATGCCGCTGACGGCAATGTTGCGGTAATCGGCCGAGAATTCGCTGGCCGTCAGAGCGGCGTAACTGAGGGCGGCGTTGTGTGTGCGGCGATTGTCCCATTGGTCGGTATCACCGTCTTCATTGCACGCGCCGACGATAATCGAATCGCCGAAAAATTCCATCCGGAGCTGGTAAACCGGCGCTGGCGGCGCCCAAGCCTTTGCGCCGCCGGTCAACCCGACACCGCGAAAACGGACCGTGCCGGCGTCCGCTTCACTGCGCTTGAAGAGCACCAGGTGGTGACGCCCGGGGCCAAAGCCCGCGAGCGTTGCGGGCGTGACCGGTTTTCCTTCCCGGACTTCGACGACCGTGTTCGAGCCGTCCACCTCCGCGTTGAAAAAACACTGGCCTTTGGCGTTGTCAAAGAGCAGGCCGACCGCGTTACCTTCGAAGTCGAGGCTGATCCGGCTGGCCTGCCAGATGATCACCGGCGCATTCGAATCGGAAAGATCGAACCGGCCTTCGTAACGGAAGTGCGCATCCGCCGCGGGAATCCGCAACGTCAGGCGGTCGGCTGGCAGTTCCGGCGCGACCGGTTGCGGGTGGGAATTCTGCGTTACGGATGGACCGGGTTTGAAGGTGCAGGCATCAAGCGCCAGCAGCGCGAGAACGAGGCCGATGTGGCGGGCGTTGACGATTTTCATTTGCCTGGACGAATCAATACCCCTGTTTCACCAGCCAGTAAACCGCGAACATCAGCGCGATACAAGCCAGCGACATCACTAACGCGCTGCTGATGAAAAAGGATGCGGCAGTCATCACCACGCCGCCGACAAACGGTATCGTGGCCCGCTGGCGCCAGCCGTAAATCAGATAACCACTGGCAATCGCGCCCCAAATGCACGACGCCCAGAGATAATGTTCATTGAGTAAATCCACGCTCCGTCATTATGCCGGAACCTGCCGTCGCTGGCCAGAGTCTCCGGCAACGAACTTGTTGGTTTTCGGCACGCATCGTGCTAACTTTTCACCGTGAGCCGCTTCTTCAAGCCCAACCTTAATTTCCGCGGTCGCATGGCGCGCGGCGTCATCGGCACGCTGTGTCTCATCGCGGGCATTGTCATCGCCGGCGATTTTCTGTTGTGGCTGGGGCTGATTTTTGTGGTGGCGGGACTGTTCGCTATTTTTGAATCCCTGCGCGGCTGGTGCCTCGTGCGCGCGTGCGGTGTCAGAACCAGGTTCTAAGGCGCAAAATTCATTTCCCTCGCGGGGTGCTCGTTTATGCTGAATGCAAATGATTCCCTGGCTTGAGTCGTTGGCTGATGCCTTGTTCGCCTTGTCGGGCGCAGGGTTGGGATTTTGGTTTTCGCGGCTGAAAAAACCTTATTGGACGCTTGGCTATTTCATTCCACTTTCGTTGATTCTTCTCTACGGCTTTGCCATTCACAAACCCGCGACGTGGTTTGTCCCGCCGATTTCGTGGTTGATGCTGGGCCGCAGGAAATTTGCCGTCATTGGTTTTGTTGCCACAATGGTTTTGACAACGCCACTTTCCCGGTTGCCGCGAAAGCGGGATCGCACCGTAATTTGTGTGCTGATGGCGGCGATTGTTTCTGGCATGTCCGTTTGGCCGTTTCTCGCGCCTGCGTTCAACCAAAATTATCTTGCCCGGCTTCAGACGAAGATTGATCCAGATGGAATCTGCCGGCAAAGCACCAGTTACACCTGCGGTCCCGCCACCGCCGTGACCGCCCTTCGCAAACTCGGATTTCCAGCTGAAGAGGGTCAAATTGCGATTCTGTCACATACCACTGCTGCGACCGGCACGCTGCCGGACATTCTTGCGCAAGTTCTGCAGGAACGTTATGGCAAGGACGGGTTGATCGCTGAATATCACGCATTCAAGAACATTTCTGAATTGAAAAATGCCGGGCTTGCCCTGGCGGTCATCAAGTTCACTTTCATGGTTGACCACTATGTTGCCGTTCTCGAAGTCACCGATTCCGAGGTCGTCGTCGGTGATCCGCTGGATGGATTGGACAGAATGTCCTACGACGAATTTCGACAGAAATGGCGGTTCGAGGGCGTCGTACTCAAACGACAACCTTAACCAAACTAAATTCATTTTCATCGCGCCGGCTTTCCCCATCCTTGGCGCGCATGAATTTGTTGCCGTTTGGGAACAATGTTTGATTTTTTTGTTTATCGCCCATAAATTTTCAATTTACCGCGGCCAATGAGAAAACATAACGTCGTTCCCGGAAAATACGGCCACAGTCATGGCAAAAAAAATGAAATAAATGCCTTCCCGCCGGCCACCCGGGCTGGTGGAGGCCGGCAGAGAAAAGAAGTTCTGCCATCCATCATTCTTGCTGTCTGTCTGGCGGCCTTCCTTGTCAAGGCGCTGACCAGCCTGATCCAGGAATCGTCGACCTGGGATGAAACGGCCTATTTCGGCCTCGGCAAATATATTCTGCAGACCCATCGATGGGATGTGCCCGGAACCATACTTCATCCGCCACTTTCATACTTTATTCACGATATTCCCCTGTTGTTTTTCCCGACGGATCAAAGTGTTTGGACGAATTATCCATCACGAACCGATCGTGAATTTCTTGGATCGAGCGACAATGGCAGAGGACAGGCGTTGCTCTCCAGTCCGGCGAATCAGGGGGATCGGTTGCTAATTTTGTCGCGCCTCATGATGGTGTTGACTGCGGTGTTGCTGGGATGGTTTGTGTATTTGTGGAGTTACTCGCTTTATGGAAAGTGGAGTGCCATTTTGGCGGTGATATTATATTCGTTCTGCCCCAATATTCTGGCCAATGCCCGTTTAATTACACCCGATATTACCCTTACCACCTTCTCGTTTATAACTTTGTATTACTTTTGGAGGCTTTTGAGGGACAATCGAATTAGCGATGCGGTTCTGGGTGGAATCTGCTTTGGGCTGGCTCTGCTTTCGAAGTTTACCAGTGTGTTGTTATTCCCGATGTGTATTCTATTGATGGGGTTATGGGGGATAAAACAGAAAACTTTGAACACACGTCATTGTCTTGTGTTTGCAGCAATCGGAATTGGGATTTTGTTTTTGGGATATGGAATGAACCTTAACCCTTATTTCGATGGAATATTATATCAACATGAAAAAGCGGGAGACCATTGGTCATTCCTCATGGGAAAATATTCAACCACCGGATGGTGGTACTATTTTATCGTGGTATTCCTTGTCAAGACACCCATCGCAACGATGGTTTTTCTGGCGATGTCGGTGGTTTTGTTTGTTGGAAAGATACCGAAGGGGGTGTGGATTAATGAGATGTTTCTGCTCCTACCGGCAGCCACAATTTTTTGTTTTTTCAGCCTGAGTCACAAGGCAATAGGACTACGCTACATTTTGCCGATTTACCCCTTTCTTTTCGTGTTTGCGAGCAGGGCCGCACAGTCGTTTTTGTCGAATAAGATGCTGACCGGTTTGTCGGTTGCGGCGATTGGTTGGTATGTAGGCGCTTCTTGCTACATACACCCGCACTATCTTGCTTATTTCAATGAACTGGCAGGCGGTTCGGACAATGGATATAAATATTTGGTGGACTCCAACCTTGATTGGGGACAAGACCTCAAGGGACTAAAAAGTTACATGCAGCAACACGCCATCTCTCGAATTAATTTGAGCTATTTTGGCACCGATTCACCGGCCCGATACGGCATATCCTATGACTGGCTTCCCAGCTACATCCTGTATAACCCGGACCCTGAAAAAAAGAAAATCACACTTGGTTGGTTTGCCATCAGCGCCACAAATCTTCAGGGAGTTTATATGAGCAACAAGGACCTGTATGCATGGTTCCGAGAGCGCAAACCCGTTGCCAAGATCGGCTATAGTATTTTCATTTATAAAATGGACGATTAGAACCCGCCGCAATCCTCGCGTCACTGGTTCGATGTGTTCAGCCGTTGGGAAATGGGGATGATGGGAAAGAGCCATCCATTTCGCCGTGGTGCAGCAAGTGCTTTTTGATTGGTCTGGTTGTTGTTTCTTTTGAAAATTTTCTTGTGCTCGGCTACTCTTGGTTGATGAATTTATTGCCGTTTGGTAAATTGCCCGCCCACAAAGCCCGGACCCTTGTTCCGCAAACCATTGACCTCGGCGACTGGCCGCAAATCGCGCCGCTGTTCGACCAGTTGGAAACCCGCGCCGCGCAGTGCCAGTCCGCCGCCGACCTCGAACGCTGGCTGCTCGACTGGAGCGAACTCACCGCCGCACTGGACGAGGAAGCCGCCCGCCGTTACATTGCGATGACCTGCCACACGGACAATGCCGAGGCGGAAAAGGCCTACCTGCATTTTGTCGAAAACGTCGAGCCGCAACTCAAGCCGCGCCAGTTCGCGCTCGAAAGAATCTATATCCGCCGGAGGGACGATTTACACGAGTCCCAAACTTCACCGGCAACGGGAAAAAATAAAGGGACTCGCGAAGCTCGTCCCTCCGAAAACAGATATTTTGTTTTTGACCGCGACGTGAAAAATCACGTCGAGCTGTTCCGGCCGGAAAACGTCGCGCTCGAAACCGAAGACGCCAAGCTCTGCCAGCAATATCAGAAATTGACCGGCTCGCTCACGGTGAACTTTCGCGGTGAGGAAAAAACGCTCGTCCAAATGGGCCGTTATTTGGAAGAGCCGGATCGCGCGCTGCGGCAGGAGGCCTGGGAACTGGTGGCCAAACGGCGTTTGCAGGAGGTGGACAATTTCGACGAGATTTTCGACCGGCTCATCGAACTCCGCCAGCGCACCGCCCGGAACGCCGGTTTCAAAAATTATCGCGATTACGCCTTCCGCCGGCTCGGCCGGTTCGATTACACGCCGGAAGATTGCACGCGTTTTCACGACGCGGTCGCCCGGGAAGTCATGCCTGCCGTGCGCGAACTCCAGGCCGCCCGCCGCCGCCAACTGGGCCTCGACAAATTGCATCCGGGCCACCTGCGTCCGTGGGATTTGGCGGTTGACCCGCAGAATCGTCCGCCGTTGAAACCGTTCGGGCAGGTGGGCGAAATGGTTTCGCGCACGCAGAAAATTTTTGACCGGCTGGACGGCGAACTCGCGGGCGGCTTCCGGCAGATACAAGACCTGCGCCTGCTCGACCTCGACAATCGCAAAGGCAAGGCCCCGGGCGGGTACCAACAAAACCTCGCCGAGGCGCGCGTGCCGTTCATTTTTATGAATGCCGTCGGCCAGCAGCGCGACGTGGAGACGATTTTACACGAGGCGGGTCATGCGTTTCATGCGCTGGCCGCGCGCAACGAGGATTTACACGCCTACCGCAACAGCCCGCCCATCGAATTCTGCGAGGTCGCCTCGATGAGCATGGAACTGCTCGGCAACGAATTCATCGAGGAATTTTATTCCGCCGCCGACGCGAACCGCGCGCGGCGGGTTCATTTGGAAGGAGTCATCGGAGTTTTTCCATGGATAGCGACGGTGGATGAGTTCCAGCACTGGATTTACGCGCATCCCGGCCACAGCCGCGCCGACCGCGCCGCCGCGTGGCTGGAATTGATGGATCGTTTTGGCGGGGACGTGGATTGGCGCGGGTACGAAACGGCGCGGGCCAATCTCTGGCACCGGCAGCTTCATATTTTCACCCACCCGTTTTACTACATCGAATACGGCATCGCGCAGCTCGGCGCGCTGCAGGTCTGGGCGAATTCAAAACGCGACAAGGCAAAGACGTTGAACGACTACAAAAAATCGCTCGCGCTCGGCGGTTCCCGGCCGTTGCCGGAATTGTTTTCCGCCGCCGGCTGTAAATTTCAATTTGATGCCGCGACGATCAAGCCGTTGATTCAACGGGCGAGGAGCGAACTGGCGAATCTGTAGCAGTCCGCCGGTGGGATAAAGTTTGTCCTGTTTTTGTCTCCCTCTCCCCGCCAAACGGGGAGAGGGCCGGGGCGAGGGGCTTGAATTTTTTCCTGCAACCTGCATCCTTCCCGTGTGAGCTTAAACAAATCGCCCGCCAGCTTCGCCGCAACCAGACCGATGAAGAAAATGAGCTTTGGCGGGCATTGCGAGGACGACAATTCGCCGGTTTCAAGTTTCACCGGCAGCACACGGTTGGTGAACACATTTTGGATTTTTATTGTGCTGATGCAAAATTGGGGGTCGAGTTGGATGGTTTTCAGCATGGTTTGCCCGAAGGCATTCAGCGCGATGCGGCGCGCGAAAAGTTTTTGGCGGAGCAAGGCATTGAAACGCTCCGGTTCTGGAATCATCAATGGCGGAAAAATCACGACGGATGTCTGCTGGAAATTTGGAACGCGCTGCAACGGCGAACCGGCTGCGTTCAAATAATGAAAAACGCCGGGGAACCGAAGTTCATTCCGCCGGATTTGAGCAAAATTAAATTTGGAGGGGAAACAAACCCCTCGCCCTGACCCTCTCCCCGTTTGGCGGGGAGAGGGAATGAAGGCGCTCGGCGGTTCGCGGCCGTTGCCGGAATTGTTTCAAGCGGCGGGTTGCCAATTTGAATTCAGCGCGAAGACCATTCAACCCGAACTCCGAAGTTGAATTTCTGCGTTGGCGGAGTGTGGCCGTCCCGCCGCAGCAAAGTGGGATGGGCGGGCGGTTGGGAAATGTTCCGTGGCTTGAAAGAAGGCAGTTGCTGCGCCCGAGGACGGGCGCACTCCGGCCTGGCCTCGTCCGCCCCGCCACCGCCGGTAATTTCGGAGTTCGGGTTCAACCACTGACAAAATTACTTCGGGAAGAACTGGAAAAACTTTGAACCTGAAGAAAATTTGCAGCCTATCCGGGTGTTAGGCGTCATGATAAACAGCCGAGAATTGGGTTGTCTGGAGGCGCAAGCCTGCGCAACTCCTGCTCAAACTCGGTGCGACGCGCTAGAAATAAGGTAATCCATGTCGTCGTTCCTTCGCGTGAGGAATAAAGTCTCAGGTATCTGAGGTTTAGTAGCCGGAACGGTCGCACTGCACCGATGTCTTGCCACTGAATAAATCGTTTGAAACCCCAAACGGAATACCCTTGGACGCCATCGGGAGTCAGCTTAACCATAAAAGACGAGAAGCACTTAGTGATGAGACACGTAATCAAAAAGCCGGCAAGCGCTCCGGCAATGGCTCCAAAAAGCAATGCCGATGGATGCGCGAAGCCATCTTGGAAGATGATGAGAACAAAATAAATGGTTAGCCCGATGGCAGTGAAGGTGACAAATGGCGGAAACAACGCTGCACGGAAAACCTTGATGTCCTTTTTCATGTGCGTGTCCCTGCCGCCTGCAGTGATTAGGCGGCATTGTTTGCAGCCTATCTCGTTTGAGATTTACACTTCAATCCCGTACGCCTTGATTTTGTTGTAGAGGGTCTGGCGGCCGATGCCGAGGCGTTTGGCGGTTTCGAGCTTGTTCCCGCCGGTTTCCTTGAGGGTCTGGATGATGGCGTTGCGTTCAACACCTTCGAGCAGGGTGAAACTCGTGTCGGTGTCGGCCGTGCCGGCCTTGGCGTTGGTGACGGAAAGATCAGCCACGTCCACTTCGTTGCCTTCGTTCAGGAGGACGGCCCGCTGGACTTCATTTTGCAATTGTCGAACGTTGCCCGGCCAGTCAAAGGCGGTGAGCCGCTCAATCGCTCCCGGCGTGAAGCCATTAATGACATGATTGGCTTGCGCGGCGAACCGTTTCAAAAATGCGTTTGCCAGCGGCATGATGTCTTCGCGGCGTTCGCGCAGCGCCGGCAGGTGAACCGAAATGGCGCTGATGCGGTAATAAAGGTCCTCGCGCAATTTGCCTTCTTTGAGGGCGTCTTCCGGCTTGCGGTTGGTGGAGGCGATGACGCGGCAGTTGGTCTTGTAGCTGACCTTGCCGCCGACCGGGCGAACTTCGTTGTCCTGCAGGACACGCAGCAACTTGCTTTGCGTGTCGATGGGCATTTCAGAGATTTCATCGAGCAGCAGCGTGCCGCCTTCAGACTGGCGGAAAAGCCCTTCGCGATCAGTGTGCGCGCCAGTGAACGCGCCTTTGACCGAACCGAACAATTCGCTTTCGATCAATTCGCGGGGCAGGGCGGCGCAATTGATTTTGATGATTTTGTTTTTGCTGCGCGGACTGAGCGCATGGAGGAGGTCGGAGATGACTTCCTTGCCGGTGCCGCTCTCGCCGGTGATGAGCACGGTGACGTCGCTGGGGGCAATGCGTTCAATGGTGCGCACGACTTCCTGCATGGCGGCGCTGCGGAAAATCGGCGACGCCGTGCCGCTCATCGTTTCCAGCGCGCGCCGGAGCGTGCTGTTTTCCTGGTTTTGCTCCTTGCGTTCGACGGCGCACTTGACGTCGGCCAGCAGCTTTTCATTTTCAAACGGCTTGGCGAGAAAGTTATAAGCGCCGCCGCGTCCGGCTTCGACGGCCATGCTGATGGTGCCGTGTCCGGTGAGCACGATGACCTCGGTGTCGGGCCAGCGCTTTTTGATTTGCGGCAGCAATTCCAGGCCGTTAGCATCCGGCAATATCACGTCGAGCAGCACCACGTCGGGCGGGGGCTGGGCAAAGGCCTTCTGCACCGCCGCGCCGTTGCTGGCCTGGGCGACTTCGTACTGATCTTCGAGCACCGAGGCGAGTAAATTCCGCACATCCGCCTGGTCGTCCACGATGAGAATTTTGGCTTTCATGTTTAACGTCTCCGCCTGCATGCTTCAACAAACCGGCGAAAAATCGCCCGGTGTTCAGCATATCGTTCGGTCAATCGTTCGGGATGAAATTGCACACTCAACAAAAACGGCATTGCTCGCGCCGTGTCCGGTTTCAATTCCATCGCTTCAACTATTCCATCACGCGTTCGCGCCACAGCCATTAACGGTTCCGCGGGTTTCAAGACGGCCTGATGATGCGAACTGTTCACACCCAAAATCCGCTTCCCCACCATTTTGGCCAGTAACGAACCCGATGTCAATGGCACTTCATGCACTAATTCACCCGCTTTGTCCATGCGCCAATGGTTCAGCGCGCCGGGCATCTGGCGGTGAATGTCCGCAATCAACCGGCCGCCGAGCGCGATGTTCAACAATTGATGCCCGCGGCAGATTGCCAGAAGCGGTTTGTGCTGGCGAAAAATTTCGTCAATTAAAACCAGTTCGCGCCAATCACGCCCGCCGCCATCGGGCGTCAGGCCGACGGCTTTGCGGACGGCCCGCGGAAGGTTTTTGTCATAGAGGTCGGGATTGATGTCGTCGCCGCCGGTCAACAACACACCATCCGCGCGGCGGACGATTTCAGCGAGCGTTTGCCGGTCATTCGTCGTTGGCGTGGTGACGGGAATGCCACCGGCCTCGAGCACGGCATTTTCATATTTGACCGAAAGGCTGACGGAAAGGTCATGAAATTCGGCACCCCGTTTTTCAATGCTCGGCGAAACAATAATCAAAGGCGGTTTGGCCATCCGTGTGAATTGTAAGGGGACAGGGTTGTTTTGTCAGGAGAAAATGAATCTCAGTCTCCGCAACCTTTTGTCACGAGCCGAGTTGCAACTTTCTCAAAACGCCGGCCTGATTCATGCCTGAGGGGGTTTATGAGAATAGATGCGGTCAAAATAAATCGCAGCGGCGTTTATTATTTGATCAACACAGTAGCCCCCATAAATCAAGCATTGAAGGCCGAATTTGACGCTTTTGGTTCAGTGATTGTAGTTGGCCTGTTCCTGGGAATCGTGTCTTTGGTGCGATTTGTTTTGGGTTGGGTGCAGTGATTGCGGGACGGTAACGTGCCATTTTAAGGCAGGCGCCTGGGAAACAACCATGATTTTCCGGCACCGTTCAATTTCCACTTCGGGAAAGTGCTTGCCAAACAACTTTACCGGCTTACGTTTGACCATCGCAGCTAAAGAACAAAATGAGAGGAAATTATGGCCAAAATGCAAAGCAAAAACCTGTCGCAACCCGATGAACTTCGCACGTTCGACAAGGGCAAACTCGAACTCATCACGCTCGGCGGGGTCACGTTTGGTCGCGCCACACTCCAGCCGGGCTGGAAATGGTCAACGTCGCTCAAGGCGTTGATGAAAACCAAAAGTTGCGAGGCCCCGCATCTGCAATATCACGTCTCTGGACGGATCGCCGTTTTGATGGACGACGGCAGCCAGGCGGAGTTCGGGCCGGGGGAAGTGTCACTGCTCCCGCCGGGTCACGACGCGTGGGTCGTGGGCAATGACCCGGTCGTGGTGATTGATATTACCGGCATGGTCGAATACGCCAAGCCGCACGCGCACTGATTTTTCGCCCCGGGAAACCGTTCGCGAATCCGGCGGGCGCACGGGTTGTTCGTTTGCGCCGGCGACCGTTCATTTTTGCGCCAGCGCCCAGGCGCACCACAACACGGGCGCCTGGCCGTGCAAGTCGCCGACGGCACGCGGACGGTTCAAATAGTATTCCGTGTCCTGGTTCTGGCCCGTGCCGACGCAAATTTCACGGACGTTGCCATCCGGGTCAACATAGCCGCACAAGCCAATCCAGCCTTTTTGCGCGCAATCGCCGTATTCCTTTGCCTCCAGCCAGCCATGCTGGACCCCCACAATCATCGCGTAGGTGAACATGCCCGTGCAGGAGGTCTCGACCCACGATCGGTCGTCGTCAATGAGCTGCCGCCACAAACCGGATGGCGCTTGATAACGCCGCAGCCCGGCCATCATTTTGCGGTAGCCGTCCATCAACCGCGCGTATTTCGGGTGGTCCGGCGGAAGCGAACTGAGCACTTCGGCGAGCGCAACCGCGAACCAGCCGTTGCCCCGGCCCCAAAAGTGCGGAACTTCCGGGCCGTGATAAAACAGGCCGTTGGTTTTTTGCAATTTGTCGAGATAGGCGGCAAGCTGCATCGCCGCCCGGTCGGCGTATTTCGGGTCCTTCGTCGCGCGATAGGCCTGGATTTGCAGGCTGCCGATCATGAACGCGTCGTCCACCCACCAGCGGGTTTCGCGCGTGAGGCCGTTGGGCAACGGGTCTTCCCATTGCTGGTCGGCGAGGTCGCGTCCGGGGTTGAGGTAACGCTCGTCGCCCGTCTCCAGGTAAATTTCCAGCGGCACAATGCCCAGGACGCGGAAATCCACATGGCGATTGGTCGAAACCAGTTTTTGACCTTCCGGCGTCAAAATCACCGAGTAACGCCCGGCGAGTTTTTGCAATAATTCCTTGTCGCCCGTCGCCCCCGCGAAACGCAGCGCGCCGAACGCGGTGCAGGCTTCGGGATAAACGATGAAACCGGCCTGGTTGGTCAGATAATTGCGCTGGAGAAAATTCCGCGCCACCTTTTCGCCGACGGTTTTGGGGTCGGCATTCGTCGGCCAGTTTTGGAAAAGGCCGGTCGTTTTTTCACCGGCGTCCGTTTTGCCCTTCTCCATGATGCAACCTCCGGTCAGGATTGCGCCGAGAGACAATGCCATTGCCAGCCGAAAAGATGTGTACATGGTGTGTCTTTAATCCAAATCGTCCCGGTTTGTCCAGCCGCAGGCGCACTAAATTTTCGCCTCGGGAAAGCGCTCGCGAATCCGGCGGCGAAGATGCTTCTCATGCTCCGGTTGCAAACGGCGGTGGGTGATGAGCCGTTGCACCGCGTCGAGCAATTCCAGCCAGTCCTCCAACGGTGGTTCCGGCACGGATTGCCATTGGTCGAAACGCTTTTCGCGCTGAAAGAACCGCCACTCGCGGCTCACGCGCCGGGCATAAACCTGCAGCTTCACGCCGTCGTCGGTCACCCGTTTCCAACTGATTTCAGCCTTCGGCATGATTCAGGGTGACAGGTGACGGGTGACAGGTGACCTGATTTCGCGTTCGCCCGTCCATCGCATTTTCTTGTCACCTGTCACTTGCCACCCGTCACTTTTTCAGGCAAATCCACGCTCGCCACAGCTACTGCAGCAATGCCTTCTCCGCGACCGAACGAACCTACGTTTTCATGAGTTGTTGCTTTCACGCCAATCTGTCTTTCTGTTACACCAAGCGCGATTGCAATGCACTTTTTCATTGCGTCAATGTGAGGTAAAAGCTTCGGCTCTTTCGCGATAACGGTGGCATCCACATTCACAATTTTACCCTTGCGTTCAACGACTTGCCGAGCCGCTTCCTCCAAAAAAATTCTGCTCGGCTTATTTTTCCAGCGTGGATCGGTGTTTGGGAAAAAGTAACCAATATCTTTCGCACCGATTGCGCCGAAAATCGCGTCGCAAATTGCGTGCATCAGCGCGTCTGCGTCCGAGTGCCCGTCTAATCCCTTGGTGTGTGGAATTTCGACACCGCCGAGAATAAGTTTGCGTCCCTCAACAAGCTTATGAGTGTCATAACCAATGCCAACGTGAACCATATTTTGAACTATAAAAAATCTTCCTGCGTTGACCAAGACATTTTCGTTGCTGAGTTTGGCTGGTATTGTATCATTTTGAAATCCTAAATCGCTTTTTCCTCTGGCAATCCGGCACGGAATGGTGCAAATTCTGGCCATGCCTAGCCGCGCAAGCAAACGCACCGTTTTGGACGAACTAGAGGAAACAAACTCGCTGGCTGCTAGCATCGTTGCCCAAACCATCGGCGAACCTGCCAAAAACCCCGCTGCAGTCGCTCTGGGCAAACTCGGAGCGAGCAAAGGCGGCAAGGCACGAGCCGCGGCACTATCTAAGAAAAGGCGTAAAGAAATTGCACAAGCAGCCGCGTCTGTGAGGTGGGCTAAAAATTTGCCTGATTCTGATTAGGTTTAGCAGGAGGGCTTCCGATTTGATATTTACATATCCCTAGTCCCAAATGATTTTCGATAAGTTTATAAACAGGCGTATTCATCATCGTATGCATGTAGCAATGATGAACTGTAAGGATTAAGTCCTGAAAGGTGGAGTCTTTTTGACCGCTTGCATCTACGGCCCCTTCAATTGATTTAACATTCAAACCGATTTTTAGACATTCTTCATAATGGATATGCCTGTCATGGGTTTTGTTTTTCGCATAATGCGTTAAACGTTTAACCACATCGGCTGCCTTCTTTTTTGCATCGGGTTGGCCATTAAACATCACAGTTGCAAGTTGCTGCTTTACGAAAGTATTTGAGAGCACAATTGCATTTTTGCATCGGCTCAAGAAGGTCGGACGATATTGTCCTATAATGGTTTGCCATAGTGGGATTTTGCTTGGGTCTTTCTTCACTTGCTTGCAGGCTTCCTCGAACTCTTTCAAAACGCCATACGTGGGCACGCCTTGAAGCTGTGGATCAATCGGCCCCAAATTTGAATGCTTCCCCATCCAAATTTCTTTGCAAGAGCAGGCCATCATTGTACCAGCAGACATGGCCATTTGTGGAACAATAGCGCGAATATCTGGAATGGAATCTGAACTTGCGCGAAACATTTTGAACAGATAATCCACAATTGATTGTGTGGAAGTAATGTTACCACCAGGCGTATGAAGGATGAGGTCGAGGCCCTTACTACGGTCTAATTTATGAACCGCCATCATAAATCCATTTTTGTCTTCATCATTGATTTCCATGCCGAAGGTGGGCGGTTTGGAGAGAAAACCAGAGTAGTAAGCAATTACGTTGCGATTTGTCTTGGTATGTAATTGATGCAAATAAAACCGCCTTACTTCCGCTACCGCGTTGTTGGCAAGAACTTGTTGCTGGTTGGCCAGCGCTAAATGCTGGGCTTGGGTGTTCTGAATTTGCTGAAGAACCTCGGTCCAATTAGGCATTTGGCGTAGGGCACAATGTTACGTCAATGCCGTAAGTGGTTTCAGAGGGAACCCATTTGTAAGGGGACGGTTGCTCCAAAGAAAAATTGTCCTCGTCATGCTGCCAGAGCGGGGATGGTGTCGGGATAAAAAACTGCCGGTAGCGTTCTACAACCGAAAGCCTTTTATGCTTCAACGGCCTGATTTGTGAACGCTTTTGGCGCGTTGGAGTTGTCATTCTCTTGACCGGCATCCGCCGCAAGTTCGTCTTTTTGTCCGATTGTGTCAACACCCTTTTGGATCTTTTCTTCATAATTTATTTGACATTGCTTGCCCGCGCAAGCATACTATTTACATGAACAAATTGAACACCGAAAAACGAGTTCAGATTCTTCGCTGTTTGGTTGATGGGAGCAGCATTCGCGCCACTTCGAGGCTGACGGACACGGCGATTACCGTGCTCGGTAATTTCGTCGGTAATCCAGGTGATCCAAAATATATTGCTCATATTGAACCTGATCGTTTTTTCCGCTCACAGGCGACCAGTTGTGTTGGAATGCTCGCGACCCAAAACCAAATCCGATGAAGGTTTCAATTTTGGCAAAAGAACGCCAACCATTTTCACTCTGTCACATTGGACGATATATTACGATTCTTTCCGAAGAAGGGTGGCCACCATTAAACATCGCGCGAGTTTTTCTGCAGCGCAAAACTTACAAGGGCTGGCTCAAGTTTGTTAGTGCAGATACAGATGCGCGATACTTTCGCATTGAAATAAATCCTGATTGCGCCAACAGCCCATACACTATCGAACCGGTTTGTCGGTTTGACGCGCCTTCAGATATTTGAATTCAGCTGTTTAGTGACGAGAGAAACGCCGCATTTTTTAGCTGCTGCCAGAGAACAAACTTCAGCACACCTTTTTCATGATGCTATTTTGATTTCGGAGATTCGGCAGGCAGCGTGAAGAAAAACGTCGCGCCCTTGCCAAGCTCGCTTTTCACCCAGACCTTGCCGCCGTGGTTTTGCACGATGTGCTTGACGATGGACAAACCCAGACCTGTCCCGCCCTGCTCGCGCGAGCGCGCCTTGTCCACGCGGTAAAACCGCTCGAACACACGGTCGAGTGATTCGGACGGAATGCCCGGCCCGTCGTCCTGCACAAAAATTTCAATTTTTCCATCCCCGGTTTTTCCGCCTCCGATCGTGACCGTGCCATCCGCGCGACCATATTTGATGGCGTTGTCCACGAGGTTGGCGAGGACCTGTTCGAGCCGGTTCACGTCCGCCATCGCGGTGAGTTCGGGCAAATCGTTGACGAGTTTCACGTCTTTCGCGTCGGTGCGCGTTTTGAGGTCGGCTAGAACTTTTTCGGCGAGCGGCCGCAGCGGGACGGGCTGCAAATTCAATGTAATCCGCCCGGATTCCAGCGCGGAAATGGTGAGCAAGTCTTGAATTAGCAAATCGAGCCGGCTGGTGTTGCGTTCGATGATTTTGAGAAAACGCTCGGCGACTTCGGGGTTGTCGCGTGCGCCGTCGAGCAGTGTTTCGACGTAACCTTTGATGAGCGAGAGCGGCGTGCGCAATTCGTGGCTGACATTGGCGACAAATTCCTCGCGCGTGCGCTCCAGTTGTTTGAGCCGGGTCAAATCGTGAAAGACGAGAATCGTGCCTTCGCGTTCGCCGGCGGAATTGGAAATGGCGGCGGCGTTGACCTGCAGCCAGCGTTCACTCAACTCCGGCAGCTTCAGTTCGTAATCGAAAACCTGCCCGTCGCTTTCGACGCGCTCGACCAGCGCGGCGAGTTCATGCACCCGCAGGGCTTCCATGACGGTCTTGCCGCGCAGCTCGGTTTTCAGGCCGAAAAGATTTTTGAACGCGCGATTGGCGAGGTAAATCCGGCGGTTGCGGTCGAGCAAAAGCAAACCCTCCAGCATGCTGTTGAACAGGACCTGTTGCTGGGCCTTGGCGTCCGTCGTCGTTTGCTGCTGCCGTCGTTGAAGCTCCGCCATCTCGGCCTGCACCTGCCGCCGTTGGCGGAGAAATTTATGCCGCCACCAGAAATGAATTCCCACGGCGGCGGCAAGGGCAACAATTGAAAAGGCTGGCCACACAAAATTTTAAATTTCAACCACGGATGAACACAGATGAACACGGATAAATTTGGAACTCCGCCTTTAGACGGCAAGCTGGCGGGCGGACAAAAAGTAAACCATCAGACCGGCTAAAGCCGGAACTCCAAACACTTTTGAATCCGTGTCCATCCGTGTCCATCCGTGGTTTCTACTCCACAAAGCGATAGCCGACGCCGCGGACGGTGTCCAGATGCTTCGCCGCCGGGCCGAGCTTTTCGCGGAGGCGGCGCATGTGCGTGTCCACCGTGCGCGTATCAATGAGGCTGTCGTATTCCCACACGTCCCGAAGCAAAGCGTCTCGGGATTGCACGCGCCCGGAGCGTTGCGCAAGGGTGGCGAGCAGCTTGAACTCGGTCGCCGTCAATTCAAACGGCCTGCCCTTCCAGCTGGCCAGATGCCGCGGCACGTCAATCAGCAAATCGCCGAAGCGCATCTGGTCGCGCGGTTTTTCCCCGGGTTCGCCGCGCGAAAGGATTTTTTTGATGCGGAGCAGAAGTTCGCGCGGGCTGAACGGCTTGGTCAGGTAATCATCCGCGCCCAGTTCCAGGCCGAGCACCCGGTCAATCTCCGCGGCCTTGGCCGTGAGCATGATGATGGGAACCCTGGCGGTGGCCGGGTCGAGCCGCAGCGTCTTGCAAATCTCGAAGCCGTCCATTTCCGGCAGCATCACGTCGAGCACCACCAAATCCGGCGTTTGCCCCCGGACCTTTTTCAGCGCCTCCGCGCCGTCCGCCGCCGTGCTCACCGCATAGCCGGCCTGCTTGAGGTTGAACTCCACGAGTTCAACCGCTTCCGGTTCATCATCCACCACCAATATTCGCGGCTTCACCCTTGGTTGCATATCACGCGCGCCATCGTTACACAATTTCGGTTGGGTGACAACCCTGTGACAATTGGGTGACGAAGCGGGCGGCCGGGCCGGCGGTCTCCGGCCGGCGTTCCGGTGAATGCTAAAAATGGCTTCATCAACACCTTGAAACAGCAACGGTCGCCGTTTTCCGCTTTCGCCCCCGCTTGAAATTTTGCTACGCTCGCACCATGTCACTTCCGGTCATCAGCATCGCCCAAATGCGCGAATGGGAACGTGCCACGTGGGAGACCGGCCAGACCGAGGCTGAAGTCATCCGCCGCGTTGGCGGGAAAATCGCGCAACGCGCGCTGCAACTCACGCGGCCCGGCGCCGCGATTTTGATTCTCGCCGGCAAGGGCCACAACGGCGACGACGCCCGCGCCGCACGGGAATTTTTGACCGATCGCCGCGTCGAAACCCTTGACATCGCCGCGCCCGAAAACGACCTGCCGGAACTTGAACAAGCACTGTCTCAAAAACCGGCGTTGATCATTGACGGTTTGTTCGGCATCGGACTTGACCGGCCGCTGGCCGACGATTGGAGAAAATTCATCGAGACTGTCAACCAGTCGGGAATTCCAGTTTTGGCGGTGGACGTGCCATCCGGCTTGAATGCCGACACCGGCGATCCCGTATCGCCGGGCATGGCGATTGAAGCGGCGGTTACATTGACCATCGGCACGCCCAAAACCGGTTTGCTCGTGCACAACGCATGGCCATTCGTTGGCCGGCTCGAAGTCGCGGACGACGTCGGCCTGATTCCGTGTCCACATACGAGTGAGTTGAATTGGACGTTGCCGGAAGATTTCATGAATTTTCCCCCGCGCCGTTCCGTGGCTGGTCACAAGGGCACGTTTGGGCATTTGGGAATCATCGCGGGCAGTTTTGGCTTTCACGGTGCGGCGGTTTTGGCCGCGCGCGCCGCACAACGCGCGCAGCCCGGCCTGATCACTCTTTTTACCCAGGAATCCGTTTATCATGTGGTGGCGGCACAATTGCAGGCGGCAATGGTGAACTTGTGGACGCCCGACATGAAACTGCCCGACACGGTGAGCGCAGTTCTGGTTGGTCCCGGGCTGGCGGCGCCCGGTTTGGCTGACGTCATGTCCCCGACGACCACGCGGCGGATTTGGCGTGACTCGGTTTTGCCGGTGGTTGTGGACGCCAGCACACTGAACTGGCTGCCGATGGGACCGTCGGCAAAAAATGCCATTCGCATCGTCACGCCGCATCCCGGCGAAGCGGCGCGGTTGCTGAACACGACCAAACAGCAGGTTCAGTTGAACCGTCCGCAGGCGGTGCGCGAAATCTCGCGGCGTTACGGCAATTGCTGGGTAGTGCTGAAGGGGCACCAGACGCTTGTGGGCCGGAACGACGGGGAAATTTTCGTGAACCCGTCCGGCAATCCGCATCTGGCGCAGGGCGGCAGCGGCGACGTGCTGGCGGGTTACCTCGCGGGATTGCTCGCGCAGCGGCCGTTGCTGGCCGACATCGGCAAATTAATTCGTTTTGCCGTCTGGCAGCACGGCGCGGCGGCGGACGCGCTGCAAGCGAGCCGCGCAAACTGGGTCGTCGCAGATTTGGTTGACGACCTGGGCAATGCGCGCTGAATTTTCTTTCGCGCCGCGTTTGCATTTGTTAAAGGTTTTTCGTGCGCAGAATCTTTTGGACAATTTTGGGTTTCTGGCTTTGCGGGCTGTTTGTCGCCGTTGGCGCGGACACGTTTCAATTGACCGACGGCACATCGCTGACTGGTGACGTGATTTCGTATAACGACAACGGCATCGTTTTCCGCCTAGAGGTGGACAAATACTCCCCACGCGTGCCGTGGACGAAATTTTCCCAGGACGCGCTCAAGCAACTGTCGGCCAATCCGAAAATCAGGCTGCTGGCCGAGCCGTTCATTGAAACTGCGCCGGTGGTGGAGCGGACGAAAAAGACGGAGGTGAAGGTTCATGAAGTGTCGCGTCTGGAATTGCCGCCGAAACAATCCCTGTTCGGCGCCCTGTTTTCGTCGTCAGTCGGGCTGGTCGTGCTGATGCTGATTTACGCGGCGAACATTTTCGCGGGCTATGAGATTGCCGTGGTGAGGTCGCGGCCGATTGCGCTGGTAACGGGCGTGGCGGTGGTGCTGCCGATTTTGGGGCCGATTATTTTTCTCGCGATGCCCGTGCGCGTTGAACCCGCCAAGACAGTTGCGCCGCGACCCGAAGCCACTCCGCACACTTTTGCCGTGCCGGGCGCCGCCCAGCCCGTGGCGGCTGGAATTCACATCGTTGAGGCTTCATGGCAGAAGGAGGCGCCGGCCGCCGGGTCCGACGCGCCGCAGATTTTTCAGCGCGGACAATTCACGTTCAACCGGCGTTTTTTTGAGACGAAGTTTTCCGGTTTCTTCAGCATGATCCGGCGCGAATCTGAAAAAAATCTGATGCTGACCGTGAAAACGGGGCGCGCGCTGTTCGTGGTCGAGCGCATCACGCGCATCGCCACCAATGAAATGCATGTGGAGGTCGCCCAAGGTGCGGCAAAACAGGAAATCATGGTGCCGTTCGCTGAAATCGTGGAGGTTCAACTCAAACCCAAACCCGCGTGAACCTGGCGCGGACCAGGCGCCGGCCAGGGTTCTCGCCGGCATTTTGCGCATGTCCGTCCAGCATTGGACGCTCGATTCTTTTCTCTGGGAGCGCCGGCGTCCCGCCGGCCAGTTCCACGGAAGACACGCCGGCGAGACGCCGGCGCTCCCATGATTCAGCCGCGTGACCGCCATTTGCGGGGCCGAACGTTTCAACTTGGACAACAAATTTGGGGCGGGCTTGGGGAGCCAAAGCCGGCCTTCCGAATATTTTCCTTTCGCCGGAGCGCAATTTCCCTTTCGCTGTCCGCATGACGGCGTTGCGAATCATCTTCATGGGCACGGCGGAATTGTCCTGCGCCAGTCTCCAGGCGCTGGCGGGCAATCCACAATTTCAAATCGCCGCCGTCGTCACGCCGCCCGACCGGCCCAAAGGCCGTGATCTCAAACCGCAACCGTCACCCGTCAAATCGCTGGCGCTGAAACTCGGATTGCCCGTGTTCCAGCCCGAATGCGCCCGCGACGGAAAATTCATCGCCGAATTTCGCTCCTTGCAGCCCGACCTTGTCGTCGTCGTGGCCTATGGACAGATTTTGCCGCCCGCCATTCTGGATTTGCCGCGCCATGGTTGTCTGAACATCCACACGTCGCTGCTGCCCAAATATCGCGGCCCGGCGCCGATTCAATGGGCGATTGCCAATGCTGATACTGAAACCGGCGTCACGCTCATGCGCATCGACGCCGGACTCGATACCGGCGACATTGTCGCGCAACGGCGCACGCCCATCCGTCCGGAAGATGACTCGGCCACGCTGCACGACCGGCTGGCGCAACTCGGCGCGGAACTGCTCGCGCAGACCATTCCCGATTACGTCGCCGGAAAAATCCAGCCGAAGGCGCAACCCGCCGAAGGCGCGAGCTACGCGGCAAAAATCAAAAAGGAAGACGGCCGCATTGACTGGAACCAACCGGGGCGAACAATTTGGAACCGGCTGCGCGCCTTCACGCCCTGGCCCGGCGCGTTCACCTTTTTACCCGGCCAGCCAAAACCGCATCTGCTGAAAATCTGGAAGGCGGAAGTCATCGAAGAGGTTTCTGGTAGGGACAGCGCGCTGCGCTGTCCGGACGCCGCAGCGCGGCATCCCCACCTCGGGCAAAAGCCCGGCGAAATTTTATCGGCAGACAAAAATGGAATTGTCGTCACTTGTGGCCGGGACGCGCTGCGGATTCTGGAATTGCAGCGTGAAGGCGGCCGGCGGCTGACCACAGCGGAATTTCTGGCGGGTCATCCGATGAAGGTTGGTGAGAGCTTTTTGGTGTAGCACCCGCCTCCGGCGGGTTCAATTTCCCGATGTATCGGGACCGAATTGTTTCCCAAAGAACTCCAAAGCTGATTGTTGTTGGAAAGAGAATCGGGCGTGACGCCCGATTCGACCCGCGAGCCGCGGGTGCTACCGCAGAATAACTCCATCCCGCAATCCGGCAGCATAGGCCTCAAACACGTGCCGCATTTCATCGCGGACACGGCGGAAGCAAACGAGAATTTCCTCCTCGCTGCCGGTGGCCTTGGCCGGATCGTCAAACGACCAGTGATGACGGTTCACCTGGCCGGGGAAAATCGGGCACGCCTGGTCCGCATTGCCGCAAACGGTGATGACGGTATGCACCGGCTGTTCCAGAAATTCCTTCAGGTGTTTCGAGCGATGACCGGAAATGTCAATGCCCGCTTCGGCCATGACTTTGATGGCGAGCGGATGGACAAAGCCGGTTGGTTTCGAGCCGGCGCTCTGGACATTCACAAGGTCGCCTGCCGCCGCGCGCAAAAATCCTTCGGCCATGTGGCTGCGGCAGGAGTTGCCGGTGCAAAGAATCAGGACGGTGGGTTTCATTTTGGTAGGAGACGACGTGAGGAGTCTCAACTTTTTCCGGTTAATTTAATCTGTTCTTTGGTCAGAGACTCGTTACCTCGTCTCCTACTTTTGGATGTGTGGTTGTGCAACATTTGCTCAATTTGCGGTTTGGTTTTCAGAAATCGTGGTTTGATACCACCCGCGCGACTGGTTGCAGATTTTGCACACGGAAAGCATCACCGGCACCTCCACGAGCACGCCGACGACCGTGGCCAATGCCGCGCCGGAGCCGGGCCCAAACAGCGTGATGGCCACGGCCACCGCCAGTTCGAAGAAATTGCTCGCGCCGATGAGCGCGCCGGGCGAGGCGACGTTGTGCGGCACGCGCAATCGCCGCATCAGCAGGTAGGCGAGCGTGGAATTGAAATAGACCTGGATGACAATCGGCACGGCCAGCAGCAGCACCGCCAGCCAGCGGGTGGTGAGGTTTTCCGCCTGGAACGCGAAGATGAGCACCAACGTCAGCAGCAGCGCTGCGATGGTCACAGGATGAAATTTCGGCAGGAATTTTTGCTCAAACCAATCCTTGCCATGCGATTTAAGCAGCGCGGTGCGCGTCAGCCAGCCCGCCGCGAGTGGAATCACGATGAACACCACAACCGACGTGATGAGCACTTTCGACGGCACGACCACATTGGCCACACCGCAGAGAAACATCACGATGGGCGCGAAGGCGACAAGCATGATGAGATCGTTCACTGCCACCTGCACAAGCGTATAGACGGGATCGCCATCGGTGAGATAACTCCACACGAAGACCATCGCCGTGCAGGGCGCGGCGGCGAGGATGATGAGACCGGCGGTGTAATTCTTCGCCGTCTCCGGATCGATCCACGCGGCGAAAACATGCTGCATGAACAGCCACGCCAGGAATGCCATGCTGAAGGGCTTGACCAGCCAGTTGACGAACAGCGTCACCGCGAGGCCCCTGGGTTTGCGCGCGATGCCGCCCAGCGCGGTGAAATCCACCTTGAGCATCATCGGATAAATCATCAGCCAGATGAGCACGGCGATGGCGACGTTGACGTGTGAGTCCCGGCCAAATTCAAGTTGGCTCAAGGAAGCGGTGACTGCCGGCGCGAGTTTGCCAAGTGCGACGCCGGCGACCATGCAAAGGAAAACCCAGACGGTCAGATAACGTTCGAAGAACGCGAGACGCTTGGGTTGTGCGGCGGAGCGCCGGTCTCCGATCCGGCGCGATTCGGTATCATCAACACGCCGGACCGGAGGCCGGCGCTCCGAACCAGGGTGCGAACGCTCAAAAGCCGGATTGTCAGGATTTCGCATGAGGTTTAAAGTTCATTAGCCTGTTGCACAGCAATCGCTGCCGCAACAGGGATCGCTGGGATCCGCCGGCTTGCCCAGTCCGGCTCCAGTCAGCCGGTCCGCCAGTCGCAGGATTGCCTGGTGTGGGGAGTCTTTGACCTTGGCACCCGTTTCCACCGCGCGCGCCATGTCAGCCTTCGATACTCCAAATTGCTGCGCTTCGTGATAATGATATTTCAGGCACGGTTCACAGTTCGCTGCAATCGCCGCGCCGATGGCCACCAACTCGTTCACCCCAGCCGAATAGTCCACCGCCGACGCCGATTTGCGCGTTTGTACTTCCAAACTGGTGATGTATTCGGCGGGTTTTGCATCCGCCGGCAGGTGCTCCACAATGTTCCGGTAAAGCGGGTCTTCAAAATTCGTCATCGCTTCGACGTATCCGGGCTTGGATTTGAGGACGATGTCCGTCAACCCGGCTTCGCGGGCCATGCGTTCGGTGTCGCTCACGAGCGCGGTGCCGGCGACACAACCCACGAGGGCTTCGACCATTTTGAGCACTTCCGGCGGCAGTGGCTTGAGCAGCGCCATGTCAGAAACGGCCACGCGCCCGCCCGGTTTGAGCACGCGCGCCATTTCACGCCAGACCTGCGGTTTATCAGGCGAGAGATTGATGACGCAGTTCGAGATGATGGCGTCCACGCTGTTGTCCGCCACGGGCAGATGCTCGATTTCGCCGAGGCGAAATTCCACGTTGTTCAAGCCCGTTTCCTTGTGGTAACTGGCGATGTTACGCCGCGCCTTGGCCAGCATTTCCGGGGTCATGTCCACGCCGATGGCGCGACCGGTGGCGCCAACCCTGCGGCCGGCGATGAACACGTCGAAACCGCCGCCGCTGCCAAGGTCGAGCACGACCTCGCCGGGTTTCAATGCTGCCAGCGCGGCGGGGTTGCCGCATGAAAGTCCCATGTTGGCACCGTCGGGCAATGATTTCAACTCCTCGACGGAATAGCCGAGTTCACGGGCGAGTTTGTCCGCGTCCTGCGGCGCGGAACCGCAGCACGAGACGCCCGGGCTGCCGCAACCGGCGGAGGTGTCTTGGGCGATTTTGGCGTAACCTTCGCGCACCATCCGGCGCACGGCCTGTTCCTTTTCTCCAGTTGATATTTCACTCATAATTTTTCACGTGGCAACTCGGCCTGTTTTGAACCGGGGACTGGAAAGTCCCCGGAACCCGCGGACAAGAATGTCCGTGCTACGTGTAGCGCAGGCTTTCCAGCCTGCGGGTTCTGGCGACTTTCCAGTCGCCAGTTCGGTTCAACACCGCCGGCGGCACTGGCGGCGGCAAATGGTTTTCAAATTCATTTTCAAAATTTTACGCAAACGTTTGGCGTCGGCTTTGGCCTCGGTGGTCTTGGCGAGCGACTGGTGCACCCAATCCAGCGCTTTGCGGACAGCCGCCGGCATGGACTGGTCGGGCAGACGGTAATAAACCCAGCGCTCGGTCTTGCGGGACTGAATCAAGCCCGCGTGATGGAGGATGGAGAGGTGCTTGGACATGGTGGACGGGGCGAAGCCGAACAGTTCCGTGATCTGGCAGACGCACAATTCCCGGCGTCGGAGCGCCAGGAGAATCCGCACCCGGTTGGGGTCGGACAGCGCCTTGGTGACGGCCATGAATTCGCGCATAAAATGTTATTTCGTCAAATGACGAAATAACTGTCGCTCAAACGGAGCCCGCGCGCAAGCGGAATTTTGGGAACGATGCCTTGCGAGGCTCCCTGATGCTGCCACCGGGCGGTTTTCGTCGCGGAGTTGCGAACAATCCGGCACTTCAACTTCCGTGCCGGGTGCCCGGCTCGGATCGGCAAAGGGTTGGTGATGCCGATTCATCCAGCCGGTAAAGATCAGGCACACCTGATTCCAGCCGTGCTGCGAAAATTGTCCTGTCACGTTTTGGTGACGCACCCGTTCGGGATGTCACCTGCCTGAAACATTGCGCTCAAAAACCTTTAGTGACGAGGCGACTTGAACTTTCAAGATGGTGTAACCACCCGTCACGAAACTGAGTGCGGCTGGCAGGTTTATGGAAGTTGGCTGGGTGAAATATCTTTAATATGTCACCGTTGAAAAGGTTGAAAATTTGAACCGTTAACCGTTTAAAATTTAAAATATAATCATATGCTAAACAAAAAGATCGGACTGATTGCTTTGCTTACAAGTGTTGCCGCCAGCGGAGTCTGGGCAGGCACAATCACCAATTATGCGGTTGGGAATGTGTTAGTATGCTTCCGAAAGGGAGGCAATGACATGGTCGTTGACGCGGGTCCGATTTCCACGCTCACCAACTTTGTGACTGCCAATTACCGGATACCCATCACCCAATACACCGGCACCCAGCTCGCCGCAGTTGGCACCAACGGCGTCAGTTGGTCGGCCTTCACCTGGTTGAGTGACAACACGCTGTTTGTGACCAAGGCCCGGGATTCCCTGAACAATCAGACCACGCCGTGGCTGGCCCAACGAGCCAGTGTCCAGTCAGGCACCGTCGGGCGCATGGTGACAATTCCGCCCGGAGCGCTGGATGAATTGAACCTCCTGGTCTATCCCGTCAGCACGCCAACCGCCGTGGTCGAGGAGGACAGCAGTGCGGGCAACGCCAATTATACGGACGGTGTCAGTTATCACGATGCTCTGGCTGGCTCGTATGGCGGCCAGTTCGACGGCAATTTTGTGGGCAACCCGGAAAATACCACACTGAACACTTTCACCACTTCGGGTCAGGTGGTTCGCTCTGATTTTTATCAGATGACGCCCACCGGCGGTTATGCGCTTGGAAAATGGCTGGGCTATTTTGAGCTGTCAACCAATGGCGCGATGACCTATGTGGCGTATCCGAGCACGCCGGCTGTCCTGGCTTCCATCACCCGTTCGGGCGCCTTGAACACCATCCAATACACGACCGGGCTCTACGGCACTTATACCCTTCGGGGAACCAACAGCCTGACTTCCGGAACGCCTATGGCCGCCTGGCCGCCCATTGCCACCCTGACGAGTGGTGATACTGCAACCCACACCATAACGGATACAACCACGGACAATATCAGATTCTACACCATCACCGCCCAATAACCAACCCATCGAAACCAGCAATACATTTTATCAAACAATATCAACCAAAACAAAAACAAATAATATGAAAAAAACACTGCTCCTCACCTTGGCGCTCGGCCTCGCCGGCGCCCCGTCGCTCATGGCCGGCACCGTTGATGTGTATATCACCGGCGCCACGGCGTTCCGTGCCAACGTCTATACCGCCTGCACCAAGCTGTTCAGTCCTGCTCCCACCATCTGCTATGGCAACGCTGCGCATGGTGGTGCCGATTCAGGTTTTAGTTCCAAGACTGCCGCCTGGGCCATGACCGGCACTCCAATATCTGGCATCACTAACATCAGTGGCAGCACGCTGACCGTCCACGGCCTCTTCACTGGCTCGATTCAGGGCATACAGACGGTGGAACAAAGCACCAAGCTTATTTTCCCGAACGCTGACAGCGCCAACAACACGCTTTGCCTTACCTATGCCACGAACACCCCCACCATCGGCTTTTCCGATGCGTCCGGCGTCGCCACTCCCTACCCGGCGAAGGGCAACTACGTTGAAGAACAGGTGTGTATTCAGCCTTTCGTCGTGGTCAAATCAGCGGCTACCGTTGGCGCAGTGACCAACATCAACAACGTCACTTGGGAGCAGCTTAAATACGGCATCCCGCAGGGACGCATTCCACTCGCGACTTGGACGGACAAGATTACGGACACCAACACATTTGTTTATCTGATGGAACGCACCAAGGACTCCGGGACCCGCCGCAACGAAACCGCCGGGGATTATTATCAATACGCCGATTCGGTCGGCATCTATATTTACGACTATACAAATAACTTCTTCTATACTCCCAGCGTTCTTGCCGCAACTGCGTATGGCTCCTCTCCCAACGGCGTTGTCGGTGCGGCAGGTCTTAATAATGTGAATCTGAACTGGGGATATGGTTATGTCGGCGGTGGTGACATCGCGAATTCACTTAATAACGGGAACGCTGCCAACCAAGCCATTGGCTATCTGTCAATTGCCGACGCCAGGACCGTGGGCACCGGCGGCAACTGGGGCAATGTGATCTCCGTCAATGGTTTGTGGCCGACGGCCGCCGGCTCAGGCATCCGTGGCACTACTGCCACCAACGACTACTCGCCCATCACCCTTGGTTACTACCCGTGCTGGGGTTTGGAAGTCCTGGTTCATCCCGTTAACCCCGCCCTGATCAGCGACCAAACCATCACGAAGACCCAGTTGGGTGACCAGACCACGCCCGGCAGCTTCATGGGTGTGTTCAATGCCCAGACCCTGATCAACGGCGGCTCGCCCCTCGTTGGCAGCATCGAAAACGAAATCGAATTGAGCAAAACCAGTGGTATTGGTACAACCGGTGGCGCCACAGCCATCCGCCTTTCCGACATGCTTAATTCCCGCGCGGCGGTTGGTGGAACGATTTCGCCGCCGTTTAATTGATATCAGTCATTGCTGAAGGCCGGTGCGAATTCGTTCGCGCCGGTCTTTCTTTTTTTGAGGATTCTACCAGTGGCAAACCACAGACCTTTGCTCTTGATCGGCAAACCAGGTGAACCGCTTCACTTGCGTGGGTCGGGTGTATTCCGCGGTTTCAACTCCGGAATTCAGGTTCAAATGTTCCCGAATTGGCACCTGACCTTCATACGGACGTAACGATTCAGGTTCAAGTTTGCTGCAATTGGATTCAAGCCTATGAATACTGAAACTTTGGTTGAACCGGAGTTGGTGACGGACGGGAGACTGCACTTGTTTTCGTTGTATGTGGATTTTCCCGCGGCCGTGCGCGCCCGCTGGGCAACCGGCCAGATCTCCCGGCTGGCCGGGCAACAGTGGAAAACTTCCACGGAAATGTGGAACCTGGATTCCCTGACGACCAGCGAACCCATCCGGAAAATGATCACCCAGGACGCGGCGGATGCCGACGTGCTCGTCATCGCGATGAGTTCATTGGACTGGCGTGAACTGGAACTGGTCCAATGGCTGGATTCCCTGACCGCCGGGAAGGCGAACCGCCCGGGGCCCCGATTGTTCATCGGCCTGCTCGGTGACGGAAGAGGCGAGGTGGTGGAACTGAACTGGACGGTGAAACAATTCCTGCGTTGCGCCCGGCAAATGGACCGGGATTTCATCTGGCACTGGATGGGACGAGATGCGATGGCTGATGTTGATTATTGGCTGACAGACAGTGTGGAAGCGCTATTGGCCCGCAAACAGCCCGGGCGCGATGTGATTTTTTTGCAGGAAGCCGCCATCGGAGATTTTTAAAGCCTACCTTCCTATGGCCGAACACCGCCGCAATCCACCCAGCCGTCAGCGTAGCTTCGCCTTCCCCAACATGATCATCACAATCGGAGTGATGCCGGCGATGGCCAGGCCCCCCAACAGGGCAAAACGCAGGGTGCGCATTTCGCGCCGGCGTTGATCGGGTTGCAAGCGCGGGAACAGCAACTTTCCAAAATTTAGCGTCATAAAATTCAAAAATTTGACCTGCAACCTGGCGTTGCGTTCAAGAGTGAATATTAAGAGCCGGTTACAGGTTCGCGATCCAGTTTGTCGTTCGCGTCACAAATTTTCCCGCCCCGGTCTGCGGGTTAACGCGCTTGAAAATGTCACCGGCTTGTTTCCGTCCCGCCTTTGACGAAATTGGGGAAGTGTGGTTTACTGCAACTGTAGTAAAAAAACGCTCAATGATGTATGACGGTGGAGTTGGTGGCTTCTCTGGCACCAGCTCCATCTGTTAATACAAGGCTTGAATCTCAACGCAGCGGGATGGCACCTGTTCTTTCGTTTGAGTTGGAGTTTTGTTACAGCGGTTCTGGGAAAGGAAAATTATGGCAAAAATTATGGCAAAGAAAATGAGTTCTAAAAACGGCAGCATTGGCCAGAAACAAACCTTCGCAATCACCGCGCCCGGCGCGGTGAGCGTGCAATTGATGGGCGACTTCACGCTTTGGCAGAAACACCCCATCAGCATGGAAAAAGGCGCCAAGGGCGTCTGGCAGACGACGGTGGACCTGGCGCCCGGCACGCATCACTATCGTTTCTTCGTGGATGGAGAGTGGTGCGATGATCCTGAATGCACGGTCCGCGCGCCGAATCCTTACGGCGGAGAAAACATGATCCGGCAGGTAAGAGCTTCCGCAACGGCATAAACTGCCTTTTCCGGGCGGTCGTAAACCTCCATCCCGACAACCGGCATGTGAAGGATAAAATCCGCCGGCAATTCCAAATCCTGCGTGATGTGGTCTGCCATTGCACATCGGTCGAGGCATCTGGCGTCTGCAGCAAATTTCGTGACTGAGGCAGAGATCTGCATCAGTCCGGGGAAATGACATGGAGCGTGCCGTTCGATTTCACCTCCACACCCAAACCCGCATATATGCTGTCGGAGGAAATCGCCTCGGCTGGATTCTTCTTTAATTTCTGCATTTGAGCCTGCAGTTCCAAAAGATTGTTAAATTTTCGTTCCACAACAATCCGCTCGGCCACGTCTCTGCGCAAACGATTTTCCAGGAGAGCATAGTTTGTATTTGCCTGATCCAGACTGGCTCGGGTTAAAGTAATTTGGCCCGTGAGGCTGGCTATCTGGTTGGTCAAATCCATGACGCGCCGGCCTAAAGTTTGATTTTCCGATTCCATCTCTGCGACATGCTGGTTCAGGTTGGTGATTTGTTCCGTGTCGAGAAAAATGGCGGATTCGGCTTCAATCAGATGGTTTGAAAACGTCAATGACGCAGACAGGCTTTCATCGAGTCTGTTGGATAATGTGAGAATCGTTCCATTACAAGAGGCGATTTGTACCTGCGCCGAAGTCAACTGGTTCGAAAAACCGGCAATCGCACCGGCATCATTTTCATGCTGTGCATTATCACCCCGTTTCATCACGATAAGAGATATGACCAACACGGTGCACACTAATGCGAGGACTGTAGATAAATATTGTTTCATACGGTAACCGCTCGGTTGGTCATATCCGATGATTGTGGGAACATCGGGATTATGGTTTCAACCGCCATTCCTTGGGACTGAAACCGGGCCACAATGGCCTGCAGGTGGTCGTTGATTTCCTCTTCCGAGTATTGGCTCTTTGGTACGCAAAGAACCCAATAACCGTTTTCTTCAGCCTCGGGGTTCCCGGCGGAACGCGTGGCGATTACGTAGTGGGTTGGAAGGTCTCCGGTTATAACCTGCGCCGTTGTCTTACCGGGTGGATGGCTTATGGAAAACTCGTCAACAAGGCCCAACTCAAAGAGTAAATCCACAGCTTGTTTGTCATCTGAAAATTCAAACAACTTGTTCGGCTTATTGATGATTTTATCTTTGATCATATCCAAATGTGTTGCTTGAAATATTAGGGTAAAAAATCAATTTTGAAAACAGCCAAATTGTTACAAGTGGATTACAACGCTCCCGATTGGAGAGGTTCGGCATCAAGGTGTTCAATCTTCCGTCGGTTCTCGGCCGGAAAAGGAAGGCGCGGCAACGTCAGGTGCCGGCAACGGATTCAGGTCACCCAATTTTTGGCGGGTGACTGGAACCGGTTTGGGTTCAGGCGCAACTGCCGGGGCAGGTTTGGCAGGTTTGCCGTTGACAGTTTTCCGCGTCAACCGCCGGGCGCCGATTGCTCTGAGGGCGGCCGGCTTCGACTTCGGGGAGGGTTTCTGAACAGATTCGGAACCTCGAACAAGTCCTGCAGGGTTATTCTTGCGCCGCTCATTCCTGATTCGCTCTCGCAGCATCTCGAGCTTTGCACGAGCGGTTTCGAGCGTTGCCGAAGACTCCTCGGCCCTGTCCTCAGCCTTCCGGGCCGATTTCCTGGCCATCTTGGACAGCTTCCGCGCTTGTTTCAAATTGACTTTCGCCGCGCGGGCCAATTCGTGTGCGAGTTGGGCCGCTTTTGCGTCAACCGCAACTTGTATTTTGACGCGTTCCACCTCTTGGTTTGCCTTGTTTAGAAGCAATGTCGTGTTCATGGCTGGCCTTTCGATGGTTCTTCCCCAGCGAGATTAGCGACAGCGCCTCGAACGAGACGGTCAATTTGATCGGTGCCTTCTCTGACCTCAAGGACCCTGCCCTTGGTCAATCTCAACCGCGTGAAGCCAATTTGTTGATCGTAAGTGATCATCTGTGCGGCTTGGACCCGGATGGAACAAGACGGATTGCCATCCGCACCCCGAACGAGGGTCAGATCAATGCTCAACTCATGAGATGGCTCAAGTGTTTGGTTCAACATAAAAACTACCGGGTAATCTGAACGTCACGAATACAAAAGAATCGGCTCCTTCGCGCGGATGGCAAGCACGAGTTATTCACCGCATTGGAGCGCAAGCGACGACCCGGGAGCTGGCGTAACGTGAACGTAACTGGCTCGATTGAACTTTTTGGAGCACGATACGTCCAACAGTCAAAAGAGGAGAAAAGCGCATTATGAAATCAATATTCACGACGTACCCCAATTTTCAATCTTTGCCCAAAGGAATCCGAAGGATGCTGGTGGCATCGGAGAGCTTTTTCTTTCTTGAGGCCAATTCCAGGATGCAGAAGCCCAGGAACGGGGAGGCGACCACAGGATCAATACCGAATCCGAACCGCGGGGCCAACCCCGGCGGACCGCTGTTTGCCTTCGGATCCGCGTGGAGGAACTAGACGACCGGAAGTTTTTTGAGATGAAATGCCAGGGAGACCGTCGCGCCATGCGCGCTTATCGCCTTCTTGTTCTCCGAAATGTCACCGGTTTGTTTCCGTCCCGCCTTTGACGCAATCAGCGAAGTGTGGTTTACTGCAACTGTAGTAAAAAACGGTCGATGATGTATGACGGTGGAGCTGGTGGCTTCCCTGGCACCAGTTCCATTTGTTAACCCAAAGTTTGAATCTCAACGTAACGGGATGTCTTTGGATCATTGGCGGCAAGGAGCGCACTCAGCATCACAAAATCATCACATAGATCAATATGGCTGATATCAACTCGTTCGATCGTTACACGATACCATCTTATCAAGACGGAAGCCTCTTCTGACGGCACTTCAACCTGATGAAAATCCCGAACGCGGATAATCTGGAACGCACCGGGAGGTGAGTGCCGCACGGGCCACCGTGTCTCGGTGTGCGGCTCTGGCGGTTTACGCGAAGGCCCAAGTTGGTTCACCTGTCGGCGCAGGTTTACTTAAACAAGGAAGCGGAATCAGCATAGACCCGGGCGACCTGTTCCATGGTGGGTCGGCGGTCGGGATTTTTCTCCAGGCATGCCATGATGATGACCACGGTGTTGCGGAGCACATCGTGTCCTAATTTCAGGGGCGAAGGCGGCGTCGCCTCCCGGATTGCCCGCTCGATTTGCGCCTTGCTGCCGTCGAACGGATGTTTTCCCGTGCACGCATAATAAGCCATGACGCCAAAGCCGAAGACGTCGCCCTTGAAACCCTTCGTGAAATCTCCCTCCCATTTCTCCGGGGCCGAATATTTGACCGTGCCCGCCGGGTTGTTTTTCTTGTCCATGATGAAGGGCGGCAGATTCCCCTCGAAATACGAGTGCGAAAAATCAATGAGCCGCGTTTCCCCGGGCGTGGCCACGGGCACCAGCACATTCTTGCTCTTCAAATCGTTGTGGACGATCGGGCGTCCGCAAAAGATGCCGGCGTGCATATCCGCCACCGTTTCCGCCACGCTTTGCAGGAGACGATGCGTCCGGCCCGGGTTCGAGCGGGTGACACCCGCCTGCACCAGCTCATGCAACGTCGCCCCCTC
>JBEKKZ010000014.1:0-78640 GCA_050010435.1 Verrucomicrobiota bacterium | reverse complement strand
AAATTCAGCATCACCCCGTTGCTCATGCCTCTCTGATCCAGATAGGCGATCATGCCCCACATTTTTTCGAAGTCCGGCGAACTGTACACCGTGTTGAAGTAAGTCCAATTCGTAATTACGGCGGAATCGCCGTTGGCGTTGGTGGCTTCCCAGTCCGTCCGGTCATAGATCACCCGGAACAGCGTCATCCCCGCCTGGTCAATCAAGGCATCGAGCACCGGCTGCAATTCGTTGTTGGTCCAGCTCCGGTGATTCGCGTTGACGCCGAAGCCGTCGATGACTTGATAGGTCTGGGCGCTGTCAATGGTCACGGTTACCACCCCGGCCGGGACTCTGAGCGCGAACCAAACGGTCATGAGGGCGATGCCGACACAACACCGATGACCAAACAATGCCGGCCGATAAGATGCAACGGGTGTTTTCATTGGCTCAGTCTCGCTCTCTATTCGCTTTCGCCGCGAAAGGGCACTTTCCACAACATGTTCAGCTTATAATCATATAAGTTCTTTACGAACCTGTCCACCAAATTAGGGCAAAGCCATACAGGAGGATTTTGATTCGTTGCTCATGAGCTAGGGCGCAATGGGCGCGTCATACAACGGCGCGGTGGCGCGCAGGCTCAACAAATACGCCGCAAGTTCCACGGCTTCCGGCGTCGGCACGACTTCGCAGCCGGCGGGCGGCGCGAATTCCGGCGGCAACTTCAGCGCGTCCGGTGAGGGTTCGCGTCCGATTTTACGGACTGCAAACAGGTAACGGAACGGCGGCATGGTCGAACCTTTCACCACGCTCTGCGGTGTGTAAAGGTGAAGCAACTGCCAGTTCGCGTCCGCGCGCGCGCCGATGTTCGACAAATCCGGCCCGGCGCGGAGACTGCCGAGCTGCACCGGCTGGTCGTGGAGAAAATCCTCGGCAACGCTTTGGCGCATCCCCCACCCGCGCGCGATGTCCGAGCCGGTGGCGACAATGTGAATTTCCGTCTTGCCGCCAGCGGCGGTGATCTGGTCCGCGGCCTTGTTGGCGACTTCCTTGGTCAGATTGGTCAATACCAGGGATGAAATCAGATTCGTCACTGCTTCCGGGTTTTTGCCGGCGTCCATCAGTTCCACGTTACAGGCGATACCAGTCTGCCGGACCTGCTCGGTGTGGCAGGCGGCGCAGCCGTTGGCGCGATAAACCGACAAACCCTGGTTCGCCTCGCCGGGGCGTCCAATCGGATAAACATCGGACGAATTGAGAATGGTCGTCTGTTTTGCGCCGCCCAACTGCAATTCCGGCGCGAGCACGAAGCCGCACCAGGAACCGCCCAGGGCGACGAACACCGCGAGAAAAATCCAAAAGCCATTTTTCATGCCTCCACCTCCCCTTGGTCGCGCCGTAGCGAAGCGGAGGCGGACGACTTTTCAAGCGGCTCAGTCAAGATGGCAAATGCCTTTTTAACCAGCGACTTTTCCCAAACAAACGTCATCGCAAAAATGTTCAGGGCGAACAGCGAATTGCCCAACAGAATCAACAGCAGGCCGATGGTGCTGGTGCGCAGGAATGGCAACATCGCCTTCGTCGCATCCATGAAGGTGATGTTAAGATTGTTCAGTTTCATCCCCTGCTCCACCCCGCCGATGGCCAGCGGCAAAACCAGCAGCACGACCCCGGGCATCGAAATCCAAAATTGGGCGCGCGCAAGTTTCGGGAACGGAAGTTCAAACCCGGCGGCGCGTGGCAATAAATAATAAATCGCACCAAACATCGTCATGGCGAAGAAACCGTAGAGTTGCAGCTGGGTCTGCGCCGGGCCGAACCAGGTGAATTCCGTCACCCGGCTGATCCGCGGGCACGCCATCGCGATGAACATCAGCGACGAAAGAACGAAGGACATGAGGCCGAATCGGATGAAACAAAACGGCCCGCCCTTCGGTTCGCAATGGGCTGTGGTGTCGGCTCGGTGAGCCGATTTTTCGAGCCACAGGCTCGACGCTACACCACACTCAAGCGACGGGGCGTCGCTTCCACGCGAAGTATGCCACGCGATGGCGGCAACGGCGAGCACGGGCACAACGGTCAGCCCGGCGGCGAAGGAACTGAGCACCGGCATCCAGGCCGGCACCGGCGCGCCCGGCGGAATGCCGCACCAGGTCCCGAAAAGAATCAGCGTCCAAAACGCGAACAAGGCGAGGTAATAACTTTGCAGCGGGCGTCCGCTGAATTTTGGCAGGAAATAAAACGCCGTGCCGATGCCGACCAGCGCGAGCCAGACGAAGAGCAAATTGCCGGCGAACCACCAGCCGATGATGGCTTGGACCACACCGCGCACCGGCCAGGCGACCAGAAACAAATTGGCTGTCGGGTAAATCCACGGAAACCAGAACAGCGCGGCGACCAAAAACCAGTGCGACGGATACAGCGCGCGTTCGCGGCGGGCGGCGAAATTCATCATCGCCCACAACGCCAGCAGCAAATAAGCGAAGAACAAAATGACCGAACCGGCGCGGGGAAATTCAAGCCACGCAAAGCCGGTGCTGTTGCCGGACAAAATGCCAGCCAGACCAACGAGCACACCCAGATGCCAGAGTTTTGCCGCGACGACCGGCACGATGGCGCCGCGCAGCGGTGCCCGGCCGAGTTGTGCGAACAGCCACAGCGCAACCCCCAGTCCGGCGGGAATGCAGAAGCCGTAAAGCAGCGCGTCGTCGGCAGCCGGTTGAACCCGGCCATAAGTCAGCCACGGGCAATTGGCGGGAAAATCGGGCGCATGAAATTTAATCGAGGCAATCATGGCGAGCATGGAACCGATGACGAGCCACAGCGCCGCGCCGCCAAACAACGCTAGCAACGGCACACGCAGGGAAGTGTCAACCGGTGGGGCGAGGCTGCTGACGAGCCGGCTCGCGGGGACGCTCGCCCCACCAAAATTGTTGTCAGATTTTTCGTTCACGGTCATTCAAAGGCGCTGGGTTTCTCCGGGGCTTTGGGCGCCGGGGCGGTCGCTTTTTCGACGCGAGCAGTCAAATTTGACCGCGCGGCGGCAGGATCCCGCCCTTCACGTTCGGTGATTTGCATCGCAACGGAAATCGGCAGGCGCACCAAGCCGCGACCCTGGTTAATCCAGCCGGGATGGTTCAGCGCCTGGTTTTCGGCGGCGCGAATTTCGGCCAGGGCCTTGGCGCGCACGGCGGCGCGGTCGGCATCAATGGCCGGGACCGGCATGGACCATTTCACCTTCACCACGATGGCGGCGAACAAAAAGCACGCGATGAGGAAGCCGACGCCGACGGGCCAGACGGTGCGTTCGTTGTTCATGGGCGACCTCCGGTGGTTGAGGTCGCGCCGGAAATCTCTTCACGCGCGGCGTAACGGATTCCCATGGCTTCGAGCAGGCGCGGATCCTTTTGCGGGAACGGCGCATGGCGCTTGAAATTTTTCAAAAAGGCCCAACTGAGAAATCCGCCCATGAACGCGAGGCACCCGAGTTGCAGCCAGAGCCATTTGAACGGATAACCTTCGGGATGCCGCACGGGCAGGATGTTGAACGACAGGTCCACGAAATTCATCGCCCACACCCACGCGCAAACCGGCAGCATGATTTTGAAATTGGTTTTCGCCTTCACAGGCAGCAGCACGAAGAACGGCAGCAAAAAATGACCGAAGATGAGAACCATGCCCACCCACCACCACGAACCATGTTCACGAATGAGATACCAGAAGGTCTCGGCGGGCAGGTTTGCGTTCCAGACGACAAAGTATTGCGCGAACTCGATGTAAGCCTGAAAGACTGTGAAAGCGAAGAGCAGCAGGCCCAGGAAATAAAACTGGTCGCCGTGCAGCACGCGGTCGAGGATGCGCTGGCGTTGCAGGAGCACGGTGATGACACAGACCACCGCCAGCGCCGCCCAGGCGCAACTGGCGAAAAAGTAAACGCCGTAAATCGCCGAGAACCATTGATATTGCACGGCCTGCATCCAGAGCACGCCGGAAAAGGTCAGCGTCAGCGCGAAGACCACCATCCCCCACCCCGAATGAAAACGCATCCGGTGCGTGCAAAGCACATCGCCGGTTTCGTCCTGCTTGAGCGACCAATAACGCAACCGCGACGACAGCAGCCACCACACGCCGAAGAAAATCGCCGACGTAATATAAAATCCGGGCATCGTGAACACCGGCCATTTCGCGCTCAACGAAGGGTCGCTGCCCGGATCAATCGTCATCCATGAATAAATTTTGGGAGCATAAAACACGATGGGCAGGAATAAAATCGCCAGCCACGGAAACAGCAGCGACGCGATATGCTCGCAGAACCGGCGTGTGGCCACCGACCAGCCGGCGTCGCTCAAGTGATGGACCATCACGAGGAACAGCGCGCCGAGCGCGAGGCTCAGAAAAAACATGAATGCCAGCAGCCACGAACAGCCGAACTCCGAAGGATTCTTCGCAGCGCCAATCACCGCCAGCACCGCGCCGACGGCCATCAAAACGGCGGGCACCTTTCGCCACCTGGACAGGTCCAGCGGCAGCGGCAACGGGGTGGTATCGTTGGGCGAACTCATGAGTTTTTACCGTAGCACAGGCGTCCCGCCTGTCGCGGGCGCACAAGTGCGAGGCATTCTTGCCTCGTCATACAAGGCTCGGGCAGGCGAGACGCCTGCACTACTTTATGGCAAATTCCGTTCTTCATTTTTTCAAGGCAGTTTGCTGGTCCGGAGGCAGATCATCCACCGAACCCAACTGGCTCAATTGCAAAGCGCGCAGGTAGGCGATGACCGCCCAGCGGTCCGCCACCGGCAGGATCGGCCCGTACGCGCCCATCGTGCTTTTGCCGTGGGTGATTGTGTTGAAAATTTCGCCGTCGGCCATTTCCACGATGCGTTTGTCCTGCAAATTGGCCACCGTTGGCATCACGCCCAGCTTTTTGGTGATGCCGTTGCCGTCGCCGAGCGCGCCGTGACAGGGCGCGCAGTAAATATTGAAGCGCTCGCGCCCGCGCTGGAGCAACGGGCCGGTGACGGACAGCGGATTGGTCTCGACAAAATTCGTGGTGCCGGTGACGCGGCCGGTGTTGACCGGCGCACCTTCAAAGGGATAAACCGCGCCGTTGACGGTTTGCAGCGGCGCGCCCTGCGCAATCGTGCCGGTTGGCGGCAATTGCGAACTGAGGCCGTTCGTGAAAAAGTCGTTGGGCTGTTGCGGGCGCAGTCTCAACTGCCGGTCCATGTCCGGAAAAACCTCGATGGGCGGCTGGCGCGACAACCGTCCCTGCCGCCCGGCGATGCCAACGCCCACGGCCACGCCCGTCAGCAAAATCAAAATAATGTAAAGCAGATGGCGCATCAGGCTTCCACCAGTTCGATGTGCGTGCTGCCGAGGGACTCCAGCAGCCTGCGGGTTTCGGTTTCGGAAAATTTCGGATCGTTCGCACCAATCACGAGGAAAAACTTGTCGCGCGACGCCAGCGCGAAGCGCGCCTTCTGCAAAAGCGGATGATGCAGCCGCGGCAGTCCGTTCAGGGCCAGTATCCCGACGAACGCGCCGACGGCGGCGCCCAATACCATCATGATGTAGGATGGCACGAAGGACATCGGCGGGCTGAACATCGGTTTGCCGCCGACGATCAACGGATAATCGAACGTGTTGCTGAACCAGATCAAACCCATGGTCGCCACAAACGCGCCGCCGCCAAACAGGAACGCGAACCAGCCGACGAGCGAATTTTTGAAGCCCGCCACCTGGTCGAGGCCATGAATCGGGAACGGCGTGAACGCGTCCCAGCGGCGGTAACCCGCAGCGCGGACTTTTTCCGCCGCCGCCAGGATGGCCGCGGGTGAATCGAATTCCGCCATGAGGCCGTAGTATTTTGCCGTCATGACCGGCCTCCTTTCGCGCCGCCCAAGGGATGATGCGGGTCGGCCTGCGGCAGGGCGCCCTTGACCTCGGCGATGGCAACCAGCGGCAGGAATTTTATGAACAGCAGATACATCGTGAAAAAGGCGCCGAGCGTGCCGAGATAGGTGCCGATGTCCACCCACGTCGGGAAATACACACCCCAGTTCGCCGGCAGAAAATCCTGGTATAACGAACCGACGATGATGACGAAGCGTTCGAACCACATCCCGATGTTGATGAGCACGCCGATGACGAAGACGAGTTTCAGATTTCGCCGGACGCCTTTGAACCAAAGCAATTGGGCGAGGCCCACATTGACCACGAGCATGATCCAGCCGCCGTACCAGTAGGTGTGGCCCAGGAGGCGGTGGCCGAAAACCCAGCGTTCGTACGGGTCGCCGCTGTACCACGCGATGAAATATTCCATCACATAGATGTAGGCGATGACCAGGCTGCTCAAGAGAGTCAATTTGCAGATGCGGTCCATGTGCCGGGGCGTGATGATTTCCTCGAGATGGCACCATTTGCGCAGCGGAATGAGCAGCACCAGCACCATGCCAAATCCGCAATACACGGCGCCCACGACGAAATACAGCGGGAAAATCGTCGCGTGCCAGCCCGCCAGTTGCGACGTGCAGAAATCCAGACCGACGATGGAACTCACCGTGAACACCAGCAACGTGCACAAGCCGGACAAAACGACGTAGGCCTTTTCATAATGGTGCCAGTGCCGCGCCGAGCCGATCCAGCCCATCGCCAGAAAACCGTAAATAAATTTCCGCACCCGCGTGGTCGCCCGGTCGCGCAGCACGGCGAGGTCGGGAATCAATCCCAGATACCAGAAGAGTATGGAAACCACCAGGTAGGTGTTGACGGCGAACACGTCCCACATCAACGGCGAACGAAACTGCGGCCAGAGGCCGTTCGAGTTTGGGATCGGGAACATGAACCAGGCAAACCACACGCGCCCGACGTGGATGGCCGGGTACAGCCCCGCCATCATGATCGAGAAAACCGTCATCGCTTCCGTCGCCCGGCCAATCGTCGTGCGCCAATGCTGCCGCGTCAGGAACAGCATTGCCGAAATCAACGTGCCCGCGTGCGCGACGCCAACCCACCACACGAAATTGATGATGTCCCAGCCCCACGCCACCGGTTGATTGTTGCCCCAAACGCCGACACCGGTGGAAACCTGGTAAATCAGCATGGCCGGCAGCAACACGGCCGCCCCGAACACTGCCGGAACGAACAAGATCCACCACCAAAGCGGTGTTTTGCCTTCGGCGAATGCCGAGAGCCTGTCCGTCAGCCAGCCGGGGCCGCGGTTATTTTCCACAATCGGCGTGCGCCGCAATTTCACCGGCGGCGCGAACGTCTTCAAATTGGTCGCAGCTTCAGCCATCAGCAGTTTCCTTTCGAATCAGCGCTGTCTCGCAAGACCGCCTTGGACATCCGACTCACGAATCTCCGGGTAGGGCGCGTCACTCCGTGCGCGCCGTGGATTACGTTGGGACGGGCGGCGGGCAGAGGACTGCCCGCCCTACCATGGATCACGAAGGCAATCATCAGCCCGCTCCTTTCTTTTCGGCCTGGAGATCGCCGCCGCGCTTTTCGTATTCCTCAAAACTGTAAGGCCACTCGCGGTAATCCGGCATGTTCGGGTTTGGATTGCGAACACGCGCCAGGTATGTCGTGCGCGGCTTCGTGAGCAAATCGCCGAGCACGGAATAATTCCGCTGCTGCGCCTTTAGCTTGGAAACGCTGCTGTCCGGATCGCTGATGTCGCCGAACACAATCGCTCCCGCCGGACACGCCTGCTGGCAGGCGGTCTTGGGGACCGTGCCGGCGGCCTCCGTCAGCCGCACGTTGTCCGACGCGCCGGCCTTGACTTTCTGCGCGATTTTCGCCTGCTCGATGCGTTGGGTGCAGTAGGTGCATTTTTCCATGACGCCGCGCATGCGCACCGTCACGTCCGGGTTCTTGGCCATCTTGAGCAGGTCCCATTCGTCCTCTTCGCGCATGCCGCTGGCGTCGGGTGCCTTGAACCAGCTCAACAGGTCCCATTTGCCGTCCGTCTTGTGCGTGAGCGGCGTTGGATAAAACGGTCCCTTGAGGTCGGCCAGCGGACGTTTGTTATAATCGAGGTAATTGAACCGGCGGACCTTGTACGGGCAGTTGTTCGCGCAATACCGCGTGCCGATGCAACGGTTGTAGGCCATCACGTTCAAGCCTTCCTGGTCGTGAACCGTCGCGTTGACCGGGCAGACGTTCTCGCACGGGGCGGCCTCGCACTGCTGGCAAAGCATCGGCTGATTCACCGCCTGCACGTCGTCAATCCATTCGGCAAATTGCTGCTCGTCGTCCTTCTGGAAAGCGTCCGACCACTTTTCCTTCGCCGGGTCGGCGGTGTAATAACGGTCAACGCGCAGCCAATGCATTTCGCGTCCGCGATGCACCTGGTCTTTGCCGACAATGGGAATGTTGTTCTCACTCTGACAGGCAATCACGCACGTGCCGCAACCCACGCACGCCGTCAAATCAATTGCCATGCCCCACTGATGCAACGCCGTCTTCTTCGCCTCGTCGAGCGGGTTGGGATACAACGGCGCCACCACCGGCGGCTCGGTGCCGTGCATTTCATTTGCAAAACCCGGGTCCTTGGAAAATTCCGCCAGGTTCGCCTCGCGCACCGCCGGACGTCCTTCCATGGACCAATGATGCTGCGTTGTGGCCAACGGATACGTTTCACCCGTCTTGCGAATCGTCGCGCCGGTCTCGATGTATTTGCCGGCGAAAATTTTATAAGCGTTGAACCCGACGCCGGTGCCGACCCGCCCTCCCCTTTCGCGGCCGTAGCCAAGCGCAAGCCCGAGCGAATAATCCGCCATGCCCGGCTGCGTCCAGATGGGGCCCTTGACACTGCGGCCGTTCAAGGTGATTTCGACGACGTCATCGTTCTGGACGCCGAGTTCGCGCGCCGTCCTGCGGCTGACGAGTACGGCGTTGTCCCAGGTCAGTTTGGTGACGGGATCAGGGAGCTCCTGCATCCAGCCGTTGTTCGCGTAGCGCCCGTCGTCCATCTTCGCGTCGCGATAGAAAATGACTTCGAGGTTGTTCGCGGAAGGCGTGGGAACATTTTTAATGGAAGGTAAAGCGACGGCTCGGCTGTCTTCAAGAATTGGATTAAAAGTTTTGTTAGAACCTTCAAGATAACCGCTGTACAAAAATCTGCTCCAGCCCTCGTCAAAAGAATCAGAACGAAAGGATATTTGGGACTCGTAACTAATCATCCGTCCTTTTCGATAAGGCGACAATTCATTCCATTGTTGTTGGAATGTTGTGCGGACGATTTCGTAAGGGCTGGTGACCCTTTCGCCAGCGATGCGGGACAGCACTTCGATCTCCGTGAGGCCGCCAAACAACGGCGCGATCAGCGGCTGAACGGGCACCAGCATGCCGTCGTTCGTCTGCGCGTCGCCCCAAGATTCCAAGTAATGGGCGGCTGGGAGATGCCAGTCATCCGCGCGTTTGAAGGCTTCGAAGGTTTCATCCTCGTAGTAGCCCAGCCTGACGATGCTCCTGGCTTTGGCTTGCGCCTTGACCCAATCGAGGTCGGCAGGAGCGCTGTAAACCGGGTTGGCGCTCAGGAGCACGAGTGAGTCCACCTCGCCGGCGTTGAGCGACCGCACCAACTCGGCGAGGCTGCCCTCGCCTGGGTCAGGGGTCGGCAGAAATTCAACCGTCTTGCCGATGTTGCCAAGCGCGGCGTTGATCGCGTGAGCCAACAGATGCACGGCGAGCGGCTGCCGGTGGCCGGCGACGACGAGTGATTCACCTTTGTGCGCTTGCAAATCCTTCGCGCATTCACCAACCCATTTTCCCAAATCGTCCCGGGTTTCGAGAGCGGTGGCGCCACGGTTCAACAGGCCTTCAATTTGCAACAGTATTGACGCAATTTGAGCAACTTCGCTTGCCGGAACACGCAGACGATGGTCCGCGTTCACGCCGGTCAACGTGAACAGGCTTTCCACCACATAAAGCCGGCTCATCCCCTCGCCCGGTTTGCGGCCGGCGGCAAATTGACGGATGTGGTTGTGCGTGTCCTCTTCCGTACCGATGAAATCGCAATCGAGTGAGACGATTACCTTGGCCGCGTCGTATTTGAACACCGGCCGAACGTACCCGAACGCCTCCGTGGCGGCCCGACGATGGATGTCCAAGTCAACCGGTTCGTGGACATACCACTTCGCCTTCGGGAATTTCTGGCTGATGAGCATTTGCAACCACTGCCGCGACGGCGACGTGCTGCTTTCGGCGAGGAACGCCAGGCCTTCGCCCTGGTTCGCCGCGAATTTCTTCGACAGTTCGTCGAGGAAACCGAGCGCCTCGTCGCGTGAAACGGTTTTGCCTTCCTTTGTGAACCGTTTTGCGCGGTCGGGATCGTAAAGATTCAGGATGGAAGCCTGCGCATAACGGTCGGTGCCGCCGTTGCCGCCGGGGAATTTGGCATTGCCCTCCAGCTTGATGGGCCGGCCTTCGTAGGATTTGGCGACCAGCGGGACCGCGCCGGTGCGCGTCGGCATGGCCGTCGCATAATATTCCGGTTCGCCATAGACATAACCTTCCGGCTGCTGGCCGAACGGCTCCAGCTTTTCCACTGGCCGGCGGCAGCCCGCGCCCATCACGCCCAGGCCCGCGAGCGCGAACGACGCGGACATGATTTTCATGAAATGCCGGCGGGAAACGCCGTCCTCAAACTCGCTCGCGCCCTGCGGAAACTCGCGATGCAGCCAGTCCTTGAACTCCGGCGTGTCAGCCAGTTCATCCAGGCTCCGCCAGTAACGCCGGCCCGTAGGCGCCGAGGTAACGAGGCGGACATCTCTGGAAATATTCGCCGAAACCTCCGCCTCCTCACGTCGGCGGCCACCATCTTGGGGAATCAGGTTGTGATTCAAATCATTCATCGGTGGCAGGCGGAGCAGCTTTGCAGCGATTCGATTTTCCAGTCGTGGACAAAGGTTGCGCCGTTGGTTCTCTGCATCTGCGCGGCCACGGTCGCGTTGGTGCTCCATTGCCAGCCCGGGTCCGTGACCTTGTCCACCGGGCGGATGAACGCCGCCGGCTGGCGATGGCAGTCGAGGCAAAAGCTCATGCTGAACGGCTTGGCGTGTGAAACCTCGCTCATCCGGTCAACGCGCCCGTGACAGTCCACGCAACTGATGCCGCGGGTCACGTGAACCGAGTGGTTGAAATAAACATAATCGGGCACGATGTGCACCTGCACCCACGGGATGGGTTTGCCAGTGGCCGCGCTTTCGCGGACGAGCGCGAGGCGCGGGTCGTCCTTGAGCACCAAGGTGTGGCAATTCATGCAGGTGGAAGCCGCCGGGATGCTGGAGAACCACGATTTGTCCACCGTGTTGTGGCAGTAGCGGCAATCAACGCCCAGTTGCCCCGTGTGGGTCGCGTGCGAAAATGGCACCGGCTGGACCGGTTCATAGCCGACCCGCGTGTATTTGGGCGTGCAATAATAAGTGACACCCGCAGTCACCGCACCGCCGACCAGCGCCAGCACGACGCCAATCTGCAGCGGCAACCAGTTTGTCCACTTCGGAAAAATCGCTGGCATTACGTGCGACCGCTCACTTGGTCAAAAATTGTCCATCACTCCGCAAATGTTGGGGTTATGTTTAGTCGGCGTGTGTTTCGCCCGCAAGAAGGTTTGTGAAAAAATTCACGTTATTGGCTCCGGTTAAGCAGGTGGAGGATAAAATTAGCGTGTCCGTCCCGAACCGACGAAGTGCCCGGCGCGTGGTTCATTCGCAACTCCGTGTCCGACCGTGGTGTGCCGATTCATGGAATCAACCGCAAGGAACGCAAAGAGCGCAAAGCCGGGCTGTGGCGCCCTGCCGTCTCAACACTGCATGCGTTTGCGGCTGATCAACAGAAATATCACCCCGCCCGTAATCGAGAGCAAAAACGCACTGGGCTCGGGCACGGGAAGAATGGAACCGGGAACGACAAACAGGTCCGCGGATGAAAAGTTGAAATTATTGGGAAAGTTGCTGGTCAACAATTGGTAACCGATGTTCACCGTTGAACCGTCCGGATTGGTTCCCCCGGGCACGACCGTATTCAGATCAATTCCCAGCAGGTTCTGCATGAGGGTGGAGGCCGCGCCGAGTTGGATGCCCACGCCATACATCTGCAAACCGGCGTTTTCCAGGCACAACCCCGGAAAGTTGGTCACCGTCCCCATCAACGTGGCCGCCCCGTTGACCGTGCTGATCTGGAACAAATGCGTGCTGGTGGCATTCACTCCACCGTCGGTGTCATACAGAATGCCGTTGTAACCGAAGCGGATGTTTTGTCCCGAATTGCCGATGACGCTGTTGTTGAAGGAACCCACCAATGTCGCAATGCCGTTGACGGGATTGATCGTGTAAAGGGCGCCTTGGGTGGCCCCGTAAAGGGTCCCATCGGGGGCAATGGCCAAAGACTCGATGCCGCTCACGTTGAAAGAGACACTGCTCATGACCGCGCCGTTGTTGGGGTTCAGGGTCACAAATGAAGTCGAATTGATGATGCCGTACAGCGCGCCATTGGGCGCGGCGGCAATGTCATTGAACAGGGTTCCCCCTTCGGTGCCCAATTGCGTGAAACTGCCGGTCAACAGGTTGATGGTGCCAAAAAGGTTGTTGGCCTGGTTGAACTCCAGGGCATATGCCTGCTGGCCAAAGGCCGAAGTGGAGGTGAAAAGCATCAGCCCGGCCATTGCGGTCAATGCCGCTTTGAAACACCGCCGGACAAGGTGTGCCGGGGACGGGATTTCGTGTGCTTGCCGGTGCCGGACAAGAACCGCCAGACTATCATTCTTCATAGGGTCATGCTTCCGAATCATTGCATCGCCGGACCGTTTATCGAACTGTTGCGCTTGTGCCGCATCCACCAACACAAGCGCAGTTCAAGTCAATAAAGCTCCCCGATCCGATTATCCCCGGTTGGCGAACCAAGCAGCCCTAATGCCATTGAACATCAACAGTTGTAAGAGGCTGCAATGGACGGCATTACGCAGCGGCATCCTGTGGAAGGACTCCGCCGGCCGGAAATGGTTGGGTAAAAAATGGTCTCTTCCCAGCGGACGCTGTCTCAAAAACCGGTCTCCGGTCAAGACTGATAGACAAAATCAAGGATGGCTCCGGTTCCCAAATCCTGGATTGTGCGGACGCTGTCTCAAAAACCGGCTTCCCGGTCAAGACTGATACACAAAATCAAGGATGGCTCCGGTTCCCCCAGCCCCGGACTGTGCGGACGCTGGACACTAGGATGTTTCAATAACCACGCCAGCGCCAGCACGCGCCAATCCGCAGCGGCAAAAAGTTTTTAACCACGAAATACGCGAACTACACGAAATCTTTGCCACACTCGTCGCGCCAAAATGGAATGACGGCGGAAAGAGGCACAGAAGGCTGAAGCGCTTTGACACGAATTTCACTAATTCACACGAATTGAAAATCCCGGTTGACGACTCCCGCCTGTATGGTAAATAATTTACCACGGACTCAAAAAAAAACCTGTGTTTGGAAAATTCATCAAGGAATTGCGGGCGCGACATCGGCTTGGCCTGCGCGAGTTTTGTCTAAAGCACGGCCACGACCCGAGCAACTGGAGCAAGATCGAACGCGAAGTCCTCCAGCCTCCGCGTGACGAAGACACCCTTGGCAAGTGGGCCAAACAGCTTGGCCTCAAGCCCGGTTCGGACGACTGGCATAAATTCTTCGATTACGCCGCCGTGGACGCCGGACGCATCCCCGACCACGTTCTGAAAGACGAGGAACTGCTGGCCAAGCTCCCCGCGTTCTTTCGCACCATTTCTCGCAGCAGGCCCACACGCGCGAAATTGGAAAAGCTCATGAAACTTCTTCGGGAACGCTGACTCACGGGACGTGGACTACAGGAAATTTAAGCGCCATACCTACGCCTGTATGACGCCAATCAGTCGCGGCAAAAGTTTTTAACCGCGAAAAACACGAACTACACGAAATCTTTGCCGCACTTGTCGCGCCAAAATGGAATGACGGCGGAAACCGGTCAGAGGAGAAATGTCACAATTCTAGGACTGACCCTTTCAGGACTGACCCTTTCACTTTCACCTTTCACAAAGGCGATTTGCGCCTTCAAACCGGGAGCAGATAACAGCATCCCATTTCCGGAAGCCCGGGGTGTCATCACGAAGCATCACTCACATCACTACTTCGGTTTTGCAGAGACGCAGTGGAAGCTGTTTCTAAAGGAATCGCCGCGCCGGGTGAAGCCGTTGCTTTACGTCTATCGCGTGCTGCTCACCGGTATTCACCTCATACGCACGGGCGAGGTCGAAGCGAATCTGGTGAAGTTGAACGAAGAATTTCAGCTGCCTTACATCGCTGACTTGATGGAACGAAAGCTGGCCGGGCCGGAAAAGTCGAAGCTGGAAGATGCCGCCGCCGCCTTTCACGAAAAAGAATATCAGCGGCTGCGAGTTGAATTACAGGCGGCGCATGACAAAAGTGATTTACCCGAACTTCCGAGCGAGAAAACGCGTGTGGCGTTGAATGATCTGCTGGTGCGGGTGCGACTGGGCAACAGATAAGATTTTCCAGTCAGAATTTTCGCGGTTAAAAAGAAAAAGGCAGTGGTTCTTTCTCTTTCCGCCACTCGGCGGGAATTTTCTCACGGCCTGCGGAAAGCGCTATGATGCCGCCAACAATCGCCGCATTCGTGTCGCAATCTCCGCCTGCGGAAATTGTCAATGTGATGGCTTCGGCGTAGTTGTCGAGATGGTTGGCCGCACACCACACCGCGAACGGCACGGTGTCCGGCGCCGTGACCAGCGTGCCATTGCCCAATGCTTTGGCCACGGCTTCCGCCGGCACCGTGGCTGGAGTCTGGGACGCGATGAGAAGTCCGCGCCGGACTTTGCTCTCGGGCGTGTGTTCCAGAATCGCTTCAAACAGCCGGACAGCACGGGGTGGTGAATCAGATTCACGGAGTTGCCATGCCTTTGCGGCAGCGATGGCAATTGCAATCGTTCCGGCAACACCTTCCGGATGAGTGTGCGTGACAAGTGATGAAGCCCGCGCCTGTTCCACGACTCGTGACAAGTCATTGGCGAAATAGGCTCCGAGTGGCGCGACACGCATCGCTCCGCCGTTTCCCATCGAACCCTGGCCGCCGAATGCCGAGGTAGCACCTTGCCGCCAGTCGCCTCCACGAGTGATTTCGTTCATTTGCTTCCGCGTCATGCTGCCGTAACCGCGGTCAGGTTCCCGTTCAAAACGCCAGGCGAAACGGCGTGCCAGTTCGTCTTGATGGATGTAGCCGTAAAGTTTCAGCGTATCGACAATTGAAAGCGCCATTTCCGTGTCGTCGGTGTGAAACCACGGACCCGCCGGCAGTCCCCGCTCGATGATTCGGGCCGCGTCGGCATGGCGATACGCGAGCATCTCACCGACGGCGTCGCCGATGGCGAGACCTTCAAGCGAGAGCAAGGTGCGCTGCATCCGTTCGGAATGATCAGGAGGCTGCTGAAAGAATTCGCGGCGAGGCGATTGTTCCAGCATCTCGCGGACTTTTGACAACCAAAGTATGGGGATCCAATCGTCGCCGATTGGTCCAACACGATCCACTGTCCAGCCAGCAAACCTCAACTCGTTGTGCATGGACCAGGCGCGGTCTGCGTTCGTGGAATGGATGATGACGGGACAAATCGGGAAATGACTGGCAAGCAGCTTGGCGACTTCGAGGCCGGTGCCTGGATCGCGGATTGCACCGGGTTGCGGGTTCAAATCGTGGTCGAGGGAAATGAGATGAACATCATCGAAGCAATCTTCGCATTCGGCGAGCATCGTCGGAGCGTCACGCCAGACGCGCACATGCCAGTCTCCGCCGAGTTCGTGAACAGCCGATTTGAAACCAGCAATTCGTTCGTCGTTATCTTCCAGGAGGAGAATCGTCTTCATCCGAACGCGCCCACTTCTGCTGAATGTGGCGAGCCTGACGCATTTGATGGACAAAAGCAATCAGATTGGAAGGCTGAAAGCTGAAAGCCGCGTAAAGCGCTTTGCGCCACGCGGTTTAATATCGAACTCCGCTGTCGCGCGAGCAAGCGTCCAACAAATTCCCCTAAGCCACCTCGAGCAAAACCTTGGGATGCCGGGTGGCGATTTTCAACAGCACCCGGGCCGGTCCGGTCGGTTGCCGACGGCCTTGCTCCCAGTTTTGCAGCGTGTCGGCGCTGATGCCCAAAACATCCGCAAATTTTGACTGGGACAGGCCGAGTTTGCCCCGGACCTTTACAATGTCATTCTTGGGATCAATTTTGAAAACCCGCGAGGGCTTCGCCGCACCACGCTTGATTTGATCCGCCTCGCGCAGGCTCTGCTTCAGTGCTTCAAACAGTTCTTTTTTCATGACTGGCCGGCTTTGCCCCAAAACCCATCGAGGCTCTATACGCCATTGGCGGATACTGTCAATTTCTTTTCGTGTCGTTCGTGTATTTCGTGGTTGGAAATCCCCGCCCTATTTTTTCTCCGGCGGGGCGAAGGGCAAGCGGTCTTTCTTGCGGTAGGCCAGGCCCTGGAATTGGGCGACGAGTTCGCCCTGGTCGTCTTTGATTTCAATGGCATACGCGCCGACCTTGAAGTTCTTGGACACTTCCCGGGCGTCGGCCCAAAGCGTGCCGGTGGTGGCGGCTTTCATGAAGGTGATGCTCACGTTGAGGGCCACGGCCACCGTCCCATGCGAATTGCAGGCGGCGGCAAAGGCGAAATCCGCCAGTGTGAAAATCGCCCCGCCATGGACCGTTCCCAAGCCGTTCCAATGATGCGGATGCAGCGTCATCTTCGCCTTGGCATTGCCGTTCCCGGCCTCGAGCAGTTCGATGTTGTTGCGCGCGGCAAACTGGTCGCCTTTGAAAAATTCCTTGATTGCTTTCATGGCAAAATGTGTGACGCGTGACGTGTGTCGTGTGACGCGTATTCCCCGTCCCCGTCACCCGCCACTCGTCACTTCTCCGTCACCCTTTCAGCCGCTTGGTGAGTTCTTCGCTGCCGACGGTGTTGATGTTCCGCTCCTTGAGCACCTGCAACGCCGCGTTCGGGTCGCTGAACCGGAACAGCAGCAGCGCATGGCCGCTCTTGGTCCGGCCGGTGAGCGAGTAGGCGTATTCGACGTTGATGCCGGTGCCTTCGAGCGCGTCGAGAATCGCCGCCAGCCCGCCGGGCTTGTCGTCCACCTCCAGCGCGATGACCTCGGTGACCTTCACGGCAAAGCCGTTCCGCTGCAACAGCCGCCGCGCCTTCTCGGTGTCCTCCACCACCAGGCGGAGGATGCCGAACTCGCGGGTGTCGGCCAGCGAGCAGGTCTGGATGTTGATGTCGGCCTTGGCCAGCAGCCGGCAGGGCGCGCTCAGCGCCCCGGGCTTGTTTTCCAGAAAAACGGAAAGTTGTTTGATTTTCATAGCTTCACCTTTCTCGGAGTTACATGATGCGTTTGTCAATGACGCGTTTCGCCTTGCCTTCGCTGCGTTGCAGGGTGCGCGGGGCCACCAGTTTCACCGCCGGACGCAGGCCGGTGATGGTTTCGATGGAATGGACCAGCCGTTTTTGCATCTGTTCCATGGCGCTCACGGTGTCACTGAACGCATCAGCGGTCACTTCCACCTGCACCTCCAGGATGTCGAGGTCCTTCTGGCGGTCCACGGTGATCTGGTAATGAGGCAGCGTACCCTCCACCTTCAGCAACGCGGCTTCGATCTGCGACGGGAACAGGTTGACGCCGCGGATGATGAGCATGTCGTCGCTGCGCCGGCCAATGCGGCGGATGCGCCGGAGCGTGCGGCCGCAGACGCACCGGGTGGGTTCGAGCGAAGTGATGTCGCGCGTCCGGTAGCGGATCATCGGCATGGCGCGTTTGCAGAGGGTCGTCAGCACCAGTTCTCCTTCCTCACCATCCGGCAACGGCTCGAGTGTTTTTGGATCAATGATTTCCGGGTAGAACAGGTCCTCGAAAATGTGCGGGCCGGCCTGATGGATGCATTCCATGGCCACGCCCGGCCCGGCGATTTCGGACAATCCGTAAATGTCATACGCCCTGATGTCGCTGCCGGCCTCGATGCGCTCCCGCATGTCTTCGGTCCACGGTTCCGCTCCGAATACGCCGATGCGCAGCGGCAGTTCCTTCATGTTTATTCCCATTTCGCCGGCGCGGTCAATCAGGTGCAGGAAGTAACTGGGTGTGCAACAGATGACGGTGACGCCGAAATCCTTCATGAGCATGATCTGGCGGTCGGTGTTGCCGCCGGAGATGGGAATGACGCTGGCGCCGAGCGCTTCCGCGCCGTAATGCAGGCCGAGGCCGCCGGTGAACAGGCCGTAGCCGTAGGCGACCTGGACGATGTCGCCGTTATGCACGCCGCACGCCGCGAGGCTGCGAAGCACGGCCCGCGTCCAGTCGTCGAGATCTTCCTGGGTGTAGGCCACCACAATGGGTTTGCCGGTGGTGCCGCTCGACGCGTGAAAACGCACAATCTCCGACATCGGGCTGGCGCAAAGGCCAAACGGATACGTGTCGCGCAAGTCCGTTTTGACCGTGAACGGCAGTTTGACGATGTCGTCAATTGAGCGCAAATCGGCGGGCTTGAGCTTGCGTTCGTTCATGCGCTCGCGAAACAACGAAACGCGGTCGAACGCGCGCTGGACCATGACTTTGAGCCGGGTGAATTGCACGTCGCGCAACTGGGCCGGCGGCAGAAAATCCATCGTGCTGGCCGGATGGAGGGGAGGGATTTCGCGGTTCTTGCTCATAGGCGGTAATCAGGTTTTTTAGGGGTGCTGACCGGCGCGGCCGGCAACGAATGCCTGGCGGTTGGCGTCAAAGAATTCGGCGGGGAAACCTTCGCGCAAGGCTTCCAGCCATCCGGCTTCCGGCAACGGCAGATGCACGCTCAACGCGCCGAGCAGCGCCACGTTCAGTGTTTTCTTGTTCGGCAGCTTGCCGACATCGACCGCGTCCGGCGTGATCAACTTCCCGTTGGGTTTGAGATAATGTTTGTGCGGGTCCACCTGCGTCGGTTCGAGCACGAGCAGATAATCCGCCTCGCCCGGCGGCACCATGGGGCTGAGCACGACCTGGCCAAAACGCACGTCGCTGGTGACCGAACCGCCGCGCTGGCTCATGCCTTTGATCTCGCTTTTCTTCACGTCAAAGCCGGCGCGCAACGCCGCGTCGGCGAGAATGTCCGACGCCTTGAGCACGCCCTGGCCGCCAAGCCCGGCCACCACCACGTTGATCAACCGGCCGCGCATGGGGCCTCCTTCTTTTCGCACTCGCGCGATTCCAGTTCGCGCAGCCGTTTGACGATGAGAATGCACGGCCGCCGGGCGATGATGACGCACAATTCCCGGCTCGCGAGGCATTCGTCCAAGGTGCGCTCAAACTCGTTTGAACCGACGCGCGGCTCGACCACGTGCACCCGCTTCACGCCGAACGAACGGGCCAGGTCTTCCAGCACGAGTTTGTTGGTCGGCTGGTGGTCGAGCTTGCGGCCGGTCCCGGGATGTTCCTGATGGCCGGTCATGGCCGTGGTGCCGTTGTCCAGAATGATGAGCACGTGTCCTTCGGGCGGCGGATTGTAAACCATCTCCACCAGGCCGCTGATGCCGCTGTGGACGAACGTGCTGTCGCCAATGACGCTGACCACGCGCCGCGCCTGTTCCGGCGGCAACACGTGACGCAACCCCAGGCCCACGCCGAGGCTCGCGCCCATGCAGACGCAGGAATCCATGGCTTCAAAAGGTTTCAGCACACCCAGCGTGTAGCAACCGATGTCGCCCGCCACAATGCAATCGCGCTGGCGCAGTGCCTCGAACACCAGGCGATACTGGCACGCGTCGCACAGTTGCGGCGGCTTGCCCGCCGACTGCGCCAGTTCGGGGGTGATGTCGTTATTGAGAATCCGCCGCACACGCGGCACACTGAGTTCACCAAAACGGTACATCTCCGCCTTGCCTTCAACCTTGATTCCCGCCGCGCGGATGGCCTCCACGAGGTACGGATCGCCCTCCTCGATGACGATGCATCGCTTCACGCTTTTAACAAACGCGGCGATCTTTTTCATCGGCAGCGGATGAGTGAAGCCGAGCTTGAGCACGCTCGCTTCCGGCGCGGCTTCGCGGGCGTGCATGAAGGAAATGCCCGAGGTGATGATCCCCAGTTTCTTGTCACCGGGCACAACGCGGTTGAGGGAACAGGTTTCATTCCATTCCTCGATTTCGGCCAGCTTCTGCCGCAGCCGTTTGTGCGCGGGGCGGGCATTGGCCGGAATCATCACGCGCCCACGGATATCGCGCTCGAATTTCGGCGCCTTCGGCGTTCCGCCGGGACCGCGCGGCTGCACGACGGTGTAACTGTGGCAGACGCGGGTGGTGGCGCGGAGGATCACCGGCAGCTTCCAACGTTCGGAAATTTCAAACGCGGCCAGCAGGAAATCGTAGGCCTCCTGCGAATCCGATGGTTCGAGCATCGGCACGCTGGCCGCCACCGCGTACCGACGGTTGTCCTGCTCGTTCTGGCTCGAGGCCATTCCGGGATCGTCCGCGGAAATGACGACCAATCCTCCGCTCACGCCGGTGTAGGCCACGGTAAACAGCGGATCGGCGGCAACATTGAGCCCGACATGTTTCATGGTCGCCATGGCGCGGGCGCCGGCAAAAGCCGCGCCGATGGCGACTTCCAGGGCGACCTTTTCATTGGGCGACCATTGGCCGCGCCCGCCCAGTTCGGAGAAACGTTCCAGGATTTCGGTGGAGGGCGTGCCGGGGTAACCGGCGCCGAGGGCCACGCCGGCATCACGCGCGGCCAGCGCAATGGCCTCGTTGCCGCTCAGAAGTTGTCGTTTGGGTGAAGGCATGTATTTCGCAGTGGCTCAAGGTTTGGTTGAGTGCAACAAAAAGCGCCGATGATGACAAGCGCGGTTTTTACGGAATCAGGGCCGGGCCAAAGCCCGGCGCTTAAAACCTGTTTTTCCGCAATTTTGACGCCCCTTTTCCGAAAATTACGAGCAGGAATTTTGTGCATTAAATTGCCTGCATTCTGTAAAAATGGCCTTATGCAGGCTGGACACGCCGGGGATTGTTTCTAATTCTAATCCCAATTCCGCGAACTGGATGTCCGCAATTGCAACCGGCGCGTCGCCGGGATCCAGAAACAGTCACGGAAGCGGAAAATTAAAATAAAGTCTTCAATCCTAAATCAGACCTGAAAGCCGAATCTTATGTTGAACACCAAATTGAAACTGACGTTGGGTCTTGCCGCATTGGCTGCGGCGACCGCCCTGGCTCAAACTCAAACCAACGCGCCTGCCGGTGCAACTTCTGCCCCGCCAGCCGAGGCGGCGGCGGCCGCACCGGTCGCGGCCACTCCAGCGGCGCCACCGCCGACCGCCTTCGACCAGTGGGCGAAGGAGGTCAAGAACCCGGTGGACTGGTTCAGTTGGGGTGGCGATATGCGGGTGCGCAACGAGTACTTCAATAATGCGTTGAGCCTGGGTTCTGGCCCCAGCAGCGGGCCGTTTGGCCCCGTGCATGAACAGGACTATTTCCGTTTTCGTGGCCGGATTGGGGCCAGCTTTTTCCCGGCAGTATTTACGAGCATTACAAACGACCTGAGTTTGAACGTCCGTCTGGCCGCTGAACCGCGGGAATTCTTGAAAAACTCGACCATGGACACATACTTCGAAAAATCGGGCATGCAGTGGCGCTACGGGATTATTGACACCCTTAACGTGCAATGGAAGAAACCGCTGGACCTGCCTGCCACCGTGACGGTTGGCCGCCAGGATATTAACCTGGGTGACAACTGGCTGTTTGGAGACGGCACGCCCGAGGACGGGTCCTTCACCTCTTTCCTCGATTCCGCCCGCGTCACCGTCGATCTGAAAGATCAGCACACCACCATTGATGCCATCGGCATTGTCCAGTACGGCCGGCCGGACGCCTGGCTGCCCACCATAGGCCCCTCCACCACACAGGGTATAAACCCGAACGCGTATCTCCTGACCGACCAAAACGAAAAGGGCGCGGTTCTGTGGATCGCCAACAAGAGCCTGCCGGCGGCCAACTTGGACGGCTTCTTTATCTACAAACACGACTCGGCCCTCAACGACGCTCCGGCCTCGATATTCTCTGACAACGCGGACATCTACACTTTTGGCGGCCGCGTTTCGGGTTTGGTGGAGGAGCACTGGAACTATTTGGCGGAGGGGGCGTATCAGTTCGGAAGGAAACAATATCAGTATAATCTTGTGCCGGCCCCGTTGGACGAAAACTACCACGACCTCAACGCTTTTGGAGTGAAAAGCAAGATCAGCTACCTCTTCAAGGATGAGATGAACGACCAGTTGAGTATGGTTTTTGAGTTTCTTTCCGGGGATAATCCAAAAACGGGGAACGATGAAATGTTCGACGTGCTGTGGGGACGATGGCCGCAGTGGAGCGAGATGTACAACATTTACAGCTACGTTAACGAGACGCGCGTAGGGCAAACGGCCAATCTCATACGTTTTGGCCCGACTTGGAGTGTGGACCCGATCAAGGACATGAATTTCAGCCTAACCTATAACGCGTTGTTTGCGGATCAGGATGTGCCCACTCAAGCGACTGTGCCTACTGCATTCACGGGGACGGGGGACTTTCGCGGCCATTACCTTCAGGCGGTCCTCAAATACAAATTCACCAAGCATCTGAGCGGCCACCTCTGGAGCGAATTCCTCTTCCCGGGCGATTACTACACCAGCCGGAGCATGATGGATTTCCTGCGCGCGGAAGTTATGTACACGTTCTAGCCCGCCCTGACATCCATCGGGCAAAAACAGCTTATGAAAAAAAATCTGCTGATTATGGCGGGCGCCTGTTGGCTCGCTGCCCAATTGTCCGCCCCAACCTGTTCCGCGGCGGACGAACCCAAACCCATCAAGATCGGCGCCATCTTTTCCGTCACCGGCCCGGCAGCTTTCCTCGGTGCGCCGGAGGCGAAGACGGCACAGATGCTGGTTGACAAGATCAACGACTCGGGTGGTGTGCTGGGCCAGAAGTTCGAATTGATCATCAAAGACAGCAGCGGCAGCCCGGAAAAGGCCGTCTCGTTTGCCAAGCAGTTGATCGAAGAAGACAAGGTGCTGGCCATCATCGGCCCGTCCACCAGCGGCGAGACCATGCAGATCAAAAAACTCTGCGAAGAGAACCAGATGATCCTCGTCTCCTGCGCCGCAGCGGATGCCATCGTCAATCCCCTGGCCAAATATGTCTTCAAGACCCCGCAAAAGGACAGCCAGGCGGCGACTTGGATCTACCGCACGATGAAGGAGAAAGGCATCAGCAAGATCGCCGTCCTGACCGGCAACGACGGCTTCGGCGCCTCCGGCAAGAAACAGCTCGAGGACCTGGCCAAAACGGAAGGCATCGAAATTGTGGCGAACGAGGTCTATGACAAGCAGGCCACCGACCTGACGGATATCCTGACGAAGGTCAAGGGGACGCCGGGCGTCCAGGCGGTGGTGAACTGGTCCATCGTTCCCGCCCAGTCCATCGTGGCGAAGAACATGAAGCAGCTCGGCATGACCATTCCGCTGTTCCAAAGCCACGGTTTCGGCAACCGCAAGTATGTCGAGCAGGCGGGCGTGGCGGCGGAAGGCATCCTGTTCCCGGCGGGCCGGCTGCTGGTGGTGGATGAACTGCCCGACAGCCATCCGCAAAAGAAGCTGCTGGCCACCTACAAGAAGAATTACGAAGCCGCTTACAAGGAAGATGTGAGCACCTTTGGTGGGCACGCCTACGATGCGATTTTGATTGTGACCGAGGCGCTCAAGAAGGCCGGCACAACTGATCGCGATAAAGTGCGGGACGCGATTGAAAACCTCCACGGACTGGTGGGCACGGCGGGCATTTACAATTTTTCCGCCACCGACCACACAGGGCTGGATCTGAATGCGTTTGAAATGCTGACGGTCAAGGACGGCAAGTTCACGATTTATAAAAAATAACCGGATTGGTTCGGTGGTAGAAGGTTCCTCCAAGGCCCCGGCGGGAAACCGACCGGGGCCTTTTGTCCGGAAGGACTGACGATGGAAAACGGAAGTCTGGCATTACAGTATTTGTTGTCCGGCGTCACCAAGGGCAGCATCTATGCCGTGGTGGCCATCGGGTTCAACCTGATTTACAGCGCCACGGGAGTCCTGAATTTCGCCCAGGGCGAGTTCGTGATGCTGGGCGGGATGGTGGCGGTGACGCTGGCCTGTTACGTTCCGTTGCCCGTGGCGGTGGCGGGCGCGGTGACGATCGTGGCGCTCGTCGGATGTTTGCTTGAGATCCTGTTCTTCCGAAAGCTGCGGCGGCATACCGTGCTGCACCTCATCATCATCACCATCGGGCTTTCCATTGTCATGCAAGAGGCCGCCCTCCACATCTGGGACGAGAAGGTCCGTTCCCTGCCCTACTTCACCGGCAATGAAGTGTCGTCCCTCAAATTCCTCGGCGCGGCGATTTCACCGCAGGTGTTGTGGGTGTTGGGAACTGTCGCGGTGACGGTGATCCTGCTGCACTTCTTTCTCAAATATTCCCTGCCGGGCCGCGCCATGCGCGCGTGTTCGTCAAATCCCGACGCTGCGATGCTTGCGGGCATCAACATCCCCAACATGCGCACGCTGTCGTTCGGCCTGAGCGCCGCGCTGGGCGCGCTGGCGGGTTGCGTCATCTCACCCATCACCATGACGCACTACGAAATGGGCGCGCCGCTGGCCATCAAAGGATTCGCCGCGGCCATCCTCGGCGGCATGGGCAATCCGATGGGTGCGGTGGTGGGCGGATTGATGGTCGGCATTCTGGAGGCGTTCGCCGTGAGCCGGCTGCCCGCGGCTTACAACGACGTCGCCGCCTTCGCCGTGTTGTTGCTGGTTTTGTTCGTCCGTCCGCACGGCCTGTTTGGCCGGCCCGGCGGAGAAAGCGTGAGGGAGCATTAAGCGAAAATCCGAAACCCGAATGACGAAATTCGAAACAAATCCGAAACCCGAAAACCGAAACGCGGGGCATTTGATCCCGGGTCGCGCGACGATTCGACTTCGGATTTCGGCCTTCGGTCTTCCTTCGGTTCTCGGCTTTCGGTCTTCGGGTTTATTCCCGTTCTTCAGCCCATGAATCATTTTCGTCAACTCCTTCCCTTCGCGCTCTTCGCCCTCGCGCTGGTCGCGGTGCAATCCATCCTGAGCGCGGCGGGAAGGGAATACTGCCTGACGCAACTCACGATGTCGCTTTACTACGCCATTGTCGTCATCGGCCTGTGCTTGGTGATGGGCTACGCCGGACAGGTGTCACTCGGGCACGGCGCGTTCTTCGCCATCGGCGGTTACACATCGGCCGTGCTGACGACTCATGACTGCTCCCGCTTCAACGCCGGCGCCTGGGCCGGCGCACTCCGGCAGACGCACCTGTTGGTGTCGAACGACGACCTTTACGGCAACCCGATTGTCACCATCTCCCCGTGGGCCGCCTTCTTGGCGGCCATGCTCGCGACGTTGGTCATCGCGAGCCTGATCGGCTATCCCGCGCTCCGGCTCAAAGGCCATTACCTCGCCATGGCCACGCTCGGCTTCGGCCTGATCGTCTACAAAACCGTCCTCGGCACCGCCCTCTTCGGCGCGGCGGACGGCATCAACGGCGTGCCGGAATGGAAACTTGGCTTTGGCCTGACGGTGTCGGGCCGGAGCACCCTGCGCGTTGAAAACTACTACCTCGCCGGCGCCCTGGTGCTGGTGCTGCTCGTGCTGTTGCGCAACCTCATCCATTCCCGCGTCGGCCGCGCGTTGCAGGCCATCCACGACCGCGAAACCGCCGCCGGTGCGATGGGCATCAACACCGCCGCCTACAAACTGCGCGCCTTCGTGTTGAGTGCGCTGCTCGCGGCAATGGCCGGCGTGTTTTTCACGCATTACACCGGCGGCATCGGCCCGTCGGAAGCCAGCGCGTTCAAGTCGGTGCGTTACGTCGCGCTCGCGGCATCCGGCGGCATGGCGAGTCTCTGGGGCGTCACCGGCATGAGCACCCTGTTGAACTACCTGTCGCTCCGTGGACTGTTCGGCAGTTACGACAACGCCGTGTTCGGCGCGATTCTGATTCTTATTGTCTCACTCGCGCCGGAAGGACCGCTCAAGCCGCTCGGACTGTGGATTCGAAAGTTGTTCGTCAAAACCGGCAAGGAAAGGAGACCCGAACATGGCGCTGCTTGAAGTAAAAGATGTCCGGCGCAGTTTCGGTGGCCTTGTGGCGGTGAACCGGGTTTCGTTCCAGGTCACGCCGGGCCGGATCAAGGCTGTCATCGGCCCCAACGGCGCGGGCAAGACGACCCTGTTCAACATCATCTCCGGCCTGCTCAAGGCCGACGCCGGCCAGGTCACTTTCAAGGACCGCTCCATCACCGGCTTCAAGCCGTATCAAATCGCCCGCGCGGGAATTTCGCGGACGTTCCAGAACCCCAGCCTGTTCTTCCAAATGAGCGTTCTGGAAAACGTGATGGTGGGCCGGCACTGCCGCTCGGGCCGGGAATTCGCCGCCTGCTGCCTGCGCCTTCCCGGCCAGCCGAAGGAGGAACGTTCCATCCGCGAAGCCGCGCTGGCGCAACTGGATTACGTCGGCCTCGCCCATCTCGCCGGGTTCCCGGCCGGCGGTCTCTCTTTCGGGCAGCGCCGCATGGTGGAACTGGCCCGCGCGCTGGCCACCGATCCCGAACTGCTGCTGCTCGATGAGCCCGCCAGCGGACTGAACACCCGGGAAAAGGAGAACCTCGGCGCGCTCATCCGCCGCATCCGCGACCGCGGCGTCACCGTGCTCCTGGTCGAACACGACATGACGGTGGTGATGGACTTGTCGGACGACATCCTCGTGCTGCACAACGGCACGATCATCGCCGAAGGTTCGCCGGCAACGATTCAAAGCGATCCGAACGTCATCAGCATTTACCTGGGCGGGGAATTCCGCCCGGCGGAGGAAGTTGAACTGGCCCTGCTGACCGGCCGCTCCTGAAATGTTGTTGCAGGTCAAAAATTTGAGATGCAGTTATGGCAGCCTTGAGGTTGTCCACGGCATCAGTCTGCACGTGTGCGCCGGTGAGATCGTCGGCCTGCTCGGCGCCAACGGCGCGGGCAAATCCTCACTGCTCAAGTCCATCATCGGCCTGCTGCCGCCGCGGCAAGGCGACATCTTCATTGATGGCCGGCCCACGCACGGCCAGCCCGCCTGGCGCAGCATCAGCAATTCCACCGTGCTCGTGCCGGAAGGCAAAATGATTTTTGCCGACATGACCGTGCGTGAAAACCTGCTCATCGGCGGTTACCACAATCCCGACCGCAACCTGCAGCTCGACATCGTGCTCGACCGTTTTCCGCGGTTGCGCGAGCGGATCCAACAGTTGGGTGGCACGTTGTCCGGCGGCGAACAGCAGATGCTGGCGCTGGGCCGCGCGCTGATGGCCCGGCCGAAACTGTTGTTGCTCGACGAACCTTCGCTGGGCCTCGCGCCGCTCATGGTCCGGGAGGTGTTCAACGAAATCCGCAAGATGAAGGACCTGGGCATGACGGTGCTGCTCGTGGAGCAAAACGTCACCGGCACCCTGCAGATCGCCGACCGTGCCTACGTGATGGAAACCGGCGAAATCATCCTGGAAGGTGAAGCCGCCGATCTCCTGCACAACCCGGAAGTCAAACGCGCCTACCTTGGCAAAGGCGGCAAGGAGGTCTGGTTGTGAAACGAACTGAACATCCAACATTCACCGGTCTTCGCTGCGCTTCGCCTCGGCAAGACATTGAACAATCAACGCCCAATGTTCCTGCAATGCTCGAATCCCAGCCATTGGAGGTAGGGCGCGCCACTCCGTGCGCGCCGTCGGGAGAAAACCGTAAGCGTCGTTTGGAAATTGCGGCGCGCAGGGGACTGCGCGCCCTACCACCCCATTCAAGTTCAGGAGCGCAAATCACAGATTGCAAATTCTCGACTCTCGACTCTCGACCCTCGACTCAGATTGCCGTCCCCCGCTCTTTCGTGTGTTTGGTGCCATTCGTGATTTCTCAACCCCATCCTTTTTATGAACGTCTTTGACCGCCGCTACGAAATGATGCCGTGCGCCGAACTGGAACAGCTCCAGCTCGAACGCCTCCAGGCCCTCCTCGTCCGCCTCAAACGCAACGTCCGCCGCGCCCGCGAAAAAATTGGCGACACCCGTGTCGAGTCGCTCGCCGACCTGGCACGCCTGCCGTTCACCACGCCGGAGGACATGGTGGACAGTTTTCCCTACGGCATGTTCGCGCTACCCATGCGCGAAATCATCCGGCTTCACACCACCGTCGGTCCGCAGGGCAAACCGCTCGTCATCGGCCACACGCGCAACGACCTGGCCCAGTGGGGCCGGCTCGTCGCCCGCCAGCTCGTGGCCATCGGTGTGACCGCCAACGATGTGGTCCAGATGTGTTTCGGCGGTGGCGTCTATGGCGCGGCCGGTTATCTCTTCGGCGCGCAGGTCATTGAAGCGTCCGTCATTGCCGAGGATTCCGCCCACGTGGATTACCAGATAGCCACGCTGCAAAACTACCGGCCCACCGTCCTCATCACCACGCCGGGCAACGCCCTTGACCTCATGCAGGTGATGGAACAGCGCCACCTGGACCCGCAATCGCTCCACATCCGCACCGTCCTGCTCTCACGCCCGGTGGACCACGAAACCCGCGAACGGCTGGCCGCCGGGTTGTTCGCCAAGGTGCAATGCAACTTTGGCCTCGGTGAAATCCTCAATCCCGGCCTGTGCCTGGAGTGCGGAGCCGGACATTTCCACGTCCATGAAGATCATTTCCTCGCCGAAGTGCAGGACGGCGAACTGGTATTGACCACGCTTTGCCGCGAAGCCCTGCCCCTGCTCCGCTACCGCACCCGCGTCCGCTGCGAACTCACCCGCGACAAATGTTCCTGCGGGCGCACCGGCGCCAGGATCGTGCCCGGTGAGCGGCTCGATGGCCGGCTGCGCGTCAACGAAACCCCGCTCTACGAAGGCCAGATTGCCGGAGTCCTCGCCCACACCAAGGCCGCCGGGCAGCCTTTCACCGTCACCGTGTCCGAGCGGCGCATTGTGGTTTCCGTTGAAATTTCCGACGACCTGTTCGCCGATGCCGTCGGGCTTATCGAGGAACTCACGCGCGAAATCGAGTCCGAGTTCCTGGCGCGGCTGGGCATCGAAGCGGACGTGCGCTTCATTTCGCCCTGGTCCCATCTCCATCCCGGACCCGGGTCTGATGCCGGCAGCAAGGTTTGAAGCCCGGGGTGGTGGAATGCTGGAATAGTGGAATATTGAATCAACACTCTAATACTCCATTACTCCAATGCCCCATTCCACCCGCCGCCGTGCAGGAAAACTTGACGCGCTTTTCGTTTTGGGGTGGAGTAGTAGTCACAATTATCAAATCAGGCGTTTAGTCATGTTTTGGGACCAGAAAAGCGAAACTCTCGATCGCGCCGCGCTGGAGCGGCTGCAACTTAAACGTCTTCAGGACACCGTCCGCTGCGTGGCGGCGCGCGTGCCGTTCTACCGGCTGAAATTCGCCGAACTGCACTTCAAGCCCGATGACATCCGGTCGCTCGCCGACCTGCGCCGTCTGCCCTTCACCACCAGCGCCGACCTGCGCACGAACTATCCCACCGGTTTGCTGGCCGTTCCATACGATGCCACCCTCCGGTTGCATACCTCCAGCGGCACGACGGGCAAGCCCAAGGCGTTGTTCTTCTCGCGTCAGGACGTGGACAACGCTGCTGAACTGTGCGCGCGCTCGTTCGTCATGACTGGCATCACGCAGAAGGACGTGTTTCAGAACATGATGACCTACGGCATGTTCACCGGCGCGCTGGTCACACACTACGGCGCGGAAAAAATCGGCTGCCTCGTCATCCCCGCCGGCCCGGGCAATTCCGAACGGCAGTTGATGCTGATGCAGGATTTTCGGACGACATTCATCCACCTCACGCCCAGCTACGCGCTTTACCTCGCGACCTTCCTCGAAAAACACGGCGTTGACCCGCGGCGCGATCTCGCGTTGCGCAAGGCGTTCGTGGGCGCCGAGCCGTACACCGAGGAAACCTGCCGCAAAATTGAAGAGGGACTTGGCCTGGACGTTTACAACTCCTACGGCCTTTCGGAAATGAACGGCCCAGGCATCGCGTTCGAGTGCGTGCAAAAGCACGGCATGCACCTCTGGGAGGACCATTTCCTCATCGAAATCATTGACCCGCAGACCGGCGAACCGCTGCCCGACGGCGAGGCTGGAGAACTGGTGATGACGACGCTCACCCGCGAAGCCATGCCCCTGCTCCGCTACCGCACCCGCGACATCACGTCCATCATTACCAAGCCCTGCCCCTGCGGGCGCACGCATCGCCGCCTGAACCGCATCGCCGGCCGTTCGGACGACATGCTCATCGTGCGCGGCGTGAACATCTACCCGCAGCAGATCGAGCGCGTCCTGATGGCACAGTCGGGGGTGGGCAGAAATTATCTGATCGCGCTGGAAGGCCTCGACGAGATGACGATCAAGGTGGAACTGGCGGAAGCCGGTTTCGAGGGACAGGTGGAGCAGCTCATGAAATTGCAGAACCATCTGGCCGAGAAATTGCGCGCGGAAATCCTCGTCAAACCACAGGTCCAGCTCCTGCCGCCCGGTTCGCTGCCGGTGAGTGAAGGCAAGGCCAAACGTGTGATCGACAACCGCAAACTGTAAAGCAACCGGATGAAAAGGAACCACGATCCCCGAATCGCACACGACCGTCCCGAATCCTGTTGGGCGGTGTACAGCGCGATAGCGTCTGGGAGTGCGGCAGCCCTCTGCCGCTTTGGGAACAATCGTAAACCGGGCGAAAGCGCCAGAGGACTGGCGCAGTCCAAAACCTGGCGGCTCTTTTCGTGGTTCACGGGAACGGCCAGGACGAACCTCCCAGCTTAAATCCCAAGAAAGGAATCTCAAATGAACGACGTCAAACTGGTGGCTGCTTTTGCCGAGAACAAACCCGGGCAGGTCGCCCACTTCACCAAAATCCTCGCCAACGCCAACATCAACATCCGCTGGCTCGCCGTGGCCAGCACCGGCCCGTTCGGCGTGATGAAGTTCCTGGTCAGCGATCCGGAGATGGCCTACCAGGCCCTCAAACACGAAGGCTTCGTCGCCAAACTGGTGGACGCGCTCGCCATTGAAGTCCCGGACCAGCCCGGCGGATTGCATGCCGTGGCCGATTGCCTGGCCAGCCACAACATCAACCTCGACAACGCCTCCGGTTTCATCGCCAACAACCGCGCCATCATGGTCCTCGAAGTCCCCGACGTGGCCAAGGCCCGCGACGTCCTGCAAAAGCAGGGCTTTCGCGTATTGGCGCAAAAGGAACTGCCGGTCTTCAAGCAGGACTGAAGCATCGCAGATTCCTCGGGCCTTGGGTTTGAAGTTGGGGAAATTGGGTAGGGCGGCGCTGCTGCGCCGCCAAGCATGATGGCCGTGCAGCAGCACGGCCCTACTGTCTGCAATGCTTTACGCGGTCTTGCCGCGTGAGGCGAAGCCTTTTACGCGGCTTTTCCCATCAACGCCACAAACCATGCCGGCGGCCGGATCGGTTTGCCTCGGGTATCGGTGAACGCATGGACCGTGTAGCCACGAACCACCGGGCTGCCGGTCTCGTTCCGGGTGATTTCCACGTCAAAACGCAACCGTGCCCGCCCTTGCAGCTCCACGGTTGAAGTGATGCGCAGCAGGTCGTCATATCGCGCGCCGCCCTGGAATTCGAGATGCGCCTCCACCAGCGGCAGGAAAACGCCCTTTTCCTCCAGCGCGGTGTAAGACATCCGCAACCGGTTCCGCATTAATTCCGTCCGCCCGCATTCAAACCATTCCAGAGCGCGCGAATTGTAGAACGTCCCCATCTGGTCCGTTTCACTGTAACGAACGCGCAACTGAAGCACATCTTTGAGTTTGTTCATGGCTCACCACCGAATGCAGCGCAACCATAACGAAACCACGATCCGGGTTCCATCGCAAAGTGGGACAGGCATCCGCTCGCTGTCCTTTGACCTTTCCCCAATCCGGCGGCATCACAGGGTTTCGGCAACAGCCGCGCGCCCGCCTTACTTCCCATGCCACCACGCCCGGATGTCGTCCGCGGCTTGATGCGCGAGCGAAGGGATGCTCCGAACCGCCTCGCGCAATTCCGGGAAATAATGGACGGCCAGCCATAGGAGGGCGGCGACAACCGCGAGCCAGACCACCGCATCCAGAACAAACACGAAGGACCAGGCCCATCTCGGCCGTCCCAAACCTCGATAGCACGCGCGTCGCGCTACTTTCAGCGGCCCCACGAGAATGCCGTAGGCGATGAACAGCAGCAGTGCCGCGACCCACACCGGCACGTTCGCCGGCAGCGCCAGCCCGAACACGGCGCCGGTCGCCAGCAGCGAGATCAAGGCGCAGATCCACAGGACCTTCGCCACGCCATGCAGCAACGAGAGCAAGGGCAGCGCGAAGCCCATCCCGGTATGAATGGGAGCCTGCTCCTCCCAGTAGCAATGCCAATTATGCCGCCACTGATCCGCGTTCGCGCGCATATCCCGTTTGAACCGGCGCTTCCATTCACGGCGCGCCTTGCGGTCCGGGAAACCCTTCATCGCCTCGTAATACCCCTCTTTCGCGCGTCGGATGAATTCCTGCGCCGTCGATGGGTCGCCGGACGCCGCCGCCTTTTCTTCCGGTGAACGTGCCTCGGGCACCACGATCGCCATCACCAGATAGACGAGCACCCCGGTGCCCCAAAGCATCGTCAAAACAACGAAGGCGAGCCGCACGAGGGTCGGATCGATGTTCACATAGGCGGCAATCCCGTTGCAGACGCCGGCGATCATCGCGCCCTCGTGGATCCTATAGAGCCGCCTTGGCGTCCCGCCGCACCGCGCGGCTCGTTCTTCTCCCGCCGCCCCGTGTCCACTCGCGCCGCTCGCGCCCGGAGCCGCGGCTTCGCCCGATTCCGCCTCGATCGGCCCCATCTCCGCAAGGACAGCGGCGACCTCCTTCGCCACGACCACTGTCTTGTGACTGGCCAAAAGTGTGCGGAACTTCTCTGCGATCGCCCGCTCGATGTCCGAGAGGATTTCCTCGCGATCCGGGTTGCCCTGCAGCCGCGCGGCCGCGGTCTCCAGATAGACGCGCAGGGCATCATAGCCGCCTTCTTCCAGTTGATACGCGTTACCGTCCAGATTGATCGTGATAACTTTGTTCATGGTAGGGATTGCCTCCGTTCTATTTTTGTCCTAGTTTTTTCACCGTCCCGTTGATCTTGCCCCAATACTCCAGCGTTTCACGCAGCTGCTCCCGGCCCCGCGTGGTAAGCTCGTAATATTTGCGGGGCGGCCCGGCTTCGGATTCCTTCCATTCGTAATCCAGAAGCCCTTCGCGGCGCATCTTGCTCAGCAACGGATACAGCGTGCCTTCCTGGGTTGCGAATTCGGTTGCGCTCAACTGTTTCAATATGTCCGCCACGTAGACCTTTTCCGCCGCGATGATCTGCAGCACGAGGAACTCAAGCAGGCCCTTCCGGATCGCGGAAAATTTTTCGTTCACGCTCATCGTTAAATATCTAACAAGCTACCTTTTTAGTAAAAGGTAGCTGTTCGTCCGAAAGGAGTCAAGAGGAAAGTTTCCTCGTAAACAATTGTGTGTGTGACGAGGTTCGCCCTTTTGGGTGGGCACCGGGTCCATCCATCCATCTGCTCGTTTCGTCAAAATGCCTCGCGCCAAAAATTTAATCGTTGCCGAATTTCATGTCAGCACTTTTCACACAGGCTCGCGCTGGATTCAAATGGCGTCAATTCCGCCTTGCGGTGGCATTTCCAAAGGGGCTTTGCCGATGTTCCACAACCTGTTTCCACAGAGACAGGCTGGAAGCCTGTCCCACCTTTCGCAAAACCCTCACCAGTATTCCTCGACGTGGATCGTTCCCGGTTTCCCGGGCTGGTCGGTCTTGAAACCCCTGCCCTCAAGCATCACCTTGACGGCTTGAACCATGTCCGGATTGCCGCAGAGAAAGACATCCGCCTGTGCCGGATCCAGCGCGACGCCGGACTCTTTTTCCACCACCCCCTGCTCCACCAGCGCCTGCACGCGTCCCGTGCGCCCGTGGAAATGCGGGTCTTGATCGGGCCGCGTGATGCTGGGGATGTAGGTGAAGTTCGGGCGCAGCCGGGCCAGGCTTTCGAGTTCGCCGCGATACCCCAGGTCCCAGCCAAAGCGCGCGCCGTGCAGGACCACGAACCGGCGTTGGGTCTCATTCACCAGCATCGTTCGCAGCATCGAAAGATAAGGCGCCAGACCCGTCCCGGTCGCAATGAGCACGACCGCCTTGCCCTGTGGAACGCGGTCCAGCGTGAACACGCCGCTGGCCTTCGGTCCGAGAAACAGCGGGCTGCCATGCCTCAACGCAAACAGGCGCGGCGTGAGCTGGCCGCTGGTGATGAGCGTGAGATAAAACTCCACATAACGGCGCTCCACACTGGACGACGCGATGCTGTACGCGCGGCGGATCATCTTGTCCGGCTCGGAAACCGGTTCTTCCGCTGCCGCTTCCGGCACGCGCGGTTCACGGCCGAGCAAACCCAGCACCGCGAACTGGCCGGGCTTGAAATCGAACATCGCTGTGTCGGGCTGGACGCGCAGAACCAGCAGTTGTGGGTTGATTTCCTCCCGTCCAATGACAGTGGCATTGTAGGAGCTTTTGTTGTCTGTATTCATGGTGTGTCAATTCTCCAAAGGCCACGAAACCATACCGCAGCGCCGCCCCCCGTCAAGCGCCACGTCCATCCGCAAATCATGTCCCAACCTGCGACCCAAGGTAGGGCGGGCAGTCCTCTGCCCGCCGCTCGTCCCAACGCGGTCCGCGGCGCGCACGGAGTGACGCGCCCTACCTCGCCAGTCTAACCCCAATTGGATGTTCAGCATTGGATGCCTGCCCTGCACAGCCTTGGCGACGAAGGGTTCGATGTTCGATGTTTTCCACCGCGTGAGCCGAAGCCTTTTACGCGGACTGCTGCGTCCGGCGGATGGCTTTAGCCTTTTTTTGTCCGCCGTTAGTTCTTCTCATCCGTATATTTTGATTGCCGAATACCCGCTGGTTGGACCACCAAATCCGCTTGCTTCGTTGCCGCCAAATCCGGCGTAATGCCGTTAATCCTATGAGCCCTATCATTTACATCTCGCTCGTCGTTCTCTACGTCTTCGTCATGCTCGCCGTCGGTTACTGGTGCATGCAACGCACCAGGAACGTCGGCGATTTCTTCCTGGGCGGCCGCACGCTCGGGCCGTGGATGAGCGCGTTCGCCTACGGCACCACTTATTTCTCCGCCGTGCTCTTCATCGGCTACGCCGGACGGCTCGGCTGGGGCTTCGGCATCCAGACGATGTGGATTGTCCTCGGCAACACCTTCGTCGGCACCTTCCTCGCCTGGCTCGTCCTCGCCGGGCGCACGCGCGAAATGACGGCGCGCCTCAACGCGCTGACCATGCCGGAATTTCTCCGCGCCCGTTACAACAGCGCGCCGCTCCAGGTCATCTCCGCGGTGATTGTCTTCGTGTTCCTCGTGCCGTATTCGGCGTCGGTCTATATGGGCTTGAGCTATCTGTTTCAAAAAACGCTCGGGCTGCAATACAACGAAGCGCTCATCTTCCTCGCCGCGCTGACCGGCGTCTATCTCGTCATGGGCGGTTACTTCGCCGTGGCGTTGAGTGATTTCATCCGCGGCATTGTCGAATTTTTCGGCGTGTTGATCATGGTGCTGCTGCTCGTGAACATGAAAGGCGGACTCGTCGCGTCGTTCACCGCGTTGCTCGATCCCCAATACATGCCCGGTCTGCACGCGCCGCCACCACCTACCGGCCCGGCATTCCCCGGTTGGGTGACACTGGTTTCGCTCGTGCTGATTACCAGTTTCGGGCCGTGGGCGTTGCCGCAGATGGTGCAAAAGTTTTATTCCATCCGCAGCAAGGCCGACGTGAAGCGCGCCATGACCATCGCCACGGTCTTCGCGCTGTTCATGTCGTTTGGCGCGTATTACAGCGGCGCGCTGACGCATCTGTTCTTCACCGATCCGAAGACCGACCTCGCGCCCATCGTGGACGCTACAACGCACAAGCCGAACCTCGACCTGCTGATGCCGTTTTTCATCACGAGCTTCGTGCCGCAATGGCTGGTGCTCATCATCCTGCTGATGGTGTTCTCGGCCTCGATGTCCAGCCTGTCGTCGCTGGTGCTGGTGAGCAGCTCGGCCATCGCGATTGATATTTACGGCGCATTTGGCGACCGGGAAAAGAAGTCCAAATCCACCATGATCCTGATGCGTGTGTTGTGCGCCGTGTTCGTGATACTGTCGTTGCTGATAGCCGTGAGCAAGGTGGACGTGATAGTGAACCTGATGGTGATTGCGTGGGGCGCGCTGGCCGGAGCCTTCTTGGCGCCGTATTTGTATGGGTTATTCTGGCGGCGGACGACGAAAGCCGGCGCCTATGCCGGCATGATTTCCGGAGTCGGCACAGCGGTGGTGTTGTTTTTCTTATGGGGCAAACCGCTGATACCCGTCGCCGGCGCCATCGCCATGTTCCTGCCGTTGCTGGTGGTACCCGTGGTCAGCCTGTTAACGCAGCCGCCCAAACCGGAAATCATCGCCATAGCGTTCGGGGACAAGTCGCAGAGTGTTTAACCGCGAAAAACACAAACGACACGAAATCCAACAATCGGCTGGTCCCATCCGCCAGTTTCAAAATTCCAAGTCTGCCCCTTCTACTCGAGTTTAAGGCGCGGCCTCAAATCGCTGAGTGGCAATCATTGCCTTTTCTTTAAATGCTGAAACCGTCAAATAGAATGTGGCGTTGGGCCGGTAACCGGGCTGGCGGAATCCCGGTTTAAAGGAATATATTGTCCGGGTTTGCATGAAAGTCACGTTGTCCGCCTGCCACTGACCGTTGGTGGAAACAGTTGCCTGCTGACCATTAACCCATACCGTCAAGCTGGCATCACTAATCATTCCTGAGACGTTAACAAATTGTCGATTTGACTGGTTTTGGTTTATCGGCCTTATGGTGATTTTGACAGGGCTTCCGTAAATGTTCAAGTTGGTGATGCTGGAATTGCCGGCGGCATGCTTGGCGACCACGCTGATTACGTTGGTTCCATCTTCCAGAGGCAAATCTTTTACGATCACCCGGCCGTTGTGCTCAACGATGGCGTCATCGAATTCAAGGGGAGGAGTGCTTGGACGGGACACCGATACATGAATGGTGGTGGTGGGGTCGGCTACTTGTGCCTGCAAAGTGAACATTGATCCTGCAATGCTGGTTTCGTTTGACGGCCACAGGATTTTTATTTCGGGCGGGTTGGTCCAGTTACTAAAATCCAGCACATAGGTGACTTGGTTGGTCAATGTGCGGTCATCTTCAAACCGGGTGTGCAGAACAATCCGGTTGGTTCCTTTGGAAAGCGGCAGGTCGGGGCATTCAAAATAATTTGTAGCAACCTCTTCCGGCCCCTGACCCCAGTTGATGGCATAATTTATTTGGTTCGTCCGAGAACCTTCGGAATTGAGCACATCATAGGTCATGCTGGAAATACTGCCCACAAAATAGCCCTTTAGTTGAATCAAGGGTGCGCCGACATACCCGTTCGTGGGGCTGGTGATGACCACCAAGATTCGTTTCGGCGGTGTTGAAGCGGGTGTTGCAGCGGGTGACGTAGCCGGTGCGGGAATTGGTTCATCCCCCCGATAAGGAACTCGTGAGACCCAAAAGGCCCCCCAGAGAACACCCAATACAATGACAATGATGGCGATGGTTTTGAACCTAGCGAATTTCATGGTTGTGCATTCGGTTTGCGGAAGACTGACATATTGAAAACTGCCATGCCGGCTGGGCTGACCCGCACTTTCTGAGCCTCCCATGTCCCATCCGAATGGACTGTTGCTTCCACGCCATTGACCTTAACCCCGCAAGAGACGTCGCTTACTGTTCCATGGACGTTGACGAGCGGCTTGTTTAGCTGGTCGGGTTCGAGTGGTTGCATGGTAACTGTTACGGAAGATCTGCCAACATTGAAACGGTTGGTGCTGGAATTGCCGGCGGCATCCGTCGCCACAACGGTCACTTCATTCGAACCCGGGCTGACCGGCAGGTTTTTGACCCATACCAATCCGTTGCGCTCAACTATGGCATATCCTTCATGGATTCCACCTTGAGCATCCTTGATGGTCGTTTTAATGGTGGCGTTGTTATCATCCACCCGGGCATTTAACGTAAAGTCGTCGCCCGCCACTTCACAATTATTCGTGGGCCAGATCAGCGTCAACACAGGCGGGGTTTTGTCGCTCGTGTAATCCAGCGTGTAGAATCTCCTCGTTGAATATTGCCTGCCGCTCTTATCCCTTACGTGAATGGTAATGCAGTTTTTTCCTTTGACTAAATTGATGTCATATAACTGAAAGAAGTTGATGGTGAATACAGATTCGGGCTGTTCCATTTTTGAACCCGGGTTCCAAGGTTTATTCCGATTTTTAAACATTTCTTGCCTCATCCGGTCAGCTTTTGCATGGTCAAAAAACTGGCTCGTTACATACCCGTTATTCTGCCAATCGTTTTGGCTCTTATTAATTCCTGCGGCATTGGTTATGTCGTAAGTAATGATTTTGATTTCTGTTGGGAAGTAGCCAATGACTTGAATCATGTGCTGTGAAACCACGTCTGTCGCCGGGCTGGTGATCACAATCTTCGGTCGCGGTGCGAAACCCGAAGTGCCCCCGGCTCCTACGGTGACATAAGACTGGGAGAGGATGACATAGGTTGACCAAGCGGTGAAGCTGCACCCGGCCAGCACCAACAAGTAACCGGTTATATTAATGACGTATTTCATGCCCTTCGCATTTTTAGGTGTGTTTGGCGTTTTCGTTCACGCAAAATCTGGATAATGGTAGCGGGATTATTGCCAAGAATTAGCTTGGCGCAATCGGATGAAATTTGAGTCAACCGGCTAATTTGTTTTCGACAACGTATTTTCGGCCTACGTCTGTAAGGCAATACGTCGCGCTTCTCGCATCATACCCAGCAACGATTTGGTCAATAAATCGTTTTTTCAAAAGGATGTCCGTATGATACGCCGCCATGCTCACTTTCATTTGAAAAGTGTGGGCGATTTCTCCATCCGAAACGCCGCTAGGATTATTAAAAAAACAAACCAGAATGTCCTTCGTTTTTGGGTCAAGTTCGTCACTCCTTGGCCGCGCATTTTGAAGCTGGGTTTTAAGATTTTCGTTCTCCAATTTAAGGTTGCGGCTCTCGCGCAAAAGCGTCGTGTTCTCCTGCGTCAACGCCGCGTTGTCCTTTTCGAGCGCGGCAACTTGCTCCGCGAGCAGAACGGCCTTCTTGTCCAGAAGGTCAATAACGTCCTTGGTAAGCCCGGCAGTGGTAGCAATGCGGGCAAATTCTTTAATGGTATCGGTAGCACCCATAATTGATTTCTAACATGAAAACCCCGCCCCAAACAACAAAACCTTTGTTAGGCGTCATGGCTTTGGCAGTTGTTTGCCGCAATTATTACATCCCCAAGTGTCGTTCACTTTGTCTGGGACTATTTGTAAAGCTACATGGTCAACATGATAGCATCTGTAACAAATTCTCACTTTGGGGTCGCTCTTTAATGTCGCGGTTGCAGGCCAAGAGGGGTCTTGAATGTAACGACGAGAAAAATAGTGAAATAAAAGACCACTGGCTAACAACAACCCTGCGATGCCTGACAAACATATCAGCAGGATTCTTGCTAACTGCTTATCTCCTCCAATCATCCCTGCCAGTATTGCAAATAGCACCATGGCTGCTCCTAGCAATAGTTGTGCAAATCCCTTGCCTAGCTCTTTTTGAAACGATTCGCAAAATGGGTTCATATCGCAGAATGACACACAACGCCCATTAACCTGCAAAACAGAAATCGGGTCAATGTTTTATGAAAACACCAAAAAACCGCCTAAAACCGAGTAGAAAACAAATGTGTAATAAAATGAAAAAAAAGCTTGCATTGTGTATTACACGTGATAAGTTAAGGGGCGTGAAGATTGAAAAACAAAATGACCGCTTGGAAATTCTTAAAACGAAATGCGAGCAGGAAATCCAAGACACGGAAGAAAAGCTGCGCGTGCTCAAGGCGAAGCTCGCCAATCTCGTCACGCTGGCTCAAGAGTCGGAAAAGCTGGCGAATCCAGAATCCGAGCCGGACAAATACAGCGACACCGGATTAACGGAAGCCGTGTTTGATGTGGTTAAAGTCCTGTGGAATGCACGGGGCGGCGGAGCTACGGCAACAGAAATAAAAAATTTCTTGTTGGCGCGCGGATTTAATGCTGGCGAAAATTTTGACACTGCAATTTATACTGTGCTGGCGAGGTTGTGCGAAAGCGGCAGGGTCGTTTCGTATCCCGCGAAGGAATTTCGCTGTGTAGGGGGAATAACGCGGGATACGCGCAGAAAGGTTTATAAACCGAAATGAAGATTTTGGGCGTGGCGGCTGGCAGGCCGTTCAAACAGTAAATTACGCATCATTAGCGTAAGACACCACGCCCGATTAACAAACAAAGAACAAACTGAAATAATGCCCTGCCGGTGTTGAAGCACCAACAGGGCGCAACCAAAAGGCCATAGACCTAACGGCTGCGAATCCTCTCAGATTCACGCACACGTTAAGTCTTGGCCGATAGAAAGTCGAGCCAAAAATGAAAACGTGTTTATGCTGTGGCAGTGAAATCAAGAAATTCGGCAGTTTCAAAACCCGCTCCGGCTCTGTGCAACGCTTCCGCTGTCTCAATCCAGCTTGCGGCAAAACCTTTAACGAGCAACGCCGGTTCATCGGATTGTGTCTGGATGAAAGCAAAATTGTTCAAATTGTCCGTTGTTTGGCAGAAGGCTGCGGCGTCAAAGCAACCGCACGACTGACGGGTTGCGCTCACACTACCGTTTTGGAAGTGGTTCGCGTCATTGGCGCAAAATGTGAACGCTTCCACGATGAGACAGTCCGCAACATCAAAACCGAATCCATCCAGCTTGACGAGCTTTGGGCGCGGGTTGGCATACGCCAAAGCCTGACAACGCCAAGCGACCAATTGCGCGGGGACTTTTTCACGTTCCTTGGAATTGACCGCCGCACCAAGCTGATTATCTCGCATCTGACGGGCAAACGGGATTATGAGAACACAAACGACTTTGTTGCGGACTTGGCTTCCCGCGTCTCTGGCGTGGTTCAAATCACCTGTGACGGCTTCAAGCCTTATGTCCCGACAATCCGCCGTCATTTGCTAGGCCGTCTCAATCTTGCCGTGATGCAAAAGATATACGGCACGCTAAACGGCAAAGACAATTTTGACCCGGTTCGGCGTTACAGCCCGCCGCAATGCACCGGCATCAAACTGAAAACCGTTGCGGGCGAGCCAGACGTGGACAAGATTTGCACCAGCCACATTGAACGCCTCAATTTGAGCGTCAGGACGTTCAACAGACGCTTTACGCGGCTTTGCCTTGGATTCTCACGCAAGCTGGCAAATCACCGTTACAGCGTGGCGTTGTTCGTGGTTGCTTACAACTTCTGCAAAGTCCATTCCACGCTTGGCTGCACCCCGGCTGTTGGCGCACGACTCACAGACCATGTTTGGACGATTGAGGAGCTAATTCGGAAACTTTCAGAAACAATTTGACGACCATGACCAAAATCTGGGCCGTGCAGCTAGAAACATTGATTTTCTTATAACTATTTGACAAAATTAAATATTTATCTCATCGGGTCATGGCTTGGATTAGATCATGCAATAGTCAACGCCCTTCGGGAGATGTCTGTGATCCAAAACGGAACACTCAATGCCCGACACGCCATCTAACTGCTCACGGCCTGTGTGACTTAGCAAACCGCGTCAAATACCCGAAAGACTTTCCGGCTAGAACTTTCGTGTGGTCAGTGACGGAAATGAGGGTCAAAAAACAATCCCGCATCCGCCTTCATTCACAGGCGCTTGCGATACACCTGCTGCGTCTTCTTCAGTTCGTATCCGAGCTTCTGGTAAAACGGGTGGCTTTCCGCACGGTTGATGTTGCTGCGCACGCTGATGAACTCCGCCCCGATTCCCCGTGCCCAGCGTTCGGCCTCCCCGATCAGGCGGCTGCCAATCCCGGACCTTTGCGCCGCCTTGGCGACCACCAGTCCGGCAATCTCCACCCGGAAACTGGATTCGATGGAATCGGCGCCGAAAGCGTGCAGCCAGCCGCAGACCTCGCCGCGGTCATTCTGCGCGACGAGCAGCAAATGGTGTTTCTGGGCGGTGACCTTCCGGACGCGCGCCTCAATGGCTGTCGCATCACACGGATAACCCAGCTCGTCCGAGAGCCAGGCAATTGCCGCAACGTCCTGCAAGTTTGCCGTTCTGACGGTCATTCTGTTTTGGCCTGACCATCCCAAGCTGGGCGACAATCGCCGTAAGTCAAGCCCTTGCACGGCCTGTCTGATTCAGCAAGGCACATTGGAAGGGTGAAAGTCGAAGGCTGAAGATTTAACTCCCTGCTGGAAAAAAGAACAGCTTTGACACGAATGACATCAATTAGCGCAAATTTGTGAAATTAGCGTAAAAACCGTTTCATGTATTAAGTGTTTAGCGGTTAAAAAATTGGGGCCTCGCGGAGCTCCGCCTCCCGAAATTTCATGTTAATTCCGCGCATAGCGGCGTGGCCGCCACGCGGCTTTACGCCGTCTTCGTTCCGTATCGCGGGACTTCGCCGCGACAAGCCGTGGTTAACAAAAAGCCGCCCCGATTTCCCGGAGCGGCTTTGCAATTCGTTTGGTAGGAACGCCGCGCTGCGGTGTCTTCAGACGGCCCAGAGCGGGCCGTCCCTGCCTTAAATGGATTCCTTTTTCATCTTCCGGACGGCTTCATCTTCCGGCGCAGCGGGCGACTGGGCGACTGGAACCCGGAAAGGATTGGATAGAACAAAAGTCAAGCCGAGCTTGCGGCGGATTTTCACGAGGCCAGGCTGGCCGCCGTGTCCGCCGTTGACGGGTGGCTTGATTTCCGGACGTATGACTTGGTTGCCATTCATTTCAGATTGCTGAGGTATGCAAAAAGCGTGCCGATGTCTTCCTGCGGGAATTTGCCGCCGCCGGCAGTTTTTCAGGAAGCGACTGCGTCCAACAACCGTACCGGCACCAGACAAACTGGCTGTTTGTTGGACGGGCGCGGACAGAAGAGAGGTGCGCGGCGTCGGGTGGGAAGGCGCGTAAAGCTTCGCCACACGGTTTAACATCCAACTCCGCTGTCGCGCGAGCTGGCGTCCCAAGCACAAATATGTCGAGAGTTATCAGCTTCAAAACTTTGTCCCACGTGGGACAAAGTTTTGTAAACGGCTTATTAGCCGAATAATTTGCTGTGATATATCCAGCCGTCCGCCGGACCGCTGGCTTCGTGCCTTCGCGTCCTTGCGTTAAAACAAAAAGCCGCCCCGATTGCTTGGAGCGGATTTGACGTTGGCAACCCGGGGGAGGTTGAACCCAAACCAATCACCTCACTTCACCGAATCCAATTTTATGGTGATTACCTGTTTCATGAGGCTGGTAATTGTTTGCGTTTGACCGGCGGCGGCGTTGCCACGGGGATTGGCCGGCATGGTCATGGTCATTTTCATGTCCTGGTTCGCGGTCGTGTCAATGACCATCCCCAGCTCCGGGTCGAACCAAGACACCCCGGAGACATTGCCGTCCGAAATGGTCATGGTCATTCCGGCCGGTTTTGCATTGGGATCGGGTTTGGATTTAAGGGTTCCCTGAACCTCCAGACGGGCGCAGGCGCGTTTCCCGCGCTGCTCCCAGCTTTGAAAAGTAACCGTATAATCCACTACCACGATGCCGAGGGGGCCCATCGGAACCTCCATCTGAATCGGCCAGGTATCGCCGGGTTGCACCGGTTTGGACGGCAAATACCGGCTGCTATCCATGATCTGCTTGAAATAGCCCTCGTTAAACATGCTTTTAAGACTGGCGGCGATATCCGCCCGCCCGCCTGATTCCAGCCGGCCTACCAGCGCATCCATACCCTCTATCCTCTCCACTTGGTTGCTGGCGTCCATGAAATATTGAATTTTGGCGCCGATTATCTTTTGGAACATGGCGGCCACCGGATTCGTGCTGTCACCCGACGATTTTTTTGCCGAATCATAATTCATCATGGGTTTGCCCCCCATGTTCATCATCATCCGCACGCTGAGGAATTCCATCTCCACCTCGTGTCCGCCATCGGCGTTCTCCTTCAATACCGTGAGTCCGTATTCCTGCCCCATGGTCATGTCCTGCTCGATGGGATTGGGTTGGTTCGGCACGGAGATTTCAGCAGTTTGCTTCAGCTCCATGCTTTGCACCACGTGTTCGCCCAACGGCCACTTCGCCTTCAACTCCATCGGACCGGCCGGCGGCTTGAACGTGGAGGTGGTGTTCAATTTACCGGACTTGTTGCAACCCACCCAGGACAGACCCAATGCCAGGATGACGGTGGTTAGCAGGACATGTTTTTTCACGGATGATTTCTTTCTGTTAAAATTTGCAGGCGAGTCTAGCCGGTTTGGCGATGCATGCGAACTACAAAATGAAGCCAAAAAAATAACCGCCCCTCCCGCCATGCGGGACGGAGCGGCTTTGAATCGTTACCGTAGCGGTCCCGCGACTGCGGGATGAAAACGCCGACCCGACTTTCACCGCGCTTTCACAAGCGCGGCTACGCAACTATTTCTTCTTCACCTTTTTCGCGGCTTCTCTCCGGGCGCAGCTTCCGCCGGGCTGGCTCAGGCTTCCGGATCGGCACCGAGGAGCTTCTCGACGTGGCGGTCGAGGTCCAGGAGACTGCCGGCACAGGTGGCGGCCCGAACGCGGTCCACCAATTCGGCGGCCCACGCTTCCTCCTCCACCTGTTCCTTGATGAACCAGTGCATCAACACTTGGGCTGGATAATCCCTGGCGGCCACCGCCGCCTCGTAAACGGCATTGATCCCGCCGGTATTGGCCTGCTCCATTGCCTGCGCCTGTTCCACCACTTCCAGCAGTGACTTGAAGTTCTGTTTCGGCGCCGCGATGGCAATCAGCTCGGGCGCAACGCCGCGGTCCTGAACATGTTTCATGAGCTTCTCCGCGTGTTCGCGCTCCTCGCCCGACTGCTTGGCGAAGAAGCCGGCGAAGCCTTTAAGACTCCGGCTGGCGCACCAAACGGACAGGGCGAGGTAGGCTTGGGCGGCGGTCAGTTCGCAATTGAGCTGGCGGTTGAGTTCCGTCAACGTTTTGGAAGGAATTTTGGTTTTGGCCATAATATTGGTTTGTTGGCCTCTTTATGCCGGAGATTGGCGCGCTGGGCAAGCGCTCACTCGCAGGTTCGAATGAAAAAGCCGCTCCAGTTTCCCAGAGCGGCTTTGAATTTTTACCGTAGCGGCGACTCGGCAGAGCGCCGCTGAATAATTTGCCTTCAGTGTGCGGCGCTCTGCCGAGTCGCCGCTACGAGAAGCAGTTATTTCTTCTTTGCCGACTTTGCGGCTTCCTCTTCCAGCGCAGCTTGGGCGGCGGCCAGGCGCGCCACCGGCACCCGAAAAGGACTGCACGAAACATACGTCAGGCCGAGGCGATGGCAGAATTTCACGCTGTCCGGGTCGCCACCGTGTTCACCACAGATGCCAAGCTTGATGCCGGGACGCGTCGCCCTGCCCTTCTCGACCGCGATCTTCATCAACTGGCCAACACCCACCTGGTCAATCGTGGCGAATGGATTTTTCTTGATGATTTCCTGTTCCTGATACGGCCCGAGAAACGAGCCGGAATCGTCGCGGCTCATGCCCAAGCACGTCTGGGTCAGGTCGTTGGTGCCGAAACTGAAGAACTGCGCGGTCTGCGCAATTTCATCCGCTGTGAGCGCGCCGCGCGGCACTTCAATCATCGTGCCGACGAGATAGTCCAGCTTCACCTTCTTTTCGGCCATGACTTCCTTCGCCACGCGATGGACGACTTCGACCTGAAGATCCAGTTCCTTCTTGAACCCGACGAGCGGGATCATGACTTCGGGCTTCACCTTGATGCCGGCTTTCTGCACCTCGGCGGCGGCTTCAAAGACGGCGCGGGATTGCATCTCGGAAATTTCCGGATAGACAATGCCCAGACGGCAGCCGCGGAATCCGAGCATGGGGTTGAACTCGTGGAGTTCCTTCACCCGCTGTTTGATCTTCGCGACGGGTACACCCATTTTGGCGGCGAGGTCCTGTTGCGCGGCATCCTCGTTCGGCAGGAATTCGTGCAGCGGCGGGTCGAGGAAACGAATCGTTGCCGGCAGTCCCTTCAATTCCTTGAACATGCCTGCGAAATCATCCCGCTGATAGGGCAGGATTTTGGCCAGCGCGGCCTTCCGGTCTTCCTTGGTGTCGGCGAGAATCATTTCGCGCATGGCGTCAATGCGATTGCCCGCGAAGAACATGTGCTCGGTGCGGCACAGGCCGATGCCCATGGCGCCGAACGCGACGGCGTTGGCGGTCTGCTCCGGCGTGTCGGCATTGGTGCGGACCTGGAGCTTGGTGGCCTTCGCGCACCAATCCATGAGTTTCTGGAAGTTCTGGTAGGTGGTGCTTTCCGCAGGCTTGAGCGATTTCTCGACGAGCACCTGGACGATTTCGGACGCGGCGGTCGGGAGCTGACCGGCATAGACATCACCGGCGGTGCCGTTGATGGAAAGGAAGTCGCCTTCCTTGTGGGTCACGCCGTCCACGGTCATGGTCCGGGTGGTGTAATCAATCTGCAACGCAGCCGCGCCGCAGACGCAGACCTTGCCCATCTGACGGGCCACCAGCGCCGCGTGCGAACTGACGCCGCCCTTCGCGGTGAGAATGCCTTCGGAGGCAATCATGCCGCGCAGGTCTTCGGGTGAAGTCTCATTGCGGACAAGGAGCACCTTTTCGCCCCTGGCCGCAGCGGCATCGGCGCGATCGGCGTTGAGATACAATTTTCCGGAAGCGGCGCCGGGACCGGCGGGCAAACCTTTGGCGATGCACCTGGCGGCCTTCATCGCCTTGCGCTCGAACACGGGCGCGAGCACCTGGTCCAACTGGTCGGCCGGCACTCGCTTGATGGCCGTTTTCCAATCAATAAGTTTTTCCTTCTCCATCTCGATGGCGAAGCGGACAGCGGCGAGGCCGGTGCGTTTGCCGTTGCGGGTCTGGAGCATGAACAGCTTGCCGTCCTGAATCGTGAATTCGAAGTCCTGCACGTCTTTGAAGTGCGATTCGAGGGTCTTGCGGACCTGCTCCAGCTCGGCGAAGGCCTTCGGGAGGACGGCCTTGAGCCGGGCGACGGGGTCGGGCGTGCGCACGCCGGCGACGACGTCTTCGCCCTGGGCATTGATGAGGAATTCACCGTAGAAAACTTTCTCGCCGGTGGCGGGGTCGCGGGTAAACGCGACGCCAGAGCCGGACTGGTCACCGGTATTGCCATAAACCATCGCCTGCACATTGACGGCGGTGCCCCACTCGGCGGGGATGCCGTATTTGCGGCGATAGACGATGGCGCGGTCATTCATCCAGGAACCGAACACGGCGCCCGTCGCGCCCCAGAGCTGCTTCCAAGGATCCTGCGGAAATTCCTTGCCGGTACGCTCCGCGATGAGCTTCTTGAACCGATTCACCAGTTCCTTGAGGTCTTTGACCGTCATCTTCGTGTCTTCGATGTCCGCGTGATAACGGTCGTGCTTGAGCTTGTGGATGGCCACTTCAAACGGTTCGTGGTCCTCGTCCTTGGTCTTCTGGACGCCCATGACGACGTCGCCGTACATCTGGATGAAGCGGCGGTAACAGTCCCACGCGAAACGCTCGTTCTTGGTCGCCTTGACGAGGGCGAGGACGGTGGCGTCGTTGAGGCCGAGGTTCAAAATGGTGTCCATCATGCCGGGCATCGAGTCCCGCGCGCCGGAACGGACGGAGACGAGCAGCGGCATGGCCGACTGGTCGCCGAACTTCGTGGTCATGATTTTCTCGATGAACTGAATCCCCTCCCGGGCCTGCGCGTCGAGAACCTTCGGGTAGGTCTTCTTGTTGGCGTAATAATAAGTGCAAACTTCGGTGGTGATGGTGAAGCCGGGCGGCACCGGGAGGCCGATGCGGGACATTTCGGCGAGGTTCGCGCCCTTGCCGCCGAGGAGCGGTTTCATGGAGCCGTTGCCATCGGCCTTCTTGTTGCCAAACAGATAAACGTACTTCGATGTTTTAGCCATAAATGTTCAATTCAAAATAATTGCGCTTTCAATTTCGCACGGGGAATTCCACCGAAATAAAGCGGGGCGCAATTTAACAAACGCGCGCCCCAAGTCAACGAACGAAACCCGAAAAGCCAAAATCTGCTGCATCAATAACAATAATTGATGTCCGGAGGCTCTTGGGAAGCGCCCAAAACAGAGCGTTATCCCCTTCTCCGCACCAGATGGGGAGACTTCGAGCCATTTGGGAAATGGCGAAAGGAGTTTGGCGAAGCCGAAAGCCCGCGAGGGCCGAGTGAATGGGAATGAACGAGTCAACGTGGCGCAAGCCGGATGAGGTGTCGTAACCGCAAAGAACGCAGAGAACGCAAAGTTTTTAGCCTTTCTTGCCACGCCGAAATCCGATGAAGGCGGGAGCCTTTAGTATTTCCTGTTTCTGCGGGGAGAAATATGTAAAAATCAAGACCCGTTCACGCATAAACCTAATCGCTGTTGTCCAGACCCCATGGTTGGTGGCCGGGGAGAGCGGCGGAATCGGATTTGTGCTTGAACATCCGGCCGAGAGTGGCCCGATCCAAATACCGGCCGCGGACGAAGACAGCGGCGATCTTGGTGGTGTTGTGGATGTCTTCCAGCGGGTTTGCATCAAGAAGGACGAGGTCCGCGACTTTCCCGACCTCCACCGTGCCCATCTTCTGTTCCCAGCCAAAATAACGGGCCGGGTTGATCGTCGCGGCTTGCAGGGCTTGCCACGGAGTCAATCCACACTTCGCCAGCAGCGCCAGTTCGTCATGGATTCCAAAGCCGGGAAAGGCGTAGGGATTTGGAGTATCGGTCCCGGCCAGAATTTTGACTCCCGATTTGGCCATCATCCCAACCACTTCACACTGCTTCGTGAAGCGCAGGCGGCTGGCCTCCCAGTCGTCATGAGTGTACGCCTTAAAGCGAAAGTCTTTATTGGTAGGATTCCAGAAGGAAACAATATCGCCCGGCAGGTAGGCAAGCCTCGGGTCGTTTCGGAAAGCCGGATCATCGAGATGGGCCATGGCATTGAGGACGGTCAGGGTCGGACATTGCCAGGTTCCGTTCCTGCGAAAACGCGCGAACAGGGCTTTCGCTTTCGCCGGATCGTAAGAGTTGATTACCGCCCGGACGATCTCCATCTGGGTCCTGCCCGGGACCGGGTTTGCGCGCAATTCGTTCTCTTTGCTTGAGCAACCCATTAGCACACTTAAAAGATGCTCAAAAGACTTCTGTCCGGCGTCACTCGCCTCGGTCGCGGTAATCACATTGGGAACATGCCCGGCAAAGACCATGTGCCGTTTCTTCGCCTCGTCGGCGATTGCGAAATAGGCGTCCCGGGGCAGCAACGAGTAAACCTTCACGAAGTCGGCCCCGCTCTGCTGGACGGTCTCGACTGCCTTCCGACCTTCTTCCGGTGTACCGACGGCGATTGAGATGTCCGTCCAAATCGGCTTGGGCCCGTCCACTATCTGTCCAGAAAATACCATGCGTGGCCCAAGGAGGGTCCCGTTTTCCACGTTTGTACGGCAGGTCTTCAGTTCCTCCAATGGGTCAGCCATATCCCGAATTCCCGTGACGCCATTGGCCAGAAAAAGCGGAAAGAAATGGTCGTCTGCATTGCAGCAATGGACGTGCATATCCCAGAGACCTGGAATTAGAAATTTGCCGGTGCCATCCACGACCTGCGCGTTTTCAAATGAGACTTTCTTCCCGATGGCAATGATCGAGCCGTCAGCCAAACAAACAGTCACATCCTTCTGAATCCGGCCACTCTCGACGTTGACGACCGACACATGACTAATCGCAACGGGTTTTGGGGCCGGAAGCGCAAGAGCAAGGGCGGCTGCAAGGGCGATCATGGTCCCAGTGTAGCAACCGCGTTCTCCGGGGGCAACGACACTCGCCTTATGTGTTACATCAGCCGAATCCGATGTTGTAACGCGGGGCGAAAAAGGCGACGCGGCAGACGAAGTTAAAAAACTTCGCAAATTCGGACACATCCTTTGCGACGGTAAAACGGGCGCACATAATCTGACCGCATTCTACGCCAAACCACGGACAAATGCTGTCCTCCCCTTGTGGCAAAAATCGTGAATCGTCATCGCTGCAGAGAGAAAAATGTCAAAACTAGGGACCGACCCCTTTTTGATCCGAATTAGTACTTAGGAAATGCTTTTCTTCAAGTGGTCAGCTAGTTGGGACCAGGCCTTTGCAGCCTGTGAGTATTGTCCTTTCTTAGGAAACCCCATTTCGGCGTATGTTTCCGTGGCGCCATCTGGAATGAAAATTGGATCCCACTGAAATTTATAGTTGCCCCTTGATGATTCCGCCACCGTTCCAGTTGTTTCTCCTTTAAAAAGGTGGATTCTCATTCCATCGCAATATCCTATTACTGATTTTGCAGTCGCACTCCGAGATATTCCCTTCGGTATGAAACCGCAAAGCAGATCATTAGTAGTGTCCCAAACTACCTTTGACAGCCCACCTGGGAAAGATTGGAGCGCATTTATCAAGAGCCCGCCATGTTCGACAACGCATGGCAAACCTAGATATTTGTGCGCCTTCAATGTTTTGTCTTTCACAATCTCATCAAGGTCGAGGTTTAGGATTTCTTGGATTCGGTAATTGACGAATTCAAGTTTGACATCTGGCACAGAGAAATACTGCTGTACTTCAGTTGTTTTATATGTGTTTACCGTGACAAAGTAGAGTTTTTTCATTTTAGGCTCTCCAAGAATTCGTCCACGCTTTTTACTTTATCCACCGGATCTAGCTGGATAGTCTCCACATTCCATTTTGCCAGCAATGCTTTATGTACTTCACTTGGAGAAAACGTGGTCATCTGTCGCGACAATTTGTATTCTGTTGCGTACCGACGGCGCCACTTCTCGAAGTCGCCGTTTAAAATTGGCAATGGCGTATTGTGAACACTCCACAGCAACGATGTGAAATCCCCTCTCAGCAAGAAATAACGAATTTTTCCCTTCGCCAGCACCAAGATCTAAAATTCGGCCTTCAGAAAGATGTTTAACTAAAAGTCGGATGTACTTGGCAGGTTGCCGCCCCCAAAAACAATGGCAAGCAGCATATTCCTGGTCGTATTGGCCAAGGCCTTTGTTTAATTTTTTGATCATGATATGATGTCAGCTTTTCCACGGTAGGCAGCGTGGAGGCGTTCTCGCCCAATTTTTTGGCCATCAATATGTATCCCGGACTGACCATTTACGGACAAATCGGGAGTACTTACGAAATTGACTGCTGCAACAACCTGAGCATTTCCAACTGGACGGCCTTGACCACGATGGTGCTGTCGAACAGCCCGTCTCTCTACATTGACACGAACTCGACGTATTTCTCGCACCGCTTTTACCGGGCGGTGCAACAGTAGGCCAATTCCTGTCGCGTTGAGTGCGTGGTGAAACCATTATCGGCGTTTTGGATGACGAGATAACAGGCGTAGCGCGAAAGCGCCCAATCCTCGACCTCGCGTTGTGCGCCGGAACCGATGCCAACCATATTGCGCATTTCCGCAAAATGGTCGGCTCCCACGTGGGCTTTACGCCCTTTTACGCGGCCTGATTTCAATTGACAAACGTAAGGCGAATGGTTACAAACGCCTCTAATCAGAAGGGGAAATGTTATGAAGCTTGTGAAGTATTTGAGCCTGGTCTTTTTCGTCGGCGTGGCGGTGTCCGCCAACTCCCAGACTTATTCATCGAACGTCGTCGGTTACGTCAACCAGCCATTGTACGCCGGCGATAATCTGATCGCGAACCAACTTTCCTTTTCCAACAACACGTTGAACGCCATTTTCCAGCCGGGCGTTCCCGAAGGCGCAACGTTTACCGGGTGGAATCCGTTATCGCAACAATATCTGCCGACTTCCGTTTACGACATCAACACCGGCTGGAGCATCAACTACGAATTGGATTTTGGCCAGGGCGGATTGTTTCATTCCCCGGTCACTTTCACCAACACGTTTGCCGGAGCCGTATGGCCCGGGTATGATGGTATCGACCCGTTTGTGCCGCCACTGGTCACAGACAGCGGGACACTCCTCCTTTCCTGTTACATTCCCATCGCGCCCGCCACGTTCTACGATGTTGTGGGCCGTGACCCGCTAAACGGCGAATCGGTGACCCTGCTGGATGCCGTGTCACAAATCTCCACCACCACCACGTTTGAGAACGGGGTTTGGGACAACGGCACACCGATACTGAATATCGGGCAGTCCGCCTTTTTCAATCTGGAACCTGTTCCTGAACCGGCCGTTTACAATCTGGTCGGAGCCGGCCTGCTGCTTCTGGCCACAGTCCGCAGACGTGCTGGTTGAGAGTTGAGTGTTGATCCGCCGTCGCTGCGCTATGGCGCGACAAGGAGTTGAGAGTTCAGCAGCCTCGATTTTTGCGCCTTTTGTGCTTCCTTGCGGCTGATAATTTCGCGTGTTCCGCGTTTTTCGCGGTTCAATCTTACTTCTTCCCGCGCCCGCCCGTGCGATACGGGATTTTGGATTCCGACAGGATCATGGGGGCGGTTTGACCGCCCGTTTCAAAGGCGACGTGAACGGTTGCGCCCAGAGCCTCGGCCACGCGGCGTAACATGCTCAAGGAGTGGCCTTCGTAAGACGGGGATTCGAGCCGGCTGATCTGCTGCTGCGAGGTCTTGAGTTTGCGGGCAAGGTCGCGTTGGGTAAGACCGGCCTTCTCTCGCAACGCCGCAATCTGCAACGCCACGTCCCACGCCTCCCCTGCCCGGGCAAACCGCCCGGCAAACGCCGGATCCTTCAGTTGCTCTGCCAGATAAACGTCGAAATTTGTTTTCATGTTTCAAACCGGTCCCGCCAGTCGCCCATCCGTTCGCGCGCGGTGTCGAGGTCGCGGACCGGGATGGCCTGGCCTTTGTTGCGAATGCCGTGGACGGCGATGATGCGCCGGCCTTTCACAAAGAACCACAGCACACGGGTGTTCAACTTGCAAACGTGACGGAGTTCAAACAGGCCGCCGCCGAGCGCCTTGGACAGCGGTTCGCGGTGATACTGGCGGTTCCGCAACTTCGCCAACCCGGCCAGCACCGACACGAAATCGTCTGGATCACTTTGCTTGAGTTCGTCGAGGAACTCCTGCACCGGCGACCATCCGCTGGCATTCACATAAAACTCTACCGTAAACTCCATAGATACGCAACATCAAATTTGATGTATCTGGTAATTGGGAATTTTTACTGTTTACCTAATCAAAGCTCTCTACCCGTTGCAATCCCGGAAGACATGGGGGAATTTTGCGCCAGCGTGTGACAGGTGGCAAGTGACAAGTGACGAGTGACACGATTTGGAAAATCGAAGATGGAAGATCCATCGTCGCCAAGGCTATGATGGACAGGTTGAGGATGGCGGGCCGCGCAGAGCTTGGCCCTCCGGGGGCCGGTTTTGCGTTCCTTGCGGTTCAATCCGTGTTCATCTGTGTTCATCCGTGGTAAAAATTAGGGCCTCGCGGATCTCTGCCCTCCGAAAATTCGTGTATGGTATTTGGACATTCGCCAGTATCGGGATTCAAATGATGAACCTTCTCTGAAAGCAGAATTTTCACCGGCTCTCAGACATCTCAAGCAGCCGTGTGCACGGAGACAAAAAACTGCTTTGCCGCCGGTAACAGACTGAATTGGCCTTGGGGATGCTCGCAAAAGCGGATGAAGATGGATAATTTCATGAAAATCAGAATCGCTTTGGGTTTGTGCGTCGTCCTGGGCGCGAGTTTTATTTCCGTCCGTGCCGCCGACACCCCGGCCCAAGCCGCCGCCCGTGCGGCTTTGGTTCAAAGGCTGAACCATCCGGACGATTTGCCAACCCAGTCGCTGCCGGCAACGAACACACTTTCCCAGGCCGTGGTGAAACAACCCGCCAAATCCGCAACCACCGTAACCGAGACGGTTCCCGAAAAGGCGGCGACTCCGCAAACCACCCCGGTGGCTGCCCCTGCGGCTGTCGCTCCCGCAGCTGTCAGTCCTGGTGCTGCTCCTGCCACGGTCAGTCATGTTGCTGTCGCTCCCGCTCCGGTTGCTCCTGTCGCTGTCGTTCCCATCAGGTCGTTCTTGATAATGGCGCTTCTGATATCATCGCCGCTGTTAGTATCGATCGTGATGATGTCGGTCCTGCTGCTGAAACTCCGGGCGCTGAAGCTCCTGCTGTTGAAGCATCCCGCCATCATGGGTCCGGCTGTTGTGGCTCCAGGCAAGGTTCAACCAGCAGCAGCGGCAGCGCCCGAGCCAACCCCGGCACCCGCTGCGACCAAACGTCCGATCCAGCGGCGAAAGCGGGTCCGTCAGCAGAACGGCGTGGAAAGCGATGTTAACCTGCCGAAAAATGAGTGGGAAACCGCGAAGGCGGAACGGAGAGAGGGTCAAATCAAAGGCTGAGGAAGGCTCCCGCCTTCATTATCATTTCGGCGCGGCAAGGAAGGCTGGAAAATTTCGCGTGGTTTGCGAGGTTTCGTGGTTCCACGTAAAAGGCCTTTGTGGCCTCACGTGGTTTTTAGCTCCGGCATCCTGGATTTCGGGCCTTGGTTAAATTGGCGTCAATCCGTGTAATTCGTGTCAAACCTTTTTATCTTTGCGTCTCCCGCTCGCGCGTCAGCGGAGTTGCGTTAAAATTTTATCACGGGTGCGGGGTCAAATCCGGATACGGGACGAATTTCAGCGCGGTGATCGTCAAATCCGCCTCCACCGCTTCGCTGTCTTTTCCCAAAGCCAGCACGAGTCCTTTGGTGCGGGCCAGACCCGGCGTGGCCGGGAGGGGAACCTGGATTTCCCCTGCCCCGCTTTCCGCCGCGTTGAACCGCACGAATATCTGGTTGGGAAACTGCGGTTCGGCATAAGGACCGCCTTGAGCCTTGGTCAGCGTGATGACCGCGTGTTCGATTGGCGCTGCGGCGCGGTAACGGATGATCAATTCGCCATCGGCGAGGTTGACACCTTCGGCTTGCGCGACCGTCAACGTGACGCGACCATTTCGCAGCGGACGGCCGACGATGTTAAACGAATTTTCGTCACGGGAAAAATTGATCGGGCTGCCGTCGCTGGTCCAGGGAACGATTTGCGTTTCCTGCGACAGGAAATCCACGGCGTTGCCGGGAGCGAACCACGCGAGCAGGTTGCCGTGCAATCCCTTGAATTCGAGATAGCGCCGCATGTTGTCCGGCGCAGAGCCGATGCCGCCGAGGATGAGCGCGAGCGTGTGGGCGGTGGTTTGGTATTTGATGGCGGTGCGGCGTTTGGTGTCGAAGCCTTCCCACGGCCCGTGTTTCGTAAAGAGACGTGAAATCGCCGGCCAGTTCGTCTCCAGAAAGCGCTCAACCTTGTCCGGCGCGATCTGGCTGGCGGCGCCCAAAGTGTAGAGCGACGGGGCGTTGGTGATGCGCGGTTCCCCGGCGATGGCGATGTCCGGTATGCCAATCCGGCCCGTGTATTCGACGCCCTGACCGCTGTAGGCTTCCGACAGAAACCCGGGCAGCTGGTTGCGGGTGGCGAAATCCAGTTCGATGTCCACCGTGTTCTCCAGGATTTTGCGCCAGCCGGCGTTCTCCAGTTCCTGCATGAACAGGGTCAGGCCGGACGATTGAAACGCCGAACCTTCCCACGTGGCCAGCGTGTAAATGTCATCGCCGGCCCGGGTGCGAAACGGCTTGATCGTGAATCCCGCGTTGGCGACGGTCGCCGCCGGAAACCGATGCCGCAACGCGACGAACATCAACGGGCCGCGAAATTCATTCACCAGATAATTCATGTGCCCGACGGTGTAGTTGCCGGCGGCGTCTTCCCAGCCAAACAAACGATCCCGCGTGGCGTCCCAGCCGAAAACGAACGTGCCGGTCTTCGCATCGAACAGATGCGCGTAGCCCGCCGGCTGGTTTTCCAAGAAAAGCTCCATCTCGCTTCTCAACGCGCCGATGGCGGGGTCATCCCGTATTTCAAGCAATGCGCCAATCGCCTTGGCCATGGACGCCGAGAGATTGGCGTTGTCGCCGAAAACGATCTGCACCACCCGCCGGTCCAACAGCGCCATGATCTGCGCTTTGACCGTCTTGTCCGCGAAGGGCGACAACGGCCCGTCAAAAAATTTCGTTCCGTATTGGCCGCGCCGTTTGATGTCCCCTTCCCTGTCGTCGTGGCGGGGAACAATCCAGCCTTTTTCGCGCAGCGCCTTCCAGATGGCAGCAGCCTTTTCTTCCCCGAATGCGTCAATGAATTTCTGTTTCTCGATGATTTCCGAAAGCGGCGGCATGCGTTGCGAGTTGTCAAAGCCAAGGAAATTCGCCAACAGCCCTTCGGCGCTGACCCGCGGGTCCTGCTGGTCGTGGCGCAGACTCCCGACAATCCGGATGAGTCGCGTCTTCGCCTCGTCCCGTGACACGCAGGGATTGTCCGCGTAACCGGCGGTGATGTTGGCCATCAACTCCAGCCACTCGCCGATGGCGGTCAACTGCGTGAACGAGCGCAGGTAAAGGCCCTTCTTTGGCTCCTGATTCCAGCCTTCGAACGGATAACCGGACGCCGGATCGGTCATGGCGTTGGCGGGCGCGGCGTATCGAAGCGCGTTCTCCAGCAGCAGCCGTGTGTGTGTGCGCGCCGGATCCACTTTGGGAAAATTGAAAACTGTTGGCCGGTGCGGCGGTGCCGTCCGGCAGCCCGCCAGAAGCGCGAGCAAAAGCGCCGGCAGCAGCGCCGCTTTTATCATCAGCGACAATTTCCTCATGATTCAAATTTTACCGTTCTCGAAACGGACTTGCCACCGGCTCGCGCTGAAGGCGAATCACCTTCAAGTCGCCGCGAGGCAGCGCCATGTCGGGGGGCAACACCACGCGATTGTTGACCAGCGCCGCGCCGACCACGCCTTCGCAACTTTGCCGCAGCATCCAGCCGGCGGCGCCGGTGTAGCCGTTCCAAATCATGCGGCCCGGCTCAAAGTTGGTGAGCAGGTCCGCTGCCTGCTGGTTCGGTTGACCGCCGTAAATTTCAATTTTATCCGGCGTGACGTGCGAAACCGGCGCGATTTTTCGCCACAGGCGGATCGTGGCGTCGCGGTAAAGTTGCGCCGTCGGAAGATCGCCGTCCGCCGCGAACTGCCCGGCGAGGAGGCGCGCAGCGCCGATCAACCACTGAACGCCGTGGCAATACATGCCGTTTTCCCGCACGCCTTCCGGATAGTGACTGCTCCGGCCCAGATACGGCCTGGAATCCTCGCGCAGCGCCGGCCAGCCCAGCAGGATGACGTCGTCGCGTTCGAGCACGCGCAAGGCGGTGTCGAACATGATGCGGCCGCGCCCGCGGTTGATGCCGGACATTACCGCCCACGCAGCGGTCAGCGCGTCAATCTCCCAGACGCCGCTGTCCTTCACGCCGATTTCCGTGCCGTCGTCGTGAATCGCGCGCAGATAGCGGTCGCCGCGCCACACCTTTTCGATGGCAGCTTTCAACCCGTTCAGCCGCTCGCAATAAAATTGCCGGCGCGCAGCGCCTTTGCGCTTTTCAATCATGTCGAGGAGATTTTCCAAAGTGTAATGGAGGAAGAAACCGAGCCAGACGCTTTCGCCGCGGCCTTCGCTGCCGATGGCGTCCAGCCCGTCGTTCCAATCGCCCGAGCCGATGAGCGGCAGGCCGTGCGCGCCGAAACGTTCTTCCAGAACCAGATCAACGGCGCGCAGCACGTGATCGCAGAGCGTCTCCTCGCGCGGCGAGACATGCGCGAACAGGCCCATCCCATACCGGCCTTCGGGCAACGGCGGCAGCGGCGTTTCCGCCACGAGGTACGGCAGCGTCTCGTCGAGAATGGATTCGTCGCCGGTCATGCGCACGTATTCGGCGGCCGCCCAACCGAGCCAGAGCAGGTTGTCGGAAGCGTGCGTGCGCGCGCCCAGGCCCGTGCAGCCATCCTGCTGGAGAAAGAACCAATGCAACACGTCGCCCTTGGTGAATTGCTGCCGACCGTGCAGTAAAATTTGCCGCCGTGCCAGGGCCGGGTCCACCCAGATCAAATTGACTGCGTCCTGAAGCTGGTCGCGAAAACCAAACGCACCGCTCGACTGGTAAAAACCTTTTCGTGCCCAGAGGCGTTCCGCGAGCGCCTGGTATTTCAGCCAGTTCAGTTGGCGGTCAAATGCCGGGTCGGTGGTTTCAACCTGCAGGGTCCGCATCAGGTCAAGCCACCAGGCACGGGTGGCGGCCAGCTTCGCTTGAGCGGCTGCCACCGTCCGGCAGTGCCGCACCACCGCCGCCGCCTGTTCGCGCGTATCGCTTTGGCCGAGCATGACAGAAATCGTGCGCGACTCGCCGGCGGGAATCTCCAGCGTGACGAGAAAACTGGCGATGGCCGCCGCGTCATCGGTCGGCCCGGCCCAAGGTTCGCCCGTCTCCACCATTGCGGGATGGGCCGGTGAACGTCCCGGACCAAGGAAACGTCCGCGCCGCGTTTCGATTTTTTCCGGCGGCATGGAAATCGCCGCAAATGCCGGTCCGGAACGGAATTCGTTGCGCGGATTGGTGAAATAAATGGCGGCGTTCGCAGCGTCCCTCTCAATTTTCAGCGGCCCGGAGTTTTCCGGCTGGTCGCCCAGTGCGATGCGGAAACACGGCGCGAACCGGATTTGCTTCGGTGCATCGCCGTCGTTGCGAATGGTGAGAAGGTAAAAGCCCGCCGGCTCGTCGGGCGGCACGAACGCCGTCAATTCCGTGGAAAGTTTGCCGCGCTTCATGCGGAACGTCGCCGTGCCGTCCACGCCAAAAAATGTTTCGTATCCGGCCTCGGCGTCGCGCAACGGCAGCCAAGTGGGCGAGAGCCAGGACCGCTCGCCGACGTCGTAGAGGTAAAAGATCTCCGACGGCAGTTCGCCCGTCACCGTGTCGGCCCAGTCCGTCGTGAGCCGGTTCTGCTGCGCGTTCAGGCTGGCCGAGGTGTGCAGCCCGCGATTGGTCACGCAAAGGACATGGCCGAGCGCATTCGCCATGGTGTGGTCGAACGGGCGCGGCGTGAACGGCGTGCGGACGCGGAGCGTGTTGCCGCCATCGGCGAATTCAAAATACGGCTGCGGCGTGCCGGGCGGAATTTCACCGTGTCCGATGCGCGGATGCCCGTTAATAAAGCAGGAGACGACGTGAGGAATCTCTGACTCATTTCCGGTTTCCGGTTTCCGGTTTCCGGTTTTAATTTGAGCCTCGTCACCTCGGCTCCTACCAGAATAAGACGCGCGGGGGTCAGTCTGAATTTTCAAATGGCGGGAGATTAAATCACCCGCCTGCTGCCGATCTTCGGCACAGCCCATCAACAATCGCAACTTGCCGGTCGCGCCCGGTGCCAGCGAAACATTCAGCAGCAAACTGCCGATGGCATCAAAGCTCGGACACGGTTCGGTGGTGCACGGCTTCCGAAACGCGAGCGTTTCCAGGGCGCGCGGTTTCCAGACGCTGCCCGCGCGGCCGATGAAATCCACGCGCGCCTGTAAAAATCCTTCCGGCGGCGTTTCCGCCGCCAGCAAACCGATTTGTCCGGTTTCGTGATGCGCCGCAATCAACGCATTCAGGCTGGCGTCATAATTCACTTCGTGGAACAGGCGGTTGTATTGCGTGTGGCTGCGGTCCGACTGCGGCGAATTCAACACCCATTCCAAATACGGCACGACTTTGAGGTTGCGCGCCCGCGAACCTGGATTTGTGACGGTGATTTCCCAAAGCTCCACGGCGTCGGAATCGGACGGCAGCGTGATGCGCACAACCGTTTTGATTTCGTTGACCGTCTGCGTTAGAACGAGAACCGAGTCATTCGGTTCGACCGTGGCGGATGGCGCGATTTCTGCCGGGAAATTGCCGATGACCGGCCACGACTTTGGCTGCCCGGACGGCACCACATCGGCCGCGAACAACGCACGACCGGCAGGCTCAAGGCGATCATAGGCGCGGCGGGTGAGGTCGCATCCATGTTCTATCAGCGTGCCGGTAATTTCGCCGCTGGATTTCCATTCGACGGCATACGCGTGGTTGCCCAGCCGGAAACTGGTTTGCCGGCCTTTAGCGGAGCGTGAACGCCAGGCGCGGACACCAAAGGAAACAAATCCGATGGCCAGCACCGCCGCGATTCCCGCCAGCGCCATTTGCAGTGTCGAAACCCGGCCCAGCGCTTCCGCCAGTCCGCCGCCGGATGCCTGCTGGATGGCTTCGGATTGCGACCAGGCCCAGTTCCAGCCCTTTCCCCTCGGAATAAAAAACGGAATCAGCAGCGGCGCCCAGGTGGTGAAGCGTTTGATGCCTTCGGGAATGAACCGGGCCGTGGCCGCGGCCGGGCCGATGAAGCGCGCGAGACGTTCGTCGAGCCGGTCCATGCCGATGAAGCTCAGATTGACGAGGGTGGCAACACGCAGACCCATGTGATCGACCCAGATCAAAATGCGGAAGAAATCGTAAGCCAGCACCCACATGAACACTTTCAGACTCCACGCCTGGAAGCTCGCGGTGTTTGTTGTGGCATCCTTGAAAATGCAAAAAACGGTGTGAACCGCACCGTCCTGATTATACCAGGTCGGCACCGACATTTGTTTGAGGAAGGTGAAAATGATCGGCGCCATCCACAATCCCCAACGCAGGACTTGAATCGTGTTTTCGGTCAGTTCGGCAACCCCCTTGCGGGAAAACATCCGCCAGATCGGCGCCGTGTCGCGTTGAAACAGCGCGGTGAGAAACGAGCGGTTGACAGCGAACAGCCACGCCGCCACGCCCCAGCCAATCACGCCTTTCAACGCTTCATTGAAGAGCAGTTTCGCGCCGCCGGCATAAGTGCCGAGTTGAATGTGCCCCCACTTGCTGACCAACGGATAAAATTCATCCGCCGCCGGTTTCAGCCCAAAAGTGTTGTAAAGATTGAGCTTGTCCAGCACGACGGAAATTTGCGTGTTGTCGAAATAGAATGCGAACGCGGCGCCGACAAACGCGCCCAGTCCGCCTTCCACCAGATACACGCGCCACGATTTCAGCCCGCCGCAGTTCCTCATGCCGTAAATCAGATCGCGCAGCGCACTGACGCCGGCATAAGCCAGCGCGCCCGCTGCCAGACCGAAAAAGACGCGCTGCGAAGTTGAAAGCGCTGGCAGATTCACGCCCAACGCGACGGCGCCGGCAATGCCAACGACCACGCCGCGCGCCATCAGCACCGGCTGGCGGTAGGTTCTCAGTGCGCGATGAAAAAACGACCGGCTGCCGTCAAAGGTTTCGATGATCGCCTTGAACAACGGAAACGCCATCGCGCCGGCAAGGGCGAACAGCAGCGCCGGAAAAGTCCGATAAAGATTTTGCACGACCGGCGCACCGGCGATGGCGTGGAGCAGTTGCAGGAGCGTCATCAGGACGCCGCTGAAAACCATGCCCTTTTTCATTCCGCTGACAGCGTGCGCTTTCATCGTGGCGCGCGTCGGCGCTATTACGCGCATGCCGTCCATGATCATTCCGGTCACCATAAAAACTTCCGCCCACAGCGCGCCTTGCGAGAGCAACGTGGCCAGAACGGCGACAACCGGTTTTAACGCGCCGGGCAATCCGGCCGCGAAATTTCCCGAACCCAAATCCGCCACGTCCGGAGCAATGATGGACGCAGCGGCGGCCAGCAGCAGGCAGAGATGCGCGTTCACGCTGGTCAGCGGGCGGCGGGACGCGGTCAAAGCGAATGTCTGGGCCAGGATTACGTTGAATAAAAACAGCAACAGCGTCCGGCCGATTCCCGCACACCAAGCCGGAGAACCTGACAGCAAACCGGCAGTGACGTTGTTGCCCAATAAACCCGCCAGTTGGTCCGACGGCAGTGCGAGCGGCAGTCCCAACGCGAAGGGAATAACAGTGATTGCCGCGCCCGCGATGGTGTCCAGGTGTTTCCTTGAGTTCACCAGACGATAGGCGTTGGCGACGTGATAGAGCAGGTAAAAAACCGTGGCGCTGACGGGGCTGAGTTGGATCAGTCCGGAAAAGTTTTGCGGCGCCTGCCAGAGCGGCATGTGGCGCGCCGAAGCGGCGAGCAGGCCGGTGAACAGAAAATCCCGAACCGCTTCGCCGGGCGTCAAAGCGCGTCCGGTCAAAATGAATTTCAGAATGCCGGCGGCAATCATTCCCGCCAGGGCCGGGCCGAGAAAGCGCCAGCCGGCTGGCGGCGAAGCCAAATTGCCGGGCGCGTAAACCGCAAGCGCGCCGCCAACAATCAACACGAGCGCGCAACCGAAGCTCAAATCGTGAATCAGCGACCAACGCCCGGAAAGGCGCGCTCCGATGGCGGGTTTCTCCTGAAACTGGTTCTTGCCGTGTCCTGGACGCATCATTTGGAAGGTTCCGCCGGCGGGTCAATCATTTGAAAGAATGTGCAGTTCAGGAATAATGCTGTTTTCATTATGGCGCATTGTGGTTCGTCGAAGAACCGAATTCAAACCCATTTCCATTGGAGCGCCGGTCTCCGACCCGGCGAAAATTCCCGCTGGAGTTCAAGCTTCAGCCGTATCTATTCAATTAAACCACGGATGGACACGGATGAACACGGATTAAGACCAAGCAAAAGGTCTTTTCAGCGAATCCGCAAGGCCTTACTTATTGGTAAACTCGTTGCATGGTTGAAATCTTTTTCCTATCTGTGTTCATCTGTGTTCATCGGTGGTTAAAAGATTTCTTTATTGCTTGGATACGGCTAAGCCGCTCCAATTATCACCACAAACTCCCCTTTCAAACTCCGTTTCTTTGCCATCGCCAGCAATTCTGCCGGTCTGCCGCGCAAATATTCCTCGAACTTCTTGGTCAGCTCGCGCGCCAGCACCACCTGCCGTTCCGGGAAAATCTCGCTAAGTTCGACGAGCAGCTTTTCGACCCGATACGGCGATTCATAAAGCACCAGCGTGCCGTTGAAACTTTTGAGCGATTCCAGCTTGTTCCGTCGCTGGCCGGATTTGTGCGGCAGGAAACCGATGAAATGAAATTCGTCCGTCGGCAGACCGCTGGCGGTGAGCGCCGCGACCAATGCGCTCGGCCCCGGCACGGATTCGACGCGGAAACCGGCGGCGATGGCCGCTTTGACCACACGTTCGCCCGGATCGCTGATGCCGGGACTGCCGGCGTCCGTGACCAGCGCGACTTTCTCGCCGCGCCGGAGGCGCTCGATGATTTCCTCGCTGCGTCTGGCTTCGTTGAACTGGAAATAGCTCAGGAGCGGTTTGGAGATTCCGAAATGCTTCAACAGTCGCCCGGAGTGGCGCGTGTCCTCGGCGGCGACAACATCGCACTCGCGCAACACGCGCAGCGCGCGCAGCGTGATGTCCTCAAGGTTGCCAATCGGCGTGGCAACGAGGTAAAGCGTCCCGGCGGTGAGCGGCGGCAATGCGGTGTCCATGTCTTGACTAAAGCAGAAAAACCGGCGGAAGAAAAACGTTTTAGCAGCCCATTGAAAAAGTAGGAGCCGACGTGAGCAGGTTCTAAATAAATCTTCGTTTCCGAAGAAATTTAAGCCTCGTTGCTTCGCCTCCTACCAGAATGAGATGTTTTTGAATGGGCTGTTAGCGCCGTAGGCGCGAAATCTTTGTAGAACCACGCACCATTAAATTCCCAAGCTCCGTCAGGAGCGACATATTCAGATGATGCCGCTCCTGACGGAGCTTGTGTCGCAACCGGATTTGGAGCTACAAATATGCCGCGCCGCTGGCGCTCTAAAAATTTTGGCAAAATGAAACCCGCCGCAAAATTCGCCGTCGTTTTGGTCACAGCGCCAAATTTGAAAATTGCCCGGGCGCTCGCGCGGGCGGCGTTGCAGGCGCGCTTGATTGCTTGTGCGAACCTCATCCCCAAAATCGAGTCGCATTATTTGTGGCAGGGAAAGATTGTATCCGACGCGGAGGTTTTGCTGGTTTTAAAAACGCAGAAGTCAAAACTCGCCGCGCTGGAAAAATTGGTTCTCGCCCGGCATCCCTACGACACGCCGGAGTTTATCGCCCTGCCGTTGAGCGCGGGGAACAAAAAGTATCTCGATTGGCTGGCGACCAGCTGAAAACGTAGCGCAGGCGTCCCGCCTGCAAGGTCCAACAAAGATACAGGCCGGAGGCCTGTGCTACTTTAAATTCGCGTGCCAGATTTTGGTTGAACCGGCGCGGCGCGGGGGTAAATTCAAAGGGTGAATCAGATGGGCGCAATTCCGCCGGCATTGCTGGCAATACTTGGGTTCGTGTTTGGCCTGGGCACAATGATGCTCGTTTGGATGATTGCGTTGCACCGCCGGGCACGCGTGGCGGAGTTCAAAATCCGACAGATGGAAAAATTCCCTTTGCTCCAATCGGCGCTTGGATCGCGCCCCACAAGCTGGCTGGCGGTCCGTTCGCTTAATCCCAAAGCCGTTCAAGCCGCGCTGGGCCTGGATCATTTTGCCCCCTGCCCCTGGGCGGAAGGGATGACGGGCGGGCACGGGTTTTTCATCGGTCCGCCGGTGAATGGCTGGATCATTGTCACCGGTTCCGGCCTGCCGAATCCGGGTTGCGACGTGGACGAGTGTTTTTATTTTCTGACTGAACTCAGCCGCAAACTCGGTCACGTGCAATTCTTCCAGGCGGAACGGGTTCTGCATCATCACGCCTGGATGCGCGTGGAAAACGGCGTGGTGACGCGCGCTTATGCGTGGGCGGGCGAAACCGTGTGGAATCAGGGCCGCAAAACCGCCGCCGAGACGGAATTAAGCATGAAATGCTTTGGCTACGGGGAACATCCGGATGCCGCTTCGTGGGCGGCGGCGGAATGGACGGCGACCAACGTCGCAAAAGTCCCGTTGCTGGCGGCGCGATGGAGTCTCGATCCGGCGCGCATAGACGAACGGTTGCGGAACCACGCCAGCGGCGTCGCCGGCGAATTTCTGTGATTGGATTGAGCGTAGCGGATCAGTTTGGTGGGGTTCATCTTGACACACGCATCGTTTTCTCCCTCTCCTCGCCAAAAGAGGAGAGGGGCGAGGTGAGGAGGCCGATTACTTTCAAGCTCAAATCCCCTCGCCCCAGGCCTCTCCCCGTTTGGGCGGGGCGAGGGAGTGGTTTCTGTTTGGTGCGTTTGTCCACATTTAACCCAAAACGCTAGACGGCCGGATTGAGCCTTGCGTTTTCGGGCGCGTGAGGCAGATTTTTATCAAACTGGAAAGGAAACATGTCATTCAGCATTGAACTTGAACTCCAGCGGTTCCCCAAAGTCGTCCAACTCAAGGACGGCACGAAAGCGACGTTGCGCCCCCTTCGCCCCGACGATGAAAAGGAATTTCACGGTTTGTTTCTCAGCATCCCCGAACCGGAACGGATGTTCATCAAACATCGCGTCGCGGAAATTGAAACCATCCGTGACTGGTGCCGGAATATTGACTACGGGCGCAATCTGCCGCTGGTCGGGTTGGTGGGCGGCAAAATCGCCGGCGACGCCACGCTGCACCAGCAACTCGGCGGCTGGAAGCGGCATGTCGGCCGCGTCAGCGTGCTGGTTCATCCGGAATTTCGCGAACGCGGTCTGGCGCGGGCGCTCATCAGCGAGATTGTCGAAATCGCGCGACAGGTCGGCCTGGAAAAGGTCGAGGCGGAATTCATTGGCGAACAGGCAGCGGCCATCAAGATGTTTGCCCTGCTTGGTTTCAGCCAGCTTTTGCGCCTGGAAAATCACGTCAAGGACATGCAGGCCGTCAGCCACGATTACATTTTGATGGAGCTCGGGCTGAAAACCGACGAGGAATATGCTGGCGTGGGAGGATGAAATGAATTTGGAATGCGAAGTACGGAGTGCGGAATAAAATGCGCATCCGCGTAAACATCCGCACTCCGAATTCCGCACTCCGCACTTCCAATGACTCCTGACGTCTGTCCGAACTGCGGCGCAGAAGTGCCGCGCAACGCCAGGGCCTGCCCCGAATGCGGCTCGGATGAGCAAACCGGCTGGTCGGAAACCGCGTATGCCAGCCATCTCGGATTGCCGGATGAAAACTTCGACCACGACGAATTCGCAAAAAGGGAATTCGGCCCGGAGCCGGTCAAACCGCGTGGCATCGGGTGGTTTTGGTGGATTATTGCGTTATTGGTTGCGGCCGGGATGCTGTTCTTCCTTCTGAAATGAAACATCGAACAACCAACATCGAACGCTGAACATCGAAGTGCTTGTCTGTTTGTCTTTTAATTCGATGTTCGATGTTGGGCGTTGAATGTTCGATGTTACCAATTTCAAACAAAAAGGCCCGTTCGGGCGAGCGGGCCTGGAAATATTTTGAATCTTTCTCCGGCTCAGACCTTGGCGGTTGATTCCCTGGCCGGTTCCGGTGTTTTGGCCTCGGCACCGGGTGTGGTTTCCTCCGCCGCCGGCGCCGGAGGCGTGAAATCCACCCATTCCAAAATCGCGCGCGGCGCGGCATCGCCCTGCCGCTGGTTCATTTTGACGATGCGCGTGTAACCGCCGTTGCGTTCCTTGAACGCGGGCGCGATGTCTTCAAAAAGAATCCGCAGCACGTCCTCGTTTTGCCGCCATTTCTGGCGTTCGTCCTTCGTCAATTGCACCGTGGGACCATGCGCGTGCAAACGCGCGGCAGCCAGGCGGCGCGATTGAATCGTGGCGTGCTTGCCCAGGGTGACGATTTTTTCCGCAACGGAACGCGCGGCCTTCGCCTTCGCGAGCGTCGTGGTCACGCGCTTGTGTTTGATGAGGCTGCAAACCAGGTTGGCCAGCATCGCGTCGCGGTGCCGGGAGGTGCGGCCCAGTTTGGCCGTTCGTTTCAAATGTCGCATAGCCGGTCCTTATTCCGCCTTCGGTTCTTCCTTCGGCGCTTCGAGCAATCCCGGCTCGAAGTTCATGCCGAGGGACAAGCCCAAAGCCGTCAATTTGTCCTTGATTTCGTTCAGCGATTTCTTGCCGAAGTTGCGATATTTGAGCATTTCCTGCTCGGTCTTCATCGCCAACTGGCCGACGCTGGTAATGTTCGCGTTGTTCAGGCAGTTCGCCGCCCGGACGCTCAACTCGATTTCGTTGACACTCATGTTGAGGAGCTTCTTCATCTTCGACTTCTCCTCGTCCTGCTTGTCGGCGGCTTCCTCGAATTCGACCGCGTTCTTGTCGTAACCGACGAACACGTCGAGGTGATGCTGCAAAATCGCCGAGGCCTGCGTGAGCGCGTCGTCGGGTGACAGTCGCCCGTCGGTCCAGATTTCCAAAATCAGGCGGTCGTAATCCGTGCGGTTGCCGACACGCGCGGCTTCCACGGCGTAGCGCACACGGGTGACCGGTGAAAACAGCGAGTCAATCGCCACCACGCCGATGGCCTGGCCGGGCTTTTTGTTTTCATCACTCGGGCAGAAACCGCGGCCGATTTTCACGGTCAGTTCCATCTCGAACTTTTTCTTTTTGTCGAGCGTACAGATGATCTGGTCGGGGTTGACCAGTTCGATGTTTTGATTGAGCTGGATGTCGGCGGCGGTCACTTCGCCCTCCTTGTTCACCGAAAGCAACAATACCTGCTCGTCGCGCGTGTGGGCCTTGAACTTGATTTTCTTCAAATTCAAAACGATGTCGGTCACGTCCTCCACCACGCCTTCGATCGTGGCGAACTCGTGCATCGCGCCGTCCACCTTCAACGAGGTGATGGCCGCGCCTTCAAGCGAGGACAACAACACGCGGCGCAGCGAATTGCCGACGGTGTGGCCGTAACCGGTTTCAAACGGGTCGGCGATATATTTTGCGTAGGTGGCGGTGGCGCTGGCGTCATCCTTTTGCAAACGTTTGGGCATTTCGAAACGTCCTAGACGTACTGGCATATTTTCCTTTCAACAATTTTAATCTGGCTTTCCCGGCGGTTTATTCCCGCGCGCCGATCAAGCCCGTATAATTGTTCTTGTTTTTACTTTTTTAACCACGGATGAACACGGATAAACACGGATTGGGGATTGAAACCCCATTTATTCTGTTTTGTATCCGTGTGCATCCGTGTGCATCCGTGGTTGATTTTCTTTAACGCGAATAAAATTCGACCACCGCCTGCTCATTGGCAATCGGCTGGATCTCGTCGCGCGTCGGAATGCGCATGACCGTGCCTTTGAACTCTTCCTTGCTCAACGACAACCAGTCCGGCACCGCGCGGCTCGTGGCGATTTCCAAATTCTTCGTGGCCAGCTGGCGCGAGACGTTGGAACTTTTCACCACCACGGCGTCGTTCACCTTGAGGCCGAACGACGGCACGTCCACCTTGCGTCCATTCACCGTCACATGGCCGTGCGAGACCATCTGGCGCGCGGCGGCGCGGGTGTTCGCAAAACCGAGGTGATAAACAACATTGTCGAGGCGCGTCTCCAAAATCTGCAACATCTGTTCCCCGGTGACGCCACGGCGCTTGAGCGCCTTTTCATAAACGCCGCGAAACTGGCGTTCGAGGAGGCCGTAATAATAACGGAACTTTTGCTTTTCGATCAGGCCGAGGCCGTAATCGGTGTGCTTGCGGCGCGACTTGGGACCATGCACGCCGGGGCCATAATTGCGGCGCTCAAGATATTTCGACGGGCCGAAAATCGGTATTCCGAACCGGCGGCTGATGCGAACCCGAGGACCTGTATAACGAGCCATTGCTAAAGTTGAGGGTTGAGGGTTGAGCGTTGAAAGTTACACGCGGCGTTTCTTGCGCGGACGGCAACCGTTGTGGGGCACGGGCGTCACGTCCTTGATGGCGCTGATTTCCAGTCCGATGGCCTGCAACGCGCGGATGGCGGATTCGCGGCCGGAACCGGGGCCTTTGATGCGCACTTCAACTTCCTTCATGCCATGCGCCATCGCCTGGCGCGCGGCATCCTGGGCGACCTGCTGTGCGGCGTAAGCGGTGCTCTTGCGCGAGCCTTTGAACCCGACGCGCCCGGCAGTTGACCAGCCAATCAGATTTCCGTGCACATCCGTGATGCTAACCTGTGTGTTGTTGAACGTGGCCAGAATGTTGGCAACGCCGGCGCTGATGTTTTTGGCGTGCTTGGCCTTGATGACCTTTTTTGCGCCGGCGTCCTCACCCAAAAGTTCAGCCGCCGTCGGCGCCACCGGAACAACCGCCGCATCCGCCGGCTTGGGCGCCTCGGCAACGGCAGCTTCCGCAGCGGGCGCGGCTTTTTTCGCAGATTTTTCTTCAGCCGGTTTGGACGCGGCTTTTTCGGCCGGTTTGGACGCGACCTTTTCGGCCGGAGCGGCGGCAGCGGCTTCCGGCTTGGCTTCCTTTTTTTTGGGGGCGGGTTTCTTTTTTTCTTCAGCCATACAAAATTTTAGTGGATGCCGGTCTTGGCATTCGGGTTGCGTTGCACGCCCACCGTCTTGCGCGGACCTTTGCGCGTGCGGGCGTTGGTCTGCGTGCGCTGGCCGCGCACCGGCAATCCGCGCATGTGCCGGATGCCGCGATAGCATTTGATGCCCTGTAGCCGCTTGAGGTTCATGCCGATTTCGCGGCGCAAATCGCCTTCGATGACGTATTTGCCCTCCTGAATCGCATGGACGATCTGGGAAAGCTGCTGCTCGGTCAAATCCTTCGCGCGGATGTCCGGGCTGATGTTGGCGCGCTCCAGAATCTCCTTCGAGTTGGACGGGCCGATGCCGTAAATGTAGCGCAGCGCGATTTCAATGCGCTTGTTCGGCGGAACTTCCACACCAATGATGCGTGCCATAAATCAAATCAACCTTGCCGCTGTTTGTGCCGTTTGTTCGTGCAAATCACGCGAATGACACCGCGGCGGCGCACAATCTTGCAGTGCTCACACAATTTTTTAACTGACGCGCGGACTTTCATGTTCCAATCGTTTTTGTTTCAACCAAAATCCGCCCCACGGACAAATCGTAAGGCGCCAATTGCAATTTCACTTTGTCGCCCGGCGTCAGACCGGCAAAGCGCTGTTTCGCCCTGCCCGCCACAAACGCCAGCAACCGGTGTCCGTTGGCCAACTCCACACAAAACGTGCGGTTCGGCCTGGCTTCAATCACGACACCTTCAACGATGAAGGCATCTTTTCCGGCCATGTCAAAATCTCCGGTTCACTTTCGGTAATCAGCACCGTGTGCTCAAAATGAGCGGATAGTGAACCATCTTGGGTGACGACTGTCCAGCCGTCTTTCAAAATTTTTACGGCCGGCCGGCCCGCATTAACCATCGGCTCAATGGCCAGCGTCATGCCCGGCCGGAGTTTCTGGTTGCTCTTCGGATCAACAAAATTCGGCACCTGCGGCTCTTCGTGCATCGAACGGCCAACCCCATGCCCGACAAATTCCCGCACGACGCTGAACCCGTTACCCTCGACGTAATTTTGGACCGCACGCGAAATGTCCGTCACGCGATTTCCCGGCACGGCCGCCGCAATGCCTTCGTGAAGCGCGCGCTCCGTCACGTCCATGAGACGTTGCGCCAGCACGCCGCAACCACCCACCGCCACCGTCCGCGCCGTATCACCCACAAAGCCCTTGTAAATCACGCCCACGTCCACGCTCACAATGTCGCCGAAGTGCAATTCGCGCCCGCCGGCCAGCCCGTGAACGACCTCCTCGTTCACCGAGATGCACGTGTGGCACGGATATTTGCGATAGCCCAAAAACGCGCTTTTCCCGCCGTGCGACTTGATGCGCGCCGCGGCGAACTCATCCACCTGCCGCGTCGTCAGTCCCGGCTTGATGAACGCGGTGATTTCCGCCAGCACTTTGCCCGCCACCGCGCACGCCGGACGCATCAGTTCCAGATCGCGCTGGCTTTTTAAAATAATCATGCGTGTTGCGTGTTGCGTCGGGCATTTCATCGTGGTCCGCCCGCTGCCTGACGGAACACGCCATACGCGGCACGAAGGCCGCTCCGGTTCAAAACCGCCCTCTCAATCTGCCCTTTTTCAAAAACCCGTCATAATGCCGCATCATCAAATGCGATTCGACCTGGCGCATGGTGTCCAGCAAAACGCCGACGGTGATCAAAATGCTGGTGCCGCCGAAAAATTGCGACACGTCATACGGAATGCTCATCTGGCGCGACAAGATGATGGGGATGGTGGCGATCACCATGAGGAAAATCGCGCCGGCCAGCGTGATGCGGCTCATGGACTTGTGCAGATAGTCGCTCGTGCCCTGCCCCGGACGCACGCCCGGAATGTAACCGCCGTTCTTTTTCAAATCGTCGGCGATTTGCAATTCATTGAACTGCGTGGCCACCCAAAAATAAGCGAAGAACAAAATCATCAGCGAATAAATCACCAAATAAAGCACCGAGCCGGAATTGAGGTTTTGCGCGATGCCGATGAAGAGATTCTTGAGGAACGGCACGCCGACAAAATTCCCCAATTGCAGAAAAATTGTTTGCGGGAACATCAGGATGGATTGCGCGAAAATAATCGGCATGACGCCGGAGTAATTCACGCGCAACGGCATGAACGACGTGCCGCCGGAGTACATCTTGCGTCCGACCGCGCGCTGCGCGTATTGCACCGGGACTTTCCGCTGGGCCTGGGTGATCGCAATCACGCCGCCAACCACCAGGACCAGCAACAGCATCAGCATCACACCCGTACCAAAAAAGGTATATTGCGCCGAAACGCCACCGGCGGGCCAAAACATGTCCTTCAATGCCACCAAGGCCCGCGGCAGCCGGGCCACAATGCCGATGGTGATGACCAGCGACACGCCGTTGCCGATGCCGCGGTCGCTGATTTGTTCGCCCAGCCACATCAGCAACATGGTGCCCGTCGTCATGATGAGCACGGTCTGAATGCGATACCACCAGATGTGGTTGGTATCGAACACGAGATTCCCTTGAAACCCATGAAAGATATTTTGGGGATGTTCCCAACCGATGGCGAAAAACAATCCCTGCCCCAAACACAACAGCACTGTCAAATAGCGGCCGTATTGGATGATTTTCGTCCGGCCGTTTTCCTCGCGGGCCAGTTTGCTCAATTTGGGCCAGACCGCCGTGAGCAATTGAATGATGATCGTCGCGCTGATGTAAGGCATGATGCCGAGCGACCCGATGGCGCAACGTTCCATCGCGCCACCCGCAAAGGTATTATACATGCCCAGCAATCCGCCGCCGGTTTGAGCAGCGTGGTTGAAGAAATCAGTCAGCGCCGCGCCGTTCAGATTCGGAATGCGAATCCAGGCCATCAAACGACAGATCGCCAGCACGCCCAGCGTGAACAAAATCCGGGACTTCAACTCCGGAATTTTGAAGCAGTTGGCGAACGTGTTGGCGATGGAGCGAAACATGCGTTAAATATGAATCCAGGCCATCAACCGGCAAATCACCAGCAGGCCCAGTGTAAATAAAAGCCGGAACTTCAGCCCCGGTATTTCGAAGCAGTTGGTGAAGGTGTTGGTGATGGGACGGAACATGCGTTAAATGCGCCTTCAGGCCTTGGCCGGGGCAGCGGGTTTGGCCGGTTCGGCGGGTTTGGACCCCACCACCTCGCACGCGCCGCCCTTGGCTTCGATTTTGGTGCGGGCGGACGCGCTGAACGCATGCGCGCTCACCGTGAGTTTTTTGGTCAACTCGCCGTCGCCCAGAATTTTGACGCCGTCTCCGCGGCCATTGGCCAGACCCGCCGCGCGCAACGCCGTTTCATCCACGCGCGCGCCGTTGTCAAACTGGTTCAAATCGCCGACGTTCACGCCGAGATAGCGCGTCGCGAACCGCGCATTGTTGAAGCCGCGCTTGGGAATGCGGCGGATTAACGGCATCTGGCCGCCTTCAAAACCGATGCGGATCGAGCTGCCCGAACGCGCCGTCTGGCCTTTGCCGCCACGACCGCTGGTTTTGCCGTGGCCGCTGGATTCACCCTGGCCAAGACGCTTGGTACGATGTTTCGCACCCGGACGAGGTTTTAGATTGTGCAGTCGCATAAAAATCAAGCCGTTGCCGGAGCCGTTTCAGGCATCCTGGCCGCCTCCACTTTTTTAATTTCAAAACCGCGGCCCTTGTAAATGTCTTCGCGCAGCCGCAGACTCAACAAACCCTTGAGCGTCGCCTTGACGACGTTCGCCGCGTTATTCGAACCGAGCGATTTGCTCAAAATGTCCTTCACCCCGGCGGCTTCCAAAACCGCGCGAACCGTCCGGCCCGCAATAATGCCGGTTCCGGGCGAAGCCGGACGCAACAGGATTTTTGCGCCGCCATACGCGCAGAAAACTTCATGCGGAACCGTCGCGTCCTTGAGCGACACCGAAACCATCTGATTGCGGGCAAGTTCGCCGCCGCGACGAATCGCGTCCGCCACTTCGCCGGCCTTGCCCAGCCCAACTCCGACGCGCCCCTGCTTGTCGCCGACGACAATCAGCGCGCTGAAATTGAAACGGCGTCCGCCTTTGACGACTTTTGAAGATCGGTTGATGAACACGACCTTCTCGGTCAATTCCTGGGACTCCTGTCCCTCCAATGTGAGTTCCGGCGCTTCGCCGATGGGTTTGTTGCGACGCCCGCGCCCGCCGCGGGGCACTCGTTCTTCGGCTTTGGTTTTGGTGATGTCTGCCACAGTTTTCTATCTCCGTTGTTTAGAATTTCAAACCCGCTTTGCGCGCGGCCTCGGCCAGGGTCGCCAGTTTGCCCAGCACCGTTACCGGCTTGCCGTCCTTGCCTTTGCCCTCAGACCGGTGATAACGGGCGCCACCGCGATCAAAAACGACGGACTTGATGCCTTGGGCGAGCGCAGCTTCCGCCGCCAGCTTGCCGATGACTTTGGCGCTGGCCACATTGGCCGCGAGCTTGTCACGGTCGGGCACAGCCTTGCCCGTCGTTGAAACCGCCGCGAGCGTCACGCCCGCGTCATCGTCAATGAACTGGACGTGGATGTTTTCGTTGGTGAAGCAGACGCTCATGCGCGGACAATCCTTCGTGCCGCTGAGTTTGTTGCGTATCCGCCATTTGCGGAGCTGCTTCAACTGATGCTTCTTTTCCGTTCTCATTTTAATGCGTCACGGATTTGGCCGTGAACTAAAATCAATTTTTACTGGACGGTTTTGCCTTCCTTGCGCTGAACGTGTTCGCCCGCATAGCGCACGCCTTTGCCCTTGTAAGGCTCCGGCGGATAAAAGCCGCGAATCTCGGCGGCTACCTGCCCGACAACCTTTTTGTCCGGGCCTTCGATGGTCAGCCTGGTGTTGTCCTCGACGGTAACTTTGATTTGGTCGGGAATCGCGTAATTAATTGGATGCGAAAAACCGAGCGCCAGGTTCACCATCTTGCCTTGAACGGCGGCTTTGAAACCGACGCCTTGGATTTCGAGCTTTTTGACGAAGCCATCGGTCACGCCCTTGACCATGTTGTTGACGAGGGCGCGGCTCAGGCCATGCAAAGCCTTGGCCTGCGCGTCGTCGCCCTCGCGGCTGACGACGATCCTGCCGTCCTGCACCTTGAGACTGGTGCGGCGCGGCAATTCCCAGTCGAGCTTGCCCTTCGGGCCTTCGACAAAAACTTTCTGTCCCTTCACCTCCACCTTCACTTTGGGAGGAATGGCAATCGGTTGTTTTCCAATTCGCGACATAAATCAGACGGCCATGGAGTGATGGAGCAAGGGAGTAATGGAGCAATACGGTGTTGCCGCCTGGCAAGGCCTCAACACTCCAACACTCCAGCACTCCAACACTCCAGTTTGTTTACTCCGTTTCATTTTCTCACCAGACGTAACAAAGCAATTCGCCGCCCAGGTTTTTCTTGCGCGCCTGCGTGCCGGTCATCACGCCTTCCGGCGTGGAAATCACCGACACACCCATACCGCCGAGCACCCGCGGGATTTCCGTCGCGCCGACATAATGGCGCAGACCCGGCTTGCTGATGCGGCGCAACCCTTCGATCACGCTCTTTTTGCCCTGATACTTGAGCTTGAGCTTGATGGTCTTGGGCATGCCAGCCTCAACGGTCACGTCCGCAACGTAGCCTTCCTTTTTGAGGATGTTCGCCAGACTTTCCTTCATCCGCGAGTGCGGCATTTCCACCGTCGGCAGCAAGGCGCGGCCGGCATTGCGGATGCGGGTCAACATGTCAGAAATCGGATCGGTCATAAATTTACCAACTGGCTTTCACAACGCCGGGAATCAAACCGTTCAACGCGGCCTCGCGGAACGTCATGCGCGAGCAGCCGAACTTGCGCAGATAACCGCGCCGGCGGCCGCTGGCCGAGCAGCGGTTCACCAGCCGCGTTGGGCTGGCATCGCGCGGCAACTTCGAGAGCCCGGCGTAGTCGCGCCTGGCCTTCAATTCCGCGCGGATCGCGGCGTATTTTTTCACCGTTTCAGCTTTGCGCTTGTTGCGCTCAATCCATGCTTTCTTGGCCATAAATTCGTTTATTGTTTGGCTGCTTCTTTGGCTGCTTCTTTGGCCGCTTTTTTGGCCGCTTCTTCTTTGGCCAATTCCATTGCCGCTGCTTTGGCTGCTTCTTTGCCCGCTTCCTGGGCTGCTTCTTTGGCCGCGTCTTTGGCCGGCGCTTCCTTCGCCTCCGCCAGCGGGAAACCCATGAGTTTCAGCAAATCCAACGCCTCCGCGTCGTTGCGCGCGCTGGTCACAACCGTGACGTCCATTCCCTGCGTCCGCTTGATTTTGTCCAAATCGATCTCCGGGAAAATTGTCTGTTCCGCAATGCCGAACGTGTAATTGCCACGCCCGTCGAACTTGCGCGGCGACAACCCGCGAAAGTCACGAATGCGCGGCAGCGCGGTGGCAATCAAACGGTCGAAAAATTCATACATCGCGTCGCGGCGCAGCGTAACGCGGCAGCCGATGGGCAGGCCTTCGCGCAGCTTGAAATTTGCGATGTTGTGGCGCGACTTGCTGATCACCGCCTTGCGGCCGGTGATCAACGCGAGGTCCTTCGCCGCATCCTCAATCGCGTTCTTTTCCAGCGACGCGCTGATGCCCATGTTCACCACGATTTTCACCAGGTGTGGAACCTGGTGCACGTTCCGGTATTTGTGCTTTGCCTTGAGGGCGGGCACCACGTCGTTGACGTATTTGTTATAAAGTCTGGCTTTCATCACTCCGGGTCACGGATTTTGCCGCAACTATGGTTTGTAATCGTATTGGTAATCTTTCAGGTCTGGGCCGGCACCGCCGCCGCGCCCCGCCTGGCCACGCGGGCGTCAAATTGATCCACTCTCATCACGTTCGAAAGGTGGATGGTGCCTTCACGTTCGACAATCGCGCCCTGCGGATGGTCCTGGCTCTTGCGCATGTGGCGCTTGATCATCTGCACGCCCTCGACGATGACGCGCTGCTTCTTCCGCAGAACGGCGATGATTTTGCCGCGCTTGCCCTTTTCCTTGCCGGCCAGCACGACCACTACCTCGCCTTTTTTCACATGAAATTTTGGCATAATCTCAAATCACCTCCGGCGCGAGCGAAATTATTTTCATGAATTTTTTGTCACGCAACTCGCGCGCCACCGGTCCAAAAATGCGTGTGCCCTTCGGGTTCAATTCCTCGTCAATGATGACCACCGCGTTGCTGTCAAAGCGCAGATACGAGCCGTCGTTGCGGCGGATGATCTGGCGCGTGCGGACAACCACCGCGTTGTGCACCTCGCCCTTTTTCACCTGGCCGTCGGGCGCGGCGTCCTTGATATGCACCTTGATGATGTCGCCAATCCGCGCGTAACGCTGGTTGCGGCCCAGCACGCCGATCACCCAGGCGATTTTTGCGCCCGTGTTATCCGCGACGTCCAAATGGGAACGAATTTGCAACATATTTCCTCACTATTCCGCCGCCACCGGCTCCACGCCCCGGCTGCGTTCGACGACTTCCATCAGCCGCCAGCGTTTGATTTTGGAAAGCGGCCGGGTTTCTTCAATCCGCACCCGGTCGCCCACCTTCGCCTCGCTCTTTTCGTCGTGGGCGTACAATTTCTTGTAGGCGGTCATGACTTTCCGCAACCGCGCGTGCGGGAACCGGCGCTCGACGCGCACGACGATGGTCTTGGCCATCTTGTTGGAGATGACCTCGCCGACGCGCTGTTTGCGATGTCCGCGCGCCGCCGTCGCTTCCATATTTTTTGTTTCTTCAGCCATTGCTAAACAGGTTGATGGAGTGATGGAGTGATGCGGTGCTGGAGTCCAATGCTCCAACACTCCATTGCTCCATTATTCCGTTTGTTTTTCATGCCGCTTTGTTTGGCAACTCCGCTCCGCGCGAGCGAAGCTGGGAGATGCGCGTTTCCAGCCGCGCGATGTCCCGGCGCAGCGTCCGCAGGCGCGCCGGCTTCTCCAGCTGGGCGCTCGCCTGCTGCAGACGCAGGTTGAACATTTCATGGCGCAGGTCCCGGCTCTTGGCCGACAACTCCACCAGCGTCATGTCTTTCATTTCCAAAAATTTCATAACTGAATTCCGTTTATCGGGCGCGACGATGCCGCGAAATAAACTTGGTCCGGATCGGCAGCTTGGTCGCCGCCAGACGCAGCGACTCGCGCGCCATCACTTCCGTCACGCCGTCCACTTCGAACAACACGTTCGCCGGGCGGATCACCGCCACCCACGATTCCAGCGGGCCTTTGCCCTTGCCCATGCGCGTTTCCAGCGGCTTCTTCGTGAACGACTTTTGCGGGAAGATGCGAATCCACATTTTCCCGTGCCGCTTCATGTTGCGGGCAATCGCCACGCGCGCCGCCTCGATCTGCTTCGTGTCGAGCCAGCAACGCTCCAGCGACATCAATCCATACTCGCCAAACGCCACCGTGTTCCCGCGGTAAGCCATGCCGGCGCGGTTGCCGCGGTGCATCTTGCGGTACTTCACTCTTTCGGGCATCAACGGCATAACAAAAATCCTTTCAAAAATCAGTTCGCAACGGGTTCGGTCGGCAGGGCCGGCATGGGCGGCACGGGCGCAATCGGCACCGCCGGCGGAGCCGCAACTTTTTCCTTCGACGGCTTGTTTTCGCCCTTGCAAATCCAGCACTTGACGCCGAGCTTCCCGTAAAGGGTTGCCGCCTCGGCAAAACCGTAATCAATGTTCGCGCGCAACGTGTGCAACGGCACGCGGCCCCAATGATACGTCTCCACGCGCGCCAGTTCCGCGCCGCCCAGACGGCCCGCGCAACGAATCTTGATCCCCTCCGCGCCGAAATCCTTCGCCGTCTGCAGCGCTTTTTTCATCGCGCGCCGGAACGACACCCGGCGTTCGAGCTGCAACGCGATGTTTTCCGCGACCAGTTGCGCCTCGATCTCCGGCGTCTTGACCTCAATGATGTCCACATAGACTTCCTTGCCGGTCATCTTGCTCATCTCTTCCTTGAGCTTGTCAATTTCCGCGCCTTTGCGGCCAATGACCACGCCCGGACGCGCGGTGAGAAT
>JBEKKZ010000013.1:0-85608 GCA_050010435.1 Verrucomicrobiota bacterium | reverse complement strand
ATGATGTCCATGAGGCTTTTGCTTTGAATGCCGCGAAAGCCGCCTTCCATGTCGCGGCCCATCAGCGATTCGATGCAGTCCAGAAACATCTGCGAATTGGCCTGCATGTCGGTTTTGAGCCAGAACAAATCCACACCCAGGGCGTAGGCGCGCGAGCGAAATTCCTCGTCTTCCAGCCCGCTCAAAACGACCGTGCGCAATTCGGGAAACCGGCGGCGGACGATGGACAGCACCTGCAGGCCGTCCATGCGCGGCATCTTCAAATCGCAGACCAATAGCCGGAACGGCTCGGTTTCCATGAGCGCCAATGCGCGCGCGCCCGACGCGACGGTGCGGATTTCAGGCTCGCTGGGAAGGTGCGCAAACATTTCGTTGCACAAGTTCAGCCAGTCTGCATCGTCATCCAAAACGAGAATTTTATGACGCATTTCCATTCCAATGGCGTTAATCGCTAACGCCGCCGCTCCGCTAATACAAGCGCGAAAAATGCCAACAGCGCAAATTATTTATGAGGAAGCAATCGGCGTTCCCAATTGAGACCGGGCGGCAAGAAAATCTAAATGCCAGAATGTGAACAGACTAGGGACAAAGAAGTCCAACGCTGAGACAAATTTTCCACCCGCCCAACGCTCCTTTCAAAGCTTTCAAAGGTTCGGGCGGCTAAGTCAGACAAAAAACCAACCATGGCGTGCTTCCTGCTGAAACAAAGGAGCCTGCCGGTTGACCGGCCGCCAGTGAAGCATGAGTGCCATGTCAAACAGTGTGAAAATAAAGTTCGCCGGGTTGCTCCGAGGTCTGCTGCGCCGCCTCGACGATGATGAAGCAACCGCACCCCAAACGCCGCGCGCTCTCGCCGTTGTCGCACCGGCCGTGACCGTCGCACCGGCTGCCGCCGCGCGCCCGCAAACGGCGCCGCCGGCATCCACCATGCCGCCCGCGCCAGCAGAGAACCCCGATGAATTGCAACTGTCCCTGCAATCAATCCTTGCCGCGATGCCGATGGATTTGCGCGCGAAAGTCATGCAAACACCGCCCGCAGGGACGATGATTGCCGTTCCGCTGGAAAAAATTCTCACGCAACTCGCGTTTGGCTCCGTGAAAATCGCTTTTGGTGAATTGCGAAAGGCCGCCCCGGGCGTGTTCGTCAATTCCGGCGGCGAGCATGACCACAAGCCAGTGATGCTGCCGCTCAATGAAATCCTCACCCGGTTGAATCCCGCTCTGCTGTCACGCCGCTCCGCCCAGAAACAAGTCGAAGTCACCGAAGACATCACCGGACCATTCGGCGCCGGCGGAGCAGGGGTCAAAATTTCCGTCGCAGCCAAACCCACGCCGTCCGCCGCCATGCCACCGTTGCGAATGACCACGCCGCCATCGTTTTCGTTTGCCTCACGCGACATTGCGCCTGCAACCAGCGCCACGACTCCGCCCCCGCGGCCGTTCATGCCGCACGCCCCCACGCCTGCAACCAGCTTCGTCACGCCGCGAAGCAATGGCGCGCCGAAACCCGTTGCACCCATTCCTTCACCTGCGCCGCAAATTCCGGTTGAACCGGCGGCCATTTCCGCACCATTGGCCGCACTCTCGGAAAATTGGCCGGAAGGACTGCGACTCGAAATCATACAGTCGAATCTGGCAAATGCCCAGGTTTTGTTGCCGGCGAACTTGATTGAACCGGCGTTGAAGCGCGGACGCGTAACCTTCACCTGGCGAAATTTGCGGCCTTTGATCAAACCCACGCCCCCGCCGGCGTCCGTCCACGATGGCATCGAATTGGAACTGCCGTTGAATGTCATCGCCCCGCTGTTTTTCGCACGACAAAAAACGGCGCCCCGGCCACAGGCGGTGGAACGGCCACCGGCTGAAATCCCGAATTTGTTTTTTGGTTTTCCGCAGCCTGAAACACCGCAGCCGAAACCTTTTCCGCAACCCGAAACACCGCAGCCGAAACCGCCGCCGGCAAGAATGCCGGAACCGCAGCCAATCCGTCCCGCCTCCAAGCCGGTGGATGCCAAGTTGTCGGACACAAACTACTATATCTGGAGCGATACCGCCGAGGCTCCCAGAGTGGACGAAACCGAATACAAACGTCCGCAAAGACCGGCGACGGATTTCTCCAGCCGTTATGCGACGCCAAACGAGATCGTCGCCCGCGCGATGGCGTTGCCCGGGGTGGTGGGCGCCCTCGTGGCGTTGCCGGACGGCTTGAAAGTGGCCAGCCAGATTCCGTCCGACCTCAACGCCGACACGCTCGCGGCGTTTTTGCCGCAAATTTTTGACCGCGTGAGCCAGAGCACAAGGGAATTGCGAATGGGCGCGCTGAATAATTTCAATTTCACCGTTGGCAACGTGCCGTGGAAAATTTTCCGCGTGAACGCCGTCTATTTCGCCGCGTTCGGTCGCGCGGGAGAAGCGCTGCCAACCGTGCAACTGGCCGCGCTGGCCGCCGAACTCGACCGCAAAAAACAATAAAATTTTATGGCCATCATCAACCAAGCCACCAAGGAATTGCAGGTTAAAATCGTCTATTACGGCCCGGCCATGGGCGGCAAGACGACCAACCTCGTGCAAGTCCACGACCATGTACAAACCGCCTCGGGCAACAAGGGCAAACTCGTGTCGCTGGCGACGAGTTCCGACCGCACGCTGTTCTTCGATTTTCTGCCGATTGAGGCGATGACCATCAAGGGCTTCAAGACGAAGTTCCAGCTTTACACCGTGCCCGGCCAGGTGATTTACAACACGACGCGGCAACTGGTGCTGCGCGGCGTGGATGGCATCGTATTTGTCGCCGATTCGCAATACGAAAAGATGCCGGAAAACGTCGAGAGCTTCCAGAATCTCGTGGATAACCTGAATGCACTCAAGCTCAACCTCGCGGAAATTCCCTACGTGCTGCAATACAACAAGCGCGATCTGCCGAACGCCGCGCCGGTGGAATACATGGAATTTTTGCTGAACAATCGCGAAGTGCAGGTGCCATCGTTCAGCGCCACGGCACACAAGTGCGAAGGCGTGTTCGAAGCACTGAACATGATCACGCGCTTGCTGTTGCACAAATTTATCAACCAAAGCGTTCCACAATACGCATGACATGGCCACCCTGCCCCAACTTATCGAGGATGACATCCGGCGGTGCGATGAAACGTTACGCGCATTCATCGCGAGCACAGACGCGACGGCCGCGCTGATCATTGACAAGGGCGGTTTCCTCATCACGCATCAGGGCGACGCGCATGATTTCGACCTGACCACCATCGGCGCGCTGGCGTCCGGTGCGTTCATGGCCAACCAGACCATCGCCGGCCTGGTCAGCGAAACCAATTTCAGCAGCATTTACCAGCAGGGCGAAAATTTCAGCATGTTCGTCGTCAATGTTGACGAACACTCCCTGCTGGTCGTGATTTTCAAGTCCCACTCCGGTGTAGGTGTGGTGAAGTATTATGCGGCGGCGGCGGTCAAACGCATTGCGCGCCAGCTTAAAATCGCCAAGGAGAGGGCTCCGGAGGCGGGACTTGATCTTTCCGTTCTAAACGTTGCCGAAACCAGACAGTTCTTTCGGAAAAAGAAAGCCTGAGACAGGCCGTGCAACCAGTGTTATTATTATAACATGAAGAATGCCGCCATCGGCAATGCTGTCAGCGGTACAAAAAACTGATTATGATGTGGATCAATCTTTTCGCGGTCATCCTGGTTCTGGGTTATGCCCTGTGGATAACTTACCGTGGATGGCGGCTCTTCAGGAATCTGTTGCACGCCACCACAATCAGCGACGTTTTGAAGAATATTTTGGAACAGCACCATTTCTATTTCATCCAGGGTGTGGGCAGTTTCATTGCCTTGATTTTATTTCTCGGCATCAAAGCCCTGGTCCTGCTCTTCACGCCTTCTGAGGGAACCATTTTTAACCCCTTTGTTTTTGGCAGCTTCGCGAACCGGTTTCTGCCCGGCAAATTGGGCTGCCTGGGCGTTACGCTGATGGTGATTTCCCTGGTGTGTTTTTATCAGCACGTAAAAAGCAAACACTACCTCCACGTGCTTTACGCCTTTCGCAATCAACTGGGGCTGACGGAAGCCGCCTGAAATTTCAAGCGCGCCGGCTGTGGCTGACGTCACCAAACGGCCGGCCTTTTGAACACCACCAAAAGGTGCCTGGCGCGGCGCGTTTTTAATCCTCCAATCCGGATCGCAACCCTGCCCCACCCGGCCGACTATGATTGTGGGCGGTGTTCTGACTTGAAAATGGCGTTCTCATTTCGTCCCAGAGTTTCTCAGCGTGAACGCCCAGCGGTGATAGATGGAGAATGGCCAGATCGTAACATCGCTTCAAATCCAACATCGTTCGCTGGATTTCTGGATCCGCCGTTTTTTGGTACACCGTTCCAGACTCTTTGTAGGCATCGAAAATTTCCGCGAGAATCGCGTCCTTGAATTTGCGAGTTTCAATGCTTTCGGCTTCCCCTGTATCCATGGAATTATCTTTTTGTTTTGCTGACGATTTTTACGTTTTAACGATGTAACGATTTAACATTTCACGGCAGATTGCCGTGACTGCCATCGCAAAACGCGCCGTTCTTCGAGTGCTTGCAACCGCACCACGCGACGGTTTTCGCTTCGGCGATATCCACTTTGCGCGGTCCGAAACCGGTGCCTTTGTGCGAGCCGTCGCAGAACGGCTGCTTCTTCGACGCGCCGCACACGCACCACCAAAAGGTGCCCGGCCCGGCTTTTTGAACAAATGGAAATTTTTGGGCAATAATCGGTTCGCTCATGGCGGCTCTTCAATATCACCGCCCGTTTCACCTTGCAACTATTTCATTGTTACTTTCCACTGGCAACGTGCTCCGCCAGGCTTAACTTCTTCGTACAACTATGCCCGGCCAACCCATCCCTTATCGCCAATGGGGCACAAACCTGGACGCCAACGCGCTCCAGCAGATGGAGAACGCCTGCAAGCTGCCCGTGTCCGTCGCCGCCGCGCTCATGCCCGACGCCCATGTCGGTTACGGCCTGCCCATCGGCGGCGTGCTCGCCACCGACAACGCCGTCATCCCCTACGCCGTCGGCGTGGACATCGCCTGTCGCGTCAAACTCACCGTGCTCGATTTGCCGCTGGATTATCTTCGCCGTCACGAAACCGATCTCATCCGCGCCATTGAAGCCGAGACACGGTTCGGCATTGGCGTGGAATTCAAACATCGCCGCTCGCATCCGGTGATGGACGAGGACTGGTCCGTCAGCCCCGTCACACAACGCTTTCGCGACAAGGCGGCAGCGCAGCTCGGCACCAGCGGCAGCGGCAATCATTTTGTCGAGTTCGGCGAATTCACCGTCGAGCACAAGCAACTCGGCCTTGAGCCGGGCACGTATCTCGCCTTGTTGAGCCACAGCGGCAGCCGCGGTACCGGCGCGCTCGTGTGCGACCACTACAGCCGCCTCGCCCGCCAGAAACACAAGGATTTGCCAAAGGAACTCAGCTATCTCGCGTGGCTCGACCTCGATTCCGCCGACGGCCGGGAATACTGGGCGGCGATGGAATTGATGGGCAAATACGCCTCTGCGAATCACTACCTCATCCACAAACACATCGCGCGGCATCTCGGCGCGGGCGTGCTGCTGGACATCGAAAACCATCACAACTTCGCGTGGAAGGAACGCCACGGCGGACGCGATGTCATCGTCCATCGCAAAGGCGCGACGCCGGCGGGCGCGGGTGTGCTGGGCGTGATACCCGGTTCGATGGCCAGTCCGACGTTTGTGGCGCGCGGCAAGGGCAACGCCGCGTCGCTCAACTCCGCCTCGCACGGCGCGGGCCGGGTGATGAGCCGCCACAAGGCGAAGGAAACCTACAACTGGAAGATGGTGCAGCCCTATCTGGACGAACGCGGCGTGAAACTGATTTCCGCCGGCCTGGACGAAGTGCCGATGGTCTATAAAAACATCGAGGAAGTGATGGCCGCGCAGACCGACCTCGTGGAACCGCTGGCAAGATTCTTCCCGCGCCTCGTCAAAATGGCCCCGGCTGGCGAACGGGCGGAGGATTGAGGGAAACAGGAAACAGCGGCGGAGGGCCGCCGCAGTCCAAGACGCGAAGCGTATCTCGGCTATTTGAAAACCGCGCGAAGCGTCCTGGAGTGCGCCAGCCCTCTGGCGCTTTCCGGGTAGCGGCAAAGATTCCGCTCCTCACGGGGCGGGTCGGCGGACGGTAACGGGGTGATTGAACACAGCCACACAGACAGAAATTCCTGAGTGTGCCACAATTGCGGATATGAACGAAAACATTTATGACCGGTTACAGGCACATGAGCAGGCAAAATTAAATGCAGCTGGGCTGTCCGATGTAAAATTTACAATCGGCTGGTTCAGAGTGGGCGATAATCTACGACTGGAAGCGCGCTTGGCAGGGCCACCAGCCTCACAAAAGAAGGCGCGTGAACTTCTCTCATTTTCAGGGCAGAATGAAGCAAGGCCGCACCGACGGCAGCGGCTATGACCTAAACTGGTCGAAGAAGGAGTGGTCAACGTCAAAAGTTTCGCGGCGGACAACACCGAGCTGTTTTGATTCCATGATCTCAACCAGCCTCTCTCCATCTACCAACTCGATCGGAAGCACACCGTCACGGTTCGCATCCTTTTCCGCCTCGGGAGTAAAGAAGCCTGTTGTGATGAATATTCCTTTCTCAGCCCGACCTTGCATGTCTCCTCGGAATTTTCCCACCTCTGCTCGGCCAACTCCTCCTTGGTAACGCTTACATTGAAATGCCACCTTTACAGTCACAAAGGGATTAAGACGCAAAAGTCCATAGCCGTCTATGCCACCGTCATGAGATCTCCCAGTGACCACAACACGTTCGAGCCCGCACTCGTGAAGCAGCCGTTTGCAGAAGTGCTCGAATCCAGCGGGCGGCAAAGCGCGTAGCGCAGCGAGAACTTTGCTCTCCTCGGCTTCCTCAGGAGGTTCAGAGATTTCTTCTGGTTCAACCATCGGCACAACAGTCTGTGGCGGTTGCCGTGGCGTCCGAGTCTGGCGATTTTGAGAATTCTCTTTATTCTTCTCGACAATCTGGTCGCTCGTTTCAAGGTTGAGATGGGTGTTTGCGCCTTCTGCTGTTAAAGCCCACTTGTTGCGTTGAGAGCCATCAATCAAGCCACCCCAGAACAGATGTTGCCGAGCCCATTGAACTTGGTTTTGAAAATGAACATTGCCTTTCGCATCGCGCTGCCACCGCTTTTCCTCGGGAAGTTTAATCTCTTTTGCGATCCAGTCGTAAACATCGCGAGGTCTCGCAGCACCTCCCATCGCCCTTAATGCGTCTAAAACGCGCGGCATGTAAGTGACGAACTCAGTCGGCATATTTCGCCTCGTTTGCTTTTATTTTCACAGCTTCTTCCTCTGCACCTTGGCCGCGATCCCGCTTGCGGGACGCAGCGTGTTGAGCCGGTTGAAGCCCGTGGCGTTGTCCTGGTTGTGGTCCCGCACGGGCGGGATCGGGTTGGCTTCCATCGTGGCCATCAGCAAACTCCGATTGGTCATTTCTGGCAAGGCCAATTGCGAAGTAAAAATAAACGGCCTGTTTCTTTCAGAAATTCAGTGGAGCACAACTGATGCAGATGTGGTAAGATAGAAGTGGACTTGGAAAACGCCACGGGCCGGTGGCGCGGTCGCGTGGCAAGTCGACGGGAGGCCGTATGATAAAGGCAAAAATGGCGAAGGAAGCAATCGTCCGGCTGAACAACCGGACCGGCGTGCTGGCCCAGGTCACCAAAAGCATTGCGGAAAAGGGCGTCAACCTCGAAGCCGTCATCGCTACCGTGGGTGGCATGGACGCCGTCATCCAACTGGTGAGCAAGGAGCATCAGCGGATGATGGATGCGTTGCGTGAGCAGCATTGGGAGGTGCAGGAGGCCAAGGTCATACTTGTCGAAGGCGAAAACCGGCCCGGCCTGTTGCAGTTCATCACCGAGAAACTCGCCAGGGAAAACATTGACGTGCTTTACCTCTACGCCACGGCGGTGAATGTGGACAAATGCCTGGTCGTGCTCTCGACCGCAAACAACGAATGGGCTGTGATGGTGCTGAACAGTTAACCGGTGGCAACCGGTCGCTATCGCGGCATGCTGCAAACGTTCGTTGTTTCTTTCCGGCAAGGTCAATCGCGAGGAGTCTGGTTGGAACTGCCGTCGCTTAAAGCGCGTTCCCGGACAGTTCCTTTTTCCGGTACTCGTCAATGTAAATCGTCATCGGCTCGGACATCAAATCGCGATACAGCCCCATTTTGAAATAAAACCGGCCGGGATGGATGTAACCGGTGGCCGCGTTTTCGGGATAAGCGTTCACACCCGTATAATCAACCACCGGTTTGCCGTTGAGCCACGCCTTGACACGCCCGGTTTCATTGGTCGTGAAACGGGTTTGAAATTTGAAATCGAGCCATTGGCCCCGCGCTTCATCCTTCGTTTCAAAAAGCGTCGTTTGGTGGCGGCCAATCTGATGGGTGATTTTAAGCACGCCGGAAACGTAGCGGATGGCCACCACCGGGCTGTCGTCCGAACAATTGTCGTTGCCGCCGCAGTTCTGTTTCCATTGCGCGATGACCAGCCGCACCGGCACGAGGGGAAAATTCGTCGGGATGAACATGCTGAAGGATTGTTCGTAGGCCACGTCTTCCTTCGAGGTCAGCTTTTTTGCTTCCAACAATTCGTCCCGCTCGCTGTCTTTGCTGCCTTTGATGCCCGCTTCAAATTTATCACGGGGCCGAACCGTAATTTTTGCCGCGCCATGACCAGCACGAAAAATGTTCGTCTGCATCTGCACCGCGCCGGGTTCGAATCGGTCCGTGTCCCAAACCTTGCTCAAACCGGCCGTTTCAAAGCCGTCGTAAACGTCCATCGCCGTGGCCGTTGTGTTTGTAACCTGGGCGCAAGAAATGCCGCCGGACAAAAGCGCCCAGCCAACAACCGACATGGAAATGAATTTAATCATAAATCACCTGGGCTCTTCCAACCCGACGCCCTGGACGTTGGTCTGCGTGAGGAACGGACCTTCGTAACCGGTCACATGGATGTCGTGGAGCACGGCATTGGTCAGGTTGGCCAGCGTGATGGCTTTCTTGCACGTGCCGGTGATGTCCACGAGCAAAAATCCGTTGATGGGCTTCACCGGCGAAGTATGGCCGGCATCCACCAGTGTTCCACAGTTCACCTTGACGCCCTCGAAATTAAAATTTTTGGCCGAGGGAATCCCTTCGTCCCCGGTCACCGGCTCAGCGTCCTTGATGCCGCTGCCGGTGAGATTGATGCGGAGAAAACCGCCGGGTGTGGTGGCCACGTCCAGATCGCGCGCGGAGATGTCCTCGATGAACGCGCCGCGTCCGGTGTTGCTCTTGATGTAAACGGCAAAGGTTTTGGCCTGGGTGAACTTGCAATGCTCGATCCGCACGTTGCGGATGCCGCCGGAGGTTTCGCTGCCGATGCCGATGCACGCAAAAATGCTGTCCCCCAGCGTGCAATGGGAAATCAGGACGTCCTCGGTGGGCCGGGCGAGGCGGTAACCTTCCATGCCCCGTCCGGACTTGATGGCGATGCAGTCGTCGCCCGTGTCAATGTCGCACGATTCGATGCGGACATGCTTGCAGGAGTCCACGTCAATGCCGTCGCCGTTGCCGCCGGTGCTGCGGATGACGAGATTCTTAGCCGTGACATTGGCGCAGTAAGTGGGATGAATTGACCACATGCTCTGGTGTTCGGTGGCAAAGCCTTCCAGCCGGACATCAATGCAATTGATCGGCTCGATGATGACCGGTCGCCGGGGCATTTCCCGTCCGCTCAGTGCGGGATTGCCAGAAATTTTCCCCGATCCAACAATGCCGATGTGGCTGGCATCCTGAGCAGAGATTAACGCGCGATGACCGTCAATCCAGCGGCCCTCCCACCGGACCTTCATCACGGGATAATCGTCCAAGTCGGGACTGCCGAGCAGGCGGGCGCCCTTTTCCAGCCGCAAGGTCGTGTAGGATTTCAATTCGATGCTGCCAATGAGATAATTTCCGGCCGGCACCACCACCTCGCCACCGTTCGCCGCCGCACAGACATTAATCGCCTTCTGGAACGCGGCCGTGTCCTTGGTCGCGCCGTCGCCGGTGGCGCCGAAAGCGCGGACATTGTTCGTGGCGTGGGAAAAAACGACGCAACTGGCCTGCCCCAGCAGGACCAAAACCATGGCCGTCAAGTAGAGTGGTTTTATGGTGAAAAAATGCGCCCGCTTCCGCTTTGTCCGCAAGTCAAATCCCCGGCACCCACGGTTCATTTGCCTCGATTGAATGCATCAACGGCCTGGCGGATGGCCCGGGTATGTTCGGGGGTGCTGCCGCAACAGGAACCGATAATGTTGGTGCCGGCCTCGAGCACTGCCCCCACCCCGCCGGCCATGTCGGCGGGCGATTGTTTGTAAACCGCCTTTCCCTTCTCCAGCACCGGCAGACCGGCATTGGGCTGGACCATGATGGGCAGTTTGCAGCGCTTGCGATAAATCCCCGCCACCTTGGCCGCGCCAGCCATGTCCATGCCCGTGCCGCAGTTCAGCGCCGCGACGTGGGCGCCTTTCTTCTCCAGGAATTTGGCCGCCTTTTCGGGTGACACGCCCATCATCGTGACGAAAAACGACTGGTCGGCCGACAAATCATAAGCGAGCGAACCGATGATGCACGGCGCGCCCGCGGCCTGGGCGGCATCAATGGCCAGCCCGAGTTCGTCGAGCGACGTCTGGGTTTCGATGATGATGGCGTCCGCGCCGGCTTCAACCAGGGCGGCCGCCTGTTCTTCGAGGGCGTTCTGCGCGTCGGCCTGCGACAGGTCGCCGTAAGGTTCGAGAATCGCACCCAGCGGACCGATGTCGCCCAGCACAAATCCGTCGCGCCCGCCAAACGCTTCGCGCGCGAGGCGGACCCCCGCCGCGTTGATGACGCGCGCGTCCTTGTCCGCGCCGTGCCGCTTGAGCACGATGCGGCTGGCGCCGAAGGTGTTGGTGATCAGGCAATCTGTGCCTGCGGCCGCATAACGCTGCTGGATGGCCAGCACGCGGTCGGGATGTGTCAAATTCCAGAGCTCGCCGCAGGAGCCGCTTTCGAGGCCGGCGAGCATGAGTTGGGTGCCCATCGCGCCGTCGCAAACCAGGCGGCGTTCCGGCAGGGTTTCGAGAAGTGGTTTTTTCATGATTCAAGCACGGTTTCGGGCTGCGTAAGCCGCCATGATTAAGACAGCCGAGGATTCTGTTCAAGGCCCGAATAAAATGCTGGAGTTTCGTCAATGGCATCGTTTACCCTGCTTGACCGCATAAGAAAAATCAAAGGCAGGCACATGAGCGTCGATTTGCATTTCAACCACCAGCGAAGCAGTGTCAGCCCGGGTTCTTCGTTGTTCGACTATGCGGAATCAATGGGGGTGAACGTCCCGACTTCCTGCCGCAAACAGGGCAAATGCAAGGAATGCATCGTCGAAATCGTCGCCGGGATGGAAAACCTCTCCGACCGGGTCGCGGCGGAGAAACATTTGAAGGGCAACTTCCGGCTGTCCTGCTCCTGCCAGATTGTCAAAGACTCCGGCGTGGTGCGCTGCCACACCATGCGGCGCGGGGAGATGAAAATCGAACGCCACGCGTTTGAACTTCCGACGGGAAAGCAAAAATGGAAACTGGAACCCGCCGTCACCCGCGATGGTGACCGGATCCTTCTGGACGGCCAGGAAATTGACCGCTCGACCGGCCCCATCCACGGGCTGGCAATGGATTTGGGGACAACGACAATCGTTCTCCGGCTGCTGAATCTGGAGACGGGCGAGGTCGTCGCCGACGCCTCCTTTGAAAATCCGCAGCGCTTTGGCGGCTCGGACGTGATGGCGCGCATCGATTACGACACGCACGACCACAGCAAGTTGCTGCAACGGACGCTCGCCGGATATTTGACCCATGCCATCGAGGAATTTCCGGTGGACCCCAAATCCATTTACGAGATGGTCGTCGCCGGCAATTCCACCATGCGCGATCTGTTTTTCCGCCTGAGTGTCTATTCCATCGGCCAGAGTCCCTATCGCTCAATCACCGAACTGGAAATGGCGGATGGCCGCCGAACCAGTACCAGCCTGACTGAGTCCGCCAAAAAACTGGGCCTGCCGCTCCATCCCCGGGCGCGGGTCTATGGCCTGCCCATCATCAGCGGCCACGTCGGGGCCGATGCCGCCGCGTGCATGCTGGCGGTGGACCTGGCCCACGAGGAAAACCTGATTGCCGTCATGGACATCGGCACCAACACGGAATTGATTCTCGGCAACAAACATAAAATCCTCGCCGCCTCCTGTCCGGCCGGGCCTGCGTTTGAAGGCGGCAAGATTGCCTGCGGCATGCCGGGATTGCCGGGCGCAATTGAAAAAGTCGCGTTCGGCCCCGACGGCTCGATGTCCATCTCGGTGATTGGCGACGGCCCGGCCGAGGGGATTTGCGGTTCCGGCCTGGTGGACGTGTTGAGCGAATCGCTTCGGACCGGCCGCATGAACGCCTTGGGCCGGTTCGAAAATGCCGGAGAAAAAATCGTCCTCGTAGCCAACAACGATGAACCGGTTTACTTCACGGAAAGCGATGTCAACGAGCTGGCCCAGGCCAAGGGCGCCAATGTGGCCGGCCTGTACATCATTTTTGATCAATACGGCATCCGGCCGGACAAACTGGACGTGTTTTATCTGGCCGGCGGGTTCGGCCGGAACCTGAACATCGAATCTTCGAAACGGATCGGCCTGATTCCAAACCTGGCCGATGCCAAAATCCGCCAGGTGGGCAATGCCTCGATTGAGGGCGCGTGCATCGCGCTGTTGTCGCGCGCGAAACGCGCCGAACTGGAGGAACTGGTCAAACGGGTGGTACACTGCCGCCTGGAAGCCCATCCGCATTTCTTCGACTGCTTCGTTGAAGGTTGCCAGTTCAATCCGTTCGAATCTTCGAAAGCCTGGGAATTTTCAGGGCCGCCTGCGAGTTCCACCACCAGCGGTGTGAAATGACGATCAACTCGAAATCAGTAATTTCTCCTGATGTTATGCGGACACAAATGGTCTGGAGGAAAAACATTCGACATCCAACATCCAACATCGAACTCTCAATTGCGTTCACCGAGGTTCGCTTGGGCATTGGATGTTGGATGTTGGATGTTCGATGTTTATTTCCTTATGCTAGAACTGACTGACACCCGCCCGAACCTGGACATCCAGGAATCCGAATATCATCGGTTGCTGGGCTATCCCCGTCAGCATGTGGTCGAGGGACGTCCGCAGGAGCTTGCCGACCGGACCCGGCAATGGTACGCAGCGAACGGACGGCCCTGGGTTTATGCCCGACAGATTGACAGCTTGGAACTGCAAAACGGGCGGCTGCGAATCAACGGCGCCGAGTTCGTCTCGAAACAACTTCATGACCGGCTTGCTGCTGCCGGGACGCATGGCGTCATGGTCGTCGCTGTGAGCGCAGGCGCGGAATGCGAGGCGGAAGCGCGCCGGCACTGGCAGGCGGGGGAACCCGACGAGTATTTCTTCATGGAAATGTACGGTTCCGCCGTGGTCGAACACCTCATCACCATCGCCGGCGGCCGCATCTGCGCCTGGGCAGAGCCGCAGGGAATAACCGTGCTGCCCCATTACAGTCCGGGCTATTCCGGCTGGGACATTGCCGACCAGATCAAATTGTGGGAACTGATCCGGTCGGACCGGAAGGTGGCTTTTCCCGGGGAACTGAAGGTCATGTCCACCGGGATGTTGCGTCCGAAAAAATCCCTGCTGGCCTTGTTTGGGCTTACGCGGCAGATCGAAAAAGCGCGGAGCCTTCGGGACCTGGTTCCTTGTGAAAGTTGTTCGTTGCCGGGCTGCCAGTATCGGCGTGCGCCTTACAAACATTCCCTGCCGCAAATCGAGGACGTGCGTCGGCTGCAAGGCGGCGGACGGACGGAAACCCCGGCCGGATTCACGAATCCTTCGGCACTGGATCATCACGCAAAATATTCCGTCAATGCCCGCGCACTGCAAAAGTGGTCGCAGGAACGGCTCCACCTGGAGCGGTTGACCAACGGCACGGTGGAGGCCCGGTTCCATTACGAAGGCACCACCTGCGCCAACTTGGGCCGGCCCCTTGAGTTCTACTACCACGTCAAACTGGCGTCACCGGCGGAGCAGTACCGCATCGTCGAGACCAATTGCGTGCCCGTTCCCGGCCACACCGGTTACCAATCCATGTGTGAATATCTCAGCAATGCGAAATCGCTCATGGAGAACATTGCCGCCGAGAAACCGCTGCTGGGCCGGCCGTTGAACGAGGTGCTGGCTTGGGAACGGCCCGCCAGTCCTTCCGGCTGTTACTGCGACCTGGACAAACGCCTGCACAAGTGGGGTCTGGTGCTGGAAGTGATCCATTACGCCCTGGTCCAGCAGGAAAAGGAACGTTAGTGTAAGAACTCGGGTTCCACCCAGACAACTGCCAGATGGACAGCCTGCCGCCTTTTTGAAATCATCGGAAATTCACCATGACCAAACTTTGTGACATCAACGCTGCGGCAAAGGAGAAGCTGCCGCCCGGTTTTGCGGACAAGTCGGGCATCGGCGTGCATTACATGGATGCCTTCCTCAAGCCGATGAACACCAAGTTGCCCGACGGCACCCGCGTGGCCTGCAAACGCAAGGGATTGAAAATCATGCTCACCATCGGCACCAAAAAGGGCGAAGGCCTCATGCGCCGGCTCGACGTCAGCAAGGATCCGGTGGTGATGTTGAATGCGGCGCTGCAGGAGGCCGCCAAGGCCGCCGGCGTGGAGTTGAAAATTACGGACACAGAAATACTCGTTGTTCCGTAGCCGGTCTCGAAAACAGCGCCGTCAAAAACGACCCATCTCCGCCGGCTTAATTCCATCCCACAACGTTCCGACGCGGAGCCAGATGCGTCGTCCGTTGGTCGCTGATGGAATCGTCGTCTTAATCTGCGGGTTGTCCATCGCTGCAGATCTTCATCACGGCCTCGGCTTGACGAAACCCGGCCGTTTCCTGGCTTTCTCCCTCGGCGGCCCGGCCTTCTTGGAGGGCATGTCGGAGGCCTGCCACGATCGGGTGGTCCGCCGGCAGCGGCCCGGACGATTTTTCCGGATTCGCTATGGCAAAATCCAGACCGGCTTCCATCCCGACGGTGAGATAAGCCTTTTCGAGTTCATGACGGACATTTTTTGGGGTACCCCAGGCGAAATTGGACAAGCCCACGGACAAATGCACACCGCGCAAATCAGGGTCCTGCCGGATCAGCCGCATGGCATCCAAACCGATGTTAACCAGTCCATAAGTGTCGGCCCCGACCGGAGCAAGTCCTGTATCAATGAGAATCTGGTCATTTCGCCGGCCGGCTTTGGTCGCCAGCAGCTCGACAAAATGCTTTGCGGTGGCATGCACGTCCTGCGCATTGAGACACTGGGCCGACCCGCCGTCGGCAAATTTTTCAGAAGCCATGATGACGACGAACGTGTCATAGGCCGCGACCAGTTCGATCATTTCATCGAGCCGCTCGCGCGAGGCGGCGATGGAATTCAGGATGGGCGCACCGCCCTTGGAACGGTCGTAATGTTTCAGCGCGACTTTGTGGAATTCCACGGACGGATTGTCCATGCACAGCGGAATCCGGGTGACCGCTTGTATTGCCGGAATTACATCGGGCAGGAAGGCGCGCATTTCCTCCAGCTTCACCTGGATTAGCTGAGTACCGTCAATGTTGAGGTCCAGAAAATCCACGCCCAGATCGGCCTGCGATTTGGCCAGGTTCTGATAACCTTCCAGATTTCGCGCGGTGAACGCATTGCGGGCCCGCCCATAGGCGTTGTTGATCAAATCACCAATAATCCGTAGTTTTTTTGCGCTCATTTTATCTTCTCCAATGACGATGGCTTTAATGTCTGGAAACGGGTTGTTGCGGTTTCGTGTCGTTTGTTTTCTGTTCGTCGGTCTTGCTCACAGAAGCCTTGTCCGCCCGCTTTGCGGCGGGATCGCTTCCCGGCCCGCCTTGAAAACAAATCTGCCGCGCTCGGAGCGTCCGCGCCGTTACGGAAACTTTGCTTCCAACTCTTTCTTAACCGCTTCGGCGACTTCCCGGGCCGTGCCGGCCCGTTCCTGCTCGTCGCTCCAGCGCAGGTGCGCCATGTAGGCATCAGCCTGGATATGGCCCTGTTTCTGCGCCGAGGCATCAATGCGCTCCGCAAATCGCGTCGGCAGGCTGACCTTGATCTCATCGAAATCATCCCAGGCCTTTACTTCCGATGGAATGTCCTGCCAGTAAAGGACCTGGAATTTCGCCCGCGCGCTCACTTGACGCGTCGTCGCCGACGATTCGGCGCGCGCGGCCATCACCGGGGCCAGGACGTCCAGTTTGGATTTGGCGGTGGGAGGCGGTCCTTTGCCGACGAAATAAAGAAACAAATCCACCGCGCTCGAAGCATCGGCGCCGTAGCCGTCGGCGCCGATTTCGTCCGCATACATCTGGCTGATGGGTGCGCCGCCAATGGCCATCTTGATGTGGCCGAGGCCCTTTTCCTTGAAACCGTCAATCACTACTTTCATATAGGTCATGGTCGTGGTCAGCAGGGCGCTCATGCCGATGATGTCCGGCTTGTGCAGCTCGGCGGCGGCGAGGAATTTTTCAATGCTTTGGTCCACGCCAATGTCGTGGATCTGAAAACCCGCGCCCTCGGCCATCATGCACACCAGGTTTTTCCCGATGTCGTGCAAATCACCGCGGACGGTTCCCATGACCAGGACGCCCGTTGACGTGCTGTCCGGGCCGTGCGTCGTCAGCAGCGGTTTCAAAACCCCCATGCCGGCCTTCATCGCGCGGGCGGCAATCAACACTTCCGGCACGTACAAGACGTTGTGCTTAAAATCCTCGCCCACGACGCTCATGCCGGCAATCAACCCCTCCGTCAGCACTTCCTGGACGCTCCGGCCTGCCGCCAGCGCGTCCTTCGTCATTTGTTCGACCTCCTTGGCCTTGCCTTCGTAGAGGCATTGATTCATCAGGGCGTAATCCGGCATGGGCTCCTTTTTTTTAAACGGCCACGCGGCTCGTATTGAATTCCTCCAGCGCCTTCAACATCGCCTCGATGTTCCGCTTGGGCATGCCCGGGCTGGTGCCGCCGCCGACGGACAGGATGATGCCTTCGCCGCCGCTCTTTTCCAGGACGTCCAGCGTGGCTGCGCGCACCTCCTCCGGCGTGCCGCGCACGCCCACCTCGAGCGGATTCACATTGCCCATCAGGCACATCCGGCCACCCACGCGCTCCTTCACCTCCGCAAAGTCCGTCTGCTTGCCCCAGTTCAACACGTGGAACCCGCAGTCCGGCAGATGCTCCAGGCAGGCGTTGATGTCGGCGTCGTTGTGATAAATCTTCACCCAGTCCTTCGGGAAGGCGTCGCAGATTTTTTTTAAATACGGATGCGCGAATTCCTGGTAGTGCTCCTCGTTGATGAACCCCACGATGTCGTCGAGGATGAAAATGCCCTCCACGGTGTTGCCCATGGCCTTGGCCTGGGCCTTCAGCCAGTCAATGATCAGGCTGGTGCAGCGATCGATCAGCTTGTGCGCCCATTCCGGCTTCTCCACGATGTCGATCATGAAGTCGGTCGTGCTGCGGACGAACCCGGCGGTGCAGAGCGGCCCGCGCGACGTCACCAGCGGCAGGATTTCGCCTGTGTCCAGGATGCGTTGCCGTTGCATCCGGATGCGATGCAGGGTCATCGCCATGAACGCGTCGTTTTCCACTTCGTATTCCGGCCAGTTTTCGAGGTCTTCGATGTGGAACAGCGTGTGATATTCGCTGGGCGTGTTATCCTGCCAAAATTTGATCTTGGCACCCAGGGCCGACGGCTCGGCCGCCATGCCGTATTCCATCCACCAGGACGGAACGAAGATGATGTCCGGAAATTCCCGGTGGATCTTCAGGTTCGATTGGAACCATATTTCCGGGTCGAGATAATAATCCATGTGCTTCACCCCGAGGTAACCGGGGATCCAGGGACTATCAACGATCAGCGCCATGGGGATTTTGTCCAGTTTTTCCAAGCGCGCCGCCTTCTTGAAAACTTCCCATTGTTCAGGTCTCATTGGGCATAACTTTTCACCTCGAAAACGCGTGGCTTCAAGCCGGAAAACGCGGTTTGGAGGATTATCCATGCAATTGATAACATTCTCCTTCCCGCACGGTTGGAAAATAGCGGCGGTGAACCACACGCAGTCCAAACGCTTCGCGAGGTTCGGAGATGCCCGGTAGTCGCGCCGTCCCTGCCAAATTCACTTTGCGGCAGGTGGCTCCGGCGTTGATGGAAGCGGTTCGGGCGGGAACTGGTCGAGACGCCGATGATGATCAATGCCGCGCAATTGCTGGTCGGCAAAATCCAGCGCGGCCGTCCAATCGTCCGGGGTCAACCCGTGCCGGTGCGGTTCGTAGTTGACGCCCACCCGGTCCACGCTCACGCCCAAAAACGCGTACACCGGTTTGGCGGCCAGCACGGATTGTTTGACCGCATTGGGAACACAGTTCTGGTCGTCGGTGCCTTCCACGGAAATCCACGGACGCGGCGCCGTCAGCGCAATGTACCAATACGCGTCGAACGGCAGCTTTTCCATCTGACCGGTGAACTCCTTGAGCCGGGGCACAAAGTAATACGGGAATTTCCGCGTCATGTCCTCGATGCCTTCCTTGCCGCCGCGGCCGGGACCGCAGAAACGGTAGGCGCCGGTCCCGGCGCCGCTCGACCCGGCAGGAGCGCCGAGCGAAATGCGTTCATCAAAGGCCGTCGCCACCATCGTCAGTTTACCGAGCCGCGAATGGCCCAGTGCGATGAGCTTGTTCGTGTCCACGAACGGTTGCGTTTCAAGATAGTCCACCACGCGCGACAGTCCCCACGCCCAGCCGAGCAGCACGCCCCAGTCGTAGCCCGGATAGGCGGGATAAAATGAAGAATTGCAGTAATTTGAATTGTCCTCGCCGCATTGTGTGTACCGATACGTCACGACGGCATAACCGCGGTTGAGCTGGTTCGTAAAACCTTGAGCCGCCCGTTCCGAAGTGACGGACCCGCTGAATCCGCGCCCGGGCCGTGCCGGCGAATTGGTGGTGGCTGCGTTGGTAACCGTCACGGCGGAATTGTTGGTGACGGCCACGCCCGGGGTGCTGGAAAAGGACGGATTGATGATCGTCGGAAACGGTCCGCCCCTGGCCGGCGTGAAAATCGCGATGTCGAATCCCAGTTTCCCGCCCGGGCCGAACTTCAGATGAACGAGCCGATACTTTACGGTCCCGTCGAGCAAGGTGAGGGATTTGATGTCCTGCCCGGTCACATTACCCGGCGGTGGCGGTGCATGGCCGAGTTCGTAATACTCGAGGATTTGTTTCATCTCCTCGCGCCGCTGACGCCATCGTTCGACCGTCGTAACTTTGGTCCCGTCATTCATCGTCATTACATCGGGCATTTCCTTGCGTACGGGCAAATCGTTCACGTCCGGGAACGTTCCCATCGCCGCCTTGGTTGGAGGAACGAAGTTGGAAGGCTGGGCGTTTGCTGCACCTGGCCACAATCCGATGGAGATTGTTGCGACCAGGACGATTAACACGCCAAACAGCCTGGTTTGCCGTTGATTCATGATTCATCCCCATCGTGTGCTGGCAAGACGGGAATGGCAAGGCACAGATAAACCATTACGCTCCACTGAATCCGGTGGAGCGTTTTTATTTTCGGCAGGATGGTGACTTCAGCGCCATCGGCGCGACATATCTGTAGTTTCAAATCCCCAAAACCGATCAAGCTCCGTAGGAGCGACATTATCTTCCGTGTCTTATGCCGCTCCTACGGAGCTTTGGAATTGATGATGCGTGAGGCTACAAAGATGCCACGCCTACGGCGCTGAAAACATTATGCCACAGAACCGATCACAAATTGCGATAGGTTCAAAACTCAACTTACCGCTTGTCACTGACAAAATCGAAAGCTTCCAACAAGGATTCCGGACTGCAAAGTTGGTGTCCCATGTCCGGCTGGTCAATGAGCCTGGCTTGAAAACCGTTCTTCACGAAACCACCCTGGTATATGTCCAGTATGTTCCCATAACGAAAATCCTTGGCGCCGGTAATAAAAACAAAACGCACTTTCTTCCTGGCCTCAGCGACCCGGTCAGGAGGAACCGGCCAAACGCCATAGTTCGAAGTGTCAACCGCTTTGACCTTTGGCACCGGCTCGTAGAAATTGGCTCCGCAAATTGAAATATTTCCTGCAATCACGTCGTTGTGCAGGAAAGCCAGTTGCAGCGAGCATCGCGCCCCGCCCGACATTCCACCGGTGTAAATCCGCTTGGGGTCTGCCTTATACCGCTCAACGGTTTTGAGAATTCCGATCAGGGTGAGGCCAACGCGCCGGGAAAACGGCTGATTATTGCCAATCTTTTGAGGAATTAGACAGATCAGTTTTTCCTTTTCCATGATGGCAGCCCATTCCTTGGGCATGGTCATGTTGTCCTGGGCATCCATGAAAGCGAAGACCCCAAATGCCTCTTTGTCCGAGTAATTCCTGGGCACAAAGATTTCAAACGATTCCTTCTCAAGATCAAATTTATAGTCAATACCCATTGCCGCGTTCGCCACCCGGGGGAGCGCCTGTTCAAAATGGATGAGTTTCCCTTTGCCGGGAGACGGAAAACCGGCGGTTTCTTCAGCGCCCGCTGTTTGCAAGCAGGCAGCCAATGCGAACAGCCAGGCGTATTTGGGTATGCTGATCAATCGTTGATACATTTTACATGTACCTTCCCGATGCGGTCGCAATTTGCGACCGGTTCAAAGCTCAACTTGAAGTACCAATTTGGTACTTCAAGTTTTCAAATTTCCCTGCGCCAAAGCCTGTCGTTGGTGATTTGGGGAACCAGTCACAATTATTCAAACAACGGCGGGAAATCCCTTTCGCCGTGCAGTACCAGCACAATTTCAACGCCGTTCCCGGCCAGCGCGGCCAACGTCTTCGGCCAGTTGCAGGACATTGGTGTCATCGTAGGTCCGGTAACGGCCGCTTTCCAACTGTTCAAGGCCGTCCGCAAGGTCGCGCTTCAGTGCGCCGAGTTGCCGCTGCTTGAACGTGTCCGATTCAACCCACCAGCGGAAGAGCTCAACCTGTTCATCCGGGTCAAGCTGGGCTGCCGCGGCCTTGATTTTTTCCACCGCATTCATGTTCAGAACGTATCACAACCCGCCGGTCTCTGTCCACCGGACATGCGTTGCGGGTAGGGCGGGCAGTCCTCTGCCCGCCGCTCGTCCGAACACAAACGACGGCGCGCACGGAGTGACGCGCCCTACCTTCACGGGCCAGGCTTTAATGAAATCGGGTGGCGACAAGGATTCCGCTCCTTACGGTGTAGCGTCGAGCCTGCGGCTCGAACGAATCGGCGCACAGCGCCGACGCTACAACCAGACGGGCAGGGGCGGTGGCATGAGATTCCAGGCATTGTTTAAGATCGCAATTTGCGATATCAAACGGCCTTTCGCTCTTCGTTCAAGATCACAAGTTGTGACCTTGAAACGCTTGCCAATCAACTTGAAATGCCAATTTGGCACCTCAAGTTTTCAAATTCTCTGTGCCAAAGCCTGTCGTTGGTGATTCGGTGAACCAGTCACAATTTGTGACCGGATGGCTGCCCGAATCAAGGTCGCATTTTGCGACCTTAAACAATCACAAATGGCGACAAAGATTCCGCTCCTCACGGGACGTGGTCCTGCACGGGCGGGATCGGGCCGGCTCCTATCGTGGCAATCATGCAAACTCCCGTTCACTCTTCCCATCCACACCGGGACACAGTTGTTTCGACTGGAAGAAGCCAACGAAGACCTTGCCTGCCTTCGAGACGGGCGTCTGCAGGGCGCGGCGGTTCTCAGATTATGTGAAAAGTAAAAGGCAGAACGTGGCAAAGTTGAACGCGCTGAAGCACCTGTCAGGGAGTGAGCCGGTAGTAGTTGTCGGGGTTGTACAGGTAGTAGCAGTCCACTGGATCGAGGCGCGGGAGCAGGACGTACCGGTGGCCGTTGGCGTCCACTCTTTCCGGCAGCGTGGGTTGGCTCTCAAGATGTCCAGGCGAAGGTGAGACGCCCGGCGCGGAGGGGGCGTCGGGATTCTTGTCGTACGATTCTTCCCGGATCGTTTCGGCGATTTCGTCCACCCACTTCAGCTTGCGGGCACCGTCGCCGAACTCCCGCCAGTCGCCAGTGCTGCGATTCTGATACATGCGTTTGATGAATTCATCCAGGCTGATGCCCATCTTGGCGGCGACCGGCGCCGCGAGGCGTTTCCACCATTCCTCGAGTTCTTTGAGGTTCTCCTTCTGCTCGGTCAGGTTGCCGAAAGAGCCGTTTAGGATCTGGTGGTGGAGAACGATTGCGTTCGGGTAGGCGAACGATCTTTTCGACAGCGTGGTAATGCCGGCGGCCATGCTGGCCGCGAACGATTTCACGACGACATAGACCGGGGCCGGGCTGCCGGCCATCGCTTTGAGGATCTTGTAACCGGCCATGACGGAACCGCCCGGTGAGGCGTCAATCACGATGAAGATGGGGAACTCACGATTTTGGTTGTTGAAGTAATCAATGCGCTCCACGACATAATCCGCCGTGTCCCCCCAGATGGGGCCGTTCAGGGCAATCCGCCGGTCGCTGATCGTCAGCACGCCGTCCTTGAATGGTTCCTTGGTGTACTGAATGTCGCGGTTGACGCGGTTCTTCCACAAGTCGCGTTTCACGCGCAGATCGAGGTCGTTGTTCAGCTTGGCCAGTTGCAATTCAAACTCCGAACGCTGCGTCTGCAACTCGGCCGCGCGTACCTTCAATTCCAGCTCGCGCCGGGCCAATTCCCGGCTCTGGTCGGCGACTTCCGCGGCAGCAAGGTCGTTGGTCAATTTCATCTTCTCCAACTTTTCCCGCCCCGCCGCCAATTCTTCGTCGAGCTGCGCCTTGCGTTCCGTTTCCTTGAGCGTGGCGCGCTTGGCCAGCAGGTCGGCCTGCTTGGTAAGCTTGTCCAGCTCAGCCTGGAGCGCGGCGACTTCGGCTTGAAGCTTTTGCTGCGCCAGGCCGTTTTCGAGTTCGAGCCGCTGCTTCTCGGCGGTGAGTTTGGCGAGTTCCTGGTGCAACTGCTGTTCGGCGATGCCGTTATCGAGTTCGAACCGCTGCTTCTGGGCAGTGAGCCTGGCAAGTTCCTGGCGCAACTGCTGTTCGGCGATGCTGTTTTCGAGTTCGAGCCGCTGCTTCTGGGCAGTGAGCTTGGCAAGTTCCTTGCTCAACTGCTGATCGGCAATGCTGTTTTCAAGCGTCAACTGCTCCTGTTGCTTCTTCAACTCCGGAAAGGCGCTGTTCGTGTCCGTCTGTCCGACGGTTCGCGACGATAACCCGATGCTCAGGAGCGCGACACCAACCCACGCGATCAGTTTACGATGACTTGTTCTCATTTGACCACCAACCTTCCTAAATTGCTGCTCATTTCATCCTGGCGAATTGTTGAACCAATTCCAATTTGCGGCTCTTTGCTTTCTTGAATCAAGTTTTAAATAAAGCGGGTGGCGACAAAGATTCCGCTCCTGACGGTGTGGCGTCGAGCCCGCAGCTCGGCATCAACCAGGTCTATTACAAGCGCGATCTCCCCTCCGCTGCCAAGGCAAGAGTCAAACTCAACCTGACCGGCGTGCCGAAGGGGAAGCATTCACTGGAATTGTATAAAGTCGGCTACCGTGTCAACGACGCCTACGCGACCGACCTGGACCTGGGTTCGCCCTCCCAATTGACCAAAGCGCAGGTCGCACAGATCAAGACAGCGAACAGCGGCGCTCCGCCCTCCCACGTTTCCGTGAAAGTCGGCAAGGACGGCGTGCTGAATCAGGAGTTCAATCTGCGGGAAAACGATGTCGGCCTGCTCATTTTGAAAAAACATTAACCCGCTTCCGCTTCCGTCTCCTCCGGCAGAATCCAGGCGGGCTACTTCTTCTGACTGTCCAGGCGCAGCAGTCCGAGTTGCCACGGCAGTTGCGAATAGTCGGGATTTTTCGGCGCAGCCGAGTCCATGCCCTGGTAGAGGAATTGAAGATTCCGGGGGTCGATCGTCAACGTTTCGTCGTACCCATCGCGGAGAATCTCGCCGTGACTGATGTCCTGTGTCCAGGGTTTCACCCCGTCGTCAAAGGTGACATTGGTGATGCCGGCGAACGGGTTGTCCCAGGTGTCCGCCAGCGGCGTCCATTCGCCGTCGAGCCGGTCGGCGAGGAAGGCCTTGTAATACCTGTGACCGGACTTGCCGATCGCCTCGATAAGCGCCAGGTACTGGCCGGTCCCCTTCAGCCGGTAAGTGCAGCTCGCCTCGAAGAGGTCGAACTGGTTGGAGCTTTGCATCACCACGACCGGGTTGCTGAAGCCTTTGGGGAAATCCTGAATTTTCGTCTGGCAGCGGTAGAAGCGCCCGTCATCGCCCGAGGAGAACAGATAGGCATTTTTCTCATCGCAGATCACCCAGTAGTCTATCCACAACTTCGGGACTCCCGGCGGCTCGCTCGCGAAAAAATACTCGGGCTTGCTCCACGTCTCGGGTTTGCCGACGTCGGCCGCGGTTGAATACGTCGGCGGCTGCGACTGGTAGATCAGATACCATTTTTTCTGCGGCCTGAAGTAGAACACCTGTGGCGCGCAGTGGTAGCCGCGCAGGTTGGGGTTGCTGTCCAGGTAATACGGCTTGGCGGATTGCGCTTCCGACCAGTTGCTGAAGCTCAGATAGACCATGTTCCATTGGCCCCGGGTGTCGGCCGTGGTCGCGTAGACGTGCCATCGGTCGCCGTAATAGACCACCGTGGGGTCTTTGACCGACACGAGCTTGTGGGTTTCGTTGGAGATGGGACTGATCAACGGGCCGGTGGACTTCCACCTGAACGGCCCGGCGAAAACGTTGCTGCTGCGCGTCGCCGCCGGCACAGACGAAGCCGCGCTGCCGTCGGTCGGAGGCGCTTGCCCGTCAGCAAGGATGGGCGCGCTTGCGGCCATCACCGTCAGTCCCGCTGCCAATCGAATTAGAAGTTTTGTTTTCATACAGTTTGTTCCGCCGGATCACTTCCCGCAGTTCAGATGTCGTCACGCCGGCTTGATCTTTGCGAGATTGCATTGAGTTCACTTGAGCCACCGGCCACCCCGTTTTAAGCATGGCTATTTGCGATGTCAAAATGCATTTTACTTTTTCTTCTGCACCTTCGCCGCCACCTTCAACCGGAGCGCGTTCAGGCGGATGAAGCCGGTGGCGTCGTCCTGGTTGTAGGCCTTCGTCGGGTCGGCTTCCATCGCGGCAATCATAGTGGTGCTGGCGCGCGGGGCACGCTTTTTTTCTTTGCCTTGCTGCCTGACTTGTCTTCCGGCTCTACGTGAAAACCAATCCGCCGCCTCGGCGGTTCGGGCGGTAGCGGCGGCGGATCGAGAATTTCCATGACGCGCCGCAGCACATCCACAATCACGCTCTCATGCACATCCAGACGCGCAGTCAGTTTCTTTTCCAAGTCGGCCAATTGACGAGCGAGTTCCTTCGTGCCACCCAACAGATCGCGCATCTGCACAAACGCCCGCACCACGAACACGCTCATCCGCACCGCTTCCGGACTGTTGAGCACATTGGCCGCCATGATCGCGCCGTTTTCAGTGAAGGCGTAGGGCAAATAACGCTGTCCACCGTGCAAACTTGAGGTCACAATTTGTGACCTCAAGATTTCTAATTCATCCGATGATAATCTCAACAAGAAATCATCAGGAAAACGCTTGAGGTTGCGTTTCACCGCCTGGTTCAACGCCTTCGTTGACACGCCATAAATGCGCGCCAGATCAGAGTCGAGAATCACTTTCTGTCCGCGAATTGTGCGGATGACTGAAGCAATGGTTGAAATCTGATTGCTCATAAATTCCCGAACCGGTCACAATTTGTGACCGCATAGCTTTTGACATCGCAAATTGCGATATCAAGTTCCGCTTTGTTCAAGGTCACAAATTGTGACCTTAAAGATTTCTGCCATTCAACTTGAAATGCCAATTTGGCATCTCAAGTTTGCTAGCATTTATTTTTTCCTCTGTACCTTCGCCGCGACTTTCAGGCGCAAGGCATTCAGCCGGATAAAGCCCGTCGCGTCGTCCTGGTTGTAGGCCTTCGTCGGGTCGGCTTCCATCGTGGCGATGTGCGGGTTGTAGAGGCTCACCGGGCTCTTGCGGCCGGCGACCATGATGTTGCCTTTGTACAGCTTCACGCGCACGGTGCCGGTCACGTTTTTCTGGCTCTCGGTCACGAGCGCCTGCAACGCATACCGCTCCGGCGCGAACCAGTAGCCGTAATAAACCAGCTCCGCGTAACGCGGAATCAGCGAGTCCCGCAGGTGCATGACCTCCCGGTCCATGGTGAGGCTTTCCATCTGCCGGTGCGCAAAATGCAGGATGGCGCCGCCGGGCGTCTCATACACGCCCCGCGATTTCATGCCCACATACCGGTTCTCCACCATGTCCACCCGGCCGACGCCATGTTTGCCGCCGATTTTGTTCAGCGTTTTCATCACGCCCAGCGGGGAAAGCTTTTTGCCGTTCACCGCCACGCAATTGCCCTTCACAAAATTGAGCGTTACGAATTCCGGTTTGTTCGGCGCGTCTTCGGGGAACACGGACAACGTGGTGAACGAGCCGCGATACTTTTTGTCGCTGGCATCCATCCACGGGTCTTCGAGAATGCCCGCCTCGTAGGAAATGTGCAGGAGGTTCCGGTCGCTTGAGAACGGTTTCTTCGCGCTGGCCTGGACGGGAATTTTGTGCCGGGCGCAGTAATCAATCATCTCCTGCCGGCCGGGAAAGTCGGTGCGAAATGAAGCGTCCCGCCACGGGGCGATGACCTGCAGTTCCGGCGCGAGCGCGGCGGCGGTAAGCTCGAACCGCACCTGGTCGTTGCCCTTGCCGGTGGCGCCGTGGGCGATGGCGTCGGCCTTTTCCTTTTTGGCGATTTCCACCATGCGCTTGGCAATGAGCGGCCGGGCGATACTGGTGCCGAGGAAATACTGGCCTTCGTAAATCGCACCGGCGTGGATGATGGGATAGATGAAATCGCGCGCGAACTCCTCCTGCAAATCGTCAATGTAGATTTTAGACGCGCCGGTCCGTTTGGCCTTGGCCTCCAACCCGCGGAGTTCCTCCTCTTGGCCGATATTGGCGCAGAAGGCGATCATCTCGGCGTCGTAGGTTTCCTTGATCCACGAAAGCAGCACCGACGTGTCGAGGCCGCCCGAATAAGCTAAAACAATTTTCATGTCCGCACATTAAACTGCCTGGCGAGCGGACGCGCAAAGGGAAAATGAGAAACCTCAAACATTACCAGCAATCCTCCTCATCCTCGTTCTCGTCCTTCGTCCTCGAAACGATTCATAAAAACCGAGGACGAGGACGAGAAGGAGGACGAAGCCACACCGAGCCGCCAGGAACGCAAAGGGGAAATGAAAGTGGTTTGAAACCGCGAACACGGAGCGTCGATCCCTGCCGCGCCGACTCGTCTCGACGAATCCCGCAATGCGGGAGAAGGCGGAAGCTTCCGAGCGAAGGCTGGTCCGACCCGGCGTGTTGCCGATAAACATCCAACATTCAACATCGAACTTCCAATTGTTGCCTTCGAACCATTCATTGGATGTTGGGCGTTCGATGTTGGATGTTCGATGTTTTCCCGCTGCTTCGTGCCGGGCCGGAGACCGGCGCTCCAAGAAAATGAAATCAAGCGCAGCCGCGCCCGGCGCCTTGGCCCTGGTTTGACGGGCTAGTGGCGTGCCGATGTTCGTTGTTGCATCCAGGCCCAATCCTGCTGATCCGAGGGGTCAGTGATGGCGGCTCCCCCGCTGGCTTTCTCAGCCCGGCTCTGCCACCGGTGGGTTTCGGAATGGCCGTCGGCAAACGCAAAGCCGCAACCACCGTCATGGTAGGTCCCGGGTGCGTCAAGCCATTGGGGGGATTCCATGCTAAAGGCAAACGCCGCGTCATTGAGGCCTTTGGCGTCTTCGTCCAGCAACACCCAGAGGCCGGAAGGCCCCGGCGCGTGAATATCGGATGCCTTGCCAAACGTGTGCCAGGGTGAATCTCGATGATGCGGAAACGTATTTGGATTATCCAGCCACGGGCCGTTGACCGGCAGGTTCGGAATCCCGTAGTGGGTGGCTCCCGGCCCCGGGCCGGTGGCATCATAACCGGGGTCAATGGTGCCTACCGCCTGACTCATCGAAAAGGTTCTGGCCGCAGGAACGATCTGGCCGATTAAAGTCGGCTTGGTTCCCTGATACAGGCCCATGCGCTGGTCCGCCGGACACCGGAATACGGACACATTCCCGCCCAGATACGTGATGAGCAGGGAACGGGTCGGGTCGGCGAGCACATCGGGGTCGAATTCCTGCGGCTGGCCTATACCCGCCGAGCCGGGACACCAATTGTAACCAACATTGGTGTTGCCATCGTCGGGATTGGGCGGGAAAAAGTCGTTGTTTTCAGTCGTGTAAAGGAGCATGGCCGTCATCATCTGCTTGCCCTGGCTCAGGCAGGCCGCGCCTTGTGCCCGGGCTTTGGCCTTGCTGAGCACCGGCAGCAGCAATGCCGCCAGGATGGCGATGATGGCAATCACCACCAGCAATTCGATCAAAGTGAATGCGCGCCGGGAGTTCATGCTTTTACCGACATAGACACCAACGACAAGGATTCGTTTCGCGATTAACAAAAAAATTCACCACTACTTTCTTTCATGCGCCGCGATGCCGAGTGGCTCGATGTGCACCAACACGTCGTTGACCGTGGGCATGGTGTCGCGGATTTTGTCCTTCACTTCGTGGGCGATTTCGTGCGAGCGGAGCACGGTCATTTGCGGGTCCACTTCCACGTGCATGTCCACGAAATACTGATAACCCACCTTGCGGACGATGCACTTTTCCACTCTGTCCACGCCGGGCGTGGCAGTCGCAATCTGTCGAATCCGGTCAATCACTTCCGGGCCGGGAGCGGTATCCATGAGTTCGTTGAGTGCCGGCCGGAGCAGGTGCCAGCCGTTCCAGGCGATGACCCCCGCCGCCGCAATCGCCGCCACGTCATCCGCCGCCTCAAAACCCTTGCCGCCGATGAGCGCCACGCTGATGCCGATGCCGGCGGCCACGGACGTGATGGCGTCGCTGCGATGATGCCAGGCATCGGTTTTGACGGCCGAGCTGTCCACGGCCCGGCCTTCGCGCGAGACAAACCGGAACAGGCATTCCTTCACGGCCACCACCACCAGCAGCACGATGAGCGTGAACGGCGCCGGCGACTGGTGGGGTTTCATGATTTCGCCAAACGCCGTGAGTGCGATCCACAGGGCCGCCCCCAACAACATGGCGGCGACGATGGCGGAGGCAATGGGTTCGGCTTTGCCGTGGCCGTAGGGATGGTCTTCGTCCGCCGGCGCCGCGGCCACGACCAGTCCGCGCCACACGATGAGCGAACTGAAAATGTCGGCGAAGGATTCAACCGCATCGGCGACGAGCGCGTGCGAATGGCCGACAATGCCCGCGGCGAGTTTCGTGCCCGACAACACGACATTGACGGTCATGCCCACAAAGGTGGCGCGCAAGCCGCGTTGGAGGCGATTCAGTGGCACGCGGAAATTAAACACGAACCGCGATGAATCGCCAAGCTTGTAGCCGCGCTTGTGAAAGCGCGGGTCCGGCGTTTTCACAAACGCCGCTACGAGGTCAAATCAGGTGGCAGAACATCGCGTCGCGGAGCTTGGGCTCGAACCAGGTGCTCTTGGGCGGCATGATGCCGCCGGCGTCCGCAACGGCCATCAGGTCCTCGATGCCCGTCGGATACATTGAGAACGCACAGGCGTATTCGCCGCTGTTCACCAGCTTTTCCAGTTCCGCCGGGCCGCGAATGCCGCCGACATAATTGATTCGCTTGCTCGTGCGCGGGTCGTCGATGCCAAACACCGGTGACAGGATGTGTTCCTGCAACAGCGACACATCGAGCGAATCAACCGAGTTGCGCGGGGCGGTGAGTTTTATGCGGATGCCCAGCGTTCGCCATTTGCCCTGCATATAAAGGCCGATCTCATGTTTGCCCGCAGGCTGGGCCGTGCCGTTCGGGTCAATGGCAAAAACGGCGCCGATAATTTCCAATAATTGCTCCGGGGTCCAGTTGTTCAAATCTTTAACCACGCGATTGTAAGGCAGGATTTGCATCTGGTGGTGGGGGAAAATCACGGCGAGAAATTGTCCGCTGTGGCCCGCGCCATGGCGCGACCGAAAAATCCGCGCCGCCGCCGCGCAGCGATGATGGCCATCGGCAATGTAGAGAAACGGGATGGTTGAGAATTGCGTCTCGATGAATTTGATCTTGTCCTCATCGGAGATCACCCAGGCCGTGTGCCGCACGCCATCCTTGGCGGTGAAATCCACGTCCGACTTTTTGAAAGCAATCTTCTTCGCGATAAATTTGTCGAGTTCGGCGTTGGCGCGGTAGGTCAAAAAAACCGGGCCGGTTTGCGCGTTCAGGGTTTCGATGTGCCGGGCACGGTCGTCTTCCTTGTCCGGTCGCGTCAGTTCGTGCTTTTTGATGACCCCGTGCAGGTATTCCTCGCAACTCGCCGCGGCAACGAGGCCAACCTGTGAATGTTTACCCATGATCTGCCGGTAAAGATAAAAGCACGGTTGCGCATCCTGCTTCAGCGCGCCGTCATGGATGAGCTTTTGAAAATTTTCCCCGCCCTTCGCATAGACTTCCGGCGCATAAGGATCCGTGCCCGGCGGCAAATCAATTTCCGGCTTGCTGACGTGCAAAAAACTGAGCGGGTTGCCGGCGGCGATTACACGCGCTTCGTCCGACGACATCACGTCGTAGGGCAATTCGCAAATGCGCGCGGCAAGTTTGGGTTCCGGTCGCAGCGCGGCGAAAGGTTTTATCGCTGCCATAACCGTGTGAAGATACGAACAGCGCGGGCCGAAGGCACGCAGAATTTGAATCTTGAAAACCCGGCTAATTTTTTCCGCGGGACAGGCTGAAGGTTTGCCGGAGGAATTTCGCAAGCGTCACGTGGCGCGGGCCGGACAGCGTGACGCTCTGTCCGATGGCCGGAATTTCAAAGGGCTGGTAGGATTGCGTTCGCCGGTCGTACTGGAGCCAGTGGAAATCGGGCGAATCCAGCGAGGTGTCGAACCGGAACGCAACGCGGGACGGCAAATCCGATGCATCCGATTCCAGGACTTCCACCGTGAGGCCGCCCAGGTCATACCGGTCGCCTTTTTTGCATTTGGGTTTGCCCAGGAGCAGGTTGCCAGCCCTGAAGACGTAGCCGACATGGATCGGACCAACATTGTCGCAGGAGAATATGTCCGGCGCTTTGGATTGAATCATCAGCGTTTTGTCATCGGTCCGCTGGACGTTAAAGCTCGTGCCACCCGGCACCAGCGCCCTCATGGTCTTTGGCAGTGGCTGGTGGTAATACGCTTTGTAAGAAGGTGCATAAAGCAACGCGAGCGGGCAGGGTGCGTTGACAACGATCACATTCTTGTTTTCCGCGTCCGGTGGATTGCCGACATCGATGAGGTTGTTCGGCCCATCGAAAACGAAAGGGGCTGCTTCAACGGCTGCGACTCTTCCGGTGATTGCTCCCGGAACATGCACTAGGATCAGTAGGACACAGGCAACCCATGCCAGGATTCGGTAGGTCAACCATTCCGGCAACCGGCTTGGCCGGGTGATCAGGCCGGCAATGAAACAGGCGATCAATCCATAAGCTCCGACGGCCACAAAGCCAAGGTTCTTGGACAATGGCATTACGGTTGCCGCCGGGATGGCCGCCAGCATCATGACCGTGAACCAGAACGTGGCCGTTTTGTCCCGGCGCACCCACGGGAGGAAAACCACCAAAGCCGCGACAGCCGATACGCAATAAAACGCAGTGACCTTCGGCTGCAATAAAGGATTGAGTGCGAACAAAAAATCCGGCGCCACGCCGGTAAGCTGGCCTCCGAGCAGAACCATGGCTCTGGGGATCACTTCCCGCCCAAACTCAAGCGGCTCGTTGGCAGGGTCAATGTAAAGGCCCATATGAAACACACCGAAGCCGGAGAGTGTATAGACGGTCCGCCACAGAACGATGACCAGGATCGAAGGCAAAATCGTCAGAGCCCGGTTGCGAAAAGAACCCGGCTCGAGCACCAGGGCATACGCGAGAATGAAGGCAAACGTGGAAGCTCCGCCTTCGTTCGCGAAAAGGGAAAGCGCGAGGAACAGGGCGGACAACACCAATCCGGAACGGGACTTTACGGAACGCCATTGATGGTGTTCATAAAGACACAACAGACCGAAGAAAAGCGACAGCATGAAACCGCGGTTGGCGACGAACGCCACCGGGAAGTAGGTGTTGACATCGAGCAGGAACAACAGGGCCGCCAATCCCGCGACCCACCCCGTCCCCGTCAGCTTCCGGTAAACAATCGTGAGGAGAAACACGATGGCCGCAAACCACGCGATGTTATGGGCGTGCATCAGCATGGGCGAGTCGGGAAAGAGCCGGTAATCGAGCCAGTGAGTGAACGCGGAGACTGGCCGCCAAAGACCCACTCTTAAATCGTCCGGCGTCCACCACGGCAGGGTGCCATAGTTTTTCGCCAGCGCCATGCATCGCGGATCCCGGACGAAGCCGGCGTCAAAAAGGTCGCAGAGGACAGTCGAGAAAGAACCGGAATCCAAAGGGTTTCCCGTCTCGTGCATTCGCGGTGGCAATTGGCTTGGTCTGAGCTCAACCGCGCGCTCAGGCAGATCGTCCAGCACCAAGCCGATCTTCAGGGCGGGCAACATCACCAGTATCGCCCCCATCGCAAGAGCTGCGGGTAGATAACGGTGGGTAAGAAATCTCTTCAAGAAATCCAACACCCGGATTCCTATGCGATGGGTTTTTGAAGTTTCCTTCAGCTGCATGGAAGGCGCGATCATTCGTCTTTAAGTTTCTTCAACTCGATATCCTCCATGGGTGGTGGTCCGGACAGCGTGACACTCTGTCCGATGGCTGGAATTTTAAAGGGCTGGTAGGAAAACGTCCGCCAGTCGAACCGGAGCCAGCGGAAGCCGGGCGAATCCAGCGAGCTGTCGAACCGGAAAGCTACCCGCGTGGGTAATCCATCCTCACTCACTTCCTGAACTTCCACTGTCAGACCACGCAACACCCTGCACTCTCCTTTTCCAAGTTTCGGGCCGCCCAGGGACATGTCGAAGGTTCTGAAAAGATACGCAACGTGTTTCGGCCCCACATCTTCGCAAGAGAATATGTCCAGCCCTTTGGACTGGACCACCAGTGTTTTGTCATCAGTCCGCTGGACGTCGAAGCCCGTGCAACCCGGCACCAGCGCCCTCATGGTCTTTGGCAGTGGCTGGTGGTAATATGCTTTGTAAGAAGGCACATGAATTAACGCGAACGGGCCGGGTTCGTTGACTATAATCACATTCTTGTTTTCCGCGTCCGGTAAATCGCCGAGATTGATGAGGCGGCTCATCACGTTGAAAATTTTAGGAGTTACTTTGACCGCTTTGACTCTTTCGGCGATTGCTCCCGGAACATGCGCCAGAATCAGCAGGACACAGGCAATCCATGCCAGGATTCGGGAGGCCAACCCTTCCGGCAACCGGCCTGGCCGGGTAATCAGGCCGGCAACAAAACTGGCGATCAGGCCATAAGCTCCGACTGCCACAAACCCAAGGTTCTTGCCGGTTGGTATTACGGTTGCCGCAGGAATGGCTGCGAAAACCATGACGGCAAACCAAAAGGCCGCGATTTTGTTCCTGCGCAGGAGTGGAAGAAACACGATCAACGCCGCAACAATCGAGACGCAATAAAAGGCAATGACCTTCGACTGCGACGACGGATTCATCACGAGTAACAAATCCGGCGGCAGGCTGGTAACCTGGCCTCCGAGCAAAACCATGGCCCGGGGGATCACTACCCGCGCAAACTGAAGCGGCTCGTGGGCGGGATCAATGTAAAATCCGACGTTGTGCAGGCCGAAACCGAGAGCCTCATAGATTGTCCGCCACAGAACGACGACCAGAACCGAGGGTAAAACCGTCAGTGCCCGGCTGCGAAAGGAACCCGGCTCGAGCACCAGGGCATACGCAAGAATGAAGGCAAACGTGGAGACCCCCGCTTCATCCGCGAAAATGGAAAGCGCGAGGAACAACACAGACAACACCAAACCGGAGCGGGACTTTGCAGAACGCCATTGATGATGCTCGTAAAGACACAGCAGGCCGAAGAACAATGACAGCATGAAGCCACGGTTGGCGACGAACGCCACCGGGAAGTAGGTGTTGACATCGAGCAGGAACAAAAGCGCCGCGAATCCCGCGACCCATCCCGTACCCATCAATTTCCGGTAAACAATCGTGAGGAGAAACACGATGGCCGCGAAACAGGCAATGTTTTCGGCGTGCATCAGCATGGGCGAGTCGGGAAAGAGCCGGTAATCGAGCCAGTGAGTGAACGCGGAGACTGGCCGCCAAAGACCCAGCCTAAAATCGTCCGGCATCCACCATGGAAGGATGCCATAGTTCTTCATCAACGCAATGTCTTCCGGACTGCGGTGGAAGAAAAAATCCCGGAGGACGGTCGAGAGACTGCCGGAATCTGCAGGATTGCCTGTCTCATGCATTCGCGGTGGCAATTGGCTTGGTTTGAGCGCCACCGCGCGCTCAGGCAGATCGTCCAGCCTCAAGCCCATCTTCAAGGCGGGCAACATTACCAGTATCGCCCCAATCGCAAGAATCACAGGAAGGTGGCGATGCTCAAGAAATCTCTTCAGGACATTTAACGTTCTGGTCCCTATTCCATTTGTTTTCATATTTTCCATTTGATTTGGTCAATAATCGCTGCCGACCTTCATGAATAGACAAGGGAAACCGGCAAGCCTCACGTTTCACATCGCGTGCGACTCGCTAAACGAGTCTGCTGACGAGCCGCCGCTGCTTTGCTTTCGCGCGCTAAAGCCGGCTCGCGAGTACGCTCGCCCCACCCGGAATGCGAACCATTCCACTGTCTCATTTTTCAAATCCGGTTGATGACCCGAAGCCAAAATCCACCGGAAATAGTGCTTGCCACGGCGGGTTTCAATGGTAGGCTTCGCGGCTCATTATTGAATTTTTATGGCACGCATTTGTGAACTGACCGGCAAACGCCCGATGAAGGGCAGCATCATCTGGCGGAGTGGCAAGCCCAAGAAACAGGGCGGCATTGGCACGCACATTACCGCCATCACCAAGCGGAAGTTCATGCCGAATTTGCAGCGCGTTAAAGCCCTGTTGCCCAGCGGCGAGGTCCGCTACATCCGCGTCGCGGCCAGCGCCCTCAAAAAAGGCCTCGTCACCAAGGCGCCCAAACGGAATTGGACGAAGCCGGAAGCGGTCAAAGTCTGATTTCCCCGGCGAGAATTGAGAATTGAAGATGGAGGATGGCGTGAAAGCGTCATCCTCTTTTCTTTGCTTCCTCGACGTTTTCAGAGGAATGAGTGTTTACGTCCGCCCTCACCTTTTATCCTCTCCCCCAGGAGAGGAAATGGCTTTCGATTGTTTCCAGTTTTGCGGATGAGCGTCCGGCCAATCCAGTCGTATAAATTTTCAAAAGAGCGGTGAACGATTCTCCCTCTCCTGGGGGAGAGGGTCGGGGCGAGGGCGGATGTCATCCTTCCATCCATGATGTCGTGGCTGCACCCGAAAAGTCCGGTTTCACGCCCTGTTACCCACTGAAAATATCGGAGAACCCTTTATTTCAATCCTCCATCTTCCATCCTCGTTTCGATTACTTTCCCTTGGACCATTTCATCATTGCGCGTTTCAGGTCGCGGTCGGACTCGCGCTTTTTCAAATCCTCGCGCCGGTCGAATTGCCGCTTGCCTTTGCCGACGGCCAGCACGACCTTCACCTTCCCGTTCTTCCAGAAAAACGCCAGCGGCACGAGCGCGTGGCCTTTCACCGATGCCAGTTCGAACAGCTTCCGGATTTCTGATTTGTGCAGGAGCAATTTGCGCGGCGCCTTGGGCTGATGATTCTGGAGATTGCCGTGCGAGTATTCGTCAATGTGCGCGTTGTAGAGCCAGACCTCCTCCTTTTCCACGCGCGCAAAGGCATCGGTGATCTGCCCCTTGCCGGCGCGCAGCGATTTGACCTCCGTGCCGTGCAACACGATGCCCGCCTCGAACGTTTCGAGGATGTGATAATCGCGCCGGGCTTTGTGATTGGTCACGATGTCGGCCATGACCAATTTTAGATTTACGATTTACGATTTACGAGGGGAATTTGAAACGAAGAGCGATTCGTAAATCGTAAATCGCAAATCGTAAATGAGTCAGCGCTTTTTGCGTTTCTTGGGTTGCGGGCGGACCAATTCGACCGCTTCGGGCATTTCCCAGCCGATTTTGTCCTCCAGCAGTTCGCGCAGCGCGATGTCGGCTGCGCCCAGGTTTCCCACGTCGCTGATGAGCGGACGGCTCTGACCGCCGCCCCCGGAATTCAACTGGCGCACACGGCGTGAAATGAGGTTCACCAGGACGTTCGGGTTGCCGACCTTTTCGGCGGCTCTTTTGCAAAGTTCAGCGTTCACAATTTGTTTTGATAAACAGAGCCGAAAATTCTAATCAAGCTGGGCGTGAATGCAATAGAATAATCAGAGCATTATTCGCGCGGATTTGTGTTTCGTAGCGGCTTTCGGGAGAAAGCCGCAAACTTCCCCGCCAACTTTTCCCTTCGCGTTTGTTTGAAAAATGGCGGCGGTCTGCCGACGCGCCGCTACGCCGCCGCCGGCTGGATTCCTTTTTGAATCGGGTGTCGGGCGGCGCGTTTGCGCAGATACCATTGGTGGAACGATTCCAAGTAAAGATAAATCACCGGCGTGATGAAGAGCGTCAGGCATTGCGACACCACCAATCCGCCGACGACGGCCAGGCCGAGCGCCCGGCGGGCTTCGCCGCCCGCGCCGAAGCCGAGCGCGATGGGCAGCGTGGCCATGAGCGCGGACATCGTGGTCATCATGATGGGCCGGAACCGCAGCAGGCAGCCTTGGTGAATCGCTTCAGCGGCGGATTTCCCCCTTCGTTGCGCGTCAATGGCGAAGTCAATCATCATGATGGCGTTTTTCTTCACGATGCCGACGAGCATGATGAGGCCCACAAAACCGTAGATGTTCAGGTCCAGGCGGAACAGAATCAATGTGATCAGCGCGCCGAAGCCCGCCGCCGGCAAGCCGGACAAAATGGTAATGGGATGAATGAAGCTTTCGTAAAGGATTCCCAGGATGATGTAGATGACGAGAATGGCCATGATGAGCAAGGCCAGGAGGCCTTGCTGGGACGATTGGAAAACCTGCGCCGAGCCCTGGAAGCTGGCGCTGATGGTGACCGGCATGTGCAAATCGGTCTGGAGCTTCTGCACGCGTTCAACCGCAGTGCCAAGGGAAACGCCGGGCACCAGATTGAAGGAAATGGTGACGGACGGCAACTGGCCGACGTGGGAAATGCTCATCGGCCCAAGGTTGCGCGTGAGCCGGGCGACGGCGCTGAGCGGCACGACCTTCGGAAAATTATTGGAATCGGTGACCGAACTGCTGATGTAAAGCTGCCCCAACGCATCCGGGTCGCGTTGAAACTGCGGTTCGACTTCGACGATGACCCAGTATTCGTTGATGTCGGTGTAAATGGTGGAGGACTGCCGTTCGCCGTAGGCGTCGTAAAGCGCGTTTTCGATCTGGCCGGCCGTGACGCCGAGCGCGGAGGCCTTGTCACGATCAATCTCAACCATCACCTGCGGATTGGCGATGAGCAGGTCACTGGTCACGTCCTGAAGCAGGTTGGTCTGCTCCGCCATCCTGGCCATCAGAATGGGCGCCCAATGGAAAAGCTCCTTCGTGTCGGTGTCCTGCAGGCTGAATTGATAGAGGGCCTTGGACACCATGCCCCCCATGGGAATGGTAGGCGGGTTTTGCAAATACACGTTGATGCCCGGCACCTGGGCGAATTTTGGGCGGAGTTCCTGGATGACCTGGTTCGCGTTCAATTTGCGCCCGGAGCGCGACTTCAAACGCATGAAGATGCGGCCGTTGTTGGCGGTGGAAGACGGCCCCCCGGCGCCAATGGCCGACATGAAACCATCAATGTTCGTGTCGGCGGCGACGATTTTCGCCACGGCCAGCTGGTGCTCGCGCATGGCCTCGAAGGATATGCCCTGCACGGCCTCCGTGCTGCCGCGAATCTGGCCGGTGTCGTCGTCGGGGAAAAAACCCTTGGGGATCACGACAAACAGGGCGAGGGTCGCCACCAGCACGGCCAGCGACACGTTCAGCGTCGCCAGCCGGTGGCGCATGACCGCCTGCAAACTGCGGTCGTAGGCGCCGCGCATGCCGTCGAAGAAGCGCTCGAAGGCGTCGTAGAGCCGGCCGTGTTTTTTCCCGTGTTCCGAGCGGATGAACCGGCTGCACATCATCGGCGTCAGCGTCAGCGAAACGAACCCGGACACCAGCACCGCGACCACAGTCGTCACGGCAAATTCGTGCAACAGCCGCCCCAGCAGGCCGCCCATGAACAACACCGGAATGAACACCGCCGACAGCGACAGCGTCATGGAAATGATGGTGAACCCGATTTCCCGGGAACCGTTCAACGCGGCCTGCATCGGCGGCTCGCCGTTTTCCATGTGGCGCACGATGTTTTCGAGCATAACGATGGCATCGTCCACGACGAATCCAACGCACAGCGTGAGCGCCATGAGCGAAAGATTGTCGAGGCTGTAACCGAGCAGCGACATGGCGGCGAACGTGCCGATGATGGACATGGGCAGCGCCAGGCTGGGAATGATCGTGGCCGAGAGGTTTCGCAGAAAAAGGAAGATGACCAGAACCACAAGGCAGACGGCGATGAAGAGCGTGTGTTTGACATCCGCCACCGACGCGCGGATGGACTGCGAGCGGTCGAACAGCACGTCAATATGCACCGCTGCCGGGATTTGATTGCGGAACTGCGGGAGCAAGCGGGTGATGTTGTCCACCACGGCGACCGTGTTGGCGCCGGGCTGGCGTTGAATGGCCAGCACGATGGCGCGCGCGCTGGAGTCGTGCGTGTTATACCACGCGGCAACCTTGTCGTTTTGCACGCTGTCAATCACGCGCCCCAGTTCCTGCAGGCGCACGGGATTCCCATTGCGATAGGCGACAATCATCGGCCGGTAATCCGCGGCGTGCTCGAGCTGGCCCGTAGCCTGCACGGTGAACGCCTGGTGCCGGCCGTAAAGCGTGCCGGTCGGCTGGTCCACGTTGCCCTGTTCCACCGCCGACTCGACCTCATCAATGCCAATGCCGTAGGCCGCCAGCTTGTTCGGGTCCACCTGCACGCGCACGGCATATTGCTGCGAGCCGAAAACGGACACCTGCGCGACGCCGTTGATCATCGAAATTCGCTGCGCCAGCAGCGTCTCGGCGTAGTCATCCACCGTCGAAAGCGGCAGCGTGGGTGAACTCAGCGCCAGATAAAGAATGGGAGCGTCTGCCGGGTTGACCTTCTGGTAGGTTGGCGGCGTGGGCAGGTTCGGCGGCAGTTGCCGCGCCGCCCGCGCAATGGCCGCCTGCACATCCTGCGCCGCCGCGTCAATGTTGCGGTCCAGTGTGAACTGGACGGTGATTTGCACGCTGCCCATTGCGCTGACCGACGACATGGAGTCCACGCCGGCAATGATCGAGAACTGTTTCTCCAGCGGTGTCGCCACGGACGAAGCCATGGTTTCCGGATTGGCGCCGGGCAGGCTCGCCGAGACTTGAATGGTCGGATAATCCACGCTGGGCAGATCGCTCACCGGCAGCAGGCGGTAGCCAATGAGGCCGGACAACAAAATACCCGACATGACCAGTGTGGTCATTACCGGGCGGCGGATGAACAGTTCGGGAATGTTCATGGCGCGTTGGTGGACAAAATGGCGCTCTTGATGCTCACCTTCACACCAGGCTCAAGCCGCAGTTGCCCGTCCGTGACCACCGTTTCACCGGCCTTCAAACCGCTTTGCACCACCGTCCTCCCCTGATAAGTAATGCCGATGGTTACCGGTTGCTGCTCGACGGTTTGATCCGGTTTCACGACGTAAATGAAGTCGCCATCCTGCCCCGTTTGCACCGCCTCTGACGGTACGACGATTGCGTTCGTCAACTCCGCAAGCATCACTGCCACCTGCACAAATTGCCCCGGCCATAATGTGCCGTCCTCGTTTGGGAACGTGGCTCGGAGCTGAATTGTGCCGGTCAGCGTGTCAACGGCATTGTCAATAAACGTCAACTCGCCTTGCGGCGGTGCGTCCATGTTTTGAAACGTCGCCGTCACTTTCAGCGTTTTTTCGCGCATCTCCCTCTTGATTTCCGGCAGGTATTGCTCCGGCACGGCGAACGCGACGTAAATCGGATGAATCTGGTTGATGGTCAGCAGCGTGTCATCCGGGGATTTGACGACGTTGCCTTCGTGAAATTGCAAACTGCCCGTCCGGCCATCAAACGGCGCGCGAATTTCGGTGTACTCCAGGTTTAACTCAGCGTTCGTGATGGCCGCCTGGTCCGCCGCCACCGTGCCGGTGAGCGCGTCGAGGCCTGCTTTGCTCGTGTCGAATTCGTCCTGCGAAACGAGCTTTTGCTCGAACAGTTTTTGTTCGCGGTCGAATTGAATCCTGGCGTTTTCCAACTGCGCCTGGTCGCGCGCCCGCGCCGCCCGCGCCGCGTCCAGCGCCGCCTGCATTGGCCGCGGGTCAATCGTGAACAGCCGGTCGTCTTTCTTGACCTCCTGACCTTCCTGAAAATGCACCTGGCTGATGACGCCGCCGACTTGCGGGCGAATCGTCACCGTCGAATACGGCAGCACGTGACCGACCGGCGGCGGATTGATTTGCACCGGCACGTTGGTCTCGACCGCCGTCGCCGCGAGCACCGGCGCGCCCGCGCCCGCGCCTTTTTTTGCGCCGCCCGAGCAGCCGTTGACCAGCATCGCCGCGACCACGGCCAGCGCTGGAATCAGGGTTGAATTTTTCATGCCATGTTTAATTTTCTAAATTGGTTTTGTTGCGGCGGCCGCCGGCGGGCTGGAAAGCAGCGGCGAATCTTTTCAGAAACTCCGCGTACTTCTTCTGAAAATGCGGACCGGAAACCGGCTGGCCCGTGATGAGCCGTGTCATCTGCGGGAACGCCATCGGAAACATCGTCAGCGACCGCATCGCCAGCAAAAGGTGGCCCGGCTCAAATTCGCCGGCCAGATAGCCGAGCGCCTGCTGTTGGCGGATGCGGACCAGCGACCGGATTGCCAGCGCCCGCCGGACGGCTCCGTCAATCAACGGGTTGTCCGCCTCCTGCAACGCCTCCCATTCCAGCAAACGAACCCAGTCCGCGTCCTTGCACGAGAGCTCGAACCAAAATGGCAGGCTTTCCGCCGGGTCGCCCGACAAGCCCTCGGCCGATGCCCGCCGCTCGGTGATTTTGCGGCGCAGCACTTCGCGGAACAAATGCTCCTTGTTGCCGAAATAGTGGTAGAGCATCCGCTTGTTGACGGCGGCGCTCCGCGCGATCGCGTCCACGCGCGCACCGGCAAAGCCGTTCGCCGCGAATTCCTCCAACGCGGCGGACAAAATGCGCTCGCGGGTGCGTTCGGGATTCCGCTCCGCCACTCCGCCGTTCGGTTTGACAGGTCTGGCCATGTATTCCATCAAGTAACCATCAAGTTACTTGGAACGCAAGCCTGATGATTGGTTCAAACGGCGTTAGAGGCGCATCTCAATTTTTGAACAGCGGCGGAAAATTCTCATTAGCACCGGGCTTCAGCCCGGTGATGATGGTTGAAAAACGTCGGAAAGCCGTTTTAACGGCTTCGGTGCGCAGGGAAACCCGTTGAAACGGGTTTTATCCTCGGGACAACTGGCTTCACCCGGCTGAAGCCGGGTGCTAATGAGAGGCGCTCAAAAACCGAGATGCACCCAAACGTCGGGTCAGCCCGGCGGCCGTTCACCGGCCGGCCGGTTGAATCCCTTCATCTCCGCAATCATTTTCTCCGCCGCCTCCCGGGAAAGACCATGCGAAACGGAAAGACCGAACCGGCGTTGCAGGTATTCGTCCAGGCGGATCCACTGGCCCTCGTGTTTTACCTGGCCGGTCCAGGCGCAGATGGTGACGACCTGTTGCAGTTTTTCGAGTCGCCGCAGGATGATGACAATGAGCATCAGCACCATGACGACGGTCCCGATGAGCACCACCGACGTGATCTGGCTGGAGATGGCGTCGGCTTCCGCGCGCTGCTGGTTTATATTCAGCGAGTATTCCTCTTCCTGTCCCATTTGGAACAGCACGCGGCTGATATTCTCCATCGTTTTTTTGCCCTCGTCCATCAACGCGATGGCCAGCGCATCGTGCGCATCGAGCTTGCTTCCGGCAATCGTGTCAGGATTGATGCCCAGCCGTTCAGCAACGAGGCTCTGCAATGCCAGGATGTTGGTTCGTTGCTCGGCCCTGGCTTGGACGAGGCTTTTCAACTGATCAATATCATTACGAACCGCCGCCATGGCCCTGCCGTACGAGTTAAGATAGTCATTGCCGCCAGTCAACAAGTAGCCGCGCCGTTCAGTTTCCGCGTCCAGAAGGTGAAACTGGGTTTGCTGGACAAGATTCAGGACTTTGTAGGTATGCCCCACTTGAAAAAATGAATCCCGGAATTGTTCGGTCGTCTGATGCACGAGCCAGCTCATGACAATCAGTGCCAGCAGCGGAAAGCACATCCCCACGAAAAAAAGAACTTTGTTGGCGCGCTGGCTTGGCTTCATACCGGATAATCTGGCTCAAATTACTGTAGCCGCTCTTTCCTTGTGCCACAAGGTGTTTAGCTCATACGCATGGGCAATTTTCAGAAGCGTTTCCTCGCCAAAAGGCTTGCCGAGCAGTTGCAGGCCGATGGGTAACCGTGGTTGAGGGTTGAGGGTTGAGGGTTGAGAGTTGCCGGTGAAACCGCACGGAATGCTGATGCCGCAGATGCCTGCCAGGTTGCACGCAAGAGTAAACACGTCACACAGATACATTTGCAGCGGGTCGTCAAATTTCTCACCAACCTTGAACGCCGCAGTCGGTGTGGTGGGCGTGACAATGGCGTCCACCTGCTCGAACGCTTTCAAGAAATCGTTGCGGATGAGCGTGCGGACTTTTTGCGCGTGTAAATAATACGCATCGTAGTAGCCGCTGCTCAAAACGTAGGTGCCGAGGATGATCCGCCGTTTCACCTCCGCCCCAAAACCCGCGCCGCGCGTCCGGCAATAAAGTTCAATCGGATCCGCGCCGTCCACCCGCGTCCCGTAACGGATGCCGTCGAAACGCGCGAGGTTCGCGGACGCCTCGGCAGGCGCGATGATGTAATAGGTCGCCGCCGCGTAATCGGTGTGCGGCAGCGAAATTTCCACGATTTCCGCACCCAGCTTTTCAAATTGTTTCACGGCGGCGTCCACCGCGGCTTTCACTTCGGGATCCAGCCCGCCAATCATGTATTCCTTCGGCAGGCCAAGCTTCAAACCTTTGATGTCGCCGGTCAAGCCGGCGACATAATCCGGCACCGGTTGCGGCACACTGGTGGAATCGCGCAAATCGTGTCCGCTGATGACGCCCAGCATCGTTGCCGCGTCGCGGATGTCTTTCGTGAACGAACCGATTTGATCGAGTGACGACGCAAACGCGACCAGGCCGTAGCGCGACACGCGGCCGTAGGTTGGTTTCAAGCCGACGCAACCGCACAACGCGGCAGGCTGGCGAATCGAGCCGCCGGTGTCAGAGCCAAGCGTGGCGATGGCCTCGTCGGCCGCGACCGCCGCCGCCGAACCGCCGGACGAGCCGCCGGGAATGCGCGTGGTGTCCCATGGGTTGCGCGTGATGCCGAACGCAGAATTTTCCGTCGAGCTGCCCATGGCAAATTCGTCCATGTTCAGCCGGCCAAAGACAATCGCGCCTGCTGCCTTCAACTTTTCGACGACCGTCGCGTCATAGGGCGAAACAAATTTGCCGAGGATTTTCGAGCCGCAATTGAGCGGCTGATTTTTGACGGCGAGCACATCTTTGACCGCGACCGGAATTCCCAGCAGGCGCCTTGCGGTGTTGCCACCTTTGGCCAGTTCCTTGTCCGCTGCCTCGGCCTGTGCCAGCGCATCAGCGGCATTGTAGCTGATAAAGGCGTGGATTTTTTTGTCCACGCGCGCGATTTGGTCGAGACACGACTGCATGGCCTCGCGCGCGGAGACTTCACGTTTCGCGAGTTTGGCGGTGAGTGCGGAAATGGTGAGTTGGTTGAGCATGGTTTTTAACGCAAAGGCGCAAAGGCGCAAAGCCGCCAAAAGAAAAATTCGCCTTGCGCCTCCGCGTCTTTGCGTCTTTGCGTTAAATTCTTCGTCATGGGCACAGGTTATTCCACAATTTTGGGCACGATGAAAAGCCCGTTGGCCTGCGCGGGTGCGTTGCGGAGGGCGTCGCCGGGCGGAAGTGAGGGGCGGACTTCGTCCGGGCGCGTGACATTGACCAGCGGCACGGCGTGGGCGGTCGGTTCGACGCCGGCGACGTCGAGTTCCTTCAATTTTTCGATGTAGCCGAGGATGCCGCCGAGCTGGGCGCCAAGTTTTTTTTCCTCGTCGGGGGTGAGATGTAATCTCGCCAGATGCGCGACGTATTTGATGTCAATTTCAGCGGCAGCCATGTAATGAAATTAAGGTCCAAAGTCCCAAGTTAAAAGTCCAAAGTCAAAGCCGGCCTGGACGGTGCCGGTTCTTTTGTCCGGCATTGTATTTAAATTGCCGTTTCCCGTGAAGGGGACGGATGTTTTTCCTCGATTTCCGCGGCGAGCCGCGAAGCGCGTTCAGCGGGCCAATGACGCAGGAAAAAATCGTTCAGCCAGTAGGCCGCCGGCGCATAGGCAAAGGCGGCAATCACATCGATGAGATAATGGTAGCGCAGATAAACCGTCGCAAAACACATAAATGCGACGTAGATAAGAACCGGAACGAACAACTTTCGGCAATAGTCCCGCAGGTAAAAAGACAAAAGCAACGGAATCCCAACGTGGAGCGATGGAAAGCAATCGAAGGAAACATGGCCGGTTCTGAAAATGAAGTCCACACTTTGCACGAGCGCATGTCCTCGCAAATCCAAAACATATTGACTGGCATAAAAAACTTCCGGGCCGACCGCCGGAACCAGAATGTAGCTGGCGGTTCCCATCAGCATGATGGTGAGAAACCCCATCATCAGCCTGCGGAATGCCCGTTCGTCCTGTTTTAGGTAGAAATAAAGCGCCGCGCCCGGGAAAAAAACCACGTGGGAAAAATAAATCAAATACAAGCAATCGGTGAGCCAGGGGCGGATGAAGGATTCAAGCAGGAATGAGGGCGGCTGTCCCACAATGAACGTGTCCACCCGGGCCAGAAACGCATCCGCCCGATGCGGGTTTACCCGCGTCACCAAATTGCTGTACAACGAATAATAACAGGCGCACAAAAGCAAAAACGGAAACCAGTCGCGGGCGATTTTCAAAAACGGCTTGAAAAAACTCAGCAGATATCCCGTCGCGTCCGCGTTTTCGTCGGTTTCGGATGAAACCAGCAGCTTCAAAAGACTCTTCAATCCCAAAATGCCGACGGGCAATAAAATGAAAATGAGGTCGAGCATTCCGAAAGAGACCGTGCGGAACAGCCGGGTGGTCAGGAAGAAAATGACCAGCGAGACGGTAAAGGCAACGGCCATGACATTTTCGAGCCGGCACCACAGGATAAACGAAATGAATTTACGAATCATGGGTTTGGACCTTGAATTTTTTCCCGCAGTTTTTCCAGCTTGGCCTTCCAGAACGGCGTCGGGTTTCCCGATAAAAATTTATCCACGAGCGCCTGCGCCTCCGCCTTTTTTCCATCCGCCAGGTTGAGGGAAGCGATGACATATGCCTGATCCGCCTCCGTAACTTCGACTTGCAGGAACGGCTGCATCAGCTGTACCGCTTCTTGCGGCTGGTTCCGGTCCAATTGAATCACCGCAAACAGCTTGGTTACGTCCCAGCCAAAACCGGGGTACGCCGAAGCCGCTTCCAGCCGCGGAACGGCGTTTGTCACGTCATCGTGGTAAAAATAATACAACCCTTCATAAAAATTTTCAAAGGGCGATCCCTTGCCCCGGCGCAACGCCCTGGCCTCATTCAGCGACCGGATCCCGTCGTCAACGCTGCCGGTCCAAAGCAGGCAGACGCCTTTTCCGCCGAGGGCATCCGCGTCTTTCCAGTAGCTCAAAGAAGTTTGAAACAGGGAAAGCGCCGGCTCCAGCTTGTAGGACTGAAATGCCCGCATTCCGAAATACGAATACATCAGGCTCATGCTGTGGCGGATGGAAAAATAGCCTATCAGGCACGCCAGGACGCTGGCCACAATGGCCCCCAAAATATTCCCCGGCTTTTTTTCGCGCTTCACTTTCACCGCCCGCCGCCAGAACCGGATAGCCAAAACGGCAAACAGCAACAGCGCGAAATATTTGGCCGCTTCTTCCAGCAGCACCCTGACCCAATCAACGTATTCGTGAATGCTCGGCATGGCGGAGTTTTGAATTTCAAACCGCAAGTTTCAAGTTGAACTTGAACCCATCATTTTACACTGGAAAATCCCCGACCCCGCCCGGAATCCGGCTCATTCCTCATCAAACTTCCGTTTGACGAGGGCTTCGAGTTCGATGATGGCGGCCTGGGCGTCTGCGCCGCGAACGTGCAGGGTCAGTTTGCTGCCGGGGCCGGCGGCGAGCATCATCAGTCCCATGATGCTCTTGCCGTTGATTTTTTCGCCGTTCTTTTCGACGAAAATTTCGCACGCGAACCGGTTGGCGGTCTTGACGAACAGGGCGGCGGGCCGGGCATGGATGCCCAGCTTGTTCGAGATCGTGAGTTCTTTGGTGAAGAACTCACTGTCCGGCAGCTTTTTTGCGCTCATCGGTTTGCTCATTTTACACTAAACGATGTGGGAACGAAGTGCCACTGAATTTTATTCCGCCGGCGGCGGATTGCCCCGACTCATGTGGGCGATGAGGCGGTCGTTCAATTCCTGAGCCGCATTGTGACCGGACATTTTCAACTTGGTCTGAAACGCGGCAACTTCGATGAGCCGCGCAAGGTCGCGTCCGGGGCGGACGGGGATGACGATGTGCGGAATGTCCACGCCCAGAATTTTCACGAATTCCTGTTCCATGCCGATGCGGTCCACATCCGTAACTTCGTTCCATACCTTGAGCGTGACGACGAGGTCCAGGCGTTTTTGGTTGCGAATGCTTTTGATGCCGAACATCGCGGCGACGTTGATGATGCCGATGCCGCGAATTTCCATGTGCTCGCGCGTCAATTCAGCGCAGGTGCCGACGACTTCGCGGCCGTCCTCCAAAGTGACTTTCGTCACGTCGTCGGAGACCAGGCTGTAGCCGCGCTCGATGAGCGCCAGCACCGCCTCGCTTTTGCCGATGCCGCTCTCCCCGCGAATCAGCACGCCCACGCCGAGGATGTCCACCATGCTGCCCATCTCGGAGCCGCGCGGCGCAAACATTGTCTCGAGCGCGAGCGTCGCGGCGTTGATGAATTTCATCGTGATCGTCGGGCATTGAAAAACCGGCACGCCCGCTTTCTCGGCGTCGGCCATAAATTCCTTGTCCGGGCGGAACCCGCGGCTGAAAACCAGGCACGGAATTTTGAAGGCGAAAAAGTGGGCGTAACGTTTCGATCGTTCGGCGGACGTGAGCGACCGCAAATAATACACCTCCGCGTTGCCGAAAACCTGCACGCGTTTGTAGGCGAAATAATGCGTGAATCCGCTCAGCGCGAGGCCGGGACGGTTTACCGTCGCTTCGCGGATGATGCGCTTCAGACCACGTTCCCCCGCCAGCAGCCGCATTTGCAGCTCGGCGGCGTGTTCCTTGTAGAACTGTTCAACGGTGACGATCTGGCGTTGTATATTCACAAATTAAATTCCGGCCCCAGATAAATTTCGCGCGCCCTCGGGTCGTTCGCCAGAAATTCGGACGAACCCTCCACGAGCACCTGGCCTTTGTGGATGATGTAGCCGCGATCAATCAACTTCAAGGTCTCGCGCACATTATGGTCGGTGACCAAAATGCCCAGCCCGCGCTCCTTCAAACGGCGCACGATCTTCTGCACTTCATAGACCGCAATCGGATCAATGCCGCTAAACGGCTCGTCCAGCAGCATCAACTTGGGGCTCGTCACCAGTGCGCGGGTGATTTCCAGCCGCCGTTTTTCGCCGCCGCTGAGCGTGTAGGCCTTGTTTTTGGCCAGCGGCGTCAAATCCAGTTCATCGAGCAAATACTTCAATCGCACGGCGCGTTCGTCGCGCGACAGCCGGCACATTTCGAGAATCGCCAGAATGTTTTCCTCAACCGTGAGTTTGCGGAACACCGACGGTTCCTGCGTCAGATAACCGATGCCCAGCCGCGCGCGCCGGTGCATCGGCAGGCGCGCGATGCCGCGGCCTTGAAATTTCACCGCGCCCCCGTCCGGTTTCACGAGACCGACGACCAGGTTGAACGTCGTCGTTTTGCCCGCGCCGTTCGGCCCGAGCAGGCCGACGATTTCGCCCGCGCCCACGGAGATGGACACGTCGTCAACCACGCGGCGACGGTGATACTCCTTCACCAGATTTTCAGTGGTGAGCAGCGCCCCATCCGCCACCGCCGTCGTGATTGCGGGACCGGGTGCAATCTTCTTCAATTCCGGTTGGGGAATGGGTTCGTTCACGCTAGGGACTGGCAGGTTTTTCAACGGTGGCCGGCGGCGAATTGGTGTCCGCCGTGGCGCCGTTGAGGTTTTGCCGGAGAATCATGTGCGGATTGTCGAAATGGATTTTGTTGTCCGTGCGATACCAGATAATAACATCGCCCGCCTGCGTGCCTTGCGCGTTTTCCATCTGCGGATTGCCCGTGAGCGTGACCGTCTCGTTCGTCACGCCGTTTTGCACGTTGTAAAGATAAACCGCCTTGTCACTGGTCGCGTGATTGGTCTGGCCTTTGGTGTCCGTGAAATCAATCACCACATTCGTCTCGGCGACGATGTGACTCGGATGCCCGCCCGCCGGCGGCACATCCGCGACGAGCCAGGCACAGGTGAGCTTCATTTCCGGATCGTCCACGCGCACGTGTCCGCGATAAATTGCCTGATGCCCGTTCAAATCAAAATCCGCGCTGTTGTCGGAATCAATCCGCGTCGGGGCGCGCGGCGGACGCGTCGCGTCGGGCGAATTGGTTGTCGCACTTGCCGGGGAACTTTGCGCGGTCGCGTCCGTTTGCGCGTGAACCATCCAGCCGCACAACGTGGCAATTACTATGAGACTGAAACGTTTCATGGCTTGGTATTCATTAATGCCCCGTTTTCAATCACGGTGCGCACATTATTCGAGATGGTGAGGAATGAATCGCTTTGCCGCCACAAAAAACCTTCGCCCTCGACGCGGAATTTTCCATCGCCCGTCCGCACCTGTAAATGCCCCGGCGAATTCGCCACGCCTTTGAACGTGTCATAAACGCACTCCGGCGCATTCACCACCCATTCCAGCCTGCCGTCCGGGTTGAACATTTCGAGCTTGAGTTGTTTGATGAGAAGCAGTCCGCCCGGCTGCGGTAACGCCTCGGCGCCGGACAAAATTGATTTGATTTGTTGTTGATTCGTCGGCCCGTAGTATTCGGTGGAAGTGAAATTGTTCGCGTGCTGGAAGCCGTTTTGCTGCGCGCGAACGCCGGGCGCGAAGGCCAATGACAAGGCTGCACCGGCGGCCAGCCAGCCGGAGGCAAGACCCGAAGGCCGAAAACCGAAGGCCGAAAGAACTCCGAAGCCCGAAAACCGAAAATGACACTTTCGGATTCTGGTTTTCTTTCGGCCTTCGGATTTCGGGCCTCTTTCAGGTTTCGGATTTTGGGTTTCGGATTTCATTTCGCGTAATGCGCCACGATCGAATCCCATTTCCCCTGCGCTTTTAAAAGCATTTCCGCAACTTCGCGCACCGCGCCGCGCCCGCCCGCCGCGCGCGTGACCAGACGCGCCGCCGCTTTCACCTCGGGCCGGGCGTCACCCACCGCGACGGCGAACCCTGCGCGTTTCAGCGGTCCCAAATCCACGACGTCATCGCCAACGAAACATACCGCGTCCCAATCCAATTTCGCGCGGCGCAAAAGTTTTTCGACCGCGCCGATCTTGCTGATCCGGTCGGTTTGCTGGACGAGAAAATCAATTTGCAGTTCGGCCGCCCGCAGTTCCGTCACCGCCGACGGACGCGCCGAGACCCAGCCGACTTTGAAGCCGGCCCGGCGCAGAAATACCATGCCAAGGCCGTCCCGGATGTTGAACCGCTTGATTTCCTGCGCCCCGCCGATGAACACCGAGCCATCGGTCAACACGCCGTCTACGTCGCAAATCAATAACTTCACGCGCTTCAGGCGGGTGACGAGTGACGGATGACGAGTGACGGGATGCGTCGGGCGTCGGGCATTGCCGGTTTTCATGTCACTTGTCACACGTCACTTGTCACCTTTTCACCGCATTAAAGACCTTCAACAGTTCCCGCAACAGCGCGGGCATTTCAGCCAGCGGAATCATGTTCGGCCCGTCGCTGAGCGCGCACTCCGGTCGCGGATGCGTTTCGATAAAAAGGCCGTTGGCGCCCGCCGCCAGCGCGCACCGCGCCAGCACCGGCGCAAATTCGCGCTGGCCGGATGATTTGTCGCCGCCGCCGCCGGGCAATTGCACCGAATGCGTCGCGTCGAAAATCACCGGGAAACCGGAGCGTTTCATCATCGGAATCGAGCGCATATCGGCGACGAGATTGTTGTAGCCGAACGTCGTGCCGCGTTCGGTGAGCAGGATTTTTTCCGCCCCGGCGCGCCGGGCCTTTTCAGCGACCTGGCCCATTTCGGCCGGCGAAAGGAACTGGCCCTTTTTTAAATTGATGATCCGGCCGGTGGCGGCGGCGGCTTCAATCAAATCCGTCTGGCGGCAGAGGAACGCGGGAATTTGCAAAATGTCCACCACCTCGCCGACGACGGCGGCGTGCGCCTCGTGGTGAATGTCCGTGAGCACGGGCACGCCAAATTCGGCGCGGACCTTGCCGAGCACGCGCAGGCCTTTGTCGAGGCCCGGCCCGCGGAAGGATTTGGCCGATGTGCGGTTGGCCTTGTCGAAGCTGGCTTTAAAGACGTAGAAGATGCCCAGCCGGGCGCAGGTTTTCTTCAGTGCGCCGGCGACTCGCAGGCACAGTTTTTCGTTTTCAATCACGCACGGCCCGGCGATCAAAAACAGCCGGCGCGGCGAGTTGAGATTTTTCCAGATGGCACCGTCGTTGAGCACACGGAAATTTTAGCAGCCAAGCGACGGAAAGTAAATGGCCGTCAGGCAGCACCCGAGAAACAGAACCCCTCATTTTGCGGATTGGAAATCGGGCCAACCGCCTGCGTCTTTTACCCATTTGATGATATGCCCGGTCCCTTCCCGCGTTTCACGGACGATGCGTTCATCAACAACATCTCGTTTCGGAAGCGTCGCCCCTGCATCTTTCAAGACGTGTTCGTAAGCAATCGGGGTTGCTTCAGTCATGACCGGTGGCGCTGGAAACGGTTCCGGTGCGCCAAGGGTGTCCCGGTCGTAGTAGTAATAGCCCATTCCCCGCCAGTTGTTCGTATTCACGCCCGGCACCTTCGGTTCGCCTTCAATGAGGTTGCTCGAGACGAACAGTGAAGCCGGCATTACGACAGCATCACCGTCATGGAAGAACAAATACGGCTTTTGCGTTGTGGAAGGTCCCGCCTTCAAATAGTTGCCGACATAATTAACCCGATCGAACTCGCCATACGCCGCCGCCCAGCCCCAGTCGTAAATCACGTTGTTGCGGAAGTCGGCATCCACCGCGCCTTGAAAGCGCACGTTGCGGCTGAGATTGTGCGCAAAAAGATTGTGGTGCCAGGTCGTACGGTTGCCACCGGTAATGGACGCAAAACCGTGATCCGCGAAATTAAGCCCTTCACTCAGAATGCACCATTGCACGGTGCTCAGATCGCTCATCTTGGTCGTCGAAAGAATCTTGGTTGTGGACCAACTCAAAGACAGGTGATCGGCAATGCAATTTCTCGAACCGTCTGTAAAGTAGAGCGCATGCTCGCCGCTGCCTGCCTGATAATCACTCAGTGGTCTCACCCCCGTCCGAACGTCGTCATCCCCCACCCGGACACGGAAAAAGCGCAGCACCACATCGTGCGTCCGCACTTCGATTCCATGATTGCGCAGCATAATCCCCGCGCCCGGGGCGTTCTGGCCGTCGATCGTTATAAAAGGCTCGCTGATAATCAGCGTGGACTTTAACGGAATTACACCGCCCACGCGAAAAATAACCGTCCGTGGGCCGGATGCCTCGGCCGCCGCACGTAAACTACCCGGCCCTGAATCGTTGAGATTGTCCACATAGATCGTTCTACCCCCGCGGCCACCGGGAGTGAACGCGCCGAAACCTTCAGCGCCCGGAAACGCGGGTTCCCCGGTCGTTTCCGCGGGGAGCGGATAAAGCCGATGCTCCAACCAGAGCGGCTTGGGAATTTCCGGAATCGGCCGGATGTGAGTCACCGGCGCATCGGCGGCATACTCGCTCCTGTTTTTCAAAACAAGATCGTTCGCGCCCGCGCCGCCATGGTAAGTTAACTGCCACTGATACGTTTTCCCCTGATACTGCGCCGTGATTTCGCTGCCCTCCGGCAAATTGTCAAAGGTTCCTTCGATCGGCACGTGGCTGGAAATCAGGGTTATGTCCTCGCGCGGCGGAACACCGTTCAGCCCGACCTTCAGCCGACAATGGCTTTCAGCGTCTTTGACAATCCTGAAGCCGCGGCGTCGGGATTGAATGGTGATGGGAGTCACACCGTGCTCATCAAGTGTAAACGCAAGCATGGACCGGCCTCCTTTGCCATTTGAATTTGTAAACGCTTGAAGAAAAAAATAATCCAGCACGTGAACGACTGAGGCACGGGATCCCTCAATGGCCAAAACGGATTCCGCTCCGGGACCACTGCCAACAATGAGAGTGCGCCCCACAAAACTTCCTCCCTGCACCCGAAGCGTGCCTTTGGTTTCGCGGCCCGAAACGCTGTTTGCCGCTCCCACAAACACATCCATGACATCATGCAGCGCGCCCTGCTTGAGTACAAACTCGCCTTGGCCACCAGTCAGTTCACCCACGCGCAAGGAATCCTGCATTACAATCAATTGCCCGCCATCCACCTCCACACGCGCATGATCACCGGCATTGAAACCAATCTCCAAGTCGCCAACCATGTATGTGCCTGATGGAACAATCACCGTGCTGTCCCCGTGAATCTCCACTCTCCGAAATGGATCGGGCAATCCATCCGACCAATGCGTTGCGTCATTCCAGTTTCCTGAAGCGGACTTCCATTCGGTGTAATCCCGGGAAGATTCTGTCGCTTCCGCCTTGAAAAGAAAGGCATTCAGCAGGCCGAAGAAAATCCACTTCACTAAATCCGGCTTGCTCATGGTGCCGCCCTGATTTTCAAATCACCGTTCCGTGCGGGATGACGGCATTTTTGGGAATGATGATGATGCCGTCGCGGATGTAGCAGAGTTCGTGATCCAATTTGTCGGGCTTGCCGGCGGGCGAGATGACGACGTTGTTTCCGATGCGCGCGTTCTTGTCAATGATGGTGTTCTCGATTTTGCAATTCGCGCCGATGCCGATGCGCGGTTTGCCTTCGCGTTCGTGCCGGTCCACCGATTCCTGCGATTCGTAATAGTCGCTGCCCAGGCCGATGACACGGTTCAATTCCGTGCCCGCGCCGACGACCGTGCGCAGGCCGACAATACTGTTGATGATGCGCGCGTGATTGATGATGCAGCCGTCGGAAATCACCGCGTGATCAATCTGCGCACCGTTGATTTTTGAGCCGGGCAGAAAGCGCGGCCGGCTGAAAATCGGAGCATTCATGTCAAAAAAATTGAAGCGCGGCAGTTCGGAAACGAGATCGAGGTTCGCCTCAAAAAACGAACGGATGGTGCCGATGTCCTCCCAATAACCCTGGAAAACGTGGGAGCAAACGCGGCGCTCATTGATGGCCTGGGGAATGATATGTTTGCCGAAATCGGGCAGCGGATTGTCAAGCAGGCTGCGGATCAAATCGCGGTTGAAAACGTAAATGCCCATGGACGCGAGGAACAATTCGCCCTGCGCTGCGGGTTCGACAATGCCGAGTTTCGGATACAAATCCGGTTCCACCCGCAATGAATCAAGCAGCGCGGGGTCTTTGGGCTTCTCCTCAAATCGCGTGATGCGGAAATCCGCGCCGATTTGCAGGATGCCCAGCGATTGCGCTTCGCGCCGCCCGACCGGGATCGTCGCGACGGTAATGTCCGCGCTGGTCTCGACGTGTTGGGCGACCATGGGGCGAAAATCCATCCGGTATAATTGGTCGCCGCTCAAAATGATCAGGTAATCGAAATCGTGATTGAGAAAGTGAATCAGATTTTTTCGCACGGCGTCGGCGGTGCCTTCATACCATGAGGCGTCGGTGAGCGTCCGTTGCGCCGCGAGAATTTCCACAAATCCACTCGTGAACTGGTCGAATTTATACGTTCGCGAAATGTGGCTGTGCAGCGAGGTGGAGTTGAACTGCGTCAAAATGTAAATCCGCCGGAAACCGGAATTGATGCAGTTCGAGATCGGGATGTCCACGAGCCGGTATTTGCCGGCCAGCGGCACGGCGGGTTTGGAGCGATCCTTCGTCAACGGAAACAGCCGCGTGCCCTGACCGCCGCCCATGATGACGCAGAGGACGGTGCTCGTGTTGAGTGACTGGCGCCCGGTTTGTGACATAACCGATGTTTGTGGCAATGATACTGCCGTCTGCTGCATCAGGGCAAGCAACGGATTTCGATCGGCGCATATTCCAGACGGTAGGGCCGCGCTGCTGCGGCCATCATACCCGGCGACGCAGCAGCGCCCGCCCTACCCGCCGCAGTTACGACGCGGCCTGCGCTTCACGCACGATGTAAGGCGCGAATTCGTCATGGTAATGCGGTGGAATACGGACTTTGAACCGCGCCGCCGGACCGCGGTAACTGTGCGAAATGACCTGGCCGACCTTGTGCAATCGCGCAATCACCGCCGCCTGCTCGTGCGGCACGCGCAATTCGAGAAACTCGCGTTTTGGACGCAACTGCGTTCCGATTTCCGCAAGCAATGACGCAATACCTTCACCGGTCACGGCCGAAATCGTGACGGCGTTTTGATGCCGTTCCTGCAAACGGCTCAATGCGCCGCCGGCCCCGATTCCGCCGGGGTTGCCGTTGAGCCGGTCCATTTTGTTGAAAACCATCAACGTCGGTTTCCCGCCCGCGCCGATTTCGGCCAGCACGGCATTCACGGCGGCAATTTGTTCCTCGGCCTGCGGATGGCTGATGTCCACGACGTGCAGCAGCAAATCGGCCTGCACCACTTCTTCCAGCGTCGCCTTGAACGCTTCAACCAGTCCGTGCGGCAGTTTGCGGATGAAACCGACGGTGTCGGTGAGCAACACATTCTGGTTCGTCGGCAATTTCAACCGCCGCGTCGTCGGGTCGAGCGTGGCAAACAGAATGTCCTTCACCAAAACATCCGCGCCGGTGAGGGCGTTGAGCAATGTGGATTTGCCCGCGTTCGTGTAACCGACGATGGAGGCCAGCGGCCAGTTGTTGCGCTGGCGTCCGGTGCGCTGAATTCCGCGCTGTCGCCGCACCAATTCCAGTTCGCGGGAAATTTTCGCAATGCGATCCTGCACGCGGCGGCGGTCGGTTTCCAATTGCGTTTCGCCTTCGCCGCCGCGCATGCCGATGCCGCCCGCCTGCCGTGACAGGTGCCCCCAAAACCGCGTCAGGCGCGGCAGCAAATGCTGAAGCTGCGCGAGCTCAATCTGCAGCTTGCCTTCGCGCGTGCGGGCGCGCTGCGCGAAGATGTCGAGGATGAGCGACGTGCGGTCGAGAATCTTGCAGTTGAAAATTTTTTCGAGGTTGCGGCTTTGCGCCGGCGAAAGATCGTCGTCGAATATCACCGTGTCCACGTCCTGCCGCCGGCAGAAGTCCGCGAATTCAGTCGCCTTGCCCTTGCCGATGAACGTGGCGGGATTCAGCGATTCCGTTTTTTGCAGGCCTTCGCCGATGATTTCGCCGCCTGCCGTTGTGGCCAGTTCACCGAGTTCGGCGAGCGAATCGCGCGTGTCCGCATGATTGCGCGATTTGAGTTCGACACCGACGAGGAAGACCCGTTCCGGCCTCGTGTTTCTGGTTTCGATGAGCGCTTTCAATGTCTTGCGAACCGGGCAGCCGTCAAATCTGAAAGTCCACGACGGTCGTTTTTTTCGCTTTGTTCAACACGCGCATGTCGAGGCCGTCGTAAATGACCAGTGACTTCGGCGCGACGCTGTCCATGAGAAACACATTGCCGCCAATCGTGCTGCCGGCGCCGATGACGGTCTCGCCGCCGAGGATGGTCGCGCCGGGATAAATCGTGACACGGTCCTCGATGGTCGGATGCCGTTTCTTGCCGCGTAATTGCTGTCCGCCGGCGGTGGATTTCGCGCCCAGCGTGACACCGTGATACATCTTCACGTGGTCGCCGATGATGGCGGTTTCGCCGACAACCGTGCCGGTGCAATGGTCCACGAAAAAGTGCGACCCGATTTGCGCGCCCGGATGCAGGTCCATGCCCGTGCGCGCGTGGGCCCACTCGGTCATGATGCGCGGGATGAGCGCGACGTCTTTCAAATACAACTCGTGCGCCAGCCGCTGCACCGCGATGGCCTCGACGAACGGGTACGAGACCAGCACTTCCTCCTTGCTCTTCGCCGCCGGGTCGCCGTCGTAAGCCGCCTCGACGTCCGTCTGGAGCACATCCCGCAACCGCGGCAGGCTGCCGAGAAATTCCACCGTCAGGCTGTGCGCCGCCGTCGTGATGTTTTGTTTCGGCAGATGGGAGGGGGGATTATATTCGAGGCTCTTGCGGATTTCGTCCTCCAGCGTGCCCAGCACCGAATCGAGCAACTCCGCCGTCACCACCTTGATTTCCGACGAATGGATCAATTTTTCATCGAAATATCCGGGGAACAACAGCCGCAGCAAATCCATCGTGATGGCGGCAATGGCGCGCTTGGACGGCAGGTTTTTGCCATCCAGATGATTGATGCCGCCCACGCGCGCATACGACGCGACGAGCTCATTCGTGAGTTTGGTGACCGTTTCCACGACGGCGAATTTACCACGGAGGCCCGAAGGCAGAAAGTCAATTATCCGTAGCAGCCGAGGTGACGAGGCTCTGACTAAATTTACGATTTATGATACCTGATTTACGCGACACGTCTGAATCGTGGAGGGATTCGTCCATCGTAATCGAATGTCATTAATTCGATCAGTGTCTCGTTACCTCGACGCCTACTGGGCGCGTCTCATTCCGCCTTGCCGAAAATGTTGCCGAGAAATTGCGGCTGCTTGGGAAGCTTCAGCAAAGTGTATCGCTCATATTGTTCACGGTCCGGCCACAACCACAGGCTGCCGTCAGCGGCGAGCGTAATCACATCCTCCCAGGCGCCGGTAATCGCGACCCAATCGTTGTGGATGCCCAGCCGAGTCGGTGGTTTTTGAATGAACAGGATGAATTGTTCCTGGCTCATGTTATATGTATTGGAGAAGTGCCACTGCCACAATGAGCCGTCAGATTTAAGCGCCACCATCCTGCCATAGTTGACTGCGACCGCCCGCCAGTCGTTTTCTTTCCCAACCTGCAAAATGCCGGTTTCCATCGTCTTTCCGGTTTTTTCGTCCCAATACCGGTTGAGCACCCACAATGTTCCGTCCGCGCGAACAAACGCGGTTAGCTCGTCGCCGGCACGCGATGCCGTTTGCGAAACAATCTCGTCGTAATTTGTCGCCCGGTCCAGTTCATCCCGTCCGGTTTTCCAATGCACGTTCAAATGCCACACCTGACCGTCCGTTCGCCGGGCAAAAATCCCGCCCAAAGTGAAAAGCTCCTGCCAGTCGGAATTGGTGCCGATTTGATGCGGTGTGAAAGCGCGCAGCCCCGGCCATTGGTGCAATTCGTTGGTGACCGACCCCCAACGCCAGAGCGTGCCGTCGCTTTTCAAAAGCACAATACTGGTGCGGGACTGCGCGAGTTGCCGCCAGTTGGTCTCGCTGCCAAATCGCTGCAACGTCCCCGCCGTCCATTTGTTTGGTTCAGGATTTTCTGAAATCCAAAGCGTCCCGTCCGGCTGGATGCCAACCGTGTCCATAAAGCCGGATGCAAAAAACTGTTTGCCTTTAACATTCCAGCCAAAAAACAAACGTTCCGTCGTCGCCGCCACCCAGTTGGAACCGGCAACAAATTGCCGCGGCCCGGCACTTTCGCGCAAAGGGTACGCCAGCGTTCGCCATAAAAACCGCCATCTGACTGGACCGCCATAATCATTGTAGGAGTCATCCAGGCAATCAAACCAGACGCGGCCATCGGGCAACCGCACGAGCAAATTCCTGTATTGCACGATCTGCAAGGTCGGCGGGTTCGATAATGAAAGTTTCGCCGGGCCGTGTGCCGGTTCCGCCGGTTTAAAAAATTCCCAGGCGCGATTGTAAAGCGCCAAGCTCGTCACGATGACGAATATAAACGCCCCGGCAAAGCCCAGCAGGTTGCGCCGCCACAATGGCCAGCCGTCGCGGAAATTTTTGAAGTTCAGGTAAGCCAGCCAGAGCAGGGTGACGATGAGTGTCGGGACACCGATTACAAGCGGCAAGATGAAATGCACAGATTCATGAATCGGTCCGTTGGTAATCAACAGCGTGCTACTGATGAAGAAAGTTGCAATGCCCAGGCCGACGGCCTGTAGAAAACTTCGGGCGAGGGTCGAGGCAAAGAAGCTTAGTAAAGCCAACCACGCAGCGAACGCCGCAGGGACTAATAGAAAGCCAAGTTCTCCCGTGTGGCCTTGCAGGTCGAACACCGAATTATGCGCGCCCAACGCAACTCCAACCATTTCCAGTAACACCGGTATGACGCCGCCGAGGAATGTGCCGAGAAACAAAGTCAGAAATCCTTTGATTGCGAATTGAACCCGACGCGGAACCGGCAGGCACAATTGTCCCTCCATCACGCCGAGCCGGCGTTCCTCGGCCACGGCCATACTGCCGATGACCGGGGGTATGACCAGCCACAGCATCCAGAAAATGGAAGTGAGAACTTCACCGGCAGAATCTTTGGCAAACTCGTGGTATTTTCGCAGCGCAATGATGCCGATGTGCAGCACCAGCAGTCCGGCTGCGCCGAGCAAGCTGACTTGTTGCAGTTGAAATTCCTTTTTCAGCAGCGCAAAAATCGGTTTTCGGTTCCGGTTTGAAACCGCATTTTCCGGACGCGCCGCGAAAAATTTCCATTCCGGAAGTGAAATGACTCCGCCGGACCAGCCCACGTCCTGCGCGCGGAAAAACAACCAGCGCGCAAACAGAAATCCACCGACCGAATAAGCCGCGAAGACGACGCACAGGGCGGCAATGAGGGCGTTGTTGGACTGATTTTGGACGAGCAATACGCCAGAAAACCCGGACAGAACCGCCGGCACTAGCAGCGTGAGCCAGAATGCGCCCGCGACCTGGCGCAGCAATAGCGTCGTCCAGAGCCCGCCTGTGAACGTCGCGGTCGCAATCAGGCAGATGGTGATGAATAAATAATAGGATGACGCCAGATCGATGGGATCAACTACTTTAGCCCTTATAAAAGCGATGCAAAAAGCCGCGAGCCACACTCCGATAACAGTCAGAAATGCGACGGCGAGGACGGAAAGCTTTGTCTGCCAGATCCGCATTCGCTTCGCCGGCTGGGCCAGCAGCAACGAAAACGTGTTGAGACTGGTTTCGCGGCCAAACGTCGTCAGCGCCATAATCGTCAAACCAAAGAAAAGCAGGCACGCGACATAGAAATCATAGGGCCGTGTGATCGCTTGAACCAGTGCCAGCAGCACAGCCACAATCCAGCTCGGCAGCAGCAGGCGGATTTCCTTTTTGACGAGCGCGTTCATGGGCGGTTTGGGAAAAGATTGGCTTTGCTAACGCAGAGACGCGGAGAACGCAGAGGTTCGCGGAGAGAAAATCTTTTTCCAGCCACACAAAAAACCCAGATAAACCAAGACAACTCTGCGCTTCTCCGCGTTCTCTGCGTCTCTGCGTTGAACTGAATCTGAATGGTCGCCGCACTCATGGTTCTCCAGCGTTTGTTTTTTTCAAAATGCCCGACACCACAAAAATCTCCTCCAGCGACAGCGATTCACACCGCAGTTCCTCCGGCTGGTGCGCCCGAAGCTTTTCCAGTAGTAGCTCGCTGTTGCCGTTGGCAAGAATTTCCACTTCGCGTCCACTTTGTTTCACGTTCAACGCGCCGGGCAAATTGAGTTGCGCTGGCGGCTGGGCGAACCGCGCCCGGATTTTTCGGAAACGGTCGCGCGCGGCGTCGGCTTCCATCGTCAGCAGTTCGCGGCCCTGCTCGATGATGGTGAATTCGTCAATCAAACCCTCGAATTCCGCGATGAGATGCGTGGAGACGAAAACGGTCCGGCTTCCCGGATCGCCGGATTGGTAGGCGCCGATGACGGTCTCGATAAATTCGCGGCGCACGATGGGATCCAGTCCCGACGTTGGCTCGTCCAGCACGAGCAGTTCGGGTTCCGGACAAATTGCGCCAATCAACGCGAGCTGTGTCTTCTGGCCTCTCGAGAGATTGCTGGCCTTCTGTTTCGGGTCGAGTTGAAACCGTTTCAGCAGGTCGGCTTCGATGTCGCCGTTCCAATGTTGGCGGAACGAAGCGAGGTATTCCAGCGTGTCGCGCACAGTCATCCAGGGATAAAACGCGACCAGGTCCGGCACGTAGGCGAGGCGTGATTTCACGGCCACTTCATTGCGCTGCGGATCCAATCCAAACACCCGCGCCGTGCCGGAATTCGGACGGAGCAGGTTCAATAGACATTTGATGGTCGTGGTCTTGCCTGCGCCATTGCGGCCAAAGAAGCCATAGCAGCGCCCGGCGCGGACGGTCAGGCTCAGGCCGTTGACGGCATCCAGCTTGCCGTAACGACGGGTGAGATTTTTGATTTCGATGACGGGCGATTCGGGATTCATGGTTTCACCTCAATGATAATTCGGCGTAGCGGCGTCTCGGCAGAGCGCCGCTGACTGGTTTCCGAAAGATGACGGCGCTCTGCCGAGACGCCGCTACGAACTTCGCCGGTCTGCGTTTTACTATTCATTTTCTTCCTTCACTTTGCGCTCGAAGTAATCAAGCCGTTCCTTGACCAGCGCCAGGAACTTTTCGCGATCCACCTGCAGGTGATGCGCCATGACCACTGCCTGGTCCACTTCCGTCAGCAGCAGTTTCTGGCGGACTTGTTTGTTGAACGGGGAATCGCTTTTCTTCAGGAAGCAGCCCTTGCCGGGAATCGTCTCGATGACGCCCTGGCTTTCCAGTTCCGCGTAGGCCTTGGCGATGGTGTTGCGGTTGACGCGCAATTCCTCGGCGAGCGGACGGATGGACGGCAGGGGTTCGCCGGAACGCAACGTGCCCGAGGCCGCCGCATAGCGGATCTGATCCACCAGTTGCAGGTAAACCGGCTTGCCGGACTTGAAATCAATCTGAAATATCATAGCCGTCTTTTACTGTCATAGAACAGTATGACAGTTGGCGGCGAACGTCAAGAAGAATTTTCAGGCGTGAAATTTAGACTGCGGAGCGCCGGCTTCCAGCGCGGCATGATGCTGAAACAGGCCTCAAAGCGCTGTGCCGGAGGCCGGCGCTCCCGCCCTGCGGGATCAGTCCGCGCTGATTATCCGGAATAATGGCGCCGACTCACGTCGGCGGCTACGCGGTTTTGAAATGGCCGTCTTTGTTGCTTCGTTACTTTGTTGTTCAAACCACTTCCAGAACCGCCTCGACCACGCGTTCGGCGCTGATGCCGTTCAGGCAGCGGAAATCAATCGGGCATTCACGCAAAAAACACGGCGAACACGGCGCGTCGGATTTCAACAGCCGGTGCCGCGCATCGCCCGGCAGGCCCGGCCCGGTCAGTTCCGGCGACGTGCTGCCGAACGGGACGACGACCGGTGTGCCCAGCGCGGCGGCCACGTGCATCGGACCGGAATCGTTGGTGAGCAGCACGCGGCAAATCTTCAAAAGCGCCATCAGCTCGCGGAGTGTGGTCTTTCCGGCCAGGTTCCAAATTGCGGATGGCGGACTGGGGATGGCGGATTCGATCCGGTGCGCCATGGCCGCATCGGTTTCGCCGCCGAAAGTCAGCCAGGTGCAATTGGTTCGATTTTGGATTTCGCGGGCGGTGGCGATGAATTTTTCCACCGGCCAGCGCTTGGCGGGGCCGTATTCCGCACCGGGGTTCAACCCGAAGAGCGGCCGCTTAATTTCATCCAGGCCGAATTTTTTCTTCACCGCTTCAACTTCGTCGGGGGTCACAACCAACTGCGGCGGCAGCGGTTCCGGGTTTGCGCCCAGCGCAGCAACGAGATGCAAATACTCGTGAATCTGATGAACGCTTGAAGGTAGCGCAGGCGTCCCGCCTGCAAATTTGTTTTCGGATGCAGGCGAGACGCCTGCGCTACGGTTATTGGCGGCGATCAGCCTTTTGATTTCGCCAACGGAACGTTTCCGCATTTTCATCGCGCCGGGGCGCGAAGCGACAGTTTGTGTTAAAAACCAATTCCGCCAAGGTTGTGCGTAGCCGATGCGTTGGGGAGTCCCCGAGAGCCAGACTTCGAGCGCGGAGCGGGGCGAGTTTGGCAGCACGAGTGCGAGATCAAAATTCCCGGCGCGTAATTTTTTGCCGATCGAAAACACATTTTCGTCCGGTGCAAATGAAATCGTTTCGCTGATTGCCGGATGATTTGTCCACAAATCGCCAAGCTTTTCCGGTGTAAGCAAGGCAATATGCGCGTCGGGAAATTTTTCGCGCAGGCGCAGCAGCGCGGGCGTGGTCATGACCGCGTCACCCAACCAGTTCGACCCACGTACCACAATTCTACGCGGGTGGAGTCCGCCTTCGCTTTGCTTCGGCGCGACGAGGATGGAGGATGGAGGATGGCTGTTCATGGCGGGGTTTCCATTTTCTATCCTCCATCTTCAATCTTCGCTTTGGCCGATGAATCCGGTTTCCACCGTTTGTGGACCCAGAACCAGTTGGCCGGGTCGCGGCGGACGGCGGCTTCAAACGCGCGATTGACGTCGCCCATGATTTCCCCGGAAGGACGGGGACGGTTGTTTTCGTGCGTGGGAATTTTTTCGCCGAGTTCGATCCGCCATTTCGCCAGTGCGACGCGGTAGCAGAAGCCGGTGAAGAGTTTGCACTGATAACGCAAGGCGAACACGGCGGGCGCGAGCGTGGTGGAACAGTCGTGGCCGAGGAACGGTGCCCGGAGGCCGTTGGAGCTCTGGTCGGTGAGCAGGCCGAGAATGATTCCCCCCCGGTTCATCGCGGCGCGGAGCAGCGGACCGTCGGCGCGGCGCTCGAAGTAAAGGCAGCCGCTGCGCGTGCGCAAATTCTGCATGAGCCGGTTGAACGCAGGGTGCTTGAGTGCGCGGTAGGTCGTGGCACTCTGGTAATCCGGCCGGACGTCCTGGATCCGCGCGTTAAGCTCGAAGTTGCCGAAGTGGCCGATGGCGATGACGGCGCTGCGCGGCGGCTCGTCGCCGGATTTTTGCGGCAGGCGTTCAATGCCGGCGAATTCGACATGCGGGCGCAATTCGTCAAAAGTCATTGCGGCGGTTTTGATGGCGCTGGCGTAATTTTCGCCAATGCGCCGGAAATTTTCCCGGGCGAGCGCGCGGATTTCATCCGGCAATTTTTCCTGGCCAAAGCACAGGGCCAGGTTTTTCAGCGCCACGCGCCGGTGCCGCGCGTCGAGCCAGAAGGCCAGCCCGCCGCCCGCCCGCCCGAGGCGCGCGACGAGGGTGAGCGGCAGCGCTTGAATCAACGCGACGAGCGCGCGGGCGGCCCAGTAAATCAGCGTGTCCATTTTTAGCGGAAGCAGATTTTGCGGACGCAGTCCTGAAAGTCGTTGGCGCCGCTGACGATTTGGATTTCGACGCGCATGAAATAAATCGGCAGGTCTCGCCGGTCAATTTTGGGAAAACGCACGGCGTCTTTTTGCGTGGTGATGATGGTGACGGCCTGGCGTTTCTTGCCGCGATTGATGACGTTGAGAATTTCCTGCTGGGTGAAGCGGTGATGATCGGCAAAGCGTTTGGAATAAACCAGTTCCGCGCCGAGTTTTACGAGGCTTTGCTCGAAACTTTCCGGCTGCGCGATGCCGCTCAGCGACGCGACTTTGTGCCCTTGGAGAAAATCCAATTTACGCCGCTGGCCGGTGAACACATCTTCGAGGTAAAGCGGATGATGCACACATTCGATGATGGCGGCGTCGGAATTGAATTCGGCAATGCGCCGGCGGAGTTCGGCGGTCTGGCCGTCGCTTTTGGTGATGAAAATCGTCTGGGCCCGCGCGAGGTGCGACGGCGGTTCGCGCAACGTGCCGCGCGGGAGCAAATGTTCGTTGCCGAACGGCTGCTGGCGGTCAACCAGCACCACGTCGTGCCGGCGCCCGCGCAGGTCCCAATACTGAAAACCGTCGTCGAGCAACAGCGTGTCGCAGCCGAATTTTTCTATCGCATAACGTCCGCTCTTCACGCGGTTCTTGTCCACGAGCACGACGACGTCCCGGAGATTGGACGCCAGCATGTAAGGTTCGTCACCGGCCATTTCCGAATCGAGCAACAGCGATTTGCCGTCGGACACGACGCGCGGCGGGGTCTGGTCCTCGCGCAGTAAAATTTTATCGAGCAGCCACCGGTGCAACGGCGGCGGTTTGGAACGATAACCGCGGGAAAGAATCGCGACGGTGCGCCCGGCGTCGCGCAATTCACGGGCGAATTTTTCCACGACCGGCGTTTTGCCCGTGCCGCCGACGGTCAGGTTGCCGATGGCGATGACCTGGACGCCCAGCGTCTTGTCGCGGAGGATGCGCACGTTGTAAAGCCAGCGGCGCATTTTGACGCCGGCCTGATACAGTTTTGAAAAGCTGAATAAGAGGGTGCGGGTGGACTTCGCCTTGAAATCACGGCGCTCGCCGGAGATGACTTCGAGGCCAAAGGTATAAAGATTTTCAATCCAGACCCGGAATTTTTCGCGCATGCCGCGTTAATGTGCCAAGTCGCCAGGCGTGCGGCAAGAATTGGTGGTTTGTCGTTTGCTTGGCCATCTTGCCGCTTCTGCGAGACGACTGGCCGGCTGGCAATTCCGGCTGCCGTCCGTGCCACACACTCGAAGGCGCCAGAAGACTGGCGCAGTCCAAGACGCTTCGCGCAAGTTGTGGCACTGAGGCCTCCGACAGGTCTAGGAGTGCGGCGGACCTCCGCCGCTTTTCTATGCCGAATGTTCCTGTTCGGGAGTTAAAATCCCAACCGCGAAATTTCCTTTTCCAGCGCGGCTTGAAATTGCTGCACGTCCGCGGCGGATGGCTTGTAACCCGGCTGCCGGGGCAGGACGCCCAGCCGCCCCGTCTGGTCGAGATGCCAGTCGGCTTGCTGGCCATCGCTGAACGCGACCTTGCCGCTGACAATCGCGCCGGGCCGCGCCAATTGATCCACCGTTACGGACACGCCGCCTCTCGCGCCCGGCGGCTCTGTGGGGGGCGGAGAGTTTTTCTTATCGACAGGTTTTGCCGCCTCGGCAACCGGCGCGGCAACTTTGGGCGGCTCCGGGTCTTTCGGCGTCAATTTCAAATCGTCCACCAAAAAACGCACTTCCATGTAAGTGAGCTTCTGGTTGAGTTCCGACGCGAGCCGGCTTTGAATTTGGGAAATGGTCGCGCCATCCGCAATCCAGGCAGCGACTTTTTTGCGTTGGGATTCGTCCAAATTCACAAGTTTCCCGTGGTTATACGGCCTTCGTGATCCAATCGTAGCCCTTCGCTTCGAGTTCGAGCGCGAGTTGCTTGTCGCCGGACTTCATGATGCGGCCATCGTAAAGCACGTGGACAAAATCGGGAATGATGAAATTCAACAACCGCTGATAATGCGTGATGACAAGTTGTGCGCTGTCGGGCCGTTTCAGCTTGTTGACGCCGCCGGCGACAATGCGCAGCGCGTCAATGTCGAGGCCGGAATCGGTTTCGTCGAGAATGGCGAGCCGGGGTTCGAGCACGGCCATCTGGAAAATTTCGTTGCGCTTCTTTTCGCCGCCGGAAAAGCCTTCATTCACCGAGCGCCGCAGCAAATCCTCGTTTAACTCCAGCAATTTGATCTTGTCTTTGACGAGGCTGAGGAATTCCATCGCATCCAGTTCGGACTGGCCTTTCGACTTGCGGATTTCATTCAGCGCGGCCTTGAGAAAATAGGTGCTGTTCACACCGGGAATTTCGACCGGATACTGGAACGCAAGGAAAACGCCTTCGCGGGCGCGCTCCTCGGGATCGAGGTCGAGCAGGTCCTTGCCGTCGTAAATCACTTCGCCACCGGTCACATCGTAACCGGCGCGGCCGGCCAGCACGGCGGCCAGGGTGCTTTTGCCGGAACCGTTCGGCCCCATGACCGCGTGGACCTCGCCGGCATTGATGGTCAGATTGATGCCTTTGAGGATTTGCTTGTCCTCAACGCCCGCGCTGAGGTTTTTGATTTCAAGAATCGGTTTGCTCATTTTCTAAACATTTATTTAACCACAGATGGACACGGATAAACACGGATATAAAATCATAAGACAACGCGCTCGAATTCCAGCCGAGCGTTTTTAAAATTCAAAATCAAGCCGACCCGCAACTTTGTGATGCGGAGATAATTCAGCATTTGGCCGCGCTCGTGGTCGGTAATGCGGTCTATGACCTTCGTGTCCACAATCACCGAACCAAAGGCAATGAGATCGGGAACAAACTCGCCGACTTCAACACCACGAAAGAAAACTGGAAATCTTCGCTGCGGGTCAAACACAATATTGTTCAGCTTGAACAGAACCGTCAGCGAGTTCTCATAAATCTTCTCGTTCAACCTATGGCCAACCTCATTCAAAACTTCAAAGGCAAAACCAATAATCTTTTCCGTCTCGGCCTTCAAAAGGAGTTTCGATCCGCCGCCACGACGCAAATCCGGTCTTTCATCCGTGTCCATCCGTGTTTATCCATGGTCAAGACTACCCCACACTGCCTTCCAAACTCACGCCTAAAAGTTTCTGCGCTTCCACGGCAAATTCCATCGGCAGTTCCTTGAAGACCTCCTTGCAGAACCCGTTCACGATCAGGTTCACGGCGTCCTGCGTCGCCAGCCCGCGCTGGTTGCAGTAAAATATCTGGTCCTCGCCGATCTTCGAGGTCGAAGCCTCGTGCTCGACACTCGCCGATGTGTTCTTCACCTCGATGTAAGGGAACGTGTGCGCACCGCACTTCGACCCGATCAACATCGAGTCGCATTGTGAAAAATTGCGGGCGTTCGTGGCGCTTTTCTGGACTTTCACCAGTCCGCGATAGCTGTTCTGTCCGTGACCGGCGGAAATGCCCTTCGACACGATGGTGCTGCGTGTGTTTTTGCCGATATGCACCATCTTCGTGCCGGTGTCGGCCTGCTGGTAATTGTTCACCGCGGCCACGGAATAAAATTCGCCGATGGAGTTGTCGCCCTGCAGGATGCAACTGGGATATTTCCACGTGATGGCCGAGCCGGTCTCGACCTGGGTCCAGGAAATCTTCGAGTTTCTGCCCCGGCAGAGGCCGCGCTTGGTCACGAAATTGTAGATGCCGCCCTTGCCATTCTCGTCGCCCGGATACCAGTTCTGCACGGTTGAGTATTTGATTTGCGCATTCTCGAGCGCGATGAGTTCGACGACTGCCGCGTGGAGCTGGTTTTCGTCGCGCATCGGCGCGGTGCAGCCTTCGAGGTAGCTGACGTAGGCGTCCTCGTCAGCCACGATGAGCGTGCGTTCGAACTGGCCGGTGTTGGCGGCGTTGATGCGGAAATACGTCGAAAGCTCCATCGGGCAGCGGACGCCTTTTGGGATGTAACAAAACGAACCGTCGGTGAAAACGGCGGAGTTCAGCGCGGCAAAAAAATTGTCGCCGGGGGGCACGACCAGGCCGAGATATTTTTTCACCAGGTCGGGATGTTCCTGCACCGCTTCGCTGAATGAGCAGAAGATGACGCCCTTCTCGGCCAGTTGCTTTTTAAATGTCGTGCCGACCGACACGCTGTCAAACACCGCGTCCACGGCCACGCCGGCGAGCCGTTCGCGTTCGCGCAGGGGGATGCCGAGTTTCTCGTAAGTCTCCAGCAATTTCGGGTCAACTTCCTCCAGGCTTTTCGGTCCGTCGCCCTTCTTCCCCGGCGCGGAGTAATAAACGATGTCCTGATAATTGATTTTTTCGTGATGAATCTTCGGCCAGGTGGGCTCCTTCATCGTTTGCCAGTGCCGGAACGCCTTGAGTCGCCAGTCGGTCAGCCATTCCGGCTCGTTTTTCCGGCGCGAAATCAGCCGGATGGTGTCCTCGCTCAAACCCGGCGGCGCGGAATCGGTTTCCACGTCGGTGTAAAAACCGTATTTATAATCCTGTTTGACCAGGCTCTCGATGGTTTCCGTGGCGGTGCTCATCGTTCGTAAACTTTATTTTTTCTTCGCACAATCCGGGCAGATGCCGTGGATGGCGACATCGTAATGTTCGGCCTTGAACCCGTGCGGCAGCGTGATGCCGGGCCGCGGCTTCGCCGGCAAATCCACATCAAACACCGTGTCACATGAATCGCAATAAAAATGGCAATGCTCGCGCATGTTCGGACAGAACCGGGTGGCGCCGCGGTCGAGCTGCACCTGGCGCACGAGGCCGCACTTTACCAGGGCATCGAGGCAGTTGTAAACCGTGGCCATGGAAATGTCCGGGGTGCCGCGTTTGACGCGGATGAAGACCTCCTCGGCGGTCGGGTGATCGCGCTGTTCTACCAGCACGCGGTAAACGTGCTCGCGCTGCGGCGTGGAACGCAGGCCGCCCGCGACCAACCGTTCGGTCAGGTGATTTTCAACCTTGCTATGGCCGGAGGCCTTCATGACGGTGGAAATATAGCGCGCCCGGGCCGGTCAGGTCAAGATTTAGAATAATTCTAAATCAGGCGGTTTCCCGGGGCGGGCGGTGGCGCGGACGGATTTTTATACAAATTCCGTGCGCTCCGGTGTCTATTTGATAAATCGGTGTGACCGGCGGCTTTGGCCTGTCCGTCCGGAAAACTTTAAATCGACCTATGAAAACAATGACTCAATCCCTGATGGTTGCGATCCTTGGCATTGAATTATGCGCGGGCGGCTGCGCCAAAAAGCAAATGACGTCGTTTCAGTCGCTTAAAAATCCGGAGGTTGTGGCCCAGTTGAAATCGTTCGTGGCGGAAAAGGAGGCGCAGGCGAACGCGGCGACGAACGAAATGCCATCCGAGTTCCAAGCATTTTTTGCGGCGGCGGCCAAAGGCGACTGGCTGACGGTCAGCAACGCGTTCGTAGAATTCCGAAAGCACGCGGGACAATACGAGCACTCCGACCAGACCAAGATAGACGAGCGTTTGCGCGGCACGGCCTGGCAAGCGGTGTTGGAGACCTGGGGCGCGTTGGATGCTTTCGGCGAGGGTGACGAAAAATACTCCGCGATGTTTGGCAACGACATTATCGAATCCATCCCGCCGGGGAGCATTTATTTTGGCGGCACGGATCCGGGCCGATTCATTGTAACTGCCTTACAGAAATCGCACGTGAAGGCGGATCCGTTCTTCACACTTACCCAGAATGCGCTGGCGGACAGCAGCCATCTCGATTATCTGCACGGCATGTATGGGGATAAAATCCATGTCCCCACAACCAACGACTCGCAAAAATGCTTCCAGGATTACATGGAAGACGCCCAGAAACGGCTGCAAAATCATCAACTCAGGCCGGGGGAAGATGTCAGAACCGGGCCGGATGGTAAGATTCAGGTCAGCGGCCAGGTGTCCGTAATGGAAATCAACGGCCTGATGGTCAAAATCATCCTCGACAAAAACCCCGACCGCGAATTTTACATTGAGGAAAGTTTCCCGTTCGACTGGATGTATCCGCATCTCGAACCGCACGGCCTGATTTTCAAAATCAACCGGCAGCCGCTGCCGCGATTGTCTGACGAAATCGTCGAGCAAGACCACGATTATTGGCGGGGCCTTGTCCGGCCGATGATCGGCGACTGGCTGACCGACGACACGCCGGTTGAGCAGGTGGCTGCGTTTGCCAAAAAGACTTTTGGGAAACAGGATTTTAGCGGCTTCACCGGCGACCCGCGTTTCATTCAGAATGCCTATTCCCACAGGACGTTTTCCAAGCTGCGGAGTTCCATCGCCGGACTTTACGCCTGGCGCTTGAAGCACGCCACCGATGCATCGGAAAAAGAGCGCCTGGCGCATGAGACTGATTTCGCCTTTCGCCAGGCCTGGGCGCTGTGTCCCTATTCGCCGGAAGCGGTTTTCCGGTATGTGAATTTCCTGCTGGAACAAAAACGGGTCGCCGATGCGCTCATCGTGGCGGAAACCGCGACGCAAATGCCGGCGATGCAAGGCAGGGATGGCGAGCAATTGCGCAGCCTGGTTGAACAACTGAAAAAATTCCAGAAGGCGAAGTAAATTTTCATCACCCTGCGCCCGGGATATCGTGGGGATTACTTCTGATCAACGTTCACGCGGGCGGGCGGGAGATTCGAGTTGCAGTGCAATTTTGCAAAAGTGTGACAACTGAATCTTGCCGGGCGCGTAGGATTGGCTCATAAAGAATGCTCATGGCCGGCCTACGCACATCCCGCAAACCGACTTTTTTCTGGCAGGGGATGCTGATCCTGCTGCCGGTGGCCGTGCTGGCGGCCATCGGCTGGGAGTCGCTGCGACAGGACAAGATTCTGGCTGAACACGACGCGCGGGAGCGGGCGCAAACCATCGCGGATGACTTTCTTCAAAAATTTTCCGCCGAACTGACTTCAACGGGGTCGCGGACAAACGCCGCATTTTCTTTTGTGGTTGATCAGGCCGGCGGTCTGATTTTTCCGCCCGGGTGGAATCCGCTGCCAACGCCGCAGCCGCTCAACTGGTCGCAACTCGACGGCCGGCAAACACTGCTCTGGCAAAAAGTCCGGGAAACCATTTCTGACGGAACCAACGGGGACGCCGCGACGGAAGCCGTCAACCATTTCATCGCCTCCGGGCCGCCGGAAAATTTCGCGGCGGCGGCGTGCTACGATTTGGGCCTGCTGTTGGCGCGGCAGAAAAAGGTCGAAGCGGCGATGGGGGCGTTTGATTTGCTGCTTGAAAAATTTCCAGAGGCCGTCGGCGAAAGCGGGCTTTCCTTTCAACCGTTGGCGCAATTCCGATTGCTTGAACTGGAGCGGGATTTGAAAAATCAGAGCGGTCACCTGGTCTCGCCCGATTTCTTTTACTCAAACGTCGTCTGGCATCCGGGGCCGCTGACGCCGTACTTCCTGGGCTGCGGGCCGGAGTCGGGAACGGTTTCAAAATGGGAGCGCGTCTGGAATGAGCATCAGACCGGGCGCGAATTATTTTCAGCCGCCGGCAAATTCATTCCGACCAATGCGAATTCCGCGTTCGGGCAGCTTCTCTTCCGCGCGACGGCAGAAAGCGAGGCAGAAAAAATTCCCGTGCCGCGCAATGCCCCAAATCTGTTTTGGTTCAAAACACCGAGCTTGGTTGTTCACAGAGCCTTCAAGTCCGTCCTGCCGTCGGCGGGCACGGAACAATCCTGGCTCGCCGTCCGTTTCGATGAATCACCGGCCGCTCAACAGTTTGTCTGCCACAGCGAATCCGATCTGGGCCATCGCATCACGGAATTGGCGGTCGGCGAAAAACACATTCCCGATTATTTCGGCATCGGCGTCGAAGTGGCTGGAAAGAAAATCAGTGAGTTCGCGCCGGATCTCCATCTGTGGACCTTTAGTTACCGCTCCGGCGGCAAGGCCGGTGGCGGGGAAGTCAGAGGGCCATTGGACGCGCTGGCCACCAACGTCCTGGCCTCCGCGGTTCAGCCGGAACAACTCCTGAAAGTGAATGTTTATCTCACCAGTCCGGACAAGCTCTACCAGCGGCAGGGCGCCCGCACGTTCTGGTTTGGTTCGCTCGTGGCCGTCTCGGCTGTGGCCGCCCTGATCGGGTTGCTGGCCGCCTGGCGGGCGTTCCGGCAGCAACGGGAACTCAGCGAAATGAAATCCAATTTCGTCTCCAGCGTCTCGCACGAATTGCGCGCGCCCATCGCGTCGGTGCGATTGATGGCCGAAAATTTGGAGAGTGACAAAATCCAGGAACCCCGGAAGCAGAAGGAATATTTCGGCTTCATCGTCCAGGAATGCCGGCGGCTGTCGGCGCTCATCGAAAACGTGCTCGACTTCTCCCGCATCGAACAGGGCCGCAAACAATACGAGTTTGAGCCGACCGACCTCTTCGCGCTGGTCAATCAAACCGTGGCCTTGATGCAGCCCAACGCTGCTGAAAAGCAGGTGCAGCTTTTGTTGAAGCTGGATGCCTCTCAACTCTCAACCCTCAACTCTCAACCAATCGAAATGGACGGCCGCGCAATCCAGCAGGCACTGGTAAACCTGATTGACAATGCCATCAAACATTCGCCGAAGGGCGAGAGGGTAACGGTGGAAATTAAAAGTAGCGCAGGCGTCTCGCCTGCCGCTGAAAAAAAAACAACAGCCGGGACGGCTGTGCTACTTTCCGTCAGCGACCACGGTCCGGGCATTCCGCCGGAGGAACACGGAAGGATCTTCGAGCGGTTTTACCGGCGCGGTTCCGAATTGCGGCGCGAGACGCAAGGTGTTGGAATCGGCCTGAGCATCGTGAAACACATCGTCGAGGCGCACGGCGGCCGGGTGCTCGTCGAAAGCGCACCCGGCCAGGGCAGCCGGTTTGTCATTGAACTGCCCATGAACCCCATTGAAACCACGGATGGACACGGATGAACACGGATAAAACAAAAGGGCGAGGCGCAAATTTCACGAATTTACGCGAGTTCGGATCTTGGTCTGCATCCAACACAGCATTTCCCATCCGTGTCCATCCGTGTTTATCCGTGGTTAAAACATCATGTCCCGCATTCTAATCATCGAAGACGAAGCGCCCATGCGCACGGCGCTGGCCGACCTGCTCGCCGCGGAAGGCTATCGCGTGCTGTCGGCGGCGGACGGCGAGAGCGGCCTGCAACGCGCGCTCGACGAAAAACCCGACCTCATCCTGCTCGACGTCATGATGCCGAAGCTCGACGGCTTTGCGCTGTGCGCCGAGTTGCGCCGCCTCTCCAACGCCGTGCCCGTGCTCATGCTCACCGCGAAAGGCCAGATCGAGGATCGCGTCGCCGGCCTGGATGCCGGCGCGGACGATTATCTTGTCAAGCCATTCAGCACCAAGGAATTGCTCGCCCGGATACGGGCGCTGCTGCGGCGGTTTCAACGGCAATCCAAGGCGCCGGTGAAATTAAAACTGGGCGAAATCGAAATTGACCTTGTGCGGCAGACCGCGGTGCGTGGCAAAAAACAGGTTCACCTGACGGCCAAGGAATTTTCCATGCTGCGGCTGATGGCCGAAGCCGAGGGCGAACCGGTCACGCGCGAACGGTTTCTCGATGTGGTCTGGGGCTACGCCGCGTTTCCGACGACGCGGACTGTGGACAATCACATTGCCAGCCTGCGGAGCAAGATCGAGCCGGACCCGGACGAACCGCGCTGGCTCAAGACGGTGCATGGGGTGGGATACAAACTTGAAACAGAAAGAAAATGAACATCGAACATCCAACATCCAACGCCCAACATCCAATGTGGCTTGGGGACGCCATTGGGCGTATTTTGGACTGCGGCGGCAGAGCGCAGCGGCGACACCGCTTTTCGACGGCGAACAGAACTTCCAAAGCGGCGTGGCACATCGCTTCCCGCCGCAGTCCAATTTTTTTTGGTTGCGGCTGGATCCCAGGCCTGATTTTGCAAAAGTGTGACAATTCGCAACGCCGGATTGCGTCAAAGTTGGATCAATCAAAAGATTCAATGAAAACCAGATGCTTGATCGCCGGACTCGTTCTCATCGCCGCCATGGGCGCGCTGGCAGCGACCAACAACCTCACTTCGGCCCTCCAAAAGGGCTTGTTCGAGGAGGAGGCCAATCGCAACCTCGACGCGGCCATTTCCAATTACCAGGCGCTCACCACGCAATTTGACCAGGACCGACAGATCGCAGCCACGGCCATTTTCCGTTTGGGCGAATGTTACTGCAAACTTGGCCAGACGAACGATGCGGTCGTGCAATACCAGCGCATTCTCCGCGAATTTCCCGAACAGCAAACGCTCGCCACGTTGAGCCAACAAAACCTGACCGCCCTTCACGCTGCCGTTCCACCCCAACTGATGACCGCACCCCAACTGCCAAGCCCGGCGGACACACGCGATTTTCAGCAAAGATTATTGGAGATACTCGCTCGTTCGAACGCGGACACCAATGAGTTTGCCCAACGCCTGAGAGCTATCATGCAGGAAGCCTCACTCCAGGACCCCGCCGATGCCACGGCCCGAGCGGCCGCGTTGGAAGCGGAAGCGGCTGCTCTGAAAGCGCAAATAGCGCGCCTTTCGAGTTTGAGCGGAGCAAACCGGCGGACCGCCATCCAGCAAAATTTTCCCAACCCGGTGCTGACGACATTGATGCAGCAATTGAATGAAGCAGAACAGAACCTTGCGAGCCTCACAAACGACTACGCGCCGACAGATCTCCACGTCACCAGGGTAACCGCACTGGTGAACGCCATCAACGGTCAGATTGACGCCCAGGTGGATGGCGTGATTAAAGGGTTGCAGGCCAAAATGGAAGCGGACCGGAACACCGCCAAAGCTCTTCGCGACAAATCTGGACCGATTCAGGTGCCGGAGAAACAAAACTGAAACCGGGCCGGGTTCGGGCCGGAGCCGGCCTTACTTTTGATAAACGTTCACGCGGGCGGGCGGGAGATTCAGCCAGACGATCTTGGAGGCCAGCCGCTGGAAGCGCGTGGCACTTTTGTGGTGCCCGTTGCCGAGATGATAGCTGTATTGAACCCATTTGCCGCCATGCTCCAAAATCGTGCGGATTTTTTCGGCGAGCGCGTCGGCTTTTTCCGGCGGGAAATTCAGCAGCGGCAGGCTGGAAATGACCGCGCCGACGCTTTCAATCGGTTCGTAGCATTCGCGCAGCAAATCGTCCAGGTGCCACGCGTCGCCGGTGATGATGTGGGCGCTGGGGAAACGCTGACGCAGCCGCCGCGCCATTTTTGGGTTTTTTTCAATGGCCACCAGCCGGTCTTCGCGCAAGCCGCGCTTGATGAGCGCAGCGGTGACCGCTCCGGTGCCGGGACCGAGTTCGAGCACGAAACTTTCCGGGTCGGACGGCAGCCAGCGCGCCATCGCAGCGGCGAGTTTGGGCGAACTCGGCGCGACCGCGCCCGTCCGTTGCGGATTGGCAATCCATTCCTGCAAAAACAAGGTCGTGTCGCTCAATGCCGCGATGAACTTTTTAGCCATGACGTTGAAAACTTTTGTTCGACTCCAATTTTCAGGCGATAGAATAATTCACCCGGGCGGTCACTGCCACAGAAAATTTCAGTTTAATTCAACGGCCGCTTTTCGGCGGTTTCGCCGGCGCGGCGGTTTCCTTGAGGTTTTTGCGCGCAACCTCGCGGCGCGTTGACCAATCGTTCCAGCTTCGTTCCCACGCTTCACCGGTAAAATTCGTTTGCGCGGACGGCCAGAGCGCATCGAGCGTTTTCAATTCGTTGCCGGCGGCTTCGCGGTCCTTCCATTGCCAGTACGATTCGACAAGATTCAACCGGTTTTCGGGATAATCGGGCGCGAGCTTGACGGCCTGTTCCAGCCATTCGCGCGCTTTGTGCCGGCTGCCGATGCTCACCGGCCAGCCGGGCGCGTCGCGATACAGCAGGCCGAGACAGCGCGCGGGGCCGGCGTAATCGAAATGTTCGTCCAGGTCGTCCGCCGTTTTGAACTCGCGCTCCATTTCCTTCACCATTTTGAAGGCCGCCAGGTTTCTTTTGGTGTCCGCCAGCTGGCCGAGTTCGATGGCCAGGTAATAATGTCCCGGGGCCGAATTGGATTCGCAGGCGAGCGATTGCCGGCACGCGGCGATGCCTTGATTGGCCAGTTCGGCGCGCCCGGCATTGTTCGTGACGAAATCATTGAAGTCATAACACGCGCGGGCAAACTGCCAGGCGGCTGCGGGGTCGTTGGTGTTCGATTGGAATTGCGTTTGCGCGCGATGATATTCCGCCCCGGCGCGCCCGGCGAAAATCTGGTTGCGCGGTTCGCCGGCGAAAATAATTCCGACGACGGCGGAAAGAAAAATTGCGGCGGCCAGTCCGCCTTTTGTCGCACGCCGGGTCTTGGGGTTAAGAATTGCCATATTTGGAATTAAAAGTTGCCATCGCATCGGGCTGATTTATAATGGGCAGGTGAGATTAAATTGGAATTTGCCCCGGCTGGCAATGCTGGCGTTTTTGACGCTGTTCGGCGCCGGCTGCTCCGGCATCAACGCCAGCACGTCGATTTCGCCCGCCTCGTTTTTTCTGCCGGGGCTGATGAAGGCCGATCCCCCGGCGGCGACCAACGCGCCGGTGGCGGTGTCCGCCCCGGTCCAACAACTCGCTCAAGCCCGATAATTCTATGCGATTCCCGTTTGCACTGACGAAGAAAATCGCCAGTCACATCATCAAACACAAACTGCGCAAGACGCCGAAGTTCGCCATGGTCTTGCAACTCGAACCGCTGCACACGTGCAATCTCACCTGCACCGGCTGCGGACGCATCCGTGAATATTCCACCAATCTCAAGGACATGGTGCCGCTGGAAAAATGCCTCGCCGCGGCGATGGAATGTGACGCGCCGATGGTCAGTATTTGCGGCGGCGAACCGCTGATTTATCCGAAGATCGAGGAACTCGTCGCCGGTCTGCGCGAACAAGGCCGCGTCATTTACATCTGCACGAACGCCATGTTCATGCGGAAGAAAATGAAGGATTATCTTGCCGCGATTTATTCGCCGGCAGTCGAGCCGAAGCTGAAAAAGCTGCTCGACCAAAAATTGATTTCCGACAAGGACGCCGAGACGATCCGCAACTCGAATCGGAGGGGCGAGCTCCGCGAGTCCCAAACTTCAAAGAAGCCCGTCATCCATCCGACAAAGTGGATGTATTGGAACGTTCACGTGGACGGTTTGGAATTCACGCACGACCTCATTGTCGAGCGCGAAGGCGTGTTCAAAGAATGCATCGAGGCCATCAAGATGGCGAAGATTCTCGGCTACCAGGTCGCAACGAACACGACCGTCTATAAGGAAACCGACGTTCAGGAAATCGAGGACATGTTCAAATTCCTCAGTTCGCTCGAAGTGGACGGCCATACGATTTCGCCCGGCTACGAATACGACGCGGCGAAGAAGGACATGGTCACGCGTCTCGGCAAACAGCCCGAGGATTTTTTCCTCACGCGCAAGATGACGCGGCAGAAATTCGCGAAGATTCTCGACTGGGGCCGGGCCTTCACGATTTTTGGCACGCCGGTGTATCAGGAATTTCTCGCCGGTAAACGCGAGTTGACCTGCACCGTGTGGGCGATTCCCACCTACAACATCAAGGGCTGGAAAGCGCCGTGTTACCTGATGACCGATGGCCATTACGATGGCTACCGGGAAATGCTGGCGAAGGTGGATTGGAACAAATACGGCGTCGTGGACGGCGTCGCGCGCGACCCGCGTTGCGAAAACTGCATGGTCCACTGCGGCTACGACCCCAGTGGCGCGCTCGGCACGAATTACCAGAGCGGTGACAACTGGAAAAACATCAAATACAACTTCGGTGCGAAACCCAGGCCGTTTCCATCCTCACCGGAATTGGCGCAGCGTGCTTTCAACGGTGTCACCATCGGCAAAGGCCATCTCGCCGAGGCAAAGGCTGCCATCAATTCACCCGCGGCCGGCGCGCGCGGCGCGTTCTCGCGCAAGGAAGAGGAGCACCATGAGACGCACGTCAGCACTGTCTGCGGCACGAGCGACACGTCGCAACGCGATGATTTGCTGGCGAAAATCAGGGAAGCGAAGAAGATTGACGCGAGGCCGGAGTAACTTTTTGAAGTTCAAATGAGCCCAACACTCTATCTTTCACCTCCGAGCTTCGACGGTTTCGACGGCGGCGCCGGGGCGCGTTATCAGGCACGGCGGGAAGTCACCAGCTATTGGTATCCCACGTGGCTCGCGCAACCCGCCGCGCTCACGCCGAATTCCAGGCTGCTTGATTGTCCGCCGCACGACATTGATTTACACAAGTGCCTCGCCATCGCGAAGGATTTCGATCACGTCATCATCAATACCAGCACGCCGTCGTTGAAAAACGATTGCAAGGTGGCCGAGGCCATCAAGGCGCAGAAGCCCGGCACCAAAATCGGGTTCGTCGGCGCGCACACGATGGTTTTGCCTGCCGAAACGCTCAAAGCGTCTTCCGCGATTGACTGGGTGGGGCGCAAGGAATTTGATTTCACCTGCAAGGAAGTTGCCGAAGACCGCGACCTTTCGACCATTGCCGGGCTTTCCTACAAGGACAAGGACGGCAAAATCAAACACAACCCCGAGCGCGAGATGATTCAGGACATGGACACGCTCCCGTGGGTGGCGGACGTTTACAAGCGCGACCTCCAGATCGAAAAGTATTTCATCGGTTACCTGCTGCATCCTTATATCAGCATGTACACCGGCCGCGGTTGCCCGGCGCAATGCACCTTCTGCCTCTGGCCTCAAACCATCGGCGGACACAAATACCGCGTCCGCTCGCCGCAAAATGTCGCCGACGAAATGGCGTACATGAAGAAACTCTTCCCGCAGGTGCAGGAATTTTTCTTCGACGACGACACGTTCACCGCGAACCTGCCGCGCGCCCGCGAAATCGCCAAAAAGCTCGGCCCGCTCGGCGTCCACTGGTCCTGCAACAGCCGGGCGAACCTCGATTACGACACCATCAAAAGTTTCAAGGACAACGGCCTGCGCCTGTTCCTGGTCGGTTACGAAAGCGGCAACGAAGACATCCTCACGCGCATCAAAAAGGGCGTGACCATGGACGAAATGCGCCGGTTCACCAAATCCTGCCATCAGGCCGGCGTGGTGATTCATGGCACGTTCATCCTCGGTCTGCCGGTCGAGACGCAGCAAAGCATCGAGAACACCATCAACTTTGCGAAGGAGCTCGACGTGTTCAGCCTGCAGGTTTCACTCGCCGCGCCGTATCCCGGCACGGAGCTTTACGAAATGGCGCGGCAAAACGGCTGGTTCGTGAAGAAGGACAAGACCGACCTCGTGGAAACCGACGGCTTCCAGCAAAGCTCGCTGGAATATCCCGGCCTGAGCAAGGATAAGATTTTTGAGGAAGTGGACCGTTTCTATCGCGCCTATTATCTCCGTCCGAAACCGATTCTCCGCATCATCAAGACCATGCTGGAGGACAAGGACGTCTGCGTCCGGAGATTGCGCGAAGGCTATGAATTCTTCAAGAGCCTGCGCGAGCGGAAGGCCGATCTGGCCGCGTCCCGGGCTGCGGCATAAATGAAAGACTACCACGTCAACGTGTTTTACAGCGATGAGGACGGCGGCTACATCGCTGACATTCCTGATTTGGAGTGCTGTTCTGCTTTTGGCGGGACACCGTTTGAAGCATTACAGGAAGTGGAAAAGGCCAAAGTGGCTTGGCTGGCCGCCGCCAAGGCCGCGCGCAAGCCGATTCCCAAGCCACGCTACCGTCCGGCGATCTACCAACTCATGCCGGCATGAACGCTTGTTCAAAGGCTGCGAATTTTTCAAATCCATGGCGCAGCGGCGGAGTGATCTTGCCGCCGCCAAAGCCGCCACGGCGTAATGTGATTTTGCCCGGTCACGCTTGACAACTAAAACCACAACCCAGAAAGGAGTCCGTCATGGAAACATCCGAAGAGAAAAAGTGTTGTGAAAACAAAAAGTGCTGCTGCCCGTGCCACGTGATGGGCGGTGTGTTCATCATCCTGATCGGCGTCGCCATCCTGCTGGGCGCGCTCGACGTGATAAGCGGGAAAGCTGAGTGGATCACCATCGCAATTCTCGTGATCCTGATCGGTTTGAAAAAGATGTGCGCCAGCAGGTGCAAATGCTGTGACAAATCTTGAACGGTTGAATCATTAAGCAACCGGACGTGTGTCCCACCGCGTCCGGTTGTTTTGTTTGGGGCTTGAATCGCTGCTTCCTGAACGCCAGAGCCGGGTTGGTTTGAAAAAATTCCTTGTCCCTCCACGGAACTTCGCAAGAAACGAGCGGCCCAGTTGCTGCAATCGTTCGCGTTCAAATTTATCGTGGCCACTCGCTGACACGGTGCCACCAGTGTTCGAGTCGCTTCAAATATTTCTTCGGATTTGGCATCCGGTCGGCCAGGGATTGGCTGCCGAGGGATTTGTCCGGCCACAAATGCAGGTGCTTCTCGATGCCTAGTTCCTTGGAAATTTCGGAAACTGTGTGCAGCGCGTTTATGGCATAGTTCTGCCAGCTTTCGCGTGTGGCAAAAACCTCCGTCCGCAGGCGAACGCCAGTCTCTGCGGATTGTTCCTCGATGCGCGCCACGTTTTCAGCCCGGATGTTGATGGGTTCGTGAAAAATCGTGATGGGTTCCAGCTCGGCCACGGCTTTGAGCGTCGCGCGCAAATCGGCTTCGTCGCATTCGGGATATGTCGGCGCCATGGCCACATAAACATGTAACCCGGCTTTCTTCGCGGCGTGCAGCGCGGCCAGCCGTTGCGACGGTGCGGGTGCTTTCGGTTCATACACCTTGGCCAGATCGTTACGGAGCGTTGGCAGGCTCATGCCGAAGACGAGACGTTTGCCGAAACTGCGAAACAAATCGAAATCAGCCCGCGCCAGCGGACTGCGGGTAAGGATGCGGACGTTGAGCGTGGACTCGTCGCGGATGAGTTCGAGCGAGCGGCGCACGAGAAAACGAGCGTGCTCGGCCAGTTCACGCTGCCGCGCCGGGTCGGGATGCCGGATGACCTGATACGGGTCGGTTGTGCTGCAATAAATCACCACACGATTGCCACCCGGTTTAAGTTGCGAACGTGGCATCTCTTCTGCAGCAAGAAGCGAGGTAAGAAATTTCTGCTCGTCCCACGGACGGAGCAAAAGGTAATCGCCCCACTCGGCATCCGGGTCCTTGACGCCGTACCGTGCGAGCCTTGGTGCTTGCTTGATGGTGGATGCGCTGGGTACGTAGCAAAACCGGCACGCGTGCGAGCAGCCCACGGCGACGTTGAACGCCCAATTCGACAGGCTTTTGTAGATAAAATTGTTTTCTGCAATCACAGCCGGCACGTGCCACATGCCGACGAGGGAATCGGTCGGTCGCGGCGAAGGTATGGCAACTCGCGGTCGTTTCTGAACTAGTCTGTCGAGAACAAGGCTCATTTCAAAATTAAAATGGAACTGATCTTTTCTTCCGGGAATCCACGCTTTGCCGGCTCGCTACGCCAACTGACCTGGACTTTCCCGGTCTGCTTTAAGTATTCAAGCATCGCCTTCGGGTTGATGAAAGGCGTTTCGTTCAGCGCGTAATCACGATAAGCCGCATACGGACGCCATGCACCACCTAAAGCGGCTTGCATTTTCGCAGACCATTCCGCGGGAGCATCGAAGTCGAACAAGAATTCTTGCCCCACAGAATCATCCGAGAAGGAATAAGAACCTGTCTTGTCCACCGCTTTCATCGCTTCCTTCATCTTCTCAAGTCCGAGCGGATGCTGGCTCGCAAAAACAAGGTGGTAGTTGATCTGTCCTTGGCGTGTGTTCATGGCGAACGGGAACACGTAACGCACATCGCGAAGAGCGCGGAGCTTTTGCTTGTAAAGGGACAGCACTGCGGCGGCGAGCCTCGCCATTGGCATGGAAGGATCGAGTTGCTGCCAACTCTGATCGCCAAACAACGCATCGAGATTCTTCTGATTCTTTTCAAATTCTTGCGCGGAGATCAGGCGACTGATTCCATCTGAATCCAAATTGAGCAACACCTCACAGCTTGGGTGGCTGAGGATTTCAGTAACGACTCGAAATGGCAGGCCGGTCGCGCCGAAAGGGTCAATGAAGGCAAAAGTTGGAGCAAGTTGCTGACCTTCTCGCCTCAGTTCTTCCAAGACGCAGCCAACTTTTTCCTCGAAGCTTCCCGTTTCTGTATCCCACGTGATATTCGCCGGCCACACACCAGCGGAAACAACTGACCGGAGGTTCTCGACGAAATCCTTCCGTTTTTCCACAAAGAGGAACGAGAATTCCACATCGTCGAGTTTTGCGCCAGGGCGCTCAATCGCAGCTTTTGCTGCTTGAAGTGCAGCAACCGGCGAGCTCTGTCCGCTGTTCGAATACCGGCCTGGACCAGCAAAACCGTCAATGTAAACAAGGCGTTTGTTTCTTGAATTTGTGCCGAGGATGGAAAACCAAAGGAAAAGGTAACGGCGAACGATTTCTATCTTCGCCAATGTGTGCGGTTTGGCTTCCCACAAGTCCGATGGATTGAACGATGACATGTTCCCCTGCGATTTGTAACAAGGAGGGTTGGACAAATACAGGGGAATCGAAGCGCAAGTTGCCTGGCTTCCGCATTGATACTTGCTGCCGACGTGGCAGTTTTATGCCGGCATGAGCAACGAAACCCAGTCCATCGTCAGCCTTCAGCCAGCCACCGATTACGATCCCGGCCGGGTGCTGGCCGTGCTGCGGGCGTGCCTCCAGCCGCTGGGCGGGATGAAGGCGTTTGTGCAACCGGGTCAGCGGGTGCTGTTGAAGCCGAACCTGCTCGGGCCGTTCGCGGTGGAGCGCGGGGTCACCACACATCCAGTCGTTGTGCGCGCTGCGGTCCTGCTCGCCCAGGAAGCGGGCGGACGCGTGTTCCTGGGCGACAGCCCGGCGCTGGGACCACTGCCCGACGTCGCGCGGGCCTGTGGCCTGGCGCCCGTGCTCGCAGAGACCGGCGCGGAGCTGCTCGACTTTACCGAACCACACGAGTTCGATGTGCCTGCCTACAAGGTCGTGCCCCGCCTCACGCTGGCGAAGGCGTTGTTAGAGGCCGACGTGGTCATCACGCTGCCGAAGCTCAAGACCCATGCGCAAATGACGCTCACCGCCGCCTTGAAGAACCAATACGGTTGCATTCCGGGCGCGTTGAAGAGCAAGTGGCATTTCCGCCTGCAACAGCCGGAATGGCTGGCGTCCCTCATCCTGGATGTCAACCGCGTCGTGCGGCCCGCGCTGACCATCATGGACGCCGTGATGGCAATGGAAGGCCCCGGTCCCACGAGCGGGCAACTGCGCCGGGTCGGAGTATTGCTCGCCAGCCCGGACCCCGCCGCGGCCGACACACTGGCCTGTCACCTGATTGGTCTTGATCCGATGCGTGTTCCGTTGCTCGCCGCCGCCCGCGAGCAGGGCTTCGGCGAAACGCGCCTGGAACGGATTCGCGTGATCGGCGACAACTGGCAATCTATGCGCGTGCCGGACTTCAAGCAGGTGGAGCAGGTGGTGGACTTGCTGCGGCTGTTGCCGTTGCCCCGGCCGGCGTTGAACTGGCTGCGCCATCAGTGGACGCTGCACCCGCAGATCATTGACGGTCGCTGCACGCGCTGCGGCATTTGCGAGAAGGGATGCCCCGTCACGCCGCCGGCGATTCATCCCCACGCCCCGCCGGCCGAACACCTAGACGACGCCCGCTGCATCCGCTGTTACTGCTGCCACGAGTTTTGTCCGTCGCATGCCATCGAATTGCGCGCGCCCTGGCTGGCCCGGCATCTGCCGCTTGAAACGCTGGCCGACCGCGCCAGCCGGCTGGTCGGTTTCTTCTCCTCATCGCGCCGCCAGAACTGAACGTGACACATCGGCTGCGGGTTGCTTATCCAGCAGTTCTCAACGCAGCTTCAAGCAAATCCATGACAAATTTCCCGATGCCGGGCGCTTGAGATTCGCGCGGGCCGGCGACATTCAGCGTGCGAACGTTGTGCCGTTTCAGGAGTTTTGAAAGGGCAGCGGCGCTTTTTGACACGCCGTCCCGCGTGCAAACCACCAACACCGGACGGCCGTGTTGTTCGGCACAGGTTTTTGTGAAGGCCGTGCCGCCGGACAATTCCGCTTCCCGCACCACAATCAACGTGGCGTCCGAATTCACCACGTTCTTCTCCGTTCGCTCGTCGTAATCCACCGAATCGGTTTCGCGCAGCCGGTAAATCGGCGGGATGACGCCGTCCTCGGCACGGCGGTCATGCGGACACCATCCGCCGTGTTCCTGACCGTGCCGGATGGCAAAATCCAGCGCGGCCCGATCCACACCGGTCTGTCCTCCGGAAACAATTTTCACCTGGCTAGGCCTTGCAGAATTCAATTGGCATGAATTGGTGGAATTTGTGTCTCACGGTTTTCATGCAGAGATCACGCCACCGCCAATGGGCCGTCGAAGATGGTCAGGCTGATGACTTCCGTCCGGGCGACATGCGGGCCGTGCCGGACGCCTTCGGGCGCGAAGAACAGCGTGCCGGCGGTGTAGGTCTTGTCGGATTCCTCCCATTCGCCGGAAAGCACGTAGGCCCATTCATTGGCGTCCGGATGCGTGTGGGCCGGGATCGTACAGCCGGCCTTGAACTTGCGCAGCACCACGACCCCGCCGGTGCTTTCATTTTTGTGCAATATCATCAACTCGACTCCTTCGTAAGGGCCGGGCTGCCAGACTTTGTCTTTGGTCAATGCCACGTAGGAAAACATGCATCCATCGAAGCGGATTGCGCCGGATTTGCAAGCGCGGAGTTAAAAAACCGCAAGGATTATTCATTGCCGGCCGGTATGGATTTCATATTTGTCTGCTTTTTATCGCGCGAAACTGATTTGATTCTTCATTCTTAATTCTGCATTCTGCCCTGGTTGTGAACATTCCCGAACATCGCAAGGCGATTGACCGGCTGGACGCGCACCTCGTGCGGCTGCTCAACGAGCGCACGAAGCATGTGCTCGCCATCGGTGACATAAAGCTCAAGGCCGGCGAGGAAATTTACGCGCCGCACCGCGAACGCGCCGTGTTGCAACGCATCTGCCGGTCGAATGAAGGGCCGGTAACCGACGACCAGCTCTGCGCGATTTACCGCGAAATCATGTCCAGCGCGCTGGCGTTGGAGAAGACCATGTCCATTGCGTATCTCGGCCCGGAGGCGACGTTCACGCATCAGGCCGCGATTCAAAAATTCGGTTCCAGCCTGCGCTATGTG
>JBEKKZ010000012.1:0-94835 GCA_050010435.1 Verrucomicrobiota bacterium | reverse complement strand
CGTTTTTGAAGAATTGCCTCTGGCAGAGTTGCTTAACACGACGCCCGATCCCCTAACTCGCACAAACCCACATCTATATCCTCAGAAACTGCTGCCCCTGACTGGTTAATAGCTGGACACTACTGCGTTGCTGCGCGGCCATCATCCCCGGCGGCGCAGCAGCGCCGCCCTGCCCATGACACCGATTGTCTCTGGAAATTGGTATGACTGAAGGTTGAGCCGCCTTCACCAGTTTTCAGCACGCCAAAGAGTTGAAGGATTGGAATGTTGAAGGCCATTGGCCGAGGATAGAAGGTTTCAAGAATTTTCAAACACCCGGTTTTGTAGGGAGGCGTCAACGCCGGGGCGCGATCGGAACAAACTTTTCGGCAGCCTCGTGATACGGTTGGTGTGCGCGATACAAAGCCAGCAGTTCCTGATTTCTCTTCAACAAGTCTTGTTCGCCCGCTGCCGAGGCCAGCGTGCAGGCTTTCTGCGCCGCCGCAATCGCATCGTCAAATCGTCCCGCCTCGGCGTAGGCGGCCGCCAGGGTGCCGACGAGGGGGGTCACGCCATAGTGCGTCAGTTCGCAAGCCTGCCCGGCATATTTGACGGCTTGAACACCATCCCGGAGGTGTGCGTCCGGACAGGTCGCCAGCAGCCACGCCAGATTGTTCAGGACATCCACGGAGTCGGGCTTGATTTGCAGCGCCTTTTGGTAATGGGTGATCGCTTCATCCGCTTTTTCCTTTAGGAGCAGAGCGTGGTCGAGGTTGTGGCGGGCTTTCGCAAAGTCGGGTTCGATTTGCAGTGCCTTTTGATAATAAGCGATCGCTTCGTCCACATTGCCCTTTTGGAACAGGGCGCCGCCAAGGTTGTTGTGGACCATCGCGATGTCGGGGCTGATTTCCAGCGCCCTTTGGTAATGAGCGATTGCTTCATCCACATTGCCCTTTTGAAGCAGAGCGTTGCCAAGGTTGTTGTGGGCTGGTGAGTTGTCGGGGTTGATTTCCAGCGCCCTTTGGCAATGGTCGATTGCTTCATCCACCTGGCCCTTTTCGAGCAGGATGTTGCCGAGATTGTTGTGGACTTCTGCGTTGGCGGGGTTGATTTCCAGCGCCTTTTGGTACTGAACAATCGCTTCATCCACATCACCCTTTTGATGCAGAACATTGCCGAGGTTGTTGTGGCCAACGAAGTTGTCAGACGTGCAGGCGAGCGTGTGGGTCCACAATGATTCGCTGTTGCGCCAATAAGTAGTCTGCTTGCACGCGCAGAAAATCAATGTCGTCAAAATCACCGTCGAGAGTCCACCCAACATCAAGCGGCGATGACGCCAGCCGGCGCACAGATCAGCCGCCGCCCAGGTCAGCAACAGATACAAGCCGATCTGCGGCAAATACGTGTAACGATCCGCCCGCGCCTGAGCGCCCACCTGAACAATCCCGATCACCGGCGCCAGCATGATGAGATACCACAACCAGCCGGTCAAAATACAGGGACAACGGTGACGCAGGACAAAAACGCCCGCGGAAATACCGGCCAACAGAACCAGTGACATCACCACTTCTGAAACCCCTGCGCCCTTGCCCGTAAACGGATATAAAACCGCCAGACCTGATGGCCAGAACATCTGGCCCAAGTAGGCCACATAGGAAATCGAGGCATTACCCACGCGCAAGGCGAGGGGCCCCTTCTCGAACGGCTGGATGCCCTCTGCTTGGGCAAAAATCGTGATCACACACGATGCGACTGCCAATCCGAACAAGGGCAGTTTTTCATAGAGTAAACGGTTGAAGATTGAGGGTTGAGGGACTTGTACGCCAAAACGTGTCACCCGCCATTCGCCACCCGCCACCCGTCCCAGCGGCCAGTAGTCCAGCAGCAGCAGCACCAGCGGCAACGTCACCAGCATCGGCTTGCACATCAGGCCCAACGCAAACAGAAGCACCACAAGTCCATAACGGACAGGCGACCACGGGCGGCGCACATACCGCACATAGGCCCCGACAGTCAGCATAAAGAACAGTCCGCTGAGGACATCCTTGCGTTCCGCCACCCACGCCACCGATTCCACCCGCAACGGATGTATCGCAAACACCGCCGCCACAAACGCGCTGCGCCAAAGGAACCCCGTCATCCGCCGCAGCACGAGAAAGAGCAGGATCGCCGTTGCCGTGTGGAGGAGGACATTGGTGAGATGATGGTCGCCGGGACTCAATCCATAAAACTGGCAATCCAGCATATGAGAAATCCAGGTCAGCGGATGCCAGTTGAAGGCGTGGACGCGGGTAAATGCCCAGACGATCCCCTGAAGCGTCAGACCCCGGACGACTTCTGCGTTTTCATAGACATAAGTGTCATCGTCGTAGTTGACAAACTCGTGATGCAACGTCTGGCCGAAGACCCCCCAGATAATCGCCGCCAGAAAAATGCAGATCGCGAGAACCAGCCAGCGGTCATTCCATCCCGTCACCAGGCTTTGGGATTGCAGTGGGCGGGAGTCTTCCATTTCCGGCACCTCACCGGCGGGTGAAGCGGGCGGGCTCGAATGTACGGCCGTGGCTTTTTGCTTCGATCTTCCGCTCATGAAAAGGGCAAAAGGAGTTCCACGGATTGACAGTCTTTTCAGCGGAAATGGAATCATCTAAAAGAATGGTCGTCCGGGCCACCGCTTTGCATTCAACACTTTAGCGGCTATTTTACAGGCACGGAACCGCTTGCAAAGCCCAAATCTTCCACGGGTTACCCCAGGCGCGTTTGACGGCGCCGCCGAGAAAGAGTTGAGAGTTGAATGCTGAAAGTTGAGGGTTGAGGGATGAGGGTTGAGGGATGAGGGTTTAAAATTTTCCAACAGCCAACAGCCAACGCCCAACTCCGCTGTCGCGCGAGCAGGCATCCAACTCTGAACATCGAATCAGGGCTCGCGCGGGCGGGCGAAACCTGGATGTTCGATGTTCAATGTTGAATGTTCGATGTTTTCCGGCTTTAACATCCAATGAAAGCGTGTCTGAAAAATGCAGGAGACGACGTAAGGAGGCTCATTCTTTTCTTTAAAAACGCCTGTTTTCCGGGAGATTTGAGCCTCGTGACTTCGGCTCCTACTTTCCACGGTCGGGCGAGGCCACGAGACCGGCTTTTCCCGGTAGGAATCGAGGTGACGAGATTCGGATGGGTTAAGGGCAAGCCTCGTGACCTCGGCTCCTACAGGAAAAAATTGAATTTTCAGACACGCCCTGAATGTCCCGCAACTTTTGCCGGCCGTTGGTGTTTGATTCTTTCGAATTACACGGTATATTTGGAAACCATGAAGCGGTTGGGAAAAATCGTTGTTTGCCTTGCGAGCGGGCTGGTGTTGAACGCCGGCGCGCGCGCGGACGACGGTGTGTTACCGAACAATCCCTATGCGCCGATTGTTGTTCGCAATGTTTTCGACCTGAACCCGCCACCGCCCGCTGACGCAGGCCAGCCTGCCGAGCCGCCGCCCAAAATCACGCTCAACGGCATCATGTCCATTTTTGGACAATTGCAGGCGTTGTTCAAAGTTACGGGCACCGCCAAACCAGGACAACCGGCCAAGGACGACTTCTACATCCTCAGCGAAGGCCAGCGGCAAAACGAAATTGAAGTCACTCACATTGACGAGCAAGCCGGTCTGGTGACTTTCAACAACCACGGCACCGTGCAGGAACTTCCCCTGGTCAAGGCCAACCCGCCGGCGGTCAGCACCCCGATGGCGGCACCGGGCGGGCCGGTGCCAACCCGGAATCTTACAGCGCCCAATGGCGAGAACAGTGGCCGAGGGCGTTTGGGCGGCCGTTCCCCCGGCGGTCCCGGCGCGGCACGAAATCGCGGCATGGGTAATGGTTTACCGTTGACAACTGTTCCGACGAGCGCCGGCTATCCCGGCCAACAACAGCCTCAGAATACGCCTCAGAATACATTGTCGCCGGAAGCGCAAGTCATCCTGATGGAAGCTCAACGCGCACAATGGCAACAAGAAGGCAATCCCGCAGCGGCCATTATTCCGCCCACAGTGTTGACGCCTCGAAACAGCGCAGGCGGTGTGCCTCCAATCCCGTGATTGTTTCGTAGTCTTTACGCCTTGGCAGACGTCTTTGCGGATTCTATCAATTCCCAAAACTTTGGATTTTCCTGAAGCGCTTCGTCCTCGCCGGTCTTCAGGCCGGAGCGGAACAGAAAATCCTTGAGCGTGTGGCGGCTGAGAATCCGGTGGACGAGCACGCCCAATTCATGCCGTTCAAAATAGACGCGATAATCACCCACCCGAAAACGATGCAACGTCCGCCCGTCCAGTTCCAATTTGCCGAAGTCATCCAATTCGGTGCCGAGCGCCTGCTGGGGCAGTCCGCGGAATTCGCCGAGGATTTGCAGTTGCAGTTCCTTGGGCATGCGCGCCAGTTCGGCGGCGCTGGTTGGAGTAAAGATGATCTGGAACATACTGGTTGAGGGTTGAGGGTTGAGGGTTGAGAGTCAAGCCGTGGTTGAGGGTTTTTGGTTGAGCCGTCTCCGCTCCGCTTCGCCGCGCCAAGGAGTTGAGGGTTGAGAAAGCGATTCCAGCAACGACCGGCGCAGGCCGCTCAACATTTTGCTTTGTTTCTCGCAGGCAGAATATAATTGATTGAAATCAGTTTCCGGCAAGAATTCCTGCCGCTTTGAGATGGTCGCCTGTGAAACGACTTCGAATAACGATCCGTTCGCAATCTCGACAAAGCGTGCGAAATCCGGCCGGGAAGATCGGGCACTGCCTTCGGCAAGGTTTGACGAAATTGAAACAGCCGCCCGCCGCATCTGATTCGTCAAGCCGAACCGCTCCGTTTCAGGGAAAGTACGGGTAATGGTATAAACTGAATCGGCAAAATTGATTGCCTCCGGCCAGACTTCCAGCTTTTCAAAGTTGAACATATTTGTTATTGGTTGAGAGTTGTTGGTTGAATGTTGAGTGACGGAAAAGCCCTTTTACTCCCCCAACCCTCGGCTTTCAACCCTCAACTTTCCGAATCCATCAACTCTCAGCTCTCAACCCTCAACCAACCAAAGTGGTAGCGCGTACGGGAATCGAACCCGTCTTTCAGCCTTGAGAGGGCCGTGTCCTAACCGATAGACGAACACGCCGCTTTTGACGTTGGGGAGCCTAACCACCGCCCATTCGTTGTCAATAACGGAGGTGATTTTCAGTCAGAGACTCTGTTCAATGTAGGAATCGAGGTGACGAGATTTGGGTGGTTTAAGGGCAAGCCTCGTGACCTCGGCTCCTACTTTCCACGGCAGGGCGGGGTCACGAGACCGGCTTTTCCCGGCAGGAATCGAGGTGACGAGATTCAGGTGGTTTAAGGGCAAGCCTCGTGACCTCGGCTCCTACTTTCCACGGCAGGGGGCGGGGTCACGAGACCGGCTTTTCCCGGCAGGAATCGAGGTGACGAGATTCGGGTGGTTTAAGGGCAAGCCTCCTGACGTCGGCTCCTACTTTCCACGGCAGGGCGGGGCCACGAGACCGGCTTTTCCCGGTAGGAATCGAGAGGTGACGAGATTCGGGTGGTTTAAGGGCAAGCCTCGTGACCTCGGCTCCTACACAACCATCGGCCGTGAACTGCGCCACGGCAACTTGCGCTCGCCGGCTGCCGGCTGCCGGGCAGCTTGAAAGATTTTCCAGAACTTCGGCCAGAAATCCTCCGCCAACGGATGGAAGGCGGGATAGCCCGGCACCATGGCCCCGGAAAAGGCCCAAGCTCGAGGCCCAGCCACCAGCCGGGCGCGGACCGGATTGTCCAAAATATAGAAACAGATTTTTGCAAAAGCGCCGCGTTTCCGTTCTTCCTCGCGCAAGACATGGTCGTAAGCCTGGGGTTGCAACCGATGGGGAGACAGCAGTGGCTTCAGGTGCGTGCGCAAAAAGGACATTCCATTTCTCTGGTCCGTGTCGCCACGCAGGCCCAGCCAGAGCAGATGAATGTGATCGGGCATCAGGCAATAGGCGGGACAGAAAAGTCCTTCGCGCGCCGCCACATGCAGTAACAGCTCGCGGAACTTAAGGTGAAATGAATCATTCAACCAGCCGGAGCCGCGATCAAACAGGGTCAAAGTCCAGTGAACGGCGGCGTCTCCTTGATAGAATACGGATTGCAGGCGCGGGAGATGACCGGGGTGCAGTTTGCCGTTCATGATGGAAATGAATATCAGCGACTGGGCTCTGAGGGAAGCCTCCTTCCGCCTTCGCCCGGCTACGGCGAGACAAGGACGTCGGCTCCTACGGATTTCAGCAAGGGTCGAGGTCACGAAACCTTGGGAGCGGTGGTTTCAGCCAAAGACTCCCAGCCTCCTTACGTCGGCTCCTACGGGGGGATGAGGGAAATAAAAAAGCCCCAGATTGCTCCGGGGCTTGGAAGAGAACAAAAACCAAACTTATTTGCGGCGACGGAACAGAAGCAGCGCGAGTCCGCCCAAACCAGCCAACGCCATCGTCGAAGGCTCGGGAACGGGTGTAACGGAATACAAAACTAGCGTTCCATTCCCGTAAATACCTGGAATTACAGTCGGACCAGGAGATGCAGCAGTGGGAGTAATGGTAAGATTACCACCGTCCCATCCAAAGAACCCATTCGCTATCCAGTTACCACTGGTGAGTTCGCCTTGCACCTGCGTAAATGTGCTTCCCAAACTGGCAGACCAGCCTACGACCTCGATGTAAGAAGGTGTGGACGCAGTCAAGCTTGACGCAAACTGGCCATTAGCTGGACCCTGTAAAGTGCCAGTTGATAGGGTACCATTAGTTGCCATCACAAATGTTGAAGTACCGAATAACGTAGGTTGCAGCCAAGCTGAATTCGTCGGCGCAAGACCACCAGAAGGCGCGGTGGCTGAATAGAGTAATGCATAGTAGAATATACCTCCATTCGCGAGTGTTGGCACGTTCGCTGAAGTTCCACCGGTCTGAACGTAGTAAGAAGCACTATTGGTTTTAATGGCGGATGCTGCAGCGCTAAAACTTATCCAGCCTTGGGCATTGACCAGTGTCGTTGCCGCCGCCAAACTGATTATTGTGAGTATCTTTTTCATGATTTTTCCTGGTTAATATTTGTTTTTCGGATTTGTTCTGTTTGTCTATATTGATTGTTTAGAGTTTAATTCATCATTGTGCTGGATTAATTAATTACCGTTTACTGTACATGAAGATTTTGAACCCACTGCTCGGCGTTCCCTGAACCGGTTGAATAGAAAAAGCCTTGGCCGACCTTGATTAACGGCGCATTGGTAAGATTAATAAAGTCATACGTCCAATTCCCGAATCCAGTCCCGCCTGGCTGATTATACCCCGGCCCAATGTAGTAATCTTGGCTCCAAGTAAAACCAATCGGATCCCAAACAAGAACCGAGTCGCCATTCTGCAATGGCAAATTAAAGTTTGTGCTGTCTGCATAATCGGAAATGGGAGGAGTTGAGGATACAAGATTAAAAGCAGAGTTCCCCAAGAGAGGAACGGTATTGCTCAAAACCACCGTGCCTACAAACGTGTTGGTTTCCAAGTTGCCTGAACCAGTTGAATAATAAAACCCTTGTCCCGGAGATACCTTGGGCGAATCGGCAAGATTAACAAAGTCATACGTCCAATTCCCATATCCAGTCCCGCCGGGCTGATTGGCTCCAGGTCCAATGTAGTAAGCTTGGGCATAGGTAAAGCCAGTGGGATTCCAAATAAGAATCGAGTCGCCATTCTGCAAACTGGGCATCAACACATCCACCGCGTTTGTCGTGCCGGTCAGGGGAGCGGTAATCGCATTAAACGCAGAGTTGCCAACCAGTGTTTGATTCACATACCCAACAATGTTTTGCGAATAAGTCTGAGCCGAGGAGGTCAGAATGCCTGCTGCCAAGGCGGCAGCCGCAATTAGTAGTGTTTTAGTTCTCATATTTTTTCCTGTATTTATGTTCTGTTGTTACCGTGTGTGCTTCTAATATCACAAAAGATCAAGAAAGTGTCAACTTTTTTTTTAACTTTTTTTGAACGTTTTCCGACACACAAAAAAGCCCCTTTTAAAGGGGTTTAGCCACTTTTTCAACCAAAAAAGACACACGAAAGAAACCGGGGGAAAAGAAAAACCGGGTTGGTAAACCGCGAAAATGGCCTCCCCGGCCACCACCATATGCAGACGGTCCGCCTGCCAAAATTGTGGTTGCTGGATAAGTTGAGGGTTTATGATTGAGGGTTGAGGGTGTAAAGCCGCGTAAAGCTTCCACCGTCGTCCCGCAAAGCGGGACTATGGTGGACAGGTCCAACTTCGTCCTGTATTGCAGGACTACGATGGACAGGGCGCCACGCGGCCATGCCCCTTTGCGGGGTTGTGAGGGTGGGGAAGTCCTTCCGCCTTCGCGGCGCGACGCCGGCTGCCCGCCGCTTCCAGACGGTAGGGCGCGTCACTCCGTGCGCGCCGCAATCGTTGTGCGGACGGGCGGCGGGCAGAGGACTCCGATAAATCGCGAGCAGGCTGCCCGCCCTACCGAGGCTTGTTCCGATTGTCTCTGGGAATTGGTATAATAAGTTTCAGCATGCCATTGCACTATTTCGCATTTTTTGTAGCGGCGCTCTGTGAGCGCCGGTGGAATCAATGACGACGGTCGCAGACCGCCGCTACAGGGCAAAAGTTTTTGGGGGATTTTTTTGGAGATCAGGGACGGCGGCACGCCGTCCCTCCCACGATAATTTTGAGGGAATCTTTCGTCGGTCTGCCCGCCAATTGGACGGCGGCGGCGGTTTGTTCCAGTGGAAAGCGGTGAGTGATGAGCAAGCGCACATCGAGCTGGCGCGAGAAAACCAGCCGGGCGACTTCGTCCTGCAACGTGAAATCGGATGAGTAGCTGCCGAGCAAATCCTTTTCGTCGAGACAGACGGAGGCCAGGTCCAAGGGAAAGTTGAGGGTTGAGGGTTGAAGGTTGAGAGTTGGCGTGGCGCGTTTGTCCGCCTTCGCTTCGCTTCGGCGCGACAAGCGGGCTTCAGCCCGCTTGGTGTGGGCAAAGAGGAGCACCTGTCCGCCGCAGCGTATGAGTTGCAAAGTTTGTTGCACGGCGGCGTCGGACGGAACGGCAATGACGGCGGCGTCGAGGCCGCGGCCGCGCGTGGCGCGGTGGATGAGGGTTGAGAGTTGAGAGTTGAGAGCAGGGCGTTTGTTGTAGCGCAGCCGTCCCGGCTGCAAAGGCTGGTTGGCTAATGCAGGCGTGACGCCTGCGCTACTTTTCATGGCGTTGACTGTCCATTTCGCGCCGAATTGACGGGCGAGCTTCAGGCGCGGTTCGAGCAGGTCGGTGGCGATGACCTGCGCGCCGGCGAGCTGGAGCAGCCGGGTGAACATGAGGCCAATCGGTCCCTGCCCGGCCACGAGCGCGACGTCGCCACGCAGCAGTGACAATCGGCGGACGGCTTTGAGCACGGTGTTGACGGGTTCGAGCATGGCGCCTTCGGCAAAGGAATTTTTGGCGGGAATTTTCACAACGCCGGGCAGGACGAACGGCAGGACGCGGACGTATTCGGCGTAGCCGCCGCCGGCGGGTTGGAAGCCGGCGGTGATGCCGGTGCGTTTGTAGGTCTCGCATTGGGCGAAGGCGTGATGCCGGCAAAAATGGCAATCGAGGCACGGGACATGGTGGTGCAGGGCGACGCGGTCGCCAATCTTCCATCCCAGTTTCGAGACGCCAGACCCCAGCCTGGCAATCACGCCGGCGGTTTCGTGGCCGAAGATGCGCGGCGGCGGCACGGTGCCGTATTGGATTTTTTTGATATCGGTGGGGCAGACGCCGCAGACGGCGACTTTGACGAGCAGTTCGTGGGCGCCGATGCGCGGGACAGGGACGGTTTCGAGGCACAGGTCATTGACGCCGCGATAGACGACGGCGCGCATGGTTTTGGGGATGTCAGGCACGGGGGAATTTTAACCACGAAACACACGAAAGACACGAAATTTTAACCACGGATGAACACGGATTCTTTGACACGAATTGCGCGAATCATCGTGAATTTGAGCAACCAAGAAACCCGGGAACAAAGATTAACGCCCATTTTGCCTCAGAAGGGCGCAATGAGCACAAATGCATTCTCTTTTTTATCCGTGTCTATCCGTGTTCATCCGTGGTTAAAAAATCGGAAAACCACGGTTCGGGAACGCAGGAAAATTCCATGGGCCGGTCGCGCCAGAGAAAGCGCACGGCGCGGGCGTGAAGCGCCTGGTGCGGCAAAATGAGCCGGGCAAGTTGCTCCGGCGTCAGGCGATTTTCGACCAGCGCCAGATACAAATCCTCGTCGCCGCCGTAAAGCTTGTCGCCGACGATGGGATGGCCGAGGTGGGCGAGGTGAATGCGGATTTGATGTTTGCGGCCGGTGCGGGGAATCAAGCGAAGCAATGAAAACGAGAATGGAGGATGGAGAATGGAAGATGGCGCGGTCTGGGTTACGTCAGACAAACGAGTTTCGGCAGGGCGCGTCACTCCGTGCGCGCCGTCGGAGGTAGTGGTGACGGCGGCGGGCAGAGGACTGCCCGCCCTACCATGGGTGCTTTGATGAACCACGCGGGAAAAGCGCTGCTCGACCCAAAATTCGGTTTGGGCGGGCGCGCCGTCGGGACGCACGCCGTCTTTGACGGCGACGATGCTGCGCTCGTCTTTGCCGAGTGGCGCATCTATCAGGCCGTGGTCGTCGCGCACGTGGCCGTGGACGATGGCGAGATATTCTTTTTGGACGGCGCGGGTTTCCCAGATTTTTCCGAGTTCGCCGGCGATTTCGGAATTTTTGGCGACGATGACGATGCCGCTGGTTTCCCGGTCGAGGCGGTTGACAAGATGAGGCGCGACTGCGCCAGTGGATGGTTGAGAGTTGAGAGTTGAGGGCAAATAAAGGCGGGCGCGGCTGATGAGGCTGGAAAATTCATCGCCTTTGGTCGGATGACAAACCAGTCCCGCCGGTTTGTTGATGACCAGCAGTCCGGCGTCTTCGTGGATGATGTTGAGCACAAAGTTTTTTGACACGGATTGCACGAATTGGCACGAATTTTCTTTTTTTTATCCGTGCAAATCAGTGAAATCAGTGTCGAAAAATGCGCCGAAACATTTTCATCTGCCTGCTGCTGGCCGGGATGACACTGACCGCCTTTTGGCCGGTGGGCCGCCTTGATTTCATCCTCTATGATGACTGGCTCTACGTTTATAAGAATCCGAACGTCCAGGCGGGGATAACCACTGAAAGCATTCGCTGGGCGTTCACCACCGCCCACGCCAGCAACTGGCATCCGGTCACCTGGCTGTCGCACATGTTGGACTGTCAACTGTTCGGGCTGAAACCCGCCGGCCACCACTGGGTCAGCCTCGGATTTCACATCCTCAACACGCTGCTGCTTTTCGTTGTGCTCAATGAGATGACGCGGACGGTCTGGCGCAGTGCCCTGGTGGCGGCGTTGTTTGCGTTGCACCCGTTGCGGGTGGAGTCTGTCGCCTGGATATCGGAACGCAAGGATGTTTTGAGCGGATGCTTCATGTTGCTGACGCTGTGGGCTTATACGCGATATGTGCAGGGTGTGACAGGCAACAGGTGTCGGGTGACAAGAACCGAAAAGGTCGTACCTGTGCCTGCCTCGTCACGCGTCACGTGTCACGCGTCCCTTTTCTACGGTTTGGCGCTGGTGTTTTTCGCGCTGGGGCTGATGAGCAAGCCGATGCTGGTGACGCTGCCGGTGATTCTGCTGTTGCTCGATTTCTGGCCGCTCAGAAGGGTGGCAAGTGACGCGTGGCGGGTGACACGTTTCGGATTGGCAATCCCTCAAATCCCAATCTTCAGACGGTTGCTGTTCGAAAAGGTGCCATTTCTGGCGTTGAGCCTGGCCTCCAGCATCGTAACCTTCTGGGCCCAACATAAGGGGGGATGTGTTGTGTCCGTGGAAAACATGTCCTGGCTTGTGCGGGTTTTCCATCCGCTGGCAGCTTATACGGCCTATCTTGGAAAAATATTTTGGCCGGAAAACCTGGCCATCTTTTATCCGTATACGCCGATGCATAATCCATGGGAACTGGCCTGTTTCATCCTGCCGCCGATTTTGCTGTCGGTTCTTTGCATCCGGCGGGCGCGCTTCCAGCCCTGTTTGTTTGTCGGTTGGTTTTGGTTCCTAGTGATGCTCATGCCGGTCATTGGTCTGGTGCAGGTTGGTTTGCAATCCATCGCCGACCGTTACACTTATCTGCCATCAATAGGTCTGTTCATCATTGTGGCTTGGGGGATGGCAGGCATCGCGGCGATTTCAACCCTTTGGCGGACCCTCATGACCTTGGGCGCGGCGGGACTGCTGCTGGCCTGCCTGTTGGGCACCCGGAACCAGTTGGGTTACTGGCAGGACAACCTAAGGCTATTCAGCCATACGATTGAAGTTACAAGGGAAAATAATTTTGAGGGGTATCTTCTCGTGGGCAATGCCTTCATGAGATCGGGCAACCTGAATGCCGCCGGACGGAGTTACGAGTCGGCCCTCAAAATCAACCCGTATTGCGAGGATGCCCGCCTGTACCTCGCCGAGGTCCGGTTCATGCAATCAAACTATGAAGCCGCCACGGGCCAAGCGAACGAAGTTTTGCGGCTGAACCCCAAAAACGCCGAGGCACACAAATGCCTCGGAGATGTTCTGGCCGCCCAGGATAAAACCACCGAAGCTGCATCCGAATACTCGGCCGCATTACAACTGAATCCCGATGATGTGACGATACGCGAAGCTCTGGCTCTGATTCTTGCCCAACAAGGCGAAACCGACAAAGCCCTCGCCTGCCTTCAGGAAGCCTTGAAGATTCAACCAACGCCGGGAGCGCACGCACAGGTTGCAGCCATCCGGGCCAGACAGGGGGAATTTACGGATACAGTCGAGCATTACCGCGCCGCGCTACGCCTCCAACCCGATTCCCCGGAAGTCCTTAATAATCTGGCCTGGCTGCTGGCCACGTGTCCGGACGCGCGCATCCGGGATGGCGCTCAGGCCGTTGGGTCTGCTGAACGCGCCTGCAAACTGACGAATTACAGGCAAACCATCATGGTTGGCACCTTGGCGGCGGCTTATGCCGAGGCCGGGCGGTTCGACGATGCGATTTCAACGGCGCAGGAAGCCTGCGCTTTGGCCGAAAAATCGGGTGAACAAAATCTTATGCAAAAAAATCAGGAACTGCTGGTGTTGTATCGCGCCCACCGGCCGTATCATGAAGCTGCCAGCCCGGATCAAGCGGAGCCATCAGCCGCCGCCCACCCTGCTTCCGGTGGCACCGAAAAGCTTGTTCCTGCCGCGCCGTGAATTATTCTACCCGGCAGTGAAAGAAAAGTGGAACCGCTGGCTGCCGTTTTTGTTTCTGGCGCTCTTCGCGTTGAGCCGCTGGCCGGGATTGTTCCCGCCGAACTTCAGCGCGGCGACGGCGCTGGCGTTCTGCGCGGGCGTCTATTTTGCGGGTGCGGCGGCGTGGTGGCTGCCGCTGGGCACGATGCTGGCCACGGACGTGGCGCTCAACGTTTTTTATTATCACGTCGCGCCCCTCGGTTCCTACCTGCTGTTGAACTACGCGATTTACGCCGGGCTGATTGGGCTGGGCAAGTGGTTTGGACGGCGCGCCGCGTTTTTGAAATTGCTGCTCGGCGGTCTGGCCGGCGCGGTGATTTTTTATCTCGTCACCAACACGCTGTCGTGGCTGCAGGACCCGGCCTACGCCAAGACCATCGCCGGCTGGATCCAGGCGCTGACGACCGGACGGCTGGACGTGCATCCGACGACGTGGGAAATGTTCCGCAACACGCTGGGAAGCGGCGGGCTGTTCACCGCGCTGTTTGCCGGCGCGGCCAAATTGACGGCCCCCGCCGAGTCACCCGCCGAAAAGGAAGCCGGCGTGCGCGACGAGGAACCGGAAGCCGAGGAAGCGCCGGAGGAGGCGAAAGCGTGAGACGAGTGACGAGTGACCAGCCTTCGCGCGCTTCGGCATGGCGGGCAGGTGGCGAGTGACAAGATTATTGCCATCGTCCGACCGCATAATTCCCTGTCACCCGTCACCCGTCACCCGCCACTTTTTTATGAAGATTGGCCTCATTTCCGACACGCACGGTTGGCTCGACCCGAAAGTCCCTGAAATTTTCGCCGGCGTCAGCCACATCCTGCACGCGGGCGACATTGGGGACGATTCAATCATCGTTGAACTGGAAGCGATTGCCCCGGTCACAGCCGTGCTCGGCAACACGGATGGTTCGCCCACCTTCCGGATCACCGAAGTGGTTGCGCTCGCCCAACGCAAATTTTTCGTTCACCACATCGTGAACCCGCACGCGCTGAAGGAAAATCTCCAGTTCCAGGTTGCGCGCGAACGACCGGACGCCGTCGTGTTCGGCCACACCCACAAGGCCTTTTGCGAAACGATTGGCGGCGTGCTGTATTTGAATCCCGGCTATGCGGGCAAACCGAAGTTCGGCGCGGAACGCACCGTGGCCATTTTGCATTGCGACGAAAAGGAGATCCGCCCGGAGTTTCTGCCGTTATAAACGTCAACCGGCACTGTCCGCCCCACCCGGTTTTCGTCCCGTCAGCCCGGCCAGGGTGCAGTCACACCACGGGGAAATTTTCGCGGCGACACCGGCCACCAGCAAGGCGGTGACGGCGCCGGTGAACACGTCCATCGTGTAATGCGCGCGCAGCGTCAGGACCGCCGCCACCTCGAACAGGGCGATGCCAAAGCCGAGGACGCCCAGCCAGCGCCGGCCCAGGCGCGCCAGTTCGACCGCGCCGAACACGGCAATGGCCGTGTGCCCGGAAAAGAAGAGGTCGTTGGCCACACCGTAGGTCACCACCAGCGAGGGGAAGCCGGGGTTGCGCCAGATCATTTCCTCCGGCGGCGGCAGGGCACAAAGCGCCTGGCAAATCTGCCGCAGGGCAAAAAGCATCAATAGCCCGATGAACGGACGGACGGTCGGCCCGAAAATGGCGCGGCCCAGCAAAAAGATCGCGAACAGGTCGATGCCGGCCGAACTCGCGATGAGCAGGCTGTTTGCCGCGCGCGAATGGTCGAGCAGATACTGGTGCGCCGGCGCGGTCAGGACATGCAGTTCATCGCCGATGACCTGCCCGGAAAGCGCCCGCTGGCCGATGAGGGATTGGGTCCAAAACCAGGCGGCCAGTCCCAGGACGACCAACAAGGCGCGAATCCACCACGGCGACGCGCCGGCGGCCGGTGTTGGGCGGGTTTCCGGTTTCGGGGTATTCATGGTGAATTTTCCGCGAGGGGCGCCGTTTCCCTTCCGCTTCGTTCGAGCATCGCCTCCAGTTGTCCGCGGATTTTTTCCATCAACGGGTCCGGGCCGCCGCCGCGCTCGCGCACCGGGCTGACGGGCAACGCTTCGCCGACCTCGATGATGGCGTGGAGCGGACGGTGGATGCGCGTGCGGTCGGTCAGGTCTTCTTCAAAGCGCTCGACGGTTTCCAGCAGCCGCTCGGGCGTGGGCCGCGAGCGGATGTAGTCCGGCGGATAACAGGAGAGCTGCTGGGCGAGGTAGAGATCGGCCAGCTGACGCCAGCGGCGGGCGCGTTCGGCCTCGTCAATTTCACCGCTGACCAGGTCGGGCAGGATGGCCATGCGCAATTTTTTCACCCGCGCCACCACGTCGCCATCCCCTTCGCCTTTAAGCCACTCCTTTTCCAGCGGCTGGAGCAGGCAGTTGATCAGGCGCCCGAGGCGCTCCGGCACTTCGCCGGTCTGCGGCCGGCCGAGGTATTCCAGCTCCTTGAGACAGAGCAGCGCTTCGCCGACCCGGTTGATCCGTTCGCGCAGCCGGCCCAGGGGCGGCGGACGCCACGAAAAACGCGCTTCGATTTCCTCCAGCATCGGCGTAAGCGCGGCTTCGGGGTCGCCGCGGAAAAGATAGCGGATGGCGACGGGATGGACGACCACCTGCCCCGCCGGCGTGGCGGCGGCGCGTTGTTTGGCGGCGGTGTGGGCGATGAAGGCCGTGCCTTCCATCAAGTTGTTCAGCCGGTCATTCGTGCGGGAGACGACGCCTTCGGGAAAGAGCACCAGGGGCCGGACGGCGTCGTTGAGAATCCCGACGGCGGTCTTCAAGGCTTCGCGGTCCAGGCCTTCGCGGTAAACGCTGAAGGCGCCGATGCGCGGAAGCAGCCAGGTTTGAAAGCGGCTCTGCCGGAACAAGTGCCAGCTCGCCATGATGTAGAACGGCCGCCGTACCGCGAGCGACAACACGCCCAGCGTCATCGGGTCGCACGGGCGGCAGTGGTTGGAGGTGAGGAGAATGCCATGGCCGGCGTCGAGCGAGCGCTGCAGATGTTCCGTGCCGCGGCATTCAACGGACTCGATGCCATGGTTCCGGTCCAGATAGCGCGGCAGCCAGAGCCCGAACAACGCGCACCAGAACCGGCCGCAGTGCGGCGGCACGAACCGGTAGGGCTGGTCAATGACGATGTTCTGCATGGTGATCGTCTCAGGTTTCGGTCGAGGATTTCATCGCGATTTCGCGCACTTTGCGCAAGTCCAGTTTGCCGGTGCCGAGCAGCGGAAACGCGTCCACGCGGAAGAACTGGTCGGCCCGCGGCCGCCACAAGTTCGGCAGGTCGCACTGGGAAAGCTTTTCGAGGCAGGCCGGCAACTGCCCCTCCGCCAGCTTGTGCAACACCACCAAGCGTTCGCCCTTTTTCTCGTCCGGCACACCGACGACGACAAACGTCTGCTCAGCCACGCCAGCGAGTTCGTGCAGTTTTTCCTCCACCTTGATGTGCGGCACCATCTCGCCGCCGATTTTGCTGAAGCGGCTCAGGCGGTCTGTGATTTGCAGGAAGCCGTCCTCGTCAATCGCCGCCACGTCGCCGGTGGTGTACCAGCCAGCGCGCAACACCTCCGCGGTTTTTTCCGGCTGGCCGAGATAGCCTTGCATCACGTTCGGCCCGCGCACGAGCAGCAGACCGGGCTGGCCGGTGGCCAGCGGCGCCTGTGTTTCCGGGTCAACAATGCGCACGGAAACGCCGGGCAAGGGGTGGCCGATTTTGCCGCGCTTGCCGCCGACCTGGCGGAAGCCGGCGGAGCGGAAATCATACGTGTTCACCGCCACCACCGGCGCGCATTCGGTGCAGCCGTAGCCTTCGAGCGGACGGATGCCGAACTGCTCCTCGAAGGCCATCGCGAGCCGGTCCGGCAATTTCTCCGCGCCGGTCATCACCACCCGCAGGCTGCCAAAATCCTCCGCCGCACAGCCGCGCAGGTAAAGCTGCAGGAACGTCGGTGTCGCCAGCAAAAACGTCACGGCCTGTTCGCGGACCAGCGGCCCGATGGTTTTGGCGTCGAGCGGATTCGGGTGATAAACCACACCGATGCCCAGCACCGCCGGCAGGCAGAGCGTGCCCGTGAATCCAAACGAATGGAAAAACGGCAGGATGCCCAGCACACCATCGCGGTGATTCAGCCCGAACACCTGATCCATTTGCTCGATGTTTGAACCGATGTTGTAATGGCTCAACATCACTCCTTTCGGGTCGCCCGTGCTTCCGCTCGAAAAGATCACCGTGGCCAGGTCGTCCAGGCCGGTTTTTTTCTCCGCGCCCAAAATTCGCTGCAACAAACGATCCGGAACATAGAAGGCCAAGACGAAGGCGATGAATTTCTCAAGCGGGCCCGGCCGGCTAAATTGGGGGCCCGCCGTTAGCGGCAACGCGCCGGGAGCGCCGGCCTCCGGCACGGCAGGCGGCGACCCCGTACCCGCTTCACGCCGGGTCGGACCAGCCTTCGCTCGGAAGCTTCGGCGCGGCAGGGACCGGCGCTCCCTTCCCGCCACCTCCTCCAGGCAAACAGTCTCACATGGAAGTTTCAGCTTCACCTTTTCCAGAAACGCCCTCGACGTGACGACCGTTTTAATTTCACATTGGCGGATGCAGGCGGCGAGCGTTTCCCCGGACACGGTATAATTGAGATTCACCGGCACCTTGCCCAACAGGAGCGCCGCGTGATTGACCAACGCGCCCGGCACTGACGGCGGCAACAATAAACCGACCATGCGCTGCCCCGCCCAGACGCGCTTCAAACGCCGGGCCAAGAAAATGGTTCGCACGAGCGCGGAATAAAAATTCACTTTCGGATTTTGCGCGTCAGCCATGGCGAAGCGCAGGGGATGCCTGCGTGCGGCATGGACGAAGGCGATGGGCAATGGACGCATCCGCGCCTGGCGATACTGCCAGGCCCCGACGAGGAGTTCCTGGACCGCGGAACGCACCTCGAACGGCGTGGCCGTGTGCGGCAGCGGTTGGCCGTAGTTGATGGTGACCGGATATGGCAGCCGACGCGGCAGTTTCCACAGGAACCGGCCTTTTTGAAAACTGAAGATGCTGCCCCATACGCCGTCCATGCCCACCGGAATGATCGGCGCCTCCACGTCCTTCATGATGCGCTCGAAGCCGCGCCGGAACGGGAGCGTATGCCCGATGCGCGTGATCTGGCCCTCGGCAAATATGCAGACGACTTCGCCGTTTCGGATGGCCGCCCCGGCCTCGTCCAAGGCCCGGATCATTTCCCGTGGACGCAGTTCGGACGAAATCGGAATCGCCCGCAAAATGCGCGCGAACGGTTTGATCCAGGGCAAATTATAAATCCCCTTGAACATGATGAACCGGATGGGCCGGTCCGTGGAAGCAAGCAGCAGCAGGGCGTCCACAAACGAAACGTGGTTGCAGACGAACAGCGCGCCGCCTTTTGCGGGAATGTTATCGCGGCCGTCCACGCGAATCCGATAAATCGTCCGCGTGAGCAGCCAAAGGACGAACCGCAGCAGGGCGTCGGGCAAAAGAAACAGGGCGTAAACCGCGCCCGCCAGCGTCAACACGCCGCCGAAAAGAAAAATCTGGCCGGGGGTCAAATGCGCGACTTGCGCCAGCAGGAAATGCGTGCCCGACGCCAGAAAAATGCCGACGAACGACAGCAGGTTTGCCGTGGCCAGCACCTCGCCCTTTTTCTCCTTGTCCGGACGATGTTGCAGCAGCGCGGAAATCGGCACGATGAAAAAGCCGCCGGCGAAACCAAGCGCCGCTATCAGGACCATCACCCGCGGGACCGATCCGCCCGGCAACGCGAGCAACGCGGATACGACCGACATGCCGATTGCGCCGAGCGGCACCAGGCCGTATTCGATCTTGCCGCCGGAAAGGTACCCGGCCGTCGCGCTGCCCACCCCGATGCCCAGCGCCAGCGACATCGTGAGCCGCCCGATGCCCATTTCGTCCAGACGCAATACCTCGAGGCCGTAGAAAAACAGATTCAGGAACAGCAACTGGCCAAGAAAATTGAAATAGGTGTTGCCGACCACCGACAACACGAGTGGCCGGTCGCCGCGCCATGACCGCATCTGCCGGAGAATTGCGCCGAGGAAATTCACCTGGAATTTTTTACCAGGGTCCGCCGCTGGAACGCGGGTGATGCCCAGACTCGTAACCAGGCCGAAGAGCGCCAGCCCGATCAGTATCACGGCGGACAGCCAGGGCTCAGCCCGGAAATGTGTGGACATCCAGGCAGCGGCGGGGAAGCCGAGAATGATGGCCATGAACGTGCCGAGTTCCAGCAGACCGTTGCCCCAGGACAGCTTCTTTTCCGGCAGCAGCTCCGGCAACAACCCGTACTTGGATGGACCGAAGAATGCGCTGTGCACGCCCATCAGAAAAACGCAGGCGAGCAATGGCCAGCACGTTTTCCCGGACGCGGCGATTCCCAGGTTCAATTGCCTCTGCATCCACACGAAGCCCGCCAGCGCCAGCAGCATCACGAATACTTCGAAAATCTTTACGCCGATGGTCATCGTCCGTTTGCTGCGGCGGTCCGCGAGGAATCCGCCCGCCATGGAAAACAGAATAAACGGCAGCGCGAACAGCGCCGTGACCAGTTCGCCGATTTTGTGCTTCTCGGCGAGCGACACGTCCAGCGCTACCAGCATGAACACGACGAGATTTTTCAGGACGTTGTCGCTGAACGCGCCTTGGAATTGAGTGACGAAGAGACTCCAGAAGCCGCGAAGGCTTGATTCGGATTGCCGGCTGATGTCTTTTGGTTCAGTCACGGTGGCAAAGCTAACCACTCACCCACCGAACTGTGAATTGAAAAACTTTTGCCCGACATCGTTTGCAGCAATGGGACGGAAGGAAAGATTAGTATCCGGCTCCAGCGTTTAACCACAGATGGATGCAAATACGCGGGGACTTCCTGGGTTTTTTGAAATATTTCTCCGGCCAGTCGAATATCGGGGAAATATCCCGCTTGAGCTTGATGAACGATGCAAGTTGTTCTTTAAGGCAGAGTAAGGTGCAGTTTTGTCAATTTTTTGGCATGAACGGTGCTGTTTTTCAAGAGTTTGGTAAGGGTGCCTGTGGCCTGAATTGTACCCGTACATTACTGGTGATTTGTACCCTTAAATGGGATAAGAGCCATGAAAGTCAATAGAACAATCCTTTTTGTCGAGGACGACGCCGTTGTGCTGACGACGTATCGGAATCTGCTCCAGCGGGAGGGATTTCGCATTGAGTCTGCGCAAGACGGGTTGGAAGCCCTCAAGGCTCTTTCTCAGGCCACGCCCGATCTGGTTGTACTCGATCTGATGTTGCCCAAGTTCGACGGCGCGGATGTGCTAAAATTCATACGCGCCGACCCCCGGCTGAAAATCGTTCCTATTATTATATTTTCTAACGCTCAAATTTCAGATTTTGCTGAAGACGCGATAACCAGACAACTGCGCAAAACCGATTGCACGCCTTCCATACTGGTTCAAACCATCCAGGAAATGTTGATCGGCTCGCCCGCCAGCGTCCCCAATGCCGCCAATGCTGTTCGAACTGATTACGCACCCGCAATCAAATTACACATGGCCAACGACAGTCCGGCTGGTGAGCAAAATGATGACGCGACCGAAGTACCCGCCGACGAAACTTCGCCCACAAAAGGGCGTGCGGACTTTTTAAAAGACGCGCCAGCAGACATCGCGAAGGTTCGCGAGCATTGCCTCGCATATATTAAGGCGCCTACTTCTACAGCCAAGCTGGAGCCGCTCTCTCAGGCAGTGCATTCCCTGAACGCCAACGCCAGCAAAGCCGGTTGCGGGCGCATAGCACTACTGACGAAGGCGTTCGACATGTTGCTCTCCAAAATCGCTTCCAAGCCTGCGCGAGTAACACCTTCCATACTGCAAACTCTGGCTGAGGCGGCGGATTGCCTGGGTCTCTTGTTGAAAAGCGACGAAGTTGGTTCTGCCGAAGCGGCACCAAGGGCCAAAGTGCTGGCTGTGGACGATGACACCGTTTGCAACCACGTGATCGTCAACACGTTGAAACGGGCCAACCTCGACATCGTAAGCGTTGAAGACCCTTTGGAAGGCCTGAAAATGCTGCAGGCCAACTACTACGACTTGGTGTTGCTGGACATTGACATGCCCAAGCTGACTGGCTTTGAAGTGTGTGAGAAATTGCGTGCTTTGCCTCATTATAAGACAACACCTGTCATTTTCGTCACTGCCCATAGCAATTTTGGGAACCGTACACAGGGGGTGCTCAGCGGCGGCAACTATTTCATCACCAAACCGGTTGACCCATTGGAACTGGCGCTCAAAGTGACCATCCACCTGTTCAAGGCCCAGGCGCAACACGCTGGCGCGCCACAACCGGAAACTAAACCAGAAGTCAAACCACAACCAGCCAAGGCCCCAGAAATCGCGCCCAAACCTCCGGTTCCGACTCCAGCCAGCCAGCAAATGAACGGCAGTATGAATGGCAAGGCGAAGAACGGAGATTCGTCCGATGTGGCACTGCCCAAAGCTCAACCACGACCGGCCACTGCCCCGGAAGTTGTGCCCAAACCCGCGCCGCCAGTGCTCAAATCCGCAGCCCCGGTTCCAATCAACCCATCCAGGAACGGCAGGGGGAGCAACATGCCAGCCATGCCGGCTCTGAGTGTGGCGCCTCCGGTGGCGCCGCCAAGCATGGCATCTTCAGTCAAACCACGTGCAGCCAATATCTCAAAAGCCATGCCACCCCTCAGCGTGGCCCCCAGCCTCGGTGAAACTGGCACGCTGAATGTTAGTAAATTGTCAGGCAGCAGAAATCGAAACAGAATTATGAACAACGAACAAGACGAAACATTCGAAAAGGTCGTCGTCGCAGTGGTGCGAATCATCTTTGGGGACGACAACTTGACGGAAATGAACGTTCGTCTGGTGCGCATTGCACTGGAACGTTATAACGTCCATGAGATAATCAATTCCCCTGTCGTAGTGTGACAAACCGTAACATGGATTTGATCCGTCTTAAGTTCTGTCCGCAAGCGGAATGCGAAATGTGTTGCGCTCGATCGCAAGATCGGAGCGCAACGGCCACATTAAATTGACGGGTCTCAAACCCGCCGTGCTTGTTCTTCCTTCCCGTAACCGTGAGTTTGCAAACTTTGTCCCCGCCATCGAAAACAAAACCAGCAACAACGCAAACCACGTGCTGACAAGTTTGCCGATGCAATGCTGTTAGGCGCGCAGTGAAAGCACAGCCAGTTGCATCGCCAACCTGGCTTTAACCCGAAGTATCCGGAGACAGGGAAGCCCCGGGCTCCTGAACGGGCGTCGCGCCCTTCAAAATTTCCCTCGCATCGGCAAGGCCGAGACCCGGACCCTTGGGCACGGTGATGGCGCCATCCACAATGCGCAGCGGCGGATTGAACCATTGGCCGTAGGTTTCCACACCCTTCTTGTACTCCTGCCACGGCCCGATCTTCGGCGTGCAGGAAGCAAAGTGGAGTGAATACACAAATCCAAATCCACCGGAAAGATGCACGGTGGTGGCCAGGCCGGCCAATTCGGCCATGCGCGCCACGCGGCGGGAACGAATCAGACCACCATAGTAATATAGGTCGGGCTGGACGATATCCACCACGTGGTTGCGGATACACCATTGGAAACGCCAGTGGCTGGATTCCTGTTCACCGAAGGCAACGGGAATCGAAAGGGTGTCGGTGACTTTCTTGGTCGCATCAAAATTATCGAAAGGGCACGGTTCTTCGTAGTGGATGGCCTTGATGTCCTCCAGCATCCGGCCCACCCGGATGGCCTCGGGCGGGTCGTAGGAACTGTTGGCATCGGCATGAATGACCATTTTGTCGCCAAACACTTTCCGGGAAAGCGGGATGAGCTTGTCGGTGCGGCCCGGCAGGGCGTCCTGGTTGCGATTCATGCGTCCGCCCACGCGGTATTTGATGGCCTTGGCGCCGGTCTTTTCGATCAGGCTCTTCAGATAGTCTATTTCCTGTTCCGGCGTGGTGTCGCGCCGCCCGCTGGCGACGTAAAACGGAACGTTGGTGCGGACGATGCCGCCGAGCATTTCGCCGAGGGATTGGTTGCTCATCCGGCCCAGCAGGTCAAGGATGGCAAATTCCACCAGCGCCACCGGAGACCAGAAAGGCAGGCCCTGCATTTTGTAATTGCTTTGGTAGCGGTACACGCCAAACAGGTTGCCTTCCATGTCCCGCGCATCCTTGCCGATGAAGTAGGGAACCACCAACTGATTGAGGATCGGATGAAACACTTCCATCCGGCCGTCATCCACCGAGACGCCCTCCGCGCCATCCTTGGAGCGGACCCGCACAAAATGGTCCTTGCCCTTGCGGAGCAGTTTAACGGACTCGATGATGACCGGGTCTTTGAGTCCTTTGAGCTGAAGGACCGGCTCGGCGGCGACGCGTTCCAGGACCTCGTCGGTAACGGGCCGGGAACCGGACGGCGAATTGGTGGGTTGGGCGAGCAGCGGAGCGGCCGCGGCGCCGACGCCGGCGATGGCGGTGGTACGGAGGAAATTGCGTCGGGTGAATTTCATGGCCATGGTTTCAAGTCGTGAAGTTAATGATTCGTGGCGGCGGTGCTGTCAATATTGCTTCTGGTCAAAGTTTCATCAAGTCTGGTTCAAAGTTCCGTTGGCGATTCATTGGCCGCGCCATCAAGCATCGCGCTGGCCCGTTTTTCGTCAAAGGCTTTTTCCCATCGGGCCACGACGATGGTGGCGAGGCCGTTGCCAATCAGGTTGGTCACCGCCCGCGCAGCATTGACAAAGCGGTCAATCCCGACCAGCAACACCAAGCCGGCAACGGGTATTTTGTCCATCGAAGCCAGCGTGGCAGCGAGGGCAATAAATCCGGCGCCGGCCACGCCCGCCGAGCCCTTGGACGTGAACAGGCAGACGGCCAGAACCATCAACTGTTCGCCCAGTGTCAACGGCGTATTGGTGGCCTGGGCGACAAAGATGGCGCCCATCGTCAGGTAGATGGACGAACCGTCGGCGTTGAAGGTATAGCCGGCCGGCAGAACCAGACCCACGACCGGTTTGGCACACCCCAGTTGCTCCAGCTTGACCATCATCCGCGGCAGCACGGCCTCCGATGAGGCCGTGGCGAAGGTGATCAGGATTTCGTCCTTGAAGAACTTGAGATATTTCCAGAGCGAGAACCGGTTCATCCGGGCGATGATGCCAAGGACCAGGAAGATAAAGATCGCGCTCGTGAGATAGACGCCGCCAATCAGCTTGCCGAAGGACCCCAGGGTGCCGACGCCGTATTTCCCGATGGTGAAGGCCATGGCTCCGAACGCGGCAAGCGGGGCCAGATACATGACAAAACGCACGATGCCGAACAGACCGTGCAGGACGGAGTCAATCACCTCCACGATTACTTTTCCCCGGTCGGGAAGCTGCGCCAAAGCCAGCCCGAACAACACCGAAATCAGAATGATCTGCAGCATGTTGCCTTTGACAAAAGCATCCGCAAAGCTGGAAGGGATGATGTCCATGAAGAAACTGACGGTGTCCTGCTGTTTGGCGGCCGTGGTGTAGGTGGTGAGTGAGCTGGCATCCAGCGTGGAGGGATCAATGTTCATCCCGGCTCCGGGTTGCACGACGTTCACCACCACCAGCCCGATGGCGAGCGCCAGGGTCGAAACGATTTCGAAATAGACCAGTGCCTTGATGCCGACCCGGCCCACCTCCTTCAGGTTTCCCATCTTCGCAATGCCGACGACAACTGTGCCGAAGATGATCGGCGCGAGCAGCATCTTGATGAGCTTGATGAAACCGTCGCCGAGCGGCTTGAGCGATTCGCCCAAGCCGGGGTGGAAATAGCCAACGGCGATGCCCAACAGGAAGCCGATAAGCACTTGAAAGTAAAGCTGACCCAATAAACTTGTTGCTTTGCTCCTGGCTTTGTCCATGACCGTTCTGGTGTTCAGTTGCCGAGTGATTTCATCACCTTGAAGAGTTCGGCCTTGGTTTCAAAACCGACGCCTGGAACCTCCGGCAAACCCACATATCCATTCTCGACGGCGATGCCGTCGGCAAAACCGCCGAACGGCTGGAAGACGCCCGGATACGATTCGTTGCCGCCGAGATGCAGGCCGGCGGCGATGTTGAGCGACATCTGATGACCGCCGTGCGGCACGACCCGCCGCGTGGACCAGCCATGCTGCTTCAGCACCTCCAGGGTGCGCAGATATTCGACCAGGCCGTAAGACAGCGCGCAGTCAAATTGCAACCAGTCGCGTTCGGGATTCATGCCGCCGTGGCGGATCAAATTGCGGGCGTCCTGGTGCGAGAAAAGATTTTCACCGGTGGCCATCGGCAGGGGATAATGTCGGGAAAGCTCCGCCTGCAACGCATAGTCGAGCGGATCGCCCGCCTCTTCATACCAAAACAGTTTGTAAGGTTTCATCGCCTCGCCATAGGCAATGGCGGTGGCGAGATCGAAACGACCGTTGGCATCCACCGCCAGGAATTTTCCGTCACCCACCACCTCGAGCACCGCCTCGATGCGGCGGATGTCTTCGTCGAGGGGGGCGCCGCCGATTTTCATCTTCACCACCTGGTAACCGAGGTCGCGATAGCGCTTCATCTCGCTTTTCAGGGCGGTCAGGTCCTTGCCGGGATAATAATAGCCGCCGGCGGCGTAGATCCAAACCTTGTCATCCGCCTTGCCGCCGCGATAACGGTCCGCCAGTAACCGGTAGAGCGGCTGGCCCGCAATCTTGGCCACGGCATCCCATACCGCCATGTCAATGGCCCCCACCGCCACCGATCGTTCGCCGTGCCCGCCCGGCTTCTCGTTTTTCATCAGCGTGGTCCAGATGCGGAACGGGTCCAGATTTTCACCGGTCTCATCCATCAGTGTCTTGGGATCGGCGGCCATGAGGCGGGGAAAGAACCGTTCGCGCATCAAGGCCCCCTGGCCGTAGCGGCCATTGGAGTTGAATCCATAACCCACCACCGGTTTGCCGTCGCGCACGACATCGGTGATCAGCGCCACCACCGAGCACGTCATCTTGGAGAAATCGATGTACGCGTTGGTGATGGCCGAGGCGATGGAAACGGTCTTTTCGTGGAGTTCGACAATGCGCATTTCAGGTCTCCGTGACTAAACCAGGTTCAGCGAAAGAAAACCGGCGCGGGCGGCGTTGGATTTTCAAGGTCATGGTCGGGTTCCATGAGACACTGCGCGAAAGGAAAAAACAATCAAAGTTTATGGCGGTCATTCGACCGGGAAAATCTTGCTATGAATCCCGTTCCGCCCGACCAACCTTCAGCAGCCCACGGTTGTCAGCGGACAGTGTCTTTCATCGCCTCGGCGTAGGGTTTGCCATCCACGAACACTTCCTTCACGCGCCCGCGCCCGGACGTGGGCACCACCACTTGCGCGGTGAGTTTACCGGTGGGATTGCCGGTGCCTTCGGCGACGTAAAAGCGTTCCAGTCCGTATTCGACGTGAATGGAGTTGGTCGCTGCATTCCAACGTGGCCAGGTGCTTCTGCCTTTCAACAAGACTTCGTCCGCCGCCGGCACGAACTGGTTCGTGCTCGCCCTGACCACGACATAAAACTGGTTCGTCGCCGGCGCGAGCGCGACAAAGATTTTCGTGCCGCGGGGTAAATCCTTTGTCCCCGGCGGTGAAAACAGGTTCGTCGGCACGTCGCTGATTTTGTAGTTCAGGATGAGATAATCGCCCCGAAGCAGGTCGCGCGGGTCAACGCGCGCGGTTTCCAGCAGGATGACCCTGCCGGTGGCCAGCACGTGTTCCTGCACGGCAGCGGTGCCGAGCAACCACGCGCTTTGCAACGCGAGGACGAGAATGAGAAGTTTGAGTTTCATGGCGCGCTCCGTTTCTTTGTCCGAGATTTCATTTCAGGCATCCCGCCAGACGCTTGACGAGCAGTTGGTCGCAGCGGTCGCTGGAAATGACCCCGATGCTCTGGTAATCCGGATGATGCGAGTTTTGCATGTCCACAATCACCCACTCGCCCTTGCGGTCGCACACCACGAAATGCACGAATCCCTGCTCCGCGTTTTGCGGATTGAAAACGTAGTCGGCATAAAGCGCGTAGTCGGCCGCGGGCGGATTGGTCCGGACAAAATTCCGGAACTCACGCGCCAGATTCCAGAGCGCCTTCAGCTCGTTCGGGTCCGCCAACGAAGTTTTGAGGAGAACCGGCTGTTCAGCCTGAACGGCCTTGCACAAGCCCATTTCATTGAGCAACTGCACGATGTTGGTCGCGCTGGGGACGCTGACTTCTTTCCCACCAATCCGCGCCGGATAAACCAGCAGCGTCGCGCCGGGCAGCGCTCGTTTCATCGCCTTCTGGCGTTCGGGAAGGGCCGCCCGTTCATTCTCGGGAGGCAGGCCGCTCCGCTGATCCATGATGGCCGCCAGTTTGCCCGGTTTGGCCACCTTGGCTGTTTCTTCGTTGAGGCCGAGCGGCGGACTCAGCCGTTCGACGAGCAGAATGGACATCGTCATCGGTTCCCGAGCTTCATTTTTCTTGAACGCTTCGTCCTGCGGTGTCTGACGGTCCGTCCAGACGACCGCGCCGGTTTGATCCACGACGACTGCGCGCAGTTCATTCAATCCGGTTTTATGATCGCCATTGTATTCGGCATAAAGCGCGTAACTGGTTGTGATCGGATTGGTCTTAACAAACGCACCGACGGCCTTGGCCAGACTTTCCCAATTTGTTTCCGCCGGTGTGAACGGGGTTTGTCCAAGCTCAATGTTTCGCAATCCCTGCTGTTCGAGCAGAACACCGACCACCTCGGTCACGCGATCCCAAGGTTTGCCCGCCAGGCGCACGGGCAGGATGGTCAGCGCACCGTCCGGCCCCTTGGACTTCATCAATTCCAGCCGCTTCTGTTGCTCCGGTGCCATGCCGGCTTGTGGCTCAGCGGCAACCGCGAAACGGCCGATGCCCACCGCGAAGAGAACCATTGCCATCGGCAAGGCCACCGCGCGGAACGAATTCATGTTCATGATTGGATTTTTCATGGTTTTGCTCCTGTGGTTTGCGATTTGATTTGTTTCATCAATGCCCGCCGTTTTTTCTCCAGAAACACGGCGAACAAAATCAGGAATGTGCCGGAGATGACAAACATCATGCCGGTGAACGCCATTGAACCGAACAGGCCGATGTAAGTGGCGATGATGTCCAGCGCGATGAAGGTGACGCCGAGGTTTACCAGAAAGCGCGAGCGTTCCTGCACGCCGACCTGCACCTGCAACAGGCCGTAAATGAAAAAGGCGATGGCGGCGACGGTGTTGAGCGGGGTCATGCGGCCGAACCACTGCCATTCGTTTTGTTGCGGGACGAAATTCGCCGCGACGAGCAGCGCCGCCGCGCCGGCGAGCGTCGCGCCCCAAGTCACACGCCATTGCGGCGGGAGCGCGGTGAGATTGCGGCAACCCAGCGCGATGAGCAGTGCGGCGAACGTTCCGAGCGCGGGCAGCAGCCAGGGATTCAATTCCGCGTGCCGATAGCCCCAGCTTAAAAAGCCTGACCACGTCAGCGGATAGGAAAAAAGGGTGAAGGCCAACAGACCGAAAGTTTCCGCCACGACGGAAAAATCCTTGTTGGCGCTGCGCCGCAGCAAAAATCCGAAGCCGGTGAACACCAAGCCCAGCAACGCGTAGGCCAGCACCTGTTGTTCGTCATCGAAGCGGATGAGGCTGGTGGCATCGTTGATTTCGACCCCGAACCAGATGCCGATGGCGAGGAGGAGCAAGGCGAACTGTGCGGCGGAACGCAGCAGCCACGGCAATGCGGCGATGCCAAGCCACCAGAGCAGAAAGGCGTTGGCCGGGCGCGACGAGAGGTGATAAATCTGGCCGATGAGCGCGATGTTGGCGAGGAACAGGCACGAGCCGATCAGGTGCAACACCTCGCCGGTCTTCCGGTATTTGCCCTGCACCTCGCGCAACCACCAGCCGCCGGCGTGAAAGCCGAGCATGAGCAGAAGTCCGGCGGCGATTTTTATGCCGCGCGGAATCTCATTCCAGTGCGCGGCAATCAGCAACGTGATTCCCGCCGCGATGAGCACAGCGCCAATGATCGAGACGATGGCGAGGAATTTGCCGCCGCCGTCTTCCTTGAGCTGGAAGTGCCCGATGATTTTTTGCCCCTGTTCATCGGTGATGAAACCGGCGTCGCGAAGTTTTTGGATGTCAGCGTATTTCATGATTTATCCCAGAGACGACTGGTTTTCGCTCCAAACGGACAAGGAATTAATTCCCCGATTTCGCGCCGGTTTTTCCAGGTACCACGAGGCAAGGCCGCCGCCAGCCAGCCGTCACTCAACGGCAGGCCAAACGCCACCAACACCAGACCGAGCCGCGTCATGCCCGTAAATTTGACCGCGGTTTTCAAGTTTAAAAGTGCCAACCAGGCGGAATATCGTTTTGGTTTCATGGCTATGATTTAACTCAATTCGACCGGCTGGCGTTAATTGATAAAATTTCGACGACCATCGTCTGGGTAAATGCCCGCCGGACCGGCAAATCACCCGGTCATGGCTTGTTCTTCCTGCCGGGCGTGGCGGCCAAAATTCGGCGACGTTTTCAGCATCCGTTTGAATTTGCTCCGGCGTTCATGAGTTTCCTCCGCGGAATAAAGTTGTTTGGCCAGGCCGAGAAAACCGTTTTGTAACTCTTCAACACTCATGTTTTTTGGGCGGAAATTGACGTCGAACAGTGTGCAAAGTTCCCATGCGCGGTCGCGGATGACGCGGCCTTCGCGCTTGAGCCGCGCGTAAAGCGGCGTGCCGGGAAACGCGGTCAGGAACGTCACCTGCACTTCGTAGAGCGCGGCGTCGCGCACAAAATCCAGCACGTTGTCGAACACGTCGCGCGTGTCGCCGTCGAGACCGAGGACGAAACAGCCGTTGACGGTGATGCCGTAGGATTGAATTTTGGCAATGGCATCCTTGTAAGAATCATGCTGGCGCAACTTCCAATTCGATTTCAACTCCACGCCATCGAGGCTGGCGCGGCGCGGACTTTCGAGACCGATGAGGACCTGCTGGCAGCCGGAATCGCGCATGAGGCCGAGCAGTTTGTCGTCCCCGGCCACGCTCAGGTCGGCCTCGGTGAACCAGCGGAGTTTTTCCTTTGCCAGTTCGCGCAGAAGCTTTTTGTAATGCCCGCGATGGACGAAGCTGTTGTCGTCGGCGAACTCAATGAACGGGCGCGGCCAGATTTTTTTGATCTCACGGATTTCGGCGATGACCTTCTCCACCGGCTTCACCTTGTAGCGCGACGTGAGCAAAATTGAACTCGCGCAAAATTCGCAGCGATGCGGGCAGCCGCGACTGGTCTGGACGGTGAGGCGGTTGTATTTGTCCGGGTCGAGCAAATCGAAACGCGGCATCGGCGCATCGGCCAGATCAAATTCCCGCGATGACTTGTAAACCGGCTTGAGCGCGCCGCGGTCGAAATCACGCAGCACCGCCGGCCAGAGCGTTTCGCCTTCGCCAACGACGACGCTGGTGCAATGTTTCTTCACCTCTTCCGGCAGGGAAGTGACCGTGATGCCGCCCATCACGACTGGGATTTTTTTGGCGCGATAAAAATCGGCGACGTCGTACGCCTCGTTGAGTTGCGCGGTGAACGTGCTGATGGCGACGAGATCGAAATCCACCGGCAGTTCGGGCAGTTTTTTGAGGTCGGCGATTTCATGATACTCCACGTCAAATTTTTTCGGCGTAAGCCCGGCGAGCGTGAGCAGGCCGAGGCTGGGCAGCGCGGCGATGATTTTGTTGCGGTCCACGAAACCGGGCAGCGTGAGACCGAGCTTCGTGAGTTCCGCGTTGTGCGCGCGCACACCGCTCAGGGCGATGAATCCAATTTTCATAATTTGATGATCTCCATAAATGTCAAGACGCCACCGGCAATCAGACTGATCACCGGCACGGCGAAAATCAGGTGCGCCTTCGGGAAATGCGCCATCACCACGCAGCAAACTGGCATCGTGATCGCGCCGGCAATGAAAGCCCAAGACGCGATGCTGACAAGTTGGCCGGCCAGGGAGAAAGTTTGTGCCGTCAAACAAAACAGGAGATTGACGACTCCCAATCCGAAGAAGGAAATATGTCCGAGCCGGTACATCCGGCGTTTGAAACTGCCGTAACCGCCGAGCCAGTTTTCGCCGTGAAAGAACATTCCGAGCACCATGCCGGCGACAAAGCCGAGTAAAATCCAGAGCCAGGCGATGACAAGATTGAGATGAAATTTCATTTGCGTTGAGCGGATTGGGTGCTAAAACCTAAGGCATGAGTCCCGCCAAAGAAAAGTACTATCGCAGCCTGTTCCTGATCGCTGCCGTTTACGACGTTCTCCTCGGCATCACGTTCACCTTTTTCCCCGCGCGGGCTTTTGACGCGCTGGGCATCCGCGAAAAGCTGCCGGCCTTCGGCGGCTATCTGACACTGCTGGGCGTGTTCGTGCTGGTGATTGGCGTCGCTTACTTTCTGATTTCCCGCGGCGACCTGCGGCGGAATTTGGATTTGATCCTCATCGGCACGCTTTACAAACTGGCCTACTCGGCAACGGCATTTTACTACTGGTCGGCGGGCGGTCTTCCCCACGTCGCCTTCGCCGCCTTGTTCGGCGTGGGCGACGCGGTCTTTTTCGCCTTGATGGCGGAATGCTACTGGTCCTTGAAGAAGGAGGCCAAAAGCTGAGGCCGCCTGTTGCTGTGTTTCGGTAATTCGGCCGGCTTGGGGAGGTTTTTGAGCGACGAGATGTTTCATTTCAGGTGTCCGAAAATGGCGCGCGCCCAAGTCGGGGCGGCGCAGGTTTTTGCCATTGATTGTACGCATTGTCAGGCCGTTGGCATCCCATAAAAATTTCAGGATTCAGAGGTGCCTGTTCGGAGTTCCCTTCGATAGAACCAACTCAGGAAAAACAGAATGCCCACGAGAAACAGGGGACCGGATATGCACAGGTATGCCGACCAATGGAACCGTCCCCAGAACGCGATCAGGTATAACGCCCCCAGAGCAATGAGCAGTATCCCTCCCACCCATTCCCTACGCCAGGAGATGGCAAGCACGATAAGAACGATCCACGTTGGAATGAGATGGATCAGCAAAGCCAGAATCGTCTTCCAGAACCCGTAGCCCTCGCCAAACACGTCGGCGGCAAAGATGCTGATGAACGCGGCAAACAGAAGACATAGAATTCTGGGTGACCAGAACAGCAGTTGCTTTAGCGGTTTTTTCATAGTTTGTTTGGGTTGAAGTTGTGTTTTATGGTTGTTGCATCAGGTAAAAAATATCAAATCTTGCCCTTGAAGCGTTAATTGATAAAACTGCGCCGAACATCGGCTGGCTCAATGAACATTCATCACCTCGAATTGTTTTATTACGTCGCCAAGCACGGTGGCATCATGCCGGCGGTGCGGAACATTCCCTACGGCATCCAGCAGCCGGCGGTCAGCTCCCAGATCGCGCAGCTCGAAGAATTTCTTGGCGTAACCTTGTTTCAGCGGCGGCCGTTTGCGCTGACGCCGGAAGGCGAAAAACTTTACGAATTCATCCGGCCGTTTTTCTCGAACCTCGAAAAAGTTGCGGACGAATTGCAGGGCGGACAGGCGCGGCACATCCGCATCGGCGCCTCGACGATTGTGTTGCGCGAACATCTGCCGGAGTTGTTCCGGGACGTGCGCAAAAAATTTCCGGGACTGAAATTGTCGCTGCGCGAAGGTTACCCGGCGCAATTCGAAGAATGGCTCCGCAAGGATGAAATTGATCTGGCCGTCACGTTGATTGAAAAGAAAACGGCGCCGGGAATCCACTCGCTGGCGTTGCTGGAATTGCCGCTCATTTTGCTTGTCGAAAAAAGCAGCGGCATCCAGTCGGCGGAGGAATTATGGCGGCGCGACAAGATTGACGAGCCGCTCATCTGCCTGCCGGCGGCGGAGAATATTCCCCGGATTTTTCAGGAGCAGTTGCGGAAGCGGGGAGTGGACTGGTTTCCGAGCATCGAAGCGAGTTCGGCGGATTTGATTGAAGCTTATGTGGCGAACGGCCTGGGCATCGGCGTGTCGGTGGCGATTCCGAAAAAGCCGCTGCCGGCAAAAGTGTACGCACTGCCGCTGAAAGATTTTCCCCCGGTGGTGATCGGCGCATTGTGGCGTGGGCGCAAAACACCGTTGCTGGAGACGTTTTTGAACGAGACGAAATTGCGCGCCCAGCGGTTGGCATGAGTCCTGCGCGGCAAGTTCCGAGACACCCCACGCCTTAGGTCGGGACAACGACGGCGGTTTTGACGGATTTTCCGACACCTCAACTTGGCGGGACAATGAATTCCACGGCAGACTGACAGGGCCGGCCAACTTGGCGCGGCAGTTGCTCAACCAATGCAATGTTTTATTAGAATTGCCGTTCGCAATTCCGAAACAGGGAAAATAAACAAAGCAACAACGCATGGCGCTGTCATTTCTAAACGGCTTATCAAGGAAAAAACGGGCCCAGATGATGGTGGTGGATCTGGGCGGCCGGACAACCAAGGCCGTGCTCTTGGAACGGCGCGGCGAACTTTTGGCGCTCACCCGTTTCGCGCTGCTCGACACCCCGATTTACGAGAAAAAAATTTCCGCCGAATTGCTGACCGACCATTTGCAATCCGTGGCCGAGGCATTGGGATCGGAAACCAAGCTGGTCACACTGGCCATCGGTTTGGATGACACGGTGGTGCGACAGGTGGAATTGCCGCAGATTCCGGTGGATGAAATGCGGATGGTGTTGAAAAACAACACCAAGGGTTATTTGCAGCAGGACATGCCGAATCATGTTTTTGATTGCCACATTTTTCCCCCGAAGTCACAGGGCAAATCCGCCGAGGCCGCCAAAACGGGTTCGATTCCAAAATTGAAAGTGCTCGTGGCAGGCATGAAGCAGCAATTGATTGACGATTTTCAGACGGCGATTAAAGACGCCGGGTTGATACCGGACCACATTGTGCCCGGGATCATCGGCCCGGTGAACGCTTTTGAACTGGCGCTGCCCGAAGTGTTTGCCAACGAATCGGTCGCGCTGGTGGACATTGGTTTCAAACATTCCTCGGTTTGCGTGGTGGATCGCGGTGAATTGGTCTTGAGCCGCATGGTCAACATCGGCGGCGACAAATTGACGGCGGGCCTCGCCGAGGCAATGAACATCACCTACGCCGAAGCCGAGGGCATCAAGGTGGGCATGGCGCCGGAAGTCCAAGCCATGCTCGAAGCTCAAGTGCAACCGCTGGGGCGCGAACTGCGCGCGTCCCTTGACTTCTTTGAACACCAGCAGGACCGCCCCGTGTCGCAGATCTATGTCACCGGCGGATCGGCACGGTCGGAGATGATTTTGCAAATGTTGCACACGGAATTGATCGTGGATTGCAAAACGTGGAATCCGACGGCGTCTTTGCAACTGGCACTGCCCGGGCAGCAAGCGGTGGAAATTGAACAGCTTGGACCGCAATTGAGCGTGGCGATTGGCGCCGCGCTGGCGGCCTTTTGAACGAAATTGAATTATGCCGATTCGCATCAATTTGCTGGCGGAGGCCAAGGCCGCGGAAGAATTGCGCCGGCACGATCCCGTCAAGCGCGTGATTTTTGTGGGGGCGCTGGCTGTGGCAGTAACGCTGGTCTGGAGCAGTTCGCTCCAGCTCGAAACCATGCTGGCCAAAAAGACAGTGTTCGACAAGCAAACGGAGATTGCGCAGCGCACCAATGATTTTCAACGCGTGCTGACAGACCAGAAAAAAACCGCCGCCGCGAAAGAAAAGCTGAATGCGTTGAAAAAAATGACCAACAGCCGTTTTCTGCAGGGCAATCTGCTCAATGCGCTGCAACAGGTCACCGTGGACGGCGTGCGACTGGCACGGCTGAAGGTGGACCAGGATTATTTTTACACGGCAGGAACGCCGTCGCAGACCAATAAGAATGGTGTCATCTTGGGACGCCCCAGCACGTTGACGGAAAAAATCGTCGTATGGCTTGACGCGCGGGATTCCAGCGCAAACCCCGGAGACCAGGTCAATAAATTCAAGGAAGCCGTGGCCAATCAATCTTATTTCAAAGCGACGTTGAACAAAACAAATGGGGTTCAATTAATCAATTTGTCGGCGCCGCAGGCAGTTGATGGCAAACCGTGTGTGTTGTTCACTTTGAAATGCAATTTTCCGGAGTACGCCCGATGAAAAAGTTATCCAGAGAAAAACGCAATCAACTCATCACTGTCATCCTCGTCACGCTGGCGATACTGGCACTGATTGGTTTCGGTTTGATCCGGCCCCAGTATGACTCCCTCTCCGCAATCGCGAAGGCCAGAAAAGGCGCGGACACCAAACTTCAAAGCATCAAGCATGCTATTACAAATTCCGAAGCGATAGCGAATGAGTGGAACGAAACAACCTATGCGCTTGCACTTGCCGAAGAGGATATGGCTTCAGGCGATCTTTATTCCTGGACTTATGACACCCTCCGCCACTTCAAACAATCGTATAGAGTGGAAATCCCGGAAGTCGGCCATCCGACGATTGGCGAGTCGGATTTGCTGCCGTCTTTTCCCTACAAACAAATCCAATTTGCCATTAATGGCACGGTTTATTATCACGACTTGGGCAAATTTATTGCCGACTTCGAAAATAGCTTTCCACACTCCCGGATGGTCCATCTTGTAGTCGAACCTGCTCCCAGTCCGGACAGTAATAGCGAGAAACTTTCATTTAGAATGGAAATCATCACATTGGTGAAACCCAACCCCTCATAATCAAATGAACTGGTGCGTTAATTCCAGCAAAAGCGCGGTGGCGGCGTGGCTCTCAGCCGGGTTTGTAATGGTGTTGCCAGTGGCGGCAGCCCCCGTTGCCCAACCCGCCGCGCCGGAGGTGGTGTCACGTTCGGTCTTCGTCATTCCCACGAATTCGAAAGATGGGCGCGATCCATTTTTCCCCAATTCCACCCGGCCGTATGAAACCGTATCGGCAACTCGACCCCATGCCGGTGACGTGTCATCGCTCGTCTTAAAAGGCATTTCCGGCCCGCCAAATCATCGGCTGGTCATTATCAATAATCACACCTTTGGTGTCGGCGACGAGGAAACCCTTGTCACTCCCCAAGGCCCGATTCACATTCACTGCGTTGAAATCAAGGCCCGTTCCGTGGTGATTGAATCTGGCGGACAGCGTCACGAGCTGAACTACGCAAACAACCGCTGAAACCAAAAATATGTATGCGACAACATTCGTTCCCAACCAGCCGGCCTGGACAAATCTTTTTCAAAATAAGCCGCTTGCTGGCACGGAACCTTCTTATCTCATTGGACGCAGCCAAACGGCGACTGTCAAAAGACCGGACGCCACCAAATTTTACAACGCATGTTTAACATAATTAGAATGAATCAGAGCCAGACCGGAGGTAAAGGTATGAAATCAAAAATGCTAATTGCCACACTGCTGGGATGCCTTATTTGGCAGCAGGGGGCACTGTCCCAAACTGATACCATTGTGACCAACCCAGTCACCACGGACCAGGTTGCGCCCGCGAATCAGCCCGCCATCGCCACCGACACCAATCAAAGCATCGGGACGAGTACCGCCAATCCGCCGACGGCACCCGCGGTCACCGCAAACGAATCTCCCAGTGTGACCAGCACCAACGAGCCCGCCAGCACCAGCGCCGCCACTCCGCCGACGGCACCCGTGGTCAGCGCTCCTGAGTCTCCCAGTACGACCACCAGCAGTGTAACCACCAGTACTGTGACCACCAGCAATGAAACCACCGGCGCCAGCGCCGCCACTCCGCCGACGGCACCCGTGGTCAGCGCTCCTGAGTCTCCCAGTACGACCACCAGCAGTGTAACCACCAGTACTGTGACTACCAGCAATGAAACCACCGGCGCCAGCGCCGCCACTCCGCCGACGTCACCCGTGGCCAGCGCTCTTGAGTCTCCCAGTACGACCACCAGCGGTGTAACCACCAGTACTGTGACCACCAGCAATGAAACCACCGGCGCTGCCAAACCTCAGCCTCTAGAACCTCCGAGCATACCGTTAATCCAATTCCAGGACGTTCCGATTACCACCGCCATTGAAAATCTGGCCCGGCAGGCGGGAATCAATTACCTGATTGATCCGAAAATCGGTTATGGCCAGCCTGACCAAAACGGACAGATCAAAGCCGAACCCACCCTTTCCATCCGTTGGGAAAATGTCACCGCCGAGCAAGCCCTCATGGCGCTGCTCGACAACTACGGTTTGCAACTCAATGAAGATCGCAAGTCCCAGATTGCCCGCATCACCGCCAAAGACCCTACGGCACCACCGCCGCTCATTACCCGCGTTGTTCAACTCAAATGGGCCAGCACGTCGAACATGGTGAGCTCGATCCAGGCTTCGTTCTCTGACAAGCGCAGCAAAGTATTGCCGGACACGCGCACCAGCCAAATAGTCATTGTGGCCACCGAGAATGAGCAGGAAGCATTGGACGCGCTTGTCAACCAACTCGACAAACCCACACGACAGGTGTTGATTGAAACAAAACTGGTCGAAATCTCCAGCAACCCCTCCACGACGAAAGGCGTTGATTGGTCAGGCACGCTGGCGGCGCAAAACATCAGTTTCGGCAATGGGTTGGTGGATCCGTCAAGATCGTCAACAGCGACAACATTCCCGGGCACGTCCTCGGGCGCCCCCACGCCTGGGGGCGGATATACTGGCGGCAGCACGCCCGGCTCCAGCAGCAGCACCCTCCTGACCACGGTGCCCCAGCTTTCGGGCAACCCCGGCGGATTGGCGCTGAATACCCTTACCGGTTTCACGCCGGGCATCGGGTTCCTCAACGCCGATGGCGTGCATGCCGTGCTCTCCTACTTAAATGCTTCAAAAGAAGCGCAGATCGTTTCCACTCCGCGCCTTGTAACACTGGACAATGAAACCGCAACGATTTCTGTCACCCGCGGCTGGCCTGTTATCAATGTCGTAGCAAGCACTGCTAATACTACTGGCGGCTCCTCGATCACCTACTCCAATATTGGCACTGTTCTGCAAGTCACTCCGCGCATCTCCGCCAACGACTATATTTGGCTCAAGGTGGTGCCTGATGTATCAAGCCATTTTGGCATCAACCAGCAAACCATCGCAAACCAAACTTACACGGCTGACATATTTGACGCTCGCCACATCGAAACCCAGGTCCTGATTCCCAATGCCAACACACTCGTCATGGGCGGACTGGTACAGGACAGCCCAAACGCTCAATATACCAAAGTGCCTGTTCTCGGCGACATCCCCGGCCTGGGTTGGGCCTTCCGAAGCGAAAATAAATCACTGGCCAAGGATAATCTCCTGATCTTCATCACGCCCACAATCGTCAAAGAGACCGATTTCCAACCAAGCTCAACCGATTTTCTCAAGTCCCGACCGAACACAATGAAATCTCCCATGAACCCGAACACCATCTGGGACGGCGCCCAACCGCGTGGCGATTGGAGCAACCCCGTCCCCGTGCCGGGTGAATTTGATAAAAAATAGCCGCCTTAAACCAATGTTCATCCCATCGGCAAACCAAAATTCCTTGTGAGCGGTGAATAACAACCAAACCTGTTTTATGAGAACTGTAATTCTCAAGCGCGCGTGGCGGGCCTTCGGGCAAGCGCCTTTCATCCCGCAGTCGCGGGGCGTCATTGTAATGGCCGCGTTGCTGCTGGCCGCCGCCAACCTTTTTGCCATCCCTACCGGCGTGAACGTGACCACACTGGGCGGCGGCAACCCCCACGTAAACCCGAAATATCTCGGCTACGAGGATGGCATCACGCTCAACCAGGCGCTTTTCCACACACCTTGCGGCCTTGCCTTGGACAGCACCGGCCAATACTTGTTTGTTGCCGACCGGGATAACAGCGCCATTCGTTACCTTGATCTGGTGGCGGGCTGGACCTGGACCTTTGGTGTTACCTACACCAATTTGATCAATAAGCCCATTGCGGTTGCCGTTGACACTGATTATAACGTCTATGTCCTTAATCGCGGAAATGTAACCAACGGTTCGGTCGTCACTTTCGACAATTGGGGGGATGCGTGGGCCACCAATGCCGTCAGGCTCACCAATGCCGCAGGCATGGCGTTGGACAGCGCTGGCAACATTTACGTGACGGTTCAAAGCAACAAGCTCATCCGCATAGCCGCCGGCACCACCAATCGGACCACCATTGCCACCATCCCCAATGCCGGAACCTCCCTGCAAGGCATCGTCGTCAAGCACAACGGCCTGATTGCCGCGTGCGACTCCGGCCGGAATGGAATTTATTTGATTAACCCAGCCACGGGTGTTGTCACCACCAATGCCGGCTTTCATGGCACGGGTGACTTTACCACCAATGGCAATAATATCGCCTCCAGCACCACAGCCAAGTTCAACCAGCCGATGTGCGTGGCGGAAGCAGGTGACGGAACCTTGATTGTAACCGACTATGGCAATAATCGCGTCAAGGCGGTGTTGACCAGCGGGGTTGTCACCAACCTCTACGGCGTTACTTCAAAATACTGGGGAGGCTCTTATCCTGGCTGGTATGACGGAACCGTATCTGTTCCCGACTCCATCGCGCCCAATGTGCAAAGCCGCCTGCCTTTTGGTGTTGTGATGGCACCCGATGGCTCGCTTTACACAACGGAAGTCTATTACCACATCATCCGCAAGGTTACGGGCGCCAGCCTGGCCCCGCCCCCGCCCCCGTCCCCTGCCCCGCCGGCGGGACTGACCGCGACAGCGGGTTATGGACAAGTCATTTTGATGTGGGTTACAAGTCCTGGCGCGACGAATTACAACATAAAACACGCCATGTCCAGCGGCGGACCTTACACAACCATTACCAACACAGGCGGCACGATCACGAGTTATACCGATACGAATGTCATCGACGGGACGATGAATTACTTTGTTGTTTCAGCCCTGAACATCGGCGGCGAGAGTGCAAATTCTGCGGAAGCGAGCGCCATGCCGCTGTTTTCTCCTGCACCAACCATCTTATTGCCCGTTACCAATTATAACTTCGGGCCGATAATTTTGACCTGGACAACGTCTGCTGGCGCAACCAGCTACAACGTAAAACGCTCCACATCCACCGGCACTGAAACAACCATTGCCAACACGGCCAGCACGAGTTACACCGATACGAATGTGCTCAACGGGACGACGTATTACTATGTTATTTCAGCCCTGAATGGCGGCGGCGAGGGTACAAACTCTTTGGAAGTGAGCTACACGCCGCCGATACCGCCGCCGCCAGCGCCGAGGATCGGTTGGTTTGATGTTGAATTGGACACTTCAAGCGATAGATTTTGGACCGTGCTCCACCCCGTCAGCATACTTGTATTTAACAATGACGTGAACATCGCCATTGATCCGACCGTAGCCGGCGTCAACACCTATTACACGGTAGATTCCTCTGTTCCCAGCGTGACAAACGAATTCTCTCCGCCTGCTTATCGTGACCACGATTACGATTACTCGTCTGATTTGCCTTTAAACGTGACGATTGTGCCGGACTTGGTGATTAAAGCGGTTAATGTTAATGGTGGCACAAACGGAGTAAGGGGCCCGGTTACCACGGCCGAGTTTCTATTCCAGGTTGGCAATCCGACGATTAATGGAAACAATGGCGCACAGTTCACCGTCAGTGACATCACGACCAACGTGGCGTTATGGTACACCATTGACGGCACTGTTCCAACCAACGCCCCGCCCAGCATTTGGGGGGGTACTATCACCAACGGCCTTCCGGTCACGCTTTCCATTGCCATGAGTAGTACGAGCAGCAATATTCTTTTCCAAGCCCGCGCCTTCCGCTCTGGTTATTTGCCGAGCGGAATTGCCTCGCAAACTTTTACGGCAGCCAATTATTTGCCGAACACCATCAGCTTCGGCTTTGCCTCGGGCGAAGCCTCCAGCGATTTCGTCGCCTCACCTGGCCAGTTTTTCTATGCACCGGTCACTTTGACTACTATGCCGTCAGTCGTGATTTACAGTCTTCAGTTCAATATTACTGTTACCAATCTTGGTCCAATCGCTGTGCCTGGTCTCTTTTGGTTTACGTCCATGCTGGAAAAGCCAGATCCTGCAAATCCAGGCTTTTTTCTTGACATTCCCACCTGGGCCTTTGTTTCCAGTGGCACCAATCCTCCCCCTGCCTCGGACATTGATGTCTTCCGATACCAGGGAGATTGGTATCAGGACCTGCAGTTCATAAATGGCAATCTTCTGGGAGTCGGCTGGATCGAACGATACGGCGCGACCAATCTCTACATCACCAAGTCACAGGATTTGATAACCTATTCCCGAGCTCACGACGTAATGTATCCAAATGCTGCATATCCTGATGAGGTTGAATTAGGAGCGTATGGACTTTTGATTCCACGTGCTGCTACAACGAACGACGTTTACCAGATCCAAATCGGGCGTCCATCTGCCACTTCAGATGGTGTTGGTGCTCCCGGTTCGGATGTTTACATCGCTGCGCCAACCAATGGTTCCACTGCGGGCGGCAGTCCTATAAACGCCTTAAAAAACATAACCATTGGCCAGAGAAAATATATCGTTGGCAGCGTTTACCCGTTCCGCTGGTTCAACGCTGGCGATTTTGGATCCAGCAACATTGTCAATGCCGATGTCGAGCAGGTCTTCGAAGCCGCCGCTTACGGCTTGAATGGTCCATTAGATGGCAGTGATTTCTTTGACGGCATGGACTCTTGCGGAAATATTGGCGTGTTGGATTCAGACCCGGCTGATGCCAATAACGGCTATTACACGAATACCTTCGCTTACCCGACCCGACCACCAGTCTTTACTTATTCGGTTACCTACACTGCCATTGACTATGATACCAATGGCGTTCCTATCAGCACTAATGTTACCCCGGTGACCGTCTGGCAGCCCCTTTACTTAACCACCTATTATGTAAATGAAGTTTCCACCATTGCCTATATTCAGCCATCCACATCCATCCCACCCGCATACAGCACCAACCTCGTGTTCGTAACCAATACCGTTTATTTTCCCACTATTCCCGCCAGCCTGAACACGCTGTTTGACGGTGATGACACCGCCATCAACCAAATCGCTTTCGGTGACGGGGTGCTGGATGTGTGCGACGTGTATGTCACCTTCCGTCGTTCTCTTGACCCGAGTCTGACGTGGTTCCGTCGTTTCTGGAACAATGGTCAGCGTGTTGCCGACACTGGTGCTCCCAACGTGGCGGCTCATGCGGCATCCAAAATCTTAATCACCAGCAAGTCCCTCTCTGCGCAATCCGCAGCACAGAGCAGCGCCACAACCCTGCCACAAGTCAACTTCACGGCAGGAGATATTGTTGGTTCAGCAGGCCGGACGGTGCAAATTCCCATTAATGCAACCATATTCGGCAACTACCCGCTGCGAGTGTTAATGCTCAACCTGAACGTCACGCCGCTCGACGGTTCCCCGGCCCTGACCAGTGCCGTGCAATTCACTCCAAACGCGGCATTGGGTGATCCCTACACCACAGATTCCAAAGGCAATGGCAATTCCTCCGCCGTCTGGCTGGACAACACCATTTCCGGGCTGACGGGAACAGCCAACATCGGCACCTTGACCGTCACCATTCCGACGAACACCACGAGCCTGTCCGCCTACGCGATCCATTTCGATCACGCCTCGGCCTCACCGAACGGCATTGCTTCGTTCCCCAAACAAACGCTGACCGGTGTGATCACCCTGTCCAGCCGCACCAACTCAAGTTATGGTGACGGCATACCTGATTTGTGGCGCCTGCGTTGGTTCGGCACCGTCAATAACCTCTTGTCCGTTTCCAATGCCTGCCCCTCCGGCGACGGCATAAACAACTGGCAAAAATACGTTGCTGGCGTTGACCCCAACACGCCCAATGATTTTCCGAGCTTGAATTGCAAAACGCCGGTTCCCGCCGGGGCAACCGCCGCCATTCATTGGCCGACCGTCAGCGGCAAACAGTATGTCATTCTGAGCTCCAGCAGTCTCTTCCCCGGCAGTTGGTCGGCCATCGCCACCAACACTGGCACCGGCACGGACATGGAATTTGATGACACCACTACCAGTCAGACACGGTTCTACCGGGTGCAGATTCTTCGGTAAAAAGCCCGATGTTCAATCACGGCGCGTTCATCCGAGCGCGCCGTTTTCCTTTTCAACCACCCAAATTTTCGCCGGCCACCCGTTTCAAGTAATCGAAAGAATAAATTCCCGTCGAATGCCCGTCGGCCCAAATCGGCTGAATCGCGTAACCGCCCACGCCAACGATGCGAACCAATACAAAAGCTTTCGGGGTCAGGACCTTTCCCGGGTTTTTGTAAACGTTTCCCAGGATGTCCACCTCGCCCTTGCAACCCGCGCACGGACAACCCCGCCGCAGTTGCTCCAGCGGAATGAAATTCTCGCCGCCATCATCCCATTTGATGGCCAGTTCGTTGCCGATTTGTTGAATGTCCACCGGTCGCATGGATGAACGATGAAGGAAGTTGCTGCCTGGATCATCTGGCCCGGAGCAGAAGAACCGGAACACTGACGCTGTGTTGTACCGTTATGGCCGTTGTTCCGAGAACCAGATCGGCCATGAAATGATGACCGTGCGTGCTCATCGCCACCAGGTCGGGTTTTTTCTGCCGTACCCAATGGACGATTTCTTTGACCGGTTCACCGTAAGCCAGTTCCACGTCGGCCTGGATGCCGGCAGCGACAAACTCGGCCTGGACTCGGTCCAGATACGCCCGGCTTTCTTCGACCTCCGCGCCCGCCGCATTCTTGCCGTGATACTTGGCCAGCGCGCCGGTGGCCACGTGCAGGAGCACGACGCGGCTTTGCATCCCCTTCGCAAGCTGTTTGATGTGTTCGATAATCGCCCGGTCGGTCGCGGTGCAATCCAACGTCACGAGAATGGTTTTATACATGCGTGTGCCTTTCCTGCTGTCCGCGCGCCATCATCCGCCGGCGACGATGTGCCACGCTGCTTGGAGCGACTCCGGCAAACTATAGATGTCCATCAATGTAATCAATATCACACTGCCCCAGCCCAGAACCATCAGAAACCAGCCGTTGGCCCACTGGCCCATGATTTTGCGCGAGGAGGTGAAGTGCAGCAGCGGGAACATGGCGAAAGGCAGTATGAAGCAGAGAATGACCTGACTGAGGTTGACCAGATCGGTCACGCTGCCATTGCCGCGAATGCTGATAATCCAGATTGCCGGCACCACCGCAAGGGTGCGCGAGATCATCCGCCGGATCCACGGGCGAATGCGCCAGCTCATGAACCCTTCCATCACCACCTGTCCGGCCAGCGTGCCGGTGATGGTGCTGCTTTGTCCGCTGGCCAGCAGTGCCACGGCAAAGAGTGTGCTGGCGGCCGTCGTGCCCAACAGCGGGGCCAGCGTCAGATAGGCGATGCGTATCCAATCGCTGTCGGGGTTGAACACAACCATCTGGCCACCCGCCACCGTCACGCTCTGCTTCCCGTAAAATACCATTGCCGCCAGCACCAGGATCGCCGCGTTGACGAAAAACGCGACGGTCAGCGCGGCAGTGGAGTCAATGGTGTTGAAGCGGATGGCGGTGCGGATGGAATGCTCATCACGCTTCAGCTTTCGCGTTTGCACCAGGGCCGAGTGCAGGAACAAATTGTGGGGCATGACGGTTGCTCCGATCATGCCGATGGCCACGACGATCATGCCGGCTTCGTGAAAGCTGGGCTGCACCAGGGCCTGGCCCATCTCCAGAAAACCGGGCTGCGTCTGGGGAAGGATGAAAATCTCGATGCCGTAGCAGACACCAATGGTGGCGACAAAGACCGCGACCACCGCCTCAATCATCCTCATGCCCAGCCCTTGCAAAGCGAGCAGGAGCAGCACGTCGAAGGCGGTAATGACAATCGCCCACGCCATGGGAATGTGGAAAAGCAAATTCAAGGCGACCGCACTGCCCAGCGATTCGGCCAGATCCGTGGCGGCAATGGCAATTTCCATGGCAATCCAGTTCGGCCAGCGGGACCATCCAGGATACCAGTCGCGACAGCACTGGGCCAGATCTTTACCCGTGGCAACACCCAGACGGGCTGCGATGACCTGAAGGATAACAGCCATAAAGCTGGCCACGGCCACGACCCAGAGCAGGCCATACTTGAACTGCGCCCCGCCCGCCAGGTCGGTGCCCCAGTTCCCGGGATCCATGTAACCGACGCTGACGAGGATTGCCGGTCCCGCGAACGCCCGCAATTGCCGCCAGAAGCCGGCTTGAGCCAGCGGCACGGCCACGGTGCCATGCACTCCCTCCAGCGACGGGTGGCTGGCGCGGGCGGCGGCGCCGCCGACTGCCGGCCGGTGCACGTCGGCTGTCGCCTTTTTGTCAAATTCTTCCGGCATGCCCATCAATTTGTAGCCTGTGCTACAATTTACCAGAAAGATTGTCAACCGCAATTTGGTTTGGTTTAGTTTGGAATATGAATTGCCCGCCGACCAAAGCCGCCAAGGTCCATCCGCCACTCCAGGGCAACCCCCGCCGCACCCGGCAGGAGCACTCCCAGGAAATCGCCCTGGACTACGTGGAGTTGATTGCCGAACTCATCGCCACAACCGGCGCGGCGCGGGTGACCGATCTGGCCCACTGCCTGGGCGTCACACACGTTACCGTCAACCACACCATCCAGCGCCTCCAGCGCGGCGGACTGGTCAACGCCCGGCCGTACCGCTCCATTTTGCTCACCGAAGCCGGTCGGAAACTTTCTGAAGAATCACGTCGGCGTCACGAGATTGTGGTCGAGTTCCTCAAGTCGCTCGGTGTTCCGGACGCCGTCGCCCATTTGGATGCGGAGGGCATGGAACACCATGTCAGCAGGAAAACCCTCTCCGCGTTCGTTAAACACCTCGAACGCTGCGGCCGACACCAGCCGCCGCAGTAACCGCTCAAGCCGGCCAAACTCCGCAGCCCGACGTTTCATCACGCTTTGCCAGGCTGCCAATCTTTCGGCCGTTCAACCAGGTGTAGCAGATTGCCTTCGCCATCGTTGAAAAATAAAACTCTTCCGCCGCCTGCCGCCTGCCGGATTTCATCATCGAACTTCACCCCCCGCCGGGCCAGGTCGGTCTTCGCCGCGTCAATCGAATCCACGCGCAGCGCCAGATGCCGGAAACCGGCGAGCTTGTTGTTGCCACGATCGGCCAGCGGCAAATCGGTGGCGTAAATTTCCAGCCATATGCCGCCGGGCAGCTCGATGAGACAGACCGGCGGGTTCTGGCCGTTGTCCCAAATCGGTCGCGCGCCGAGGACGCGTTCATACCACTTTTTCAAGGCGATGGGGTTCGTGGCGGGAATGGCAATGTGTTCAAGGGAAAGGTTCATGGGCAAATTGGTTTTGTTTCAACGAGAATAATCCTCCCAATGGTTTTTCAAAACACAAAAATCGCCCCTCTCCCGTCCTGACGGACCCCCTCTCCCCGCCACGCGGGGAGAGGGACGGGGCGAGGGGTGCGTTAATCAACTTTCAAAGCCTTTTTGTATTCACCAACCAACCAGACCGTGTATCATCCGTGCACGAATTTTATGAACACCGAATCCATCCTCAAACAACGGCTGATTTGCGTGGCGGTGATTGACAAGCCGGACGACGCCGTGCCGCTCGCCGGGGCCCTGCTCGCCGGCGGATTGAAGGTCATGGAAGTCGCGTTCCGCACCAGCACCGCCGCCGAGTCCATCAAACGCATCCGTCAGGGTCTGCCCGGAATGCATATCGGCGCGGGCACATTGCTCACGGCGGAACAGGTGCAGCGCGCAGTTGACGCGGGCGCGCAATTCGGCGTGTCGCCCGGCCTGAATGAAGCGGTGTTGGCGGCGGCACACAAAAACAAAATCCCGTTTTTCCCGGGGGTCATGACGCCCACGGAAACAGGCCGGGCGTTGGATCTCGGCTGGAAACATTTGAAATTTTTCCCGGCGGAAGCGGCCGGCGGTGTGGCCATGCTCAAGGCGCTTGCCGGACCATTCGCGCACACGGGATTGCAATTCGTTCCCACCGGCGGCATCAACGCCACGAATTTGCCGGATTATCTCGCGTTGCCGCAGGTCGCGGCCATTGGCGGTTCGTGGATGGCCGGGCGCAAGCTCGTCACGGAAAAGGCATGGTCGAAAATCACCGCGCTGACCGCCGAAGCGATGAAAGTCATCGCGCAGGCGCAAATGAAAGCCTGAAGTAAACCTTTGTTGGTAGGGCGCGCAGTCCCCTGCGCGCCGTTGTCGAAAACTTGAGGTTCTGGTCGGCAAAAGCGGCGGGCAGAGGACTGCCCGCCCTACCTTCAGTTCCCCATCGTCACCTGTAGCGGCGCGTCGCGGCGCTCGGCAAAGCGGCGCACGTAATTTTCCCATGCAACGTGATTGGTAAAATCGCCGCTGCGATCCCAGCACGCGCCGAAGTAATACGTGAACGGCTGGCCGGCCTTCACCTGCGTGACGGCGAGCAAATTGCGGATCGGCGGCGCGCCTTCAACCGTCGGTTGCGGCACGACGGCGTGAAGCATGATATCGGGCATGGCCGGATTGTCATTGGTCAATTCGTTTATGCTGCCCTTCGGCAAAATGATCGCCACGCCAATGGTCCCTTTCGGCTTGTCCTCCGGCTGCCAGTAACTCATCCAGCCCTCGGCCTGGTCCTGCGCAATCAATTCCTCGCCGTCCGGCCCACAGGCGCGTTCGGCCAGCCCGATACCAATGGTCAGCGGCGAATTGGTTTCGCTGGCGAACGTGCTTTGCGCCTTGGTGAACCACGAGCCGGCGTCAATGCTGTAGCGTTTGGTTTCGGAAACTTTCCGACCGGCGGCGTCCCACTCATCGTAGGTCAGTTCAAATTCCGACCGGATCGGGCCGGTGGTGATGAGCTTCCAGTTCCGGTAATTGCTGGAGACATAAAGTTTTTGGCCGTCCCAAATGCCCACGCCGCCGCAGCCGCGGCTGCTGCCGACGCGGTAATCGTCCATTTCGGTGCCATTGGTCATGTGGTAATGACCGCTCGCATACATTTCGTTGATCATGAGATTGCGCCACGTCTTGATCCACACATCCGGCCCGCTGCTGATGGTTCCCTCCGCCGGGATGAGCGCCAGGCCATAGGTTCGATGCGCGATGCGGTCGCTTTCCCACGCGAAATCGTCATGGCGTTCCGGCACGTAACGCGCCAGCGTCTTCACGATGGGCGGCGGCACGACCGCCAATGCTTCTGCGTCCAAAATGTAAAACATCCGCGTCTCACCCGGCGCAAGGTCAACTTGGAAAAGTAATTTTTCAGCCGTATTAGAAATAAAATCTTGTAGACTGTAAATCTGCGAATCCAAAACTCGTGAAGACTCACCATCCATCACAGCAATTTGTCCCGGGAAGTTTATCCAAGATCCGTCGATATGAAATCGTTTGGTTACGACTTCAACCGTTTCACACTCGCGGCGAAACTTTGTGGGATTGGTAACTTTGATGGCGATTGGCTTTGTTTTCTCCAAAACCGCCAGCCGGTAAACCTCGCTGCCCGCGAGCAAAAAGGCGCCGACGCCGTAAGGTGCGGTCGAATCCGGCGCGAACTTTGTCGGGGCGCCACCGACGGGCTGAACGTGCGTGAGTTTGCCATCGGCTTCCACGCAACCGACGAGCGCCGCCCACGCTTTGCGGATGGCTGGTTCAAATTTCGCGCGGTCGAGCAGTCCTTGATTTACGCCCCACGCAAAAGCGTAAGTGAAAAAGCCGGAGCCGCTGGTTTCCTTGGCCGGATAACTGGCCGGGTCGAGCAGGCTCGCGCGCCAGAGGCCGTCCGGTTGCTGGCACGCCAGAATTTTTCCGGCCATTTCCTTGAACAATTGCTCGAAACGCGGACGGTCGGGATGGTTCATCGGCAGGTATTGCAGCACCCGGACGAGGCCGGCCAGCACCCAGCCGTTGCCGCGGCTCCAGAAAACTTTTTGCCTGTTCGCTTCGCGCTGGCTGAAAAACGTGCTGTCGCGGAAAAAGAGGTGTTCGTCCTTGTCGTAAAGATAATCCGTCGTGCGCCACCAGTTCGTCACCGCGAAATCAAGATAGCGCTCATCGTCGGTCGCGGCGTAAAGCCGCAGCCACGTCGGCGGTCCCATGAACAGCGAATCGCACCACGACCAGTTTTTTCTGTCCCGCTTCTCCGCCTTCGTGAATTCGAGACCCGGCACGTCCGACGGTTTTGCCAGAATGGCATCGAACCGTTCGCGCAACGGCGAGATCATCCGGTTTTCGCGGTAAAAGAAGTAAAGCTCGGTGTAAGCCTGGCCGACGCAATAGTCGTCGGCGTCGTAAAACTGCGGCCCGGGCCGCCAGTCGTTGGCTTCGCCCGCCGCCCGCATTGCCTCGCGATATTTGGCATCGCCGGAAATTCCCGCCAGCGCCATCATGCCCGCGTTCTCCGCGCCCAGCAGCCAACTGGTGGGCGGATTGGTGGCCGGATGCGCGAGCTGCCAGTCCGCCACGCGCTGCATCGCCTTGAGCACCTTTTGGGGTATGATGTCCGGCGAAAGAGGCATGATGAGTGCGCCTTCCAATCGTTCATGGAGCTGTGCCGGGTTTTGCGGCGCGCGCGGCGATGGAGTAATGATGTCTGGCGCATGCGGTTGTGCGCCCAGTTGAAAATTGGCCGTGAGAAAAGCGATTGCGGCGGCGAAGACGACACAACGGTGGGAAGCTTTCTTCATGCTTCTGACTTAGCGCCCCAGCCAGCCGCCGTCAATGTTAATGACCGCGCCGTTGAGATAATCGGCCTCCGGCGAAGCCAGGAAAACGCAGCCGCCCGCAATGTCCTCCGGCCGGCCCCAACGGCCTTCCGGAATGCGGTCGAGGATGGCCTGGTTGCGCCTGGCATCTTCGCGCAATGCCTTCGTGTTCTCCGTGGCGATGTAACCGGGCGCGATGGCGTTGACGTTGATGCGTTCCTTCGCCCATTCGTTGGCGAGGGCCTTCGTGATTCCCGCGACGCCATGTTTGCTCGCCGCGTAGGCAACAACGGTGATGCCGCCCTGGAACGACAACATCGAGGCGATGTTCACGATTTTCAAGCGCGCGGCGGCGGACGATTTCCCGCGTCCGCTCGTCAGCCACCATTTCGCCACGGCCTGGCAAAGGAAAAACGGCGCCGACAAATTGGTCTGCAACACTTCATTCCAATCCGCTTCGGAAAAATCCGCCGCCGGCGCGCGGCGGATGATGCCCGCGTTGTTGACCAGCGCGTCAATGCGCCCGGTTTGCTTTAAAATCCGCGCCACCAGATCCGCGGCCTCTTTCTGCGTGGTTTTGCCCAGATCGGCATTGACGGCCACAAATTCGCCGCCGGCGGTTTTGACCTGCGATGCCGTTCCCGACAAATCGCTCCGCGCCACACCCACGACCTTCGCGCCTTCGCGGGCAAACGCAATGGCGATGGCCTGCCCGATCCCCCGGCTCGCGCCGGTGACAACGACGACTTTGTTTTTGTATTTCATAATTGGAGCGTCGGCCTCAGGCCCGGTGCAGGCACTGGAAAACATCCAACATTGAACAACCAACAACCAACATTCAATCCTCGATGAGTGCGGATAAATTCTTGGAAGTTGGACGTTGGTTGTTGGTTGTTGAATGTTCCCATGAGATTTCTACTTCAAATCCGCCGGCTTCACGCCGTCCATGTCATCAAACGTCTGGTTTTCGCCGGCCATGCCCCAGATGAACTTGTAATTGCCCGTGCCGCAACCGCAATGGACGGACCAGTTCGGCGACAGCGCGACCTCCTCGTTGTGCAAAAACAGATGCCGCGTCTGCTGCGGCTCGCCCATCAGATGCACCATGACCTTTTCGCCGAGATCGAAATACATGTAAATCTCCGTGCGCCGCCAGTGGATGTGCGGCGGAAAGGAATTCCACACGTTGCCCTCGGCCAATTCGGTGAAACCCATCACGAGCTGGCAGCTTTGAATGCCGCCGGGGTGAATGTATTTGTAAATCACGCGCTGGTTCGCGTTCGCCTGCGAACCCAGCGGCACGGGCGACGCGTCCTTCGGTTTCATCGTCACGGCGGGATGAGCCGCGTGCGCCGGACAACTCAGAAAATAAAACTTCGCCGGATTCTTCGCGTCCTTGCTCTCGAACGTGACCGACTTGGTGCCCATCGGCAGATAAACGCAATCCAGCCGGTCGAGCGAAAGCGTCTTGCCGTCCGCGCGCACCGCCCCTGCCCCGCCGACGTTGATGGCGCCGAACTCGCGGCGTTCGAGGAAAAACGCCCGCCCGGTTTCCTTGTGGTTCGGCAGTTCAACCGGCTTGACCGGCATCACGCCGCCGACCACCAGCCGGTCGAGGTCGGTAAACACGCCGCGCAATTCGCCCGGCGCGAAAAGGCCGGCGACCTGGAAAGTCTCCCGAAGTTGTTGTGTGGTCATCGTCGCGACATCCTGCGGCCGCGGCATCCGGCGAATGGTATTCTCGAACATGTTGCCAACCTTGCAAAAAACCAACCAGGTGGCAAGCCTTCGCGCCGCATTGTGGAAATTGGGGAATGATTTTGGATTGGACGACGGGGGGAGCGCACGCGCCCCGCGTGCCGTTTCCAGCGCCCTCGCTGGAAACATCGGGGGAATGTGTTCTACGGGACGTCGAACACGACAGCCGGGGCGGCTGTGCTCCCCATTCCAACGTAGCGGCGTCTCGGCAGAGCGCCGCAAACTTCCGCAGGAATTTCAAATGGCGGCTTTCTCCCGAAAGCCGCTACGCCGAAACGGACGGGGCGCACCCGCAAACAGGACGGACTTGCTCCGCACTCCGCACTTTGAATTCCGCAATTGCAACGGCTCTTTTCCGGTATTCATTTTGGGATGGACGATTGGGGGGAGCGCACGCGCCTTGCGTGCAGGTTCCAGCGCCCTCGCTGGAAACATCGGGGGAATGTGTTCGACGAGGGCGTCGAACACGACAGCCGGGGCGGCTGTGCTCCCCATTCCAACGTAGCGGCGTCTCGGCAGAGCGCCGCAAACTTCCGCAGAAATTTCAAATGGCGGCTTTCTCCCGAAAGCCGCTACGCCGAAACGGATGGAGGCAGCCGCAAACGGGACCGGACGGGTCGCGCACTCCGCATTCCGAATTCCGCATGGGCAACGGGCGGGACGGATGGGAACTCTTTTCCTGAATTCATTTTAGGTTGGACGATTGGGGCAAAGGGCGTTTGATTTTTAGTCGCGCGAAGGACTCGAAGTTGCGGAGCGACGGATAGCGTCCTGCCAAATCCAATTGTCCTCGACACAACGGGTGAAACGATTTACTCATGCCGAGCATGGAACGAAAGCACACAAACTGTCGAAATTGCACTAGTCCTCGCCGTCCGATCAAGGCTCGCGGATTGTGCGCAAAATGCTATTATTGGCAGCGGAAAATTGAGAAGTGCTCGGCAAAACTGGAATCCTTTCGCTCCCATCCGGAATACATCGGAAGATGCAATCTAGTGTTGTTTACATTTCGGATTCGCGTCGCCAAGCGGGTGCTCGAAGAACTGCGATGGCGAGAAGAAGGACTCTTGGTTGATGCGATCGACAGCGAGCGTTTAGATTCCCTCGTTAGCACTCTTGCTCGATGTTGTCGTTCGGAGTGTGCGCCCAATGCACACAACGTTATTGAGGGCATGTCGCCGAAAGTCCGACGCCAAGTTTATGAAGTCCTGCTTCCAATCGTTGAGAGCCGTCCAACTCGTCTGCCACAACTCCATACCGGTTCTTGGAATGCATGGGCATCGAACTATTGGCTCTCTCCAGCTTTTCGCGACGATGTGGAGTTAACACATGCATTGGAACGAACTAATATTGCGGCATGAAGATCAGCGACATTGCAGGACGAAACCAGCACTCAAACATCGTGGAAACTCTTTTGAGGGCAAGCAAAGGATACGCTTCTCTGCGGGATTGGCCCGATAAGAAAAGCAAGGAGCGTGGCATTGTTTACGACTTGCTCAAATCAATTAAAGCCGAGGGTGGGCATCACGACATATTGCACGTCCGAACGAATAAACCCGATCCGCCCGACTGTGTTGGCACTGTGGCAAATGGGGAATTGGTTGCGTTTGAGGTTACTGAACTCGTTGACCAAAAAACCGTCGAGCGGAACAGGTTAGGCCAACGTGCTCAGAAGAGATGGACTCCCAACGAATTGGTCGCAAAAGTCCAAGAGATAATCCAAGGGAAAGACTCCAAGCAATTCCACGGTGGCCCATACTCCAAAGTGGTTCTCGTCATTCACACAGATGAACCGCGCTTGCGCCGCTTCGATGATTGCAAGGCGATTTTGCACAACCAAAAACTCGGACGATGCAAACAAATCACCGACGCTTACTTGTTGGGTTCGTTTGTGCCCCGACGGAAATTTTATCCTTTTCTCCGCTTGCAAATAAGCGGCTTGTTAGACCGACGTTAGCACCTAATCTCATGCTATGAACGCGACACGGCTCACTTGGGTGGTTATCGCATTGGCGCTCATCTCTGCAGCAGAAACACCCGCCCAACAAACACAAGCTGATCGAAAGCTGTTCGAGGATGTTAAAGTTAAAGCGGAAAAGGGTGATGCAGCCGCAGCGGCTGGTCTTGCTAGTTTCTATATTGCTGGTCGCGGTGTGCCGCAAGATTATGCACAAGCAGTCAAATGGCTTCGCAAGGCAGCAGAGGGTGATGTTGTCCTAGCTCAGTCTTTCCTCGGTTGGTGTTATGAGTCAGGCAAAGGGACAAAACAAGATTACGCCGAAGCGGTGAAGTGGTATCGCAAAGCGGTGGAGAAGGGCGATGCATTCGGTCAGTTCGGCCTGGGCCATTGCTACGCCAATGGGCTAGGCGTGCCGCAAGATTATGCCAAGGCCGCACAGTTACATCGTGACTCTGCGGAACAGGGTTTTGCGGAGGCCCAGCGTAGTCTAGCAGCGTGTTACCTCGCCGGTAAAGGAGTGCCGCAGAATGACGACGAAGGAATCAAGTGGACTCGGAAAGCAGCTGAACAAGATGAAGGGATTGCAGAGTTGTTCCTTGCCACAGCTTACCACGACGGCCGATGGGGCATTCCTCAGGATTTTGTCGAAGCATATAAATGGGCAAATCTGTCTGCGGCTCATGGTCAAACAGGTGCAATATCGCTGCGTGAAGTGTTACGAGGCGAAATGACACCCGAGCAAGTCGCGGAAGGCCAACGGTTGACGCGAGAGTTCAAGCCTCGCAGGGCGAATCAGTATTCGGTCGTTTCACCTGAAAGCGTTACTGACGTTGGCCCATCTGCGAGTGACACAGGCTTTTTCATCACGGACGATGGTTATTTGATTTCCAATTATCACGTGGTTAAAGATGCGGCGCAGGTTCGGCTGGTCACGAGTGCTGGATTTATTTCTGCTAAAGTGGTGAACGTGGATGCGGCCAATGATCTGGCTTTGTTGAAAGCGGACGGGCGCTTTGCACCGCTGCCTATTGCAGCGAGCCGGGGCGTAAAGTTGGGCGGCACGGTGGTGACGGTTGGTTTCCCCAACATCGGTTTGCAAGGATTCTCACCCAAGCTGGCCAAAGGAGAAATCGCGTCGTTGTCCGGCGCAGCGGATGATGCGCGGTATTTCCAGATCAGCGTGCCAGTGCAACCGGGCAATTCGGGCGGCGCGCTGGTGGATGAACGGGGCAATGTCATCGGCATCGTGTCGGCCAAGCTGGATGCGTCAGCGGCGCTGGCGGCCACGGGCGCGTTGCCGGAGAATGTGAATTACGCGGTCAAGAGTCCCGCATGGCGGGATTGAGCTTCCTCGAATCCGTGCCGGCGGTTTCGGCCAAGCTCAAATCGCCAATCACGGCTGATCGGAAGTTTGAGGACGTGGTAAAGTCGGCACAAGATGCTGCGGTGCTGGTGCTTGTGTATTGATGTAGCAGCGGACGTGAGTCCGCTCATTCTCATCCGGCGAAAGTTAGAGCCGACTCACGTCGGCTGCTACCAAAGAAGGTGTTTTTACTAGGCCGATAGGCGGTGTTTGCCTTACTTCTTAGCGGCTTTGCGCCTTTGCGTTAAAATTTCTTCAGCGGTCTTGGTACTCGTTTATTGAATAAGGAAACCAGGAATGCAGGAGAAAAGCCGGTTCATGGTTTCATGGGTTCCTTATTGAATCCAAAGGCGGCGGTCTGCCGACGCGCCGCTACGGAGCAAAAAGCTTTCGGCTCGCAGGGTCTTGGCAGACGGCCACCGTCCTCGCCCCACCAAAATTCGTGTCTATGCCTTCCAGATCATGTCCGCCACCGTGCGGTTTGCCGGAACGAACGGCAGCACGTGTTCGGTATAGGGCACGATCACGTCGAGCACATACGGCTCCTTGGCGTCGAGCATCCGCTGGATGGCGGGGCGCAAATCCTTTTTGAACATCACGCGCTCGCATTTCACGTTGAAACTGTTGCAGACGCGCACGTAATCGGGATAAATCTGCTCGCGATTGTCAGGATTGCCGAGATAGGTATGACCCCGGTTTCCGGCGTAAAACTTGTCCTCCCATTGCACCACCATGCCGAGGTGCTGGTTGTTCAGGATGATGGCCTTGGCGTTGATTTTCTCGACGTGCGCGGTCGCCAGTTCCTGGATGTTCATCAGGAATGAACCGTCGCCATCAACGTCAATCACTTCCTTGTCCGGATGCGCGACCTTGACGCCGAGCGCCGCCGGGTAGCCAAAGCCCATTGAGCCCAGCCCGCCGCTGGTGATGAACTGGCGCGGGAATTGGTATTTATACCACTGGCCGGCCCACATTTGATGCTGGCCCACGCCGGTGGTGACATAGGCTTCGCCTTTGGTCAGTTCGTAAAGCGCCTCGACCACCATCTGTTGCAGGATGATCTGATCTTCATGGCCTTTGAGATGGTCCTTCATGTGGTCGCTGCCGGCGATTTCCTGCGTAATGGTGTAGGCAAAGGGCCCCTTTTGCTTCCACCCGGCGATTTGTTCCAGCCACGCGGTGTGCTTTTGGGTGAGCGGACGCTTGGCCATCATCGCATTGAGCCGCGTGAGCGCGTCCTTGATGTCGCCCACCACGGCGAGATTGACACGGCGGTTTTTGTTCAACTCGGAAGCGTCAATGTCCAGGTGAACAATCGTGCCGTGCCGGCAAAATTCCTCGAACTTGCCGGTGACGCGGTCGTCAAACCGCACGCCAAACGCGAGCAGCAAATCCGCGCCGTCCTTGATTTTCACCATCGGATCGTTGGGGTGGGTGCGCTGTTTGTATTCGCCGTTGACGGCCCAATTCGCGAACGCCGCGCCATGCATGCCCAGCCAGCGGAGCGAGAGCGGATGCGTTTCCGGGAAGCCGCCGATGCCCATGAGCGTGGTGGTCACGGGAATTTGCGCCGCCTCGGCAAACTTTTTCAATTCCTCCGCCGCGCCGCTGCTGATGATGCCGCCGCCGCAATAAATCACCGGGCGTTCGGCCTTTTCAATCAACCCCATGATTTCGTTCAACGCGAGATCGTCGGCGCGCAGGTCGGGCTGATGATAGCCGCGCAGACCCTTTTTGATTTGTTCGAGCGTCGGCCACACCGGCTGGGTTTTGGCCTGCTGGATGTTTTTCGGCACGTCAATCACCACCGGGCCGGGCCGTCCGGATTGCGCGAGGTAAAACGCCTCCTTCACGACGCGCGGAATGTCGTTCACATCCGTCACGAGATAGGAATGCTTCACGATGGGCAGCGTCACGCCGATGATGTCGGTTTCCTGGAACGCGCCGCGGCCAATCATGTTCTGGTTGACCTGGCCGGTGATGGCGATGAGCGGGCAGGAATCCAGGTAGGCGTCGGCAATGGCAGTGACGAGATTGGTCGCGCCGGGACCGCTGGTGCTCATGCACACGCCGGCCTTGCCGGTCGCGCGGGCATAACCTTCCGCCGCGAAACTGCCGCCCTGCTCGTGACGCGGCAGGATGGTGCGGATTTTGGATCGGGTGAGCGACTGGTGGATTTCCATGCTCGCGCCGCCGGGATAGGCAAAAATGACCTCCACGCCTTCGCGTTCGAGGGCTTCGACGAGAATGTCGCACCCGGACATGGCGGGGCCGAGCCCGGTGCGCGTGGCGCGGGCTGGTCTCGCCGAAGCCCCGGTAGCTTTCGGGGCGAAGGCGGATTTTTTCCTGGTTGCGGCTATTTCAGTTGTCTTGCTCATGTGCTTTGGAGATTAGGATTACGATTATGATTACGATTAAGAATCAAGCCGCGGTGACGCGTCCTCTTAATCATAATCTTTTTCTTAATCTTAATCATTTTTTGGTTGTGGCTGACGGTCGTGGATGAAACAAAAAACCCACGACCGTTTTGCAGCCGTGGGTTATTGTCGAAACTCAACTTAACAACGACAAGCGCCAACGGCGTCGTTTCCTACAACGACGACGACCAGTATGACGGCTTGTATGATGTTTTTCAACATTGCGCATTCAATTTAACGGAATTCCCGGCGGGGTCAAGCGTTGTTTTTGCCCAGTGCCTGGTTGCGGATGGCGAACATGAGCAGGCCGCCGATAACGCCAAACGGCACCATGAAGTAGAAGTAGGAGTCCCAGCTTTTATCGAGAAAGTAACCGAGCACCTTGAGCGCGAGGCTGGCGCCGAAGTATTGGAACGAGTCAATCACGCCCGACGCAAAGCCCGCCATCTTGCGCCCGCCGATGTCCATCGCCGCCGCCGGACCGAGGAGCGAGTGGGTCGAGTTGGCCGTGAAGGAAATCAACACGAAGAAAACGAGCGCCCAGTTGAGGCTTTGCACCTGCGTCGCCACGAGGATGACGCAGACTTCGATGAAATAAATCCACGCGGCCACGGGCGCGCGGCGGCCCTGGAAAAGCCGGTCGGAGATGATGCCCGAGATCAGCGAGCCGGAAGACGCAACAAACGGAATCAGAAACCCGAGCCACTGAAACCGCGCCGAACTCAATTCAAGGTGGTAAACTTCCTGAAAGTAACGGGGAAACCACTGGTCAATGCACTGCCGCACCGCGCCGGTGCAGGCATACGCCAGCGCGATGATCCAGACCAGCGGATTGCCGACGATTCGTTTGAATACAGTCGCAATCTCACCGTGGATGTCCGTGTCGGAATGATCCGCCTCGCCGGCGTGGACGCCGGCAAAACCCGCTTCCTCCGGCGTGTCCTTGACCACGAGCGCGAGCACGACCGCCACCAGGCTCGCGACGCCCGCCGGAATCCAGAACAGCCAGCGCCAGTGCAGCGCGGGCACCTGCCACATGCCGAGGAACGTGAAGCCAGCCAGCAGCGCGGCTCCGAAATAATTGATGCCGAGCCGCCCGAGGTTGATCATGAACCCGAAAATGCCCGCGAAGGTGCCGCGCTCCGTCTGGCCGAACCACGCGGCGTTGATCTTGATGAAGCCCGGCGCGCCGAACGCCTGCACGTAGCCGTCAATGCTTCGCAACACCACAAACAGCCAGAGGAAACCCCAGAACGACGACGCGCCGAAGAGCAGGTTCATCGTCACCGTGCCCGCCGCGCCGATGAGCATGGCGCGCTTGCCGCCCAGCCGGTCGGTCAAAAGACCGTTGACGATCTGTCCGATCGCGTAGGCCAGCAGCTGGGCCGAGATGATGCTGCTCATGTCGGACTTGGAAAAATGAAATTCGTCGGCGATGGCTTTGTTGGCCAGCGGCAGGTTGTAGCGACAGAGGTAAAAGGAGGTGTACATCAGCCCGACAATGCCCCAGTTCAACCCCCGCCGCGGGCGGAAGCCCGGAGGGAATTTTCGCTGGGCAAAAGTCATTGGCATGATCAGGCTCCGGAAGCGGATTTGACCGGCTCAAAGCCGGATACAACAAAGCAAAATCAAAGGTTTCGGTCAAGAAACAGCGGCGGATGGTAGTGGGTTGGTTTGGTGGGGCGAGCGTACTCGCGCCTGCGCCGCCGTAGCGGCTTTGTCGCCGCGAAGGCGCGAGCCGGAAACTGAATGAAATATGTCCTATTTCGGCTCGCCGGGAGTCTCGCCCCACCAGTCGCTGTGAATTTGACCCACTACCCGGAGGATATGGCCGGCCCCCCTTCACCCGGTCGGATCGGTTCCGGGTTCAAACCGAACAAGTTGAATTCCGAAGTTGCCGCTGGTGGCGGGGTGGACCAGGCCCTGTCGGAGTGCGCCCGTCCCCGGGCGCAGCAACTGCCTTCGTTCAAGCCATGGAACATTTCCCAACCGTCCGCCCATCCCACTTGGCTGCGACCGGGACGGCCGCACTCCGCTAACGCAGAAATTCAACTTCGGAGTTCGGGTTCAAACCGGTCTTCTGCTTTTACCCGATCTCGGCGAGGTATTTCCGGGTGGCCACGGGCAGGTCGTGCCAGATTTTTATGGCAATTACCATCCCGACCAGCGCGAACGGCATCAGAAAATACGGCCAGTAATGCCAGTTCCACGTCGTCAGGTAACCGAGGCTGAACGACTGGATGCCGCTGCCGAGGTAGGTGCAACCATCCACGATGCCGGAGCACGTCGCCGCGGCCTTGCGCCCGCCGAAATCCGTCGCCGCCGTGCCGGCCATGAGCGACGTGATGCCCACCGCCGCCATCACGATGAGCACCGACGCACAGCCAAGAATGAACGGCGAGGAAAACAAAAACACGGCCATCACCAGCGCCATGATCAGGATGAAGCCGCACAGGAGCGCCGTGGGGGGACCGCGCCGCGATTGGAACCACCAGTCGGATGCCATGCCGCCGGCGAACCCGCCGATGATGCCAAAGATGCACAGCAGCAGGCCCCAATGTTGCAGGAAAAATTCCGCGCCCGGCTGTTTCACCTCGGCGGCGAAAACGAAATACCATTGCGTGATGCCATTGCGGAACACGCCCGAAGTCAGCCCGATGGCTGCAATCAGCAGCATCAATGGACTGGCAAAAACTTTTTTGAGCAGGTCGAGCGTCGTCAGTTCGATGTGCATCTGGCCGGACGAGGCGTCGTGCGTGTCAAAGTATGGAAAATCCGCCTCTTCCGGCGTGTCCTTGATGAGCCACCAGTCAATCAGCACCCAGACAATCAAAATTGCCGACGGAATGAAAAACACCGCCCATGTCGCATCCACCGGTTTTGTGGTGGAGGCAAAAATTGCCTTCAGCAAATCGTGCAGCCAGCCGCCGGTGGCGCCGGCTTTGGTCATATTGACAATCGCCTGCCCCCAGTCGAACGCGAAATAGACGCCGATGGAAATGAGCGTTCCAAAAATCGCGCCGAACACGCCGCGTTCGCGCACGTGGAACCAGTAGGCCTTGACTTTGATGATGGAAACCGCGCCGTAGCTCTGGAAATACATGTTTACCGAGTAGAGAAACGAAAAGGCGACGACCATGTTGACTTTCAATTTCCCCATCACGAGCAGCCAGGTCAGCACCCCGAGCAGGACGTTCGCCGCCGACGCGCCCAGGGCGGCAATGATGATGCCGCGTTTGCCGCCGATTTTGTCCACGAGCGGGCCGTTGACAAGGAATGACAGCGCATAAGTGACCGTGCCGGCGGCGAAGATCAGCCCGAGGTCCTCCTTCGACATCAAATCGCCGAGCGCGTTTTTGGAGACATTGAGGTTGTAGCGTCCCATGTAAAGGAACGCGTAGGTCATGCCGAGGGGAAACCAGTTGATGAAGCGGCGCATCATGAACCACCGGCTGTGGCCCATCGGGTTGTTGCGAAAATACAACCCGATGATCACCGCCAGACAAATGCCGACCAAAAGCAAGTCCATGAAAATCCTTCGGTAGCCCGACAGGAAAACAGACCCGCACAGCGCGGTCAAAGGATTTTATGTGACAAAAAGCCGCGGAGAAGTTCCGCGGCCCGGTGAAAACAAATTGATTCGTTGCCGGCCTACTCGGTTTTCTTTTCCTTCTTTTCGGCCTTCGGCGCTTTGGGCGCCTTTTCAGCTTTTTCAGACTTTACGTGTTTCTCGCCTTTGGGTTTGGTTTCAGCGGCTTCAGGTTTTTCGACCCGGGCGTGCTTCTCGCCATGCTTCTCGCCTTTGGGTCTGGCTTCGGCAGCTTCGGGTTTTTCGGCCTTTTCGCCTTCGGCGTCCCGTCGGCCGTGACTGCGTTTTTCACGTCTGGGTTCCCTGCTCTCTTCTTTTTTCGGTTCCGCAGGCACCGGCACAACCACAGGCGTGAGGCTTTCGACACGGACCTTGAGCGTGCTTTTGACTTCGGCGTGCAGGTGCAATTCCACTTCGTGGTCGCCCAGCGCGCGAATCGGGTGTTCGAGGTGGATCTTCCGTTTGTCGAGCGAGATGTCGAACTGGTGTTTCAATTCGTCGGCAATCACGCCGGCGGTCACCGAGCCGAACATCTTGCCGTCCTCGCCCGCCTTGACCTTGATGATGCAGATGAGTTTGGCGACGCCCTTGGCGAGTTCGGTCATGGTGTTGAACTCGTGCGCTTCACGTTCGGCGCGGCGCTGGCGCAAGACCTCGATCTGGCGTTTGTTGGCCATGGTCATCGGGATGGCCAGGCATTGCGGGAAAAGATAGTTGCGCGCGTAACCGGCGGCGACCTTCACCTGGTCGGATTCGGCGCCGAGGCCGACGATGTTGTGCGTGAGAATGACTTCAGTCTTGGGCATACGAAAATTGGTTGAATGTTAAGAGTTGAGGGTTGAGAGAAAATTCCCCTCGCGTTTCGTTCAAAAGGGAACGTCGTCTCCTTCCGGGGGAGCGTCGGCTTCGCCGCCTTCGGGCGCGGCCGCCGGGGAAGTTGCCGCCGGACGCGAACGCGGAGCTTCGGAAGAACCGCCGCCGCCGCTGTCGCCGCGATTCGAGTCAATGAACGAAAAGCTTTCGAGCACAACCTTCAATTTGCTCTGTTTTTGTTTCGTGTTTTTGTCTTCCCACGTGTCCTGTTTGAGCCGGCCTTCGACGAGCAGTGGCCGGCCTTTTTTCATGTATTGGGAAATGACTTCCGCCTGGCGTCCCCAAACGTCCACGTCCACGAAACTGACCTCTTCCTTGTTTTCGCCGCTCTCGCTTTTCCAGGTGCGGTTGACGGCCAGGGTGATGCGGGCGACCGCCGTGCCCTTGGGCGTGTAGCGCAACTCGGGATCACGGGTCAAATTGCCGGCGAGGATGACTTTGTTGAAGTTGGCCATAAGAAAGTTGAGGGTTGAGGGTTGAGGGTTGAGAGTTTATTTCGCGGGTTTGGGTTCGGGAGACTGGGTGAACAGCACGCGGAACACTTCCTCGTTCAGCGCGAACCTGGCGCGCAATTGCGCGATGATTGCCGACGGGCCGCTGAAAATCACATTCGCGTAAAAGCCGGCGTTGTGCTTTTTGTCCGCCACCCGCGCAAAATTCTTTTTATCCATCTTTTGCACGGTTTCGACTTTGCCGCCCGCCGACTCGATTTCCGCGGAAATTTTGTCGAGCGCATCTTTGACGCCCTCTTCCCTGCCCGTCAGGTTCAGGATGAACAGACCTTCGTATCGTTTCACTGTTTTTTTTCTTCGTTCGCGGAGTCCACGACTCCGTTAAACTGGTTCATTGCTTTTTCAATGCCGGCATCCAACCAGCATTCCACCTGGTCGGCGGCACGGCCCAAAACTTTTTCCATCAACGCGGCCTCGCCCGCATCAAACCGTCCGAGCACATGATCCGTGATTTCCCGCGCGCCTTCCGCCCGGCCAATGCCGAGCCGCAACCGCGCAAAATCATTCGTGCCCAAATGCTGCTCGATGGACTCCAGTCCGTGATGGCCGCCGCTGCCACCGCCCGCCCGCAGGCGAATCTCGCCCAACGGCAAATCCGCATCGTCCATCGCCACCAGCAGCTCCGACTGTGGTTGGAGCTGGTAAAAATTCTTCAATGCACCGACCGCTTCGCCGCTCAAATTCATGAACGTCTGCGCCTGGCAGAGCAAAACGCGGACGCCGTTGCGTTCGGCCCGCGCGACCCGGGCATTGAACCTGCGTTCGTTCGTCCAGCCTGCGTTCCAGCGCACCGCCAGTTTTTCGACCAGCGTGAAACCGGCGTTGTGGCGCGTCTGCGCGTATTCCGCGCCGGGATTGCCCAAACCCACGATGAGATGCAAATTCTCCATGCGCGGCGCGGGCGCGGCGACCCTCGCGGACCGCCGGCAAAATTATTTCTTTTTCTCCGCCGGCGCTTTCTCGCCGGGCTTGGCGGCACCCTTCTCCGGAGCCACGGCGGCAGCACCCTTGGCCGGCGCCTTTTCGCCGGGCTTGGCCCCAGCGCCTTTTTCACCGGGCTTGAACGGCACTTTTTCGCCGGGCTTGGCCGGCACTTTTTCGCCGGGCTTGACAGCGCCTTTTTCGCCCCTGGCCGGCGCAGCACCCTCTTCGCCTTCTTCTTTCTTCTCTTTGATCATTTCGACGTCGCCGGCGGCCACCGCCTCGCCCTCCGCAACCGCAGCCGCTTCTTCCTCTTCCGTGCGCGGCATGGCGACGGAGATGACGGAAATGTTCTTGTCGCCGAGGATCTCGACACCCGCGGGCGCTTTGATTTCGCCGAGGTGGATTGACTTGCCGAGTTCGAGATGGCTCACGTCCACGACCATCTGCTCGGGCAAATCCCTGGGCAGGGCGCGCACTTTCAATTTGAAGACCACGTGCTCGAGCACGCCGCCACTGTTTTTCACGCCAGCCGCTTCGCCGACGGTTTCCAGCGGCACCAGGATGACCACTTTTTCGTCTTCAGTCACTTCATGGAAATCCACGTGCAGCACGTTGCCTTCCAGCGGATGGTGCTGGATTTCCTGCACCAGCGCGAGGCGCCGGGCGCGGGCGTCGCTTTCGACGGACAAATCCACCAGCAAATTTTCGGAAACGGAATGGTGAATGAGGTCGCCGATTTCCTTGGCGCTGACCTCGAGGTTTTGCGGTTTGGCCTGCCGGCCATAAATGACGGCGGGCACGCGCCCGGCGGCGCGCAACTTCCTGGCTCCACCCCGACGCGACTGCGTCCGGGGATACGCTTTCAACGGCACTGATTTCATCGTTAAATCATCTTTTACTGCGGCGCATTAACTCGTGCGCCCGCCTTTGAATTCAAACAGCGAATTCACCGACGAATTATTGTGAATTCGCTTGATGGCTTCGCCCAAAAGTCCGGCCACGGACAACGTGGTAATCTTCACGCCGTCAATTGCAGGGCGAGGGCGTTGGACTGTATCAGTTGTAATCAGTTCGTCAATCACCGATTTTCGCATTCTTTCGACCCCCACGTTGTTCAAAATGGCATGGGACACGCAGGCCAGAATCCGCTTGGCGCCCTTCTTTTTCAGCAACGCCGCCGCCTGGGTCAATGTCCCCGCCGTTTCCGTCAAATCATCCACCAACAAAATGTTTTTGCCCCGGATTTCGCCGATGACCGCCATGGATTCGACTTCCGTCGCATTTTTACGTCGTTTGGCCACGATGGCCAGGCCGCACTCAAGGACTTGGGAATACGCATGCGCCATTTTCAACCCGCCCACATCCGGACTGACGACGACCAGATCCGTCAGATTTTTTGTCTTCAAATACTCATACATCACCGGCGCGGCATAGAGATGATCTACCGGAATGTCGAAGAACCCCTGAATCTGCTGCGCGTGCAAATCCATCGTGAGAATGCGATTCGCGCCGGCAGCCACCAGCAGGTTCGCCACGAGCTTGGCCGTGATGGGCACGCGCGGCTGGTCCTTGCGATCCTGGCGCGCGTAACCGTAAAACGGCAGCACCGCCGTGATGCGCGTCGCGCTCGCCCGCCGCACGGCGTCAATCATGATGAACAGCTCCATCAGATTGTGATTCGTCGGCGGCGACGTCGGCTGGACGATGAACACGTCTTCGCCGCGCACATTTTCCTCGATCTTCACGAACGTCTCGCCGTCGGGAAACGGCTGGACGGAGCATTTGCCGAGCTGGCTGCCGATGGATTTGCAAATGGCCCGGGCCAAAGGTTCATTCGCTGTGCCGCTGAAAATTTTCACGAGTTAAAATGGTCGTTCTGGTTGAAACGGAAAAACCGCCGCTGTCGGCGGATGAAATTGCAAAACGACTGTAGCAATGAACGAACCCGACGCAAGTGGAAATTGGGAATTATTAGCGGCCGCAGCCGGACACTACCACCAATGCACGATGCCGCGTCCGCGTGGAACGCCGGATTCATCCGGCAGGTGTGCAACCGGCGCGTGTTGCTGCCGGATAAATCCGGCGTTCCGGTGGTGGTGTCGAGGTGCGCCCATTATTGGCAGCGGGCGTCCGACCGCTTGCCATTGGCGGGCGCGTCACTTATTGTCGCTCCAATGAAATATCGTCGTTTTGGCCGGACGGAGCTGGTGATGCCGGTGATTTCCTGCGGCGGGATGCGTTATCAATTCAAGTGGCAGGACGTGGACCCGAAGGAAATCCCGCGCAAAAACCAGAAGAATCTCGAAGCCACCATCCATCGCGCCCTGGAACTCGGCATCAATCACATCGAAACCGCGCGCGGCTACGGCACTTCCGAAATGCAACTGGGCAACGTGCTGCCAGAACTGCCCCGCGACAAAATCATCGTCCAGACCAAGGTCACGCCCCGGGCCACGCCGGAGGAATTTCTCCGGACCTTCGAGACTTCGATGAAATATCTGAAGCTCGACCGCGTGGATTTGCTGGCGTTGCACGGCATCAACAACCGCGAACTTCTGGACTGGTCGCTGAAGAAAAACGGCTGCCTCGCCGCCGCGCGCCGGTTGCAGAAGGAGGGCCGCACGCGGTTCGTCGGTTTTTCCACGCACGCGACGACCGACATCATTCTCGAAGCGGTGAACACCGGCGAGTTCGATTACTTGAACGTCCACTGGTATTTCGTGAACGACCTGAACCGGGCCGCGATTGAAGCCGCGCACCGGCTCGACCTGGGCGTCTTCATCATCAGCCCGAACGACAAGGGCGGGAAACTTTACGAGCCGCCGCCAAAAATGGTGGAACTCTGCGCGCCGCTGTCGCCGATGGCCTTCAACGACCTTTATTGCCTCGGGCGAAAGGAAGTCCACACGCTTAGTTGCGGCGCCAACAAGCCCGGGGATTTTGACGAGCACGTCGCCGCGCTGAAATTTTACGACAAAATTCCGGAGACGATTGCGCCGGTCGAAAAGCGGCTGCGCGCGGAAATGGAACGCGTGCTGGGCGCGGATTGGTGCGCGCGGTGGTTCGAGGGTTTGCCGAATTACGTGGACGTGCCGGGGCGGGTCAACGTGTCGGAAATCATGCGGCTGTGGACTTATGCGAAGTCGCTCGACCTCGTGGCGTGGGGCAAGATGCGTTACAATTTACTCGGACAGGCCGAGCACTGGTTTCCCGGCGAAAACGCGGCCAAGGTCCGCGAACTGGACCTGCAGGCCGTGCTGCGGAGCAGTCCGTTCGCAAACCGGATTCCCGGAATTTTGGAGGAATCGCACCGGATGCTTTTTGAGAAACCGGTGCCGCGGCTCAGCGCAAGTTGATGCCCGGCGTGTTGGTGCCCAACAACGACGACGGTGAGGTCACAACCGGAGCGGGGGTGGTGCTATCGGTGCGCCCGGCGTTGAGTCGTTTGAGAACGGCGTCGGTCAAATCGTTTTCGCCGTTGCTGTAGACCACCGCGGTCGTGGCATTGGCGGTTTCCGCCGCGGCATCTATGACCAGTGAGCAGCCGGCGACCTTGGCCTGGGCGGTCACGGCAGCTTTGATTTCGCTGAGAATGTTGTCGCGCATTCGCTGGCCTTGCTCGGACAGTGTGATCTGCGCCTGACGCTCAAATTGATCAATGGCGGTCTTGGAATCCTGCAACTGCTTCAGTTTGTCAGCGGCGGCCTGTTTGCGTTTGTCACGTTGGTCGGCGGAGAGCGCCTGGTCGTTCGCCTGTGCCAAAAGCTTCTGATATTCGTCACCGCCCTTCTTCAAATCGTCACGCATGCTTTTATCGTCATTGTCGAGTTGCGCCTTGCGATCGTTGAGCGCGATCTGCGCCTGCCTGGTTTTCCAATAGCCGTCGAACAGCTTGCGCAAGTCCACGGTGCCGATTTTGGTTTGCGCCAGCGCGGGAACGCTCAAGAAAGCCAGCAACGAAATGGTCAAAATTGTTGTGCGTAATAATTTCATGGCAATATAAAAGCAAATTTCACGGATGACGCCAACTGAAAACTGGCGGGTTAAAACTGGCGCCGGCGGAGTCAGGGCAGTTGCAGCAAATAGAATAGTTGCGGCGCGTTGGTTTGCGTCGTGTTTGTAAAAATGAAACCGCCCTGGCCGTCAAATTGATTGGTCGCAATGTACGTCCACTGGTCCAGCGGCGTCAGAAGATTGGACGAAATCAGCACGTAATAGGTGCCGTTCCTCACGCCGCCCGTGCCGCTCAATATAAAACTGTCACCACCCGCGGCAATGATGTTCCCGAAACCCGGCGACGGCACAATCACCGTCAGGACGGCATTGGAACTGGTCACCGACCCGGCAAGGTTCGTGACAGTGACCGTGTAGTTTCCGTTGTTGGTCAACTGCACATTGCTGATGGTCAACACATTGCTGATCGCGCCATTGATTTGGCCTCCATCCACCAGGATGTTCGTCTCGTTCACCTGCCATTGGTAACTCAACGGCGGCGTCCCGGTCGCGGTGACAGCAAAGATTACATTCGAACCCACCCCCACCGTCTGGCTTGCCGGTTGCACTGTGATCGCCGGCGGGATGTTCGTCACCGTCAGGACGGCATTGGAACTGGTCACCGATCCGGCACTGTTCGTGACAGTGACCGTGTAGTTGGTGGCGCTGTTGTTCGTCTGCACATTGCTGATGGTCAGCACTCTGGTGGTCGCGTTACTGATGCCGCCTCCGTTTACCAGGTTCGTCCCGTTCACCTGCCATTGGTAACGCAACGGCGGTATCCCGACTGCGGTGACGGCAAAGGTCGCAGTCGCTCCCACCGCCATCGCCTGGTTCGTGGGTTGCATTGTGATCACCGGCGACGATGCCACCGTCAGGACGGCCACGGAACTGGTCACCGAGCCCCCAAAATTGGTGACGATGACCGTGTAAGCGCCGCTGTTGTTCGTCTGCGCATTGTTGATGCTCAACACTCTGGTGGCCGCGCCACTGATGGTCGGGCCATTGGTAACGGTTTCATTCTTCACCAAGTTCGTCCCGTCCCACCACTGGTAACGTAACGGCGCCGTCCCGGTCGCGGTGACCGCAATTTTCACATTCGATCCCACCACCACCGTCTGGTTCGTCGGCTGCACTGTGATCGCCGGCGGGATATTCGTCACCGTCAGGACCGCATTGGAACTGGTCACCGATCCGGCACTGTTCGTGACGATGACCGTGTAGTTGCCGCTGTTGGTCGTCTGCGCATTGCTGATGGTCAACACATTGGTGGTCGCGCCACTGATGGTCGGGCCATTGGTAACGGTTCCATTCTTCACCAGGTTCGTCCCGTCCCACCATTGGTACTTCAACGGCACCGTCCCGATGGCAGTAACTACAAAGGTCGCATTCGATCCCACCGCAATCGCCTGGTTCGTTGGTTGCAATACAATCACCGGCGTCGATTGCACCGTCAGGGCGGCAACGGAACTGGTTATCGAACCCCCAAAATTGGTGACGATAACCGCGTAGTTTCCGCTGTTGGTCAGTTGCACGTTGCTGATGGTCAGCACATTGCTGGTTGCGCCACTGATCTGGCCCCCATTCTTCACCAAGTCCGTCCCGTCCCACCATTGATAACTCAACGGCGGCGTCCCGGTCGCGGTGACAGCCAGGGTCACAGTCGTGCCCACCCCGTTTGTTTGGCTTGTCGGCTGCACTGTGATCGCCGGCGGGATATTCGTCACCAGCAGGACGGCATTGGAACTGGTCACCGATCCGGCACTGTTCGTAACGATGACCGTGTAGTTGCCGCTGTTGGTCGTCTGCGCATTGCTGATGGTCAGCACATTGGTGGTCGCGCCACTGATGGTCGGGCCATTGGTAACGGTTCCATTCCTCACCAGGTTCGTCCCGTCCCACCATTGGTACTTCAACGGCACCGTCCCGATGGCGGTGACGGCAAAGGTCGCATTCGATCCCACCGCTATCGCCTGGTTCGTTGGTTGCACAAAGATCACCGGCGACGAAAGCACCGTCAGGATGGCACTGGAACTGGTCACCGATCCGGCAATGTTCGTGACGATGACCGTGTAGCTGCCGTTGTTGGTCAGTTGCACGTTGCTGATGGTCAGCACATTGGAGGTCGCGCCACTGAAGTGGCCTCCATTCTTCACCAGGTTCGTCCCGTCCACCCACCATTGGTAACTCAACGGCGCCGTCCCGTTGGTCACGATGACAGCCAAGGTCACAGTCGTTCCCACCCCGTTTGTCTGGCTGGCCGGTTGTATTCCGATCTCCGGCGGGACATTCGTCACCAGCAAGAACGCATTGGAACTGGTCACCGATCCACCGTAGTTCGTGAGGATGACCGAGTAGTTTCCATCGTTGTTCGTCTGCGCGTTGCTGATGGTCAGGGTGACGTTGGTTGCGCCACTGATGATGCTTCCCCCATCCACCAGGTTCGTTCCATTCACCAGGTTCGTCCCGTTTTTCTGCCATTGAAGGAAGTAAGGCGAATACGCCGTTCCTTCGATATAGAATGTGACGGTCGAACCCACAGCGTTCGTTTGGCTTGCCGGTTGTGTCGTGATTGTCGGCATCGGCACCGTCAGCATGATCGTGGTCAGAAAGGCGTCGTTTGTGCCGTTGCGGCTGGGATAATCGGCATAGAGTGTCGGGAAATTCGTGGAGAGCGTCTGGCCGACGACATAGGCGTTGTCATTCGCATCCACCGCGATGCCGTAACCAAAGTCGTTCTCCTTGCCGCCGAGGTAGGTTGAATAGAGCAGGTTCGAGCCGGTGGTGTCAAACGCAATGACGAACGCGTCACTCTTGCCGGAATTGGTCGCGTGCAGGTATCCCGGGACGTTGGCGGTCGGAAAATTGGTCGAGGAAGTTGAGCCCGTCACAAACACGTTACTACCCGCCGGGTCCACCGCCACGCCGTAGCCGATGTCCGCGCCTTTGCCACCGAACATGGCGGACCAGGCAATAACCGCTTGCGTGCCATTGGTGATGATCTTGGTCAGGAAAACGTTGGTGGCCAGGACTCTGAGCGAGGTGTTGGTGGCCACGAACGAATGGAGTCCGACCATGTTCGTGCCGACGGTGTTCGGAAAATTCGTCGAAACGGTCCACCCGGTGACATAGGCGGCGCCGTTGTTGTCAACGGCGATGCCATTGGCCACGTCGTTATTCGTGCCGCCAAGGAAGGTGGAATAGATCAGATTCAGATTCGTGCCGGTGAAATCGAATTTGGCGACAAAGGCGTCGTCGCTGGAAGTCTTGTTCGTCGAACCATTGAGCAAATAACCGTTCCAGATATTGGTAATGGTATTGGTGATGGATATAAGGCCGTTTACCACGATGTTTGTCCGGACCATCTTTTGATACACCGCATTGGTGGTGGGGAAATTTGTCGAGGCGGTGAAGCCGGTCACATAGACAAATCCATTGGTGTCCACGGCGATGCCTTTGCCTTCGTCAAAGTTGGTGCCGCCAAAGTAAGTGGAATAAATCAGGTTCGTGCCGCCGGGACCGATTATGGCGATGAAGGCGTTGGCGTTGAAGTAAAAGGAATTGGTGCAGGCCAGTTTACTTTGCAGCGCGTTGACCGTCGGGAAATTGCTGGAATAGGTGAAACCGGTCACGTAGGCATTACCTGTCGCATCCACGGCAATCCCCATGCCGCAGTCCATGCTGGAGCCGCCGAGATAGGTCGAATAAACCAGATTGGAGCCGCTGGAATCCAATTCCGTCACGAAGGCGTCAATCGGATAATAGCCAAAACTTGTGTCCAGTATGCCGCTGATTTTCTTGTAAAGCGCGTTGGTGGTGGTTGGGAAATTGGTCGAATCTGTAAAACCGGTCACATAGGCATTGCCGGCGGAATCCACCGCCACGCCGAAGGCACCGTCGTCGGCGCTGCCGCCGAGATAGGTGATGTAAGCCGGATAGCCGGATGCAGCATCAAGCTTGAAGACAAAGGCGTCCCCGGTCAATTTGCCCCCGGCAAAATTTGTTTGAAAGGCGCCCGGCGTGGAAAAAGATTCGTTCGTGCTAAACTGTTTGGAAAATGTCTGGCCGGCAATATAAACATTACCATTCGTGTCCAAAGCCACCGCCCAAGCCGTGTCACCGGCACTGCCGCCGAAGTAGGTGGAATAACTCAAAAGGGGGTCAATGACCAGCGGCTGGCTCCGGTCATATTGGCCGATGGTAAAGGCCACCGTGTACGTGTCCACCAACCGGTAACCGCCGGCAATTTCCTTTCGCGTGCCGCCAATCGTCTGGTAAATCACCGGTTTGGGCTGGCGAATTTCACCGCCGGCCAGGCCCAGAATCAGTTCGCCCTGCGGATTGATTGAAATTTTGTCCGTGCCGTCGAAATGGATCGCGATGACATCGGGGTCCGTACCCGGCGCGATGTCGAAATCGTATTCCAGTTGTTGCTGGTTGCCGTAGTAAACCAGATTGATGCCGGGATAAAGCTCGCCGACGCGGACCTTGGCAAACGTGGCCACGCCCGTGTGCCATTGCGCGGGGCCGTTGCCGGTGAGGTAATTGATTTTGCCGGGCAATTCGGCGTCGCCGCGGATTTGCGCCTGCGCGTTGGCGCCAACAAACTGCATCCGCACGGTCACGGATTCGACGGTGGCCTTGCGAAGCACAATTTGGGCTTCGGTCGGCGAAATTAAAAATTGATAATTGTGTCCGCGCGCGATGAATGGCGCCGGAACATTGGCCTGTCCCTGGTTGGCTTCAAAGTAAAGCGGCAGATTGGCCGGCCCGGCGACGGGTTGCGCCGCCGGGGCCGACAACGTCAGCAGACCAGGCGCAAGCCCGCCAAGCCCCGCCAATAGAATAATTTTTGCAAAACGAATCATATTAAAAAGGACGTTGCCAGCCGACACCGAATTGGAACCGTCCGGATCTGCCGTTGTATTGATCATGATGGATGGGCACGCCATACTCAAGCCGCAACGGGCCGAGCTTGGGAATGTTGATGTGCAAGCCAAGGCCCCAGTTGTCATCAAAATTTCCTGAAAACGAATAGGGTTGCGCGCCAACGTCGCCAACATCGTAGAACATGGCGAAGCGCACGCCGGGACCGTTGTCCTTCTCAAAAATGGGCAGGCTGTATTCCACCGAGCCCAACCAGTAACTGTCGCCGCCAATCGGATCCTGGATTACTCCGGGAAAACGCGGCGTTTCGCGCGGGGCAATGCTGTTGTATCTGAAACCGCGCAGCGAATAGAGGCCGCCAAGATAATAACGGTCGTAAAACGGCACGTCGCCCCCGCTCAGGCTGTCCGCGATGCCGGCGCGTCCGACCACCTCAATCACATGACCTTTGAACAGGCCGGGGAAATACCAGGCGGTTTTGGCTTCAACTTTGTAATACGTGGTGTCGCCGATGCTGAATTCCGGGTCAATTTCCGTCCGCTGGCCGTGATTCGGCAATTGCACGCTGTTGCGCGTGTCGTAGGCAAGAGTTATGCCGAAACGGTTGTACAAATTATCGCCGGTTTGATCAAGGATGGCATTCGGCACGTTTCGCGGAATGACTGTTGGGACGGGGGGAGAACCTGCCAGTTTGGTTTCGTTGCCATGAAACCCGCTGTTCAGGGAAATGCCCACGTCTTCGAGCGTGTAGCTGATGCTGCCGATGAAAAAGTCGCTCCACAACGCGCGGGTCAGGCTCAGGCGCATGCCGGTCCGGGCCTCGTCGTAAATATTGTTCGGACTCTCGAAGTTCAATTGATGCCGGTAAAGGTCCACGCCCAGCGCGAGCTTGCGGTTCAAAAACCACGGCTCGACGAACGAAAGTTCGTAGTCCTGGCGCTTGGTGCCGAGTTGAACGAAGAGCCGGAGTTTCTGGCCGGCGCCGGTGAACGTGGGCGGATGGAACAGGTCGGCATTGCCCTGGGTCACCTCGGCGTAACCGACCAGCGCGTCCACCGAACTGAAGCCCGCGCCGAGCATGAAGTTGCCGGTGTTCTGTTCCTCCACGTTTACGATCAAATCCTTGCGCCCGGCAATCGGCGGGTCGGTCGCCTCCGGCCGCATATCCACCTTGTCGAAATACTGCAAGCCTTCGAGACGCTGCTTGCTGATTTTGACGCGCACCATGTCGAAGGTTTCACCCGGGGAAATGGCCAGTTCGCGGCGGATGACCTTGTCCTTGGTCTTGTTGTTGCCGCGGATGTCAATTTTTTCGACGTGGGATTTCTGCCCTTCCTTGATTTGAAATTCCAGATCCATCGTGCCCGTCTCCACGTTCGGAATGTACGCGGCGCGCAGCGTCGGTCCCCGCACAACGTCAATGTAACCCTTGCTGCCGTAAAAATCCTCGATGGCCTGCGTGTCCTTGTTCAGGCCGCTGGGCGTGAAAATGTCGCCGGCGTCCATGGGCAGGCCGTGCGGGCCGAGCTTGTCCTTGGCATGCTCGAAGTTGTGGACGGATTGCAGGCCGCGATGGATTTCCTCCGCATTAAAAAGTTTGTTGCCGGTGAAGGTGACCGAGCCGACCTTGTATTGCCGTCCTTCATAAATGTAAAAGCGAATCACCATTTTGTTTGTCGCCGGGTGATCGAGCTTCACGTCCTTGATTTCAAAATCAAGATAACCGCGACTGTGGTAAAACTCGGCGAGCTGGTCGCGGTCGTCGTCGAAATCGTCCTCCTTGAACACGCCGCTGCCCGTCAGCCATGAAAACATCCAGCGCCGTTTGGTCTTGAGTTGTTTGCGCAGTTCCTTTTGCGAGAAAGCCGCCGTGCCGATCAAATCAATCTGTTGGATTTTAATCTTCGAAGCTTCGGTGATTTCAAAGATGACCGTGCCGCGTCCGGCATTTTCGTCGACGTTCACAACATATTTCACCTGCGTGCCGGCCCGTCCGTATTTTTCGTAAAGCTTCCGGATTTCCTGGCTGTCGTTGAACAGTTTTTGCTCGTCGAGTGGCTGGCCGGTTTTCACGGTGATTTTTTTCCGGATTTTGGAATCACTGAGTTTTTTGTTGCCCTGAATCTTGATGTCCGTCAGCCGCGGCCGCGCCTGCACCACGTAGGTGAGCACCACTCCGCCGTCATCGGCCGGTTCCGCCGTGACGCGGATGTTGTAAAACTGCCCGGTCGCATAGAGCGCGTGGAGGTCGTCCCCGGTGGCCATGGGAAGATAAATGTCGCCCGCTTTGAGGCGGATGTTGGAACGAACAAATTGTTCGCTGACGGAAGTCGGGCCGATATACTTTACGTCCACGCGGTCAATTTTCGGGCCGGTCGGCTGCGCCCATGCGACCGACGCGCAGCCGAGCAACAACCAGATTCCGAACAGGCGCGAAAATAATTTCATCGTCTATCGGTCCACCGGCACATCTTCGTCGCTGACTTTGGCTGCGCTTTCAAAACGAGTGTACGGTTTCAAAAAGGTTAAGTTTACATCACCCGTGGGGCCGTTGCGCTGCTTCGCAATCAACAGATTAATCGGCAGTCCATCCGGCTCTTCCACTGCGGCGCCATCTTCATCTTCGCCGGCGTTTGGCTTGTACAGCAGACCCACCACATCGGCGTCCTGTTCAATCGCGCCCGATTCACGCAAATCGGACAACCGCGGCTTGCGACTTTTGTCCCGCTCCAATTCGCGGTTCAACTGGCTGAGCACCAGCATCGGCACCTTCAATTCCTTCGCCAGCGCCTTGATGCCGCTGGAAATGTCCGAGATTTCCTGCTGCCGGTTTTCCTGTGCCCGGCGCGCAGTAGAATGCAGCAATTGCAGGTAGTCAATCACGAAAAGCTTGATGCCGTGCTGCTGCGCCAGCCGCCGCGCCCGCGCCCGCAGTTGCAAAATCGAAAGCGCCGCCGAATCATCAATGAACAACGGCGCGCTCGCCAGCCGGCCCGCCGCGCTGGTCAGCTTCGGAAAATCCGACTCGCTCATGAAGCCTTCGCGGATGCTGCGCAGATTCACCCGCGCGAGCGAACACATCATGCGCAACACCAGCGCCTCCGCGCTCATTTCCAGGCTGAACACGGCCACCGGCAACTTTTGCTCCAGCACGACGTGCTCCGCGATGTTCATCGCCAGCGATGTCTTGCCCATGCTGGGGCGCGCGGCGATGACGATCATTTCACTCCCGTGCAAACCGTCCGTTATCCGGTCCAGATCCGTGAAGCCCGTGGCCAGGCCGTTCAACACGCCTTTGCGGCTGAAATAATTTTCAATCGTCCCGATGGCCTTGCCCACCAGTTCCTTGGTTGAGAGCACGCTGCCTTGCGCGCGCGACTCGCTGATGCGCAAAATATCGCGCTCCACCTCGTCCAGCAGCGCATCCACTTCGCCTTCGTAATCATAAACCCGCCCGACCACATCCGTGCAGGTGGCAATCATTTTCCGCAGCAGGAATTTTTCGCGGACGATGTCGAGATAGTAGGAAAGATTCGCCGCGCTCGGCACGGCATCCTGAAGTTGCGCCAGATAAGCAATGCCGCCGACCTGTTCCAAAAGCTGTTTGTCCTTGAGGCGTTGTTGAACGGTGATGACGTCAATGGGCATCCGTTCGTTGAACATGGCCGCCAGCATTTCGTAAATCGTCTGATGCCGCAGGTCATAGAAAACTTCCTGGCCGCCGTCCTTGAGCTTTTCGATGCACTCGCCCACGCATTCGTTTGGCGAAAGCAGCGCGCAACCCAGCACGCCCTGCTCGGCCTCCGGCGAATGTGGCGGCAACCGGTCAATGATGGAACGGGTGTCCCCGCGAGCCGCCTTTTGTCGGCGCGTTTTCTTCAAATCTGCCCCTGCCCCGGCGGTCTCGGAAATGGAATCAATCATGCGAACAGAAGACTGCTAATTTGAATCGGCCACAAGTGAGAATTCCAAATACTCGTTCGCAACCAATTCACAAAGTTATTCGCCATGTGGCTGTAGCGGCGGTCTGTGACCCGGCGCAAAATTCAACCGGCGCTCACAGACCGCCGCTACAGTCCAAACCGGAAGATTTGACTCATTCGCAAACACAACTAGACTTTGCGCCGCCAAAAACATGAACCGCAAACCATCGTTGCTCGTCGTTTTCCTGACGGTCTTCATTGACCTCATCGGTTTTGGGATCGTCGTGCCGCTGGTCCCGATTTACAGCAAACACTACGGAGCCAGCGGCTTTGTCATCGGCGCCATCATTGCCTCGTTTTCTGCCATGCAATTCGTTTTCTCGCCGATCTGGGGAAAACTGTCCGACCGGCACGGTCGCCGGCCGATTTTGCTCATCAGCACCGCCGGCGCAGCGGCGTCATATGTCTTGTTTGCCGTCGGGTCGGGCTTTGAAAACCACACCGCCGCGCTTTGGGCGCTGCTGGTCTCCCGCATCTTCGCCGGCATCTGCGGCGGCAACATCACCGTCGCCCAAGCCTATATCGCCGACATCACGCCGCCGGAAAACCGGTCGAAACGAATGGGCTTGATTGGCATGGCGTTCGGGTTGGGGTTCATTTTCGGCCCGGCGCTCAGCGGTATCGCCCTGAAATGTTTCGGCGCCACCGGCCCCGGCTGGACCGCCGCTGCCCTTTGCGCGGCGAATTTTTTCCTCGCGTTTTGCATCCTGGCCGAAAGTTTGAAACCGGACTCCAGCCAGGCGCCCAAGCGCCCGCGATTCGCCCAATGGGGGCACACGCTGGCCCAGCCGAATATCGGTTTGCTGATCTTGATTTTTTTCCTGGCCACGTTCGCCTTCAGTTGTTTTGAAAGCACCCTGCCGTTGCTGGTCAGCGACAATTTCAACCTCGGCATCACCGTGGACGAAACCAAGCCGGCCACCACGGTCATCTCCCTGTTTGTCTTTTGCGGCATCATTGGCGCGGTCATCCAGGGCCTGGCCATCGGCCGGCTGGTCAAAATGTTCGGCGAACCGAAACTGATTTCGCTGAGCCTTTTCCTGACCGGCATCAGCCTGATCCTCCTGCCGTTCATCAAAGGCGACGGCCAACTCAAATGGCTGGCAGTTCTTCACGGCACCGACCGGCAGTGGATTAAAATGCTTCTGGTGCTGGCATTGTTGGCGGTTGGTTCCGGTCTGACGCGCCCGCCGGTTTTCGGGTTGCTGTCCAACCTCGCACCCGCGAACGAACAGGGCGCGACCATCGGCGTCGCGCAAAGCGCCGGGAGCCTGGCGCGCATTCTCGGCCCGCTGTTCGCCGCGACCCTTTACATGCGCATCGCGCCGCTGCCTTATGTCTTCTGTGGCGGACTGGCCATTTTGGCCGCCCTGCTGACGTGGCAATATCTCTGCCGTAAAAAATCTTCACCGGCCGTCGTTGCCGGAATTCAACCGCAATAAATTGGATTGGTGGGCAGCTTGTCCCACGTTGCGGTGATCTGCGCGCCTGTACCGCCGGAACAACCTTCACCGTCCGATTGCCAGCAACGTAGCGCAGGCGTCCCGCCTGCTCGTGCCGGCAAAAAATCGGAACAATTTCATTTTCCAAACGTTCGCACTGGCGCGTTCGCCAAAGCAGGCGGGACGCCGGCGCTACATTTTAACGCAGGAACAGTTCCGCCGCCGAATCCGCGAAGCGCAATCCCTGCGGGGTGAGTCGAAATTGTTGTGCGTCGCGTGAAGCCCAGCCGCGTTCCACCAATTGATTCATTTCCGCCGGCCACTCGTCGCGCAAATCGAAATGGGTCGCGCGCCGGAATTCGGCAAACGGCCAGCCCGCATTCATCCGCAAACCGAACGCAGCGGTTTCGCCCGCGCGTTTCAACGGCGGCAATTCTTCGCGGGATTCAATGGCGCGTTTTCCCTTTTCCAACTGCTCGCAGTAAAGTTGCGTGTTCGACCAGTTCTTCGTCCGCACGCCGCGCACGTAACCCGTCGCGCTGGGCCCGAGCCCGTAAAACGAACCGCCGCGCCAGTAGTTCACATTGTGCCGGCAGGCAAAGGACGGAATGGAGTGCTGGAGTGTTGGAGTGTTGGAGTGATGGGCAACCAACCGGTCATTACTCTCATTCTCCATCACTCCATTTCCCCGGCGTTTGTCGCGCGCAAAATTGGCCACCTCGTATTGCCGGAAGCCGGCGCCCGTCGCGCGTTCCACCAGTTCCTCATACATCGCGCAGGCCAGGTCCTCGTCCACGTCAAATTCGCCGGCCTGCAGTTGCGCGAACAGCGGCGTGTCGTCCTCGTAAATGACTTCGTAGGTGGACAAATGCTCGCTGCCGAGCGCCAGCGCCTCGGCCAGGGTCGCGCGCCAGACCTCCATCGTCTGACCGGGAATCGCGAACATCAGGTCGAGATTCAAATTGTCAAAACCGGCCCGGCGCAGGATGTCGAACGACTTGAAGACCATTTCGCGGGTGTGGATGCGGCCGAGACGTTCGAGCAATGGTTCGTCGAGTGACTGCACGCCCATGGAGATGCGGTTCACCCCGAAGTCGCGGAGCAATTTTGCCTTGTCGGGCGAAACGGTGGCGGGATTGCATTCTACCGTGAATTCCTCCGCGCCCGGCAGATTCAACCGCTCCCGGGCGCGGAGAATTTGTTCCCACTGGCGCAAGTTGAGCAGCGATGGTGTGCCGCCGCCAAAGAAAATCGTGCGTGGCTGAAGATCGTGCGCCACAAGTTCCAGTTCGCGGATGAGCGCGCCGACATAGCGGTTGATGAGGTCGCCGCTGGACGGTTCGGAATAAAAGGCGCAATACGCGCATTTCTGCGCGCAGAACGGGACGTGAATATAAAGGCTTTCGACCGTGGTCGTGGCGGAACCGGCCATGAAGCAAGTATATCTGCTTCGTTCATGGCTGGCGAACGAAAATCTCCCGCTTCGCGGGATCTGCTGGGGCGTTACGCCGGCGTTACGCCGGAGTCACGCGCTGAACATTTTGGGCTTTCAGCCCTTTGTCGCTGGGGACAACGTCGAAGGAAACTTCGTCTCCTTCATTCAAGGTTTTGAATCCCGCACCCGTGATGGACGTGTGATGCACGAAAACGTCCTGCCCGGAATCTTGGGCGATAAAGCCAAACCCCTTTTTGTTGTCGAACCACTTGACTTTGCCACTGGCCATAATGAACTCCTGACTTTTCGAGGCCCGCCCCAAAGCAAAAAAGACACGACCGAAATTCAGTCGTGCCAAAATTACTTTTCAAAAACGCTCATGCCTCAATTAGGAGGCCATCCTAATTACCCGTTATGTCAAAGTCAAGCGCTAGTTTCAGGCGGGTTACAAACAGGTTGCGCACAGGTTACAAACATCACCCGCCGTGTGCCTACACCTGCAACGCCTGGTTCAAAAGCTGCGGCAGGTAATTCGCGATGGTGGTCTCGCCGACCACAAGCGTCGCGCCGGCTTTTTGCGCGGCGGCCTGCAACTCCGCCGCCTGTTCGCCGCCAAACGCAATAATGGGAATGTGTTGGGTGGCGGCATCCGCTTTCAACGCGGCAATGGCGCGGCAAACGTCATCGTGGCTCGATTCCAGGTCCATGACCGCCAGCATCGGGCCTTCGGTTTGCGCGCAGCGCAGGAGCGCCGACAGGTCGTTGACGGCCTGAACGCGATAATTCAGGTCTTGCAGCCGGTTCACCAACTGGCTGCCCGGCAGCAATTTTTCGTAGAAAACGAGCGCGAGCGGTTGCGTCATGCTCTGAGGGTAATGGAAAATGGAAAAAATGCAAAACCGTTTTGGCCGGTTTGGGCTTACAGTTTTTTTACAAACCTTTGACCTGCCCATGACAACTTCCGGAAATAATCGGGCAGGGTGAGGGCATGAATAAAACACTGTTTGCCCTTGGTCTGGCGACGGGTCTGGCCGTCCACCTGTCCGCCGGAGAAACCCTGCATCTGAACCTGGTTCCAGACCGCGATGTCCTGTTGAAGGGCTCGCCGCAGGAGGTTGTCGTGAAAATTGACCTCAACGCCATCGCCGACCGGCAGCGGCACCGGCGCACCCCGCTCAACCTGGCCGTCGTTTTGGACAAGTCCGGTTCGATGACCGGCGCGAAACTGGAGAAAACGAAACAGGCCGCCATGCAACTGGTGAATCGTCTCGCGCCCAACGATGTTTTTTCCCTGGTCATTTTCAGTGACGAAGCGCGGGTACTGGTCCCGGCGCAGAAGGTTGAAGACAAGGAAGCGCTCAAGGAAAAAATTGAAAGCATCGAGGCCGGCGGCAGCACGGCGCTCTATGCCGGCGTCAAAACCGGCGCCCGCCAGATTCAGGAATACTTTTCCAGCAAACGCATCAATCGCGTCATCCTGCTTTCCGACGGGCTGGCGAATGTCGGCCCCAGTTCCACCCGCGACTTGCGCCGACTGGGACATGAACTGGCTGAATCGGGCGTTTCCGTGACCACGATTGGCGTCGGGGACGATTACAACGAGGATTTGATGGCCGGCCTGGCAGAGGCCAGTGATGCAAATTATTATTATGTCCAGGACACGGAGAAACTCCCGGAAATTTTCGCGAAGGAACTGGGCGAAATGCTCACGGTCGCCGCCCGCGAAATCCGCATCGAAATCACCTGCCCCGACGGGGTGAGGCCGATGGGCTTTATCGGTCGCAGCGAGAAATTTGAAAACCAGAAGGCGTCGGTGAATTTGAGCCAGTTCACGCTGGGACAGGGCCGTTATCTGTTCCTGCGCTGCCTGGTGACCCGGCCCGAACCCGAGGTCGCGCGCGTCAAGGTCAGTTACACGGACGAACTCGACAACGGCAGCGAACAATTCACCAGCGGCGTGGTGAAAATCCGTTACACGGACGAACAAACAGTCGCCGACCGGTCCATCAATTCCGCCGTTAATGCGGAAAAAGTGCTGGTGCTTGCCGCCGAGGCCAAGGACAAGGCCATTGCCGAGGCGGATGCGGGAAATTACCAGCAGGCTGCCCAAACTCTCAGAGCTGCGGGAGGGGCGCTCAATATGGCATACGCCAGCGCGCCAGCCGAGGTTCAAGTTCAAATCCGGGCGGAAACCAACAACCTGGACGACTTCAGCGGCCAGCTCGTGAACGGTCAATACGATGGCGCTTCACGCAAATCCCTGCAGTCGCAATCCTACAACACCCGCAATTCGAAATGAGCCCGGTTACCAATGCCAAAAATCAACTCACAACCAACAAACCACATCATCCAAACATCATGAAAACACGACTCATACTTGCCATCGCACTAATCGCGCTGCCGCTGGCGCCCGCCTTCGCCGAACCGCAAATCAACGTGTCCGGTTCCGCCGAGGTCAAGGTGGCGCCGGACGAAATCCACCTCAGCGTCGGGGTGGAGACGCGGGATGAAAATCTCGACGTGGCCCGGCGGCAGAATGACGAACGGATTGCCCGCGCGCTCGCCTTTCTCAAGGACGGCGGCGTGAAGGACAAGGACGTTCAAACGGATTTCATCAGCGTTGAACCGGACTACAATTATAATTCGTCCCATGTCAAACCGGTGGCCTATATTGTCCGGAAATCCATCGAAATCCGGGTGACCGCCATCACCAATTTCGAAGGCATCGTGACGGGCCTCCTGGCCAATGGCGTGAACTACGTTCATGGCATTGATTTCCGGACCTCGCAGTTGCGGCAGTATCGCGACCAGGCCCGCGAACTGGCGATCAAAGCCGCGAAGGAAAAAGCCGACGCCATGGCCTCGGCGCTGGGCGTGAAACGCGGGAAGGTCTATAACATCAACGTGAACGACTGGAGCGGCGGATGGGGCGGTTATGGCGGCCGTTGGGGGGCGCAATGGGGAGGATTCAACGGCCAGAATAACATTCAAAATCTCGGCGCCTTGTCGGATGTGGCCGGCGCGGACACCGCCGCGGAAACGTTCTCCGTCGGCGAGATCAGCGTGTCCGCAACCGTCAATGTGTCGTTTTTGATCGAGTGAAACGGCCAAAGGCGGTGGAGCCTGGGAGCACCGGCGTGCCCTCCATAGCCTTGGCGACGGAAGGCGTCTCGCCGGCAAGTTGGATCAGTCCGTTGTCAGCGTGGCCGGCGGGACGCCGGCGCTCCCAGGAGGGGTGGCGTTGGCAGGCCAGAATGAGCTTGGTTATGAACGCGGAGTTGGGATATTTCCCGAAGGAAACCCATGAAAAAAGTCGCGCTGGTTTTCGTGCTGGCCGTCCTGCTGCCGAGCCTCGTGCTCGCGTGGCTGGCTGTGCGCTCGCTGCGCGACCAGCAGTTCCTGCTCGAGCGCCAGCAATCGCTGCTCTGCCAGCACGTGACCGACACGCTCGCGCAGAACATTTCCGATTATCTCGCCCAACGGCAGCAGGAATTCAGCGCGCAGGTCGAAAGCCTGCTGGCCGGCCGGGACGCGCGTACGGTGGCCGTCCGGTTTGACAGCGAACTGCGCCAACGCTGGCCGCTGGCCGACGTCGGTTTTTGCGTCACGTTGTCGGGCCAGATATTGTCGCCTGCGCCCAACGCGCGCGGCGAGGCGCGGACGTTCTACACGGACAACGGCGGCTTCCTCGGCAATCGCGAGGCAGTCGAAGTTTATCAAAGCGTCAACGCCGGATTTAACAATCTGGACAACAACGGGGCTTTGAGCTTCGACCGTAGTGCGGCCAACCGGCCGGCCTCGGTCGGCAGTTTGTCCGGCGGCGGTGCCGGCCAAAAACCGGCGCCGCCAACGCTGGCGACGGCCGGTTCTGTCGCCCAGACGCCGCAGGAGCAAGTTGCGTTTGCCAGCCCGGCAGCTGCGCCCAGTCTCGCCGCCCAACCGCCACAACGGCAGAAAGACGAGGCTGGCAGCTCTTCCAGCCAACTGGGCGCCGCCGGCCAGGCACAGGGTCAATCCCTCAATTACAAGGCGGCACAAACCCGCAAAGTCAGCCCGCAAAGCAGTTTTTACCAACTGGCCGACAAGGTTCAAACCCCCGTTGAGGAACAGCAAAACAATCTGTCCAAGGTGGTTCCCGCCGAGGCGGAGTTCGGCCAGCTCATCGGTAACGGCACAGATGGGATGCTCGCGCGGTTCCTCCAGAACAAACTCCGGCTCATGTTCTGGCACCGGCTCAGCACCGAACCCGATTTGATCTTCGGCGCGCAACTGAACCTGGACCGGGTCGTGGACGGCCTGCGCGGTTTGGTGCAGGCCGGCCCGGAATTGCGCGATGAAATCTGCATCACGGTCCTTGACGACAACGCCAAACCCGTCGCCTTGTCATCGGCCGGTTTTTCGGCGAACTGGAAGCGGCCGCTGGTCGCCACCGAAATCGGTGACGCGCTGCCGCATTGGGAGGTGGCCGCGTATCTCGTCAATCCCGCCCGGCTCGCTCAAACAGCGAACACTGCCAAACTCACGCTCGGCCTCCTCATCGCTGTGCTGGTCCTCGCCATCGGCGTCGGCAGCTGGCTCATCGTCCGCAGCCTGAATTCCGAACTGAAACTGGCGCGGCAAAAAACCGATTTCGTCGGCAACGTCTCGCACGAATTGAAGACCCCGCTCACGTCCATCCGCATGTTCTCCGAGTTGCTCGCCGACGGCCGCGTGGCCGACCCGGCCAAGCAGCGTTCCTATCTGGACATCATCACCGCCGAAGCCGCGCGCCTCACCCGGCTCATTAACAACGTCCTCGATTTCTCGCGCATGGAACGCGGCGAAAAAAAATACAACTTCCAGCCGTGCGATCTGGTCGAAGTCGTTCGCGCCGCCGCCCAAACGTTCCGTCCGCATCTGGAGGCCGGTGGATTCAAGTTCGATTGCGTGCTGCCGGATACGGCCGTGCCTGTGCGTGGCGACGCCGATGCATTGTCCCAAATCATCGTTAATCTGCTGTCGAACGCCGAAAAATACTCGAACGGGGGAAAGGAAATCACACTGGAGTTGGGACGTCGTGAATCGCCGTTGCCGCACGCGGAGGTGAAGGTGCTCGACCGCGGCTCCGGTGTGCCGCGCGGCAGCGAGGAGAAAGTCTTCGAGAAATTCTACCGGGCGCATGATTCATTGAGCAGCGGCGTGCAAGGCTCGGGCCTGGGGCTGACCATTGCCCGGCAGATCGCGCGCGCCCACGGCGGCGACGTGGTCTATGAACCGCGCGCCGGCGGCGGAAGCTGTTTCATTTTGCGGTTGCCGTTGAAACCCATTGAAACCACAGATAAACACGGATGAACACGGATTTTTCAGAGGCTTCAGGTAGGGCGCGTCACTCCGTGCGCGCCGCCATTCGCATTTGCGAGTTCGGCGGGCAGAGGACTGCCCGCCCTACCTTTTATCCGTGTCCATCCGTGTTCCTCCGTGGTTGATTTCATGAAAACGAAAATTCTCATCGTTGAGGACGACCCGCACATCCTGCTGGGACTGGAGGAAGTTTTGAAAAGCGAGGGCTACGACGTGGCGTCGTGCAATCGCGGCGACCAGGCGCTCGATGCCGTGGCGAAACATCATCCGGCGCTCATTGTGCTGGACGTGATGTTGCCGGGCTTGAGCGGCTACGACATCTGCAAGCAACTGCGCGCTAAAAAATTTGCCGCGCCCATCCTCATGCTCACGGCCAAGGGACAGGAGATAGACAAGGTCATCGGCCTCGACCTCGGCGCGGACGATTACGTGACCAAACCCTTCGGTGTGCGCGAACTGCTGGCGCGCATCCAGGCGTTGCTCCGCCGGACCGGCAAAGCTGGTGACAAAACCGCATCCGACAGCGTTTTCCAGATCGGCCCGGCGACGATTGACCCGAAGACTTTTCAGCTCAAACGCGGCAAGACGACCGAGGAGTTGACGGCGAAGGAATTGAAGCTGTTGCAGGTGTTTCATGTCCACGCGGGTGAGGTGTTGTCGCGCGACAAGTTGTTGAACGAAGTCTGGGGCTACAATTATTACGGCACGACGCGGACGCTGGACCAGGTGATCGTGCAACTCCGGAAAAAGCTCGGCGACAACGGCAGCGAACCGAAGCATCTCCTGACCATTCACAGCGTCGGGTACAAGCTGGTGATTTAAACCCGGTTCGATGTTTTCTCAACCCGAAACACACGAAATGATACGAAAGGTAGGGCGCGCAGTCCCCTGCGCGCCGTGTGGCCGACTCTTCCGACTCGAATTCGAGCGCTTCAACCAGTTCACTGAGTTTGGCGGATGGATTCATAATTTTCCTTTGGAGGTTATCCGGTCCCGATTTGGACAGGGAGGGCAGGCTGGAACCGGCGCAGTGGCGAGTCTGTCTTTTGCAAAACCGGGTTGATCACTCAAAGCAGGCTGCGCGGCAGCGCAGCCCTACCTTTCACGTCTCGCCCTTATCCGTGTTTATCCGTGTCCATCCGTGGTTAATGTAAAAGCTCTGCGGCTCTCTGCGTTCTCGGCGTCTCTGCGTTAAGGTTTTCGAGAACGAGAACGAGGACGATCCACCTTCGCTAAAGCTACGGTGGACGGGGGACGATTCGGGGGTTACGGCAAATCCGTCGCGTCTATCAGGCAGAGCGGTCGCGCTCGCGAGCGGGCAACAACCTGCGCCAAGTCACCCGGCCGGCTCCTTGCCGGCCCAAACCGTTTTCCCCAAAAATGGCAAACAAATGGCAATAATAGTCAAGCCCGCGCCTGGGTTCCCAATTAACCTTTGGTCAGGAAGATGTGCGGCATGTGCCGGTTGGTAACGGCGCCGGCAGCGCGGACCCGCCGTGACCCGGCTGGGTCGGCCTGGTCAATTGATTTTTTAGCCAGGAATGGAAATACGTTTTATGAACCAACGAGCTTTGAAAACGTACGTTTTTTATTGCTCCAACAATCTGGCGGCCGGCCAGTTTGCCGGCCTTGGCCACGGCCTGGCGGGCGACACCATCAAGACCATCAGCCTGCCCTGTTCCGGAAAGGTGGATGTTCCTTATTTGATCAAGGCGTTTGAAACCGGCGCGGACGGCGTGGCGATTGTGACCTGCCCAAAGAACGAGTGCCGCCACTTCGAGGGCAACCTGCGGGCGCACAAACGCGCCGAGGCCGTCGAATCGCTGCTTGAAGAAATCGGCATGCCCGCCGGCCGGATGGCCGTGTTTGAGTGCGGGGAACAGGGCGCCGGACAGGTCATTGGCGAAATCAGGCAGTTCATTGACCGGGTGAGAAATCTGCCCCCAGCACCCGCCCGCAGCGCCGCCGTAAACAAACCGGAGAGCACGGTTGCATGAAAGCAGACAGCAAACTCGCAAAAAAAATTGAGTCGGGAGATTTCATCGTCACCGCCGAGTGTGCGCCGGGCGCCACCGCGACCGGTGCCACCACCGAAACGGCCTTGAAATTCCTCAACGGCAAACTGGCGGCCATCAACTTTCCTGACAACTCACATGGCGTGGCCATCTCATCGGTGGCCGCGGCGGTGGCGGCCATAAAACTCGGCGCCGAACCGATCCTTCAAATGGTCACCCGCGACCGGAACCGCATCGCCCTTCAGTCCGATTTGCTGGGCGCCGCCAGCCTGGGAATCAAGAATCTGCTTTGCATGTCCGGCTACCATCAGATGCTGATCGGCTGTCCGGAATCCGCCAACGTTTTCGATGTGGATTCCTCCCAATTCGTCGATCTGGCCACCCGGATGTCCGAAAACGGCGTCCTGGCCGACGGGACAAAATTTGACGGGCAATTTTCGATGCTGGTCGGGGCGGTGGCGAATCCGTTCCTGAGACCGATGGATTTCAACCTGTTCCGGCTCGGCATAAAAATCGAAGCCGGCGCAAAATTTATTCAAACCCACGCGGTATTTGACATCGAGGCCTTCAGCCAATGGCTCGATGCCGCCCGCCAGGAGGGTCTCACCAAAAAGACGGCCATTCTGGCCGGTGTTTTTCCCCTGGGCAGCGCGGCGGAAGCCCAAAAGCTCCGTGACACTTACGCCGAATTTCGCATTCCGGACAAAGTCATTGAACGGCTGAAAAAAACGGGCGATGACGCTGCGCAGAAAAAGGAGGGAATCGCCATCTGCGTTGAAACCATCAAGCAGCTCAAGGCGCTCGAGGGTTTGCGCGGAATACATATTCTTTCGGGCGGCAAGGAGGCCTTGGTGCCGGAGATTCTTGCCGCCGCCGGACTGTAATTGCCGGAAGAGATCATGCCGGAAAAATATCACATCAAGACCCAGCCGGTTCCGCCGCGGCGGCCGCGCATCGGCAAACATGGCGTGGTGGACTGGCGGGAAGACTGCGCCCGGTGCCATAACTGCGTCAAAAAAGCCTGTGTCTATGACCGCTATAAACAGGAGGCGGATTACATTCGCAATCTCAGTGACGTGGATGCGCTGTTTTTTGAGTGCATGGGGTGTTTTTCCTGCGTGCAGGATTGCACGAAGGGCATCTTGTGCCTGTCAATCAATCCGGCCTACGAAAAACTCGGGAACAATTACTGGAAACCCGACATCATCAAAACGACGTGGCTTCAGGCTGAGACCGCGAAAATCCCGGTTTCCGGCGCGGGCTATCGCGGGCCGTTTTCCGGTCTTGGTTTTGATTCCATGTGGACGGACATGTCGGAAATCGTCCGCCCCACCCGCGACGGCATTCATGGGCGGGAGTATATCAGCACTTCGGTTGATATCGGCAGAAAGCCTCCGTTTTTGGCCCTGAATGGAGACCCGGCGGTGGCCAAGCTGCCGCCGCTGGTCTCGATTCCCATGCCGCTGATCATTGATTTGAGCTCGCCGGCGCATACGCTGCCGCAGCTTGACGCCATCATCGAACAGACCGCCGCGGATACCGGCTTGATCGCCATAATGGATTCGCGTTACCGGCCGGCCGATGATGCCAATCTGGAAAACATCGCGTTTTATCTGGGGCCGGACAGCCCGCCGGTGCCGAAAGAAACCTTGCGAAAAACCAGGCTGGTGGAAGTGGCCGACAGCAGCACGGTGACGGAACGCATCAGGGAAATCAAAAGCATCCATCCGGAAATCGTTGTCGCCATCAGGGTTGAATTGACGGCGGCGGGCATCGGGCGCGCCATCGAGCTTGCCGGGCTTGAAGCAGTTGAGGTGGTGCATGTCGTGGCCGATTCCAAGGGCAATGAACTGACGGCGCAAAAGCCGCGATTTGTGAAGGACATGCTCCGTCAGATTCATACCGCCCTCATCGAAAAAGGAATCCGGGATGAAATTACGCTCATGGCCGGCGGCGGCATCGCCCTGCCGGAACACGTGGCCAAGGCCATCATCTGCGGCGCCGACCTGGTCACCATCAACCTGCCGCTGTTGATCGCGCTGGAATGTCATCTGTGTGACAGTTGCCAGCCCGGCACGCCGTGCCCCGCCCGGCTGGAGAAAATTGATTTCAAATACGCCGTGGGCCGGATGACAAATCTGATCGCGGCGTGGCACGACCAGTTGATCGAAGTGATGGGGGCCATGGGCATGCGCGAGGTCCGCCGGCTTCGGGGCGATGTCGGCCGCGCCATGTTCTTCGAGAACCTGGAGGAGGAAACCTTCGGCAAACTTTTCGGTTCCAGAAAGGGAGGGTTATGAACACTCTGCCTGAGAATACGCTGAAAACACGCGTGCCGCAGGAGGAAGTGGAACGGGTTGTCAAACCCGCACCGTCCCGCTATCGCAACGAGATTGCCAAATATATCGTCCATCGCAGCCTGGACTGCCAACGCTGCGGCAGGTGCGTGGAGATTTGTTCCCATGAAGTCCATGTGCGAAAACCCGGGTTTGAATACTTCGGCGAGCCCAACCATCACTTGTGCATCGGACCGGCTTGCGCCAAAAACGGACATTATTGCGTGACCCATTGCCCGCAATCGGCGCTGCAAATCCGGGAAAATCCCATGTACCGGGCGCTCGGCGATTTTCGCTGGCCGGCGGATTTGATTTTGGCGACTTGGAAAATGGCCGAGACCGGTGATTTGCCCCCTGAAGAATACGACTACAATTATGAGTGCGGCAATTCCGGCGGCGGTTTTGACAAGCTCCGGTTCAAATTTCCCGACCGGCCCCCGGTAAAACTTGATGCGCATCAGATTGACACCAGCATCTCGCTGAACAAGCGCGATGACGGCCGGCCCGAAATCAAAATTGACGTCCCCTGGTATGGGGGCGGCATGTCCTTCGGGTCGGTCAGCAATGTGACCCAATTGTCAAAGGCCCGGGCGGCCGTGGCGTGGAACACGTTTACCTGCACCGGCGAGGGCGGATACATGGAACGCATGCGGCCATATGACGACCATGTGATTACGCAGGTTGCCACGGGCCTTTTCGGTGTGCGCGAGGAAACGATTCAGCGGGTGCCGATCGTGGAATTCAAGTATGCCCAGGGCGCCAAGCCCGGTCTGGGCGGCCACCTGCTGGGCGACAAAAACACCCCGGCCGTGGCAAAAATGCGCGAGACCGTCCTGGGTATATCGCTGTTTTCACCGTTCCCGTTCCATAGCGTTTATTCCATCGAAGACCACGCCAAGCATATCGAATGGGTCAAGCATGTGAACCGGCGCGCCTTGATTGCAACAAAGGTTTCCACCCCGACGGATGTGGACATGGTTGCCGTGGGCAGCTATTCCGCCGGCACGCATATTGTCCACATTGACGGAGGCTATGGCGGAACCGGCGCGGCGCCGGACATCGCCAAAAAGAACATCGCCATGCCCATCGAATACGCCATTGGCAAGGTGCACAACTTTCTCACGGATGAAGGCGTCCGTGACAAGGTGACGCTTATCGCCAGCGGGGGAATCCGCTCGGCCCACGACATCGCCAAGGCCATTGCCCTGGGCGCCGACGGAGTTGTCGTCGGAACGGCGGAACTGGTTGCGCTGGGATGTGTGCGGTGCAGCCTTTGCGAGAGCGGACGGGGTTGTCCGCGCGGCATCGCCACCACCGATCCTGAGCTTTGCGGGAAAATGGATGTGGACTGGGGCACCCAGCGGCTGGTCAACCTCTACAGCGCCTGGCACAAGACGCTGGTCGGAATTTTGCAGCGCCTCGGCCTGCGCAGCGTCAGCGAACTGCGCGGACGCACCGATCTCCTGATGCATCTTGATTACACCAACGACATGCCGGCAAAAAAATGAACAGTGAACTGATAAAACGGCTGGCCGGTTCAAGAAAACGACTGGCGGAAAGCCTCAACTATTCTTCGTCCGTTCGGAAGGAGGCGGAGGAAGGCGGCTGCGGCGTGGTCGGTTTCTGCTGCAGCGAGCCGGTGCCGGGCAGGCATATCTACGAACCGTCGCGCCAGATGCACAACCGCGGGAACGGCAAGGGCGGCGGCATCGCGGCAGTCGGGCTTGTCCCCGAACAGCTCGGCGTCAGCCGGGAGGTGCTGGACAATCATTACCTGCTGCACGTGGCGTTCATAGATACAAAGCTGCGGCGGGAAATCGAGGAACAATATATCACGCCGAACTTCGATGTCGCCGCTTCCAGCCAGCTCGACAAAGTGGCTGACTGGAAATCCGTGCCGGGCTTGGAGGTGTTGCCGCCCGATGTCTGCCGTTATTTTGTCCGCGTCAAGCCGCCGGTGCTCGATGCGTTCATTGCGAAGAACCATCTGCAACAACTCGACCGCGACGAGGCGGAGGATGAATTCGTCAGCCAGAACAGCTTCAGTCTCAACCAGAAATATTACGCGTCGCTGGGCGAAAAACGGGCCTTTGTGCTCTCGCACGGCCGGGACATCATGATCCTCAAGGTGGTCGGTTATGCCGAAGCCATCGTCAAATACTACAAAATCGAGGAGCTTTGCGCCCACGAATGGATTGCCCATCAGCGTTTCCCGACCAAGGGCCGCGTCTGGCATCCCGGCGGCGCCCATCCGTTTGCGGCCATTGACATGGCGCTGGTGCATAACGGCGACTTCGCCAATTACCATTCGGTGACCGAATATCTCAAGCAGCGCCATATCTATCCGCAGTTCCTCACCGACACCGAAGTTTCCGCCCTGTTGTTCGACCTGCTCACCCGCACCTATCATTATCCGCTGGAGTATATCATCGAGGCGCTGGCACCCACCACGGAACTGGACTTTGACCGGCTCGAGCCGGAGAAACAAAAGATTTACCGGGCCATCCAGGCCACTCATATGCACGGCTCGCCCGATGGCCCCTGGTTTTTCATCATTGCCCGCAATATTGCCCGCCGGAAGCAATTCCAGTTGATGGGCATCACCGACACCGCGATGCTCCGGCCCCAGGTGTTCGCCTTCTGCGATGGCGAAGTCCAGGTGGGGCTGATTGGCTCGGAAAAACAGGCCATCGACGCCACGCTGTTGAGCCTGTCGAAGGATGACAAACGCATCTGCCCCGTGGCGGACCGCTACTGGAACGCGCGCGGCGGCAGTCACGATGACGGCGGAGCGTTCATTTTCAATCTGCAAAAAAATCCGGCCGGCAAAATCCGGATTGCGTGCACGGACAAATTCGGCAAACCGGTCCCCATGCCGGGTGGAACCGAGCCGTGCGATTTTTCAAAGGATGTAGCCGCGGACGTCAGTCCGCGCACTCTAAACGAAAATACAGATCAGCGCCGACTGACGCCGGCGGCTACTTTCGAATGGATGCGCGACCAGCTTCCGAAATGGACCTACGACGAATTTCGGTCGGCATGCCGGCAGATGGTTGATGCGGCAAAAGATCCTTCCCGGACGGCGACGGCCATCGAGGTCTTTACGCTGCTTAACGACCGGCGCTACTCAACCGGCGCCAAGAAACGCAGCCACGTTCTTCATGTCATCCACAGCGAGTTGAGCCGGTTGCTCGGCAACCTCCCCAACATCGGCTCAAAGGATGCCGGCAAGGGCGCGTTCCGGCTCATTGATTTCGCGACGCGCGGCAACCTGCGGCCGCCGCTGGAGAACGAAACCACCCTGGTCATTGACTCCGCCCATTTCCCGCCGGAAGGAAACGACTGCGACGCCGCCCTGCTCGTGGACGCCTTCATGAAAGGCTGGCGGCATTTCATCAGCTTCAATTGCATCGGCCAGCGATATATCGGCTGCGGCCTCGGCCCGGAAACCGGCGATGTGACCATCGAGGTTTATGGCAGCAGCGGTGATTATCTGGGTTCCGGCATAGACGGGCTGACCATCACGGTGCATGGCAATGCCCAGGACCAGTTGGGCCAGATCATCAAAGAGGGGAAAATGGTCGTCCATGGCGACGTGGGCCAGACGTTCATGTACGGCGCCAAAGGCGGCACTGTCTTTGTGCTCGGCAACGCGGCCGGAAGACCGCTCATCAATTCCGTCGGCAAACCCCGGGTGGTCATCAATGGCACCTGCCTCGACTTTCTCGCCGAGTCCTTCATGGCCGGCGATCCCAATCACGGCGGCGGCTTCGTAATCTTGAACGGGGTCAAATTCGACGACGAAGGAAAACTGGTTCCGCTGCCCGAGCCTTATCCGGGCAGCAATCTGTTCTCACTGGCTTCCGGCGGCGCAATTTTTGTCCGCGACCCGCAAAAGACCATGGTTGATCAGCAGTTGAACGGCGGCAAGTTCGCCCGGGTGACCGCCCAGGACTGGGAATTGATCCTGCCCTACCTCGAGGAGAATCAGAAACTTTTCGGAATAACCGTCGAGCAGCTTTTGACGGTGAACGGCCAGCAGCGCAAACCCGCGCAAGTCTATCGCAAGGTCATTCCCGGCAATATCAAGGCCATTGCTTCGGAGGACACCGACGACGTCGGGGCCGAAGAGCTTGTTGGAGAGCTGGCCGCGAAATAGCGGGAGATAATCACGTGATAACCATCAAAAATAAAAAGAACGGACCCGGCCTGAAGCAGGCCGTCGAAGAGTTGTCCGGCGTGGATATCAGCGTCTGCTTCCAATGCAAGAAATGCTCCAGCGGTTGTCCGGTGGCCAGACTCACCCGGTCCCGCCCTTCGGAAATCATGCGGCAACTGCATTTGGGCGCCGGCAATGAACTGCTGGAAAGCGATCTCGTCTGGATGTGCGCCTCGTGCGAGACCTGTTCCGCCCGCTGCCCGATGGGTATTGATGTGGCGGCGGTCATTGACGCGTTGCGCCGGCTGGCCTTGGAAAGAGGGGCCTCGAAGCAGAAAGGCAATGTGCCGCTGTTCAACCGCGCCTTTTTGAAAACGGTCGAAACCTTCGGCCGCTCTTACGAAATCGGCATGATCGCCGCCTACAAACTCGGCACGGGCAAGTTGATGAATGACACGGAAAAATTCCCGGCCATGCTCAAGAAGGGGAAAATCGCGCTGCTGCCGCCCCGGGGCGGCGACCGGAAAATCGTGAAACGCATTTTCAGGGCCTACAGACAAAGCAAAGGGGCCAAAGTATGAGATACGCCTACTATCCCGGATGCTCGGCTGAATCCACGGCCCGCGACATGCACCAGTCCACGTTGGCCGTTGCCCGGGCGCTGGGAATTGATCTGGTTGAACCCAAAGGCTGGACCTGCTGCGGCGCCACCGCCGGGCACCAGACCGACCGCCTGCTGGCCGTGTCCCTGCCCGCCGCCAACCTGACCAAGGTCCAGGACATGAAGCTGGACATGCTCGTCAATTGCGCCGCCTGCTACAGCCGGATGAAGGTGGCCAACCACGAAATCGCGGCTCATCCCGGAATCCGCCAGGGCGTCCGCGAGGCGCTGGACCGCGATTACGACGGCTCGGTCAAAGTCCGCCACCTGCTCGAGGTGCTCTTGGAAGATGTCGGCCTGCCGGCCATCACCCGGGCCGTTAAACGTCCGCTGAACGGCCTCAAGGTGGCTTGTTACTACGGCTGCTTGCTGGTCCGTCCGCCAAAGATTTTAAAATTCGATGACCCGGAAAATCCGACGTCGCTCGACCGGCTGGTGACCGCGATGGGCGGCACGAGCCTGGAATGGCCGTCCAAGGTCGAATGTTGCGGCGGCGGCCTGTCGCTGTCGCGCACGGATGTGGTGGTCGAGCTTACGGGGTCAATCATTGACATGGCCGCCAGCGTGGGCGCCGATTGCATCGCCGTCAGTTGCCCCATGTGCCAGGTGAATCTCGATTTGCGGCAGCAGGACATCAACAAGCAGACCGGGAAGAATTATCAAATCCCGATTGTTTACATCACCCAGCTTCTCGGCCTTTGCCTCGGCCTCGGCCCCGGCGACCTCGGGTTCGACAAGCTGATGGTCCCAGCCTCCGCTGTTTTGGAAAAGGTACATGAACGCGCATAAAACATCCGTCATCTCTGATCGAGTGGTGAAGCGGCGTGAACGCCGCGCCCCCGGAGCGCGAGTTGTCTCAACTCGCAGCGGGTGCGGTTCCGAAAGTGGTTGGGAAATTCCCCAGCGCGTATGCATTCGTAATTGCTGCGGTTTGGGACAAACCGCGCTCCGTTTTTCTAGCAAACAACCATGAGTAAATCCGACGGCAAAAAAATTGGCGCGGTGCTGGTGCAAGGCGGCGGCATTGCCGGCGTCCAGGCCTCCCTCGACCTCGCCAACAGCGGCTTCAAGGTCTATCTCGTCGA
>JBEKKZ010000011.1:0-96092 GCA_050010435.1 Verrucomicrobiota bacterium | reverse complement strand
TGATGCCCTTGAAACTGAAGAGCAGGTTGTCCAGCGGACAATCGTAATGATATTCGCCCAGCGTTCCCGCCAGGCTGGCGCGGCACTTGTCAACGGCACGGCTGGCGATCGCGAATCCGGCGATGCGTTCGCGCGGGCTGTGCGGGGCTTGTTTGGTCAGGTCTCGGGCGATGATGGGGGTGTTCACAATTTTATTGTTTTTCTGGTCTGGTTGGTGTGGTGGAAGTTGTGTTTTTATTTCGTTGCCTGGGAATGGGCTTCCACAAACCACAGCCACTTGTCTATTCCGCGCGAGATTTCGGTGAACAGATCCGCCGTGTCGGCATCATCCAGTTCGTCCGCTTCATTGATCGTGTTGCGGGCTTCTTGTCCGAAGGTGGAGAGGGCCCGGGCAACGGCTTCGACGTGGGCCAGGCCGTCGCCAATCGTGAGCGGATACTCTTCGAGTTGCGAGCGCGCCGCGGCCACGCGCGCCGTGCCCTCGGCGATGCCGCCCAGTTGCACGATGCGCTCGGCAATCATGTCCACGTAGGACTCCACGGCTTCGTCCACCTGGTCAAAGAGTTCGTGCAGGCCGATGAAGCTGGGGCCTTTCACGTTCCAATGCGCCTGCTTCATCTGCGTCTGCAGATCCACGGCGGACGCCAGCCGCTGGTTCATGAGCGCGTTGAGTTCCGACCGGCGCTTTTCCAAGATGTCGTTTTCGGTTTCATACATTTTGGGTGCTTCCGCGAGGTTGGTGATGGATGTTTTCATAAATTGATTCTTTCTTTGTGGGTTGCCGATGAAATTTGTTTTATGTCCGGTTATGAAAACCGTGAACCCGGGTGAGTTTGCGTTCCGCGATCAATTGCGCCTCGGCCTCCAGCCAATGCTGTACCTCGTGCCCGGGCAGCGAACCCTCGTTCAAATAACTGAAGTAGGCTTTTCTGGCCACTTCGTCCGGTGAGGGCGCAAAATCAATTTCGTTTTGGTTTAAGTCCGCCGCCGCAGTTGGCGGTGATGCACCGGCCGGTCTTTGGTTTTGGTCCGGGGAGGAGTGTTTATGTTTCATGCTGTGACAATAGGCTGGGCAACGGCGCGTCCGCTATGGGGTGTTCACCCCATTTCGGATTTTGCTCCTGTCGGCAACCACTTCCAGGTGCGAAGAAAATCCGTGCGCGCGGTTCGACTTCCCAAGTCAGAAAAAAACCATGGCGTACAATCATTCTGACCGCAAGTCATTCGCTGGCGGCCACCCAGCTTGACCGCCGGAGCAATTCGTTGCAACGGCTGCTGCGAAGAACTCATAAGGCCGAATTTGAATGAGTTCGTCGGGCACGCACCTGAAGCTTCAATCGCAGCTTCCTGCCGGCCGGACGGGAAGTTTTCTTCCTTCCGATTCCCAAGGTTGATATGCGTATGGTCGGTTCCGGGATCGGTGGCCTCCAACCGTTGCCATTTTCCCGGCCGGAAAGATTGACCGAAGCACCGCCTCGTTTCAGCGATCTGGAAGACGCCTCCAAAATGCGGACCAGTTCAAGACCTTGTTTGCCATCCGTCAACGGGGTTGTCCCCTGGTTGATGCAATCCAGAAAATGCTGGCATTCGGTTTTTAACGGTTCCTCCTGTTTGATGTAAGGAACGTGAACATCCCCATAATGATAAGCATAATTAAATTCAGCAAAGGTGTCATAGTGCGGCGGTCTTTCAACTCGCGCATCGAAGATCCGGATTTTCTCGAGTTGGGAAACATCGTCATAGACGATCATTCGTTTGCTGCCCACAATGGTCATTTCCCTGATTTTTCTTGGATCGAGCCAGCTGCTTTGAATGATGGCCGACCGATTTCCTGGAAAATTGAGCCACATGGTCGTTACATCTTCCACCCCAGGTGTGATGTGCGCGCTGCCCTCACAGTTGATGGTGACCACTTCCTTTTCCATGATGTGCAAAATAATGGCAATATCATGGGGTGCCAGGTCCCAGGCAACGTTGATGTCTTTCTGGAAAAGTCCCAGATTCAACCGCCGGGCGCAGATGTAACGGATTTCCCCGATGTCGCCGCATTGCACGATTTCCTTGATTTTTCTGACCGCCGGCGAATACAGGAAGGTATGCCCCACCATCAGTACCAATCCCTTTTTCCTGGCAAGATCAATCAACTCCTCACATTCCTGGGATGAGGCCGCCATCGGTTTCTCGATAAAGGTGTGCTTGCCGGCCAGCAAACTCGCCTTGGCCATCGGGAAATGCGATTTGACCGACGTGGCGATGACGGCCGCGTCGAGGCCGACGCCGTTAAGCATGTGATTGTAATTCGTCTCGCCTTCAACCTCAGGGTACAGTGATTTAAGATGAGTCAGGCGATTTTCGCTGACATCACACATCATTTTCAGGCTGCAATCGGGGAGCGATCTGAAATTGCGAATCAAATTCGGCCCCCAATAGCCGCACCCCACCACTCCGACTTTTATTGGTTTTGTCATATTATAAATTCAATTTCGATTCTTTCCTTATCCAAACATTTTCGCCATCTCTGGCCTGAACCGCACTTACAAGAGCTGCTTTCGTAAAGGAATACTGCTCTATGATACGATTGGAATAACTGGTTTTCCGGCGAACTGGACCAGGGGACATTTTCTTGCCCCGACGCGTCTCCAGCATTTGAATGATCAAGGCCGGAACTGTCATCAGAATGATTTTCAAATCCCGCCAGAGGGTTTTGCTTTTCACATACTTGATATCCAATTGAATCATTTCCACGAAGGTGGTCTTGTTTTTTCCGCTCACTTGCCAGAGCCCGGTCAAACCCGGCACGGTTCCAAACCGTTCCTTCTGCCAGGGCAGATATTTGTCGTATTCGTAAGGCAAACATGGGCGCGGCCCCACCAGGCTCATTTCGCCGCGCAGCACGTTGATCAATTGGGGCAACTCATCCAAACCCGACGCCCGGAGGAACAGGCCAAACGGGATAATCCGGGGATCACCTCGTGAGTCCATTTTCATCATGGGAATGTTCGAATTCATCAGTTGGTGCAGGTGTCCCTGATGCGTGGTCATGTCTGCATTAACAAACATGGTCCGAAACTTGAAACACCTGAAGCGTCTGCCCAGGTAACCGACGCGTTCCTGCATGAATAGAACCGGCCCGGCGGAAACACTTCGAATTAACAGAGCTATAAATAGCGCCACCGGAATCAGGAATGGCAGGGCCAGCAAGATGAGAAGAGCATCCAGTGTGCGCTTCCAGTGCAGGTCCTGAACCGCCTTGGGTGAAGGAGAACACTTCAATTGATCCAGTTCGATTGAAAAATCCATATTCTTGGTTTCCACGGTTAATAAACTCTTGGCCACAACCGATGATGGCGTCGTCCGGCCAGGCCGGATTTCGCGTCAGATCGGCCCGTCCGTTCTTCAAGGAATAAATTTTTAAGCGTGTTCACAGGGGCTTCGTTTATTTGTTGTTGTTTGGCTGAGATGACTGTCTTCCATTTGGGAAAAGTCTTCTGTTGCCAAGGGCAGGAGCATATGTTGGGCGACCTTGCGGGTGCTATGGGGTGTTACCCTACCAGGAATTTCATGCATTTCGCGGCCGATGCTTAAAGCGGAGTTTCAGACCGGGAGCGCAACGCCTGCCGCCGGAGAACACCACAGCTCAACCCGGCTTCACCGGCCATTGCCCGCATGGTGTCCGTTGATTTCGATGATTGGCTCACTGAAGCCGCGTGGCAACGCGGCTTCCCGGCAAGTTCTGAAGTCAGCCATTGGCCTCTTTCACTTCGTTTTCAGTGATCTGCTCATAAGAGCGTCCGCAGGCACAGCCCAGAAGCCGGCCGGAAGTGGGTGAAAGTTTTTCTCCACAGCGGCAAACCCAGGCGCGCCACCGGGCCGGGCTGCCCACCACCAAGGCGTAATCCGGGACATCATGGGTGACAATGGCTCCGGCGCCAACCATTGCCCAACGCCCAATGGTAAGGCCAGGAAGCGTTATGCTGCCGGCTCCAAGCGTACATCCTTTCTTCAGCACCGTTTGGAGATACGTTTTCAGATGTCGCTTGCTCCGAGGCTGGGTATCATTCGTGAAAACTGCGCTGGGACCGATGAAGACGTCATCCTCAATGGTCAGACCGTCCCAGAGAAAGACGCCGCACTTGACGGTCACGCGATTGCCGATTCGAACTCCTCCCTCAATGAAAGTGTGGTCGCAAATATTACAGTCTTCTCCAAGAATCGCCCCACCCAAAATATGCGCAAAGGCCCATACTCGCGTCCCTTGGCCGATCGAAACCCCTTCATCAATAAGCGCCTCTGGATGCGCGAAATATGCCCGGACCGGCCGATCGCCGGAGGCAGAAGGCGATGCCTGACCCGTCCCTGGTGGCGTCAAAGTTGTTTCGGGCCGGCCCTGCAGCACGGGTTCCAACTTCGGGTAATTCCCGGTGGCAATCTCATAAAAATCATGTGCGTAGGAGCGTGCGCCAAAACCTTCCTTCCAATCCTGCAAGCCATAATTCAAGGCACGGCCTTCCTTCTCGTTGGAGATGCCGAAATCAAAAAAACGCTTGTCCTTGTATTGCTCGATCAGCGAGCTGAACAGGTAAGCTTCCGCGCCAATCTGTCGTCCTTTTTCTGTGACCGCGCCGTACTGCGCGTGCGCCACGGTCGGAGTTTCGTAAATGGTTGTGCCCGCGACAATTTCATCGTCGCAATAGGCCGAGAATTGTTTGATCTGTTCAGGAAAGCGTGACGCGAGCAGTGTGATTTCCTCGAGGGTATGCACGGGTTTGATTCTGTACCGGGCGGCCAGTTGCGGCACCAACACCCGTTCCCAAAATGGCTGAAAAGATGTTTCCTGGACGATCCGGACTCCCAGTCTGGTCGCTTTCTTAATCAGACTCCTGTGGCCCTTTCGGAAGGGAAGCCGGTCCGCCTGCGAGACCGCTGCCGAACAATCCCGGCGATAAAGCCGGGCGTCGAGGAGGAACAAGGCATACGCCACATCGTCGTCGGGGAGCGTGTTGTAAAAACCCGGAACCCGCTTGTAGAGCAGTTTGGAAATCTGCCTTTGGCTCAGGTAATGCAAAACCATATGAAAACAGGCCAGCACATCACCCAGCCTCGCTGCGCGGGAGACCACGAGCCCGCCAAAAGTCAGCCCTTCATGGCTGATGAGTGTGCCGTTGGCGTCGAGGTTTGCCGGCAACACGGCAACCAACGCCTGGTCGTTGAAAATCATCAGCGAATGGTCGGCAAACCGGTCGCTGTGATAGTCCATGTAGTCGCGGGAGAAAAGGAAAGTTGCGTTCTTGGCTGCGCTCACGAAGGTGTCCCACTCCAGCTTGCGACTGGCGGTGTATCGCTCAACCGAGAATGCTCCAGCGTCGTAGTGTTTTGGTGCCACGCGGGGATGGTTGCTTTTTGAGAACATCCCATGCAAGACATCTTTTACCGTATCCAACAATTGGCCGGGGGCATAGGGTTTTGCCAGCGTGGCGACGGGTTCAAGCCACGGATTTTGGGCCAGTTCCTGCGTGGGCACCGTTCCGGTGGCCATGATGACCGGCAGTCCCATGCGGGCGGAACGCAGCTTCTTGAGCAGTTCAATGCCGGTCAGCCTGGGCATGTTGTTGTCGGTGATCAGAAGATCGTAGCGGTTGGCCTGAAGCGCTTCCCAGGCGGCGGCGCCGTCTTCGGCGACCTCCACCGCGTAGCCGGAGTGAATCAGCATCCCGGTATTGAGCTGGCGGAGGTCGCGGTTGTCCTCAACCACGAGGATGCGATGGGGCGGGTTCGCCTGGCCTCCATCTGGCTTGGCGGCGGCCTGGTCGCAAGGAGCTTCAAGAAGTGTGTTTATAGGAATGGAAAATTTTGTCGGGACCCGGCTCAAGAAATAACAAAGCGATCGTGTCCTCGAAACTCAACCAGGTGCGCATTGATGGCGAACCGCACAATCCGTTTGGCCTTTTGTTTGCCGTAGGCGGCGTAAACGCTCGCGATGAACTCACCAAACTTCAGTGGCTTCTTCTTGTGATTGATCATCATGGCATGAGAATAGGGCGGGAAACCGCCCGGGCGCTATGGGGTGTTTTCCCCATGTGGGATTTCTGCGAATCCGACGTTCTCTGCGCGCGGCTGAGGCGCAGGCTGCGGGCTGAATCTGGAGCGGGAGAGAAAACCCCGATACGCCGTACCGGGCTGAACGATGGTCAACTGGACGCTGAACAGTGGAGCGGAATCATCATAGCCGCAAACCAACTGCTGACGGCTGGCTTGGCCAGTTTGGCAGCGGCACGATCTGCTCGCGGAGACTGTCGGTCGCGCGCAGGACGTTTTTCACCGTGTCCAGCAACGCATCAACGGCAAAGGGTTTCAACAGCGTGGCCGCCAGTTGAAGCGACGGGTTTCGGGCCAGTTCGTGCACGGGCAATCTTCCTGCGGCTAAGACGACCGGCACGGCCATGTGGGCGGCACGCAGCTTCCTGACCAGTTCAACGCCGGTCAGCTTGGGCAGACTATGCTCGGTGATCATAAGATTGTAGTTGTTGGCCTGAAGCGCCTCCCAGCCGGCGGCGCCATCTTCGGCGGCGTCAACGTGGTAGTCGGGAAGAGCCAGCACATCGGCGTACAGCAGGCGAAGGTCGCTGTCGTCATCAACCACAAGAATCCGGTGGGGCGGTTTCGTTGGGCATTGAAGTGGTACGCAGGCCGGCTCTCCCGCTTGCGATAGTTTGTTATCTTTCATAGCACGATAAAAATATGGTGGAAACGCTTGCTGGCGCTATGGGGTGTTTACCCCATATGCGATTTCTGCGAATCCGACGTTCTTTATGCGCGGCAGAGGCACAGGCCGCGGGCTGAAGTTGGAACCGGAAGAAACCGGCGGAGCGTGCCGGGGTGGTCACTGGTCAACTGGACTCTGGACCGGGAAGTGGAATCATCACAGCCGTAAACCACCGGCTGATGGCTGGCTTCGCCAGTCTGGCGGCGGATCGAGCTGCCCGGGGGCGCTGTCGGTGGCGCGCAGGACTGCTCTCACCGTTTCCAACAACTCGGCGACGGAGAAAGGCTTTGGCAGCAGGGCCGCCAGTTGGAGCGACGGGTTTTGGGCCAGTGCCTCCGTGGGTAATCTTCCGGTGGCCATGATGACCGGCAGGTCCATGCGGGCGGCACGCAGCTTCTTGACCAGTTCAACGCCGGTCAGCCTGGGCATGTTGTGGTCGGTGATCAGGAGGTTGAAAGCCTTGATTTGAAGGGCCTCCCAGGCGGCGGCGCCATCAGCGGCGGCGTCCACCTCGTAGCCAGAGTGAATCAGCACTTCAGTGCTGAGTTGGCGGACGTCACTGTCGTCCTCCACCACAAGAATGCGACAGGGCGGTTTCGTTGGGCACTGAAGTGGCGCGCAAGCTGACTCTCCCGCTTGCGAGATTGTGTTATCTTTCATAGCCAGACAAATAATAGGCGGGCAAACCTTGCGGGTGCTATGGGGTGTTTTCCCCATGTTCATCCCGGCGAACTTGCAAGCATCCGGACGTTCCCTGCGCGCGGCAAATGCGCTCAAACGGGCGGTTGCAGGCCGCGCTTCATCATTGCCCCGATTCTTTCCGCAAACTCTCCATCCACAGAACAATCCGGTCGCGATGTGGGAACGAAGACGCTCCCATCGCTGAAACGGGTCCGACCTCCTGATTTTTTTGACGCTCCAATTCCAATCAGACCATTTCTTAATGACACCCGGAACAAACCTCGGTAGGGCGGGCAGTCCTCTGCCCGCCGCTCGTCCGCACAACGATTGCGGCGCGCACGGCTTGTCCCGCCGTAGCATTGCGAAGGCGGAAGTGACGCGCCCTACCCATGTGCCGATTCCCACTGGGAATTGGCATCAGACCATTTGGATTTGTATGGGGGAAACACCCCATAGATTTTTCAGGGGCACGGCTCCATAGTATTTCCGTCTTTATGTCAACGCATAAACTCATGAAATCAGTTTTCGGCAAGGCAGACCGAAGCGGCTTCCACTACTTCGTGACTCCGGTGCTCCCCATGAATCGCACATCGGAGGCCGGGTTTGACTTTCTGGGCGGCGTAATCGTTGTCAGTTTGTCAGTGGGAGTGATGCTTTTGATGCGTCTCCTTCTGGCGCATTGATTTGTCTGGTGTCCGTCCTGATCCGTCTTTCAGCCGCGCGCTCCCATTCGAGCATCGCGCTGTCGGCCTTGGATAGCCAACATCGAACATTGAACATCAAACATCAGCTGACGGCGAAGCTGGCTGACCTTGGACGTTGGGTGTTGAATGTTGAATGTTCGACGTTTCGATTGCGATCCACCTTCGTCCCATAATGCAGGACTATGGTGGACAGGGGACCCACCTTCGCGCTTCGCGTTGCGGCGCGGCAAGCGACGAAACCTGCCCATCGGTTCCAGAGTCGCAACCCTAAACGATGGTCAACTGGACGCTGCTCTCAATGATGCCCGCGCTGATGGCGTAACGGGTGAGTCCGGCGGTGTCGTGGATGTTGAGCTTGCTCATGACCTTCTCGCGATGTTTTTCGACGGTCTTGATGCTGATGCCCAGTTCCGCGGCCGTTTCCTTGTTGGCTTTGCCTTCGGCAATCAGTTGGAGCACCTCCATCTCGCGCGAACTCAGGCGGGCGTTGCGCGACTGCGGCCGTCCGGCTCGATCCGGCGACTTGCCATCGAGTTGGTGAAGCCGTCTGGCAACCGTAGGGCTGAAAAACGTGTTTCCTTTTTGGACTTCCCGAATCGCCCGGCACACGTCGTGGGAGGAGGTTTGTTTGAGCAGAAATCCCGCGGCACCGGACTCGGTTGCGTTTTTGACATACGCGTCATCACTGTGCGCGGAGAGAATGACCACTTTGGTGGTGGGGAGAGCTTTGAGCACCTGGCGCGTGGCTTCCAAACCATTGAGCAGGGGCATCGCGATGTCCATCAACACCACGGCGGGACGAAGTTTTTTGACCAGGGCGACCGCCTGGCGGCCGTCTTGCGCTTCGCCGACCACTTGAAGATCGTTTTCCAACTCCAGCATCTTGCGAAACCCCTCGCGCACGATCGTGTGGTCTTCCGCCAGCAAAACAGTGATTCGTCTCATAAACTTTCAAGTTTGGTTCCAACGGACTACATCAGCGGGTTTTCCGCCCCCCTGCGGCAGTGGGCGAGCGGAATCTGTGCCCGGACGGTGGTGCCCTTGCCCGGGGCGGATTCGACGCTAAAGCTGCCGCCGACCATCTCCAGCCGCTCGCGCATGCCGATCAGCCCCAGGCGTGTATTCCGTTTGGAGTGCATGACGCGTTGCGCCTGAAAGGATTTGCCGTTGTCTTTGATTTTCAGGCAAATGGTGTTGGGGAGTTTCTCGAAGTTCACTTCCACGAGGCTGGCCTGCGCATGCCGCGCCACATTGGTCAGCGCTTCCTGGGCGATGCGGTAGAACACGGTGCGCGAGGCATTGTTCAATTGTTCAATCTTGCCGGAAGTAAAGGTCGTGAAATGAATGTGGATGCCCGTCCGTCTTGTAAATCCTTTCATAAATGAGTGCAGGGCGGGAATCAGCCCCAGGTCGTCCAACACCGTCGGGCGCAGTTCCCGGGCGAACCGATGCACGATGTCCACCGACTTCTCGACCATCCGTTGCGTGCGGGTGATCTTTTTCTGGAGGCCTTTGACGTTGACCGCGGCCTCCACTTTCAGTGTCGCCAGTTGGATATTGATGCCCGTCAAGGTCTGGGCAATTTGATCATGCAGTTCGCGGCTGATCATCTTGCGCTCTTCCTCCTGGGCCGACAGAAGCTGACGGGACAGCAGCCGCAATTGTTCCTGCATGTGCCGCGATTGCTCCAGCAACTCGCTGTAGTGATGCTCGCTCTTTCTGAGGGACTCCTCCACCGATTTGCGCTGGCGGATCTCCCGTTGCAACTGCCGGTTCGAGGCGATCAGATCCACGCTGCGCTGGTGGAGCGCCTGATTCAATTGAACCAATTGGTCATTGTCCTCCCGGGCCGCGCGATGCGTTTTCTCGATTGGGGTGATGGCCTCGGCAAAAAAAGTCCCCGCCCGCCGGACCATCGCATCCCGGGTGCTGGGGGAGTAGCCCGGCAACACCAGGGTAATCAACGCCTGCTCGTGGAACCGGGCCAGATCCAGCGTCTCCAGCCCAAGGGCCATGGCCCGGCGTCCCAAATATTGCGCCGTCCCGCACGGCGGGACCGCCTGTGGACCTCGCTTCAGGTGTTTGCGCAGCGCCGCGACATATCGTTGCGCCAGCCCGTTAAGTTTGCGTCCCATTTTACGTCCGATTTTACGTTCGATGATGAATACCGAATTCACGAGCGAATCGTTTTATGCTTTTTACTGATTTATCCACCAAACGTTGCGTGCTGGCAATCTCTTTCTTGAGGCCGCCGGCGTCGATCGCGGCCGCCTTTTTCAACGTCAACAGGCGAACATTGATGCCCAGCAACGTCTGGGCAATCTCATCATGCAGGTCGCGGCTGATCTTCTTTCGCTTGTCCTCCTGCGCCAACAGAAGCTGGTGGGTCAGGCGCTGCAAATGCTTCTGCAGGCGACGTGATTCTTTCAAAAGTTTCCGGGAGTGTTCCCTGCTTTTCCTGAGGGCCTGCTCCACGGTCTTGCGCTGGACGATGTCCTGTTTCAGGGACCGGTGGGAGGCCGCCAGGTCCACCGTGCGCCGGCCCAGCGCCTGGCTGAGTTTGCTCAAGCGGACGTTGGCCTTGAGCGCGGCGCGATGCGTTTCCTCGATCGGGGTGATGGCCTCGGCAAAAAAAATCTCCGCCCGTTTGATGAGGCCGTCCCTGCTGCGGGAGGCTTCCAGAGTGGCGAGTGCTTCCTCGTGAATCCGAACCATGTCCAACGTCTCCAGATCTAGGGCCGCAGCCTGGCGTCCCAGCGCCAGCGCCGTTCCGCACGGCGGGATCGCCCGCGGACCTTGCCGCAGGTGCGTTCGCAACGCCGCCACATATCGTTCTGACAAACTGGTCAACTTTCGTTTCATGTTCGTTTCATGTTGTACATGTTGTATGCCGGTTTCAGGCGCGATTCTCCAGGATGCGTGTTCCCTCGACGGCGCGGCGCCAATCCAATGCAACTATCAGACGATTCCTTCAATTTGTATATGGGGTGAACACCCCAGGCGATTTCCCCCGTTTAATGGCAGGGACGTGCTGCTGCGCGCCCGTGTCTTGATTCAAGGCGGCCTTCGGAAATAAAAGCTGCTTTTTGTTTTCAAAGCCGGGGGTGAAACCTCGGCCCACGCGAACCATGCTGGAATTGCAACCACGGATGGATACGATTTTGATTTCGGCTTCGGTCAGGCCGTAGAGGCGATGGACAATCTGGTCAATCAACTCGTCGGTGAAGACGAGGGAAGATTTCAGCGGCACAAGCGTGTCTTTGGATTTCTGAAAACGGTCTCGGATTTTCCCTTCGTCGGAATCTTTGAGGCGGAGTTTGTTGGCGCGGAAATGGGCGAAAATTTCGGCGGCTTCAAGCTCCCAAAAATTGTCGAGCTTGGTTTTGGGCTTCAAGGCGTGAGTGTCAACGTCGCGGAAATCCTTGAGGTCGGTCAGGAATTGTTTGGCGGCGGCGCGTTTCTCCCGGCTCAGGGCCGTCATCCGTTCGGCCAGGAAGGCGAGCAGGTCGTGAACGACATCCGCGCGCTCCGGTTTGGCGGCAAGCTGCTCAGCGACGAAGGCCAGCACGCCTTCCAAGTTCCCGTCCGGCAAGCCGCGTTGGTAAAGCTGCTTGGCTCTGTCAAAGAATGCAGCCCGTTTCTTTTCTGGCGTCGTGAATTCAATGCGGCGGATGGGAAGACGGATTAAGTGTGATTACCGCTGCGACGGGGACGGCGGAGGCCGCTTTCGGGGAGCGCCATCAATAACGCACGGTAGGGTTACACCCCATAGCTAAAGACCGGCCCACCGCGTAACGTCACTCCAGAAAATGACGGCAAACGAATTGCCATCAAAAAACGAAAGACAAACTATGCATCTATTATTATTCTCACCGGTTCTTGCCAGTGGCATCTGGATTGGCGGCGGCGTGGGCGGCCTCCTTCTCGTCATCGTCGTTGTGGTTCTATTGCTCCGTTAACCGCTGAGCCATTCCGCCGAAGACTTTGCCGTTATGAAAACTTTGTTTACGGCGGAAGCGATTTCCAAGGGCGGACGTTCGGGAACCATTCGGACACCGGACCGGTTGCTGGATGTCACGTTGGGAAATCCGTTGGAGAAAGGCATCGAGAAACGCGGCCCCAATCCCGAGCTGTTGTTTGCGGGCCGTATTCCGCCTGTTACCACGGCGCCTCGGGCAATGCGGCCAAAAAGCTCGGCACACCAGTCAAGGATTCCACGGTGCGGGCGCTGGTGAGCCTGATCGAGGATGACCAAGGCGGCTACCGCCGGGCGGTGGAGCTGCATGCGCAACTCCCGGGAATCGATCGTGAGCGCTGCGCTGGACATCAACGTGCCTCTCCCTAAAAAGCCTTAGGACAGAATAATTGTGGAAACCAAGTAAAGAGCATCCATGCCTCAAGGAATGCGCCACGTGTATGAAACCCTCTTCCGGGAATAACCCCATTCACCACACGCAAAAAATCAAAGCTCAGATGCGTCAGCTCACCAATCATCTGCGCGAAGACGTTGGAAAAGTCACGGAGCCGAAGGCCCAGGCGCTATTCGAGACTTCGGCGGAAGTGCTCACCGGCTTGGTCAAAGCCTTCGACGATTTTGAGAAAAAAGGCGAAGCGGCGTGGCGAACTGAACCCAGGGCGTCCCGCCCGAAAGAAAGCACCATCAATGCCTCAAGGCGATAAATCCAGTTATACTGACAAACAGAAGCGTCAGGCGGAACACATCGAAGCTGGCTACGAGAAAAAAGGTGTCGGCACGAAAACCGCGGAAGCACGGGCCTGGGCCACCGTAAACAAACTCACCGGTGGCGGCAAAAAGAGCGGCTCCGGCCGGAAGAAAAAATAATTAACGCAGATTCCAATCCAAACCAGGAAGTCCCGAGCGTCACGGAAATACAGAAAGCGATTATGAATATCAAGAAAGCAGCGACAGACCATCCCATCCAACAAGTTCTCGCGAAACGGTGGAGTCCCTACGGCTTCGAGGACCGTCCGGTGTCGGAGGCCGACCTCCGTTCGTTGTTTGAGGCGGCTCGCTGGTCGGCGTCCTCCTACAACGAACAGCCTTGGAATTATCTGGTTGCGACCAGGGAAAACTCCCCGGAGTTCGGACGACTCCTCTCCTGTCTCGTGGAAGCAAATCAGGCGTGGGCCAAGGCCGCACCGGTGCTGGTCTTGGGCGTCGTCAGTTTGCGATTTGCAAAGAACAACCAGGACAATCGGGCCGCCGTTCACGACCTGGGCCTGGCCGCCGGGAATCTGGTGGTGGAGGCAACGGCACGAGGTCTCTCGGTCCATCAGATGATCGGCATACTCTCCGACAAGGCACGGGAGGTTTATCAGATACCGGAGCATTTCGAGGCGTGGACAGCCATGGCCATCGGATACAAAGCCGACCCAGCCAAACTGCCAGATGCCCTGAAGGAACGCGACCTGGCGCCCCGGCAGCGAAAGCCCTTGAGTGAGTTCGTGTTCACCGGCCAGTGGAAAAAACCGTCACCGCTCGTGCTGAAACGTGACACCTGACGCCGTGTGCCAAGACCAACTTGATTTCAAATTCAGGACACTACTATGGGGTTAACACCCCATGTCAGTCGCCCGTGCTGGAGCGTATCGTTGCGTTCATGAGCTACCAAAGTGTCAACCCCTACAACGGCAAAGTTCTGAAAACGTTCAAGGAACTCACCAACCAGCAGCTTGAGAAGGCGCTTAAAACCGCCGCAACCTGCTTCGAAACCTGGCGGCGCATGACCTACGCCAAGCGGGCAGCCGTGGCCGCAAAAGCCGCCGCCATCATGCGTGCGCGCGTGGACGAGTTCGCCCGGCCCGGTGACGCTCGAGATGGGCAAGCTCATCGCCGAGGCCCGCGGCGAAGTGGCGCTCAGCGCGGACATCATTGATTACTATGCCAGGAACGCCGAGCGCTTCCTCGCGCCCCAACACCTCAAGCCGAGGTCGGGCAAAGCCGAGGTCGTCAGCAGCCCGTTTGGCGTGCTCTTCGGCGTCCAGCCCTGGAACTTTCCCTACTACCAGCTCGCGCGTTTTGCCGCGCCCAATCTGATGGCGGGCAATGTCGTGATGGTGAAGCACGCGGGATGCGTGCCGCAATGCGCCATCGCCTTCGAGAAGCTGTGGCGGGAGGCGGGTGCGCCCGCAGGCACCTATACCAACCTGCTGATCTCACACAACCAGGTGAACCAAGTGATTGATGATCCCCGGATCAAGGGCGTGGCGTTGACGGGCAGCGTGGAAGCCGGAAAAAGTGTTGCCGGGAGAGCCGGGCAAAACCTCAAGAAGTCCACGATGGAGCTGGGCGGCAGCGACGCCTTCATCGTGCTCAAGGACGCCGACCTCGACAAGACGGTCAAATGGGCGGTCTGGGCCAAGATGAACAACACAGGCCAGTGCTGCGTCGCGGCGAAGCGTTTGATTGTCGTCGAAGAACTGGCTGACCGCTTTCTCAAGAAATTTCAGACCGCGCTGACGGCGCTCAAGCCGGGAGACCCGATGAAGAAGGCGACGACACTCGGACCTTTGTCCACGGAAGCGGCCCTGGTGAAACTGCTGGGCCAGGTCAAACGAGCCGTCGCCAAGGGCGCCACCGTGGTGATGGGCGGCAAACGGATTGATCGCCCAGGCTCTTTCATGCAGCCGACGATCCTGACGAATATCAAGCCCGGCAATCCCGCCTTCAGGGAGGAATTCTTCGGGCCGGTCGCGCTCTTTTTCCGAGTGAAGAACGAGGACGAGGCCGTGGCGCTCGCCAATGACTCGGATTTCGGGTTGGGCGGCTCGGTTTTTACCAGGAACGTTGCGCGCGGCAAACGCGTGGCGAGCCGCGTGGACACGGGCATGATGTTTGTCAATCACCCGACTTGGACGACTGCGGACTTGCCGTTCGGCGGCATCAAGAATTCCGGGTACGGACGCGAACTCTCCAGCATGGGCATCCAGGAATTCGTGAACAAAAAGCTGGTTCGCGTTGCTTCGATCGAAGCGCCGGCATAGCCGTCGCTATGCATGTCAACGTCGCCGTTCTGAAGGAAACACGCCACACGAACGCTAATTATTAACCCATGAAAACAAATCCACTGAAGGAAGGGGCCTGACTTGGAATTCCGCCGGCCTTGGCGTGGTGACCCGGGAGATGGGGTAAATACCCCATAGCGCCCGCAAGGCTTCCCCGTCTATTCTTCCATACGTGAGGAATAGACGGCTCTTTTCAACTGCGAAGCCAGCCGGCGCCGACTGCGGGCTTCAACCCAGCTTGATTGCTTCAAGGGAATGCGTCAGGCCCGGAATCGGGAGCTGGGCGCTGCTGGTTTCTCACTGGAACGTGGCCATATTCAACGTGGAGGTGCGGCGGCTCGAAACGATCAGCCCTGCTCAGCGCCCCAAGTCTGAACTGCCCGAACTCGTGGCATCCCTGTCAAAAGACTCCGCCCCCTGCCAGCCGCCAGATTTCGGCGCTGGCCCGCCGATTTTTCCCTGGCTGTACGGTTGCGGCGCAGCCACGAACCCGAACCCCCACCGCATCCACGGAACGCAATCCACTCTGCCAAACTAAACAGGAAAGACAAACAGGAAAGGAACAATCACCATGAATGAAATCATTGAGCAGCTCAAAGAAGCAGTCAGTCAATTCAGCCCCAATCTGTTGGGCGCCTTGGTGGTGCTGGTGGCCGGCTGGATCATTGCCCTCCTCGCCGCCGCGCTTACGAGGCGGCTGTTGCGCCGCACTCAGTTCGACAACAAGCTGGGGCAATGGATAGCCGGCAAGGAAGCCCCGCCCCATCTTCCGGTCGAGGCGTGGGCCGGCAGGGTCGTATTCTACGTTATCATGTTGCTTGTGCTCGTGGCGTTCTTTCAAGCCCTGAAACTACCAGTCCTTTCGGATCCGCTGAACCTCATCGTCACCAGCATCACCGCCTACCTGCCGCGCGTTCTGGCTGCGGGCCTGCTGGTGCTCGCGGCCTGGGTGGTCGCCAACGTGTTCAAGCGCGTGATTGCGGGGGCCGCGCACGGATTCAAGCTGGACGAAAAGGTGGGCGATGCCGTCGGCGGTGAAGAAAAGGTGAAGACCTCGGTGAGCCAGACGCTTTCCGAGGCGGTCTATTGGCTGACCTTCCTGCTCTTCCTGCCGGCAATCCTGGGAACACTCGATATCAAGCCCCTGCTCGACCCCATCATGGTGATGTTTAACAAGTTCTTCGCGTATCTGCCGCAGATCATCGGTGCGGGCGCGATCCTCCTGGTCGGCTGGCTGGTGGCGCGCATCGTGCAACGCCTTGTGGCCAGCCTGCTCGCCTCGGCGGGAACGGACACGGCGAGCGAGAAATGGGGGCTGGCGAAGAGCCTGGGCAAACTCAAGCTCTCGGGCTTGATCGCTCTGGTGGTTTATTACCTGATGCTTTTGCCGGTTGTAATTTCCGCACTGAACGCGCTCCAGTTGGACGCCATCACCGCGCCCGCCAGCGCCATGCTCGCGAAGATCACCAATATGGTGCCGTCCATCTTTGGCGCCGTGCTGGTGGTGGGCATTGCCTGGGTCGTGGGCCGTCTGCTGGCCGGGATCGTGAGCAATTTGCTGGCCGGGGTCGGATTCAACAATGTGCTGGTCAGGCTGGGTCTGTCCAAACAAGGCCGGGAAGGCGAACACTCTCCGTCGGCGCTGGCCGGCAAACTCGTTCTCATTGTCGTGCTCTTGTTCGCCGGCATTGAAGCCGCAAATTTGTTGGGCTTCTCCATGCTGGCTGGATTAACCAAAGACTTCGTCGTCTGGGGCGGGCACGTCCTGCTCGGGCTGGTCATCTTTGGTTTCGGATTGCTGTTGGCCAACTGGGTGGCCGGCGTGGTGCGAGCCAGCGATTCTCCGCAGGCGCCGCTGCTGTCCCTGGCCGCGCGGGTCGCGATCCTCTTGCTGGCCGGCGCGATGGCGCTGCGGCAGATGGAGCTGGCCAACGACATCGTCAACCTCGCGTTCGGACTGGCCATCGGGGCCGTGGCGGTCGCGGTGGCTCTGGCCTTCGGCCTGGGGGGCCGCGATACTGCGGCGCGCCTGCTCAACGACTGGCACAAGAAGATGGCCAAACACGACAATGAAAGCGCGCGCAGCGACGCGAATTAGGCGACCGACGATGGGCAAACTTCGGCAAGCTTGCGAAGTTAAGCCACGCCCTCCCGAATCAAGAGAACCTGGGGCCAACGGCGATTTACGCCTTGGCTCCTTTTTCACCACTTTGGGAATCGTCAGAGACCGTTTGGGATTAAGCATCGTCTGGCGACTCTCCGCCGTCTCTCCTTCACTCCGGGAAACTTCCGGCGGGGAAACACCCCATGGCACCGCACGGTTTCCGGGGTTTGTTTTCAGGCGATGAAAGTATTGCTGCTCTACCCGGAGTTTCCGGACACGTTCTGGAGTTTCAAACACGCGTTGAAATTCATCCGGAAGCGGGCTGCGTTGCCGCCCCTGGGTCTGCTCACCGTAGCGGCGATGTTGCCGAAGGCGTGGGGGAAGCGTCTGGTGGATATGAACGTGCGGAAGCTGCACGAAAAGGATCTGGCCTGGGCCGATGTCGTGTTTATCAGCGGGATGATTGCCCAACAGGACTCGGCGCACGAACTGGTCGCGCGTTGCCGCGCAGCGGGCAAGACAATCGTCGCGGGTGGGCCGCTGTTCACCCTGGGCCACGAACAGTTTCCCGACGTTGACCATTTCGTGCTGAATGAGGCAGAGGTGACGCTGCCGGAGTTTTTGCGTGACTTCGAGCGCGACGCTGCACAGCGCGTGTATGCCTCGTCAGAATTCCCCGACATCCGCCGGACGCCGGCGCCGTTGTGGGAGCTGGCGGACGTGCGGCGGTACGCCTCGATGAGCGTGCAGTTCTCGCGCGGCTGCCCGTTTGACTGCGAGTTCTGCAACGTCACCGCGATGTTCGGGCATCGGCCGCGCACCAAGACGACGGCACAGGTGATCGCCGAGCTGGACAGACTCTGGCGGCTCGGTTGGCGCGGCGAGGTCTTCTTCGTGGACGATAATTTCATCGGCAACAAACGCGCGCTCAAGGAGGAGTTGCTGCCGGCGCTGATCCAGTGGCAGAAAGGCAGGCGCGGCACCCCGTTCTACACCGAGGCGTCCATCAATCTGGCCGACGATGAGGAGTTGATGCGGTTGATGGTCGAGGCGGGGTTCCACCAGGTGTTCATCGGCATCGAGACCCCGGAGGACGCGGGCCTGGCCGAATGCAACAAGCGCCAGAACCAGAAGCGCAACCTGGTCGCCGACGTGAAGCGCATCCAGCGCGCGGGGTTGGAGGTGCAGGGCGGGTTCATCGTTGGGTTCGACAGCGACACGCCCACGATTTTCGCGCGGCAGATCGAGTTCATCCAGAAAAGCGGCATTGTCACGGCAATGGTCGGCCTGCTGCAAGCCGTACCCGGCACGAAGCTTTACCAGCGGCTGAACGGCCAGGGTCGCCTGATTGGCCGGACAACCGGCAACAACCTGGATGGGACAACCAACTTCATTCCGCGGATGAATCGGGAGACGTTGCGCGAGGGTTACAGGAATCTGATGGGACATCTTTATGCGCCGGGGCCGTATTACCGGCGGATCCGCACCTTCCTGCGCGAGTACCGGCGTCCAAAAATCTCCGGCTCGTTGAACTGGCGGTATTTGATGGCGTTTCTCCAAGCCAATCTTCGTCTCGGCATTTTTGGCAGCGAACGTTTCCATTACTGGGGTTTGCTGGTCTGGACGTCCTTCCGCCGCCCCACCCTGTTCCCGCTGGCCGTCACCCTCAGCATCTACGGCCACCACTTCCGCAAGACCTGCCGGGTGCTGGGGTTGTGACCCGGACAAAGCCGCTCTGTCGTCCACGGTCGGCCCAAAAGCCCGCGCCAGGGCCGGCCCAGAGAAAGCCTGACTTGTGAGATGCCACATGGGGCGAACACCACCCACAACGCACGGTAGGGTTACACCCCATAGACAAGGCCAGCCCATGTTGTAGCGTCCCGCCAATTTCAAAATCAAAAGCGCAAAACAACTTGTGAAAAACAAAATGCTTGTCGGAGGAACCATCCTGATGCTTGCCGCAACGTCAGCCTTGGGTCAGGACAACGTGACTAACAACCAGAGTCTGCATTATGACCGGGGTGACTATTACCGATCCCGCGAACTGTCTGTGGACGTGTTCGGGAGTGGTTCTCTCGGGGAATACACCATTGAACATCTTTCCAATGCGAGAGTCCGGCAAAATGTCCGATTAGGTGCCGGAGCGGGGGGCAATTACTTCATCACCCGGAATATCGGTATTGGCGCCGATGCTTATTCTGAAAACACCAGCAGAGCCTTTATAGACAGCGCTTCGGCCAGTTTGATTCTGCGTCTCCCGCCGGGTCAAAGTGGATTCGCTCCCTACGCCTTTGGCGGTGGCGGTCACCAGTTCGATATCGGCAAAATGTGGTTTGGTCAGATTGGCGCCGGCATGGAATATCGCTTCACCCCGCATGTGGGAGTATTCATTGACGCCCGCGGGGTGCTGCCGAACGAAACAAAATATTATGGCGTCGCCCGGGTCGGCATGCGCTTCGCCTTTTAAGTGGTGTATCCACGGCTGCGCCGGCGGGAAGTCCGCCGGCGCTTTTTCTTTCCGCAATTTACCCGCCAGCCGGATCAGTTTTTCGGGGAGCGCCATCAATAACGCACGGTAGGGTTACACCCCATAGCGAAAAACCACCCGCCAACGTACCTTCGCCAAATTGGCAGGCGCATCAGCAAACCAAACATACAACGAAAATCACCATTATGAAAAATAAAACATTGATCATCACCTTCCTTTCCATCGCCGCTTTTGCCGTGGGATGCAAAAAGGAGCAAACCACTTCTCAGCAGATTGAGAACGTCAAAACCGAAACCAAACAAGCCGCGCAGGATATGAAGGATTACACCTTCGCGCAAAAAGCTGAATTCGTTAAAACCATGCAGGGCCAGTTGGACGCTCTTAACAAGGATTTGGACCAGCTCGCCGCCAAAATCGACAGCTCCAGCGACGCGGTCAAGGCCGATGCCAAACCCAAACTCCAGGCGTTGCGCGACCAGGCAGCCCAGTTGAACAAACAACTGGAGGATGTCAGGAACTCCACCGAGTCCACCTGGGACAGCGTCAAAGCCGGCTTCCAGAAGGCCTACGACGCGACGAAGGACGGGTTCAACCAGGCCCGCCAGTGGGTGAGCGACAAAATCGCGCCTTGAGGTGAGCAGGAAAATTTTATGAATAGCACTAAACGCTTGGGCGGTAAAATCGGATTTGTATTATGCACTGCGCTCTTAGGCGCGCTGACAGGATACACAACCTACGGACAACCGTCGGTATCGGTCGGGGTATCGGTGGAGATTCGCGCCGAAAGTGACTTTTATGAGCCGCTCGCCCCGCTCGGAGAATGGGTCGTCGTCGGCTCCTACGGACGCTGCTGGAGACCGGCCCGAGTCGAAGCTGGTTGGCAACCCTACTATAACGGCAACTGGCAGAGAACCGACGCCGGCTGGTATTGGGTCAGCGATGAGCCGTGGGCTTGGGCCACGTATCACTATGGTCGCTGGAATTTCACCGACCAATATGGCTGGTATTGGGTGCCGCAGACGCAATGGGCCCCGGCCTGGGTTTCCTGGCACGAAGGGGGCGGCTACATTGGCTGGGCGCCGTTGTACCCGTCCGACGTGAGAGTCATCTCGCCACGAGCGTATGTCTTTGTCGAAGAACGGCATTTCCTGGAGCCCGTTAGCCGTTCCACAGTGGTCGTCAATAGCACTACCATCATCAACAAGACCGTGATCAACGAAGGTCCGGCCACCGCGGCCATCGAAAAGGCAAGCGGGCGAAAGGTCCAGACGGTCCCGGTTCAGGAACTGCGTCACAAGGAGGAAGCCGCGGTCGTCGTGAAGCAAAGGACACCGACCTCGACCAGTGAGAAAACGGTCCAGCCGCCGGTTCGCAGCGAGGCTCAACCCGCCGAAAAGAAAGCAGTTGTGGCGCACGAATCGCCGCAGGTTGAGAAACCAGCCGCCGCCACGCATGAGTCGGCAGCGCCCGCCCCGAAGAATGACGAAGCGCAGGCTGACAAACACATTGAAAAACAGGAAAAGTCTGCCCAGCCGTCGGACAAGAAAGAGCAGCAGCCGGCCAGGGAAAACCCGGCCGCAAATGAACAAAACGGACCGAACCCGGCGGACCAAAATCACGAGAACAAAGTCAAAGAGTAGTTGTATGGAGGTTGGTAATCGGCCTCCTGCGGCAAACAAATAAACAACAAAAAATGAAAGAAACAATATGAAAAAAGCATCTGTAAACACGGGCAAAACCTTGACAGTGTTGGGATTGGTCATCGGCCTCGGTGCGCTGCCATTGCTCCTGGGCGTGACCGGCTGCACCACCACCGGCAGCCGCTACGAGCAAAGCTCGGGCGAACGAATTGACGACCATGACACTTCTTCCCGCGTCCGGGCAGCGCTGGCAGACGACTCGCAATATAGGTACGATGGAGTAAATGTGGAAACGTTCAAGGGCGTGGTCCAGTTGAGCGGCTTTGTCAACACGAGGGACCAGAAAAACCGGGCCGGAGATCTCGCCAGGAAAGTCAAGGGCGTGACCGATGTCGAAAACAACATCACCGTCAAAGAGTGATCGAATTGAGAAAGGCGCATTCGCAACACGCCGATAGTGGAATCCCCATTGTCGGCACGTTGACCGCGAGTAGAAACGAAACCAGAACGAACTGCCCGAAGAGGTTCGCCAGTTGCTCAATTGCGAGTTGGGAAAAAACGCTTTCGTGATATCTCGCGGCAATGATCACGGCGCTTTTCGGACGGATCCGGCTGGCGGAAACCAGGTGGCGCGAATGGCGCGTCTGAATCAAAATGGTTTCGGTAGTGTAACCGCGTGAGCAACTTCGCGCGCGCGGGTCTGCGTTTCGCGGGCAAGGAACCGATGCTTTATCCGCCGGTCTGCGCGCACTGTGGCCGCCGCCGCTGTCCACGATGATGCTGGCGCGTTTCCACGCTACTGTTCCGTTCGGCGAGGTCGCCGGGCGTGGCGGGCGGGTCGCCCGCGCTACTTTTGCAGAGAATATGCGTAAAACCTTGATCTTGCAGGGGTTGTCGTCGAAACCCGGCTGCGGGCGGCCATTCCCCGGCTGCGGGCGGCGGTGCGGCGGGTGTAGATTCGGATTTCCCCAATGTTTACGGCAATTTCCTGAATGTCGGCGGCGATTTCCCGGCTGTAAGTGGCGATTTCTGACCAGTTGATGGGTCATGGTGCATCAGATTGTTGCCGTGAGTAAATCTTCAAACTGTGCCACTGCCGTAAGTGCCTCATTCGCCGACGGATTCTGCACATTGAGGTTTGAACCAGATCCGTCTTTGCCGAACACCTCCCAAATGCATGGTAGGGTTATACCCCATAGCGAAGGGCCAGTTCGCAGCATAGCATGCTTCTCGTCGTTACAATCAAAACCAAAACGCAAAAAGATAGAAAGAAAAACATAATGAAAATGAAATCAACCTGTTCGCTCGCGCTCCTGGCAGCCACGAGCGCCCTGTTAGTTACCAGCGCATCCCTGCGCGCCTCCGATACGGACAGCCGCATCGAATCATCCGCCGCAAAGTCGTATGTGTTCAAAACCTACCTCAAGGACGATTCCATCAAGACCGATTCCAAAGATGGCGTCGTTACCCTGACCGGAACGGTCACCGAAGCGTCCCATAAGTCCCTGGCCCAGGACACCGTGGCGAGCCTGCCCGGCGTCGTAAGCGTGGACAATCGCCTGAAAGTCAAAGGTGAAAGCCCCGCTGAACATTCGGACACGTGGATCGGCATGAAAGTGAAAACCGCGCTCTTGTTCCATCGCAACGTGAGCGCCACCGGAACGACGGTGTATGTGAAAAATGGAATCGTCACCTTGCAAGGTGAAGCCTCCAGCCTGGCCGAAAAGGAACTCACCACCGAATACGCCAAGGACGTTGACAACGTCAAAGAGGTCAAGAACAACATGACGATTGCCAAGACCCCGGCCAAGCCGGTCGAAACGATCGGCGAGAAGATTGACGACGCCTCCATCACCGCCCAGGTCAAATCGGCATTGCTGTCACACCACTCGACCAGCGCCCTGCACACCACGGTTTCGACGACGGATGGCGTGGTGACGTTGAGCGGCATTGCCAAAAACGACGCCGAAAAGAGCCTGGTCACCAAGCTCGTCACCGACATCAACGGTGTGACCAGCGTGATCAACAACATGACCATCGCCGCGCCCGTGACCCAGTAACTAAACTAAGCGGACAGATTGCTGTTGGCTGGTGCGAAAGCGCACCAGCCAGCCCAAGCTGGAGACAAATGACAGTAACAAGACGAAAGGAAACTCAACATGAAGACAACACATCCGGGAATGATTGAGACGGTAAAAGACCAGATCGTTGCCGCAATCAAAGGCACGGGAAACATCGTCCAGGCGACGGTGGATGCCGTTACTCAAATCCTCGCCACAACGATCAAAGATACGGGCAAGGTGGGCACGTCTGTGACCGATGTCATTGCCAACGTTGCCAGCGGCGCGATCCGTGGCGCAGTGCAGGTCGGGGCCAACTTGGGACATGCCGCCAAGGGGATCATGCTCGGGGTGCTTCGCGGCACCAAAGAAACCGGCGCGGCGGTTTTGGATACCATCAGCCACACCGCCCATGTTGCGATCCGAGATACGGCCGAGGTCGGCGGCGATGTTGGAGCCGCGGCCACCGGGCTCGTCGAAGGGGCGATCGAAGGCGCCAAAGAAATGGGAGTCAGTGCCGAGGACGCCGCAGCGGCTGCTGCCGACGGAGCCTTGAAAGCGGCTGGCCGGGTAGGTTCGACCGCGGTGCAGGCGGTTCGCAAGGCGTTGGCCAAACCCATCAAAGGCGTCAAAGTCGTGCTGAAAGAACCGGAGATGGCTGTGTCCAAGAATTAAACTGGCGAATTGCCTGTTGATTGGTGCGAAAGCGCGCCAGCCGGCAGCGGTCCCAAAGGAAACTGAAAGGAAAATTATATGTTATGGACGATTGCGGTAATACTGCTCGTTTTGTGGGCGCTGGGGCTGGTGAGCAGTTACACGATGGGCGGGTTCATTCACATCCTGCTGGTAGTTGCCATTGTCATGGTGCTCGTCAACCTCATCTCCGGTCGCAGGCGATTGAATTAAGAAACTGCCAACCGAAGAAAAAACTGAAGAATCAATATGAATACAAAAACCATTGTTGCAGTCCTCCTGGTCACTCTCGGCATTGTGGTGCTCGCTTACTCGGGCATCACCTTTACGACTCCGGGAAAGCCTGTCGAGTTCCTCGGAATGCACTTTGAGACCACAGTCAGCCACTTTATCCCGCCCGTCGTCGGAGCGTTCGCGCTCGTCGGTGGGATCGTGCTGCTGCTTGTGAACCCCAAGCGGGTCTGATGGGCGGACTCGAATCCGGTGCCGAAATGAAAGGCCGTCTGGCTGCTCATTGGAGGCCTGGCCGCCGCCGTTGTTGGCTTGACCACACTGACCTTCCGCACCGCGAAATAACATGCGTTTTTACCTGCAACAGAACGTCATGTGTCTGGCCTATGAGCACCCGCTCCTTTTAGATCGTTCCAGAGGTTGGACGCCGAAAAATCATTTCCTGGCCGTTGAGAATCCGCAGCGCCCGCATCCGGAAAATGGCGGGGCGGTGACGACGGTTGAACCGGAGGATAGGCACAGATTTGAAGGAGAAGGCGGCCCGAAAGCGCCTGTGCCGGCCACGGAATTGATTGCTATTCCACTTGAAAACGCCATTGGGCGGAGATCGGATGCTCCATGAAAGCAAAAATATTCGAAGTCGCTCTTCACAAGCTGCCCTCCGGCAAGTCGCCTGCGACCGCACTTGAAGAACAGCTTAACGAATTTACCCGGACCTGCGGTTGGTGGCCACGCACATGAGCCCCCTGGTCACGCCCGCCGAGCCGAATGCCATGCCCAGAACGGAGGAATCATCCATTATCATTTTCTGCACACTGTTCTATACCGACCACGGAACGAGTGATACCGCTTTATGCACACACTGAAGCTCATTTGTCTGACCTTCCTCCAGCTGGTCAAACAGGTCTGGTTGCTTCCCCAATCGGTCGCGAATGCCGTCAAGCAAAGACGGCGGCAGATCGTGCTGAACGAACATGAAGCCGAACGGCTCGACCGGATACGCAATCCATTGAAGTACCTTGGGAAGTGATTTTAACCTTCGTTGCTTTGTTTCTTTGTTGTCCGGCAAAATCAAGGGGGAGGCAGCCACAACGCCCCGGTCAAGGCGAGTGGAAGTTTTTACGCCCCGACCAGCCGCTTGGTTCTCTTTACGATTGCTTCAACCGCCGGCGCCCGATAGTTTCCGGCCCATTGCCAGCCCCATGAATGTCGCCATCGAGACCTCCAACCTGACGCGCGATTTCGGAAAGTTCCGCGCGGTCAATGAACTGAACCTCCATGTCGAATCCGGCCGCTTTTACGGTTTCCTTGGCCCCAACGGTGCGGGCAAATCCACCACCATCAAGATGCTTACCGGCCTGCTGGCGCCGACGGCCGGCACCATGCGCATCCTGGGCGAAGACGTGGGCGACCCACGCCGGGCGCTCGAAGTCAAACGCCGCATCGGCGTGGTGCCGGAAAACCTGGCGCTGTTCGACAACCTGACGGCGTGCGAATACCTCACCTTTATCGGCCGTATGTATCTGCTGCCCCGCGACACGGTGCGCGAACGTTGCGACGAGTTGCTCGCCATGATGGATTTGGCGCACGAGGAGAAGAAGCTGACGCTCGAATTCTCGCATGGCATGAAGAAGAAACTCGCCCTGGCCGCCGCGTTGATTCCCAATCCGGATCTCCTGTTCCTCGACGAACCGTTCGAGGGCGTGGACGCGGTGGCGTCGCGGGTGTTGCGCGACACGCTCAAGCAATGTGTCAGCCGCGGCGCGACGGTTTTTCTCACCTCGCACGTGCTGGAGATCGTCGAAAAACTTTGCTCGGACGTCGGCATCATCGCGCAGGGGCGGCTGGTTCACCAGGGCACGATGGAGGAGCTGCACCGGGACGGTTCACTGGAGGACAAATTCCTCGCGGTGGTGGGCAGTGACGGGCACGAGGTTCAGAAGTTAAGTTGGCTGGAGGGTTGAATGAACTGGGAGCAACTTAAAACCGTTCTCTGGCTGCGCTGGCGGCTCACGCGCAATCAGTGGGCGCGCAGTGGCGGCCTGGGCGCGATCATCGCGGTGCTCGTCGGCTTGGGCGCATTCGTGATGGGCGGATTGTGCTTCGTGGGCGCCTTGCTCGGCGCGGCGTTCGGTCTGTCCCAGGCATCGCCGCCCGTCATCATGGGAATTTGGTTTGGCGTCACCGTCGGGTTCCTTCTCTTCTGGATGATTGGCCTGCTTGCCGAATTGCAACGCTCCGAGACCATAGATTTGCAACGCCTCATGCACCTGCCGGTCGCGCTGGGCCAGATGTTCGTCGTCAATTATTTCGTGTCGCACTTCACATTGAGCATCATCATCGTCGTTCCCGTCCTGCTCGGGCTGGGCATCGGCCTGGCGGTTGCGCGCGGGCCGGAAATGTTGCTGCTGATTCCGCTGGCGTTGAGCATGGTCTTCATGGTCACAGCGTGGACTTATTGCCTGCGCGGCTGGCTGGCGTCGCTGATGAGCAACCCGCGCCGCCGGCGCACGGTCATCATGTGCATTACCTTCACGTTCATCCTGCTCAGCCAGGGACCCAACCTTTACTTCAACATCTTCCAGAATCGAGGGGAGTTCCCCACCAACCGTGAGGAACGGCAACGCCAGCGCGCGGGTCGGGATGCCCGCCAGACGGAAATGTTTAATAACCTGATTGCCGTGCGGAAGTTCATTCCGCCGCTCTGGCTGCCGCTCGGCGCGCAGGGGCTGGCCGAAGGACGCGCACTGCCCGCGTTGCTGGGCATGCTTGGCTGTCTCGGTATTGGCGCACTCGGCTTGCGCCGCGCGTATCGCAGCACGGTGCGCTTTTATTACGGTGAAACCGGCGGGAAAGCTCCGGCGCGAATCAAACCGGCCGCCACCGCCACCGCAATTGTCGCCCCGGCCAAAGGTGGCAGCCGTTTTCTCGAACTCCATCTTCCGGCCGTGCCGGAGCAGGCCGCTGCGCTGGCGCTGGCCACGTTCCGCTCAATGCTCCGGGCTCCTGAGGTGAAAATTGCATTGGGAAGCTCGTTTTTGGTGACGGTGATTTTCGGCGCAATGTTCTTCCTTCGCTCTCCGCCCCATTTCCCGGACACGGCGAAGCCATTCATGGCAACCGGTTCAATCGTGTTCTCCATGTTCCTGCTCGTCCGCTTTTTCGTGAACCAGTTTGGTTTTGACCGCGACGGCTTCCGCGCCCTGATCCTTTCTCCCGCGAACCGGCGACTCATCCTGCTCGGCAAAAACCTCGCGGGCCTGCCCGCCAGCGCCCTCTTCGGCATCCTGTTGCTCACACTGACTTCCGTGCGGTTGCAACTGCCATTGCTCGATGTCATCGCAACCTTGTTTCAGCTGGTCACCCTGTTGTTGATTGCCGGTCTTGGCGGCAATCTACTTTCCATCCTTGTGCCTTACCGCATCCAACCCGGCTCGATGAAACCGACCAAGATGCCCGGCCTGGCGATGCTGGTGATGATTCTCTGTCAGATGCTTTTCCCCGTCGCCATGGCCCCGGCAGTCGTACCGCCACTGGCCGAACTGCTGTGGCGGCTGGCCGGCTGGCCGGACGTGGTGCCGGTCAATCTCATTTTATCCTGCCTGCTCGCGGCGCTGGTGGCGTTTGCCTACTGGCAGACGCTCGGACCTCTTGGCCGCCTGTTGCAACGCCGGGAAACAAAAATCCTGGGCGTGGTGACGGTGGAGGTGGAATAGCCGGGCACCGCGTTTTTCGGAAAACCCTTTTTGCGTTTGTCAAGGGCGCCACAATAAATTTCCTGAAAAATTCTTCTTGTGAAAATGCCTGCTTGGGGCGATGTAATAGGCGGAAAGCGTGAGTGGAAAACCGCGCGTTGTTCTTTGGAAAACTTGATGCGATTTACCCTGCCCTGTTCGTGATTCGCAGCAAATCCTTGAACCGTAGTAAAACGATCAATGGAGCCAATCTGTGACTGTGGCCGACACGCCTTCACTGGAAGTCGAAAGCAGCCCGGCGGGTTCCGCATGTTGTAAAACATGTTCAAAGGATCATGTCGCACACGGCAAGGGTGGGGTTTTATTTTAATGCGGAATGACGAATGCAGAATGAAGAATCAAGGCCCGCCGGTCGGCGGGCTTTTTTGTTTTGGGCAAATCTTCTGCCAACTGCTAATTTGAATTCATGGCGCGCGACGATTTGTTTGCAACTCCGGCTGAACCAAAGCCGGAGGTTTCAACAACGCCGGCATCTTCCCGCCATCAGCCGCTGGCCGCGCGAATGCGGCCGCGCCATCTCGACGAGTTCGCCGGACAGACGCACATCCTCGGCCCCGGCCAGTTGCTCCGCCGCGCCATCGAGGCCGACCGCATCCAATCGCTGATTTTCTTCGGGCCGCCCGGCACGGGCAAAACGTCGCTCGCCCAAATCATCGCGCGCCAGACCAAAAGCAAATTTGAGCGGCTCAGCGGCGTCGAATCCAACGTCGCCGACATGCGCCGCGTGCTTGCCGCCGCCGCCAACCGCCTCGAAAACACCGGCCAGCCGACGATCCTGTTCATTGACGAAATCCACCGCTTTAACAAGGCACAGCAGGACGTGCTGCTGCCGGACGTCGAAAGCGGCGTCGTGCGGCTCATCGGCGCCACCACGCACAATCCGTTTTTCTTCGTCAATTCACCGCTCGTTTCGCGCTCGCAGATTTTTGAGCTCCGGCCGCTGACCGAAGACGAGCTGTTCTCGCTCGTGCAACGCGCCCTGGCCGACACCGAACGCGGCCTTGGCTACATGAAAATCAAGGCGGAAGAAAATGCGTTGCGCCATCTCGCCAAAATCGCCGACGGCGACGCACGCAAGGCACTCAACGCGCTCGAAATCGCCGCGCTCACCACCGCGCCGGACAAAAAGGGCGTCGTTCACATCGACCTGGCCGCCGCCGAACAGAGCATCCAGAAAAAGGCCGTCGTTTATGACGACGAAGACGCGCACTACGACACGATTTCCGCCTTCATCAAATCCATGCGCGGCAGCGACGCGGACGCCGCGCTTTACTGGCTGGCGAAGATGATTCACGCCGGCGAAGACCCGCGTTTTATTGCTCGGCGGATTGTGATTTGCGCGGCGGAAGACGTGGGCCTGGCGGATCCGATGGCCTTGGTTCTGGCAAACACGGCGTTGCAGGTTGCGGAATTTGTGGGCTGGCCCGAGGCGCGCATTCCGCTGGCCGAAGCAACGGTCTATATTGCCACCGCCAACAAGAGCAACAGCGCGTATATGGCGATTGATGCCGCGCTCGAAGACGTCCGCTCCGGCCGCACGCTGCCGGTGCCGGAACATTTACGCGACACCCATTACCAGGGCGCCGAACGGCTGGGCCATGGCAAGGGTTACGAATACGCGCACGACCATCCGGAACATTTCGTCGCGCAGGATTATCTCGGCGCGGACAAGCATTATTACGAACCGACCGAGCAGGGCGTGGAAAAGAAAATCAAGGAGCGCGTTGAAAAATGGCGCGCAGAATTTACCAATATCAAAAAAACAAAACTCTGACCACGGATGAACACCGATAAACACGGATTGGAAAGCCGGAATTTTACGAATGGCTGCAAAACCGGACGGCTGAAATTTACCGGCTTGAGACCTCTGAAAAACAGACGTAGCGGCTTTCGGCAGAAAGCCGAACCATTCAATTTTCCGGAGAAATGCAGCGGTCTGCCGACACGCCGCTACGACGAGCCAGGGTTTTTCAGCGGCCTCGGCTTGTTTTTTTATCCGCGTCCATCAGTGTCCATCCGTGGTTGTTTTGGACTTTTTGTTTCCTGAAAATGCAACCCGACATTCAAGCCGCCAAAGCCGCGCTGCGAAAACAAATCCGTGATGCGCTGCAAAAAATCTCCCCGGCGGCGCGCCACACGCTGTCGGCGCAAATTCGCGACCGGCTCAAGGAACAGGCCGTTTGGAAAAATGCCGGATCGGTCCTGTTTTTCGCGCCACGGCCGGACGAATTGGATTTATGGCCGTTGTTGGAGGAGGCGCTGGCAGGGGGGAAAATTGCCGCCCTGCCCCGCTTCAACCCGGCCGGCAAAAATTATGTCGCCGGCCGGGTGCAAAACTTGCGGAGTGAAATTGCGCCGGGAGAGTTTGGCATCCGCGAACCGGCCGCCCGGTGCCCTGAAATCCCTTTAAGCCGCTTCGATTTGATTCTCGTGCCCGGCGTCGCGTTTGACTGGCACGGGCACCGGCTGGGCCGCGGCAAAGGATTTTACGACCGTTTGCTGGCCAACGTGCGCGGTGTGAAATGCGGAATCACTTTTGACGAACAGATGGTGAACGATGTCCCGGTCGGGCCGTCGGACGTTCGCATGAACTTTATAATGACGCCGACGCGCGGTGCGGAAATTGCGGGTTGAAGGGCGGCGGGATGATGATTATTGGCGCTGCTGGTTCAGCATGGGCATGCCGCCCTCCCAGTCTTGCGGCGTGTTCCACGGCCGGACCGAATCATTTTCGGGTTCGTAGGTTTCGCAACCACTGACACCAACGAGCATACCACCAAGCAAAAGGAGCAGGAGCCACCTCACAGCGCGGCATTTCATGTCAGGAGGCCGGATGCGCGGGGCTGACCTCATCGCCTTCAATCACTTCGCCGAGTTTCCAACCCGGCACGACATTGGCGATGCAGCGGTTTTTTTCGACGCTGCGCACGATAACTTTGGCAACCAGCTTGCCTTCGCGGCTGACCAAAAGCTCACCGTTTTCGAGAACCCCCTGATCCTGGCCGATGTTCAGCACGACAAAATCCCATTTCGGATCCACCACCAGAATTTTGCCCCTGAGGTCGGCGCGCAATCGGATGGTTGGGTCCGGACCTTCGTATTTGGCGAGGCGGGCTTGCAATCGGGTCAGGGCGCGTTGCAATACCACTTTTTCTTCGTTAACGATTTCGACTGCCTCTTGTGATTCTTTCAGCGCCCGGCTGAGTTTGCCGACCTGTTCCGCAGTGATGCCGGTGGCCTTGTAAGCGGCCAGTTGGGTTTGCGCGTCGTCACGCTCCTGTGTGGTCTTGGCGAGTTTGTCGGACAATTCATCAGCGCGCTTGGTCTGCGCCGTGGCGGTGACGACCGCCTTGTCGCGCTCGGATTTCGCATCAGCCAAATCCTGTGTGGTCTGCTTGAGCGTGTCTTGCGTCTTCGTCAACTCGGTCTTCGTTTTGGAGAGATCGGACAGGGCTTGTTGCTTTTTGCCACGTTCATCGTCCCGCTGCGAAATCAGCGTGGTGATTTTATCCTTCACCAGAAGGATGTTTAACGTGCCGGCGGCCAGCGCCGCAATAATGGCCAAAATCAGACTGATGCGAATCAACATGGCTTGGTTTGCAGTTTTGGCATCAAGTTATACGTTTGCGCCCAATGTGTCAACGCCAGTTTGTGCCTTGCCAAACCTTGATTTCGCTTCATCTTTTGCCGCATGGATGCAGAACAAATCAAGCATTTGCACCCGTCCGGCCCCAAACCGCAGCCGTTGCGCGCGTTGCTGGCTTTGAGTCGCGTGTCGCATTTGCCAACGGTCTGGTCGAATTGTCTGGCCGGCTGGTGGCTGGGCGGTGGCGGAAATTTTGCGAAATTGCCGCTGCTGTTTCTGGGTGTAAGCGCGCTTTACACCGGCGGAATGTTTTTGAACGACGCTTTTGACGCGGATTTCGACCGCCAGCGGCGCGCGGAACGGCCGATACCGTCCGGTGCGATTTCGTCGCCGGCCGTCTGGCGCTGGGGATTGGCGTGGCTCGGTCTGGGCGCGCTATGTTTGACTGCCGTGAGCAAAACAACCGGGGCACTCACGCTGGCGCTGCTCCTGTGCATCATCATTTACGACGCGACGCACAAAGTCGTCACCGCGTCGCCGTGGCTGATAGGCTTGTGCCGGTTCTGGGTGTATGTCATCGCCGGTTCAGCGGGCGTGGCGGGCGTCAACGGCGGGCCGGTTTGGTGCGGCGTCGCGCTGGCTTTGTATGTGGCCGGACGGGGTTACCTGGCGCAGCACGAAAGTTCCCGGGGACGGGTTTCTTATTGGCCATTGGCCATGCTGGCGGCGCCGATCTTTTTCGCCATGCTGATAAACTCGGCGGAATATCGCGTTCCAGCCATGTGGTTGTCGCTCGTGCTCGCGCTGTGGATCGCACTTTGGGTGCGGACAATTTTTCAGGCGGGCGAAGCCAATGTCGGGCACATTGTGTCGGGCCTGCTGGCGGGAATCGTTTTCGTGGACTGGCTGGCGGTGGCGCCGTTATGTCCGCGTTGGCTGAGCTTCATTTTTTTGATTTTGTTCGGCGCGACGCTGTCGCTTCAGCGGTTCGTGCCGGCCGCCTGAAATTATTGGCCGGCGTCCCGCCGGCCCGCCGCGCTGCGACAGACAATCCCGCGCCGACGAGACGTCGGCACTCCCGAGATCGGCAATCCGGTTCCATCCGAAAAACGGAGCCGGCGGCAGCCTGAAGTTACGCCCCAATGAAACAACCCTTCACAAGCTGCACTTGAACAAAACAATAGTTCCGGTTATTATGTTTTTTCGGTCATGAATACATCCGAAGCTCCGGTTAAATTAACGCACAACGAGGTCATCAAGGAAGCGATCCCGACGCTCGCGAGCACCATCGCCGCGACGTTGAACGACGCGAACGCCGACCATTTTTCCGAGGACGAAAACCAGTTCCTGAAGTTTCACGGCTCCTACCAGCAGGATGACCGCGACCTGCGCAAGACCGGCAAGAAATACATCATGATGGTCCGCAGCCGCATTCCCGGCGGCGTGATGACCGCCAATCAATGGCGCGTGTTCGACGATTTGTCGGCCCGCCACGGCAATAACACGTTGCGCGTCACCACGCGCCAAACCATCCAGTTTCATGGCGTGCTCAAAGGCAATTTGCGTCCGCTCATCAAGGCCATCAACGAATCGCTGCTCTCCACGCTCGCCGCGTGCGGCGACGTGAACCGCAATGTGCTCGCTCCTCCCACGCCCGCCTACAGCCGGGCGCGTGAGCAGGTCTTTCAAGATTGCCGCCGCGTCGCCCTGGCACTCGCACCGCAAACCAGGGCCTATCACTCCATCTGGATTGACGGCGAGCAGCTCGACCTCGAAAAACCGGAGAATAAAAATTTCGTGGACCCGCTTTACGGCAAAACGTATCTGCCGCGAAAGTTCAAGGTGGCGTTCGCCATCCCGCCGGTGAATGACCTCGACATTTTCACGAATTGCCTCGGCCTCATCGCCATCGTCGAAAACGACCGGCTCACCGGCTACAATCTCGCTGTCGGCGGCGGCATGGGCCGCAGCCACGGCAACGAAGCGACCTACCCGCGCCTCGCGGACGTCATCGGCTTTTTCAAACCGGAAAAGCTTGTCGAAATCGCGAAGGCCGTGCTCACGATTCACCGCGATTTCGGCGACCGCACCGACCGCAAGCACGCCCGCCTCAAGTACGTCGTGCAGGAACGCGGCGTGGACTGGACGCGCGCCGAGATTGAAAAACGTGCCAATATCAAACTCGAACCGGCCCGGTCTTTCAAATTCACCACCACCAGCGACCTTTACGGCTGGCACAAGGCCGTGGATGGAAAATGGTTTCTCACGCTCTTCGTCGAAACCGGCCGTGTGAAAGACGCGGGCGAACATCGCTTGAAAACTGCGTTGCGCCAAATCGCGGAGAAATTTCCGACCATCGAATTCCGTCTGTCGGCAAATCAAAACGTCATCCTGGCGAACATCGCCGAAACCGACAAAGCGGGCATCAACACGCTGCTCGCCGAACACGGCGTGAAGACGGAAAACCAGGCGACCGTGCTGCACGCAGCTTCCATGGCCTGCCCCGCCCTGCCCACCTGCGGTCTCGCGCTCGCTGAATCCGAACGCATGTTGCCCGGCTTGATTAACCGCATTGAAAAACTCTGCGGCGACCTCGGCCTCGGCGGCGAAGAAATCATCATCCGCTCAACCGGCTGCCCAAACGGCTGTGCGCGGCCTTACATGGCGGAGATCGCGTTCGTCGGCAAGGCCCCGGGACGCTATCAAGTCTGGCTGGGCGGCGACACCGCCGGCACGCGCCTCAACCGCATTTGGAAAGACATGATCAAGGACGCGGACATCGAAAACGAACTGCGCCCCGTGCTCGCCCGCTTTGCGAAAGAACGCAATATCGGCGAACGGTTCGGCGACTGGTGCCAGCGGATTTTCCTAAAGGAGCAGCCGACAACGGCAAACTAACAACAAGGCAACAAGGGAACGAAGCGGCTTTGTTGCTTCGTTGCTTTGCTGTTCAAAAAATGACTCCTGATCAAATTCCCAAAGCCAACGCCGGGTTGCGCGACAAATCACCGCTCGAAATTGTCCGCTGGGCCATTGCACAAGCAAATGGTCGCGCCATCGTCTCCACGAATTTTCGCCCTTACGAAGCGGTGATTTTGCACCTCTGCACTCAGGTGCAACCGGACATTCCGGTGTTATGGGTGGATCACGGTTACAATCGTCCCGCGACCTACAAACACGCGGAAGATTTGAAAAAGCGGCTCAGGCTGAATATCAAGGCGTATCTGCCCAAATTGACGGCCGCCCATCGCGACGCCGTTTACGGCCCGGTTCCGACAACGGACGACGAGGAAAGCCTGAAACAGTTCAGTGCGGTAATGAAACTCGAACCGTTTCAACGCGGCATAAAGGAACTGGCGCCGACCGTCTGGCTCACGGCGTTGCGTAAGGTTCAGAACCCGAATCGCGCCGGACTCGACATCGTTTCCGAGGACAAAAATTTCGGCGCGCTCAAGGTCAGCCCGGTTTTTTATTTGAGCGACGCGGACATGGAAGCCTACTTGAAGCAACATAATCTCCCGAATGAATGGGATTATTTCGATCCGGCCAAGGCCGATGACAAGCGCGAGTGCGGCCTGCATGCGAACTGGGGTTCGCAGGCTCTGGGGTCTGGCATCTAGGAGCTGGGGTCTGGCGTCTGGGCGCTGGTATCGGTAAACTGGATAAATCTTATGGGAGAACCTTTTGAAAATTCGGAAGCGTGGAAGTCGGCGCGGGTGCTGGCGAATGAAGTCTATTCGCTTTGCCGGCGCGAGCCACTGGCGCGCGATTTTGGGTTGCGCGACCAGCTTCAGCGGGCGGCGATTTCTGTGATGAACAATGTTGCCGAAGGTTGGGAAAGTCTGCACGTTGCGGAAAAACGCCAGGCGTATAACATAGCCCGCAGGTCATGCGGCGAAGTTCGCTCCATGAGCTATCCATTGCTCGACAACAAATTTATCAACATCGCCGAACAGGAAAAACTCCAATCCCAATGCGTTCAAACCGGCAAACTCATCAGCGGCTTGATCCGTTCATTAAACGACCGACAATGAGCCCCAGACCCCAGACGCCAGACGCCATCCCCTTTTCATGAGTTCGTACCACCTCGACCATTTGCAGTATCTGGAAACGGAAGCGATTCACATCATGCGTGAAGTCGCGGCGGAATTCGAGCGCCCCGCCCTGCTCTTCTCCGGCGGCAAGGATTCCATCTGCCTGCTGCGCCTCGCGGAGAAGGCGTTTCGTCCGTCCGACATTCCGATGCCGTTTCTCAACATTGAAACCGGCCACGAATTTTCGGAGTTGATTGAATTCCGCGACCGGCGCGCGAAGGAACTCGGCGCGAAGCTGATCGTCCGCACCGTCGAAGAGGCCATCGCCAAAGGGCTGGCCCATCCCGCGCCGGGCGAAATCAGCCGCAACAAACTGCAAATTCCCGCCCTGCTGGGCGCGATTGAGGAGTTTCGATTTGATTGCGCCATCGGCGGTGCGCGGCGCGACGAGGAAAAAGCCCGGTCGAAGGAGCGGTTCTTCAGTTTCCGCGACAGCTTCGGCCAGTGGGATCCGAAAGGTCAGCGGCCGGAAATCTGGAATCTTTACAACCCCCGCGTGAATCCCGGCGAAAATATGCGCGTCTTTCCGCTCTCCAACTGGACGGAGATGGACGTGTGGGAATACATCAAGCGCGAAAAGCTGGAAGTGCCGGCCATTTATTTCAGCCACACGCGCAAATGCGTCCGCCGCAACAACCAGTGGCTGCCCGTCACGGATTTGCTGCCGCCCCGGGAAAAAGAGCAGGTGAAGGAACTGGTCGTCCGCGTCCGGACCATCGGTGACATCATCAGCACCGGCATGGTTGAATCACCGGCGGACTCCGTGGACGACATCATCGCCGAAATCGCCGCCGCGCGGGTCACCGAACGCGGCTCGCGCGCCGACGACAAGGCCGGGGAGGCGGCGATGGAAGACCGCAAAAAGGCCGGGTATTTCTGATTTGACTCCGGGAGAATGGGCGATTACACTTTTGGCAAATGAGTCAGACAATTACAATTCGTCTTAACGAAGAGCTTTCCTCCTGGCTTGAGGAAACCGCTTCGCGCACCGGTTTGTCGCAAGGACAAATCGTCCGCGATCAATTGGAAAAGGCAAAATCAGCCAAGGCGGAAAAGCCATTCATGCGGCTCGCCGGAAGCCTGCGCGGTCTTCCCCGCGATTTGTCACAGCGCAAAGGATATTCGCGCCCGTGAAAGGCATAGCGGATACCGGGTTTCTTGTGGCCTTTGTCAGTCAGAACGACCGGCATCACGATTGGGCCACCGAGATTGCGCGCCAGTGGACCGAACCATTTTTGACCTGCGAATCCGTCCTTTCTGAAACCGCCTTCAATCTGCGCTCCTCGTCGGCTGTGTTTGAGATGTTGAATCAGGGCCTGGTCACGCTGGCATTCAATTGCAGCGAACACCTGCTGCAACTGGAATGGCTCGCGCGGCAGTATGCCGACCGGAAACCGGATTTTGCCGACTTGTGCCTCATCCGCATGAGCGAACTGTTTCCGAAACACCCGGTCATCACGATTGACCGCGATGATTTCCGGGTTTATCGCCGCAACAAGCGCGAAACGATTCCATTAATTTGTCCACCGGAATGATCCCAAATGACTCCGGAGCAATTACAACAATACGTTGATACGGCATTAAAACAGCGAGATCAGTTCAATCTCGTTTTTTATCCGCTCACAATTGTTTTGAGCATCGGTGGCGCTTGGTTAATTTCTTACTTCCGTGAAAAGGGAAAAAATCTGGCAACGAAAGAAGACATTGCCGAAATTACTCGGAAACAAGAAGAAATAAAAAAAGAATTAGGCAATTACGGTTATTTTAGTCGTGTCCGATATGAACACGAAATTGAACTTTACCGTGAGGTTTGGGAAAAGCTTTGTGTTTGTTATGAGAAATCAGCTTTAAGATTTGCATGGAAAATTGATGCCCCGGACTCAAAAGCAAAGGCCGAAGAATTACAAAAGGCAACGCAGGAATTTTTTGAGATTATTCGAAATAAACGACCTTTCTATCCAACTGAAATTAGCGACGAATTGTTTAAGTTTTCCAGTTTGTGTTCGCAACTGGTTAGTATTCAAAGCAGTTTGCAAACTGGAAGCTTTCAATTACAGAAAGATTTTTTACCAAAACTCGAACAAGTCCAAAAAGAAACAAGAGAGCAGTTCGAGAATATCGAAAATGCGATTCGCAAACGCCTCGATAAATTTGAAGGTTTACGATAAATTCATGCCCCACACCCAACACCCAATCGAAATTCTGCGACTCAATACCTGCGGCTCGGTGGACGACGGTAAGTCCACGCTTATCGGCCGGTTGCTGTACGATTCCAAGAATCTCATGGAGGACCAGCTCGAGGCGCTCGAACGCAGCGCCGACATCACCGGCGGCGGACAAATCAACCTGGCGAACCTCACCGACGGCCTCCGCGCCGAGCGCGAACAGGGCATCACCATTGACGTGGCGTATCGCTACTTCGCCACGCCCAAGCGGAAGTTCATCGTCGCGGACACGCCCGGGCACGTGCAATACACCCGCAACATGGTCACCGGCGCCTCGACCGCGAATCTCTCCATCGTGCTCGTGGACGCGCGGCAGGGCGTGATTGAGCAAAGCCGCCGCCATACTTACATCGCCGCGCTCCTCGGCATTCCGCACCTCATCATTGCCGTCAATAAAATGGACCTCGTGGATTGGAGCGAGGACCGGTATTGGGAAATCCGAGATGAATTCGAGGATTTCATCCCGAAACTTGATGTCTTCCGCGACGTGAAATTCATCCCCATCAGTGCGCTCAACGGCGACAATGTCGTCGAGCTGTCCAAGCGCATGCCGTGGTTTGAAGGTCCGACCCTGCTCGCGCACCTGGAAACCGTCCACATCGCCAGCGACTGGAACCTCAGCGCGCTGCGTTTTCCCGTTCAATGGGTGAACCGCCCGAACAATCCGACCGACGCGCGGCTGCACGATTTCCGCGGCCTGAGCGGACAAATCGCCAGCGGCATTGTGCGCAAAGGCCAGACCGTGGCCGTGCTGCCCGCCGGCATCAAGACCACGGTGAAGGACATCTGGACTTACAACGGCTCGCTCGAAGAAGCGTTTTGTCCGCAATCGGTGACGCTTTGCCTCGAACATGACATTGACGTCAGCCGGGGCGACATGATTGTGGGCCTGGAAAATCTGCCGGGCATGAACTCCGATTTGCACGCGCACGTTTGCTGGATGCACCAGCGAAAGTTGCAGGCGGGCAAAAAATATTTTCTCAAGCACGCCACGCAAACCGTCCAGGCCGTCGTCACCCAGGTGGAAAGCCGCATCAACATGGCCACCTTTGAACCGGAAGCCGCGCCGGCCGCGTTGGCGGTGAACGACGTCGGCATCGTCCACCTGAAGACCGCCAAACCGATTGTTTATGATGGCTACAACACCAACCGGCTCACCGGCTCGTTCATATTGATTGAACAGGGCACCAACGCCACCGTCGGCGCCGGAATGTTGTTGCCGCCCACCGAAGCCGTGAAACCCGAATACACCGACTTCGCGATTTGACCGCCGCTTGGCGGAGGCTCAATCGGTGGGGCGCGCGTCCTCGCGAGCCGAAAACCTGCAGGAATTTGTCAATATCAAGAACTAACTCACCCGTTTATTTTTAGCGGGATTATGCACTCCGCAAGTTTTGACCCAAAGACCAATGAAAATTATGAAGGATAAAATTACAGCGTTTAAAAAGATCCTCAAGAGCTTTGCCAGATATAAAACGGAATTCGGCCCTTTGTCTGGCCATCAACGTTTAACTCAAAAAAATAATCCCCCGCCTTCTCAAGCGGAAACCCCTGATGATCCCATATATGAAAATGGGAACTGGAACGGTAATTCGGAATCTTTATCTGAATATTCTGCTCGAATTTAACAATTTTTCCATCAATAGCCACTGGTCGCATATAGGCATTCACGAGAACTATTTCCAATTTGCGTTCACCTTCTTCCCCAAGTTCAAATCGAATTTTCGCCAGAACACTACCTGGAATTCTAGCGGGGAACGTTTTGGCTCCAATCGTGTCGAATATTCCAGAGATATTCAAATTTGTGCCGTCGAATTTGGCGGATTGGCAGAGCGCGAAAATTTCAATTTGCATATATCAAATTAGTCGGCGTCAGTTCGGTTTATGGAAAAGATTGAACTTTGAGAAGCGGGCCTGTCAACCGCTCTTTTTGAATCCGCCACAATCGAGGCTCCGATTAACCGGTCCGCCATCCATTTCAACGTCATTGTCGCCTCCTGCCGCAATCAGGTCGCATCTCAAGGCCCCGGAGCGTGGCTGTCAGCCGCAGCACGCTCGACAATTCAAGAACCCTTGGAATTTTGTGCGCTCATCCTTCAATCCGGACAGCTGCGGGTGGGGACACCCGCGCTCCGTTCCATTTGGGCAACACACCCTCATAAACCGGTGGTTTCACGAGCCAGGCCACGCCGGTGATCCGGCATTTTTGGTTGCATTCTTCTGGTTTGGGTGTTGCGTGACGGACTCGCGCCGGGCGGATCAGGCAATTTTGTTTCCGCAGTCGGGACAGAACTTCGTGCCGGGGGAAACCTCGGTGGAGCATTTGGGGCACTGGGTCGTGACGGCCAGTTTCTCGCCGCATTCGGGACAGAATTTGGCGCCGTGCGCTTCCGCGCCGCATTTCGGACAGACCAACTGGCGTTCGCGTTTCACGTCCATTTTCTTCCCTCGCTGGATGCCTTCCAGCGCGGCTTTTTCGCCGGCGGCATACACTTCCCCGGCCGCGCGGGCGGCTTCAATTTCCACGCCGGCGTCCGGCGCGCACTCGCGGCACAGCCCCTTGTCTTTGTTCCAACAGACATCGCAGACGAACTTCATGCACCTGGCGCAGCGATGGAAATGTTTCCTGGCCTGCTCGATGGCCGCGACGAACGCCGCGTCATGGGCCTTGCCGAAGCCGGCCTGCGCCAGTCCCTCGGCGGCGGAACCGGCCTCGCCCAGCACGCCCCCGAACATCCCGGCGGCACGACCGAGCCAGCTCGACGCCTGGCCGCCGCGGAACGGCGAGAACTCCGAGCGCCACGCGTCATTGCAGCGCTCGCAGTAGAATTCGAACTGGAAGCCGGCATCCGTTCCCGAATGCACGGAATGGTCGGAGAAGTTTTTACTGAATTTAATTTCACTCATGGCCGGACCTGGTGATTTGCACCTGATTGTTGAACCAAAGCCCGGCGGCGGCAACAGAAATTTTCGCCATTGACCGCTCGCGCCAATGGGGGACCCGTTTACGGTTCAATACTTAACTGATAGGAATTTGCTTTTTTGACGCTGCGCGGTTCGGAGCTGCCCGGGAACGGCGACCTTCGTCTCGACTTCTTCATACTTGGACGCGAAACCACTTATTACATTGAGGGCACCCGGTTACGATTTTTGCGACCCCAAACTTCTCCTGGTTCTTCAGATAAAGCAGCAGCTTGAACGGTTTGAAGGCCAGGGAGGCAACCAGTGCGGAGACGTAACAACAATAAAAGAACCACTTTTTTGTCCGGATACGCCAAAGCCAGGCAATGATTCCCGATTTGGCCCGGCTCATGGAAAACGCCTGTCCCGCGGTTCCGTGAGCGACCATCTCCTGCAAATAAACCGTCTGCCCGCAGTGAGGGCAAACCGCCCCTATTTTGCATACCTGCATCCCGTAATGTCGGGCGATTGGGTTTTCCGCCGCCGAGTTCAATGGTTCGCACGAAATCGCCTTCGTGGACGAATACCAAAGAAACATCCCGCCCAGATAATCCAACGCCAAAATCCAAATGGTCCAGTACAAAGTGGGCATCGATGTCATATTGATCGGTTGGTCGATGCTCTCGTAGAAGCGGAGCTTGTCCGTTATCAATCCCTTGCTGAGGCAAAAATCAAACAACTTGCTGCCCGGATAAGGCCGGAGGCTAAACAGGTTCACATAGATGTCCGTGCAATGGTTGCGAAAAAAAACGAGGGTTTCGGACAGCGTCTTAGGGCTTTCGGCAGGATCGCCAAAAATAAAATTCCCACCAAAGCCGATGTGCAGCTTGTTGGCGGTTTCGATGGCGTTGACGATCTGCGCCGGCTTCGTCCGCTTGTTCATACTGGCCAGCACGGTCGGACTTGCGCTCTCCATGCCATAGGAGAAAAAATAGCAGCCAGCGCGCTTCGCCAGTCTGAGCGTGTCCTCGTCAAAGGAGGCGCTGGCATGGGTCTGAAAGTACCAGCTGATGTCCCAGCCCTTCTCTTCCCGGGCCTTCAACATCGCCTCCGAGAATTGACGCAAACGGTCGTTACTGACGGCAAACAGCTCGTCCAAAAGGAACAGAATATTGAATTGGTGCTTGGGGTAAAAATGCCCGATTTCCTCCATCAGGTTGTCAATGCTGCGCGCGCGGTACTTGGCTCCCCGGTGATGCACGCAGAAGCTGCAACTGAACGGGCAACTCCGAGCCGCCACAATCGGCCAGGGCCGCGGTTGAAAACGAGGATACCGCCATAGATTGCGCGACGCCAGCCAGTACTTGTCCATCATCTCCTGGACGCCGAAGACTTCATAATCCGGAAACGCTCTCTTATTGAGATCGCCATAATGAAAATCCAACCTTGTGAACTGCGCGCTTCCGTTCTCCCAAAATCCCAAATTCGGGATATTCGCATACCGCCTGGCTCCCCCGTTCAAGCTCCCCGCCAATTCGACCAGCACTTCTTCCCCCTCCCCTCTCACGCAGAAATCGGGTTTCAAAGCCTGGAAGGCAAACTCCGCGTCGTTGTTGATTATCCCTCCCCCAAGAACGATTGGCGTCCCGGGCGAATTCTTTCGAATTATCTGGATGGCATCTTTCAGGAACTGATACTCGGTGCATAATCCCCCCGTGCCAACGAGATCAGGGCGAATGTTCGCGAGAGCTTCTTGGAGCCTGGTTTCGACCATCTCGCGCTGGTTGGCAAACCTGGTATCATTGTTGGGGTTCAGCCCATAAACCTCGTGCCCTGCCGCTTTTAAGGCGGATGCCAAATAAGCAAATCCGGTCGGAAAATCAGTGAGTGACAAAAAGGCTGGATAGTGGATGCGATATTGCGCAGTTGGAACGACTAACAATATCTTCATAAAAAACGGCGGTGGTTCTCAGTCGGCAAGTAATTGATTCGATAGGACATTGGTTTCTCACGCTTTCCGTGAGAACTGATAGGGAATTGCTTTTTTGACGCTGCGCGGTTCAGGGAGAATTGCTTTTTGCTTCGGGTTCACTTGCGGTAACTTTATGCTGACGTGGTCGGGCGTCAATCGTTTTTTTGCCGGGTTTTCGAGGCCCGCGTGCGTTTTGCCGGGCGGACGTCGCCCGTAAACGGGTCCCGAGTATTGACACAAGTTCATCGCTTCAGGTGGTAAAGCCGGTTGGCCACATGAGTCCCTGTCCCCATTTTTAACCGGTCCGCCATCCATTTCAATGTCATTGTCGTCTCCTGCCGCAATCGCCGGGCCGGACTTCGGTTCGGCATCGTTCCTTTCGGAAGGTTTCGTTTGTTCGCGGCAGCTTGCCCGCACGAAGAGGTTGACGACACAAGGCATTACGCGCAAATTCCTACCGTCGTGGGTGACAAGATAAAATTTCGCGTTTTGGATTCCCTTTCGCCGCGGCGGCGCAAGCTCCTGTTCTGGGTTGTGGGGCTGCTGCTGTTCTACACCGTCGCCGGTTTTCTAATCCTGCCGCCCATCATCCGCGCCGTGGCGGTCAAACAGTTGTCCAAACAGCTCGACCGCGAGGTTTCCATCCAGAAGGTGAAGCTCAACCCGTTCGTGCTCTCGGTCGCCGTGCGCGGACTGCTCGTCAAGGACAAGGACGGTGAGCCGTTTGTTTCGTGGGACGAGGTTTATGTCAATTTTCAGCTCTCGTCGTTTTTCGGCAAGGCCTGGGTCTTCAAGGAAATCAGCGTGGCCAAACCGTTCGCCCGCGTGCAGATGAACAAGGATGGCACGTTGAATTTTTCCGACCTCATCACGAAATTTTCGACCAATGCACCGGCTGCACCGCCCAAGGAACCGGCCAGGCCCCTCGCCCTGCGCATTGACCTGCTGCAAATCACGAACGCCACCGCCTCGGTGACCGACCTGACACCGCGCACGCCGTTCAAGCGCATTCTGGGTCCGCTGGATGTGACGTTGGACAATTTCCGCACCGATCCAGACAATAAAAATCCCTATGCGTTTGCCGGCACCACCGACGCCGGCGAAAAAATTTCGTGGAGCGGGTTTTTCTACCTCGACCCGTTGCGCTCGCGGGGCGAGTTGACGCTCGACAACCTCACATTGAACAAATACGCCCCGCTGTACCAGGACCTGGTAAATTTTGAAATCCGGGACGGCACCGTGGGCTTGCACCTGAATTACCATCTGGAACTCACCCCCACCAACCGCGTCATCGCCGTGACCGACACCGCCTTTGCCCTGCGGAATTTCAAACTGGCCGAACCGGGCAGTGCCACCAACATCGTCGAGCTTGCCAATTTTGCCGTGACCGGCGTGAATGTTGACGCCGTGGCCCGGCAGGCGGAAATCGGTTCCGTGTCCGCCGACGGCGGCAGACTCTTTTTGCGCCGCAACAAGGATAATTCCGTCAACGTCGTCGAACTTTCCAAACCGGCGGATGCGAACGCGTCGGGCGGCATCCTGTTGCTGCTCCGCTCCGTCACCAACGCCGTCGCCCTGCTCCTCAACAGCACAAACGTCTGGACGGGCACCCTCCATGACGTGGATTTCACCCATTGCGCCCTGAGTCTCGAAGACCTCGTCAATTCCCGCCCGGCCCGGCTGGACCTTGACGACATCGCGCTGACCGTCAAAAACATTTCCAACGTTCCCAGCACCAATCTCACCGCCGCACTTTCCCTGCGCTGGAACACCAACGGCTCCATCAAAACCGAAGTGGCCGCTTCCTTCTCGCCACCCACCGCCGACATCCAGCTCGACTTCGACCAGCTCGACCTCGGCACGCTGGATCCGTATCTCGAACCCCAGCTCAGCCTCTTCATCCTCGGCAGCAAGCTCGGCCTCCACGGCCAGATTCATCTGCGCACGCCCAAGGATGCGCTGCCCGAGGTCACCTTCCACGGCGACGCGCGCCTCGACGATTTTCGCACCGTGGACGGCGTCCTGGGCGAGGACCTGTTGAAATGGGATTCCGTGCGCGTCTCCGGCATTGATGCGAACCTGAACCCGCAGACGGTGGCCATCAAGGAAATCGCCCTGGACAACGTGACGGCGCGCCTCGTCATCGAAACCAATCACACCATCAATCTGCTCGCCGCCTTGAGCCCGGCCGGCACCAACGCGCCGGCAACCACCAACGCAACCCAAGCCGCAACCGTTGCCGGAAAATCCGCCGCCACCACGACCAACGCGGCCGCGGCATCGTCGCTGCCGCAAATTTCCATTGCCAGCATCGTCATTTCCAACGCCGCCGCCAGCTTCACCGACCGTTCGCTCACGCCAAATGTGAACCTGGCGATTCAACAGATCGGCGGCGAAATCGCCGGCCTTTCGTCCGCGGAACTGCAGCACGCCGACGTGAATCTGCACGCCGTCGTGGACGGCATCGGCCCGGTGGACATCACCGGCCACATCAATCCCTTCAACGAAACCGGGACGAACGATTTGAAGATTGCGGCAAAGAACGTGGATTTGACGCCGACCAGCCCGTATTCCTCGAAGTTCGCCGGTTATCGCATCGCCCAGGGAAAGTTAAACCTGGACCTGGCGTATGATCTCGTCGGGCGGAAATTGAAGTCAAAGAATGTGATTACGCTCGACCAATTCACTTTTGGCGAAAAGGTGGAAAGTCCGGACGCGACGCATCTGCCCGTGCGCCTCGCCATCGCCATCCTTAAGGACCGCAACGGCCAAATCGTGCTCGACCTGCCCATCGAAGGCAGCCTCGACGACCCGCAATTCAGCATTGGCAAGGTCGTCACGCGCGCCATTCTTAACATTCTTACCAAGGTCGCCACCTCGCCGTTTTCATTGCTGGGCGCGGTGTTCGGCGGCGGGGGCGAAGAATTAAGTTATCAGGATTTCGTTCCGGGCAGCGCAGTGTTATTGCCGGCCAACGAACAAAAGCTGGATTCTCTGGTGAAAGGGCTTTACGAACGGCCCGGCCTGCAACTGGAAATTGCCGGCAGCATTGATCCCGAGGCCGACCGCGACAGTTTGCGCCGCGCCAGCCTGGAAAAACAAATCCGCACCCGGCAATGGACGTCGCTTCGCAAATCCGAACGCGCCACCACCACGCCCGACCAAATCACGCTGACCCCGGAGGAACGCGCCGCCTGGGTGAAGAAACTTTACAGCGAGGCGGTGGACAAGGGCGTCATCAACGCCGCCTTCATCGCCGCCAACACCAACCTCATCGCCATCGCCGCGCAAATTCCATCGCGCTCGGGCAAAATTGAAAAAGATGCGACCCTTTTGATGAAACGTTCGCTGATCACCGCGCCAAAATCGTCCAACGTCGCCGCCATTTCCAATCAGACCAAACCCGCCGCGCCAACCGACCCGATGGAGGTGTTGCTGCTGGCCACCCTTCCCGTCACTGATGGTGATTTTGAAGCGCTGGCGTCCGATCGCGCCAAAGCCGTTCGTGCTTACATTCTGCAAACGGGCAAGGTCGAAGCCGCGCGCCTTTTCCTCACGGAAAATCAGACCGGCGGAATGAGATCCGAAGGCAGCCGCGTTTATTTGCAGCTCAGGTAAGCCGTTTTCAAAAGGCGAAAAGCCACGGCACCAGTTTCTTCCCGCCGAAAATCCAGATCGCCGCTGCGAGCGCGATGTAGGGTCCGTAAGGCATGCGCGATGACCATTCGCGACGGCGCATCGCGATGAGCGTCACCCCGACCACCGCGCCAATCATTGAACTGAGCATCAACGAAAACATCACGCCCTGCCAGCCGATGAACGCGCCAATCGCGCCCATGAATTTCACGTCGCCCAAACCCATCGCCTCGCGCGGCAACACGATTTCCGTGCTCACTGCCTCCAGGTGATGAATTTCTTCAGGATGCAATTTTTCGGTCTCAAAATTGTCCTGATCAATTTCCAACAACCCCGACCGAAGCGCGAGCCTCACCACCACGTCCTTGTAACCGCGATCCACCAGTTCAACCGTGCGCGCGTGCAGCACAATCACGTCCGACCGCCGGTAAAATAATTCTTCGTAGGGAATTTCCTTGTCCGGCAGATGCACGGAAGTATCGGTGAAGATAATTTTCGTCTCCATCGGCAATTTCACCCGCTGCCGGCCAAACAGCCATTTGCCCAGCCGCAGAATCGCGTAAATTGTCGCCGCGCCCACAATCGCGCCGATAAAACTTCGCCGCATCCCGACATTCAACGCGCTCGCACCCTGCAATGACGGAAGGAAAAATGACGCGATAAAACCCACGGCCAGGCCGCCGATCGTGATTTCATCCGGAATGATGAGGTTCTCAAAGTCAATGAACGTTGCCACGATCAGTCCCGCGAGAAAAATCGCGTAAACCAAGGCAACCGGCATGGACTGAAGCGGATGACCGGCATCACCGAACGCCAGCCAGCAGCTTAGAAACGCCACGCCCGTCAGCAATTCGACGACAAAATAGCGCAGCGAGATGGGCGCACCACAATTTTTGCAGCGTCCGCGCAACGCCAGCCACGTCACCAGCGGGATGTTCAGATGCCACGGAATGGAATACTTGCAGTGCGGGCAATGCGACTTCGGCGTGACGATGCTCATGCCCGACGGCAGCCGATGGATGCACACGTTCAAAAAACTGCCGACAATGCAGCCGAGTACGAAGAAGACGAGCGACCAAAAATGGAATGGCAGGAGGGACCAGTCCATAGTCGCGCGTCCAGAGTCCACAGCCGAAAACACAACCCCAAAGGCCAACAGAAGCCCACTCGTCAGACCGTGGACTGCGGACTGCAAACTGTGGACTGAATGTATCATTTGAATTTTCTGCCCCGCAAATCAGATCGTTTCAGGAAAGCCATAAACCCGGCAAGCAGCCGGCCCACTTCGTCAGCCGAGTTGTAAAGCTGGTTGAACTGCGTGGGATTGATGTATTGCTGGTCCAAGGCAACGTAAAGGTGTGATTTTACTTCCCCGCAGCAGCCTTTTGAAACTGAAAGAAACTGAATGAATTCTTTATCTCCGCCCCGGTCAAATCCCTCCGCGACATTTCCCCTGATCGAAACCGAGGCGCGCTGAATTTGATCCCTCAATCCGAAATCCTTTGCAAACGCTCCTGTCTTGGAGTGCGCATAGACTTCCCTGGTTAATTCCCGCGCCTTTTGCCATGCGAGGATGTCCTCGAATTTCTGGATTTTACCCATATTTTTAAGTCCACAGTCCATAGTCCTGAGTCCACAGTCAAGAAAAGCCGATTATTCAAATGCAATTGCACGTTATGAACTCAAGATTTGGGACTGCGGACTGCGGACTGTTGACTCCCAACTGTGGACTGTGGACTGTGGACTGTGGACTGATAAACTTCCGCTTCCAGCGCGCGGCGCATCACATCGAGCGGCGCAGGTTGTCCGGTCCAGATTTCAAAAGCCTTCGCGCCCTGATGCAGCAACATGCCCAGGCCGTTGGACGTGCGGCAACCGGCGGCTTTGGCCGCTTGGAGCAACGCCGTTTCCGGCGGACTGTAAATCATGTCATAAACCGATCGCGCCTGGCGCAGCGAAAACTGCTTTTCGTCCAACGGCGACGGATCGCCGGGCTTCAAACCGAGCGGCGTGGCATTCAACAATAAATCCACCGGCCCCTGGGGAAAGCCGACCACCACTTTCATCCGCGGATGCCGCTTGCGAATTTCCTGCGCCACCGCCTCGGCCTTGGCGCTTACGAAATCTATCAGAAACAATTCGGACACGTTTTCCACTGCCAGCCTTAAAGCCGCCACCTGCCCCGCCCCGCCAGTCCCGAGCAGCAACACTTTCGCGCCCACCAGCTCCAGGGCCAGGTCCTCACGCAACGAACGGGCGACACCATCGGCATCCGTGTTGAAGCCGATGGCGCGGATTTCAAGTGGCGCAGGCCTCTGGCCTGCCTGGCTGGAATTTGCAGGCGGAACGCCTGCGCTACGTTTTTCGCCATGCGTTTCTCCCTCAAACTCGCGCAGCGGCAGCCACGCGCCCTGGCCGTCTCGTCCCTCAAATCGGATGGTGTTGACCGCGCCCCAGGTTTTTGCCGACTCATCGAGCGCGTCCACCATTTCGAGCGCGAGCAACTTGTGCGGCACCGTCAAATTCAAACCGGCAAATTGCATCGCCTTGGCGCCGGCGATGGCCGCGCGCAAATCGTCGGGGCGGACTTCAAACGCGAGGTAACGCCAGTTCAGGCCGAGCGCGGCGAACGCGGCGTTGTGCATCGCGGGCGACGCGGAATGGCGGATGGGAAAGCCATAGACCGCGCAGCAGCGCGTGGCGGCATTGATGGCGGGTTGTCCGGGTTCAGGCACGCAGAATTTATATGCGGCAACAGCGCGGGTTAAAAGCGCAAAGTCCGGCAATGGTAAATCAAATTAAGCCGCTCCATACGCCAACAACAGCACTGCCGCTTTTGGATTCAATAAGGAATCCATGAAACCACGAACCGGCTTCTCTGCTATCTTCCTGGTTTCCTGGTTTCCTTATTCAACAAACCAGCACCAGCACCGGAACGGAAATGATCAACCACGAAACACACGAAACACACGAAAGGAATGCATAAAAAATCAATGGTTCTGTTTTCGTGTAATTCGTGTATTTCGTGGTTGATACCCCGCCCTCTTTCATTGATTAACTCCGCCGCTCGAATAAAGTATGCGCGTGAAATCCAAAGGCGCAGTTTATCTCGTCGGCGCGGGGCCGGGCGACGCGGGTCTGCTCACGTTGCGCGGCGCGGAATTGCTCCGGCGCGCGGACGTGGTGATTTTCGATCTGCTGGTCAATCCCGGTCTGCTCCGGCTGGCGCCGGCAGGCGTGGAATTGATTTCGCGCGGCAAGCAAAAGAGTGCGGACGCGCTATCGCAGGCTGAACTCATTGAGTTGATGGTGGCGAAGGCGCGCCAAGGCAAATGCGTCGTGCGGCTCAAGGGCGGCGATCCTTACATTTTCGGGCGCGGCGGCGAGGAAGCGGAGGCGCTCGCAGCGGCGAAAATTCACTTTGAAGTCGTGCCCGGCGTTTCATCGGTCGTGGCGGCGCCGAATTACGCCGGCATCCCCCTCACCCACCGCGAGCATTGCTCCAGCTTCACCGTTTTCACCGGCCACGAAAACCCTGCCGACGCAAAAACGGATTTGCGTTACGACCAAATCGCCAAAATTCCCGGCACCAAGGTCGTGCTCATGGGCACCGACCGGCTGGACGACTGGACCAAATCGCTTATCGCGCACGGGATGTCGCCGGACACGCCCGTAGCCATGGTCCGTTGGGGCACAACCGGCCGGCAACAAGCCGTTGCCGGGACGCTGGCAACCATCGCCGGTCTGGCCGTTGAAAAAAAACTATCGCCACCACTGCTGACAATCATCGGCGACGTCGTGAAATTGCGCGGAAAGCTGAATTGGTTCGAGCAGCGGCCGTTATTTGGCCGGCGCGTCGTCGTCACCCGCGCGCGCGAGCGGGCCGGCAGTTTTTCGCGGAAACTCGCCGAACTCGGCGCGGACGTGCTGGAAATTCCGGCCATCAAAATCGTCCAGCCGGCCAACAAACGGGACATCGTGGACGCGCTGCTCGGATTGAACAGTTACAACTGGCTGGTGTTCACGAGCGCGAACGGCGTGGCGGCGTTTTTCGACCTGTTCTTCAAGCGGTTCCAGGATATGCGCGACATCGGCGGCGTGCGCCTCGCGGCGGTCGGCCCGGCAACGGCGGCGAAACTGCGCGAGTTGCATTTGCAGGTGGATGTGATGCCGGATGAGTTCGTCGGAAGAAAAATTGCCGGGGCGCTCGCCAAATATGAAAGCATTGAAAATCTGAAAATCTGCCTGCTGCGCGCCGAGGCAGCGAACCCTGATTTGCCGCGGGCGTTGGAAGAACTCGGCGCCATCGTGGACGACATCGCCGTTTACAAAACCGTGGCCGAAACCGAAGACCCGGCGGACGCGGGGGCGATGCTGCTCGAAAGCGGTGCGGACTGGATCACCTTCACGAGCGGCTCGACGGTCGAACATTTTCACGCGCGTTTTGATTTGCCAAAGCTGCTGAAGAAATTCCCGCAAACGAAACTCGCGTCCATCGGCCCGGAAACCAGCAAGGCCATCCGCGCCCTGGGGTTGGAACCCGCGCTCGAAGCGAAGGAGCACACGACGGACGGCTTGATTGCCGCGCTGCTGAAGGCGATTTGAAGCATGAACATTTTGCCCCCGGGAATGTCTATTTTCCTGAATTTCTTGAGTGGTTTTGAAAAAATGGAACGTGCTTTAAAGAACACATATTGGTCCGGCATGGTATTGGCCGTGTTGTGCCTGGGCGGTGTGCGGCTTAATGCCGCCACGTTCACGGCGTCACTCGACCGTGACACCATTGCGCTAGGTGAAAGCGCCACCTTGTCGCTGACGTTTGAGGATGGGTCGCCACGGAATGTTCCCATGCCCTCAAATGTCGCCGGTTTGCAAATCGCCTACGTCGGACCGTCGAGCCAGTTCAGCTATATCAATGGAGAAACCAAATCCACGGTCACGTATAATTTCACGCTGACACCGCGGCAGGCCGGCGATTTCACCATCCCGCCGCTGGCCACCGACGTTGGCGGACAGCGGCTAAGTTCGTCGCCGCTGAGTTTGAAGGTGCTGCCGCCGAATTCGCCGCCAGCGGCAGCCGTCAATTCCGGTTCGGAAGTCGCGTTCATGAGACTTACGCTGCCGGAAAAAGAGGTTTACCCCGGCGAAGTGCTGGCTGCCCGGCTGGATGTGTATCTGCGTGATGACGTTCAGAATTTCGGCAATTTCCAGTTTACCGGCACCCCCGCCAATGGGTTCACCGTTGGCAAAATGGCTCAAAGCTCCAAGCAACGGGTCCAGATTGGCAACCGGATCTATACGGATATTCCCCTTTCGCTGGCCTTGACCACGGTCAAGACCGGGCCGGTAAGCGTCGGCCCATTCACCGCCAGCGCGGTGGTGGTTTTGCCCTCAGCCAACCAGGCTCGCGATTTATTTCCATTTGGAATATTCGGCGGCGGCGAACAACGACAAGTCTCATTCGCCACGGATACGCTGAACGTGGAATCGCTGCCGTTGCCCACCGAAGGTGCGCCGCCGAATTTCAACGGCGCGGTCGGCGATTACACCATGACCGTCACCGCCGGCCCAACCAATGTTGCCGTCGGGGACCCCATCACCGTGCGCGTCCAAATTTCCGGCCACGGCGCGCTCGATGCGCTCACGTTGCCCGACCAGCCTGCCTGGCGCGATTTCAAGGCCTATCCGCCCACGTCCAAAGTCGCAACCAGCGACCAGCTCGGCTTGCAAGGCACAAAAACATTCGAGCAAATTGTCACGCCGCAAAACACGGATGTGCATGAATTGCCAGCGTTTTCGTTCAGCTTTTTTAATCCGGACGCGAAAACCTATCGCACGCTTACGCAGCCGCCGGTGCAACTCGCCGTGCATTCGGGCGGCACGACACCCGCGCCGATGATTGCCGCCACGAAAACGACCAACATGCAACCTCCGCCGCCGCCCCAGGACATTCTTCCCATCAAGGAGCAGCTCGGTACGCTCACGCAAGCCGGTCCGCCGCTGTTGATGCAACCGGGGTTTCTCGCCGTGCAAAGTGTGCCGGTGCTCGCCTGGCTCGCGGCCTTCGTGTGGCGCAAACGCACGGACAGCCTGGCGAACAATCCCCGTTTGCGACGGCAACGGCGCGTCGCCCAACTCGTTCGTGAGGGATTGAACGATTTGCATCGCCTCGCGGCGGAAAACAACTCGGACAAATTCTTTGCCACACTGTTCCGGCTCTTGCAGGAACAACTGGGCGAACGGCTGGATTGTCCCGCGTCGTCCATCACTGAAGCCGTGATTGACGAGCGCCTGGTCCCGCTGGTCACGCCGGAAACAACACTGGCCGGCCTGCGCGAATTGTTCCAGCTCTGCAACCAGGCGCGTTACGCGCCCATGCGAACGAGCGGGGAACTGGCCGCGGTGATTCCACAATTTGAAAACGCCGTTCGCGAACTGCAAAACGTGAAAGCATGAAAACGCACCTGCACATTTTGCTGGCGGCAATGGCGGTTTGGATTTTCCCCGGCCGGACGACGGCCGCTGACAGTCCGGCTGAATTCAACGCCGCGAACAAACTGTATGCCGAGGGCAAATTTGCCGACGCCGCCGCCACCTACGGAAAAATCCTCCAATCCGGCGCGGTTTCCCCGGCGCTTTATTTCAATTATGGCAACGCGGAATTCAAATCCGGCAATTTTGGCCGCGCGATTGCCGCGTATCGCCAGGCGGCGCAATTGACACCGCGCGACGCGGAGGTGCGGGCCAATCTGGATTTCGCGCGCAACCAGGTGCAAGGCCCGATGTTCCGTGAAAGCCGCTGGTCCCGCAGTGCGGGGTGGCTCGGTATGCTCACTTTGAATGAGTGGACGGGGTTGGCCGTTGTCGCATTTTGGCTGATGTTTGCATTGCTGGCGGCGGCGCAAATTCGTCCGGCGCTCAAAACGGCGTTGGGCGGTTTTACCCGGGTCGCGGTGGCGGTTGCCATTTTGTCGTGTGCGGGCCTCGGCGTGAACGCCGCGATCCATTTTTCAAAGCAAACCGCCGTGGTCGTCGCGCAAGCTGCCACCGCGCGCAGCGGGCCGTTTGACGAGGCCCAGAGCGCGTTTACCGCCCACGACGGCGCGGAACTGGCGGTGCTGGACCATCGCGACAACTGGCTGCAGGTGACCGATGGTTCCGGAAGAATCGGCTGGCTCCAGCGCCAGCAGGTGGAAATTTTGCCCGGCAGTTGAAATCAAAAACATTCCCGTGTTGACCGATGGGTGGACCCTTTGGTTCCGCGTTTTCCACCCGCCCTCGTCCCGGGTAGTGGTACAGTTTGGTGGGGCGAGGCTACTGACGAGCCGGCCTTGGCGCGTCAAAGCGTGGCGACGACGGCTCGCGGGGACGCTCGCCCCACCGAAAACTGAAATTGTACCACTAGAGCGTTTTTAAAAAATATGTAGCCGCCGACGTCAGTCGGCGCAAATCGAATAAAGGGGAATGCTATGGCGCGAACTAACGTTCGCGGCTACGAGATTAATTAAATTGCTCCACCCCGTTCCACTTGTTCTTGCCCAACCAACCTTTTGCTGCTACTGTATTAAATATCGTGATGCAATCCTTTAATAAATCTTTCGCCCGTGTCCCCGGACGAAGTTTTTATCATTGGCTGAGGGTGGCAACCGTTTGCGGCTTGCTGATTGCGGAGAATACCGGGGCGCAGAGCATCCGGTTTCCGTGGAGCGGTTACGGGCATGAGTCCCAACATGACGCCATCGCGTCGGTGGCCTCCCAGCCGCTCAATCGCATACTGTGGCATACGCCGGTGGACCTGAATCCGCAATATAGCGGAAGCGAACTGCTCATCCACTATGGTTCACCCCTGATCACGCGTTCCAACACGGTCATCGTGCCGGTGAAAACGGGCGCCACCGGCGGTTTCGAAGTCGAGGCACTGGCCGGCGCCACCGGCGCGACGAACTGGGTGCGACCCACGGACTACATCCTGCCGGCCCATAATTGGACTCCGAGCTTTTCACCCACACTGACCCCCAGGAACCGGCTCTATTTTCCGGGCGGCGGCGGGACGGTTTACTATTGCGATACTCCGGACACGACGAACGCTTCCCCGGTCATCGGGCAAATCGCATTTTACGGGCTGACCAACTACACCGCCAATACCAACGCCTACCTGAACAGTGTGTATATCAACACGCCCATCACCGCGGACCGCTATGGGAACATTTTCTTCGGGTTTCAAGTCACCGGCCCCACGCCGTTGAACCTCCAGAGCGGCATTGCCCGCATTGATTACAATGGAACCGGCGCCTGGGTTGCCGCTACCAACGCCGCAAGCGACGTTGGGATCGTCAATGTCGTTATGAACTGCGCTCCGGCGTTGAGCAACGATCACAAGACGCTGTATGTCGCCGTCAACAACGGCAGTTACGGCTACGGTTATCTCGTCGCTGTGGATGGCCGGACCCTCGCGCCCCTTGCCAGGGTTCGCCTCAAAGATGCAAGGAATCCCGCCAATGACTCCATTGTGCCCGACGACGGGACCGCCTCACCCACCGTCGGCCCCGATGGTGACGTTTATTTTGGTGTGTTGGAGAATCCGTGGTATTCAAATCATGATCGCGGCTGGCTGCTGCATTACAACAGCACACTCACCCAAACCAAGGTGCCCGGCGCGTTCGGTTGGGACGATACTGCATCCGTCGTATCCGCCTCACTCGTTTCTTCCTATTACGGCAGTTCGCCGTATTTGCTGATGACCAAGTATAACAATTACGTTGAAGGCGGAGGCGATGGTGTCAATAAAATCGGCATCCTCGACCCGCGGAACAGCATGACGGACCCCATCTCCGGAGCCACCGTGATGAATGAAGTCCTCACCATTGCCGGGCCGACACCGGATTCCAGCTACACCAATATCTATCCCCATGCCGTGCACGAGTGGTGCATCAATACGGCGGCGGTCGATCCGTTCACCAAATCCGTGCTGGCCAACAACGAGGACGGCAAGCTCTACCGTTGGGACCTGACTTCCAACACGCTTTCGGAAACGAATGTGCTGACCTCGGGCCTGGGCGAGGCCTATACCCCCACCCTCGTCGGCGTGGATGGCATCGTTTACGCGATCAACAACGCCACGTTGTATGCGGTGGGCCATTGACGGACACGAACCATGTGCCTGAAACCATTCATGCTTTTGTCCGGCCTGGCGTTGCTGCTGTCCATCGCACCAACACGGGCGGACCTGGCATTCGTCCTGACCCCCGCAGTGCAGTCGGGTGTCGGGAGCAATGAATTCTTCTTCACCGGCATGCTGATCAACACGAGCCTGACCGACAATCTGTTCCTGAACGACATCCAGTTCGATTTCATCGATGAGGCGGCCGGCTATCTCGCGGCGGACACGAACGCGTTCTTTGCGAACGTTCCCGGCATTCTGTTGCCCTTTGAAACTTACAACGACGTCGTCTTTGGCATCACGATCGACCCGGCGACCCCGCCCGGGCAATATTTCGGCTCCGTCACCATCCTGGGCGGCACGAACATTTTTGCGGCGACCAATCTGGCGAGCCCGATATTCGAGGTTTCCCTGCCCCCGGCGTTGTTGGGCATTGCGCCCTCCGGCACCAATGTGGTCCTTTTGTGGGCGTCGCCTCCCGGAAGTTTTGAGCTGCAAAAAAATTCCGATTTGACCACGACCAACTGGCTGACCGTAACGAACGCGCCGGCGGTCACGAACGGGCAGAATCAAGTGACGCTTTCACGGTCCAACAGCAGCCAGTTCTTCCGGCTCAAATATCCCTGACGAAGACGAAGTTAAAATCGGCAAAGACCCTCGCGCCGTCGGTCCGAGCTGGCCACGCAGCGTCATCTCAACGGCAAGTCCATTACTATGAAGTGCTGCAAGCCCAGCAGGATCCGTGTCCGGCCCAGCGCGCACAGGTCCAGACACAGGCCGGCGAATTGATTGCGGTCATCCGGTTTTACAGGGCGCCGGGGGCGGCTAACTGGCAACATCCGAAATAAAAAAGTAAATCGCGCGGGCCTAAAACCTCACGCCCAACCCAACCGTCAGATAGTAATCGCTTTTTGGGGGTATGCTGCCGTCAGATCGGATTTGAGGGTTTGGGAGGTAATCCCAGATGAAGAAACGTCGAGGTTGAGGTGCCGCTTGATTTCGCGAACGGTATCCATGAGTGGAATCTGGTTCAGAAATGCACTCCCAAACCGACGACCAGGCTGAAATCATCCGGCTTGGGTTTGACACCGCCTGCGCTAACCTTCGGATCCGAGATGCGATCCCAGATGCCGGAAACATCGAGCGTGAGGCGTTTGTTGAGGTCGACCGACAGCGTGCTGACGGCGTGGTGGGTGGTCTCACCAACTTCCCTGCTCGTGTATTGACCGCGGTATTGCACGAGCCACTTGACTCGGGAAGTGATGTCCCATTTGAAGCGACTGCCGAAGGTAAGCGCAGCCGTGCCTTTCTCCGTCGGTTGTCCAAGCTCGGCAGAATCAAACCAGGCATACTGATAGGCCGGACCGGTGGTGATGTTCCATTCCAATTTGGGGCGGTCAATCAGATCATAACCGACGCCGCCTCCGACGGTGACCCGATGCGCCAGGTTTTGAAATGGATCCTGGTAGTATTCAACTGACGGCAGCAACAGATAGAACCGCTGTGAAAGCCAGAAATCGAACTCGCTGTTCACGCGGTGATTGTTGGCGCTGTCGGTGCCGTTGACGCTGCTGATATTCCCTATGTAATCGAGACTGAGGCGCGTTGCCGGAGTGCGCCGCTGTAGATCGACCTGGGCATTGTATTGGATCGCCTTGGTGTTGCCCGCCTGCACCGTCAGCCCAAATGACACGTCAGCCGACCAGTAATCCCGCTCCTTGGCCCCGCCCGGCGTGAGGCTTTGTAGCTGGTCACGGGGAAGGACAGACGGTGCTGTGCCGCCAACCGTGACCTGCTCTGGTGTCACCGTGACAGAACCCGACACCTTTTCGCCGTCCACAAACAATACGTCAATGGTGCGGGGGGAACGCGCCTGTCGGATGTCTTTCCAATCAAATGTGACGTCACTCAACTTTTCGCTGAAGAATTCAAGCTGGCGATCCTGCATGGCCTTGATGCGACCCTTGAGCCATTCGCCGGTGTTGAGCTGAATCCAGTCGTAGCCGTCTGCCGGCGGCACCCAGCTCAGATCGGGCAGGGCTAACGTTGGAGTGTTGGAGTGTTGGAGTGTTGGAGTGTCTGGAAACGTGGTGAAGGTGTTGGTGCTCAGGGCGGCATTCGTGGTAACCACGTAATTGGTGATCGTCACAACCACGATATTCGTCACGAGCACGCAGTTGGTCGCAACCACAGGTGTCACCGCGAGTGTCTGTGCCCTGTCGGGCTCCGCGCAGAAACCCGGCAGCGACATGAAGCCGCAGATCAAAATCAACATCAACGTGTGCGTTGACTGGTTGCGGCTGTGTTGTTTCGTGTTCATTCGTGTCCGATTACTGATTCCTGTCCAATGGTCACCTGCCTTCATTGCGCCGGTATGGTGATCAATGGCAGCTTTTCGCCGCCGCCAGTTTCGGCCATCGTGAACAAAAACATGACGGCGGTGAGGGCGCGCTTCGAGCGCCAATCGCCGTCGTCAATCCAGAACCAGTGCCCATGGTAATGCACGGTGGCGAAGGCATCCGCCGGCTTGTCCTTGCTGCATTTAATCTTCACCGGGTCGCCTTTGCCGGGGCTGTTGGTGGATGACAAGGACGGCGGCGCGCGACCGTCCTTCAAATCCTGCTCCGGCACGTCCGCATAGGAGGCGAAGGCACCCATGACCTGCACCATGGAGCGGCTGCCCACCGCCAGTTCATTCGTCGCTCCCCGCACGGGCGAATAGACCAGGTTGAACTTCTGTAGCCCCTCCGGCAGCTTGAGCAGTTGGCGGATTTCCTCAATTTTGTCCACAATCTCTGGCGGCGCATTGTCCCGCCGGAAAAACAACATGGCGGTTTCGTCTCTGGACTTGTCCACTTCCACACGCATCCCGACGGCTCCCGCCGCCTGCACTTCGCGCAACAATTGCAGCACGCGGGTGAACTCGGGGTCCGCTTCCCGCACTGAGCCGGCGGTGGTGGAACGATTGCGCACGCCGTTCAGGCTCTCCACGGTCAGGCCCAGGACAAAGTCCGCCGCGTAACCAGACTGGAGCATGAAGAAAATATTTTTCGGCTCAATCGGCGTCATGAGGCCGCGCAAAAATTTCTCCCCGGTCAATGGCGTGTAGGTGATGGTGGGCCGGTCCGTGTAGATGGCTTGTCCGCCCCCTGCCACGTAGTTGCCCTGGATGGCGTTTTTGGTGGAGAGCGTGCCGTTGAGGCTGACGCCCGTTTGCATGGAGTAGCCGGCGACGATGGACGACACGTCCACGAACACAGGCAGATCCATGTAGCGCAGCTTGACGATGTTCAGCAGCGTCTGTTGTTTCCACGAATCGGCGATGGCCGAGCTGTAGTCGAAACGGTCCACCGCCACGGTCTGGGGGCCGAGATGCTTGCAGCCGGTGAACAGCGCCGCTGTCGCGAGACTCAGGCAAATTGTAGCGCTGAGCCGGATTGGATGGATGTATTTGGTCATGGTGAGTTTGATTTTGAGTTTGTGGCGGGTGTCAGTCGGGCGCCGAGAAAGCGGTAAATCAACGCGGCCATCAATGCGATGGCCACGAGCAGGATGCCTTTCCAGAAGGCGTAGTCCACGATCTCCTTGCCGCCGGTTTGCGCCTGTTGAACCACCGGACCAAGTTGCGCCGAAAGTTTCGTGAGGTTGGTCGAATCGAGCGTCTGGTCGAGCGTGCGGATCATCTCGGTCAACTGTTGCGCCGTTACCGCCAGTTGGGCGGCGGCGGCCGTGTAATCCTGGATGTTGAACGGCGGTGAGTTGGTGTTCGACGGGCTGGCATGGTTGGTTTCGCCGACGCCAAAACGTTTCATCAACGCATCGAAGGTCGTCAGGGTCGCGTTCAGGGAATCCGACATTTGCGTGCCTGACTTCAAGAGCAAGGCGGCATCCTTTTCCTGCGACTGAAGCGCCTTGAGAATTTCCGCGCGCTCGATGCTGACCTGCGCCGGCAGCTTTTCGGCCACGGCGGCGAAGCGTTCCACGGAAGCCGAGATTTCCGTGGAGTTCGTGACCAACTGCCGCACGGCGGGCATGTCGACCGCGTTGACGCTCAACAATTCCGTTTGCCAGCGCAACAGCACGGGCATCTTCTGGGTTACGAAGAGCGCCCGTTCGGCAAACAACCGCGTCTGCGCGATCTCGCGCACGGCCGGGTCCAGGCCGGAAAGCGGGTCAACCTTCAGCAGGTTGAACACGCTATCGGGTTTGGACGAGTCGGTTTCGTTCGCAGCGGCAACTTGCGACGCGAAACCCAGCGCCCGCGCCGCCAGAACGCTTTCCGGCTGCGGATTCTGCTGGTGCCACGCCCCAATCGCCTTGCGCAATTCCGCCTGCTGCTCCGGTTTGAGCACCGTGCCCGCGAGTTGCCAGATTTCCGCCTCGGCGATCCGACAGCTATCCAGCATGGGCCGCGCGGATTCGCCGAAAACATCCGGCTGCCAATATTCCTCCAGTGCCATCCGCGTCGCAGTGACAAAAATCGTCATGTCGAGCAGACTGGCGACCGCGTTCGGACCGGACGCGATGGTGCAGGTCTCGGTCACGAGAGCAATTTTCCATTTCAAGGTTTCCGCCGGATCAAGCGCGTTGGTGCCCCGATTAAGTTTGTCCACGCCGACGACCATGCGCGTCGAGTATTCGTCCGCAAAACGCAACAGGTTCTGTTGAACCTCCACCGGGTCCACCGGGTGTTTGTCGTTCTTGCCCGGTGTGACGGCGCGAACGGTCTGGCCGGGAACATCCACTACGGTTTGCAACAAGCGGCAACCCGCGCCCAAGGTGAGGAGCAGGAGGGTCAAAAAAAGTGGCCAGTGGCCACCTGCCATTCTTCTAGGTTTAGTGCGCATAGGGCATTTGCTCCTTGAGTTGGTAGGTCACGGGCGGCTCCGCCAGGGCGGAGATGCTGTACATGGCCGTTTCGTCGCTGCCATATTGGATGCGCCGGCCATAGCGGCCCTTGGCCGTGCCACCGGAACTGGTTTCCTTCGTCGTGACCAGCGCAGTGCCGGCTGCGGTCAATGTGACGCGGACCGGGGTGATCTTTCCGTCCTGAACCTCGACTTCAAACTCCACCGGATTCACGATGACGCGGTTCATAAACGTGACGCGCAGGCGATGATGGCCCGGCGAAAATGCCAGACGCAAAATGCCGCCCGCCGGCGGTTCCAACTCCGAGAAGACGGGTTGGAAAGCCTGCTTGCGATCATCGAAGCGCGCGACCTGCCAGCACAATTCTCCGGCTGGAACGGCGTGTAAATCCACGTAGCCCGTGTTTGCGCGGGCTTGTGCCGGGTTGATGTTCCGAGTGGCGCAACTCAGAACCAACAGCGCGGTTGCCGTGAGCGTCAACAGGCATTTGATTGTCGTGATTTTTTTCATGGCGGTGACTCGTTCTTCGGCACGCTACTTGATCAACGGCAGCGAGGCCGCCACCCGCAGGTCAAGCGCCAGATTGATTTGGTTTTCAAGCTGGAAGAAACGCGCGGCTTTTGTGGCTGGGATCACCTTCGAAAACTTTTTAAAATACTTCCGTTTCAAATCAGTCTTCTTCGCTTCGAGATTGAAGGTGTCCTGCGCCAGTTCAGTCGCCTCCTGATCGGTCATGGTCTGGTAGTTATGGGCGTAACGCACAATCAGGGCGAACTTCTGGTCGTTCAACTTGCTCAGTTCGGCCTCATAGTCCCGATGGAGTGGCCAGAATTCGACGGCTTCGGCATCGGTCATGGGCAGATTCTCGGCAATGATGAGGGCCTTGTCGGTTTTGATGTCCGAGCGGGCCAGCTCAACGAATGCACGCAGATTGCCGGTGTCGGGTTGGTCGGCCGCAGAGGCGGAGGCGGAATTCTTTTCGCCGCCGGATTGAGCCAGTGCGCAGAAGGCAACCAGCATGGCGGTGAAACCAGCGAGGGTGAGTTTCGTTTTCAAGTTTTTCATAAGAATCAGTGTTGGGGAGTTGAGAAATAAATAGTGAGTGGTCAGTTGCCGGTGCGAACGGTGACGGGTTGAGTGAGGGTGAATTCCAGCAGCGTGCCTGGTGGAATCGTCAGCGTCTGTCCCCGCTTCAGGAGACTGGCTGTGGCGCCGATGGCTGCGCCCTTGCCCGCATCGCCGGCGATGGCACCCACGGTTGCGCCGAACGCCGCGCCCTTGGCGGCCTTGGCGATGGAGGCTTGGCCGGCTTCCGCGTAACCGCTGGTTGCGATGGGCACGGGACTGCCACCGATGATCATCTGGGCCAGCCGGATATCAAGCGTGGATCGGCCCACCGCCCGTCCTGCCTGCGTGGCACTCCGGACTTTGCCGTAAATGATCGTCCCTGCCGGGGCCACGACGACATCGTTGGCGACGAGGTTATATTCGAGCCTGGTGGTGAAGTTCGCGCCCGGACCGTTGCGCGAGGAAACGCTGTCCATCATGCGCACGAGCAACGTCGTGCCATAGGGCAAGGTCACCGAACTTGTGGCGGCGACGGGTGGGGGGGCCGGAGCGGGCGCGGGGGCCGGCGGCGGTGTGGTGAACGTTAACGCGATGATTTGAGGAGTCTCAAGGACCTGCTGGCCGGCGCTGGTTTCAAAGCGCACGGTGCCGGTGGTGCCGCCGGCGTATTTGCCGTTGAGAACGTTGCCGTTCTTGAGTTCAAGAATGTCGGCGCGGGCCGATAAACCCAGGAGGGTGACGGACAGAATAAGTGGTGTAATGTGTTTCATGGTTTTGGTTTTGGTTGTGTTGGTTTAAAAATCACGTCACAGCTGCTTCAGTCTTTTGGCAACTTCATCCAGAAGATCCTGATAAGGCCCGCTGCGGTAGTTGGCGAGCCGTGCTTCGTTCTCCATGAAGGCGTCGCCGGCACCGCTCACCATGTAGGCCTGACATTGCAGGCGGACAGAACCGGGTTTGAGTTCCACCAGTTCCGCGCGCACCCGGACAATAGTCACGGCTCCATAATGCGCACCTACCAAACCTTCGCGGGAAATCGTGTTGGCCCGTGTGCCCTCCTTCTCAAACACCAATCCCTGACTTGAGGCATACCCCCGGTAGCCGTTTTCTTGAAAAACCGCGATGGTGGCGTCTTGAATTTGCCGGGCATTTTTGCCGCTGATGGTGACCGAAGCAAAGCTGGCCGAGGCCGGTTTATTCAGCGAACTACAGCCGGTCGTGAACATACCACCCATTAGCGAGGTGATTCCCATCAAGATGGCGAGTTTTGTTATGGTTTTAGATTTCATAGATTTTCAGTGTTGTTGGAAATGCCACCACACCGCGCCAGCCAAGACGGCCAAAGCGAGGAAGACAAAGATCCATTTCAAGAAACCCTTGGCCACCTTCATCGCGAGCAGGAGCAGGACGACGCCCGCGCTACTCATTATTCCGGTGGGAATATCGCCCGAGGTAACCTTGTCAATAATGTCGCGAAAGTGGTTCATGCTGGGCTTCCTGTTTAATGGGCGATGCGCACGTCCTTGAGCACCACATCCACGGCTTCCTGAATCCGCTCCGCCCGCACGTCGTCGGGGACATTGCGCAAAACCTGGCGCACCGCGCAATTGCGATAGAGGAGTTTGTAGGTTTTGGCGTCAATGACATCAATGACCAGCGTGCCGGCCACAAAGTGGTTTGGATTTTTGCTCTCGATGGCGAACTTCTGGTGCGCCTTGTCCAAAAGTGCGTCCGCATCCCGCCCATAACCGAAATAATCATTCACGTCGGTGGTGGCCACGTTGTTCCCCAAAATGACGAGGTAGGCCAGGAAGACATCGCCGCCGGCCGGTGCCCGGTTGAGGCCCCTGGCCGTCAGGTTGGTGGTGATGGCGTTTTGGATGAGCGTGTGGATGTGCGCTCGTTGCTCGGCGTAATCCGGCGGCATGGGCCGGCCGGTCACAAAGCTGAACGTGCTGGCGTGCACGGCGCCGGTGTTCACCGTGATTGGCGTGGAACTGCAGCCGGCGACCAGCAGCGCGGCCAGATTGAGTGTGACGAAGAATGCGTGTTTCATGAATGAATCGCTTTATTTGTTTTTGGTTGAGTTTAGTTTGATGCTCAAAGTGCATTTGGAGGTTCATGTTTTTTGGATTCGAGCGGTCAGAATTTGAAACGCAGATCGAGGCCGGCGGACCAGCCGCCGAAGTGATCGCCCCAAAAATAGGAGAAGCCAACACCGAGCCAGTGCACTTTCCAAACCTTCCCGAGCAGATCCATGACGAACCGCCCGTTCACCGTATAAATATGGTTTTCGTTGAGGCCCTCGGCGGCGCTTCCAAACAGTTCCGTGCGCGAGAAGAAGCCGCCCGTGTGCAGTTCCCGCTCAAACAGCTTCCAGCCCAGCGGCACGTCCACGTCCAGCTTGTTCTCCCAGGTGTGCGAGTCGCCGCTCACGCCGACCACGGATGACGAGCTGTTGAAACTTTCCGTGTGAAAAAAATTGTAGCGCGACCCGAACTCGAAGGTCGTCCGCTGCCAGTGAAAATCATAATTCAAATCCAGCGACGGCTCCACCGACCAGGTGTCCAAATTCCAGTCCACGTAGGTCCCGCTGGCGACCGCCTTGACGTGGTCGCCCACGGCGTTCTGCGGCTTGAACTCGTTTTCGGTGTGGCCGTAGATGCCGCTGACCGCGGGCGCGACACTGAAATGATCCGTGAAAAAGAAACGCGCGCCGCCGCCTCCCTGCACGGCCAGCACGTCATACACCGACTTGTTGCCTTGCAGGTAGCCCGTCGCGAATTCGTTCTGCGCCGAGATGTGGCCGAGGTTGCCTTGCAGCACGGGTGCCCATCTCAAGCCGCTCTCACCCAGGGGACGCGGCTCGGCAACGATTCCTCCACCGCCGACCTTGGTGACGCTCAAGTTGGCGACTTCGCCGCCGCGGAAGGTGTAAATTCCACCTCCGGCTCCATAATCACCGCCGAGAATCGTCACCGCCTCGACCCGGCTGCCGATGACGTGCTGGAATTGTTCAACGGCGGCGGGAGGCACGACCGGCTGGGCATGAGCGAAGATTGGGGCAGACAGCAGCACGAGCGCAGCGGCGACAGATAGAATCCGTTCGCCGCGCGCAGTCTGCCGTGGCCCCGGACGTCTGTTTGTATGGCGTTGCTGGCTCATGCGCATGGGATGCTGCTCAGAAGTGGAACGTGAACCCGACCTGCGGACCGCTCGTCAGCATGTCGTATTTAAACCGGTTCAAGCCGCTGCCGGTTTCGTAGTCAGTATAAAGGAAGCGATAGCCCACTTGCAGCGACGTGACCCTCGTAAACTGCCAGTTGAAGCAGGGATATGCCTGCCACGTCAGGTCCGAGCCAACCCCAAACCCGCCGATGTCGCCGCTCACGTTGAAACTGAGTTTCTTCCAGACGGGCAGACTAACCCGGGCGCCAATAATCGGATCCCACCAGTCGTGCGTGCCGGAAGGATTGACCCCGAGCGGCCCGTTCAAAGCCAGGTGAATGCTGTTGTAGCGCGTGCCGGCATAGGCATCGAAATACCGGCAGACCTGATATTCCAACGCCGGCTGCACCATCCACTGCTCGGCTTTGGCGGTGAACGGCCCCTTGGGTGCCTCCAGATCCATGTAGATGACTTCGGTGGACAAGGCCCAACGCCCATAGCCCACGCGCGCGCCGCCCATCGCGCCGAATTTGAGGTTGTCCCAGATTTTATCGAAACCGACATCCACGTCGGCGGGGACGCCTTTGACGGCGACGTTTCCGGACATGCCGGCCGCCAAACCGTAAAGTGACGCGTCGAATGTCCATTTGTTGGTTTCCCCGGCCCGCAAAGCTGAGGGCAGCAGCGCGGTGGCGAGGGTGAGGGCGAACAGGAGTTTGTGTTTCATAGTATCAGTGGTTAGCAGTCAGTAATCAGTGGACTCAAAAATCCGCAATAACTTCGATACGAGGGGCAACCATCCCAACCATCCGCGTTTTTTCGGTGCGAGCAGAACGCCGCTCGCGATGGCTCCGCCCACAAGCCACCAGCGGTTTTGGCGGACAAAGTCCCGCGCCTGGTCAACGCGCTGCCAAAGGCGCTGGCGCTCCAGTTTGATAAGCTGACGATGGTGGTCGGCTTGCGCGATGATCAGACGTTTGCGTGTGATTAGGTCGTTCATTTTTGCTGGCGCAGACTTTCGGCGTCCTTCCTGAACTCGGCCACCGTCTCCGCGAAGGGAGCGGGGCCGCGCACGATTCGGCGCTGGATGACCCATAGGCTGATCGCCGCGGTTCCGATGGCAGCGACCGCGAGGACGGCGAGACCCGGATAGCCGGCCTTTTCCCAGACAAACAGCGCCAGCCCGCCAATGGCAACCAGGAGTCCCGCTACGCCGAGGGCGATGGCGGCGGAAACCCACACCAGCAACCGGATGGCGCGCAGTTTCTCTTCCTGCAACTCGACCGCGAACAACTCGGCCCGGGCCTGCAAAAGACCAGCCAGCGAGCTGCCGAGCCGGCGGATGGATTCCATCACGCCAACGGTTTCCTGTTCGGTTTCAAACATAATCGTTATTTCCGTCGCAGGAGCGCGCCCAGCAGAATGCCGGCGCCCAACGCGACGCCGATCGCTTCATACGGGTGCGCGCGAATGGCCTGATCCGCCTTGTTGACGGCGGCCTTGACGGATTCGACTCCCTGCGACTGCAACTCCTGACAGGTTGCCTTGGCTTTTTCGAGCGCTGCGGTGAGCCGGGCGCGAGTCTCTTTCGCCTGGTCACTCGTATCGTCCGCCGTGGCCCGCAGCAGGGCTTCGACATCCGCGGCGATGGCGCCCAGGTCGGCCATCAGACGTTCGCGGGCGATTCGGCTGCGATCTTCTTCCAGGGGTGGTAAAGTACTTTCCATATATCACCTACCAACAGCTTCTTCCTTCCCGCAGGCAGACCAAGCATCGGCAGCGAGGATGACGGCGAGGAGGTTTTGCCTGCGTGAGGTTTTCATAGTTGCGCTGCTGAGTCTCATTGGCTGATCCTCGCCCCTTTGATGGATCCGAATGGAACCGCCGGGGGCATCGGGGTCATTTCAACATGTTTGATGCTGCCCCAGGGGATGATGACGAGCTTCCCCTCAGCCTCGATGTCCAGCTTGTCGGAGTCCAATGCTCGCTTCATGGATTCGAGCACGGCCGCCGTCGAATTCTTGATCTGGGTGGGAAACGTCACGTCCATCTTTGTGCCGTTGTTGAAATGAATCGTCAGTTGTCGGTCTTCGTTCATAAATTTTTCTTCGGTTGATGGTTTCGTATCGTCCGGCCTCAAGGCTGCAAATTCCATTCTTTAAGTTTTTTCGCCGCCGTGCCGAACGGGCCGAGCTGGTAAACTGCCGCGCCCGCTGGCGAGAAGGTGAACGGCTCGAACGGTTCGGTGACCATCTGGTCGAGATATGTGGTCGGCGCGTTGCCGGTGCTGACGTGCGGATTGAAATGGTCGCCCGCCCCGATTTGCTCAAAATTGGAAACATAACCGATGATGGCCGCATCAAGGGCGGAATTGTCGTGCCCGGCGGTGAACGCGCCGATGGGGCCGCTGCGCAGGTTATACGGACTCGCGGCGGCGATGATGTCCGCCTGCAGCTTGAGGATTTCCGGCGTCGGCTTCGCGCAGATGCCGGCGACGCCCAGCCCGCCACCGGCCGGAAGGTAGTAGCGTTTGAAGGCGTCCAGCTTCATCGCGGTCACATTGGCGGCGGCGAGAACTTTTTCCTCGGCGGCATAAAGATTATCCAAGTCCGCCGTGCGCACGAAACACTGGAGCATCGTAATGTGCGGAGTGTGGGTTGCGTCCAGCGCGAAACCCTGCGAATAGGCGCCGAGCAACCGGGCGTTGTCGGCCTTGCAATGTTCCAGCATCGTGGCGTCCGGTTCGAGCAGGATGTCAACGGCGGTGATCTCGGACTCTGGTGCGGGGAAGATCGTCTTCCAATCGTTCTTCATGCTGACGACCGTCCAGCCGTCCTTCTTCGCGTGTTCATCAAGCGCGGCGGTGAAGAAACCGTATTTCACATCCGGCAATCCGCGCGCCGGGCCGTAGGCAAATTCGCGGGCCGCGTCGTCGTGCAGCACCAGCAGCTCGAACCGCGCGCCAGGGCCGCTCTGCGTATATTCCAGCATCTGCTGGTCGCCCACGGAATTGCCGAACGCGGCGATGGGTCGGCGGCCGATGTATTCATTGATGCCGACAGGCTTGTCGGCTTTGTCGTCGTTGAAATTCAACTGCGGCAGGCGCACGAGCACGGCCTTGCCGTCGCGCAGCTCAAACTTCGTCTTCATGCTGCTGCCCACGACCTGTTCTGGCGGGATGCCATAAGCCTGCTCCGCCCACGCGCGCATGAACTCGATGCCGCCTCCGGAGACGATGAAATTTTTGAAACCGTTCGCGCGAAAATAGGCGAGCACTTCAAGCATCGGCTGATAGGTCATGTCGAGGAAGCGCCTGCCGGTGTCCGGATGTTTCGCGGTGGCGATCCAGTCCTTGACCATCTGCGCGAACTCGTCGGTGGTCATGCCGGTGTGCGTGGCCATGAAAAGTTCCATCAGCCCGTGATCGCCGCCGGCGAGCGCGCCTTTTACATCGCCCCGGAGCAGCGAGGCGAACGGTTCCTTGTGTTTCCACTCGGGATGTTGCGGCGCGAGTGCCTTCACACGGTCCATCACGAAGTAGAACTGGACCGGCGCCGGCTGTTCGCTCCAGAGCGTGCCGTCGTTGTCGAACACGGCGATGCGTTCGGGAACGGGCACAAAATCCGGCGAGCCGGGTGTCGTGACCTTCTCGACGAAGGCGATGATGGATTGCTTGGCCAGGCCGTCGTTCCACGAGGGCAACGGGTCCTGGGCGCGGGCGATGGTGAGACTGGCGAAGGTGATCGCCAGAACGGCAATGATGCTGCGTATGTTTTTCATATTTTTAGGTTGTGGCCAACAAACATTTCGCTTCGCTGGTGAAGTCGCGGGCCGGCCACTTGGCCAGCCCGCGTGTTTCACAAGCGAGGCATCGGTTACTGCGCTTTTTGCTGGCCGCTCGTCATCGAATCCATCACGCGGTCGAGGCTGAAGCTGCCGGGCTTCATGCGCGGCGGGAATTCGCGGAAGCTCGTCATCCACTGCGCGACGTAGCCAGCCGCAGGCGCAAACACGAACATGTGGTGGATATACCAATCGTTGTAGCCATTGCCGTCACGTTCCGCCCGCTCGAACGGATCCATTTTTAGATTGCAGATGAGCGGGGCGCGCAACTCGGTGACTGGCTGCGTCCAAACTTCCATACCGTGGTGGTCCTGGCGCAGGAAGCTGATCTTCCAGTTGTTGTAGCGCAGCGCGGCACAGTTGCCGTCGTCGGTCCAGTAAATGAACTCGTGGCGCGGCGATGCGGCCACTTCGCCTTTCAAGAACGGCAGCAGGTTGTAGCCGTCGAGGTGGACCTTGAAGGTCGTGTCGCCAATCGTCCTGCCCTTCAGCAGGTCTTCCTTGATGGTGGTGTCGCCCACGGCGGCCAACAGCGTCGGAATCATGTCCTCCATCGAGCCCATGTCGTTGATGACCGTGCCGGGCTTGATGACACCGGGCCAGCGAATCAGGCAGGGCACGCGCCAGCCGCCTTCCCATTGCGTGTTCTTCTCGCCGCGAAACATCGTCGTGCCGCCGTCGGGCCAGGTGCACATTTCCGCGCCGTTATCGCTGGAATACATAACGATGGTGTTGTCCTCGATGCCGAGCTTCTTCAATTCGTCGAGCATCTCACCAACGTCGCTGTCGTGCTCGACCATGCCATCGGCATAGATTCCAAGACCGGTCTTACCCTCCCACTTCGAACTAAGGTGCGTGTAGAGATGCATGCGACTGGTGTTCCACCAAATGAAGAACGGCTTGCCGTCCTTCACCGCCTTGTCCATGAACTTGATCGCCCCGGCGGTGACTTCGTCGTCAATCGTTTCCATCCGTTTTCTGGTCAGCGGGCCGGTGTTCTCAATCATTTGTTTGCCTACCTCGCCAAAGCGGGGATCCACAGTTGTATCTTCTTTGTCGGTCGCGAAGCAGTGCAAAACGCCACGCGGGCCGAACTTCTCAAAGAAGCCAGGCATCTTCGCTTCGGTTGGATAATCAGGGTTTTCAGGCTCCTCTTCCGCGTTCAAGTGGTAGAGGTTACCGAACCACTCATCGAATCCGTGAACGGTCGGCAGCATGTCGTTGCGGTCACCGAGGTGATTCTTGCCGAACTGGCCACAAACGTAGCCGTGCGGCTTGAGCATCTGCGCGAGGGTCGGGTCGAGCTTGGTCAGGCCTTCCGGCGCTCCGGGCAGGCCGACCTTGGTGAGTCCGGTGCGGATGGGCGATTGCCCGGTGATGAACGCCGCGCGACCAGCGGTGCAACTCTGCTGGGCATACCAGTCCGTGAAGAGCGCGCCTTCTTTGGCAAGGCGGTCAATGTTCGGCGTCTTGTAGCCCATCATGCCCATGTTGTAGGCGCTGATGTTGAAGCCGCCGATGTCGTCACCCCAGAGGATGAGGATGTTGGGTTTCTTGTCCGCCGCCTGAACATTGGCCGTGACGCCGTAAAGCGCCGCGCCCGCCGTCAGCAGTGACAAGCCGTAATGCTGCATTTTTTTTGTTTTCATTTGTTTGTTTGTCTTGTTTGTTTGCTCTGTCCGTAGCGCGGTTTGTTTCATTGGCGGCGGACAAATTGGTTTTCATGGTTGTTGTCTGTTTGAACAGAAGGAAACGGAGATAACGGAGAATTCTCTTTCCGTCTCTGTTGCCTTCGTTTGCTTCTGTTCGATTCTTTTCATATTTCACATCCGTTTCCGGGGTTGAAGGGGTTGCTTCCGCAAGTCCGCACAGATGCGCTCCACCTCGGGAATGGCGTGCGCGAAGTATTGCTTGAAGCCGCGGCAGAGATAGTTCAGGCCCGGCTCGCCGTCCGGCGTGCGGATGATGCGGTTCTTGGGACATTCGCCCCAGCAGTCCGAGAGAAACGGACATTGCCGGCAATACTGCGGCAGGGTCTCGTTTTTGGCGTAGCCGAATTTCACCTGCGTGCGGGAAAAGACCTGGGTGTCGAGCGCCTGGTCCTTGATGGTGCCCAGGCGATACTCCGGATAGACATAGTGGTCGCAGGAGTAGACGCCGCCGTCATGTTCCACCGCCACGCCCTTGCCGCAGAACTCGCCGTAAATGCAGATCTGCGAACCCAGACCCAAATGCTGCGACACGAGCGTCTCGAAATGATTGACCAGCACCCGGCCCAGATCCTTTTTGCGCCACTCGTCAAAAACCTTGCACAGGAAATATCCCCAGTCGTCAGGGTCCACTGTCCAATCGGTCACGAGGGAATTGGGATGGCCGGGCCGGGCTTCCGGGTCGCCGTCCTTGGGCAGGGTGTCGTTGTTCCATTTGTGCGGCGCGGTTTTCTCGAAGCCCTTGTATTCGACAATGGGGATGAACTGCATGTAGGTGGAGCCGACTTCATTCCGGAGAAAGCGGTAAACATCGAGCGGCTTTCGGGCATTGAACCGGTTGACGCAGGTGAGCGTGTTGAATGGGACGCCGAATTGCTTGAAGAGTTTGACCGTGTTGAAGACCTTGTCAAACGTGGGTTTCCGGCCCTTGGTGACGCGGTAGCGGTCGTGAATCTCCCGTGGGCCGTCAATGCTCAAGCCAACCAGGAACCGGTTTTCCTTCAGGAACTCGCACCATTCCTCGGTGATCAACGTCCCGTTCGTCTGCAAATCATTTTCGATTTTTTGGAATGGCTTCGCGTATTTCTTTTCGAGCGCGACGGCCTTGCGGAAGAAATCCAGACCCATCAGCGTCGGCTCGCCGCCCTGCCAGGAAAACACCACTTCCGGCCCGATCACACCGGCGATGTATTGCTGGATGAGTTTCTCGAGCGTTTCGTCGGACATGCGGCCGACGCCGGGACCGCCGGGCAGGGTTTCCTTGCTCAGATAAAAACAGTAGTCGCAATCAAGATTGCAGGTGGAACTGCCGGGCTTGACCATAACGTGGAACCGCTTTCGCGCCTGATTCCCGACCAGCGACGGCGCATCGTATTTGTCCACCGAAGGGGGAGTGGCGGGTGGTGGCACACTCCCCTCGGCAAGCTTGAAGCCGGCGGGCATGGGTGCGGGCTGGATTCCGGTGGAATTCATTTTGCCACCGACTCCTTTCCAGCCGGGCCCGGGTCCTGAACGCACCGGAAGCCGAGGTGGTTGCTGCCGGTGTCAATGTCCCCTTTGCCGCGCGTGCCCATCATGTAACGGGTGCAATACTGGTCGGTGCAAAGAAACGAGCCGCCGCGCTGCACCCGCTGGGGCTGGTCATCGCCGGGACTGTAGCTGGCAGACGGGCCGCGGGGATTGCGCACCACGGCATCGCCGCCGGCCAGCTTGAGCCGCGCGTAAGTGTCGGGCCGATACCAGTCGCTACACCATTGCCAGACGTTGCCGGCCATGTCGTAAAGTCCGTAGCCGTTCGGGGGAAATTGTCCGACCGGCGCGAGGCCCGCAAAGCCGTCCTCGCCCGTGTCCTTCACTGGAAACTGCCCTTCGTAAATATTCGCCATCCATTTGCCGCCGGGCTTCAACTCATCGCCCCACGCATACGTCTTGCCGGAGAGTCCGCCGCGCGCGGCGAATTCCCATTCCGCTTCCGTCGGCAGCCGCTTGCCGGCCCACTTCGCATAAGCCTCGGCATCCGCGTAGGCGATTTGCACCACGGGATAATTTCCCCTGCCTTTGATGTCGCTGTCCGGCCCGGTGGGATGCCGCCAGTTCGCGCCATGCACATAGCGCCACCACTGGTAATAGTCGTTCAACGGCACGGCATTCGTCGTCGGTGTAAAGACCGTGGAACCGGCCACCAGATTCTCCGGCGGCGCGGTGGGAAACTGCTCCTTCGTCGGCGCGATCTCCGCCACGGTTACATAGCCGGTGGCCTTGACGAATTTTTCGAACTTCTCGTTGGTCACATCGTTGGTGTCCATCCAGAAGCCATCCACATAAACGCGGTGAATGGGCTGGGCGTCGTTCACGGAGTTCATCGTGGCCATGGTGCAGACCCCTTCGGACGGCACCACGCAACCCATGGAAAATTCACCGCCGGGAATCCACACCATGCCCTCGGGCGCGGGTCCGGGCGCGGGAGTCGGGTTGGGAATGGTCGGAGCGAAGGCCGTGGCTGTTGGCCGGGCCGGCATCGGTTGCGCTTCCGCAGGCTGCATTCCACCCCAGCACACATTGAGAATGGCCATCATCGCCGCCACCAGACTGGAAGTCTGCGCTGCTTTAATGGCGGCTTCGCCGCGCTGAGAATGATTAGAAACTGAGTTCATGGTTTCTCGACCGAAATGGCAATGGCCTCGGTGGTGCGGATCACGACGTCATCGCCCACGCTGTGCTTCGTCAGATCCACGTCCTTGCGGACCTTGAAGGTATGGCTGGTGCCATCGGGAAACAGGAGCGTGGCTTTCCGATGTTTTACATCAATGGCTTTGACCTTGGCGGTGATCTCCTCGGTATTGGCCATCACGCCGCCGGGTTTATCGCCGATGGGCGCCAGCGCAACGACGCTGGCGGCCCCGTCATTCGCGGATTCCCCCGGATTGCGGACAAAGACCACGAGCTGCTCGGTGACGGTGGCCTTGACCTGATCGCCCACTTCGATCTGCGCGAAGTTGGCCACCTCCGGCCCGCACGTGACGGTGGCCTTGGCGCCGTCCGGGGTGACGAGCGTCACCTTGCGGCTGGTTTTATCAATGGCCGTGACGGTGGCGGTTTCCTTGTAGGTGTCCACCCTGACGCCGCCCGGCACGCCGCGTTGAACCGCAGTCAGGCTGGTGCCCGCAGTTGTATCTTCACATTTGGGTTCGGTGGAGCAGGAAGTGAAGGTTAGGATGGCCGCCGGCAGGAGTGCCGCGAGGCCCAGGGTTTGGATTTTTATTTTCATGGATGTCGTTTGTGTTCTTTGCATTTGTAACAGTGGTTGTTTGAGGTTAAGTCACTTCGGGAAAAGGAATGTGACCGCGAAGCGCAGCCCCCAATCCGGGCCGTTGGCGGGCTTCTCGGCGTAATACTTCACACCAAGGCTGAACTGCACCGGCTGTTTGCCAATCTTCAACAACTGACTCACCGAAACATTCAGCGGCACGGTCCATTGGCTGTGCGACCAGTCATAGGTGGACTCGGTGTTCAGGCCGAAAGTCGTAAAGGTCTTGGTGGTGTAGGAAACGAACGGCTGAATGAAGGTGGCGTTGACCTGGGCATCGCTGCCATCGCTGGCGTCATCAGCGGAGGACGAGTTGTAACGGCCGGCGTCCGCATAGGACCAGAGGTGGTTGGCCAGCAGGCCGTAAGTCCAGCCATTGTTCTGTTGCAGCGCGAGCACCGTTGGTCCGGCACCCCATTTGCCGAAGCCGAGCGCTTCGTCGGTTGCGGTCGGATACAACATCACCGGTCCCGCCGACAGGATCCACCCGCCGACAGGCGCCTTGGGCGAGAAAAAGAAACTCTGCACGATGTCGCCCAGGCCGGACTTGCTGCCGCCGCCGCTGACGGGCGATTCGGCGTAAATGACCGGCATAATGGTCCGGGTGATGAGGTTCCAGTTCGTGTTCAGCGTGAACGGAATCACTGGCTGGATGTTGGCGGTGTAGCGCATGGCGTTGGCCGGACCAATGCCAAAGTCCCAGTTGTTCTGGATGGGCACGCTGATGAGGCTGGCGACCGGATTTGCGAGTTTCTTGGCGAGTTCAGCGGTGGCGGCTTTGTCGTCAGCCGCCGCGTCCTGCGCGAACAGCGGGGTGGTGGCAAGCGCCAGCGCGCCAACGAACGCCGCGGCGAGTTTGAGGATTCCAGTTGGTTTCATGGATTCGTTGGTTGGTTTGAGTGAAACGGGCTCATGTTTCAGCGCGACCGTTGCTCCTGTTTGCCCAGGAGCCAGTTGATGGCGTCGAGCAGGGCCTGGTCGTCCACGGGTTTGCGGAAGAATGTCATTGCGCCCAACTCGCGGGCGCGTTCGCGGGTTTCGACGTCGTCCTGCGCGGAAAGGGCGATGACCGGAATCGTTGAGCCGCGCTTCCGTAGCCGGGCCTGAACGTCGTGGCCGGTCAGACCCGGCATACGGATATCCATGATCAGACAACCGCGGGCGTCATCGGGCAGATGGTCGAGGAGCGCTTCGCCGGAAGGGAAGGATTCGCAGTTCATCCCCGCCGAGCGGAGCAAACGGCTCAACGCCCGGCGAACCGAATCATCGTCGTCCACGATGTAGATTGTGTTACTTTCCAGCCGCTGGCTTGGCATGATGTTGTGATTTGGGTTTTGACGGGTGACACTTCTCTGCTGGTGCAGCCGGCTCTGGCCGTGAGCTGTGTCGCCCGATTTGCTGGCAGATTACCGGGAAGAGCGAAGACAGGGCTATTGGACCTTGGGCCAATGCGGGGGACGGAGGGGACAATCAGTAATCAGCATTCGGCAACGGTTCAGATGTGCTCCCGAACCACTGATTACCGATTATTGATCATGACTGATCACTGGTCGCTTGCCCCGCCGATGCCGACGCGCTCCGCGAAGCGGACGAGTTCGGCCAGGGACTGGACCTGCATCTTCTCCATTACCCGGGCGCGATGGACCTTGATGGTTTTTTCCACCGTGCCGAGATCCGCGGCGACCTGCTTGTTCAACATCCCCCTGACGACCAACTCCAGAACTTCGCGCTCGCGCGGCGTCAGTGTGGCGAGACGTTCATGGATGGATTCAATTTCGGCCCGCGTCTGGCGGTCGTGCACGCTCTTCGCGATGGCCCGGGCGACGGCGGCGAGCAGTTGGGTGTCGTCAAAGGGCTTCGGCAGAAAATCCACGGCCCCGCTCTTCATCGCCTGCACGCTCGTGGGAATGTCGCCGTGGCCGGTGATGAAGATGATGGCGAGCGTGGATTTGAGGGCGCGCAACCGTTCCTGCAATTCCATCCCGGTCAACCCCGGCATGCGCACGTCGAGCACGAGGCAGGCGGGACTCTGCTGATGCCGCCCGCTGGCGAGAAATTCCGTCGCCGATGCAAACGTTTCCGCCGTATAGCCGCCCGAACGCAGTAGGCGCGACAAACTTTTCCGAACGGAAGCGTCGTCATCCACGACAAAAACGATGGGAGCAGGCTGGTTCATCTGGAGTTCAATTTTGCTCCACGACCGGCAACGTAAAACTGAAGGTTGCACCCGGGCCGGGATTATTCTCCGCCGACAGGCGTCCGCCGTGGCTCTCGATGATGGAACGGCTGACCGAAAGCCCCATGCCCAGGCCCTCGGTTTTCGTCGTGAAAAATGGCTGGAAAATTTCGTCAAGCTTGTCCGCTGGAATGCCAACTCCACCGTCGCGCACAGCGACGCGAACCATTTCCGACGACGCCATCGCCGTCAGCACCGTCACGCGCCGGTCGGGCGCGCGGTTGGCGCCCACGGCATCGAACGCGTTGAGCAGCAGGTTGAGTAGCACTTGCTGGAGTTGCGTCCGGTCACCCAGCGCCAGTGGCAGCTCGGGTGCGAGTTCCTGAATCACGGTGACGTTGCGGCCCACGATGTCACCGTGCAAAAAGGCGACCACCTGACCGATGATTTCGTTGACATCCACGCGAACGAATTCGCGCTCGCTTTTTTTTACGAGCGCCCGCAGGTGGCGGATCACGTCGCGGGCGCGGGTGGTGTCGTGGACGATGTCCTTGAGAATTTCAGCGAACTCGACCTGGTCCAGCTTATCTGCGGCCAGAAAACGCTGGGCGGCCTGCGTGTTGCTGAGAATGGCGGTCAGCGGCTGGTTCAACTCATGCGCCATGGAAGCGGAGAGTTCACCCATGACGGAAAGCCGGCTCACGTGCGCCAGTTCCGTCCGCTGCCGTGACGCCTCGGCTTCGGCCTGTTTGCGCTCGGTCAGGTCCACACAGGAACCGATGTAGCCCAGGAAATCCCCCTCGGAATCATGACGCGGCACACCGTGGTCCGAAATCCAGCGATACTCACCGTCGTGGCGGCGCAGCCGGTACTCCATGTTGAAGGGCTGCCGGGCATCGAAGGCTGCAACATAGGTCTTCAGGCATCCGGCCAGATCGTCCGGGTGGACGCCCTCGGCCCAGCCGTTGCCCAATTCCTGTTCGAGCGTGCGGCCCGTGAAGTCGAGCCAGCCTTGGTTGAAAAAATCGCAGAGCTTGTCGGTGCCCGACATCCAGATCAACACCGGCGCGGTATCGGCGACGGTGCGAAAGCGCGTTTCACTCTCCCGCAACGCCTCTTCGCTGCGTTTGCGTTCGGTGATGTCAAGCGAAACGCCGCGCATAAAGACCGGCTTGCCTGCCTTGTTGAACTCAACGCTTCCGCGTGTCGCAACCCAGCGCATGGGTTGGCCGGGAATGACGATGCGGTGTTCGCTCCTGTAATCGCCATTGGCATTGAATGAATTCGCAACCGCATGGCTGACCACTTCGCGGTCGTCCGGATGTAGAGAATTCAACAAGCGGTCGAAATTGATCCGTTCCGATTGACCAAACCCCAAGAGCCGCCGGCTATCGTCGGTCGCCCAGATTTCGTCGCGCGCGATGTCCCAGGCCCAAAGGCCGAGTTTCGCGGCATGGGTCGCCAGATCCAGGCGCTGGTGGCTCTCGCGGAGGTCGTCGGACAATTGCGCGGCCCGGAGCGTCTCACGGCTCATCTCGTAGGCCATCGCCAAGGCGATGCCCAGGAAGAAAAAACTCGCCGTGAGCGGCCAGTCCACAATCTGCCAGAGCACCAGCACGGCCTGTGCAATTGAGGCCAGCGTGAAGAATGCAATGCTGCCACCCGTGACCAGCGCCTGGCGCCGGTCGCCGCGGCGCCAGACGGAGATCGCGGCGTCCACGGTGAAGACCACCAGCAACAACAAACTCAACTGGCCGACCAGCATGTACGGATTCGAAACTCCGACGCCGAGAGAGATCGATTCGCCGAGGAACGGGACATGGCGCAGATGGGTGACCTCGCGGAAATTGAGATTCTGCCCGGTCACGAAATTGAGCAGCAGCGCTAACGTCCGCAAGGCACAGATGCTCCAGGCGAGCCAGGGCCGCCCAGTCCGCATGTGGAGCCGGACGAAGCCGACCAGCGAAACGACGATCACCCAGGTCGGAACATGAGCCCAGCGCAGCGCGGTGGCGAATCGGCCGGGGGTCGCTGCCTGCATCATTGAGAGCTCGCAGAACGCGAAGGCGGCAACACCCACGGAAATGAGGGTGAAGAGCAGATCGGCCCACGCCGTGCGCCGCCGGCACCAGACCAGGAAATAGATCGCCGCCAGCGTAAGGCACGCGGACGCGGTCATGGCCCAGATAATGGTGACCCAATTCATTGAATCCAGCGGTGGAGCATGGCAAACAGTCCGGCCACCTTCCAGCCATAAACTTCACCGGACCGGCGTTGCACCTGTCATCCAACGCAGTTGCGACCGCACCGGACCGAGGACGCCCAAGGCCGGCAATGTCGGTCCTGGTTTTCGCCGTTAAGTTCCGATCGTTTGGTTTCATTCTGCGCAGCCAGTCGTCCCGTCATAAAAAGGATTCTCATCACAGATTTGATTGTTTGGAGCTATGGCAATCGTGTTCCATGGAAATGGCTCCAGAGGTAGGGCTCGAACCTACAACATCACGGTTAACAGCCGCGCGCTCTACCATTGAGCTACTCTGGAATCCAAAGGGAAATGAATTTACAGGCCGATGAACCGCGCGTCAAACCGATTCCACGTCAGACGGTGTCCCAAATTGCTGTAGCGTCGAGCCTGTGGCTCGAATGAATCGGCGCGCAGCGCCGACACTACAACCCAAATTTGGACACCACCACACGTCATGCGCGCTGGCAGCGCGGACAATAAAACGTGCTCCGCCCGGCCTGCCGGATGCGCTTGATCAAACGGCCGCAATTCGGGCAGGGCCGCCCCGCGCGATCATAAACCCGCAATCGCTCCTCGTAATAGTCCGGGGTGCCCGCCGCCCGGCCGAAATAAAACAGCCCATTCGTTTCGTTCCCGCCAAAATTCAACGGCACGGTGCTGCCGCAGGCGATGGCTTCGGCCAACACCTTGCGAATCGCCCGCCAAAGCCGCGCGACTTGTGACCCGGTCAGTCTTCGCGCCGGCAATCGCGGCGAAATGCGGGCGCGAAACAACGCTTCACTCGCGTAAATGTTGCCGATGCCGGCAACCAGCGTTTGGTCCAGCAGCTTGATTTTGATGGCCTGCCGCGACCGTTTCAGCGACCGCCCGAACGCCGATTTGTCAAAGGCGCCGTCGAGCGGCTCCGGCCCCAGCCTTTTCACGGCGGAATTGTCCAGCGTCAACCGGCCAAAATAGCGCGTGTCCTCGTAAATCAAATTTTCACCGCCCAAATCGAGCACCACCGCCGCGTGCCGGGGCGGATGCTCGTTTTTCCGCGCGGGATAAATCCGGCCGGTCATGCCCAGATGTCCCAGCAGCGTCACCGGTTTACCGCCGGTTTTCGCGCGAAGCTGAAACAGCAGGTATTTGCCGCGACGCGACAGTCCGGTGAATTTTGCGCCGAGCAAAGTTTGGCGGAATTGTGTCAGCGAAGTCGGCGCCAGCACTTTTGCCCGCCGCACGTTCACACCACGAATGGTTTTGCCGCGAATCAGCGGGCGCAGATGGCGGGCAAGCACTTCGATTTCGGGAAGTTCAGGCATAGGCACATCCCGGGTGGCCTTCGTCACAGCGACGACTGGCCGCGCCGGGCCTCATCCCGCAACAGTGCCAGCACTTCTGCATCGCTCGTCTCAAAAAATTTCCTGTAATATTGGCCAACCGCCGCAAAAGCCGGGTCCATGACCAGCGTCACGACATCGTCAGCGACACGCGCCAGCCGTTCGACCGCTTTTGTCGAAGCCACCGGCGCCGCGACAATGACGCGCCGCGCGCGTTGCCGTTTGGCGGAAAGCACCGCAGCCTCAGCCGTTGCCCCCGTCGCCAGTCCATCGTCCACGAGCAACACGATCTTGCCGTCCAGCACCGGTGCGCCGGCGGGGTGAAATTGCGAGCCGTAAGCATGCAGACGCGCGGTTTCCTCCGCAACCACTTCGTCCAATTGCGAGCGCGCCACCGGAATTTCCGACAAAGACGCCTTGTCGAAAATGACCACCCCCGGCTCGGCCAGCGCGCCGACGGCGAATTCGCGATGCCACGGATGTCCGATTTTGCGAACGACCAACACGTCGAGCGGCCGCTCCAACAACCGCGCCACTTCCGCGGCAACCACGACACCGCCGCGCGGCAACCCCAACACCAGGTCGGCTTCCACGTTTTGCTCACGCAAAAGTTCTCCGAGGCGGCATCCTGCCTCCTGGCGCGATGCGAATCTCATAAGACATCAATCACCCTCTTTTGAAAAAATTCAACTCCCAAGCCAAGCCGCCGCCGTGAGCGGAGTCAGGGAGTGTTGGAGTAATTGCAATCTTCCCATTGCTCCGGCACTCCAACCCGTCAGCCTGTCACCAGCGTGCCCACTTTTTCGCCCATGACCACGCGACGAAGATTATGCGGCTTGAAGAAATCAAAAACGATGATGGGCATTTTGTTGTCCATGCAGAGCGAGAACGCCGTCGAGTCCATCACCTTGAGCCGCCTTTGCAGCGCTTCGAGATACGTGATTTCCACGAAGCGTTTTGCCTTCAAATTTTTCTTCGGGTCGGAATCGTAAACCCCGTCCACCTTCGTCGCCTTCAAAACCACTTCCGCGCCGATTTCGTTGGCGCGCAAGGCGGCGGCGGTGTCAGTTGAAAAAAACGGATTGCCCGTGCCGCCGCCGAAGATGACCACGCGGCCCTTTTCCAGGTGCCGCACCGCGCGACGGCGGATGAAGGGCTCGGCGACCTGCGACATCACGATGGCGCTTTGCACGCGGGTGGGCGAGCCGAGCTTTTCCAGCGCGTCCTGCAACGCCAGCGCGTTGATGATGGTGGCCAGCATCCCCATGTAATCGCCCGTGGCGCGCTCGATGCCGTGTTCGCTGCCGGACAGACCGCGAAAAATGTTCCCGCCGCCGACGACCACGACCACCTGCACCCCGAGTTCGCGCACCTCGCGGATTTGCCCGGCCATGTGGCGCACCGCCTGGGAGCAAATGCCGACGCCGTTTTCGCCACCGAGCGCCTCGCCGCTGAGCTTGAGCAGAATCCGGGAAAATTTTGGCTTTTTGGCGGTCGTCATAAAACTGAAAGCGCGCTCGGCATCGCCGGAATTTTTAACAGCCGCCGGGCCATCCGTCAAACCAAAGTCGCGACCAAAATCAAAAAGGAATGCCTCCGGGCGCCCAATAAAAAAGGGCGTCCGGATGGACGCCCTGGTAATTTTGAATTTCCGGTCAGGCGCTTTCGCCGACCTGAAACCGCACGAACCGGCGAATGCTGATTTCGTCGCCGAGTTGCTTGGCAATTTGCGCCATGTGTTCTTTCAGGCTGACCTCGGAGTTCCGCTTCACGAAACCCTGATCCACGAGGCAATAAGCCTGGTAAAATTTCTCCAGCTTGCCTTCGACGATTTTGGCAATGGCCTGCGGCGGTTTGTTCTTCACCTGCTCGGTGGCGATTTCCTTTTCCTTCGCCACCACGTTCGCCGACACCTGCTCGCGCGAAACCACGTGCGGATGTCCCGCCGCGATTTGAAGCGTGATGTCCTTGACGAGCTGCTTGAATTCCTCCCTGGCCGCGGTTTCCGCCCTGCCCGCGCCGACTTCGACGAGCACGCCGACCTTCGCCCCGGTGTGAATGTAGCCGGCAACGAGTCCATTGCCAACGACCTCCATCCGCGCGGACCGGGCGATTTTGATGTTCTCGCGGATTTTCGCGACGAGCGCCTCGCGTTCGGTTTCCAGACTGGCCTTGGCATCGGCGGCCAGCCGCTTCGCCGCCTCCTCGCAAAACGCGCGGAACAGTTCGTTGCGCGCAACGAAATCGGACTCGCTGTTCACTTCCACCAGCACGCCGAGTTTTCCGCCGGGCGCGATATATTGGGTGATGGAGCCCTCCTTCGCTTCGCGCACGGATTTCACGGCGGCGGTGGCCCGGCCTTTTTTGCGCAGAATGTCCACGGCGGCGCCGAGTTCGCCCTTCGCCTCGGCCAGCGCCTTTTTGCAATCCATCATGCCCACGCCCGTCATTTCACGAAGCCGGGCAACATCAGCAGCAGTAATTTGAGACATATTAATCAATTCTTGGTTGAGAGTTGAGGGTTGAGGGCAATCAGATAATGACCCGGGCCGCGGCAAATCAAGCCGTCGCCTGCGGAGCGGCTTCAACCGGAACCGCCGCAACCGGCGCGGCTTCGGCGGGTTGTGCTTCAGCCGGCGCGGCTTCTTCCGCCGCCGGACGGCGCGAACGTTTGGATTCAAACTCCGCCTGTGCCAGCGTGATGGTCTGGCCGACGGTGGCCAGAATCATGCGGATGGACCGGATGGCGTCGTCGTTCGCGGCAATGGGAAAATCCACCAGGTCGGGATCGCAATTCGTGTCCACGATGGCCACGAGCGGCAGCTTGAGTTTGCGCGCCTCGGCGACGGCGTTGTGCTCGCGTTTGATGTCCACAACAAACATCGCGGCGGGAATCTTGTCCATCGCGCGGATGCCGTCGAAATATTTGTGCAGCCGGCCGGCTTCGCGGCGGATGACCGCCTGTTCCTGCTTGCCATAATTGGCCAGCGAGCCGTCCGCTTCCATTTTCTCAATTTCCTTCAGCCGCTTGATGGAGGATTTAATCGTGTTGTAATTCGTCAACGTGCCGCCGAGCCAGCGCTCGGTGACAAAAAACTGGCCGCATTCCTTCGCCATATCCTTGACGCATTGCTGCGCCTGCTTTTTGGTGCCGACGAACACCACCTTGCCGCCCTTGCGAACCGTTTCAGACAAAAAGTCGCACGCGGCTTCGAGCTGCGTGAGCGTCTTGCTGAGGTCAATGATGTGAATGCCGTTGCGCGCATCGAAGATGAACGGCTTCATCTTGGGATTCCAACGCCTCGTCTGGTGGCCGAAATGGACGCCCGATTCCAACAATTCTTTTACGCCAATGCTTAACACAATTTTCCTTTGGTTAAAAATTCGTCCCGCACTGCGGCGACGAACCATCCCGCGGAACACGGGATTGAGTTTGATGTTGTTATGGCCCGCCTTTGCTGCGCTTACGTCTTCGTCCCGCATTGCGGGACTTCGACGCGACCGGTCGGCGCGGCAAGCCGCATTCACTCGAACGCGAAAATTAAGGCCGTTCTGCCCCCGCCGTTCCCGGCGAAAAGGCTTTCCAGAATATCAAACAAGCACGCGTTGGCAATAGTTTTTTTGGTTTACGAAAAGGGGGCGCATCTTGACACACGCACCATTATTTCTCCCTCTCTTCCCTCAAGGAGGAGAGGACCGGGGTGAGGAGCCAATGTTTACAAGTACGAACCCCTCGCCCCAGCCCTCTCCCCGTTTGGACGGGGAGAGGGTGTTATTCCCGTTCGGTGCGTGTGTCAAGATGCACCCAAAAAAGGGCGCATCTCAATTTTTGAGCGCCTCTCATTAGCACCCGGCTTCAGCCGGGTGAAATTAGTTGTCACGAGGATAAAAGCCGTTAAAACGGCTGCCCGACGTTTTTCGACCATCATCACCGGGCTGAAGCCCGGTGCTAATGAGAATTTTCCGCCGCTGTTCAAAAATTGAGATTCGCCCGCGTGACCGGGATGTCGCGTTTGTTCTTGCGTCCCCGGCACGGCGGGGCTCAACTTTGGGGCACATCTCCTCGCGTTCAACCATGTATTATTATACGGCCATTGAGCGGTTTGACCATGACAACGGTGAGCGGTGGTTGGGGTATACCCGATGGCTGGGACGCACCGACCTGATGCGCATCGTCTCGCTCGACAGCCTTCTCTGCCCACCGGTCGTCCATCCCGAATCGGCGGACGACTGGCAGTTCGTGGCCAAAGAGGAGTTCATGCTCGATTTCTTCACCGACCTCGATTTTGTCCTGCAGCGTGTTGCCGGCCATCGTCCCTCGGTGGTGGTTGCCGTCGCCCGTGATCCTTCGCCAGCCGATGTCTCCGATTTCCCGCATCCCGATTTCGAGCTTGCCGGCTTTGACGTGGTGGACACCCAGTTCATCGCCAGCGCACTTCTCAATGGCGGTCGTTTTCCCGGCGTGTTCAAGGTCTCGGAGCTTTCACTGGAGTCGGGGCTCATCAAGTCGCGGGAGCGGGCCTTCCGGATTCGCGACACCTTGCGCCGGTGCTTCCCGGACCGCGATGAAGCCAAATGCCATGTCTGGGCCATCTGGCGTTACACCGGAATCATCGACCGTGGCGCCTGACCCGCGCCGGATTTTTCGCGCCGGGCGGCTTGTCAAAGGTTCTTGGCTGCATTATCGTCTGACAATGTCGTTGAAGAAACATTTTGCATTGGCGGTCCTGCTTTTCTGCGGCCTGCGCCCCGCGGGCGCCGACGTGATTCAATTGAAGGATCAAGCCGCCGTCACCGGGAAAATCCTCGCCGAAAGACCTGATTCCATCGTTGTGGACGTGGGCTACACCGTGCTCGTCGTGCCGCGCAACGTCATCGCCAACATTTCCAAATCCGGCAACGCCGCGCCAACGCCAACGCCGGCCGCATCCAACCTGGTCGTCAGCGTCAACGCCATCCCGCAATTTTTTTATTCGGACAACCGCCCCGCCGCCGTCCGCGACGTGCAAGACCTCGTCAAGCAAATCGGCGAGGCGGTCGTGCAGGTCCGCACGCCCGGAGGTCTGGGTTCGGGATTTTTCATCAACGCGGACGGTTATCTGATCACGAATTTTCACGTCATCGAGGGCGAGACCGAAATTTCCGTTGAAGTGTATCATCAGCACAACGGCCAGCTTGACCGCGAGACCTACAAGCAGGTGAAAATCATCGCCCTCAACAAATTCCACGACCTGGCGCTGCTGAAAATTGAGGACAAGAACGCGCCCAAGTTCAAATACGTCACCCTCGGCAGTTCGGACGCGTTGAGCGTCGGTGATTCAGTGTTTGCCATCGGCAGTCCGATGGGATTGGAACGCACCGTGACCTCGGGCATTGTCAGCACCAAAACCCGCCAGCTCGAAGGCGAGCTTTATCTGCAAACCACCGCGCAGATCAATCCCGGCAACAGCGGCGGCCCGCTGTTTAATCTCGGCGGCGAAGTTGTCGGCGTGACGAACATGAAAATCACCTTTGGCGAGGGCCTGGGTTTTGCAATTCCCGTCGAACTGGTGAAAAACTTTCTGGAACACCGCGATGCCTTCGCCTACTCCACCGACAATCCGAACAATCCGTATCACTATCTCGAACCGCCCAGCCGCACCAAAAACAAGCCGGCGGCGCAATAAATATGGAACCTCGGTCAATTTGGGTTCCTCAACGATTTCAGTGGAATGAATGGTTGTCCACCAGTCTTCGAGTGACCCAATGACGAAGCCCTAATATACTAATGACGAATGAATGATGAAACCCAAAAGCAGTGCGAGGCCATCCGTACCAGCGAAGGATGTGCTGGCGACGCAGGGGTTGGGCATTTGTCATTCGGACATTCCTTCGTCATTCGGATTTCGTCATTCGTCATTCCCCACGAGCAGCGGGCCCATTGAAAACATCAAGGAAGCTGAATTAATGTCGCAACTTTTCACCAACACCGAGTTTAATCTACAATGACCACACGTATTTTTCGTTTCACCCCACAACGCCCGGCGAGAATTTTTTCCGCGACGCTGGCCGCGTGGCTGACGCTCGCAACGCCCGTCCGCGCCGCGATTCCGCCGGCGGAAAACCTGCTGCCGTCGGACACGCTGTTGCTCATCTCCGTGCCCGACTTCTCAACGCTACGCGCCGCCGGCAAGCAATCGCCGCAGTACCTTTTCTGGAATGACGCGGCGATGAAGCCGTTCCACGACAAGTTCATGGCCAGTTTGAACGAAAAACTTGTCGCTCCGCTGGAACGCGACCTCGGCGTCAAGTTCAGCGACTTCACCAATTTGCCGCAAGGCCAGTTGACCCTGGCCGTCACGCAAAACGGATGGACCGGCGGCGACGGCCCGGCGCCCGGCGTGCTGTTGCTGCTCGACGCCAAAGGCAGGAGCGATTTGCTCAAAACCAATCTGGCCGTCCTTCGCAAAAAATGGGCGGACGCGGGCAAGCCGATGCACAACGAAACCATTCGGGGCATCTCATTTTCCGTCGTGCCGCTTTCGAGCAATGACATTCCGGCAACGCTCGCCGGTGTTTTCCCCAGACGCCAGCCCGTCCAGGAACTGGGCCGGGAGAACAAACCGCCGCCGCCCGGCGAAATTGTCGTCGGCCAGTTTGAATCGCTGTTGATTGTCGGCAGTTCATTGAAAGCCGTCGAACCCGTCGCCACGCGGTTGACCGGCGGTGCGCTGCCGCCGTTGGGCGACAATGCGCTTTTTGCCGCCGACCGGCTCGCGCAATTTCGCGACGCGCCGTTGTATTACGGCTGGTTCAATGCGAAAACCCTTTTCGACGTGCTGGTTCACATTACGCCGCCGGAGCCGAACCCGGAAGCGCCCAGCCCCGTGCCGCCGATTCCGTGGGACAAAATTCTCGGCGCATCGGGTTTGACCGGTTTGAAGTCCGCCGGTTTCACTTACCGCGAATCACACGATGGCTCGCGGATTGATTTTTACATCTCCGCGCCGGAAGCAAGCCGGCAGGGCATTTTCAAAATAATCGCCGCCGCGCCGAAGGACGCGAACCCGCCGGCCTTTGTGCCCGCCAACGCCGTGAAATTCTGGCGCTGGCGTGTGGACGGCCAGAAATCCTGGTCTGCGTTTGAAAAAATGCTTTCTGACATTTCACCCGCCTGGCTCACCAGCCTCAATTCCGCGATCAGCATTGCCAACGCGACCGCACAGCAAAAAGACCCGGACTTCGACGTCCGCAAAAATCTCATCGGCAACCTGGGCGACGATTGGATCAACTATCAAACAGCGCCGGCGGGCAAAACGCCGGCGGATTTGAATTCCGCCCCCTCGCTTTTCCTGTTTGCCGCGTTGAATCCCGAGCAAGCCGTGCTGGCGATTAAAAACGTTGCCGCCCTCACCTCCTCGCAGGAAAACGCACCCGCGCCGCGTCAATTTTCGGGCCGGACCATTTACACGATTGCCCTGCCCTCACGCCGCGCCGCGCCGCGTTCGCTTTACTGCGCGTCCAGCGGCGGTTATGTCGCCCTGACGACGGACGTTTCGATGATTGAGACATATCTGCGAAGCGCCGACAGCAAGGCCAGGCCGTTGCGCGAAACCGCCGGCTTTGCCGACGCCGCACAGCACATTGGCGGTGCGGGCAATGGGCTGTTCGCCTACGAAAACCAGCGTGAAACCATGCGCGCGGCTTTTACCGCCTTTAAAAACAGTTCCACGGACAGCCCGTCATCCGGCGGCGCCAATGCGTTCAGCGCCCTGCCTTTTGCCTCGCCGGGAAAAATCTTCGGTGGCTGGCTGGATTTTTCGCTGCTGCCGGAATACGACAAAGTTTCCAAATACTTTTATTTTTCCGTCACCAGCGGCAATGTCACGGCGGACGGTTTTTCCTTCAAAATTTTCGCCCCGCGCCCGCCGCAGTTGAATTGAACCCGAACTCCGAAATTACGGAAAACAGGCTTCATTATGAATGGTACAATTAATGAAATAGCTATTTCATTAATTGTACCAATGGCGTGATCGGTTGTTCAAAACACTGGCAGGGGCGTGGCCAGGCCGGAGTGCGCCCGTCCCCGGGCGCAGCAACTGGCTTCATTCAAGCCACGGAAAATTTCGCAATCCCTTGCCCACCCCACCAAGCTGCGGCCGGGACGGCCACACTCCGCCGATGCAGAAATTCAACTTCGGAGTTCGGGTTGAATTCAATCCCCAGAGACAATCGGAACAAAGCTGGGTAGGGCGGGCAATCCTCTGCCCGCCGCTGATGGATGGTGAGACATCCGCATCGTTGACAACCCCCGACGGCGCGCACGGAGTGCGCACCCTACCAATGTGCCGATGAATATCGGGAAAGGTGTTACTCCTGCGGATAAACCAGGATGCGGTCATGCACCACAACGACCAGATCATTCTTCCCGTCGCCGGTGACATCGGCCACGAGCGCCTCGCGCGGTTCGGGCAGGGCGTCGGTGCGTCCGCGGAAGGTATGCTGCTCGAACACCTGCCAGCGATTGGAAGGGACGAGCTTGTGATGCGAATCAAAGCCGACGATGTCGAGATAATTTTTTATCGTTTCCAAAAACACCAAATCCTTGCGCCCGGTGTTGCTTAAATCACCCGCCACCACGTCATTCAAATACCCATCCTTGATCGGCGTGTCATAGCCATCGAGCGCGGTCAATTCCCACACCTCGCCCGCCAGCGGCATCCACGCGACGGCGTTCTGGCCGAGAAACGCCACACTCTGGACATTCGTGCCGCCGAGCGCCACCGACTGCAAACCGGCGAAATCCGACACCGGCAACTCCACGTTGCGGGACACCCGCCACACACCCGCCGCATCGCGTTCACACAACGTCAACTGCTTGTGCTCGGCATCGAGCAGGAAAATCGCCGGCACGTTGTTCGTGCCGTTGCGCACCGCCGTGGCGCCGACAATGCGCGAATCGCCCGCCGCGCCGTTGATCTGGTCCTTCACGCGAAACACCCAGTCTGCTTGATTGGTTGAACCTGGGGTTTTGGTTTCCTGTTCGAGCACGACGGCGCGCACGAAATTTTTCTGCGGCAACAACAACTCCTGCTTGCCGTCGCCGTCCACGTCCGCCGACGCCAGCCACGGCTGCTCAATCGCGCCGCCGGGCGGGTCCACGTCCTCCTCCTCGAAATCCCCGCCGGACTTTTGCAGCAGCACTTTGATTTTTTCATACGGAATCAGCGCCACCAGATCCGCCCGCCCATCCTGGTTGACATCCTGAATGGCCAGGGTGGTGGGATTGGATTTGAAATTTTCACTGAGCTTTTGCGTCCGCATTTTGCCGTCCGCCGCGCGGGTCACGAGCGAGCGACGGCCGTTCTGATCCACAATCACGCAAAGCGACGGCTTCGCGCCGGGCTTCAATGCGCCGACGGCCATCACGAGCGGTTTGCCGTCGAACGGAATGAGCGTTGGAAACGGCAGCCGGCCGTTTTTATCAAATTGCGCCACGCCGACCGCGTTCTCGTCGCGGCTCAGGAGAAAAATGCTTGGACGGCCGTCGCCATTCCAATCCGCCGCCGCGAGCTGGCTCACGCCGGCCAGGGTGGGAAAGGTCTTGGGCGGGGCAAGCGAACCGTCCGGCTGCTGGAAATAAACCGAAAGCTGGCCGCTGGCCGGCTCGGCCACGAGCAAATCGGGACGTCCGTCGCCGTTGACATCGGCCCAAAGCAGGCCGCGCTGCGCCGCGTCCGTCTTGTTCAGCGGCAGAATTTGAAATTGTCCGCGCCGAAACGCGCCGGACAAAATTTCGGCGGGCTGGCGCGTGAATTGCGAAACCTCTGCGCGCCCGGAATCCCGCGCGATGGTCACGATGTAATTTTTGCTGCCACCTTCGAGGGTGTCCGCGCAACACGCGCGCAGGGGCGGTGTTTTGAAATAAATTTCCGGCCCAAGCTGGCCGGCGGCGTTTTGCAGCCGGAACCGCAACGGCGTCGGGCTGTCCCAGTCCACCAGCAGCAAATCATTCCGGCCATCGCCGTTCACGTCCACGATTTGCACCAATTTGGGCGTGCCCGAGCACGGAATTTTTTGGGGTTCGCCGAGCGTGTGGTCCGGCAATTGCGGCAGGAAATACAGCGAGCCGTTGTCGCCGAGCAAAACGAGGTCGGTGCGGCCGTCGCCGTTCAAATCCCCTTCGGCCAGTGCATTCGCATTCAACTGTCCATCCGTGATGTGCCAGTGTTTCGGCTCGCTCCAACCATTGGTGCCTTCGTTGTAAATCACCTCGAGGTCCTTCGCGTCGCCATAAAAGGCGATGTCGGGGCGGCCGTCGCCGTTGAGGTCGGTCACCACCATTGCCCCGATGCGCTCGTCGGTGGGAATGGAATCAATGCGAAAACGCGCGCCGGGCGGCAATTCATTGATTTCGAGTTTGCGCGGCGGGTTGGCCGCGGCAGTTCGATTGGTTTTGCCCGTTTGATTGTAAAGCAAATTGATTTTTGAGCGCAGATTGTTGGCGACGATGAGGTCGTTCAAGCCGTCGCCGTCCAAATCCGCCGCGTGCAGGAGGCTGATTTGAACGTCAATCGGAAAAATTTCCGGGCCGGTGAAACCGAAACTGTTCGTGACATTTTCACCATGCCCGACGAAAGCAAAAACAAAAAACAACGCCGACAAAACACTGTAGTGCGACAATTTCATGGTTTGCATAAACAGGCGCAACCTGCCATTCGACGGCGCGCTTGGCCAGTTTATTCCACCGGGTGTGGCCGGCGGAGTTCGGAGTTCGGAGTTCGGAGTTCGGGCCAAGCCTCCTTACGCCGGCTCCTACAATGGGTTTCCTCCGCCCGGCAGCGCCGCCCTGCCGTTCCCTCAACTCTCAACCCTCAACTTTCAACCTGCCGACGTTATTCGCCAACGAAGTGCAAGGTGACGCGGCGCGCGTGTCCGCGAACGCGGTGTTCCCACACATAAATCCCCTGCCAGGTGCCGAGGGCGAGCCGCCCGCCGCGCACGGGAATGTTCAAGTTGACCGCCGTCAGCGCCGTGCGAATGTGCGCGGGCATGTCGTCATCGCCTTCGAGCGTATGCACAAAAAGCGGATCGCCGTCGGGGACCAGCCGTTTGAAAAACGCCTCCAAATCGCGCCGCACGTCCGGGTCGGCGTTTTCCTGAATCAGCAGCGAGGCCGAAGTATGCTGCAAATGAATCGTCAACAGGCCGTCCTGGAATTGGTTTTGATCCACCCACTGTTCAACTTCGCGCGTAAACTCGCAAAGCCCGCGACCGCGGGTCGGGATCGTTAATTCGTGGAAAGCCTGGTGCAACATTTCAAGGTGACAGGTGGCAGGTGGCGGGTGACAAGTGAAGCAGATTCAGAACCCCGTAGCAGCCGAGGTAACGAGGCTCATACTTTAAAAAAATCAGAGCCTCCTTGCGTCGGCTCCTGCAATTTGGGAAAAGGTTCATCGGTGAGGTTTTGAGCATTCGTTAATTGGATATCTGTTCGGCATTCAGATTTCATCCTTCGTCATTTTCACTGCGGGTTCGCCGGCGCGCCTTTCGCGTCCAGCATTTTCTCCAGGTCCGGATTGTGCGGCTGGCCGGCGTCGAGCGCCTTTTGATAATGCCAGCGCGCCAGTTCCACCAGGGGCGGCAGCTGGCTGATGTAAATCACCGCCAGATTGTTGTGCGCCGGCCCGTAATTGGGATCGAGTTGAATCGCCTTGCGCAACGCCGTTTCCGCCTGCGTGCGCAAGCCCTTGTGACTGAGCGTGACGCCGAGATAATTTTGAATTTCAGGATTTCGCGGATCCAGCTTCGCCGCACGGCTCAACGCGTCGAGCGCTTCGTCGTATTTTTCGCGGAGAAATTCAAGGCGGCCAAGCGTGGAAAGGTTGTAGGGGTCGTCCGGACTTTGAGCGACGGCGGCTTTGATGTGTTTTTCCGCATCGTCGAGCCGGCCCTGCTCCATCTCAATCGTCGCCAGGTTGGCCAGCACCAATCCGTTGTTTTCATCATGCTGCAAAATTTTCTGATAATCATCCTCCGCCTTGTCGTATTGCCGGGCGGAAAAATAATTTTGCGCCTCGGCCACCAGTTGGGCCGCGCCGCCGGGTAATTCCTTGATGGATTTTTTCTCCGCGTTGCGATTTGCCAGTTGCGGCGCGGACGGCTTGAACAAAGCCAGTTCCTCCGGCGTGTAAGGGATGACCTGCGCTTCGTCCACCGCCAGCCGCGCACGCAAGGCGTTCACTTCATCGGTCAACACGTTGATTCGCGCCGCGGCGTCCTGTTTCCGGCGGCCGTAAAGTTCCTGGTTCGCCTCGCCCAGTTTCGCCAGCAAATCGTTGCGCTCCTGCGTCAACGCCCGGATGCGCGCCTCGTTTTCCGCCTGGTTTGGCGGCGGCGCGACCGGCGCGGAATTCACTGCCGCGATTTGCAATTGCCGCACGCGATTTTCCAGGGCCGACTTTTCCAAAAAACTCACTGCGGAAGCCGCCTGCAACGCGGCAATCTGTTTCCGCATCCCGGTCAATTCGGAATTCAGCCGGGCGGCTTCAGCCGGGTCCGGCGCCGCCGGTTTGAAATCGGCAATCTGTTTTTTGAGCAGCGCATTTTCCTCGCGCAGCGCTTGAATCGTCTCGGGACTGGCCAGCAACGCCTGGACGCGCGATTGCAACGCCTGATTTTCCAGGGCCAGTTTGTTGGCGCGCGCCGTTTGCCCGGCCAATTTTTGATTCGCCTCGGCCAGGGCCAGTTCCGCCAGTTTCAAGGCGTCCGATTCCGCAACCGCCGGACCCATTGCCGTTCCGGCTTTTCCCTGCGACAGGCTGACCTTGAGCAAATCGTTTTCCTTCATCAGCGACCGGATTTTCGCCCGCGCCTGGGTCAGTTCGCGCGAATCAATTGTCGCCGGTTGCGCCGCCAGCGCCTCCTGGAGCTTGGCTTGAAGCGTCGTGTTGTCCACCTGCAATTTTTGCACCTGCTCATGCAACGCGCCGAACTGCGCCTCCAAATCGGCGGCGGAGGTTGACGAAGCCGCGCCCGGCGGCGGCGGTGCCGGGGACGGCATCCCGCTTTGCGGGGTCACGGGAAGTTTCGCCGTCACTTCGGCGATTTTTTCCGCGAGATACTTCAAGCGGAAATTGACAATTCTCGGGCTCCAATCCGGGTAAATTTTCTGGAATTTTTCCAGTTCGCCCTGCACCTGGACGTATTGGGCCAGCGCCTGGCGCGGCTGACCGGAGCTGTCCAATGAATCCGCCTGCTGCATCAGGCTGTAAATGATGATGTATTGGTCGTCGGGCCCCTGCTGTGCGCGCGCTTGCGGCAACCGCGCGGCCAATATCAAAATCAGCAGTGCAACCAGACGTTTCATGCCGGGATGCTAATCCAGCGGAAGCCGGCCTGGCAAATGATTACAACCGGACTTGCCTCGGCCGGGCCTTTGCGGGTAAAAAAATCGTGTGTCACAAAAGACCTTCCCCGGGCGAATGTTCCTTCGTGGACGAATGTTGCCGGTCTGGCAGGGTGGCTTGATTGTTCTCCTTGTCTTTCTGGCTTATCTCCCCGCCCTGCGCGGCGGGTTCATCTGGGATGATGATGCTTACGTAACGCAAAATTCGACTTTGCATGATGGGGAAGGATTGCGGCAGATTTGGTTCAAGGTGGGTGCCGTGCCGCAATATTACCCAGTGGTGCACACCACCTTCTGGCTGGAATATCATCTATGGGCCCTCAATCCCATCGGCTACCACTTGATAAACGTGCTGTTGCATGCCATCGCGGCGATTTTGCTCTGGCAGGTATTGCGGCGTTTGCAGACCCCCGGAGCGTGGCTGGCCGCGGTCCTTTTCGCGCTTCACCCGATCGAGGTGGAATCGGTGACCTGGGTCACCGAACGCAAGAACGTGTTGTCAGCCGTCTTTTACTTCGCTGCCGCGCTGTCCTATCTTCGTTTTGTCGCGTTGGAGAAACCCGGTAGCTCGAACCGTCTTCGCTGGTCTTGGTATCTGGGGGCTTTGGTTCTGTTTACCGCCGCGCTATTAAGCAAGACGGTGACCTGTTCGCTGCCAGCGGTGTTGTTGCTGGTGTGCTGGTGGAAAAAGGGCCGTGTCCAACGGGGTGACATTATACCGTTATTGCCTTTCTTTGTGGTGGGGGTGGCGTTGGGGCTGATGACTGCATGGATCGAGAAATATCAAGTCGGCGCGCAAGGCGCGGCATGGTCGTTGACCTTTGCCGACCGCTGTTTGATTGCCGGAAGGGCCTTGTGGTTTTATGCCGGCAAATTGGTATGGCCGGCGCATCTGACCTTCATCTACCCGCGCTGGGAAATTGAGCCGGCGGTGTGGTGGCAATGGCTGTTTCCGATTGCAGCCATCGGTGTGGTGGCAGGACTCTGGCTGGCGCGGCGGCGGATAGGCAAAGGACCGCTGGTGGCGGTGTTGTGCTTTGCGGGCACGCTTGGGCCTGCACTGGGCTTTGTCAACGTGTATCCGATGCGCTACTCGTTTGTGGCTGATCATTTTCAATATCTGGCCGGCATTGGTTTGATCGTATTGGGCGCAGCGGGACTCAATCGGTTGCCGCGAGTGATCCCCGCCACAATCGTTGTTCTGCTGGGGGCGCTGACGTGGCAACAGGGGGGAATTTACCGGGACTTGGAAACCCTCTGGCGCGACACGCTGTTCAAAAACCCGGACTGCTGGATGGCACACTACAATCTGGGTATTTTGCTTAAAAACCAGGGGCGTATTGAAGAGGCAATGGAACAATACCACAAGACCATCCAGATCAATCCGAACCATTACGAAGCGCTGAACAATCTGGGCAACGTCCTCGCCGCCAAGGGCCGGCTTGATGAAGCAATCGAGAACTATCGCAAGGCCATCCAGATCAATCCGAACTATCGCGAAGCTTTGAACAATCTGGGCAACGTCCTCGCCGCCAAAGGCCGGTTTGATGAAGCAATCGAGAACTATCGCAAGGCCATCCAGATCAATCCGAATTACGCCGACGCGCTGAATAATCTGGGGGTCACCCTCGCCACCCGGGGGCAGTTTGATGAAGCGATCGAGAACTATCGCAAGGCCATTCGGATCAATCCGAATTACGCCGAAGCGCTGGACAATCTGGGTATCGTCCTCGCCGCCAAGGGCCGGCTTGATGAAGCGATCGTAAACTATCGCCAATCGATCCAAGTCAATTCAAACCGACCCGAAACCTTCTTTCATTTGGGCGCGACTCTTGGCCAATTGGGGCGCACTCGGGAAGCGGTTGCCCAATACCGGGAAGCCCTGAGATTAAATCCCAACCTGGCCGACGCGCTGAACAATCTGGCGTGGGTGCTGGCCGCCAGTCCCGATGCTGAGCTGCGCAATGGGGCCGAGGCGGTCCGTTTGGCCGAGCGCGCGTGTGAACTGACCCAATATGGCGAACCGTTGTACCTCGAAACGGTGGCCGCCGCCTATGCCGAAGCCGGCCGTTTCCCGGAGGCGGTGACCACGGCGGAAAAGGCGGAGCAGCTCGCCACCACCGCCGGTTTGACGGCGGTGGCGGCGAAAAACCGGCAATTGCTCGAACTCTACCGGGCCGGCAAACCCTATCATGAACCGGCCCCAACGGGGCCATGAGTTCCGTTGAACATCGCAGATTTGACCAAAGCCCGTTTTCCCTCACCCCAGCGCTGACTCGCTCCGCCAAACAGGTCGCACGGCGTGATGGTGAATCCGACCTCAATCGTAATCATTTGATCGGGAACGGGTTTGAGAAATCGAGGACGAGGACGAGAACGAGGATGAACCAGACCGGAAAAACTCCAGATACCACGCCCGTCACATGGACGGCATTGACCTGCACCGGCGGTTTTGTTACTTTTCCCTGTCAGCGCCATGAACACCGCGCTAAACCAGCATGTGCTTGTGTTGAACCGGTTGTGGCAGGCGGTCAACGTCTGCACCGCCCGCCGTGCGCTCACCTTGTTGTTTCAAGGCCAGGCACAGGTCGTCGTCAACGCCGAGGACGGCTCGTTCCACACCTTCAATTTTCAGGAATGGCGCAACCTTTCCGGAAACGCGCCGCAGGAGGAATCCGTCCGCACCGTTTCCTTCCGCATCCGCGTGCCGCGAATCATTCTGCTGTTCGTTTACGACCGGCTGCCAAAGAAGGAAGTAAAGTTCACGCGCCACAACATTTTTGAGCGCGACAAGAACACCTGCCAATATTGCGGGCGGGTGTTTGACCGGAAGGATTTGAACCTGGACCACGTCATTCCGCGCGACCGCGGCGGGCCGACGACATGGGAAAATATTGTTTGTTCCTGCGTCGAATGCAATACGCAGAAAGCCAACCGCAAGCCGCAGGAAGCCGGCATGCACCTCGTCCGCAAGCCCAAGCGCCCGAAATGGCGTCCGTTTGTGCAGATCAACTTCAGCCTGCACCGGCACGACAGTTGGAAGCATTTCATTGACCTTGCCTATTGGAACGTTGAACTGGGTGAGGATGTGGAATAATACCATTTCCCGATAATAATCGGCACATTCCCAAAACGGCAGGGCCGCGCAGCAGCGCAGTAGTGTCCAGCTAATTTCGCCCCGACATTGATCTGAGCCCTGATTTTGTTGGCCGGCGTGAACGCAGGGCGTGTTATCGACTTGGAGGTCGAAGGGGTTTTTAGCGGCAGTATTAAGCGGAT
>JBEKKZ010000010.1:0-111745 GCA_050010435.1 Verrucomicrobiota bacterium | reverse complement strand
GAAAAACTTTTACACCGTGGCGCAGATCTCCAAATTTGTCCGTCCGGGCGCGCAGCGGATCGCCGTGAACGGTTCGACCTCGCCCTTGGTTCTGCTGGCGTTTTACCAGCCCAACACCGGGCAGCTTGCCCTGACCGGAGTGAACACCGGCAGCCGCACGGCGACCTTGTCTGGCACGCTGACGAACCTGCCGTCGGTTTCCAGCCTTGATCTCTATTACACCAGCAGCACCACCAACCTCGCCCATGGCGCCACCGTCCCGGTCACCAACGGCGTCTTTACCGCGACCGTGCCTGCGGATTGCGTCTTCACCTTCAGCGGATTCTCCCCCCAAATCGCCGTTTCCCTGCTGTTTACCAACCAGGCAAAAAACATCGTCCTGTCCTGGGCGAGCGCGTTGACCAATTATGTGCTGGAGGGCACGACCAACCTGAATCCGCCATCCTGGTCGCTCTTGACCAACACACCGCAACTAAACGGCGAACAACAGAGCGTCACCATCGTCCCGGCGACTCAGCAGCAGTTCTTCCGGTTGCACCAGCAATGAAACGTGGTGACCAATTAAAAACAATGCCGGAATAGCGAGCTTGGGTCTGGGTTCAAAGTTGAGCGTTGAATGCGGCTTTCAGAAGCCGTCCCGTGTTCTTCGGGATTCGATGCTGCCATTTCCCACCTGTCCGCCATAGCCTCGGCGACGGCAGAAAAAATGTGAAAAACAGTTTGGTGTCCACCCTTCAGGGTGTTCCGGCCTCAGTTTGAAAGTTCGACGTTGGATGCCTGCTCGCGACGCAAGTCGGAGTTGAATGTTGAATGTTCAGTTTTTCCCGCCCACCATAGCTGTAGCGAAGGTGGGTGGTTCCTGTATTCTTCCCCCGCACATGAAACCACTGGAACCACCGGACAGCCATCATCTGTCAGCCGCCATCGGCTGGCTCGGATTGGGCAACGTCGCGGAGGCCGGCGCGGAGCTGGAAAAAATCGCGCCGCAATTCCAGTCCCATCCGGACGTGCTCGCCGTTCAATTCGACATTCACGCCCAGGCCGGGAAATGGGATGCGGCGGCGGAAATTGCCGGGACCCTCACCCGACTGGAACCGGAGGAACCGGGCGCATGGATTTCGCTGGCGTATGCGACCCGGCGGAAAACCGGCGGAGGAATTCCCCAGGCCCGGGCGATTCTGATTCAAGCCCAGCGGACATTTTCCAAGGAAAAAATCATCGCCTACAACCTGGCGTGCTACGACTGTCAGTTGGGCGATTTGAATGCGGCCCGGTCATGGCTGGAGAAAGCGTGCGCCCTGGGCGACGCCCGCAAAATCAAACAAATGGCCCTGCATGACCCGGACCTGGAACCGCTGTGGCCGGACATCCGCGAGCACTGACATCGGATGACGTAGCGGCGGGTCGGCAGACCGCCGCAAACTTTTCTTCTTTTTTCCAGACGGCGGCGCTCTGCCGAGACGCCGCTACGGATAGCGGGTGGCCGGTTTTTGTTTTGCGGATGAGTGTCCGGCAAGTCCAGTCGTGTGAATTTTCAAGGAGACGGGGGATGATTCACCCTCTCCTGGGGGAGAGGGCCGGGGTGAGGGCGGGCGTAAATAAATTCTGCAAAAGCCTTGTCCGCCGATCGAAACGCGCCTCCACCTTTTCAGTTTCTTCTGCCGCGCCGATGTCCCCGGGATGGACGTGCCTGCGCCACGCGCGGAGGCGTATTCCAGCGTCCGGCCGGTGGTGGCCGCACGTCCGGTTTGCGGTCGTCCACGAGACGGAAGTCCACCTGCTTCTTGAATGTGTCCACCTTGGCCACCGATACGGTCACCTGGTCGCCGAGCCGGATGACGCGGCGGGTGCGGCGTCCGACGAGATTGTTGCGCGCGGCGTCGAACACGTAGAAGTCATCTTTCATTGCGGACAATGGCACCAATCCGCTCATGGCCAGCCCGGGCACATCCACAAAGAAGCCGAAGTTGCGCACGTCGGTCACCAGCGCGGGGTAATGCTCCGGCTGGCCGGATTGCAATTGCGCCTTCAGGAACGCGAACAGTTTGACGTCCTTGCTGTCGCGTTCGGCGTCTGCCGAATTGCGTTCCGTGACGGAAATGTGCTCGGCGGTTTCCTTGAGCGCGGACGCCGGCGCATGGTTTCTCTCGAAGAGCGCCCGATGCACGACGAGGTCGGCGTAGCGGCGGATGGGCGAGGTGAAGTGCGTGTATTTGGCCTTGGCCAGGCCGTAATGACCAAGCGGCTCGACGGCGTAACGCGCGCGCATGAGCGATTTGAGAAAACCGATCTTGAGCGCGGGGCCGATGGGCAGGGTGCCGAGCCGGTGCAACAACTTCTGCACCTCGGCGGGCTGGCGCAGGTTGCCGCACGGCACGTTGTGGCTCAACACCTCCTCGCGATACTCCTGCAAACGCCGCTCGTCCGGCACTTCGTGGACGCGATAAACCGCAGGCGTGTGCTGGCTCATCAACCGCGTTGCCACCGCCTCGTTCGCCAGCAACATGCATTCCTCGATCAACTGGTGCGACACGTCGTTCACGGTCTTCTCAATTCGCAAAATGCACCCGCGTTCGTCCAGCCGGATTTTGGTTTCGGGAAAATCGAGGTCGAGCGAACCGGCCTTGAACCGCAGTCGCCGGATGCGCTGGGCGAATTCATGCGCCTGATGCAGCATCTGCTCAATCGGATCGGACGCGGGTTTGCGCTGAAGAATCTCCAGCACTTCGCCGTAGGTGAAGCGCCGTTGCGAATGGATTACGGCGGAATAAAATTTCGCGTTCAACACCCGCCCGTCATTCGACACGAGAAATTCAACGCACTTGGTCAGGCGGTCCACGTCCGGCTTGAGCGAGCACAATTCGTTGCTCAACGCCTCCGGCAGCATCGGGATGACGCGGTCCACGAGATAGGTCGAGTTGCCGCGTTTGCGCGCCTCGGTGTCCAGCGCCGTGCCGGGCTTCACGTAATGCGACACGTCCGCGATGTGGACCCACAGCCGCCATTGCTCCGGCGAAACGCGCTCCAGACAGATCGCATCGTCGAAATCCTTCGCGTCATCGGGATCAATCGTGATGACCCGTTGACGGCGGCAATCCACGCGACCCGACCCGTCCCGCGCGTGAACCGTCGTGCCGATGGCGTGCGCCTCGTGCAGGACGGGTTTGGGAAAATGCAGCGGCAAATCGTATTGGCGCAGCACCGAGAGCATGTCCACGCCTTCCTCACCCGGCGCACCGAGGACTTCGACGACCTCGCCCTCCGGATTCGTGTGGCGCGATTCCCATTCGCGCAACCCGACCACCACCTTGTCGCCGACGCGCGCGGGACGGCCCAGGTCGCGCGGCTCCGGCACATAAATATCATGCGGGATGCGCGGATCATCGGGAATCACGTAGAGAAACTTTCGTCCCCGTTGCAACGTGCCGACCATCCGCGTGCGCCGCCGTTCCAGGATGCGAACCACCGTGCCCGTGTCCGGCTCGGCGGCACCGGAGCGCAAGCCCTTGGGCCGGACATCGCGTCGCACCAGCACGCGATCTTCGTGCAAGGCCGTGCCGGTCGCGCCTTCCGGGATGGCGATTTCCTTGAGGCCGGCATCGTCCGGCTGAAGAAAACCCTTGCCCTGGCGGTTCATCCGGATCCGGCCCGGAATCAAATCCGCCTCGCGCGGTTGGATGTAACGGTTGCCTTTGATGCGGGCAATTCGGCCCGTCTGCTCCAGTTCGCGGAGCGCGCCCTGCAACACCTGCTGACGATGGGGCGGCAGCCGAAGCAGCCGGAGCAGCTCCGGCACGTTGGCCGGGACGTAATCTTTTTGGTTTAACAGACGGACGATCTGGTCTTTCATGATTTGGAATTCCGGCAGGGCTTTCCATTTAACCACAAAGAGCACAAAGGGCACAGAGAACGGAACCGGATTTCATCATCTTTGCATTCTTTGCGGTTAAATCAATGGCCTACGCCGAAGTCCGTCAACAGTATGGCCAATTGGCGTGACTTGACCAGCCCTACCTTTGCCCGGCGGGATTTTAAACGAGCGCATCCGTACACTGCCTCCAACTTTGACGGCAACAGCGGAGCGCCGATTTCCGACCCGGTGCGTTTAAAAAACAGCAAGCGAACAGTAGCGGATTTTTTTGCGTTGGTTATCCTGCGCGCCATGCAATTACAAACCAAAATGGTCCTGCGCGCTTCTGGAACGGTGTCCGGTTGGCTCTGCGCGATCCTGTTTGCTGCAACCTTCGTCCCTTCAATCCTGGCGACCGAACCGGCCGCACCAGTCGGAGCAGCCATCCAATCCTCCATCGCAACTTCATCGGCCGGCACGCGCTACGGTCTCTTCGACTGGCTGGATCATCGCAGCGAATATGGCCAGGATGTATTTCCCGAGCCATTTCTCGTGGACGACTCGGCTTCGGAAGACGGCGAAGCCCGCCTTGATTGGTTGCATACCGGGGGAAACGGTCAGCACGGCGACGAGGTCAAGGCGGAGGTGGAGAAAGGCTTCGGCCTGCTGACGCTGGAATTGGAAGTCCCCTACGAACGCAACACGGAGTCCGGTCAGACTTCGCAAGGCATCGGCAACATTGAGTTGGGCGCGCGCTATCCGGTTTACCAGTTTGTCTCCGGCAATGGATTTGTGGACTCAACCCTGGGGGCCGCGATGGAAGTCGGCATCCCGGTGAACTCGGCGGTCAGCAAAAACACCGAACTCGTTCCCAAACTCTTCGACGATTTGAAGCTGGATAAACATTTCACCCTGCAATCCATCGTGGGCTGGTCCACGTTCTTCGGGGGTGGAGATGACGGCGGCTTGCAGACATTCGAATACGGCTTGGTTTTCGGCTGCACGATTCCGCATGAGGAACTGCCATTGCCCGGCGTTCAACGATTCATACCCATGTTTGAATTGACCGGCGAAACGCAACTAAACAAGGATGACCCCGGTCATAACAGTCTTCTTGGCGACGTGGGATTTCGTCTCAACCTCAAAACCATCGGCTCGATTCAACCGCGACCAGGATTTGCTTTTGTCTTTCCGATTGACGAAGGGGCGCGCGCGGACCTGCATTGGGGCATCTTCACCAGCTTGGTATTCGAATTTTAAGCGACATCGCATTGTGATGTCCCCGCCCGTGTTGCATCGGGGGAACAAATCGTGCGTGACGTGCGAATCATGCCACACGTTATGCCGCTACCATGCGGCGTGGACGGCGCAGCGCACCGTCCCTACCAAAAACAAAGCCTCCCGTAATTCAATCCCGTTTCCCTCTGCTTTGGATCTGCCCCATCGCCCAGCGCGCGTGCTCGGCAATCAACGGCTCGGAATCCCCGGCGGCCTTTTGCAATGCGGGCAGGGCGGATTTATCGCCGGCGTTTCCCAAGGCCACGCAGACGTTGCGCAGCAGGCCGCGGCGTTTCGTGCGCAGAATCGGCGTGCCGGCAAAAAGCGATTTGAAACCGGCCTCGTCAAGTTGCAACAATTCCATCAAGTCCGGCGTGGTTAATTCCAGATGCGCGCGGGCTTTCATCATTTTCCCTTCGCGCGCGAAGCGGTTCCACGGACACGCCGCCAGGCAATCGTCACAGCCGAAAATGCGATGGCCTATGGCCGGACGCAGTTCAACCGGGATGGGACCTTTCAACTCGATGGTGAGATAGGAAATGCACCGGCGCGCGTCGAGTTGAAACGGCGCGGTGATGGCGCGCGTGGGGCAGGCCTCGATGCAGCGCGTGCAGTTGCCGCAGTGGTTTTTCTCCGGCGCGTCCGGTTCGAGTTCGAGGGTCGTGATGATTTCGCCAAGCAGAATCCAGTTGCCGAATCGCCGGCTGATGACGTTGGTATGTTTGCCGATGAACCCAAGCCCGGCGCGCTGGGCAAAATCGCGTTCCAACATCGGTCCGGTGTCCACATGCCAAAGCGAATGCGTTTCCGCGCCGCCGAGTTGATTCACAAACCCGGTCAATTCCTTCAATCGTCCGCCAAGCACGTCGTGGTAATCTTCAAAGCGGGCGTAGCGGGCAATCGAAGCGTGACGAGTGACGGGTGACGGGTGGCGGGAATCGGGCACAGACGATAACCCGTCACTCGTCTCTCGACACTCGTCACCTCGCGCGTAGCTCACGGCAAGCGTGATGATGCTTTTTGCTCCGGGCAGGACTTTCTGAGGGTCGGTCCGCTTCGGCACGTTGCGTTCGAGCCAGGCCATCTCGCCGTGTCGCTTTTCGGCCAGCCAATTTTGAAATTGTCCCGTACTTGCGGGCACATCGGCCGTCGTGAACCGGCAATCGTCAAATCCCAATTCCAGCGCCCGCTGTCGGATCTTTTCTTTCATGGCGTTGTCTCAAACTGCGCCAAATTAAAAGGTGGCGCGGACCTCTGGCCTGCATGATTGCCGGTTTTGGCAGGCGGGACGCCTGCGCTACTTTCTCAGACGGGACATTACCGCTTTCATCGCCGACTGGAGGCTTCGAGTCGAAATTGATGCACCACCTGCTGCGTTACTTCGCGGACGGAGCGCAGCTCGGTGTTCAACAACACGTCGGCCTGGCGGTAAAACAGTTCGCGCGCGGCGAGCAGTTCGCGGATTTTTTTCTGCGGATCGGCATCGTGCAGCAAAGGCCGGTGCGTCTGGTTTTTCACACGTTCCCAGATTTTTTCCGGTGACGCCCACAGGCAGACGACCAGCGCGTGCGTCTTGAGACTCACAAGATTTTGTGGATTCATCGGCAAACCGCCGCCGGTGGCAATGACTGTTTTTGTCCGCGCGGCGAGTTCTCCCACGAGTTCCTGTTCCATTTTGCGAAAAGCCGCCTCGCCATCGGTCGAAAAAATTTCCACGATGGGCCGGCCCGTGCGCGATTGAATGAGTTCGTCCGTGTCGAGATAATCGAAATGCAACTGCTCGGCGACGAGCCGGCCCACGGACGTCTTGCCCGTGCCCATGAAACCGATGAGCGCGAGATTGACGATGAGGCGGTCGCCTTGCATGGCCACAAAGTGGCACAGACTTCCAGTCTGTGAAATCTCAAATAAAGAGGGGCTTGAGGCGTGAGATTCGAGGTGCCGGCGGGGACACACCGGCGTTCCCAGGTAAAGCCGCCAGGCTATCCCCGCGCCGCCTGGAGGAACGCCTGGAGATTGGCGGTGGTCACACCGGGAGGCACACCGCCGCCGCACGAGAGAATGAGCCACGACGGGTCCTTCGCCTCCGCCAGCAGTTTTTTCACGGCGGCGCGCACGTCGTCGGGCGTGCCCTGCGCCAGCACGTCGCGCGGCGGGATGTTGCCGAGGATGGTGAGTTTGTTGCCGGAAAGCCGCCGCATTTCGGTGAGCGAGGTCTGGATGCCGGGGTTGTAAAGGTTGATGCCGAGGTCCGGATAATACTTGATGGATTTGGCACACGGCGCGTCGTTGTGGAAAAATTTCACCGCGACCTTCACGTCATACAATTCACGAAAATAAGGCAGGGCGAACTCGACGAAATCCGGTTCGCCTATGAAACCCACGATGTCGTCGAGTATCAACATGCCGTCAATCGTGGGGAACGTCTCGCGCTGGAGCGCGTGCCATTGCTTCAGAAAATCCGTGATGACCCGCAACAGCCGGTGCACCGGCTCCGGGTCGGTCTTGAGCGCCATCAGGAATTCGGTCGTGCCCATGAGGAACGTCGCCACGTTCAGCGGGCCGCGCGAGACGGAGAAGCGGATTTTGTGGCCGAGGTTTTCGATGCGCGGGCGCGCCCAGCGCAGGCGATTGAGCATGAACGGCAGCAAACCGTCCGTGGCGGGATCGGGAACCTTGAGATCGGCGATCTGTCCGGCATCGGTGATGATTTTTTCGGCGAAGGGGAAATCATTGCGCGGAAAAACGCAGCGGCTGCCAAACGCGGACGGTTCGGTGCACATGCCGAACTCGGACCAGAACCCCGGCAGGAACCAGACGTCGGGAAACGTCTCGATGGCCTTGCGGTTCGTCTCGAACCAGAGCGTCTCGCTCGACAGGTAATCGGCAATGTCCAGCCCCTGCCAGCCGGGCAGCCACGGGCAGTCAATGATGAAGCCCACGGGCGGCGGTTGCCGGAGTTCGCCGCGCAACACGGCGAGCAGATCGTTCCATTGTCGGTCGGTCATGGCAAAAGTTCTTCGGGTTTTCCGAATGCATTAACAGGATTTTAAGGGCAGCGCACGAAGATAATTGCCTTAGACCCTTCTGCTACCAAGCAAGCCTTCTCAAAGACAAACTGAAGCTTGACCGCCAACGTGCTCCACCGGCTCGACACTTCAACCGCCATTGCTTAAATTTGCCGCGTGAATTTACCGCCGCTCATTCTTGCCTCGGCCTCACCACGACGCGCGGAATTGTTACGGCAATTAAAACTGAAATTTCAGGTTGTTTCCAGCGACGCAGCCGAAATCCTGGACGACCAACTGTCGCCGCTCGAACTTTGCCAGATCAACGCCCATCGCAAGGCCCGCGCGGTCGCAAAGAAAAATCCCGACTCGCTGGTGCTTGGGGCGGACACGCTGGTGTTTCTCGGCGGCGAAATCATGGGCAAACCCACAAGCCGCGCCGAGGCGGAACGGATGCTGACGCGGCTGCAAGGCCGGACACATCAAGTCGTCACCGGCATCAGCCTGATTCATTTGCGTGCGCGCCGGGAACGGATTTTTGCGGTGAGCACGGACGTGATGTTTCATCCGCTCGATGCCGGACAAATCCGCGACTATCTGGCGAAGGTGAACCCGCTGGACAAGGCGGGCGCCTACGCCATCCAGGAACATGGCGACAAAATTGTCGCGGAAATCTCCGGGTCTTACAGCAATGTCGTCGGTTTGCCGGTGGAACAGTTGCGGGCGGAATTGAGTACTTGGGAGACAATCTGACTGATGCGCAAATTGTTTGCGAAGAGTGCCGGTAATGTGTCCGGACCTGGGAGCGCCGGCGTCTCGCCGGCCAGTTTCTGACACCACGCCGGCGGGACGCCAGCGCTCCCAGGATTCATTCGCCGGATTATTTCGCCAACTCCTGCCACAAATACGCGCTCATCGCCTGGCCTTTGGCGAAACAATCGAGATTGAACTTTTCGTTCGGTGAATGCGCGTTGTCATCCGGCAAGCCCAGACCCAGCAGCAGCGAATCCGCGCCGAGAATTTTTTTGAAATCGTTGACGATGGGAATCGAGCCGCCTTCACGCATCAGCACCGGTTGGCAGCCGAACGCGGCTTCGAGCGCGCGCAATGCCGCCCGCGCCTGCGCGCTCACGGGTGAAACGAGATATGCCTCCGCGCCGTGACCGGCCTCGATTTCGAGCCGCACCGTCGGCGGACAGATTTTTTCGATGTGCCGGCAAACGAGTTCGCGAATCTTCGCCGGTCTTTGGTTCGGCACGAGGCGGCAGGTGATTTTCGCCCGCGCCCACGCCGGCACAATCGTTTTGCCGCCCTGGCCCTGGTAGCCGCTCGTCAGGCCGTTGATCTCGAACGTCGGGCGCGCACTGCGCTGTTCGGTGGGCGTAAAGCCGCGTTCGCCGAATAATTTTTTAACGCCGAGCAATTTTTGGAGGTCGCGGTCCTTGATGGGCAGCCGGGCGAATTGTTTCCGTTCGTAATCCGAAAGCGGCGCGACATCGTCGTAGAAACCCGGAATGGTCACGCGGCCGCTGGCGTCGCGGAGTTGCGCGAGCAGGCGGCTGAGGGCCATCGCCGGATTTTCCACCGCGCCGCCGAAGATACCGGAGTGCAAATCGCGCGACGGGCCGCGCACCGTGATTTCAAACGCGATGATGCCACGCAGCGAATAGGTCAGCGCGGGATGTTTGGGACCGGGCATGTCGGTGTCGGAGACGACCACGGCGTCGCAGCGCAACTCCGCGCGCCGCGTTTTAAGAAATTTTGCGAGGTTCGCGCTGCCGACTTCCTCCTCGCCTTCGATGACGAACGTGAGGTCGCAGGGCAGGGGAGTGCCGGTTTGGAGATAGGCCTCGACGGCTTTCAAATGCGCGAGGTTCTGGCCTTTGTTGTCCATGCTGCCGCGGGCGTAAATCGAGCGGCCCACGATGCGCGGCGCGAACGGCGGCGATTTCCACAATTCGAGCGGCTCCGGCGGCTGGACGTCGTAATGGCCGTAAATCATGAAGTGCGGTTTGCGCGACCCTTTGGCGCGCGGCGTTTTGGCGACGGCGATGGGATGGCCGGCGGTCGGGCACAGGCGCGCCTCGAGGCCGATTTGCCGGCAATGGTCCACGAGCCATCCGGCGCAGGCGTGCAAATCCTTTTTGTGTTGCGGTTGCGCGGAGACGCTGGGAAAGCGGAGGTAATCGCACAATTCGGCCACGAAGCGGGCCTGGTTGCGTTTCAAGTAATCGAGCACGGCTTGCATGGCGTCTAGTTAATCCGTGAATGGCGCGCTTGCCAAAACAAAACTCACGGGTGGATTTATCGCTGGCTTGACAGGACGGCTGCCGTTGATTCAGCCTTGGCCGTAACGGCAACATGAAACCTTCCGAACTTTTTGGCGTGGTCGTCCGGATGATCGGTTTTCTGGTCATCCTCTACGGCCTGTGGAACATGTGGGCGGGCTTTGAAAACATCTTTGAAAACATCCTGCCCACGAATGAAAGCGGCGATGCCGACCTGCCTTCGTCCCTTTCTTATTTCGCGTTTGGTGTCCCGGCGCTGGTGCTGGGGGCCGTTTGTTTTTTCCTTGCCGACTGGATAGTCAAACTGGCTTACCGGGATTCTTCCCCATAACGCGGCGCGCTGGCCAAAACAAAACTCGCCGGCAAATTCAACGCCTGATTGAGGCAAGGCCGCTCAAGCGCCGGGGATTTTTATTTCATTCTTTGAGCGTCATAAGCGTTGGACTGTAAACACAAGTCAGTGCGCGCTGCCGGATGCACCATTAAAAATCCCCGCATTGCTGCGGGGATCTCTTGGAAGCTTTCGCTTCCAACCCACCTTAACCCAACAAACCACTGGCGCGACGACTGTGCGGATAACGAACAGTCCGGCCAGCCTGTTTTTATGAGCGATAATAATGCCAATGGAAGGAGCAAAAATAAGATATTAATCCACCTGCGTTGCCAGTACCCCAACTGATACGTGCAAATTATGACTGTTTTTATCCTTCAATTACCCTGAGTTGAGCTTCATTTTGGGCAAAAACAACCTCACTAAACACTTTTCACTTTTCAAATGTCCACTTTTTGTCATACCTGCCTCAAATTGGGGCGTTTCCACCCTTTGACTTGCGAACAGGGAATTTTTGTTCCACAGCGAGAAGGTTTTCGTGATGCGCTCCCGACAGTTCCTGCCGAAAGGGCAGGAATCGTTGCCCCTGTCCGGCAAATTGCTTTACGCGCGTTACAATTTTTATCTGGTTAAATTAAACGTTCCGGTACAAACTCCGTTATGAAGAATCACAAGCCAACGCGCCGAATCAGCCTTCAACCGCTGGAAACCGGTCAAATCTGGCGGATGGCGGAGTTGAATCTCAAGGTGGGACTTGTTGGCAAATTGCTGGTGCATTACAAACTCGCCAAGCCCGATGCCGTCCGGACCCAGACTTCCGTCAGCGGCAAGCAGGTCGTGGAGAAATATCTGAAAAAGAACAAGGCGGTCTTGATTCAAGAATAGTCTGCAAGGCCGGCAAATTTCCCCTTCTTTAATCACATTGCGATTTAACTGGTTTAATTGAAAGTTCCGGCGCAAACTCCGTTATGAAAAATAATAAGCCGACGCGCCGGATTAGTCTAAAACCACTGGAAACGGGTCAAATCTGGCGAATGGCAGAATTGAATCTCCGCGTGGGAATGGTCGGCAAATTGCTGGTGCATTACAAACTCGCCAAACCCGACGCCGTCAGAAGCTCCAACTCCTGCAGCGGCATAGCGACCGTTGAGAAATATCTGAAAAAGAACAAGGCGGTCCTGGTTTCAGCCTAGTTGAATTGGGTTCACGAACCGGGCCATGAAAGTGGTTCAGCTGGCATTGTGAACGGGCAAGACGGTTTTGGGGTTGAATCCCTGGCTCACAGGGACTATTTTCCACCCATGAACACCGCAAAGCTTGGGAAGCCTTTCCTTCTCCTGTGTGCCGTTGCCATCGCCACCGGCCTGTGCGCGGTTTCTGCAAAAGCCGGGGACAAGCGCTCCGCGGTTTCCGCCGGTCAAAAAGCCCCGATCTTTCAAGTCCGGACGATTGATGGTAAAACGGTCAAATTCCCGGACGATTATAAAGGCAAGGTGGTGCTGCTTGATTTCTGGGCCACTTGGTGTGGGCCTTGCCGCGAGGAACTGCCCAACGTCGTCGCTACCTACCAAAAGTATCACGCCAAGGGATTCGAGGTGTTGAGCGTGAGCCTGGATCTGCCCCGACAAGGACCCGCGCTCCTCCAATTCATCCATGACAACAACATGACCTGGCCGCAAATCTATGATGGCCAATATTGGAAGGCAGCCGTGGCGAAAGAATACGGCGTCCAGGCCATTCCCTGTCCCGTCCTGGTGGACGGCGACACGGGGTTGATTTTGGCCGAAGGCCCCGACGCGCTCGGCCAGGATCTTGCCCATCTCTTGGATACAACCCTGGCGGCCAAGGCCAAAAAGTAATCTGGCGACTGGTCCCGGCGCTGCCGCCGGGGTTCCACCACAACGCACACCGCAGGGAAGGGGATTGAATCACCACGCCCGGTCGTATTGAACCGGCGTTGTCAGTGAATCTTTCCGCCCCAGGACGCGCGCTGCCTTGAGCGGGGCAGGGGATTTAATTTCGCCGGCAAATTTCCTTTTCTCCAATCGGATGGCGGCCATGCTTGCGACATGAATGCGGGCAAGACCATGAATTGTCCCGAGTGCGGCAACACGGTCGCTGAAACCGACCAATTCTGTTCGAAATGTTTTGCCCGCCTCGAACCGCCCGGCTTCTGGCGGAAGCTCTTCCTCTCTCTGTTTCAGGTCGTGAACACACCGCAAGGGCACATCTTAAACATCAAAAAGACCGTCACGATTAAGACAACGGACAAAGATGGCCAGCGCCACAAATATTATTCTTTGGACGAAGCATCGCCGGAATTGCGGGCGGAAATCGAAAAGCTGGAGTCGGAAGCGTTGAAAGAAAATGTCACGCCGAGAATGATCAGCAGGAAGAGCGTTTCGCTGTTCAAAGTAAAGGACGCTTCGGGAAACGAGCGCATTTACCATTCGCTCGATGAAATGCCGCCGGACGTCCGGGCGCTGGTTGAGCGCGCCCAAAAACAGATCGACGCGCAGAAATAACGCTCGTAAGAAAACTCCGGCAGGAGGTGAGCGAACAAAATTGCGGCTTTACCACCTGAAAAACAAACTGCTGTCAATACTCGGCGACCCGTTTACAGAACCAGCGTGTCAGCCGGGAGAACAAGGGCCGATTTTCAGAGACCAGGCGGTAGGCCCATTCAGCGAGGTTGGCCAGCGGCGGCGATTTTTCGTAACCACGCAACGGCCATTGCCGGTTGGGATTGTGCGCCCACGTGCGGAAAACGGCCTCCGCACCGGAATAAACCAGGCCGTCGGTTTCGATGAGCACGACGGCTGTGTCATATTGCCGGCTGGGAATTTCGGGAAATTGCGCGGCAATGCGCGGGTCCTGGGCGGGCAGGTAGTCCACGCTGGCGCCGGTCATTTGCTGCCAGCGGCGGACCCACAACGTGCAAAAATTGCAGTCGCCGTCAAAAACCAGCAACGGCTTGGCCGGCGGCGTGGCGACGCGGATGCCGCTTTGCATGGTTCAACGTTAAACCAGCAGCGGCATGGAATGCAACCTGCGCGGCGCAGGGCAGGGGAGTTCAACCACGAAAGACACGAACCACACGAAAGGATTTTAAACGCAAAATAAAACTGCGCGGGTGCGGGTGAAAACTCCGGCGGGGTGGGCGAACAAAATTGCGGCTTTACCACCTGAAAAAACAAACTTGTGTCAATACGCGGTACCCGTTTACGTTTACAATTTAACGGCAGGATTACTTCTCCGGCAGGTTTTTCTCCGGCAGTTCGTTTGACGCCTTGATCATTTCATCCAGCAACTTTTGGAATTCGGCCAGGCCGGTGGAGGGAATGATGATGGCGTTCCGACGCCCTCCGGCATCTTCAGAGATGCGGAGAAACCGGCCGCGCGGGTTTTCCTTGAGTATGAATGCAATCGTCTTGCGCTCAATTTGCACCTGTCCGGATTTAAGGGTGTCCTCTTGAACCGGCGGACGGGGTTGCCTTTGAGGCAGGCCTTTGAAAGGCGATGGTCGTTCGTTTGAAATCATAAGTTCGTTCCTGAGATTCGCTGAAGTATAAACCTTATGGCGAATAGTTGGCAATGATTTCAAGAACATGAAATTCCCCGGATTTGGTTTCCTTGAGTAACAAGGATGGTGCGAAGTGAAGGCGATGAAGATCATGGGAGAGGACGACAAGGTTTGAAGCGGATGCGGCAAATTTGACGCCATGTTTCTGCCGCTCCTCCAGGGCTTATGTCCGTTTGACATTAAAATCCCACGGCTGAAGCCGTGGGCTACCATCGGTCGCCTCTCCGAGGCTTTGCCCCCGTGTTGGAGCATTCAATCTGGCTTTGCGAGAATCCGTGTTCATCCGTGTCCATCCGTGGTTTAATTCTGCGTTCTTACCGCAAATTTCCTTTTCTTCACCCGTTTTCTGGTTATCCTGCTGCGCTCGGATTCGCAATTTAAAATTCGACACTGCAATTACGATTAAGATTACGATTAGGAAACACGGATGGACGCAGCGCATATTCGCAATTTCAGCATCATCGCCCATATTGATCATGGGAAGACGACGCTTTCGGACCGTCTGTTGCATCGCACCGGCACCATCGCCACGCGCGACATGGAAGCGCAGTTGCTCGATTCGATGGATCTCGAGAAGGAGCGCGGCATCACCATCAAGGCGCATCCGGTCACGATGCGTTACACGGCGCGCAACGGCGAGACTTACGAGCTGAACCTGATTGATACGCCGGGGCACGTGGATTTTTCCTACGAAGTGTCGCGCAGCTTGAGCGCGTGCGAAGGCGCGCTGCTCATCGTGGACGCGGCGCAGGGCGTCGAGGCGCAAACGGTCGCCAACGTGCACCTGGCAATGAAGCAGAATCTCACCATCATCCCCATCATCAACAAAATTGACCTGCCGCATGCGAATGTTCCGGAGACCCGGCAACAGCTTGAGGACATTCTGGCCATTCCGGGCGACACGGCGATTCTGGCCAGCGCCAAAGAGGGGATTGGCATTGATGAAATTCTGGAGGCGATCATCGAGCGCATTCCGGCGCCGAAGCCGACCGGCGCACCGTCGGTGCAGGCGCTGGGCTTCGATTCCTATTTTGACACTTACAAGGGCGTCGTCACGCACGTGCGCGTGTTCAACGGCGAGTTGAAGGCGGGAATGCAGGTCAAGCTGCTGCACTCCGGCAAAACGGTCGAGGTGAAGGAGGTGGGCAGCTTCAATCCCAAGCCTTACGTGCGCGAGAAATTGGAAGTGGGCGAGACGGGTTATTTCACCGCGAACATCAAAAGCCCCAAGGAAGTAAAGATGGGCGACACGGTGACGGATTCACGGAATCCCTCGCCGGTGCTGGCGGGGTTCAAGGAGATTCATCCGATGGTGTTCAGCGGGATTTATCCCATCAACACCGGCGATTACGAGCATCTCAAGGCGAACATGGGCAAGTTGCAGCTCAACGACTCGGCGTTTGTTTATCAGTCGGAAACGTCGGTCGCGCTCGGCTTCGGTTTTCGTTGCGGGTTTCTCGGTTTGTTGCACCTGGAAATTGTGCAGGAACGGCTGCGCCGCGAATACGGCATGGACATCATCGCGACGTATCCGAGCGTGGTGTATCGCGTGACGATGAGCGACGGCGTCGTGAAGCAAATTGACAACCCGGCGTTTTTGCCGGAACCGAATTACATCCTGAAAATCGAGGAGCCGATGGTCAAAGCCTTTGTGATTTGCCCGAACGAAAACATCGGCGACATGATGGCGTTGATTACCGAGAAGCGCGGCGCGGTGGACCAGACGGAAACGCTGGACGCGCGGCGGGTCATGCTTACGAGCCTGTTGCCATTGAACGAGATTTTGATAGATTTCCACGACCGCATCAAAAGCCTGACGCGCGGTTATGGTTCGATGGATTACGAACATGCCGATTATCGGGAGTCAGCGATGGTGAAGCTCGACCTGCTCGTCAACGGCGAGTCCGTGGACGCGTTTTCGTGCATCGTGCATCGCGACAAGGCGGAGGGCCGGGGACGGGCGCTCGCGGCCAAGCTCAAGGAAGTCATCCCGCACCAGCAATATCAGGTGGCGATCCAGGCAGCCATCGGCGGGAAAATTGTCGCGCGCGAAACGGTCAGCGCCTTCCGCAAGGATGTGACGGCGAAATGTTACGGCGGCGACATCACGCGCAAACGCAAGTTGCTGGAAAAGCAAAAGGAAGGCAAAAAACGCATGAAAGCGTTCGGCACGGTGAATATCCCGCAGGAAGCATTCATTGAGGTGCTCAAGGCATGAAAACGAGTCGAGGGTCGAGCCGTCTTCGCTCCGCTTCGCTGCGCCAAGAGGTCGAAAGACGGGGGCAGGGGAGCGGCCAGCGGCCCAATTTGTTTTGACTCTCAACTCTCAACTCTCAACCATCAACTATGTTTTTACGCTGGTTTTTTTCCTCAACCGTTCGCGAGGCATGCGCGATGCGGAAGCACGTGTACCATTTGCTGTGCGCGCAACGCGACGTCCTCTCGCCACCGGCGATTGGCGGAGTGACCCTGGCGATGAATCAGTTGCAGGCGGCCATCGCGGAGGGAGCGAACACAGGGAAAATTCGGATCAAGATGGACGAGCTGGACTTCGCCGCCAACAAGTGGCTCAAGCCGTATCCAAACGCCCTGTGGCGCGAATATGTTGAAGTCATTCTCGTGGCGGTGGCCGTGGCGATGGCCATTCGCACGTTTTTCCTGCAACCGTTCAAAATCCCCACCGGCTCGATGCAACCGACGCTGTTTGGCGTGACATCCGTGCCTGACTTCAGCCGAATTTCCTTCAGTGCGGAGGATAAAACCAAAATTCAGGCCCAGTTGAATGAACAGTTGAAGTTGCGGAAGACCCTGACCTTGCCGACCGGCTGGGAACGGGTTCGAGAATGGTTTGAAGGAATTTCCTACCTGCATGTTGTCGCGCAAAACGACGGCGAATTGCAGGCCATTGATCCGCCGGTCCGTTTTTTGATCTTTAACATCAAGCAGACCCTTTGGATCGGCGGCCAGCCGCAAACGATCTGGTTTCCGCCGGATTACGGCGAGCAGTCTTTGCAAGCGCGCGCGGGATTGCGAACACACACCGACTTTGGCGAAGGCCAGTTATGCCACAAAGGCGCTGACGTTGTGAACCTCCGGGTCAGCGCGGGAGACCATTTGTTTGTGGACCGGCTCACTTACAATTTCCGCAGACCACAACGCGGCGAGATTGCCGTCTTTCAAACCGAAGGCATTCAACATCCCGCGATGCCGCAGGATCAATTTTACATCAAGCGGCTGGTCGCATTGCCCGGCGACCGTGTTCAGATTGGCGACGACCGGCATTTGATCATCAATGGCCGGCGCCTCGACGCCTCGACGCCGCATTTTGAGAATGTTTATTCCTTCGACCCGAAGCTGCCGCCGCGCAAAAGCGAGTTCTCCGGGCATGTGAATGGGACGGTCGCGGAGAAATACAACATTTATCCGGGACTCAGCCTCGCGCCATTGTTCCCGGATGAACAAACTGTCTTCACCAACGGCAACGACACTTACATGGTCATGGGCGACAACACAACCGACAGCTTTGACTCCCGTGTATGGGGACCGTTTCCGGCAAGAAACGTCATCGGGAAGTCTTTCTTCGTTTATTGGCCCATCACCAAACGGTTCGGTTGGGGGAACCAATGAACGGAGGAAGCGAAAAAGGAAGTCAAAAACGCGTGAAATCCGCCGGCAACGTGTACATTTTGCCGGAGGCGTTCATCGAAGTGTTGAAGGCGTGAAAACCAGTCGAGCGTCGAGCGTCGAAAGTCGGGGGCGGAGCCGGTGTTCCCGGCCAGCCTCGTTTTTTAACTCTCGACCTTCGACTCTCGACCCTCGATTTATCCCATGATACTACGCTGGTTCATTTCCAGGACCGTGCGGGAGGCCGCCGCCGCGCGGAAACACGTGTTCCACATTCTCTGCGCGCAGCGCGATCTGCTCACGCCGCAGGCCGTCGAAAACATGACCCGCGCGCTGGCGGCCGTGCAGGACGCGGTCCGCTCCGGCGCGAAGGACGAGGCGCTGAAAAAGGAAATGGAACGGCTGGAGCAGGCGGCCAATAAATGGCTCCGACCGTATTCGCACCCGGCCTGGCGCGAGAACGTCGAGGTGTTGCTCGTGGCTATAACCGTGGTGGTGGCCATCTGGACATTTTTTCTGAAAACATTCAAAATCCCCACCGGCTCGATGCAGCCGACGCTGTTCGGTGTCACGTCAAGAAATTTGCTGAACGATTCCAGTTTCCAGAAGCCAACGGGCTGGGAGCAGGTCAAAGAATGGTTTGAAGGCATCTCGTATGTTCATGTCGTCGCGGACACTGACGGCGAATTGCAGGCGGTCGAGCCACCGGTCCACTTTTTGATTTTCAACATCAAGCAAACGATCTGGATTGGCGGCCAGTCACAGACGATCTGGTTTCCGCCCGATTACGGAGAGCAAAGTTTGCAGATGCGCGCCGGATTGCGGACCCGCGTGGATTTTGGCGAAGGACAAAAATATCAAAAGGGCCAGGACGTGGTGAAAATTCAAGTTGTTGCGGGCGATCATCTGTTTGTGGACCGGCTTACGTACAATTTCCGCAAACCGCAACGCGGGGAAATCGTCGTCTTCGCAACCGCGGGAATCCCGGAAGAACGCCGGGAACCTTTCCGGGTTCCGGGTGACCAGTTTTACATCAAGCGCCTCGTGGGGCTGGGCGGCGAGACGCTCTCGCTGGCCCCGGATTACGAAGTGGTGGGTGCATCGCAATTCGGCGGTGGAGGTGTGCCGGTCGGACATCTCCTGGTAAACGGCCAACCGCTGTCCGCGTCCACTCCGCATTTCGAAAACCTCTACTCATTTCCGGGCGTGCCGCCGGGAACCAAGACCATCCCATACCAGGAAAACCAGTACCAGGGTCATGCGCTGATCCGGGAACTGGGGCCGGGTCGTGAATTTCAAGTGGCCACCAATCATCTTTTTGTCATGGGCGACAATACGATGAACAGTCTGGACTCGCGATTTTGGGGCGATTTCCCGGCAGCGAGTTGCATCGGCAAATCCTTTTTTGTTTACTGGCCCATCACCCAACGGTTCGGTTGGGGAAATCAATAACCCGCGCAAGGCAAAATGAACGCCGCAAACAGCGAAACGGTTTTAATCACCGGCGCGTCGTCGGGAATCGGGCTGGAATTGGCGCGGTGCTTTGCGGCGGACAGATGCCGTCTGGTGTTGCTCGCCCGCAACACCGAAGCATTGGAAACGCTGGCCAAAGAATTGCGTCAGGCGCACAAAATTGAAGCCCTCGTTTTGACCGCCGATCTTTCCCTGCCCGAAACTCCGGAGCGCATCTTCAAGGAATTGCAGGGCAGGGGAGTCAGGGTGGACGTTTTGGTCAACAACGCCGGATTTGGCGCGAACGGCGCGTTTGCCGGGGTGCCGCTCCAGCGACAGCTCGAAATGATTCAAGTCAACGTCACCGCGCTCACGAACCTGACGGGGTTGTTTCTTCCGGGCATGATCGAACGCCGGCACGGCGGCGTGCTCAACGTCGGGTCGCTAGCCGGATTCCAGCCTGGCCCCGGTATGGCGGTTTATTACGCCACCAAAGCCTACGTGCTTTCATTCACCGAGGCACTGGCGGAAGAACTCGCCGGCGCCGGATTGACGGTGACGGCGCTTTGTCCCGGTCCAACCACAACCAATTTCGGCAACGTCTCGCACGGCCAAAAAATGCGGCGGCTTAATACGCCCAAAATGCCGGCGGCAGCCGTTGCGCGCCACGGCCATCGTGCGTTTCGCAAGGGAAGATTGCTGGCCATTCCCGGCTGGCAATACCATGTTCTCGTTTTTCTGGTTCGAATCATGCCCCGTTGGTGCGTGCGTAAAATGGCCGGGTTATTCAACCGCACAAAGGAACCGGTTTAAATATAGCAGTTCATATTGTCATCGGCGCACAAAAGTTCATGCGGAAATCCGGCGGATATCTCGTCTTCTTGCCAAGCGCCAGAGGACTGGCGCACTCCAAGACGCTTCGCGTATTTCAGGAATCATCGTGTCGCGCACAGCGTCTTGGCCTGCGGCGGCCCTCCGCCGCTTTTCTCAGAGGCATATCAAACTGTGCCAATGTTAACTGGAACTGCTATTGGACTGATCTGGTAGAGAATTACTTTTGCAACCCAGTGTTTGCCGGCCACCGCAAAACGTTCACTTGCAGAAATTTTGCAGGTATGGTCAAAATCTTGAAAAGAATCAGACCGCAATTTTGCGGCATAATAACAGGTTAGGCGTCATTTCAACCATGAGCAGCATTGCGCGCAGCTATTTACTCGTCGTCGTGCTCGCAGGTTTGTGTTCTTGTGTCCACAGGCCACCTAAACCCGTTGAAATAGAAGACTGGAAGGCGTTCGTTTACGTTGCTGCTGTTCATAATGAGCCTCTTGATGGCGAGCCTCGTCCAAACACATGGGATCATGTCCGCGGCATCCTCAACGGAGCTGGCATTCGGAATTTTATGGAGTCATCTTCAGGTGTGGCTTCGATTTCTGTTGAGCCTGACCGAAGTCGTGAGGCCGTTGAATTGTTACGCAAAGATGCGGCGGCGAGAGGCTATTGGATGGAAATAGCCAGGCTATTCCGATGACGCCTAATTTTGGATCGACAGGCCACACTCCGCGCATGGATAGTTCCGCCTTCATTCGCTCGCGCCCGGGACTGCTCCTTTTATCGGCCGCCTTGATGGTGGCCGCAGTCATCGCCTGGTTTGTGCTTGGCCCAATGAAGGCACGCAGGGAGGCACGCGATTTTGCCGGTCAACTCCAGGCGGCCATCACCCAACAGCAGGCGCATAAAGTGGAAAAGTTGCTGGAACGCGTCCGCACGGAAAAGCGTTTGTTAAATGCGGGCAGTGTCAAGGTGGCGGTCGCCGCCGCCGGGACTTTTTTGCTCAAGGAGCACGCCTTGTTAAAGAATTATGAAGCCGCCTTTGCCAATATTCCCCAAAAAATCACGGGTGATCCTGATGCGGCTCAATTAACCGGCATTGCCGGCCAGCTTGCCACGGTGCGCAAGGCCTTGAATGCACTGGCCCCGGACTTAAAAACAGAAAACGAGCCGGGCTTTCAGGCTTTGGAGACGCAGTGGCAGAAATTCCTGTCCCAGAGCAGCACGGCCGCCAACAACCTCCTTGAGCAGTGGATTGCCACCGCTGAAAAGCAGTGCAACGCATTGGATTATCGGTCGCCTCTGGAAAAATCCTCCGCTCCAATGACCGCACTCTCCGGGCTGGTGCGGAAAATCAACGATTACGAGTCTGAATTTACAAATCATTTAAGCCTTCGTGGCGACCTCCTGGAACGTTCGATCGCCGTGCGCGCCCGGCTGGCAGCCTGTGATCGGGAGCTTGAAAAACTCGACGACGGCATGGCGGCATTACGCCGAGCCGGCACGGTCAGGGAATTTTCCGAGGGCATCAACCTGATTGCTTCCTCGGAATTTTCCAATTCGCCTCCGGCGGCCGCTGCTTCAGCCGTGCAATCCCTCAAGGTGAGCGATGAAACCACCCTCCGCATTCTCTTGGGAGCGACCAATGCGGGCACCTGGGCCTGCCTGGGGAGGGAAACCGGGCGTTTTGTCCCGGAAACGGTGATGCCCGCCGAGCGGTTGATTCTCCAGCAACTCAATAATGACCCCGCCATCAGTTCGAACCACCGGCGTTATCATCTTTGGCTGGATCCGGATGGAACGCAAACCCTGGACTGGATTACCGTTGGGCCATTTTACAACACGCTTGGTTGGAAGCGGATCAAGGCCTGGTCGCCATCCAGGTTTTCGACCATCGTTCAGTTTCAGGATCGGGATTATGGTTTCTTTGATGGTCAATACCGGCTGTCCCCGACCCAGCTTGTCTATCGCCTTGAAGCTCTTGGCAACCTGCAAGAAACCGCCGCATTTTATTCTGTCGGTCTGGAGAAGGTATTATCGGGCAATAATTCCTACGCCATCCCGCTGCTCGACGTTCTGGATTCAATCAAGGATTCGCGCGCAGGCTCGCCGCTGTTCCGGGCCTGGCTTTTTCTGCGCCTGACGGATCTGATGAAACTCCAGCCGGCTGCCTGGGGACTCGACTTCTGCCCGGCCGCCCGCGCGGATCAGGTTCAAATTGAAAAAATCACCGGCGGACCGTTGGACAGTGGCGATTGGTTTGTTTCCTCGAGAGTCAATTCCTACGGCGAAAAGTTGGAGCAGTTTTTTGACTCCCAAAAATCAGTTTCCTACGCGAAGCAGGCTGCGGGTTTGTTCGCGCTGGAGCGCGCCGCTGCGCAATCCGGCCTCCGGTATGCCGGCTTCGTCGGTTTGGACGGCAAACCAAATTTTGTCGGGAGTTCAGCCCCGGGAGAGATTTGGGGTTACAATTCCAGTCACAGCCAGCCCGTGTTGCTGGCCATGAAGGCTGGTGCGAGCTCATTTCAGGAGCCGGCCATGCCGCTCTCGCCGCTCTTCGCCCTCGAAAGGCCGCGCAAGGAATTCCTGGCCAATGCGGGTGTCAATCCGGAGGATCCGAGTTTCAGGGATGTGTTGCCGCCGCTTTTTCAAACCTCAACCCGAAAACAACCCTGAGCAAACAGCGCGCAGCGTGCGGCAACAGCGTAAGCTTGCAGACAGCATGCAACTTGGCCGCGTTGAACTTACCAGGTGCAGGGCAGGGGTGTTTGCTTGATTATCAACGACTTACACACGTTCTCGGCTACTAGCCGCCGCCTACTATTAGTTGAATGACAACGACTTACACAAGTTTTCGGCTTTCAAATCCGGACTACCACGCCGTTTACCAGCAACCCAACTCAACTTTAAGTTATCCTATTAGTGGACACAAGAATAACAAACATAACTTTATTATGCTGAATATCAACGGCTTAAACTCGGTTTAAAACAGTGCCCCGTTTTTAAATATAGTCATACAATGTTTGTTATATTTAATTTAGGTATAATCCTGTTGACGCCGCGCCAACCGTCGGCTTTATTAGCCAACGATGAAAGTTCGTTTACTCATCATGCTTGTTCTGGGCGGCCTTGGACTGGCGATGCCTGCCTTTGCAATGGATCGCTGGGAAGCGCTTTCCATGATCGAAAGCGGCAACGACGATCACGCCATTGGCTCGGTTGGGGAAATTTCCCGCTTTCAAATCCGGCCCGAGCTTTGGCCGGGCGGAAATCCGCACAATCCGCAGCAGGCGCTGACCGCCGCACAAAAAACCATGATTCCACGGCTGGATAGATTTCAACGCATGCACAACCGCCAGCCAACGGACTTTGAATTTTACGTCCTGTGGAACGCGCCGTGGGTGGTGGATCATCCGAGCGCCGTCGTCAAGGAACGCGCCCAGCGGTTCGTAAATCTAGTCCAGAGCTGATTTTTTCAGCGATCTCGTAAATCTTCAGGTACTCATCAACGGTTTGATTCCAGGAAAAATCCGTCTTCATGGCGTTTTGGCGATAACGCTGTAACAAGCCGGGTTGCTGGTAAAGCGCCAGGGCTTTCCGAATCGCCTTGGCCAGGGCACGGGCGGAGTATTCGCGGAATTTGATTCCGTTGGCGCGCGCCGCGTCTTCCGTGTAATCAATCACACTGTCATCCAAGCCGCCAGTGGTACGCACGATGGGAATCGTGCCGTAACGGAGGCTGTACATCTGGTTCAGGCCACTCGGCTCGAAACGTGAGGGCATGATGTAAAAATCGCACCCGGCTTCGATCCGGTGCGACAAGCCTTCGTCGTAACCGATGTGAACGGCCACCTGGGACGGAAAACGGCGGGACAGTATGCGATAGCCGCGTTCAAAAGCCGGCGAGCCGCTGCCGAGCAAAACGAACTGGATGTCTGCGCTCAACATTTCTTCAAGCGCGCCCAATTGGATGTCCACGCCTTTTTGTTCGGCGAGCCGGGTGATGGTGCCGAACAGCGGTGCGTCCGCCGCCACCGGCAAACCCATTTCCTTTTGCAATTCAATCTTGTTCTTCCGCTTGCCCGCCAGCCGCGCCGCGGAATAGGGATGTTTGAGAAACGGATCGTGCAGGGTGTTCCATTCCTCGTGATCCACGCCGTTGAGAATTCCGAAAAGCCGGTCCTGCCGCTGGCGCAATAATCCATCCAGTCCGCACCCGAATTCCTCCGTCGTGATTTCGCGCGCGTAACGCGGACTCACCGTCGTAATCGCATCGGCAAACGCGATGCCGGCCTTGAGGCAGTTCAATTGTTTGTAAAACTCCGCGCCGGCAACCGTGAAAAATTCTTCCGGCAAATTGGTCAGCGCGAATGCGGCTGCCGGAAAAGTTCCCTGATAAGCGAGATTGTGAATCGTCAGGCACACCGGCGGCGGATTCCCCCACCCTTCCCCGCGCCGCTGGTGCAGCATCAATGCCGGCACCAGCCCGGCCTGCCAGTCGTTGACGTGAACGACGTCCGGCCGCCACGGCAGATAACGCGCCAGATTCGCGACGCACTTTGAAAAGAAAATGAACCGTTCGGCATTGTCGGGGTAACTGACGTGGTTCTCCAGGTAAATGCCGGCGCGTTGATAGAATTCCGGCTGGTCAATGAAACAAATCGTCAGCCCTTTTTCAACTTCCAGCGACCACAATTCCGCCTGCACCGGCTGCGCGCCCAACGGCAAATTGAATTGCCAATCCGCGCGGCGCATGGCCGGGAATCGCTCGTGGATGCCCTGGTACAGCGGCGTGACGATGCATGTTTCATGGCCCGCGCGCGCCAGCGCCTTGCCCAGCGCGCCAACCATGTCCGCCAGCCCGCCGGTTTTGGAATACGGATGGACTTCGCTGCTGGCCAGAAGGATCCTCATAAACCGCAGCCGCAAAAGCACGCCGGTGAATTGAATGACGAATGACTAAATCCGAATGACGAAAGAATTGTCAAAACCCCAATGACAAAGGGTGTTCGAGCGCACCATTTTTGGATTTCACTAATTTGGTGTTCTTTAGTCATTAGCGCTTCGTCATTAGTCATTTTATGTGCCAGTCCTTTGACTTAAGCGCGGATTTGATCCGTCTTTAGGTAATGTTGCAACGGCGCGGGAATTTTTACACTGCCGTCCGCCTGCTGGTGCGTTTCAATCAGCGCGACAAACAATCGCGCCAGTGCCGTGCCGCTGCCGTTGAGGATGTGCGGGAATTCATTTTCGCCCGCTTCCGTTTTAAACCGCAGATTCATCCGGCGCGCCTGGAAATCCTCGCAGTTCGAGCAGCTCGACACTTCGAGATAACTCCCCTGCCCCGGCGCCCACACCTCGAGGTCGTAGGTCTTCGCGCTCGCAAAGCCCGTGTCGCCCGTGCACAACAACACCACGCGGTAATGCAGGCCCAGCAATTGGAGCACGCGCTCCGCGTTCGCCACCATTTTCTCCAACTCATCGTAGCCGTGCTCCGGTTTCACAATCTTGATCAATTCAACCTTGTCGAACTGGTGCACGCGAATCATGCCGCGCGTGCCGACGCCCGCCGCGCCCGCCTCGCCGCGAAAACACGGTGTGTAGGCGCAATAATAAACCGGCAACTGGCTTTCCTTGAGAATTTCCCCGCGATGAATGTTCGCCACGGGCGTCTCGGCGGTCGGAACCAGATATAACTTCCCCAGCTTCTCCTGGTCGTCGCCTTCCGCCACGCCGTAATACTGGTCCTTGAATTTCGGAAACTGGCCGACGCCTTCGAGACATTGCGGCCCGACCACGAACGGCGGCGAAACTTCCGTGTAACCATGTTCGCCCGTGTGCAAATCGAGCAACATTTGAATCAGCGCCCGCTCCAGCCGCGCGCCCCAGTTCGTGTAGAGCAGAAAACCGCTGCCGGAAAGTTTTGTCGCCCGGGCAAAATCCACCAGCTTCAAACTCTCGCAAAGTTCGACGTGCGACTTCGGTTTGAAGGCGAAAGCCGCCTTCTCACCATGAACCCGGACCACCGGATTGTCCTCCATCGTTTTGCCAATCTTCACCGATTCATGCGGCAGATTCGGCAGGCGCAGCATCAATTGATCCCGCGCCGCCCCGGCTTCCAACGCCTGCTTGTCCAGCGCGGCGATGCGGTCGCCCAACTCGCGCATCTCCGCCTTCTTCGCCTCGGCCTCGGCGGTTTTCTTCTGTCCCATCAGTGCGCCGATTTCCTTCGACGCCCGATTTCGCCGGGCTTTGAGCGTCTCGACCTCGCCGAGCAATTTCCGCCGCTGCTCGTCGAGCTTGAGCAACTCGTCAATGCAAGCTTCATCCCCTGCCCCGCGCGTGGCAAGGCGCGCGCGCGCAAAATCCGGCTGGTCGCGAATCAATTTAATATCGAGCACTGGCGCAATTATAGAAATTAAACCGCCGGCGGCAAGGCGGAAGCCCGGACGTTGCCCGCGGCGGGCAAACCCGAAGGGCGCCGTTAGCAAAGCCGTCTTCAGGCCTAGTCAGGATGGGGCGTATCTGGACACACTCACCATTTTTTCTCCCTCGCCTCCCCCAAGGAGGAGAGGGCCGGGGTGAGGAGCCAATGTTTTACAAGCACGAACCCCTCGCCCCATCCCTCTCCCCGTTTGGGCGGGGAGAGGGAGTTATTTCCGTTTGGTGCGGGTGTCGAGATGCGCCCGTCAGGATGCGGGCGAGGTTTTTTTAGTTTGAAATCCCGGTCAGTTATCCGTAAAAAATGGTAATGTCCGATGACACCAATCCTTTCACGAGCGCTGATGTATTGGTTGACGCCAGGGAGCGCATAAGCCTTGGACCGGTTCCCGCCTGGGTGGTATCATGCCCCTTTGATGCCAATTTCAAGGCGAAAGAAGCAAGTCAGGTCACCCATCTGTTCGTCAGCCGGCAAATCCATGCCGAAAACCGTCAGACTCATTATCACTTGGCGATGCGGTTGGAGACCATGCAGGCGGTGCAACACCAATCTCAATGGCAGCTTCAATTTGAACCGCGCACTCAATGGGTGACATTGCATTGGATAAAAATTCGCCGGGGAGATCAGGAGTTTGACCATACCAATCTGGGGAAAATCCGTCTGCTTCAGAGGGAAGAAGGTCTGGAAAGATTCGTCATCCCCGGCTGGTGCACCTTGCTGTTATTGCTGGAGGATGTTCGTCCCGGTGACATCATCGAATCCTGCCATACCATCGAGACCCGGCCCCGGCTGCTCCCCGGCAATTGTGCCGCCTTCTTTACTTTGCCGCCGGGAATTCCGGTCGGGAAATTTCACTTTTCCCTGCGGTTTAATGAGTCCCGTCCCATGAAATGGAAATCTGCTTCCGCGGATTTGAAACCAACCGAGAACCGCGAAAACGGCGATGTGATGTGGGTCTGGACCGGCGAGAATTATGAAGAACCCGGGCCGGAGCCAAATACTCCGGATTGGTACATATCCTGTCCCTGGATTCAGATATCAGATTGTCCGGATTGGGGAACCGTTGCGGTGGCGATTGCCAAAGCATGGAAAGAAGAAAGCGATGAGACGGTCCTTGCGGAAATTGCGAAAGAAATCGCCGACCAGGAACCGGATGCTTTGCTTCGGGTCGAAAGGGCGATTCAACTGGTCCAGGACGAATACCGTTATTTGAGTGTCAATATCGAGCTGGGCGGCCAGGTGCCCACACCCCCGGGAATTGTGGCCCGCAAGCGATATGGCGATTGCAAAGACCTTTCCTTTCTGTTGGTTCATCTGCTCAAACGGTTGGGAATATCTGCGCGTCCGATATTGGTGAACACCCGATTACGAAAATCTCTGGCGGCCATGCTGCCCATGGATGGTTTGTTCAACCACGTTGTTGTCGAATACGAAGTGCAAGGTGAAACCCGCTGGGTGGATGCAACGATGAAACAACAGGGTGGCGGCGCATTAAGCCGATTCATCCCTGATTATGGTGTCGGCCTCCCGGTGGACCTGACGGCCACCCGGTTGATTGAATCCCCACGCGCTCCGGTCCAGGCCAGCCGGTATGAATTGAAGGAGACCATCCTGCTGGATACAACGGGAGCGCCGTCATTTATATCAGTGGTGTTGCACACCAAAGGCAGTCATGCCGAAGCCCTGCGACAACAATTTGAAAAATCGGGAGTGGAGGGGGTGGCCGGGGAAAGGCTGCAACTCTGCACCAACAGGTTCACGAGCGCAAAGAGGATTGGCACCCTTGAATACCGTGATGACCGTGCGGCAAACGAATTTATTTTGGCAGAGGTTTTCGAAATTAACGGCTTCCTGTCCGCACATCAAAAACCCGGGATGTGCCGGTTTCGCTTCCCCAACAATTTGGTGGCACATACTCTGCAAATGCCTGAAAAGGGCGCCCGACGAACGCCTTTTTCACTGCCTTATCCGTGTAACATCGTTCATACCATTGTGGTCGAAGCGTCCACCTTGCAGCCCATGGGAATCCGGCGTCACCATGTGGAAAGTCCATTTGTTAAGTTTAATCGCAGTCACAAATGTTTGCATAGATACTGGTCCATGACCCTTGCTCTCTCGACTTTGGTTGATGCCGTCCCGCCAGATCGCATGGATGAGCATAGAGCCACAGTTGAAGATATCTGGCACCGGTCTTTGTGGGAGATGACTTTGCCGATCGGATATGCGCATCCCGTCAAAAGAAAGGATTTTGGCTCTCTTCCGCCTGCCCCGCGAAAGCTGACGTCAACCATTGCCGGACTTCAACAAAATCCAAAGCCTGTTCTTCATGCTCGCCTTGCGCAAGACACGGGAACCAAAACCATGCCGGTTCTTCCGGCAAACATCCAGATGGCAAATGGCAGAGACATGATTGGACGAAATCAGCCAGCCAATCAACCGGTGAAGCGCCGGCGGAAAAAACATCCACGGCATGGAGAAAACAGGGAAAAACTGTGGCTGACCGTTGCCATCGTTCTTTGGATTCTGCTTATCCTCGTTGTAATCAAATCCAAAAGATAACTGCGTTTGCGGTGCTTGCGTTACGGAAGCGGGAACAACACGCCATTCTGCCGCCCAAGCCGGGCGTCGAAATCTGATTGAAAATTATATTCTTTCAGCGCACATTTCCGTCATGCAATCAGTTTCTACCGGACCGGTTTACGTGGTGCGCGACAACATTGACACCGACCAGATCATCCCCGCGCAGTATTTGACGCTGGTGCCGACGATTCCCGATGAATACGAAAAGCTCGGCAGCCTCGCACTTTGCGGCCTGCCGGAATCGCTCTACCCGGCGCGCTACGTCAAGGCCGGCCGGCTCGACAGCGAATATCCGATTGTCGTGGCCGGGAAAAATTTTGGCTGTGGCAGTTCGCGCGAGCACGCGCCGATTGCCCTGGGTTCGGCAGGTTGCAAAATCGTTCTGGCCGAGAGTTTCGCGCGCATTTTCTTCCGCAACTCCGTCGCGACCGGCGAACTTTATCCCTGTGAAATCACCGAACGCCTTTGCGATACGCTGAAAAATGGCGATGTGGTCACCGTTGACCTCGATGCGGCCACGGTCACCGTCAAGGCGACCGGCAAGGTTTTTAAATTCAAGCCGCTGGGCGACGTGCGCCCGGTGGTGGACGCCGGCGGCTTGTTCAATTACGCGCGGAAAAGCGGCATGATTCCGGCGCAAAAATGAGCCAATCGAATGTTCAGCGTTCGATGTTGAACGTTGGATGTTCGATGTTCCGTTTGTTTCCGATAAACAAACATCGAACACTGAACATTGAACTCTGAACATCGAACCTTGAATCTGCTCCCCTGCCCTCGCGCGCTGAAACTTCGTCGCGGCACGTTCACGCTGCCCAAGCGCGGCGCGCCCGGCATCATCAGAATCGTTCGCACTCAATCTGCGCCCAACCATCCCGAAGGATACGGGCTGACGATTGACAAAAACGGAATACAAATTTTGTTCCGCGAGATTGACGGCTTGCGCACTGCCGCAGCAACTTTGCGACAGATATTGCGCCAATACGGCCGGCATTTGCCCTGTCTGAAAATCCGCGACTGGCCGGATTTTCCGCGTCGCGGCGTGTTGCTCGACATCTCGCGCGGGCGCGTGCCCAAGCTCGAAACCCTGCTCGAACTGGTCGAGCACCTTGCCGATTTCAAGATCAACGAGCTGCAATTCTACACCGAACACACGTTCGCCTATCACAACTACAAATCCGTCTGGCAAAGTTGGGGTGCGCTGACCGGCGAAGAGGTTCGCAAGCTCGACGCGCGCTGCCGCCAGCTCGGCATTGACCTCGTGCCGAACCAAAATTCCTTCGGCCACTTGCGGTATTTTTTGGAGCATCCCCGGCTTAAAAAACTGGCCGAGGTCTCCGGACCTTATCCCGACTACAGCGGCGAATTTGTCCGCCGTCCTTCGACGCTCGCGCCGAATCATTCCGGCACCCTGCCCTTCCTGCGCGGGCTTTACGATGAATTGTTGCCGAACTTTTCGAGCCGGTTTTTCAACGTCGGTTGCGACGAGACGTGGGACCTGGGCCGAGGCCAAAGCAAAAAACTTTGCGTGGCAAAAGGCCAGGGCCGGATTTATCTGGATTTTTTCAAGCAGATTCATAGCGAAGTTTCGGCGCGCGGCAAACGGACAATGTTCTGGGGCGACATCATTTTGAAGTATCCGAAACTCATCAAGGAACTGGCCAAGCTCGGTAGGGACGCGCTGCCGCGCGTCCAGGCTGACCGGCAGGTCAGCCCTACCATTATTGCCCTAAACTGGGGCTATGAAGCGGACCATCCGTTCGATCGCGAAATGGCGTTGTTCGCCAGGGCAAAAATCCCGTTTTACGTCTGTCCCGGCACTTCGACCTGGCAGACGTTGATTGGCCGGCACGACAACGCGCTGGCCAACCTGCGCGCCGCCGCCCAAGCCGGACGCAGGCACGGGGCCATTGGTTATCTCATCACCGATTGGGGTGACGGCGGCCATCCGCAGCCACTCGCCGTCAGTTATCTCCCCTACCTCGCCGGCGCGTCGCTGAGCTGGTGCGCCAAAACCTTTGACGAGGCAAAATTGATTCCAGTTTTGAGCCGCGATGTTTTCAAGGATCCGACCGGCAACACGGCCAAAGCTGCGTTTGCGCTTGGCCGGGCACATCGGAAGTTGAAATTCGCCGTTCCCAACGAAACGCCGCTGGGAACCGCCATCGCCGTCCCGCCGCCGGAACAGCACGAATTGTTTTGCCGGTACGGATGGAAACATCACGCGTGGATTTCCGGCAAAAACATTCGCGCCACCTTGAAGGAAATTGAAAAACAGCGTTCTGTGCTTCGCCGGGCGAAACCTTCAAGCAAAGCTGGAAATGTTTTATTGCAAGAATTGGATTTGGCCGCGCGCATGGCCGCCCAATCATGCCAGTTCATGCTGTGGCAACAGGCGCAGGCGGCGGGAAATAATTCCGAGGCGAAACGCCTGGCGCGAACTGGCATCCGCGAATTGCGAAAACTGGAAAAGGACTTCAACGCTTATTGGCCGACGCGCAACAAGGCCACGCCGCAACATTGCTCGGCGTTTTTGCAATGGCGAATCCGGGATTATTTGTTTGGTAGGGCGGGCAGTCCTCTGCACGCCGACGACGAAACAAAATAACCCGGCGCACACGGAGTGACGCGCCCTACCCTATTTGCCCTTTACATCCCACGCGTCGCGCAGGCCGTCGCCGAGAAAGTTCAGCGCCAGCAACGTCGTCACCAACACACCACCGGGAAATGCAATCAACCACCAGTAAATCCGGATCGGGTTGATTTGTGAAACGCCTTCCGCCATAAGCGTGCCCCAGCTCGCCATCGGCGGCTGCACCCCCAAACCAAGGTAGCTCAGGAACGATTCGTAAAGCACGATCGCCGGCACGGTGAGTGCCAGATAGGTGATCACGACGCCAAAAACGTTCGGGATGATGTGCCGCGCCAAAATATGCACCGGCCCGCCGCCCAGTGAGCGGCTCGCTTCCACGAACGCCCGCGTCCGCAAAGACAAAACCTGGCCGCGCACAATCCGCGCCATGGTCAGCCACGATACCGCGCCCAAGCCGACGAACAAAAGCACCACTCGCAAGACACCCGCCAACGCCGGTGAACTGCCAACAAAATGCGATTGCTTGAGCATTTCACCGAACGTGGTGATGAGCACAATCACAAAAATGACCGTCGGCAGTGAATAAAGTACATCCACGATGCGCATCAGCACGTTGTCCACGCGTCCGCCCACGTAACCAGCAATCGCGCCCCACAGCACACCGATGACGAGGCTTACGCCGGCGCCGACGATGCCGACGAGCAGGGAAATTTGAGCGCCAAACAAAATGCGGGAAAAAACGTCGCGCCCATGCACATCCGTACCGAACCAGTATTGCGCGCCCGGCGGCGCAAAGGCCGCGTCGGAAAGCTGGTTGGGATTGTGGACCTGGGCAAAGGTCCCGCCGGATATTTTAAGGATGCCCGGCCAGGCGCCGATGGCGAGCAGCAGGAAAGCCAAGTACCACACGCTGACTACGGCGGCGCGATTCCGCCGGAAACGCTGCCACGCGCGCTGGCCGGGAGTGGCGCGTATTTCGGAGTTCGGAGTTCGGAGTTCGGAGTTGGCGTCACTCATATTTAACGCGGGGGTCGAGGAGGGTGTAGGCGAAATCCACCATCAGATTCAGCCCGATGAGCAGAATCGCGTAGAGCAAGGCCAGATCAACCGTCATCATATAATCGGAATTCAAAGAGCTGTTGATGAAAAAAACGCCAATCCCGGGAATCTGAAAAATGTTCTCGATGACAAACGAACCGGTCAGCAGGTCGGCCAGCATCGGGCCGGAATAGGAAACGACCGGCAGGATGGCGGTACGGACGGCGTGTTTAAGCAGCAACCGGTTTTCGCCCAGTCCTTTGGCACGCGCTGCGGTGATGAATTCCGACTGCATGGCGTTCAACATCCCTTCGCGGAAAAGGCGCGCGATTTTCCCGGCAAAAAACAAACCAAGCGCGACAGTCGGCAAAATCATGTGCAAAGGCGATTCCCAGAGCGCGACGGGCAATAACTGTAATTTGATGCAAAAAACGAGAATCAACAGCGGCGCGATGACAAATCCTGGGACGCATACAACAAGAACGGCGAGAAAACTTCCGGCGTAATCTTCCCAACGTCCGCGTCTGGCCGCAGTGAAAAATCCGAGCGGCAAACCGACGCCCATAGCGAAGCCGAATGCGAGCGCACCCAGCGTCATCGAAACCGGCAGGCCTTGCGCGATGATGTCGCTGACGTGATGGTTGCGGTATTTATATGAGACGTCGAAGCTCGCAGGCGCGTGCTGCCAGCGGCCATCCGCATTTTTTTCCCAGATCAAACCGAAGTAGCGCAAGTATTGTTTCCAAAGCGGCTCGTCCAAATGATAAGCCGCTTTCAAGTTCCGCTCGATCTCCGGCGACGCCGGCGCGCGCTCGCGGTCGAACGGCCCGCCGGGAGCGAGATGCACCAGGGCAAACGCCAGCGCGCTGATGACCAGCAGCAGCGGAATGGCGAAGATGAGGCGCTTGAGAAAATACATTTTATTTCCGCTCCCACGCTGTTTTCAGTGTGATTGGCAATAGAATAACGAATGACGAAGCGCCAATGACTAAAGAATCACCAAGCTCAAATGACGAAACCGTGGCCGTCATACGTGCGGCGGCTTTGACATTCGGCATTTGGCATTCTTTCGTCATTCGGATTTCGTCATTCGTCATTTTCAAAAAGCACGCATCCAAAATGCAGAGCAAGGTTAATTTTTCACCTTGCGGATGGACTGCAAGGGATGGTTGTCGAGAATGTTCGGATAGATGCCTTGAATCTTGTTCGTATCGAAATAATTTATGCCGACGTAAAAATAGAGCGGGATGATGGGCAGTTCGTCGCGCACCAGGATTGTTTCGGCCTGCTGAAACAATTTCTCGCGCACTTTCAAATCCGGCTCCTGATTTGCCCGCCCGATGAGTTCGTCGTATTGCGCGTTTTTCCAGCCGGTTCGGTTGTTGCCGTCGTCGCTGGTGAACATTTCCAGGAACGTGTTCGCGTCATCATAATCGCCGATCCAACTGGAACGCGAGAGGTCAAAGTCCAGATGAGCTTGCGCGGTATAAAATATTTTCGCCTCCAGTGGGCGCAAATCCATTTGAATGCCGAGTTCGTCATGCCACATTTGTTGCAGCTCAATGGCAATATTTTCATGAATTTTGTCTCCCCCGCTGGCCGGAGCGCTGAACACATATTCAAACCGCGGAAATCCCCTGCCTTCGGGATAACCGGCCTCCGCCAATAATTTTTTTGCCCGCTCCGGGTCATGTCCCAGCCCCTCGGGCGAGGTGTAATGAGCCGTGCCATCCGGCACGAGATGCGATGCGGGTTGTTCTCCCGCCCGGGTGATTTTTTTGACGATGCGTTCCTTGTCAACCGCCAGCGCGAGCGCCTGGCGGACGCGCGGGTCGTCGAATGGTTTCCGGGTCACGTTGAAGCGGATGAAATAGTCACCCAGATAACTGAAGGTATGAAAATCCGGACGCCGGATGAGCACGTCCAGCAATTGTCCGGGCACAAGGTCTTTGTCCCAGACGATGTCCACCTGGCCGCATTCATAAAGATTCAACGCGGGATTGGGCGAACCGACCGGCAGCAGGTCAATGATTTCCGACTGGGTGTTGGTCGCATCCCAATAGCGCGGATTTTTTTGCAGCCGGATCTTGTCGTTCAACCGCCAATAGACCAGTTGGTAAGGCCCGCTGACCGGCAGCGGCTTTACCATCAACCAGCGGTCGCCGTACTTTTCAATCGTCGGCTGCGGCACCACGCCGGCCACCGGCATGGCGCAGACATCGGGGAAAAAAGCCGTGGGATGATCCAAATCAAAACGTACGGTGAATTTATCCAACGCCTGAACGCCCACGAGTGAGGCATCCTTGATTTTGCCCGCGTTGAAATCCTTCGCGTTCTTCAAATAAAACAACGGCCCCGCGTAACCGGAAGCGGTCGCCGGATTGAGCGCCCGAATCCACGAATAAACCACGTCTCCGGCGGTAATCGGTTCGCCGGTGGACCAGATCAGATTTGTCCGCAGATGGAATGTGTAAATGCGGCCATCAGGTGATATTTCCCAACCCTCCGCCAGACCGGGGATTGGCCGGCCAGTTTTTGGGTCAAGCCGCGTCAATCCCTCAAACAAACCCTGAACGATGCGCATTTCGACCTGGCCGGTAATGATGGCCGGATCCAGCGATTCAGGTTCGCCGCCGTTGATGATGGTGATGTCGGCCGGCGCCTCGCGGCGGGCACAGGCCGAAAGCCAGACCCAGGCTGCGACGCAAAAAGCAAAACGCGCCCGCGAAAAAATCCGCCGGGCGCGTTGGGAAATGGCCATCGCGTTATTTCGATTGCGTCGGCGCCGCCGGGGCATTGGTTGGCGCAGACAGGGGCAATGACAGCAAATCGTTTGTGGATGCAGCCGCCGGTTGGGAAACGGGCGGCGTCACCGGCTGGGGCGCGGAAAGCGGCGTTTGCATTTGTTTTTGTTGCACCTGCTTTTCAAACTCCAACACATTGCCCTGATTATGCACCCGGTTTTGCAAATAGCCGAGAACCAGGGCCAGCCCGAAGAAAATGATGGTCGAGTATTTCGTAACCTTGGTCAGCACGTTGCCCGAACCCGCGCCAAACAGTGCGTCCGCCGCCGCCCCGCCAAACGCCATGCCGGCACCGGCGTCCTTCTTTGGCAGTTGAATCAAAATCAGCAGAATCAACAATGCGCAATTGATAACCAGAAAAAATGTCAAAACGGCAACGATGAAACTCATAATCAATTTCTATATTGAATTCCTGATAATGTCAGCAAAACTTCGCGCTTCGAGCGACGCGCCGCCGACCAGCGCGCCGTCCACGTCCGGCTGGCCCATCAACTCACGCGCGTTCGCCGGCTTCACACTGCCGCCGTATTGAATGCGGACTTTTTTGGCGACGGCTTCGTCAAAAATCTTCACCAGCAGCGAACGAATGAAGGCGTGCGCGTCCTGCGCCTGCTGCGTGGTCGCCGTTTTGCCCGTGCCGATGGCCCAAACCGGTTCGTAAGCAACGATGGTCTCAACCATTTGTTCCTTCGTCAAACCGGCGAGGCTGCCGCGCACTTGCGTCTCCAAAACCTTTTCCGTCTGTCCCTCCTCGCGCTCGGCGAGCGTTTCACCAACGCAGACGATGGGTTTGAGCGAGGCTCCATGGGCCGCCGCCGCTTTTCGGGCAATGAGCGCGTTGGATTCCTTTTGATACTGACGCCGCTCGGAATGGCCGAGAATGACGTAGCGCACGGAAAATTCCTTGAGCATCCCGGCGCAAATCTCGCCGGTGAACGCGCCGAAATTCTGCCCGCTCATGTTTTGCGCGCCGAGCCGGAGGTTCGAGTCAAGGATGACCTTTGACACGGATTCCAGCGCCGTGAATGGCGGGCAGATGACGATGTCCACTTCCCTGATATTAGCCAATTCCAGCTTGAGATTGCTGACCAGCGCCAGCGCCTCGGCAGCCGTTTTGTTCATCTTCCAGTTGCCGGCAATAATCAATTTACGCTCTTTGTTCATTTTCAATTTCGTTGTAGGAGACGAGGTAACGAGTCTCAAATTATTTTTATTAAAGCCTCCTCACGTCGGCTCCTACTTTTCAGATAACGCCGCGACGCCGGGCAGGACCGTGCCTTCCAAAAATTCCAAACTCGCGCCGCCGCCGGTGCTCATAAACGTCACCTTGTCGCCCAGTTTGGCCTTGTTGAGCGCCTTCACGCTGTCGCCACCGCCGATGATGCTCTTCGCGCCGTTCTTTTGTGTCGCGTCCGCCACGGCCTGCGCGATGGCGTTCGTGCCGGCGGCAAATTGTTTGTTTTCAAACAAACCCATGGGCCCGTTCCATAAAATCGTCTTCGCGTTGATGATCTCGGCCGCATACGCGAACACGGTGGCGGGGCCGATGTCCAGCCCTGCCGCATCGTCCGGACAATTCATGTCCGAGCTGGTGCGCGGATTCTGCCACTCGATGACCGGCTTGCCCTTTTTATCGAGCTTGTCTGTCTTCACCGGCACGGCCACCACGTCGTCCACCGGCAAAAGGAATTTAACTTTCCTGGCCTTGGCTTTTTCGAGGGCTGACTTGGCGATGTTGATCGCATCCGGCTCAACCAGCGATTTGCCGGTCTTGTAACCCTGTGCCAGCCGGAACGTGTAAGCCATCGCGCCGCCAATCAAAATCGTGTCGGCCTTTTCCAGCAACCGGTCAATCACCTTGATTTTGTCGGAAACTTTTGCGCCGCCCAGAATGACCACAAACGGGCGTGCCGGTTTTTCCAGCTCGTCGCCGAGGAATTTCAATTCGCGCTCCATCAGCAAACCGGCGGCGCACTTGCCGCCGTGTTTGGCGACCACGCGGGCGACGCCTTCCGTCGAGGCATGCGCGCGATGCGCCGCACCAAAGGCATCATTCACATAAACGTCGGCGACCTTCGCCAGTTTTTCGGCGAATGCCGGGTCGTTTTTTTCCTCCTCGTTGTAATAACGGACATTTTCGAGCAGCACCACGTCGCCGTTCTTCATGCCGGCGACGGCCTGCTCGACCTTTTCGCCGATGCAATCGTCCACGAATGCGACCGGTTTGCCGAGCAATTCAGACAACTTTACCGCGACCGGCTTCAGCGACATGGTTGCGTCGCGTTTGCCCTTGGGCCGGCCGAGATGCGCGGTCAAAATGAGCTTGCCACCCTTTTCGATGAGCAGTTTCAGCGTGGGTAGCGTCTCGACGATGCGCGTGGCATCGGAAATGACCATCTGGCCGTCCTTTTCCTCCAGCGGCACATTGTAATCCACGCGCATGAAAACGCGTTTGCCACGAACATCCAAATCTTTAACCGTCAATTTTGCCATAAATTCGTCGTGTTTTTGAAAAAACCGGAACCAAGATAATAATGCAGCTACGCAACGAGTAAAGTGAATTCAGCCGTGCGAAATGTAGTCTGCGTGCATTGGTGAGTGTAACCTGATCAGTTGGATTGCCGTTCCTTGGAAGCTTTCCACAACATAAACATTGCCATTGTATCAGCTCAAACATCCTGCCCAATGTCTTGATTTGCCCTCCCGCTTGTTTCACCCAAACCAGATTTCCACTGCTGTCATATTTCGTCAGGAAAACATCACCGCTTCCGGCATTTGTCAGGTTTGTGTGAATAAGTTGTGAATATTTTTTTACAACTGTAACTTTTTTACCCTGCGGCATCTGACACAAACTGGGTTGAGTTTTAAACAGAGTACCGTTCAGAAAAACCCGACGACTCTCAGACAAACAAAATAGATGAATCAGAAAGGAAAACTTTATGAAACCTGCCCGAAATCTTACGGCGGTTTTTTTCGTGTTGTCCGCCTCGCTCTTGGCAGCCTCGGTTCTGCCTGCCCGCGCGCAATATCAACCGGCCCGGGCATCGGTCCGTGCCGTCCATGGCTCCGCCACATATTCCATTGACGGGAATTGGCAGTCGCTCAAGGAGAACACCACCTTGACGGCGGGTGCGATCATCAAGACCGCCCCGGATACGACCATGGACCTGTTCCTGCCGGACAGCCGGACCGTTTTACGGCTGATGCCCGACTCGGTTTTGCGGTTCGATCGTTTGGATAAAATGCCCGCTGGCGAGCTGGGGTTGACCATGACCAGGTTGAGCCTGCTGTCCGGCACCCTCATCGGCTCCCAGCATAAGCTTGCCCGCCCCTCCGAGTTTGAAGTCAGGTTGCCAAACGGAGTGGCCAAAATCGTCGGCACCGAATATTCAGTACGGGCGGATGGAACCGTGGCGTGTCTGAGCGGGACAGTGTCGGTGGCCTACAACCCGCCTGGCAATGGCTCGCCCGTCAACGTCTCCGTTGCAGCGGGTTTTTCATCCGACCCAGCCACCGGCAAGATCGCACCTACCAGCACAGCCTATCTGCAGAATATCACGCCTGACATACAGGCCGTTCGAAACAACGACGAGGCATTCAATGACGGGTGTACAACCGTGGTTGTGGACCATTGCTGTGAGAAGATGTCCCCGACCCACGGCCAACATGGAGGCGGCTGCGGCAACGGAGACGGCCACGGCAACGGAGACGGCCACGGCAATGGAGACGGCCACGGCAATGGAGACGGCCACGGCAATGGAGACGGCTACGGTAACGGAGACGGCCACGGTAACGGAGACGGCCACGGTAACGGGGATGGCAAACGATAACGGAGGTGGCTGCGGGCATGGGGCTAACGGCCACGGGTAAGCAGTGATATTGTTCCCGGCACTTTTTCCCACGGGGCAGCCGGGCATGAGGGCATCGAACCGCGCTGCCTCCTGAATTCTGGATTCCCTGCCCACCATAGCCAGGCGAAGGTGGGTGGCTCCTGTCTCCTGCCCATCCCTCAACTCCTCGCCGGGTCAACTTGTCGCGTCGAAACAGCGTGAAGACGGAAGCGGAGCGACAACCGGTCAACCCTCAGCTTGACTGGCTTGCGCTGATCATTAACTTGTTTTTAATCTCGAATGATTTTATGAAACAAAAATTGATGGTTTTGGCAGCTTTGCTGTTTGCATTTGGAATTCATGCGGCATTGGTTGAATATTCTTATACGGGGAAAGAGACATCCATCGGTGACGGCAATCAGGAGACATACACCTATTCGGGAATAATGATTTACGACACCGTGTCATCCAACGTGACCTTTGTTGATTGGCGAAAAGATAAAACTTATCACTTCAACACATCCACAAACCTGCATTTCACCACGGTAACGGGAACAAAATCAAAAACCTATACGGTCATAACCGAATCCGCATCCGGAACGGACACCAATGAGTTTTATCATTTGAACGATTATATGATCAGCGGTCAGAATGACACATTACAAATTGCGGCCAACACAACATTTGTGTTTCCAAAACGCTTCACTGGCAGCAACAACCGCAATATAAGTCCCGATGCCAATGGCAACGCATGGTTGGAAACCTGGGGTGAAACAATGACTTTTTCCGCAAGCCGGACCAAATCCGACAACAATGAAAATTTAAGCAGCAACGAAGTTGTAAATACACTTGTCGCCAAGTTGCAAAGCAAGGGCTATTCAGAACGGTGAATTGACGCGGTTCAAAACGGCTGACTGTTTTTGTGAACCCTCAACCCACAACTCTCAACTTTCAACCACGAGATATTCCACCCGTGCGGCAATGTGAGTCTAAACCACCAGCAACTCGCAGTCGTGGACAAACCGGCTGAGCGGACGGGAGACATTGGATGTCCTCCGATTTGTTTTTGGAAGGGCAGTCCTGCTGCGCTGCCAGTTTGTTTCTGCGTCAATCGTCGCGTCTTTGCGTCTTGGTTGTTGAATTCAACGCGTCACAGAAAAAGAAAGAGCTTAGTTTGGAGAACGCAGCCGAAGCAAGGCGCAGCCGTGCGGTGGCAATTCGGTGATGAAGTTTTCCTGCCGGCCCAAATCCTGACGCAGCCACAGGTCGCGGGCTTCCGGCGCGGACAGAAATCCCAGATTCCGCCAGGGAAAATTGACTTTCACCGGCTGGGCAGAACGGTTGAAAAATCCGACGGCAAATGAGCCGTCCGCCAGTTCCTTCATCCACGTTTCGGCAGTTTGCGGCGGGCCGGTCATCCGCCGCGCGGCGCGTCCAAGCGAATCCTGGTTCACCGCCAGCACTTCGGGATTGGACACGATGGCGATCGTCCAGTCGTCGTTGTCCGGCAGGTTCATGCCGAGCATGAGCGGCGACGGCGCGAGCGCCCAGAGCGACATGAGGGTGAGCTGCTCGTCGCGGGTGAAGCGCGTCCAGCGGTCGGGATGCACGTCACAGTTCCGCTGACAGATGTGACCGAACGGAATCATGTCGCCGTCCGGCCAGTGTCCCGGTCCGCCGTCGTCGTACCACGCGGCAAACAGGCCGAAGTTGTGGTCGAGCGACGGCCATTTGTCCCAGAAATCGCCGGAGATGCGCCACAGGTTGGCGAATTGTTTCACGTGCGGTCCGGCATTGACCGGCGTGGCGCCGGGTGAAAGGCTCAAAACAATCGAGCGGCCGGAATTTTTCAAGGCGGTGGAGAGTGCTTCAATTTCCACTGCATCGTAAAATTTCCCGCGCTGGAGATTCGCGATGTCGTCGCATTTGATGTAGTCCACGCCCCAACCGGCGTATTGCCGGGCGATGCTCGCATACCAGGCCCTGCCCGCTTCCGTCGTGGCGTCCACGCCGAACATGTCGCGGTTCCAGGCGCAGATGCGATTGGTGTCACCTTCCGGCAGGACGGCCTGGGCGGCGGTGAATTTCGAGCCGGCAATGGGCAGATTTTGTTCAACGGCCCGGCGCGGGATGCCGCGCATGACGTGGATGCCAAATTTCAAACCCAGCGCGTGGATTTTGTCCGCCAGCAGTTTGAACCCCGCGCTCCCGCAGAGCGGGACGGCGGACGGAAAGCGGTTGGTGGGTGGGACGCAGCGGCCAGATTCGTCAATCGTTACGCCCTCGGGGTCCTGCCGACGTAGGCCGTCGGCCAAGCGGTCATACCAGCGGAAATCCACGACCACCGTGTCCCAGCCGGACGGTTGCAGGTGTTCCTTGAGCCACAGGGCATTGGTGAGCACTTCGGATTCAACGACGGAATCGCCGAAGGCGTCGTAACTGTTCCAGCCCATGGGCGGCGTGAGCGCAAGTTTATCGCCGCAAACAATTTTGATTTCCGTTTCCGTTTTCCCGGCGGAATTTTTGGCGGCAGCTTTGAACCGGTATTCGCCGACAGACTTGAGCGAACCGATGATGATTCCGGTTTTTGAATCGAGCGACAAGCCGGCGGGCAGATTTTTCGCCCCGAAGCGCATGGGCCGTTCACCACTTACGGCCAGCGAATAAATGATCGGTGTGCCAGGGTGGATGCCGATGACCATCGCCCCGTTGAAATGTGGTTGGGCGGCAGGTTTGGCAGCGGCGATGATTTGTTCCTCACGGGCGTTGAGATTGGTATTCGGCGCAAGGACCTGGGCGTTCAGAAAGTTCGCCGCCAACAACAGAACCGGAACAACTCCGCCGGGTTTCATAATCTTGTTTGATGAGAAACAGGGCGCCGGAGGTTTTCCACCCGGCGCCCAAAGTCGGTCAACGAACGGCTATCCCCTGAAGTAGAGATAGGCGCCAAGGATGCAAATCAGGATGAAGCCGGATGCGGCCACCTCTTGCCAGCTCCAGCTGGCGTACGTCCTGGCCTTGTCTTCCGCCGTGGTCGTGCCAAAGGTCAGGCTCTTGATCTGGTTGTAGTCCGGTTCCCGCGTCAGGTAGCTGACCACGATCATCACGATGGCGGAGATGATGGTGATGAGCACGCTGAAATACTGGAACGGGATGCTGTTGATGATCCAGAGGATTGAGCCTTCCGTGTAGCCATTCTCAAAGCCGGGCAGTTTCATGGTGACCGGCGTGTCCAGCAACATGCGGGCAAGTCCCAGGACAAAGCCCACGATCATGGACCAAAGACAACCCTTGGCGTTGAGGCGCTTCCAAAAGACGCCGAAGAAGAACACCACGAAAATGGGCGGCGCCAGGTAGCCCTGCACCGACTGCAGGTAGCCATACAAACCATGGGCGCCCTGGATGACGGGAATCCACGCCATGGCGATGAGCACCATGACCGTGGTGGCGATACGGCCCGTGCGCACAATTTGGTGCTGCGACGCGGCGGGCCTCCATTTTTGATAAAGGTCCACGGTGAAGAGCGTGGAGCAGGCGTTGAACACACCAGCGAGCGAGCCCATCAGCGCGGAGAGCAGCCCGGCCACGACAATGCCGCGCAGCCCCGCCGGCAGCATGTATTTGACCATCAGCGGAAACGCGCCCTGAGAGGCATCGGTGGCTTTTCCGGTGATGGGATCGTAAACCTGTTCCAGTCCGGGAACATGGCCCTGTTTGGCGAGGGCGAAGCAGATCAGCCCGGGGATGATGAACAGGTAAGGCGGCGCCAGCTTGAGAAACGCCGCGAAGATGCTGCCGCGGCGGGCAACCTGTTCATTGGGGGCACCGAGCGCGCGCTGGACGATGTATTGGTCGGTGCACCAGTACCACAGTCCAATGACCGGCGCGCAAATGAGCATGCCCGGCCACGGGTAGGCTTGATTGAAATACCAGGCCTGCCTCGGAAGCTCATGACCCGCTGCAGCGGTCTTTTCCAGGATCGGCGCCCAAGTCCCCTCGACTCCGGGTGGAATGATCGGCTTCCAGAGGTTGAACATGTCCGAACCACAAAGGACCCTGAGTTCGTGCCATCCGCCCAGTTTGATGAGTCCATAAACCGTCAGCAATGCCGACCCGACGATCAGGACGAGAACCTGGACGGCGTCGTTGTAAGCCACCGCGCGCATGCCGCCCAGGGCGGTGTACAAACCGGTCAAGGCGATCACCGCCACCGATCCAATCCAGAAGCTGTTGATCACGGTCCCGCCGATGGTGATATGCATTCCCGGCAACAGCGTTGCGAACACCACACCGCCGGCAAAAATGCCCACGGCGATCTTGGATACCACGAAGGTGATCAGCGAGACGATGGACAGGATATAGCGCGAACTGGTCGAGAACCGGCGTTCGAGAAACTCCGGCATGGTGAACACGAGCGAGCGGGCATAAAACGGCACGAACACCCACGCGAGCACCAGCAGGCACCAGGCATGGAGTTCGTAGTGGGCCATGGTCACACCCTGGGACGCGCCGGAACCGGCCAGGCCGACGATGTGTTCCGAGCCGATGTTGGACGCGAAGATGGACGCGCCGATGATCCACCAGCCCAGGTTGCGTCCGGCGAGGAAGTAATCAGCGGCCGTGTCCTTGCGCCGCTTGATGACCCACCACGCCACACAAAACAGGACGCTGAAATAGAGTACAATCGCCAGCCAGTCGAGCCCGGTCAAAGTGGAACCACCAACGGCGGCGAAGATAGGAGTCAGAGGTTTCATGGTTTATTGTCGGGTTTTGGTTTAAAAGCCAGGGGTTATCGGGTGGAGAACCGGTAGAGGATGGTGTTCTGATAGGTCTCACCGGGCTTCAACTCCGTGGTGGGGAACATCGGTTTGTTCGGTGAATCCGGATAGTGCTGCGGTTCCATGCAGAAGCCGGTGCGCCGCTGATAAACCTTGCCGTCCTTGCCGGTGATGGTGCCGTCGAGGGAATTGCCGGCATAGAACTGCAGGCCCGGCTCGGTGCTCCACACTTCCATGACGCGGCCGGTGGTTGGTTCATAAACGCGCGCCTGGAGGCCGAGTTTGCCCATCGGTTTGTTGATGACCCAGTTGTGGTCGTAACCCGGGCCGTATTGCAGCACGGGATTGGGATCGTTGATGCGCGCACCGATGGCGGTGGGCTTGCGGAAGTCGAACGGCGTGCCCTCCACGGGCGCAAATTCGCCGGTCGTGATCAATTCCTTGTCCACGGGCGTGGTTTTGTCCGAGTTGATATAGACTTCGTGGCCGAGAATGTCGCCGTTCCCCTGCCCGCGCAGGTTGAAATAGGAATGATGCGTGAGGTTGCAGACCGTCGGTTTGTCCGTCGTGGCGGTGAAGTACAAATGTAATTCGTTGTTGTCAGTGAGGGTATAAGTCGCCGTCACCTTGAGGTTGCCAGGAAAGCCTTCCTCGCCGTCCTTGCTGAGGTAGGTCAGTTCCAATGCCGGTCCGTCGGGGGCGAGCCATGACCTGGCCTGCCAGACGACCTTGTCAAAGCCCTTGATGCCGCCGTGCAACGAATTGGGACCGTTGTTGGCGGCCAGCGTGCAGGTCTTGCCCTCCAGCGTAAATTTGGCGCCGCCGATGCGGTTGCCATAGCGACCGATCAGCGCGCCGAAGTAGGGCGTCTTCGCAATATAACCATCAACGTTGTCGTAGCCGAGCACGACGTCATCGAATTTGCCGTTCTTGTCCGGCACTTTGAGCGACTGGACGATGCCGCCATAGGTCATGATGCGCGCTTCCATTCCCTTGCTGTTGCGCAGGGTGTAAATTGCCACCGGCGTACCGTCCGGAGTTTTGCCGAAGGGAGCCTGGCTGATGGTTCCGACTGTGTTGGTTGGTATTGGCATAGAGGAGCAGCCTATAATACAGGCGGCGCCCAGTCCAGCCGATGTTAACATGAGGAATTGCGTGATTTTTTTCATATTGGGTCTCCAGTTATTTCTGTCCGTAATATGCTTTCGGGCCGTGTTTGCGCAGGAAATGCTTGTCGAGCAGCACGGATTGCACCGGCCCGGTTTTCGGATTGATGCGGAGCGTTTCGCTCGCCAGCCGCGCAACAAATTCGAGCACCGTCGCATTATGCACCGCTTCATTCACATCCCTGCCCCAGGTGAACGGCCCATGGCTCGGCACCAGCACGGCGGGATGCTGCATCGGATCGAGATCCTTGAAAGTATCAACAATGACCCGGCCGGTGTTCGCTTCGTAGGCGTCCTTGATTTCTTTCGACGTCAACGAGCGCGTGCAAGGCACGTCGCCGTACCAATAATCAGCCTGGGTCGTGCCGTAAGCAGGAATTCCTTTGCCCGCCTGTGCCCAGGCCGTGGCGTAAAGGCTGTGCGTATGCACAATCCCGCCGATGTTTTTAAAAGCGCGGTAAAGCGCCAGATGCGTCGGCGTGTCGGAGCTGGGCATGAGATAGCCGTCAACCACTTTGCCGGTTTCCAGCGAAACGACGATCATGTGATCCGGCTTCATGCCGTTGTATGGCATGCCGGACGGTTTGATGACGATGAGGCCGCGGGCGCGATCAATGCCGCTCGCATTGCCCCATGTCTGCAACACCAGACCTTCCTTCACCAAATCAAGGTTGGCCTGACAAACGTTTTTTTTCAGTTGTTCGAGCATAAGCTGGATGTGGGATAAAACCCAGATTCCGAACCACTCCAGGCGGCCAGGCCGCACATTCGGTATTCGGACTTCGGATTTCGGATTTGAGCATGTTTATTTTCTTGCGCGGTTGCGGATTTCCAAAAGTTGCTTCATGACCTCATGGAGATTCCCGCTCCATTCTTTTGTGCCAAAGGCATCGTGGCATTTTTTATAAAGCGAATACAACTCGCAATAAACCGCATGCGCCTCCGGATTCGGCTTGAACACGCGAGACTTCAGTCCCGTCATCGCCTTTTGGGCCGAGGCGAAATCACGGTGCGCGCCGGCAACGACCGCCCCGGCGATGGCCGAGCCGAGCGCGCACGTCTGCGCCGAGCGTGAAACTTTCATCGGCCGACCGGTCACGTCCGCGTAGATTTGCATCACCAGCGGGTTCTTTTCCGCGATGCCGCCGCAATTCACGATCTGCCCGATCTTCACGCCATATTCCTCGAAACGGTTGATGATGGTGAGCGCGCCGAATGCCGTGGCTTCGATGAGCGCGCGGTAAATTTCCGCGGGCGTCGTGTAAAGCGTCTGGCCGACGAGCAGGCCGGTCAGCCGCTGGTCCACCAGAATCGTGCGATTGCCGTTGTTCCAGTCGAGCGCGAGCAAACCGGATTCGCCCGGCTGCAGTTTCGCCGCGCCTTTCGTCAACTTTTCATGCGTGCCGGCCTTGCCGCCGGGCTGGATGTAATTGACGAACCAGTTGAAAATGTCGCCCACGGCGGACTGGCCGGCTTCGATCCCAAAATATCCCGGCAGCACGCTGCCGTTGACGATGCCGCACAGGCCGGGAATGTCCGCCAAATTTTCCGTATTCGGCCAGACGGTGACGTCGCATGTGCTGGTGCCGATGATTTTCACAAGCACACCCGGCGTTACGCCGCTGCCCACCGCGCCGAGGTGCGCGTCGAACGCGCCGACCGCAACTGGAATTCCGGCCGGCAAGCCGGTTTTCCTTGACCATCCCGCCGTCAAACCGCCAACGGCAGAGTCAATGGCCCGGACACGCGGGCAAAGACGGTCGCGCAATTCGCCGAGTTTGGGACCGAGTTGCGAAAGAAATTCCTTGTCCGGATAGCCGCCCCAATTTTCGTTGAACATCGCCTTGTGGCCGGCGGCACAAATACCCGCCGTGAGTCTGGCCGGCGATTCCGTGCCGGTGAGCGCGGCGGGAACATAATCCGCAAGTTCCACCCAGGAATGCGCGGCGTTGAAAACTTTCGGACTGGTCCGCAGACAATGGAGAATTTTGCTCCAGAACCATTCGCTGGAATAAGTTCCGCCGCATTTTGCGAGATAGCGCGGTCGAATCTTTCCTGCCAGCCCGGTAATCTCCACCGCTTCCGCCACGCCGGTATGGTCTTTCCACAGCCACGCCATTGCGGCCGGGTTGTTCGTAAATTTTTTATTGAACGCCAGCGGCTGCCCGCTGGCATCCACCGGCAAAGGCGTGCTGCCGGTGGTGTCCACACCCATGCCAACAATCTGGCCGGGATGGAACCCGCGCACATTCTTCCTGGCGGCGGCGAGAACTTTTTTTATGGTGATTTCCGCGCCTTTGACGTAGTCGGCGGGATGCTGCCGGGCGAGGTTCGGGTCGCGCGACAAAATCACGCCCGCGTCGCCGTGTTCATAGCCCCAGACCGACGTCGTCACTTCGCATCCGTTGGCGATGTTGACGACGAGGGCACGAACGGAGTTCGTGCCGTAATCGAGGCCGATCGTGTATTTTGCGCTCATGAGCGGCCGCTGGCTTACTCGTGATGGTAGATTTCCCAGCCGAGATATTTGCCCAATGCTTCCTTCACGCCGGCGGCGACACGCGTCGGGTTGATGGCCACGTGATGTTCGAAGCCGTTTTCGCAAATGTAGCGGAGCAGTTTCTGGAAATTCGGAATTTTGACGACGCCATAACCGCCGAAAGTCTTGAGAAGATCGTTGGTGAGTTCGCCTTCGCCAATGTAGGCGCGGATTTTGCCGGCGAAATCGTCCGTGCTGACACGCAAATAAGTGAACGGCGCAGCTTTCACACGGCCCACTATGGTACCGTAAGTATTTTCCTTGCCGACGGTGCCCGCGATGATTGCCTGATAATCCATCACCGGTTTGCCCTCGCCTTTCTCCACGAACACGTCCTTTGGCAGGTTGCTGCAGTGGAAGATGACGCCTTTGTCCGGGTCTTCGCCGTAATTGTTGTTCCAGTCCACGAGCGCGCTGGGCTTGCCGCTGGCCTGGGCCATCGCATACATCGCGACGGTGCCCATGATGTCCACTTCGCACGCGCTGCTCAGCAGCATGTTGCTCATCATGCTCATCAGCGTGCAGGGCACGACGCCAAAGAATTCCTCCATGGCCGTCCAGCATTGAACGGCGGTGGCGTTAAGGCGGGTTTGCTTCATCCACCGGTCCACGGCCACGCCGAACTTGGCCATTTTCAACAGGGCCACCGGCGGGATGGATTTGGCCGCGATGTAATTTTGAATTTCCGCGAGCTTGGCGCCCACCGCCGCGTCGCTGTCCTTTATCTTGCCGACCCAGCCGAACAATTCGTAGAGGTCGAGGGTTTCGATGCTGATGCCGGATTGCTCGAGGAGTTTTTCGCTGTAGCGGACGGTGTTGAAGTTCGTGGGCCGGGAGCCGAGCGCGCCGATGCGCAGGTTTTTCAGCGCCTTGACGACGCGACAGGTCACGACGAAGTCCTGCAAATCCTGCGCGAGACTTTTGCTGTCGGGCGCGCAGGTGTGCAGCCGGGTGAGGGTGAAGGGAATGTTGTATTGGCGGAGGTTGTTACAGACCGACATTTTGCCGCAGAAACTGTCGCGCCGGTCCTTGATGGTCATGATTTTCGGATCGTCATTAAACGCGTGGACGAGCACCGGCAACCGCAGGCCGGACCAGCGGATGGAGTTGGCCACGGCGCGTTCGTCGCCGAAATTCGGCAGCGTGACCAGGATGCCGTCAATTTTGCCGGCGTTTTGTTTGAACAGATTGGCGCACTTCTGTGCGTCTTCCAGGGATTCGACCGCGCCGAACTTGGTTGCATTCTTCGGCAGCGTAACCACGCCGATGCCGAGCTTTTCGAGTGTGGCCAGGATTTCCTTGCGCCCGGTGTCGCAGAGGTGGGCCGGAAAGAAACCGCGATTGCCGATGATAATGCCGAGTTTGATCATAGATGATAAAGTATGTGCGTGTTGAATGTTTTAATGAAACTACGAACTTGCCGGGGTTAAGGCAATACTTTCCCCAAAACGAAGAAGCGCATTGTCGTTTTGCGATGATGCGCCTGCTTCGCCAGCAAAGAATGTTTTTTACTCTGCTATAATCAGTTTCAACCGGCGGTTCGTCACGGTCGATACACTGAGCGGTAGAACTGGTTCGGGTAATTCGTCGCTTGCAGATCGGTGATCTGCCACTGGCCGCTGAGGTCGGCAATGTTGGTGCTGATGGTCGTCCAAACCACCGGCGGTGTCAGATTTGTCGTCGCGTCCACCTGATACGTGTAATTGGCAACGCCGACAAAGCTCAGGGTCACACTGCCATCGCCGTTGACGACCACCCCCGCGACGGAATTGGTCGGCGGCGGCCCGACGAGAATATTGATGATGCCGGGTGTGTTTCCACCAAAGCCATCACCCACCGTGTAATCAATCTCATCGGCCACGTCATTGGCGTTGGTGTAATAAACGTAGCTGCTGTCGTAACTTACCGACGCCCCATTGGTGCTGCTGATGGCACCGGTCAACGCCAGCGGATCACCGTCCACATCACTCCAATACGTCGACAAATCGCCGGCAATGGTAATGATCAACGGGTATCCCGCCGGACGCGAATACGTGGCCGCGCTGGCCACCGGTGCCGTATCGCTATAAGTGAGTGTGGCAACAACACTGGTCACGCTGCCGGAGCCGTTGTTTACCGCCACCGTGTAATTACCGCCATTGGTTCGCACCGCACTGGCGATGCTGTAGTTGGCGCCGGTTGCACCCGGGATGGGCAAACCGTTTTGATACCACTGATAGGTCGGATCGGGTATGCCCGTGGCGCTCACGCTGAAGTTTGTGGATTGGCCATGGCTGACGGTCACATTAGCCGGCTGGCCGGTGATGTTCGGCGCCATTTGTGGCGCCCAGCCATACAGCCAGTTTGTGGCATTTTCCGCCGCCAACAGCCGCGGGTCATTGTTCGTCAACACCGTGAGGCCCAACGCAGCCGGATTACCGTTTGTATCCGTGTTACCGTATTCCCACATTATATATTGGCTCAAAATGCTGTTTGTGGTGAAACTTCCCGATAAGTTGGTAATCGCATATTTGTTGGTATCAATCTGACAGTTGATAAACGACACCAATCCATTGGCAGTACCATTAAGATCTTCGTAGGAGACAACGCTGCACCGGGAATCTGCCAGGATTTGGCAATTCACATAGTCAATACCATTGGCCGTATAGCTCCCACCGAAATTCGGCCAGTGGGTAGTCGCATTGCTCACACCAAAGTCGGTCCGTGAGGCGGTCAGATTGAAATTGTTGGTGACGTAAATATTGGTGACTGTGTAGAGCAAACAGTTGGTGAAGAACAGATTGCCGCCACCCCAGACGTAGTCATAGTTGCCCTTGATCGTACTGTTGTAGAAGTACCCTTGGGATGAGTTGACATTGGCCAGGATGGTGTCCTGGAGACTGTCCGCTTCACAATTGTTAAGGATGAACCGCTGCGCCCCTGTATCAATCGTCAATGCTTCAGCCTGTGAACCGCCCTGCGGGGTGCTGTTCCAAAGCGTCAGATTTTCAAGCTTTATATCATTCGCGTATACCTTGAACGACATGCGGGCATGCGTGGTGCCGAGAGGGGCAATATTCGCATTGTTGCCGTAACTGATAATTGTCCCGGCACGGCTCTGGCCACGCAAGGTGAGGTTGTTTTTTGACGCAATGTCCACAATTTCCACGTAATTGCCATTGCGGATGTTGATCAGCGTGGGAGTTGTGTTGCCGAGCGCGATGGAGTCCACCGCTCCTTGCACGGTGGCAAAGTCGCCACTGCCGTCGGCGGCCACCACCAGATTTGCCGGGTCAGAGGGACCGGTGGGCTTGGTGGTAAATTGCCACGCATTGGTATCCGAAATACCCGCAAAATACGCGCCGTTGGTGTCGGCAACGACACCATTATCCATCGTCACGTAATAAGTCTGATTGGAAGTCAGCACGCCTGAATGCGGATAAATGGCCGCCGTGGCGCCCGTAATGATGACCGGGAAATAATTGAATGCCTGGCTATCGCCTTGGAATGGGCTGTGCGCCTGGACGTTGTTGGTCAGATATTTCCCCAGACCAGCGTTGAGCGTGCTGATAATCACGGTGTTGGAGCCCATATCAATCGTGTCCACCGGCGTCACGGGGTTGGCGACGTTGTAGATGTGAATCTTGCCGGAGTTGACGATTGAAATCGGGCCGTTGAAGGTGATGTACAACGGCGTGTCATAGCAAACGCCTGTCGCTCCATTAGTGGGTGCAAATGCCGTCGCTGCCAGGTTCGTGGAAACAACCGTGAGCGTCGCCGAATTGGTGGCCGAACCCGCCGCATTACTGGCTACGACCGAGTAAGTGGCAATGTCCGATCCTTGTGCATTGGCAATCGAAAGCGGGCTGCTGGTTTGGCCGCCCATAAGAACCTTGTTTTTGTACCATTGCAGGGTCGGTGCAGGCACGCCAGTGGCCACGGCGTAGAAGTTGGCAGTGTCGCCTGCATTGACTGTGAGACTTGTTGGTGAGGTAGTGAATGTTGGGGGTACAATGACAGTCAATGTGGCGCTGTTCGTGTATAAACCAGCCTCGTTGCTGGCGACAATCGAGTAGGTGCCCCCGTCCGCCGGATATTGAACATTGGTAATGGTCAGTGAAAGAGTGCTTGAACCGGCGATGTGGGAGCCGTCATCCGTCAACTGGGTCCACGTTGGGGGTGTGCCAAAATACCACCGGTAATCGGGCGTTGGCGCGCCGGCCGTCCTGGTCGCGGTCAGCGTGGCATTGTTGCCGACAATGACCGATTGGTTGGTCGGCCCGGAAAGGACAGGTGGCGTTGGCTTGATAAGGACATAGGCAACCAAGCTTGTGACCGAGTTGTAGTCGTTGGTGACGATCACGAAGTAATAACCAGAATCGGATTCTTGACTGGTGACAACCGAATAAGAAGCGGACGTTGCGCCGTCCAACAAATTGGTGCTGATATTATTGGTGTCTGTGTAATACCACTGGTAATAAAGAGGCGCGGTTCCGGCAGCAGAAACGCTTACTGAGAAGGGAGCACCAGGGACCGTGTTGGTGCCAGACGGTTGGCTTATAATCACCACTTGATTGTTGACCACCAGATCAATCTCACCCGGTGTGCTATCGCTAATTGTATAGGATCCGTCAATTGTTCCATTCACAATAACAGGCAACGAATTAAATGATCCGGATTTTGTTCCTGAATATTGGATCAGTTTGTAGGTTCCTGCCGCCAGCGGTGTTCCAGGCACATTAATCGCAATGGTGCTGCCACTGCTAATGGTGAGGTTGCCCTGTACAACCAACTCGTCGCTGACTCCCGGCGAATTGGCCATTTCAAAAAGCGCTGTTGTCCCGGTTCCCATGGTCAGGTTGGTTGCCAATGTCAAAGTTCCGGGATCGTCGCCCGGGGCAATAGTGCCGCCATTCATAACGGTCACAGGACCGGAAATCATGCCCGTGCCGCCCAATGTGCCGCCATAAACCGTAACATTGCCCGCGTTAAAGGTGGTCGTGTCATAAGCATTGGTGCCATTGACGAGAAGCGTACCGTTGCTCACCACGGTGAGACCATTGAAATAGTTGCTGCCCATGAGCTTGAGTGTGCCCGCGCCGATCTTGGTGAGTCCGCCCAAATTGCCCATCAAACGGCCGGCGGTGGCGTTCACGATCTGGATGCCGTCGGAATTGCTGAGGTTGCTCACCGTGAGCGTCGTGCTGGAACTGCTGACATCAAACGTTCCGCCCAGACCGTTAAGCATGATCGCGCGAGTGTCCGTGGCGTCAGTGCCCGTGTAGCGCAAGGTACCACTGGTCATGATAATGGGGCCGCTGGCCAGTTTGCCCATGCTGCTGACTTCCACCGCGCCGCCGTTCAAATAATTGGTGCCGGTCATGTTGTTGGAACCGCTGATGATCAATTTACCGGGACCGGACTTGGTCAGTGAAGTTGCTGTGCCGTTATTGGCCAAGGCGGAAGCAATGGTCAGATCGCCGGAGCTGTATTGTTGAACGATCAAATCAGCTCCACTGCCGCCCAGCAGGGTGCCAGCACCCGTGATGGTCGGGGCGGCTGAACCGGTGATCAGCAAACCGCCGGAAGCAAGCGTCAAGTTGCCATCAAGCGTGATCGTGGCGTTGCCGGTAAGTTTCAATGAATTGATGTTCGTGCCACCGCCGACTTCGACTGTCGAGGCACCAAAACTCACGTTGTCGGTTGTCAGCCACGTTGTCGGATTTGGGGAAGTATCATAACTACCCGAGGCCAGCGGTGCGAACGTGGTGCCAACCGCCCAATCGGACGCGTTTAATGTGGCCCATCCGCCCAGGATGCCATTGTTGTTTGCCGTGGTCGTCGTAACGGAATTAAGCCATCCACCCCCTGTATTCGTATTGATATCCAAAGTGCCGCCAACCTGTCGCGTGATCGCCGCGAGCGCGAGTGCACCATTCCCCGCTGATGCCCCTGCGCCCGTCCATGACGCTGCCACGGAAGCACCCGGATTGACCGTGGTGGCGGTAATCTTACTCTCACCGCCAGCGGCAGTTCCGTTACCATTGGTCAAAATCAGCGTCCCGCCAGCGAAGATGAGCGGTCCAGTGATTTTACTGGCCGTTTTTTCCACAGACTTGTCAAGAACCAATAGTCCGGCATTCAAAGTCACGTTGGAGTAACCAACACCGGTGCTGTATATTTGGTTGGTGATGGTCAACGTGCCCGCTGTGGACTTGGCCAAGGTGCAAAACACGTACCTGCCAACCCCTTTTCCCCCTCCCACCAACCCACTGCGAGCGTCCAAATTCGTCATAATAGTAACGCTTAACCCCTGCATCTGCCCCCCGTTATCCATTACCATCTTGGAGACAGGTAAATATTTTGAGCTGGAAGTGCCGTACAAAACACCACCGTTGAGGATTAGAATCTTGTTGCCGCCCAAAATGCCACCGGTTGCGGACCCGCTGGAGAACATCAGTGTTCCATTGGCGTTCACAATCACGTCGCCCGGCAAATAAACCCTGCTGTCATTGCCGCCGACTACCAGTTCGCCGTTGTCGATGATGGTCGCACCGCTGTAGGTATTTCCGTTAGCCCCAGGATTGTTGGTGAGCCAGCCACCGCCTTCCAGGGTGTACCCGGTGCCGGCAAGGTATGAGTTCAACTGGAGGGCCGTGCCAGCGGCAACATAGATGGTCGGATTGCCAGCGAGTGTCAACGTATTCCCACTAATGGTGTAATAGCCACTGCCAGCGGGATTGTTTGTAATGTTCGCAACATTAATACCGCTGCCCACAGTTATGGTTCCAGCCGCGCCACTGTTCACCCCAAAGACCGCGTTGCCAGGCGTCGTGTTATCCCAAGCAACATCGGTACTGCTATTCCACCAGTCAGTGGTTGTGGTATCCCAATTACCCGAGCCATCCTGGGCGCCGGTCGTACCAGTATTGCCATCAAAAGTCAGTGTGGCCGCCGGCGCCAAAGGCACGACTGCCAGTTGGGCAAGCAAGGCCAGGACGACAAGAATGAATAGTTTCGATGTGTGCCGACGGGCACAGGTTGTGGATTTGCACATAAAACCAGGGAGGAGGGCGGTTTGATTCATAAGCGTTACAGGTTGTGATTAATTCCGTTTAGAAAATTGCTGCAGTTGTTATGACAGTCATGCGTCTTGCGGCATTGTTTGTACATATTTCCAAACCTGACTCTCGCAGCGATGCAGAGCTTTTACAAAAGTCAGTTTTGATCGTTATCGTTCCATAATGCCCAAACTCCCGGATTTGCCTAGCTGCACAAATGTATGGTTTTTTGGGGTGGGTGGGGAGCTTGGACGCACCCTTGATGCCCGTAAAAGCGGGCTTCCAAGATTGCCCGTGAGAAGCGCATTCTTGCGCCCGGCACCCGTCAGACACGCGAACAAAGGTGTCCGTGCCCGCCGATTCATTCAGCTTTGGCCGACTTGAACTTCAGCGCCGCTTCGGTGCGGGAGCGGACATGCAGTTTGTTGTAAACATGCCGAAGATGCCACCGGACGGTCCCGTCGTTCACTCCCACCCGGCGGGCAATTTCCTTGTTGGGAAAGCCCTGGGCCAGCAATTCGAGAATCTCGTGTTCTCGCGGCGATAGTTCTTCCACCCCTGCCGCCGACTTGAGCGGCTCCTGGAAGGAGGCGATGACTTTGCGCGCGATTTCCCGCGACATCGGCGCGCCGCCTTGCCGGACCTCGCGAACGGCGGAAATGAGTTCTTCCGGCGTGCACCGCTTCAGCAGGTAACCGCACGCGCCGGCCCGCAACGCCTTGAATATCCTTTCAGTGTCTTCATAGACGGTCACCATGATGATGTGAAGCGAGGGTAGCAATCGTTTGAGTTGGGCGGTGCATTCGATGCCCGAGAGTTTCGGCAATTGAATGTCCATCAGCACAATCTCGGGTTGATGCCGCGGTATGGCCTCCAAGGCTTCCTCCGCCGTCGCGCAAGCGCACACGCAGCAACACTCCGGGTCCGCCTGGACAAATTCCATGAGGCTTTCACGGATTGTCCTGTTGTCCTCAACGATGGCGATTCGGGTCATAAATTCTTACTTCAACGGCACTTGGATCCGCAGAATGGTGCCTTTTCCGGCTTCACCCGCAATTTCAAACCGTCCGCCCAGTTTTTCAATGCGCGACCGCATATTGTTCACGCCGTCCATTTCCCCGGTGCGGGCATTCAACGGCAGGCCGCGTCCGTTGTCGGCGAGGATCAGACGCAGTTCGCCCTGCTCGACCTGGATGCCCAGGCTGACTTCGGTGGCCCCGGAGTGGCGCACAACATTGGTGAGCGCCTCCTTGAAAACGAGAAACAATTGGTGCCGGTGCCGCGAATTCATTGCCAGTTCGGCCGAGGCCGGCGGGCCTTCGAGCCGCCAGGTGATATTCGCCAGTCCTAGGAAACGGTCTGCGTAAAGGCAGAAATAACTGACGAGCGAGGCCAGCGAGTCATGGGCGGGGTTCATGGCCCAGACGATTTCGTCCAGGGCCGTGACCATCTCCCGTGCCTTCTCACCCGCCTGTCCAAGATACTGGCTGCGCTTTTCGTCAGGGGCGGAGGCGGATTTCGCCCGTGCGACCAGCATGCCGATTTCCGTGATGCCCGAGCCGAGATCATCATGCAGGTCCTGGGCAATGCGGGCGCGTTCCTGCTCCATCGTCCGCTGGTGTTCAACGCGCTGGCGTTTCTGAATCTGGGTTTCCAGCTCGATGGTGCGTTTCTCGACCTGCCGGTGGAGTTGGGTGATCCACAACGCCATGCCGGCCAGCGCGCAGGTCAGCACCCCCACGGTCACCAACAACCGTTGCAGCGTCCACCACGACGGCGTGGCCAGCACCCGGATGTCCGAAGGCACGTTGAGCAGCAACTCAAATGAGGTGACATCCCCGCCCGGAGCCCGGTTGCCTCCCGTTGCGGTATACACACCCGTCAGTTCCAGCCGGCTTCCGGGGTGGAGCAGCCGCGTCGATTCAGCCGGCGCATTCAACCGGGCCGGAAACCTCCACGGTCCGGCCTGCATTTCCAGCACTTGGTTCGTCTCGGTTTTTCTCACCCCGGCCAGCAGCGCCTCGATGCGCACCCGGGTCGAGTCGTTGCCCGCCCGAATCAAATCGTCCGGCGACAATTTTTTTGCCTTGGGAAGAAGGGCTTGCCCTGTTTTGCGCGCCTCCGCCTCACACAAAACCGGGGCGGCACCGCTCAATTCCGGGAAACCCACCACGTCCACCAGGTCACCCGCCTCCAATGCCAGCGGTTGTCGGGCCAGAAAACGCACGCCGTTGGTCCCGTCCACCATGAAATATTCCGTCCCCTGCGCGTAAATAATTTGGCCCGCTATTCTCACTCGTTGAAAGGCGCTGGCTTGGGGGTCATAGAGCATCAACTCCGCGACCGTTTTGGCGGGAGTCGAAAACAAATCCGTGGGCGCCGGTTGATCCTCGGTGATATCGTTGACAAACATCCGGATCACCCCGCGTTTCACCTGGCCGGTCTCATTGTTCCAGGAAACGAAAAGGCATCCGCGCAGGCGGACCACGGCGTTTTCAAAATGGTCCAGCATTTCCGACGTCATCCCGAGCACCCGAAAATCCACCGGCAGCGTGCCGTCCTGCATGCGCAGCCGGATGGAGGTCCAGCCAAGCGGACGGGAGGAAATGGATACCACGACCCCTTTCAACTCCACCCATTGATCGTCGAGGGTGCCATTCATCAACTGGTCCCAGGTTGGTTGAATGGGGTCGGGCAGATTTCCCAATCCCAGGATGTTGATCTCGCGCGCCCGCACAATCGGCGCAAACGAACCCTTGTCCGTTTTGCCTTCGACTTTCAAATACGTGCCGATTTGCGGCAGTTCGGAAATGTTCGCCGAATCCACAACCACATACACCGCACGCGTGGCATCCTGCACGATGAAGGCGGGACGGTTCGACACGATGCAGATGACCACGCCCTGGATTTGGACCGGGTATCCGCGTTCCGCCTCCTCGCGTTTCATCTGGTTGACGGCGGCCGCAGTCGTCAGCGTGGGAAGCGTTTCCCCATTCGTATTCGCGTTGCCGCTGGTATCGTATTGCGCCGGCGATTCAATGAACTCAATCTCCCTGCGACTCGGCACCAGAAGCACACCAGGGACTTTTTGCCCGGCGGTGGTGAATGCGCTCTGACAAAATCCCATGGCGCGAATCCGGCAGTTTAACAGCGAGGCGGTGGACAGACCGGAGACGTCACCGACCTCCACCCGCATATGACCCCCCATCGCGCTCAGCTCCATGTGCAAACCGTCCGGGTGTTCGCTCACCAGGGTCACCTCGCCTTCCACTTCCGCCCAAGGATCTTCATCCCCTGGGATCAACGGCTGACCGATGGCTATCCAGCGCAGATCCGGGAACGCCCCGCGCCCGATGACTTCCAGCCGCAATGGCGATGCGCCGCCGGCAAACGAGGATCCATCCGCGCCGATTCTGAAATCCGCGCCCCTCCGGGTGATGGTGCCGTTTCCCTCCAAACGCACCCGTTGTCCCGATTGCACGGGCTGGGTATGGAAATCCATTTCCAGCTCCGCAGTCCCGGACGTATCATGCAGCACCAGTTTCCTCTGGGTTGGATTGGCCCACCAGACATTACTCTCCAGACGAATCGAGTATCGGACGTTTGATCCCTGGAAACTCAAACGTCGCAACTGCACGATATTGGTCACCACGGGAGACAAAAGCCCCCCCGTCTCCTGACCCGCCGCAACAATCCCGGTCGCAACCAAAATGACCGTCAACGCCAGGCGGCAACGGCCCACCATCCGTCCCGGACGGGCAAAGGAAATGGCGTGCATGAAAACAGGGTAAACCATCGCCGCTGCTTTTTGAACCATTAAAGGTTGCCACAGAGGAACCGGTTCCGGGTTGATGAAGTTCAACCGGTTTGTCCGGGGTTGGAATTATTCCCGTTGAGCGTTTGCTTTGGCAATGGCAACCGCACTGTCACTGGTCGCGGGCGCGCTGGTGCGTGAATCGGCGCGGGCCACGACCTCCTCGTTCACCAGGATTGCCGCCCGCAACTGTGGCGCATTTTTGACCGGCCTCGAATACACCGGTGACCTGGCAGAAGGCTCGGTGCCGTCCGTGGTGTAATGGATTTTGTAGTCTGGCACCTTGGTTCCATCAGGTGAAGCCGCTGCGGACAATATCCGGGTACGGTCTTTTTCATTCATCAAACAAATGGCGTAAATCGCGCAGGGGTGATTGCTTTGGTCAAAAAAGGAGAAGTGGTACCCCAACTGGGACTTGAACCTGGAACCAACCCCGAAAGCTTTCGGGGCTGCTCTGCCAATCAAGCCGTTGCCCTCACCTGAACCCTCAACCCTCAACCTTCAACTCTCAACTATTTGAAAAGTTGGTACCCCGGCTAGGACTTGAACCTAGAACCAATTGATTAAGAGTCAACTGCTCTACCAATTGAGCTACCGAGGCAACCAACACTGTGACGTGCCGCGTTGAATCGGCACGGAAACATTCTATTCCAGCGCGGGAAAACGGCAAGCTCTATCGCCGGACAAACGTATCTGGGGTGGAGAAGCGGAGTGGCGGACACGAATTTCACGAATCGACACGAATGGGCCATGCCCCAACGGAGCAACAGAATCTTGAATCGCGGCCTGCCGCGCCGTAGTTAACGAAGGGGGGATGAAGACGGATTGAAACCGCTGAAGCGTCGGCTGGTTCAATTTACCAAGTACGAAGGAAGAATTGAAAATGGCAGCGCGTTTTGATTCGTGTCAATTCGTGTAATTCGCGTCAAACCGGTTTGCTCCTGTAAATTTCTCATTCCCGTTTTCGGGTTACAAATTACTCGGCGGCGGGAGGCAACCATGATAGATTCCTTCCGGCGATTCGCCAAATCAGCGGATTGCCCAGAAACCCAACGAAAGGGAAATTATGGCCCAAGCAATCATGGATCCCGAAAAGGTGCGGCGGTTTGCCGACGAACTGCAGCGGTTCAACACCGACCTGGAGAACCGGCTGGTTTTGCTGCAAGCCCGCTTCTCGTCGCTGGGGGACACCTGGCAGGACCAGGAGCACGAGAAGTTCGCCGATGAATTCAGGCTGGCGATGAAGGCGCTGAAGAAGTTCGTCGAGCTGTCCAAGGAGCACACGCCTTACCTGTTGCGAAAAGCCCAGCGCATCGAGGAATATCTGAACCAACACTGACCAATTAAAATCGTCCTCGTCCTCCTCCTCGTAATCGTAATCGAAAAATCCGAGGACGAGCACGAGGACAAGCACGATAAAATTCATGGCCGAACGCGCCCAAGTTACTTCCTTTGAAGCCGTGGAATCTTTCCGGGCCGACCTGATTGTATTCCTGAGCCGGGCGCGCGCCGTTTTGGAGGAGGCGAGCGATGATGTCCTGCGCACCCGGCTTTGGGTGCAAAATGATCAACGCCGCTTCTGGGAAGGTGAAACGCGCGTCCGGGGCAGAAAACTGGAGGAGGCACGGGCGGAATTGTTCAACGCCCAGCTTTCCCAATTTCAAGAATCGACGGCGTTGCAACTGATGGCCGTGCAACGGGCGGAGCGCACCGCCCGGGAAGCCGAAGCCAAATTGGCGGTCCTGAAAAAATGGGACCGGGACCTGGAGAACCGGACCGACCCGCTGGTCAAGCAGGTGACCCAGTTGCATGGGTTCCTGACCATTGATATGGGGCGCGCGGTCGCTTACCTGGTTCAAGTGGTGAAGGCACTGGAAGCGTATGCCGACGTCGCCCCGCCGGGCAATTCAACCGGCTTGACGCCGCCGGGAAACAAGGCGGACATTGCCGGACCGCCCGGCCCGCTTCCAACCGGAACCGGCAAACCGGACGGCGGAAAGGGAAAACGATCATGAGCTTGAGCGGAAGCAAAAACCGGCTGGTCGCCATCACGAAAGAACTTTCGAACCGGTGGGATGAAACCAAAAATTACTGGAGGGACGCCAAAAGCCAGGAATTCGAACAGCGTTACATGATCGAACTCTTCGCCAACGTGGACAAGACCATCACGGTGATGGACAAGCTGAATGAACTCATGACCAAGGTCAGGAACGATTGTGAATAGGCATCTGGGAGTCAATGAAATGCTCGCGCTTTTGGACCGGTTCCGAAGTGCCATCCAGGATTTTGCCGCCCGGGAGGAAAAATTAAACGGCGAGTTTCGCGCCCGGACCGCCGCGGAAACGAAGGCATTTGAAGCATCGACCCAGGAGCAGGCGTCGCGGTTATCCGAACGCATCGCCGGCGCGGAAACCGGCTTGGAAGCGGAAAAGAAAAATTGCCGGTCCAGGTTCGAAAGGCGAAAAGCCCGCATCTCCCAGGCCCACCTCACGTGCAACCGGCAGGTCATGGAGGGAACTGACCGGGAAGGACGCCAAAAGCACGGGCTTCAGACGAGCACAATGGCAGCGGAACGCAAACGGGACGCCGAACTGGCAAATGCCGCCGCCAACCTGGAAAATTTCAAAATCAAGCTGGCCGAAAGCCGGGAAGCTTTCGTGCTTCTGGAAAAAACGGCCGGAAGCGCTTTTCGCGGTTACGGCAAATTCCGCAAACTGCTTGCTCTGCACCGGCAATGGCCGGAACCCAATCTTCCACCGGATGAGGATCAATTGTTTGCCGAATTTCATCGTCTGGAACTCCGAACGCGCGATGAGTTGAATCAGTTCAAAAAAATTCCGCTGCCGCGAATTTTCAAATACCTGCCGATATGGCTGTTGACGACTCTGCTGCTGTTGGGATTCGCCGCCTCGGTTCCCCTGCTCCATCACCTTGGATTTAACGCCTTCTCTTATTGGGTGACGGGCGCAGCGGTAGTTTTTCTTTGGGTGATCGTATTGCTCATTCATCAACACGGAAAGCGCCAGGCCGGGCCGGCCGCCAGCGCGATTGCCGGCAACCTAGCGAGGGCGCGCCGGCTGCATGACGGCTCGCTGGACCAGGCCGAATTGCGGTGCCGGCAGGAACAGGAACGAATCACAAAAGAGTTTGAGAACACAAACCGCACTCTCAGTCAACAATGGAAGCAGACCTTGAAGGCGGGTTATGATACGCGTGGCATCCGGGGCCAGAAAATTGATGAAAAAGGGTTTCGTGCCCTGCAAAAGAACGACCAGCTCCACCGCGCAAAACTCAAACAGATTGAACGCGATTACACGGACGGCGTCGCGCGTCTGCGCCAGGAGGCGGATGCACAGGCGGGACAGCTCGCTGATGCTCACGCGGCGAAAATGGCAAAACTGAACGCGGACAACCAGGCCCGGTGGCAGGCGCTGGAAACGGAGTGGAAAGATTGCCTCCAGCCGATTTATGAATCCATCCGCGCGGCCAACGCCGCCGCGGAGGAACTTTTCCCCGAATGGCAGTCGCCCGCATGGAAAAAATGGACGCCGCCGCAGGATTTCAAAAACGCGGCGAAATTCGGGCGCCTGGAAGTGGACGTGGCGAAATTTGCCGAGGCGATGCCGAAAGACCGGCGCCTGGCGCTTCCGGGACCGTCCACGTTTTCCGTCCCGCTGGTGCTCGCTTACCCGCTCGAAGGCTCGATCCTTTTTGAAGCGGCCAAAACCGGAAGCGACGAACCGGTCGAGACGATCAATAATGTCATTTTCCGGCTCCTTTCCACCACCCCGCCGGGGAAATTGAGCTTCACCATTTTTGACCCGGTCGGTCTCGGACAAAACTTCGCCGCGCTGATGCACCTGGCCGATTACGAAGAGAGCTGCATCAACAGCCGCATCTGGACGCAGACGAATCAGATCGAGGAAAAGCTCGCGGAATTGAACGAGCACATGGAAAAGGTCATCCAGATGTATCTCCGCAACGAATACGCGACGATTACGGAATACAATGCGCAGGCGGGCAGCATTGCCGAGAAATATCATTTCCTCGTCATCGCCTCGTTTCCGGTGAACTTCAGCGACACGGCGGCGCGGCGTCTCCGGAACATCGCCGCCAGCGGCGCCCGGTGCGGAGTGCACACGCTCATTCATTGGGACCAGCGGCACGCCCTGCCCCCGGAATTCGTTCCCGACGAACTTCGGAAAAACAGTATCGGCCTCGTCCGCACGGAAAAGGGTTTTGAATTGTCCGGCTGGCGCAAGGCCGGAACACGATTGGTCCTCGACCGGCCTCCCTCCCCGGAATTCGCGACGCAATTCCTTAATGAAGTCGGCCAGAGCAGCAAGGATTCCAACCGCGTCGAGGTGCCTTTTGAGCAGGTTGCTCCCCCGGACTCCAAACTCTGGACGGAGGACACAACCGAGGAACTCATCGTGCCCATCGGGCGTTCCGGCGCGACCAAATTGCAACAGCTCGCAATCGGCAAAGGCACGCGCCAGCACGCGTTGATTGCCGGCAAGACCGGTTCGGGCAAGTCAACCTTGTTCCACGTCATCATCACCAACCTGGCGCTGTGGTGCAGCCCGGAGCAGGTCGAGTTCTATCTGGTGGACTTCAAGAAAGGCGTGGAATTCAAGTGCTATGGCAACCGCCGGCTGCCGCATGCGAAGGTGGTGGCCATCGAAAGCGACCGCGAATTCGGGTTGAGCGTGCTTCAGCGTGTGGACGAGGAACTGCGCCACCGCGGCGATCTGTTCCGCAAACTGGGCGCGCAGGACGTCGCCGGTTACAAACGCGCGGGCGGTGCCGAACCGATGCCCCGTTCGCTGCTGATCATTGACGAGTTCCAGGAATTTTTCGTGGAGGAAGACCGCGTCTCGCAATCCGCCGCCGTCCTGCTCGACCGCATTGTCCGGCAAGGCCGCGCTTTCGGCATTCACGTGCTGCTCGGTTCGCAAACTCTGGGCGGCGCTTACACGCTGGCCCGCGCGACCATCGGCCAGATGGTCATCCGCATCGCCCTCATGTGCAACGAGGCCGATGCCTACCTGATCATGGACCAGGACAACCCGGCCCCGCGCCTGCTCACGCGGCCCGGCGAAGGCATTTACAACGATTCTGCCGGTTCCATCGAAGGCAACAGCCCGTTCCAAACCGTGTGGTTGCCTGAAGAAGTGCGCGACAGTTACCTTGCAAAAATCCGTGCGCGGGCCGATCAAAATCAGAATCAATATCCGGGGCCGTTTGTGTTTGAAGGCAATGCGCCGGCGGACGTGAAAGAAAACGCGTCTCTGGGTGCGATGCTGCAGGTGAAATCCGTGAAACCGGCGGCTCAGGCGCGCATCTGGCTGGGCGCGCCAAATTCCATCAAAGGACCGACCGAAGCCGTTTTCCAAAAGCAAAGCGGCAGCAACCTCCTGATTGTCGGGCAAAGCGAAGAACGGGCCTTGACTCTCCTGTCCGTCGCGCTCGTGTCACTGGCGGCCCAGTATCCAAAAAAATCCGCGCGTTTCATCCTGTTCGACAGCTCACCCCCTGGATTTCCCCAGCGTGAATTCCTGCAACGGGTCATCAAGGCGGTTCCGCACGAGATTGTTCAGGCCAACAACAGCAACCTCGCGGAAATCATGAACGGCCTGGCCGGGGATTTAAAAAGTCGAACCAGTGACGAACCGGCCGGGGCGCCGGAAACATTTGTTTTGATTCACGGCCTGCAAAATTACAAGAAGCTCCGGCAGGAGGATGACTTCAGCTTTTCCAGCAGCGATGCCGGAAACGCCGCCAACCCCGCCGCCGTGCTCATGAGCCTCATCAACGAAGGCCCCAGCCAGGGATTCCACATCATCGCCACCTGTGACACCTACAACAACGTGAATCGTTTTCTTGGCCGGAAGACGTTGACCGAATTCGAGATGCGCGTGCTTTTCCAGATGAGCGCCAGCGACTCCGCCAGCCTGATTGATGCTCCGGATGCCAGCACGCTCGGCCTGCATCGCGCGCTTTATTACAACGACCGGGAAGGATACATCGAAACGTTCCGGCCGTATGCGCTGCCCGGCAACGATTGGATCGAGGAAGTCGCACAGCACCTCAGGCGGCTGCTGGGGTAGTTAACTTCAAACCGAATGACAGCCGCGGAGCGGCGAAAGACAACAGCCCACGGCGATCAGCCGTGGGATAAAGAAAACAAAAAATCATAAGCCCTGGCAGGGGCGACAGACCGCAAAAACTCATTCTTTCGCCCCTGCCGGGGCTTTATATGCATCCAACATTTTTCCCGCGGTTTCAACCGTGGGCTACCCTCTGACGCGCCTCCGGCGCTCCACCCCATCACACGTACAACGCGCTTTCCAAATCGCGCACCAGCACGCTCATGAACGGGTAACGCTTGTCCGGGTCACGCGCGAGGCACTTCATGATCACCTTTTCGAGCGGGGCGGGAATGTCCGCGTTGTGCTCGCGTGGTGACATGGGGCCGGAAGTGTCCATCTGCGCGGCCAGGATTTCCGAGGGGGTCTCGCCGGGAAATGGTTTCTGGTTGGTCAGCAATTCGTAGGCGGCGACGCCGTAGGAAAAAATGTCCGTGCGCGGGTCAATGGGTTTTTGCTGCAACTGCTCCGGCGCCATGTAACCGGGCGTGCCCGGGTTCTTCGACATTTTCTTCGGTTTCTCGGGGATCGGCTGCGCGAGGTCAAAATCAATCAGCCGCACATTGCCGTTGCGCGTCACCAGCACGTTTTCCGGCTTGAAATCGAGGTGCATGAAGCCGCTCTCGTGCACGTGGCTCAGGCCGAGCGCCATATCAATCAGGATTTGCGCGACGTTTTCCGTCAGCACCGGATCATGCCGCGCGAACAGTTCCTTCAAATTCGCCGCCTCGATGTAATCCATGACCAGGTAAAGCGTTCCGCCCTGCCGGCCATGCTCCACATAGCCGACGACATAATCGCTTTCATTGATTTTGGAAAGCACCTCGCACCCGCGCAAAAACCGGCGGCGGGCCAGCAGATTGAACCGCAACCGGTCATTCAACTTCCGCAGCGCATAAGGTTTGCCGCGGCGGTCCGTCACCAGCCAGATCTCGGCCATGCCGCCGCGGTTGATGAGTTCCTGCGTATAAAACCGCCCGAACCGCTCCTGCGTCACCGGTTCAGCCGCCACTGCTTCCTGCAATTCACGCACCATTCTGTCTGTTCCTTAACACGTCGCGCCCGCCAACGCGAACAAAAACTTTTTTTCACCGCTCAAGGATACGGGCGCACCTGCATACTGCGACAAACAAAGTTGCGTCGTTTCGGAAGGAACGCCGGATTTATCCGGCAGGGCGTTCAATCACGCAGGTCCGCTACCGCATGAATGCGGCGTTCCGTCGCAGTGTCCGGTTGCGCCCCAAGGATACGGATGAAATGGGATTGCCTTCGGTGACAAAAATTCACGCGATGACCTTGAACTCCAAGACCGCCTAGTATTGTAGTATTCTCGGTTGTCATTTCACTATTTTGCGCCGATAGCGTATAACAGGTGGTTGACATACGCCCATGTCCCCATTTTTAACCGGTCCTCCATCCGTTTCAACGTCATTGTCGTCTCTTGTCCGCCATCTCGAAGCCAGGCCGGGCCAGCGCCTTTTAAAAAAGTAGGAGCCGACGTGAGGAGACTTTGAACAAATGCTGTTTTTCCGAAGAAATTAGAGCCTCGTTACCTCGGCTCCTACCAGAATGAGACATTTTTGAACAGCCTGCCAGGATCGCGCTGAATTCGCGCTTGGCTTGAAATGCGCGAAAACGTATCGTCGCGCCATGCGACCGCTCCGGGCGCTGGTCATCTACATCGTCGTGGTGTTTATCGGCGGCGCTTTGCTCGCGCCGTGGCTTTACCGGCTCGCGCAAGCCGCCGGGCATTCGTTTCCTCAAATCGCCAGCGTGCCGTTTCACCGCTTTGTGAATCGCTCGCTGCTGATTCTCGCGCTGGCCGGACTCTGGACGTTGCTGTGCGCGCTCGGCGCGACCTCGTGGCGCGAAACCGGCCTGGTTCAAATACACGGCCAGTGGAAAAAGCTTTTCGGCGGCCTGCTCCTGGGTTTCGTTTCGCTGGCCGTTGTCGCCGGAACCGCCATCGGCGGTGGTGACCGCGTTTTTATTCAGGGCCTGACCGCCCACAAAATCGTGGGAACCATTTCCAACGCCATCGCCACGGCAGCCGTCGTTGGCACCATCGAGGAAATTTTATTTCGCGGCGGCATTTTTGGCGGATTGCGGAGGATTCTTGACTGGCGGCTCGCACTGATTGCCAGCAGCGTGATTTTCGCGCTCGTCCATTTCCGGCAGCGCGTGGAATTTACCGGTCCGGTCGCCTGGAATTCAGGACTGGTCCTGCTCCCGCGGATGCTGGGCGGTTTTGCGGATTTCCATGTGTTCGTTCCCGGTTTTTTCAATCTCACGCTCGCCGGCTTCCTGCTCGGCCTCGCGTATCAGCGCACTGGCAACCTCTATTTTTCCATCGGCCTGCACGCCGGCTGGATTTTCTGGCTGAAAACTTACGACGCATTCACAACCAGCGCGCCGCGCGCCGCGACCTGGTTTTGGGGCACGGGCAAATTGATTGACGGCTGGCTCGCCTTGATTGTGCTCATCGGCACGCTCGTGGTTATCAAATTTCTGCCCCTCAAACCGGCGCGCGAACCGTTTGCGATTTCGCGATGACCGCGCTCGTCGAACCATTTCAAAAGTGGTTCAGCATCGGCCTGGGTTTTTTCTATCCCGAAATCTGCCAGCTTTGCGAAACCGAACGCGCGACCGCCAGGGACGGCTTCGTTTGCGCGCGCTGCCGGTCGCAGGTGCGCTTCATCAAACCGCCGTTTTGCGGACGCTGCGGATTGCCATTCGAGGGCGACATCACGACGCCATTTGAATGCACGAATTGCCGCGAGATGGAACTGCACTTCTGTTCCGCGCGCTCGGCGGTCGTCGCCCGCGGCGGCGTCCTGGAGGCAATTCACCGCTTCAAATACCAGCGCCAGTTGTGGTTTGAAAATTTTCTCGCCGGCCTGTTTTTGCGCGAAGCGGTGCCCGCGTTGCGCGGTCAAAATTGGGATTTAATCGCACCCGTTCCACTGCATTCAGTGAAACAGCGCGAACGCGAATTCAACCAGGCCGGACGTCTCGCCGCGCGCTTGAGCGCCACCCTGCAAATTCCGATGAACGAAAAGCTGCTCCGGCGGGTCATCCCCACGGCGACCCAGACCTTGCTGACGCGGCAGCAGCGTACGGCGAATATGCGCGGCGCGTTTGCCACCCACCCCGGCGTGCGTTTGAACGGTGAGCGGGTGATTTTGGTGGATGATGTTTTCACGACGGGCGCGACGACGAGCGCGTGCGCCCAGGTGCTTTTGGCCGCCGGGGCGGGCGATGTTTGCGTCTGGACAGTTGCGCGCGGACTTTAGTATTCTATCATTCAACAAACCATGAGCACGACTTCTTTTACCAAGAAATCGCTCGGTCTCGAAACGGTCGAGCCGACATTGACTCCGACGCCGATCAAGGCGGGGACATTGACTCCGACGACGACCGACAAGGCGACAACGTTGCCCAAAAAGCCCAAGCTCGGCGCCGGCAAATCCAAAAAACGCGATATTCCGGAAGGGCTTTGGACGAAATGTCCGAAGTGCGAAACCATGGTTTTCGACAAGGAACTGGACGAAAACCTGAAGGTTTGCCCGAAGTGCAATTACCATTTCCCCATCGGCTCGCGCGAACGGATTCACTCGCTGGTTGAAACCTGCACGTTCGAGGAAATGGACGCGCAAATGACGAGCGTGGACATGCTCAGCTTCCAGGGTGTGGACACGTATGCGTCCAAACTCGAATCGCATCAAAAAAAGACGGCATTGAAGGACGCGGTCGTCACCGGCATTTGCAAAATCGGCGAAGACCGCGCCGCGCTCGGCGTGATGGATTTCAGTTTCCTCGGCGGTTCGATGGGCTCGGTCGTCGGCGAAAAATTGACGCGCCTCATCGAACGCGCGACGGAAAAGGAACTGCCCGTCATCATCATCTCCAGCAGCGGCGGCGCGCGCATGTACGAAGGCATGTTCAGCCTCATGCAAATGGCCAAGACCGCCGCCGCGCTCGCCTACCACGCGCAACAACGCCTGCCCTACATCAGCGTGCTCACCCATCCCACGACGGCGGGCGTGATGGCCAGTTACGCGAGTCTGGGCGACCTGATTCTGGCCGAGCCGGGCGCGATGATCGGTTTTGCCGGTCCGCGCGTCATCAAGGACACCACCCAGTCCGAATTGCCGCCGAACTTTCAGACCGCCGAATTTCTCCTCGATCGCGGTCTTATTGACGCCATCGTCCCGCGCACCGAAATGAAACAGCAACTGATCGAGTATCTGAACTTCCTTGCCGTCCGGAAAAAAGCCGCCGCCGCGGCGTCATAATATTTTCACCGCCGGCCGTCATACCACAAAGTGCAGGATTCGCGGCGGGTCAGCGCCCGGCGGTTGAAGAGCACGCTTACCAGCAATTTGAGGTGGTCCCGCATCGTGTAAAGCCGCATTTTCCGCGCGGAAGTCACCAGCGGATGATGGTGCAAAATTACAATTTTCCGGTTTGTTTCCCGCGCCAGTTTTCGCAGCCGCCGGCTCAATTCCAATTCCTCCGCTGCAAACAGTTCGTTGTTGAAACCGCCGAGTCTCCGGAACGCCGCCGTTTCGCAAAAAATAAATGAACCGGCGAGCAACCGCCCCATCCGGCTGGCGCAGTTCCAAAGCCACGTGGCGAACCCGGCCGCCGGATGTTTCTCATCCATCTGGACCGTGACCCCGCCGGCCAGACAGCGACCGGAACTGATTTGCCCCGCAACTTCGGCAAACAGTCCGGCATTCGGACGCGAATCCGCGTCCACAAAAACCAGCCAGTCGCCGGTGGCCGCCGCCGCGCCGGAATTCCGGGCGCGGGCGATTTGATTGACCGGCTCGAAAACGACGGTTGCGCCCGCCGCGCGCGCGATTTCCGCCGTGTGGTCGGTGGAATTGTTGTCGCAAACAATCAATTCAAAGTCCCAGCCGCGTTGCGCGAACGCATTGGCCGCTGATTTTATCTGTGCCAGCGATTCGCCGAGCAACCGCTCCTCGTTAAAGGCTGGCACAACGACGGAAATCTTCACTACGCGCAATTTGCTTCATCCCCTGCCCGGTTTCAACCAACGACTCGCCGGCAGCGTCCTGATTTGTCTGGTCGGCGCGCCGTTGCCGCAATGTCAGGGTTGGGGAATGGCCAAGCCCTGATGACGAATGCCTGAAGAATCCCCAGACCCGAAATCCCAATCGCGCCATTGAGTCATTGGACATTTGAACATTCCTTCGTCATTCGGGTTTGGGCATTAGTCATTGTCCCGATGCAGTTCACCCCGCCATCCAATGTCAGAGCACATCACCGCCGCCAAATTAGAATATCGCGTTTGAGCTGCATTTTCCGCGTGCTTTTTTGGCCAAATGGTTTTTATTTGTGCGTATGACCATTTGGATTCTGGTTTCGGTGATGATGCTGTCGCTGGCCGCTCTCGGTTACCGGCAGGGCGCGGTTCGCGTGTCGTTCTCGCTGATCGGCATTATTGTTTCCGCGTTGCTGGCCGGGCCGCTCGCCAAATACGTCAAGCCGATGCTGCCGCACGTGGGCATTCATGACCCGACCGTCATCTGGCTGGTGTCACCGGTGATCGTGTTTTGGATTTTGTTGATTCCGTTCAAATCGGCGGGGTTTTTTGTGCATCGCAAGGTGGAAGTTTATTTCAAATACAAGGAAGACAACATACAATTGATCCGGTGGAACCGGCTGAATGCCCGGCTCGGCCTCGGTCTCGGCCTGATGAACGGCCTCGCCTATCTCGTGCTGATCTCGTTCATCATTTTCGATTTGAGCTACTGGACGGTGCAAATCGCCACGTCCGACGACGAAGGCAGGCTGGTCAAACTGCTGAACCGAATGGGGCGTGATTCGGAAACCACCGGGTTCGCCCAGATTGCGCGCGCCATTGACCCGATGCCGGACAGTTATTTCAAGTACGCCGATCTCGCCGGACTGCTCTACCAAAACCCGCAGTTGCGCGACCGGCTGGCGGATTATCCGATGTTTATTTCGCTGACCGAACGCGATGATTTCAAACAGCTCGGCCAGAACACCGAGTTTCAAAATGCGTGGAAGCAACACGCGCCCATCCGGCAGTTGCTCGACAACGACCAGTTCAAATCCATCTGGGAAAACCGGGAGACGGCCGACCTGGTCTGGGGCATTGTCCAGGACAATTTTGACGACCTGTGCGCCTATCTGCAAACCGGCCAGTCGGCGAAATATGGTTCGGAAAAAATCATCGGCCGGTGGGATTTCAACATCGCCGCGACCACGAGCCGGCTGCTGGAGACGCGCCCGGTTATTTCGTCGCGCGAAATGCGGACGCTGCGCGCATGGGTGACGCAGTCGTATGCCAAGACCATGTTCGTCGCCGGCGCCGATGGCCAGGCGTTCCTGAAAAATCTGCCTCATATGACAATACAGCCTGGCAAGCCGCCAACCACTGAAACCGCCACGTGGCAGGGTAAATGGAAAGGTGACGGGGCTGATTATCAATTGTCGCTCAGCAGCAGCGGCAAAAAACAATCCATGCCCGCCCAGATCGACGATACGCGATTGACGATCAAGGACGACAAAACCACGCTGGTGTTCGCCCGCGAATAATTAATTGCGGACGGCCTTGTCATGAAGGTCGTCATCCGGCCCGACCGGCAGTTTGAAGTGGGCTTCGGCAGCCTGAACCTCACGTTGACGCCGCAACTGGCGGAGGAATGAAATGGTCGGGGCGGTGAGATTTGAACTCACGACCTCTTGCACCCCAAGCAAGCGCGCTAGCCAAGCTACGCTACGCCCCGGACCATTGGAGCGCTGATTCTAGCCTGCCCATCGCCAGTTTCAATCTCGAAAACGGTTTGGTTGGCGTTTCACCTTGGGCGCATCTCAATCTTTGAGAAGCTGCACAGCCCTCGCGGAGCGAGGCATGACGGTAGCCGTGGGCTTCAGCCCGGGAAAGGTTTCCCCGCGGTGGCGTCGCGGAGCGACGCTTGAATCTTTTGTCGGCATTGATTTCAACCGTCGCTCCGCGACGGACACCATATTCGTACTGCAACCGTGGCTTGAAAGCCACGGCTACCATCAAATTGTCGCTACGCGACTGCTTTTACCTCCGGTCGCGGGTCGGAATGCTCTTGGGACGGATGGGCGGTGGCAGTGGAATTTTCGGCGGGATGACCGGCGCGGCGGGCAAAGGCGGAACCTGCGGCGCGGGCGCAGCCGGAGCCGCCGGCTGGGAAGGTTTGACTTCCAACTGCCCGATTTTCTGTGACAGCCAATCTTCGGCTTTCGCCACCACCTCTCCAATTTTGGCTTCGGGGAATTTCATTTCGCCGAGGTTGAACGCGGCGAACGAACCGAGCGCCTCGGCCATCGGCCCGGTGCCTTTTATCGCGTCGCCTGGGCCAGGCAACGTCTGCCAGGCATCGTAGCCATTCACAATCCATTCGAGCCTGCCGGTTTCGATGTCCACCAAAAAACCATGCACCGGGATTTTCGGGCCGATAAGCGGACTGTGCCGGACGATGTCGCAGGCCTTGATGACGTTTTGCCGCTCGCTGCCGAACATGCCGAAAAACTCGTTGATGTTTTCCGGCAACAAATGCCGCTCGACGCCCAAGGCCTTCAATTTATCGAGCAACTGCATCGCCGTCGTCTGACCAACTTGGCAGTCCGTGTGGCCGATGATGGCGATTTCCTTGCCGCCCTTGACGGCGCACGCCAGCGCCAGCGACCGCATGGTGCTGGAGAGCGGCCCGGTGATGATGTTGCCCGCGTTGCGCAGCCAGATGAACTGCTCGGCGGGCAGCGCGAGCGCGTTCGGAAAAATCGCGTTCAACCGCGGATCAACGCACGTGAGCGCGATGACCGGCAGTTCGTCCGCAAAATCCGCCGGATGCAATCCGGCGTTCGCGTCACCAGCCACCGCCCGGTGGTTCGCGTCAATGATGGCTTCAAACAGGCGCATGATTAATGCCGCGTTTCAGAAATTTCGATTCCAGCCGGCGGTTTGAAAAGTGACAAGTCTGGCTGTAAATCAGTCCGATAGGTGTCGTATTGTAAATATGAAATCTGGGATTGTCCCTTGGATATTTTCAGTTGATAAGGAATCTCAGTCCCGTTTTTCGCAAACATCTCTATTGAGTAACCGTCAAGCGTCAATTCATAGCGGTCGCATGATACGCCGCCAATTGATAGCGGCCCGGACTTCTTGGCTTTGTGCTTTTTTAGAAATTCCATCTCCTTGCCAAATTCAAACCCGCTAATGGAGCTGGCTTTGAAAGCTTGAAATTCGGCTTGTGATTTACTTGACGGTGACACAATGCAGTCGTGAACTACATAAGTCGGCCCACCATCCACCATGTGAGTGCCGGTTTTATCCATCAGGTTAATCATCCACGCATCCGGTTCGTTGATGATGATAAGACCATGAATTCCCAAAACCGGGTCGGGTGCTTCTTCCGAGCGGTTATATTTTTCTCCCATTCGATAAAGTGTCCTTGGCTGCGCGGCGAACGAGTTTGACAAAACATTGGTGGAGATATCCCGATAGACAATCTTTGTCATTGTCTGATTCGTATCCGCTCCAAAAGTGAGTTTGGAAACACTCAATAGGCAAACCAGCATTGAGAAGGTTTTGATCACAGTTTTTGCGCCTTTGCGTTAAATTCGTTTTTCACATTGCTTTCTTCCACGGCTGCAACACGGCCGGTTCAAAGCTGAGCGCGGGCGGCGGTTCTTCCGGCAGCAAATACCAAAGCGCCAGATACAACAAAACGCCTGGAAATGCCGCGCTGAAAAGTGTTCCCAAAACCCAGACCACGCGCAGCTTCGATGATGGCAGATCAAAATGCTTCGCCAACCCGCCGCAAACTCCGGCGAGCCGGCGGTTATCGCGTGAACGGCAAAGTTTTATAGTCGTCATCCAATTATTTCACCGACACCTGCTCGCGAACCGAAAGCGCCAGAGGACTGGCGCACTCCAAGACGCTGACGCGCGCTTTGAATACCCGAAGTAACCGCCAGGTCTTGGACTGCGGTCCCGATGCATCGGGACCGCTTTCTGCCACCAATCCCGGCAACCCCACAGTCATCGTGCGAACGGAAAACTTTCATATTTTCAAGTTTCGTAGCAGCCGAGGTAACGAGGCTCCATTCTTTTGGAACTCTCAACCCTCAACCCTCAACTCTCAACCAACCTCGAACCATAGAGCCTCCTCACGTCGGCTGCTACGTTTGGGATTATTTGCCTTTATCGTCATCCTTCCCCATCGCCTTTTTCAGCGCGGGGACCTGCTCCAGCAATTTCTCGAACTTCACGCCGGTCAGGCTCTCCAGCACCGGCGGCAACTGGCTGATGATGGTGGTTACGTCGCCGGTCAGCTTGCTCGCGCCGCCGCCGGGGCCGTTGCCGCTGTTGATGATGACCATCTTCTCGGTCTTGCTCAGCGGTTCGCTGATCTTGCCCGCGATTTCCGGCATCACGCGCACAATCATTTCGATGACCGCCGCCTGGTTGTATTGCTTGAACGATTCGGCTTTCACCCGCATCGCCTCGGCGGTCGCCTTGCCTTGCGCCTCGATGACGGACGCCTCGGCCAGACCGCGCGCCTTGTTCGCGTCGGCTTCGGCCAGACCCGTGGCTTTCACGACGTCGGCGCCGGCAAAACCGGTCGCCTTCGTCGCAGACGCCGAGCCGGCCGCCTCGGTTTCGAGCTGGAATTTCTTTGCGTTGGCCAGTGTCTCGACTTTGTAACGCTCGGCGTCGGCGGGCTTTTGCACGGTGGCTTCGAGTTCGCGCGATTTGCGCTGGATTTCCTGCTGCTGCAACTCGATTTGCTTTTGCTTCTCGATGATTTGCACCTGGACTTCCTCGGCCTTCACGAGCTGGCCGGTCTTGAACTTCTGCAAATCGTAGGCGAGGTCGGCCTGGGCCTTTTGCTGGTTTACCGTGGCCTGATATTGCGCCACGTTGGATTGATAATCGCGTTGCGCCTCGGCAATCTTGGTATCGGCGGCAAACTGCGCTTCCTGCCCCGCCTGCTTCGCCTGCGCGGAACGAATCTGTGAATCGCGGTCGGCCTCGGCCTGGGCGATGATGGCGTCGCGTTTGACCTGGGCGATGCGCGGTTTGCCGAGGGCGTCGAGATAACCCTGGCCGTCGCGGATGTCGCGGATGGTGAAGCTGATAATGCCGAGGCCCATGTTCGCCATGTCGCCGGCGGCCACTTCCTGGACTTTCTGGGCAAAGGCGTCGCGGTTCTGATAAATCTCCTCGACGGTCATCGTGCCAAGGATGGCGCGCAAATGGCCTTCCAGTGTCTGCGTGGCGATGTTGCGGATTTCATCGGTGCTTTTCCCCAGAAATTGCTCCGCCGCCGTGCGGATGGAAACATCGTCGCCTTTGACTTTGGTTTGCGCGACGCCGTCCACCTTCACCGGCACGCCTTTGCTGGTATAGACCTCCGGCGTCTGCACATCAATGGTCAGCAGTTCCAGCGACAGGACGTCCACCTTCTCGAAAATCGGCAAAACGAACGTGCCGCCGCCCTTGACGATGCGGAAGCCGACCCTCGTGCCATCCTGCTCACGGTGCTTGACGCCGGACACCACCAGCACCTGGTTCGGCCCGACCTTGGTGTAACGGCTGAACACCATGTAGAGGAGCAGGAACACCACGAAAACGATGACAATCGTGGCGATGATGACGATTCCGCCCTGGGCGAAGTTCAGTTCGGCGAGCATGGGAGCAAGGTTCATGTGAGTTGATGGTTGATGGTTGAGAGTTGAGGGTTAAATCAGTTGATTGACGTGACGTAAAACTGGGTGCCGACGATACGGGTGATTTTGACGGTCTTACCATTGGCCACCGCCGCATTGTTTTCCGCGCGGGCCGGCGCTGAATAACGCGTGCCGCCCACGACGTAGGCAATTTCACCCACGCCATTTTCCGGGATGGGCGTTATGACATTGGCCTCCGAACCGATCAGAGCGGCCACTTTTGATTCGCTGGAACTTTGGGTATGGCTAAACACCGCGCGCAAAAACACAAGCAACGCTCCCGCCACCACCAGACCGCCGAGGACGGAGAGCGGCGCACTGACCACCGCGCTGCTCGTTTTTGGAAACTGCGTGAAAATGAGGCCGAACCCGCCAAACGCCGTCACGAAGGAAGCCATGACCGTGGGGCTGAAAATGGAGATGCCCGGCATGTCGCTGGTGTCGGCGCCCGCCTCCGCGTGACCGCCGCTGCCCGCCACATGGGCGTCATGCCCGCCGAAAAAGTGCCCGGCCAGCACACTGATAATAGTGAACGTTAAACCCACCACCAAGCAGATTGCGTAGATCATCATAATCCCTCGCCAAGTTGTTGTGGGAGCGAGTAGAAACCCAACCCGCTTTCAAAGCAAGTCGGAAAGGCATGCTGGATTTCGCCATTGTGTTTCATACGCCGCGCTTATCAAACACCAGGTCCGGCAAGCCTGCATCTATAATTTCGCGCGAGGTTTATAAATGATCGGAGTCCCGCGTTCAGATATCTGGGCCAAATCCGAAACCCGAATGCCGAAATCCGAAAGAAGCCCGAAACCCGAAATCTGAATGCAAATGGTGTTCGTCTGGTGAGTTGCCGGACAATTGAACAGCCATCGAAAGCAGCCGAATTTGGCCTTCGGTATTCGGATTTCGGACTTCGGTTTTTAGATTTGACCGACCCGTCCCGCTTTTCCATCGTCTCGCCATGCATTCCTACGAATTGTTGCGCGAGGTTTTCGACAAAAAGGCCCCCAAACAGGTCGCCGCCGATCTCGGCCTGTCGCTGTCCATGGTTTACAAATGGGCCGAACCGCCGGACCACGCCGCGGGCAGCGGCACCGGCAATCCGCTCGACCGCATCGAAGCCTTGCTGCAAAGCACCGGCGACCAGCGGCTCGTCCAATGGATTTGCCAGCGCGCCGGCGGCTTTTTCATCCTTAATCCGAAGAACACGCCGCATCCGCATTTTCTGATTCCGGCCACCAACCAGATCGTCCAGGAATTTGCCGACCTCCTTGCCGTCGTCGCCAAAGCCGCCGACGACAATCAAGTAACGCAGGCGGAGTCCAAACAAATCCGCGCCCGCTGGGAAGAATTGAAAACGGTGACGGAAGGTTTCGTGGTCTGCTGCGAGGAAGGAAATTTCAGCCACCTCCGAAACCACGCCGCCAAACACGCAGCGGCGAATCAGCAGTGAGAGCATGAGAGTCAAACTCGCAAAACGTTGGACGAAACGGTTGCTGCAACTGCCGGAGACCGGCATGGGCTATCAACGCGTGGACTTGCGACTGGCCGGCGGGCGCGAAATCAAAAACGTGCTCGCCTTCAACGCCGAGGAAGTTGAACTGCCGGACGAGTGCGCCGACGCCCAAATTGAGGACGTTCAACTATGAACGGCCTGACCGTCCGGCAAATTCCGGCGCGCGAATTGTCTAGGGATGGCGAACAATTCTCATTTCCGCTTGTCTCGCCGGAGTCAGACGAAGGCGGATGGGTGATGGCCGGGTTGAGGGAAAGTGTTCGATCACGGCGAAAAACTCGTCTGCGTGGCCTGTGTTGCGATGGTCTGAAGATAGAGCGTCTCGGTGTGGCTAAGATCGCCGTGATAAGAGGCGTTCAGGTTCGGCGGATGATAAATAATGCCGTAAATCACAAGTGCCGCAAGGTAGGAGCCGTTGAAGGCGGGGTGCGAATTGTCGGCAGCGTGGAGGCGGATGGCGTTCGGATTCTTGTAATTCAATTCCCACGCATCCCCGACGGGCGCGATGAGGAAGTCGTTTTTCTGCGCGGCGGCGTTTTGATGCCATTTGCGGATGCGCGCCTGCATATCAGCGGGATTGTTGCCGATGCTCCGGTCGGCTTTGGGATCGTTCCAGTAATCGGCGTGACGCGCCCAGGTCTGGTAAAGGATGATTTTGGCATGCGGGCTGCCGGCCTTGATGCGGTCGTAAAGGCCGGCTGCGCCCTTGAGAAAATAGTAACGCCAGTTCGGAAACTGCTCGGACATGGCCGCTTCCAGACTTTGCGCCTGTAGGATGACAATGTCCCAATTCCCTTCGTCAATGGCCTTCAACGTGTCGGGAGAATTGAGTTGTTGATACAATGTCACCCCGCCGGGTGTGACGGCCTTGATTTCGGCCGGCGCGTGGCCCCCGGTGGCGGCAACATCGTGGAAAATCTGCGGGAGATTGTTGACGCTGGTATAGCTGTTGCCGATGAAAAGCACACGCGGTGAAGAAGAATCAGGCGCGACGGCGGACGTCGGCGCGGGACGGCCTTCGTTGGACGGCAGCAGCGCCGGGTGACTGGCGAGATCGGCATGGTATTGGGCATTGGCCTTGCTTTGATTTTTCCCCACCGCCACCGCGTTGGTCGTGTTGTAGTGAAAATGCTTTTGCAACTCCGGGTTGAGTTCCTTCAATTTGGCATTGGCCATCCCGCCGGGATAAGTGAAGTAAATGTCCGTGGGCGTAACTGCGGTGACGGTAACATTGCTGAACACCTCGTTCCCCACCTTGAGCGCCGGCAATTTTTCATCCGCGCAAATCTTCAGCGCGATGAGCAACAGCCCCAGTGCAAAGTATGTCCCCAAACGCATGTTCGGTCTATGCTCCTTGAATAAATATTTGTCAAGCGCCGCTGCTCATCTCATCAGCCATCACTTTTACAGGAACGCCCTGATGCCGGTGTCAATGAATCCGAGGTTGCGGAAAACAATCATCTTGGCTATGCCAACTTCTTCGCAATCCCGGCGCGCGAATTTTCAAGGGGACAGCGAACGATTCGCATTTTTGCTCCTCTACTTGTTGTCGAAGAAGGGTTCAAGGTCGTTGAGGGTGCAATCGCTGAGCCACTTGGGAACGACTACAACTTGGCCAGACTGTTCGCACTCGTTCCAACGATTACTCCAACTTCCACGTTTACTCCAGAATCGTTTTTGCTTTAATTCATCTAGTGATCCCTTGTGAAGAATGACGATTCGATTTTTTACCGAATCATAAAGCCACTGATTTAGGCGATTGTTTATACCCTTATCTCCCCAGCCATAGCCGCAGCAAATGAGGGTTTGATGATTTGCGAGCCGAGAGCGAAACTGAAGAAAGAATTCAGCGACAAGACCGACACCATATAGCCGCTCTTTGCCTAACGTTCCAATTAGTAAAAGCGGGACCTGATTTGGCAGATATAAATCGTTGCCATCGCTGTCCCTGCACCGGCGAGGGTCAACCTTTCTTGGCACTTTTGCGAATTGGAACATGCCACCAGGAAAAGTAAACCGATACCAGTCAAGCGAGCCGTGAAGCTTGTAAAGGTTAACCGGTGTGCCGCTATTCCATGACCAATTAAATCGAAGGACATCGCCAACCTTTTCTGAGAATCCATCTGAAAACACTATTCCATTTTGCTCCAACTGTCGCTCAATCAGCAGGTCGTGATTCAAACTGAAAATGTCCATTTGCTGAATTGCCTTGGCAACGGATGTGAGAACTTCCATTCCTTTTGGGATTTCTGCTGGCCAAAGCGAATGAAAGACACACCAATCAATTAAGAGAATCCCGCTGTGAACCAACTGAGCAAATGCATTTGGGTAATTATTTGCATCTTGGCCTTGATATAGATTTAGCACGGACGACCGGATTTCGGAGACGGAACAACGGAGCATCGGGTCAACAATCTCGGAGATTTCATCTTGAAAAATCTGATTAGCAGCAGCATAGAGGTCTTCACAGTGTCCTTCCCGGTTTTCACGCAGTTTCAAGTGCGGGTCAATGTAGCTTTTCAGGATACGCAGGAATTCCTGCGCGCGTAGGGCTGTGCCAGTGGATTCGGTGACGCTTGGAGAGAAACGGAATTCACCTTCGTCATGCCACCCCTGATTCAGCAGTGCGTGAGAAATCTGATTAACCATCGGCGCACCTGAATCCTTTGATATGCCGGAGCCGAATAGAAAAGCAGCGCATTTCATAAATTTCAGCGCGGCCTCATGTAGTCAATTACGGCGTTGGCTTTTTCTTCGCGATGGTGTGCGTGGCGTGGCCGTAAAACACCTCGGCGCATTCCATCAGCGTCTCCGACAAGGTCGGATGCGGATGCACCGTCAGCGCGATGTCCTCGGCGGTCGCGCCCATTTCCAGCGCCAGCACCGCCTCGGCAATCAATTCGCCCGCGCCCGCGCCCACGATGCCCACCCCCAGCACCCGGTCGCTTTCCGGGTCAATCAACATCTTCGTCAGGCCGTCTGTCCGGTCGAATGACAGCGCGCGTCCCGATGCCGACCACGGGAATTTCGCCACTTCGTATTTCACGCCTTTGGCCTTCGCCTCGGCCTCGGTCAGCCCGCACCACGCCAGTTCCGGATCGGTGAACACCACCGCCGGGATGACGATGTTTTCAAACACGACGTCCTCGCCGTTGAGGTTCTCGACGGCAATGCGCGCTTCCTTGTGCGCCTTGTGCGCCAGCAAAATTCCGCCCGCGATGTCGCCGATGGCGTAAATGTTCGGGTCGCCGGTTTGCTGGTGATGGTTGACCTTGACGAAGCCTTTTTCATCCCGCTCGACTTTGGTGTTTTCCAGACCAAGATCGGCGCTGTTCGGCACGCGCCCCACCGCCACGAGCACGCGGTCGTAAAGTTCGGACACCTTCTGGCCGTTGTGTTCCATCTCGACTTTGATCTGTTTGCCGGCGGTGGCCATCTTCGTGACCTTGGCCTTGAGCCGGATTTCCTTGAACATTTTCTTCGCGTTCGCCACCACCGGCCGGGCCAGGTCGGGATCAGCGCCGGTCAGGATGCTGTCGAGCGCCTCGACCAGCACGGTTTTGCTGCCGAGCGTGGCATAAACGGTGCCCAATTCCATGCCGATGTAACCGCCGCCGACGACCAGCAGGTTTTCCGGAATGTCCTCGACTTGGAGCGCCCCGGTGGAAGTCATGATGCGCGGATTGCCGAGGTCGAACACCTTGGGCATCGCCGCCAGCGAGCCGACGGCGAGTATCGCCTTGTCATACTCGATGAACTGCTGCCCCTGCTCCGTCTCAACACGCAACGTCTGTGAACCTTCAAAATAACCGCGTCCCTGGATGACCGGCACGCCGCGCATCTTGGCCAGCGTGGCCACGCCGCTGCCGAGTTTTTCCAAAATGGATTCCTTCCACGCGCGCAGCTTCGGCAAATCCACCGTCGGCGGCGTGAATGTGATGCCGCGATGCGCTGAATCGTGCGCGGCGGTGATTTGATGCGTCGCGTAAAGCAGCGCCTTCGACGGAATACAGCCGCAATTCAGGCAGACCCCGCCGAGCCGCTTTTCGCGTTCGACCAGGATGACTTTCATGCCCAGGTCGGCTGCGTAAAAAGCCGCGGCGTATCCGCCCGGCCCCGCGCCAACGACCACGATTTGAGTTTTGATTGGGTCCATACTTAAATCTTCCTCCTCGTCCTCGTTCTCGTCCTCGTCCTCGACTCTAGCTTGCTTTTACTCCCAATTCTGTATTCCACGGGTTCTTCGTGCAACTTCCCGTCGCCATTGTCGAAACGATCTACCAATCCGCACAACATCGAAACAATCCTCAACAACATCGCCTTTCCTTCTTGAATCCGTTCCGGTGTCGCCACCCGTTTGGCAACCAGCGCATCCAGGCAGGCCGCACATTCCGTGGCCGAACCGCGTGCGTCATCAAAGAACTTCGCCCGTACCGGACGCTGACGTTTGCCGTTGCCTTCCGCGGTGTTGAGCAACGCTGAAAGACTGGCCCGATCCAGTTGGTCGCAAACTTCGCGGGTTTTGCCTTTTGCAGAAGCTGCAGCCTCTTCCAGCAACGGCGTTACCCACGCGATGAAACGCAATTCCAATTGATAAGCATCTAACTTCTCGTGGTCGAACATGGCCGCCAACGCCTTTGGCGCCGCATTTTTTTCTGTTTGATATGAGTTCATTCGATTACGAGGACGAGAACGAGGAGGAGGACGATTCCTACAATTTCACTCCGTCTTCGCCAAAGTCTTCCATCGCGTTCACCAAATCCACCATAAACCGCGCCGCCGCGCCGCCGTCAATCACCCGATGGTCGTACGATAATCCCAATGGCGTCATCATGCGCACCTCGACCTTGCCGTCGCGCGCCACCGGTTTCATCGCGCCGCGTCCGAGACCGAGAATGGCCACTTCCGGTTTGTTGATGATGGGCGTGAAATGCGCGCCGCCGATGGCGCCCTGATTGGTGACGGTGAACGTGCCGCCCTTCAATTCCTCCGCCGTTACCTTCCGGTCACGGGCCTTTTGCGCGAGCTGCTCCAGTTCCTTCGCAAGGTCGAGCACGCTCTTCCTGTCCGCGTCACGGATGACCGGCACGATCAGGCCCTGCTCGGTGTCCACCGCAATGCCGATGTGGAAATAATCCTTGAACACAATTTCCTGCGCGACTTCATCAAGGCTGGAGTTGAAAATCGGGTGCTTTTTCAACGTCCCGACCAGTGACTTGAGCACGAGCGGCGTGAGCGTGAGCTTTGCGCCCTTTTTCTCGTAAGCCGGCGCGTATTTCCTCCGCAGTTCGTTCAGCCGCGTGAAATCGGCATCGTCAAACTGGGTGACGTGCGGAATGGCGTTCCAGCTCTCCCACAGGCGCCGCGCAATCACCTGGCGCAGTTGCGTCAGCGGCTTCTTCGTCACCGGCCCCCATTTGGAAAAATCAATCTGCTCCGCCGCCGGTCTGGCCGGCGTGCCGGCAGCAACCTTGGGTTTGTCCGTCGCCTTCTGCAAGCGCGCAAGGTAGGCGAGGATGTCACCGGTAACGATTCGTCCGCCCGCCTCGCTGCCGCGCACCTTGGACAAATCAATGCGCAGCCCGCGCGCGAGCCGGCGGACCGACGGCGAGGCGACCGGCGCGGCCACGGGCTTCGGAATCTCCTCCCCGGCCCCGGCTGCCGGTTCTTCAACAGGCGTTTCGGGCTCCGGCTCCGGTGCGGCCCGCTTCACCGCGGGCGCGGCGGCAACCGGCTGATCACCACCACTCAATGAGAGAAGGCGCTGGCCGACGCTGATTTTGTCGCCCGATTTGACGTAAATTTTTGTGACGACACCGGCGGCCGTGGACGGGATGGAAGCCACGGCCTTTTCATTTTCCAATTCGAGGATGGCCTGATCCCTGGCGACCTGGTCGCCTTCCTTTACGAAGACATTGACCACGACGCCCGAATCAGCGCCCTCCCCAAGTTTAGGAAGTTTAACATCCATAATTAACAGAGGGGCAGATTGGCGGAAAACCCCGCCGCTTTCCAGAAATAATTTTGCCCGCATCAACGCAAATCTCAATGCACTGGCACTGTGGACTGCGGCGACGTGAGGAGTCTCTAATTTTGATTCTGAATTCCGACTTCTGATTTCTGAATTCTGATCAGAGCCTCGTGACCTCGACTCCTACGAAATCAAAATGGCGGGATGGAGAGGGGGTTCCGTCGTTTGGTGGTACTGCCGAAATCACTTCAAATGTTCCGTCAAATCTGGCATCTAATCCGTGTGCGACGCATCGGAACCATTCTGACAGGCTGGGTTTGCCTCGCGGCACTCGCCGCACACGCCGCGCACACGCAGGTGCGGCTGATTTTGTCCGCCGACACCGCGCGTCCGGGCGACACCGTGCTGGCCGGCGTGGATTTGAAAATGGAGCCGGGCTGGCACACCTACTGGAAAAATCCCGGCGCCGCCGGCCTGGCCACCAAAATCGAATGGCAATTGCCCCCCGGCATCACCGCCGGCGAAATCCAATGGCCGCTCCCGGAAAAATTGCCGCCCGTCGAAGTCACCACCTACGGTTACGACGATGAAGTTGTCCTGCTCGTGCCGCTCAAGCTCGCCCCCGATTTAAAACCCGGCCCACTCGATTTGAAGGCCAAGGTTTCCTGGCTCGAATGCAAGGAAGCCTGCATCCCCGGCAGCGGCAGCGTCGAGGCCACGCTCAATATCGGCGACCAAACCAAACCGTCCGCCGCCGCCGCGCTCATTGAGTCGTGGAAAAGTAAAGTCCCAAAACCAGTCACAAATCTGTTTGTTTATGCGCGGTGGGAAAAACCGGCAAGCGTTAATCCACGACCTTTGCTAATTCAATTCAGACTGCCAAAACCGGACGGTGCGGATTTTTTCCCTGGTACAAATGACGATTTTGAAATTCAGCCAGAAACCAAATTCATTTTTGACGAATTCAGCAACTCAACAATACTGGAGAAATTCGTAAAAAAATATTCCGGCGACTGGCCCAAGGAAATCAATGGTGTGATTGTCGAGGAAACCGGCAATCTACGAACCGGCTTTGAGGTCAAATTGCCCGTCAGCGAACAAGCGCCAATCGTCGGGGAAACAATTTTGTCGGAGAGTAGCGCAGGCGTCTCGCCTGTGCTACCTTTACAGCCGCTCTGGCAAATGCTGCTCTACGCCTTTATCGGCGGATTGATTTTGAACATCATGCCGTGCGTGCTGCCGGTCATCGCGCTGAAAATTCTCGGCTTTGTCGGCGAATCCAGAAGTGCCCCGCGGCACGTCCGCAAACTCGGTCTGGTTTATGCGCTCGGCGTGCTGGTGTCGTTCCTCGTGCTGGCTGCCGTCGTCATCGGCGTCAAGGCCGCCGGCCACCGGGCTGGCTGGGGCATGCAATTCGGCAGCCCGGTTTTCGTCGTCTGTCTCACCACGCTGGTCCTGCTCGTGGCATTGAATTTGTTCGGCGTGTTTGAAGTCACGCTCGGCGGACGCGCGCTCGACGCGGCGGGCGGACTGGCGTCAAAGCATGGTGCGGCGGGCGCATTTTTCAACGGCGTGCTGGCCACGGTGCTGGCCACGCCCTGCACCGCGCCGTTTTTGAGTATTGCGCTCGGCTTCGCCTTCACTCAAAAAGCGCCGGTGATTCTGTTGATGTTTCTCGCTGTCGGCATTGGGCTGGCCGCGCCGTATGTCGTGTTGAGCTGGAATCCGGCGTGGCTGAAATTCCTGCCGAAGCCCGGGGCGTGGATGGAAAAGTTCAAAATCGCGATGGGCTTTCCAATGCTGGCGACCGCTGTGTGGCTGTTCAATCTTGCCGCCGGCAGCTACGGCAAATCGGTTTTGTGGCTCGGCGTTTTTCTGGTGATGGTTGCGTTCGCGTCCTGGATTTTTGGCGAGTTCGTCCAGCGCGGACGTGCCCGCAAAGGTCTGGCATTCGTGATTGCGTTGATTTTGCTGGTCGGCAGCTATGCTTTCGCGTTGGAAAACCAGTTGCGATGGCGCGAGCCACTCACGGAAGCGGACGCAACCGGTTCGCTGAAAGAATCAGCGGACGGAATTGATTGGCAGCACTGGAGTCCTGAAGCCGTGGCAAAAGCGCACAGCGAAGGTCGCCTTGTAATCGTGGATTTCACCGCCGATTGGTGCCTCACCTGTCAGGTGAATAAAAAAACCAGCATCGAAGTCCCGTCCGTGCGCGCCAAACTCAAGTCCAGGAACGCCGTGGCTTTACTGGGCGATTACACGCGATTTCCCGATAATATCACGGCGGAACTGAACCGCTTCAACCGAGCGGGCGTGCCTTTGGTTTTGGTTTATCCCAAGGACGCCACTGCGCCGCCAATTATCCTGCCGGAAATTCTGACCCCGGGCATTGTGCTCGACGCCCTCGACCGCGCGGCCTGGTGACAGTTTGAAAAAGTAGCGCAGGCGTCCCGCCTGCAAAACTCAACGATCATGCAGGCCAGAGGCCTGCGCCACTCTCCACCGCGCGGCCCGTTGAACATTTTTTGAAACCAAATGTCGAATGGTGCGTCTAATGATAATGATAAAATTTATGAAAACTACATTTGCATTGTTTACTGCTTTAACCCTGGCTTCCGCCGCGCTGGCCGCCGAAATCGGCAAGTCCGCCCCGGATTTCTCGGCCACGGACATCAACGGCAAGGCAATCAAGCTCAGCGATTACAAGGGCAAGATTGTCGTGCTGGAATCCTACAACTCCGACTGCCCGTTTTGTAACAACCAATACAAGACCGGCGCGATGCAGGAGTTGGAAAAAGACATGGCCGCCAAGGGGGTCGTGTGGCTCATCGTCAATTCGGTAAACCCCAATAATCCCAGCCATCGCACGCCCGAACAGGCCAGGCAGGAAATCGCCGACAAGAAAATAGTTGCGACGGCCTGGATTGATGACAGTTCCGGTGCGGTCGGCCATCTCTACGACATGAAAACCACACCGGACATGTATGTGATTGATAAGAACGGCGTGCTGGTTTACCAGGGCGCGATTGACAACAAACCGGATCCGCAACACGACCCGCGCACCGCGCGCAACTATGTTCGTGAAGCCGTGGACGCCCTGCTGGCCGGGAAACCGGTGGAGGTCAGCCAGACGAAGCCTTACGGTTGCAGCGTGAAATACGCGAATTGATTTTTTGGGTGGGGCGAGGCTACCGACGAGCCGGCTCGCGAGGACGCTCGCCCCACCGGTTCTGAATGCGCGGACTGACGTCCGCGGCTACAAGGTCACGAAAGGGAGATGAATCAAGTTCTCCTACTCAGGTCGCCTTGCCATTTTACATGCTCGAAGAACTCGGCCGCCACGATGTAGCCGACGCAACTTGTCGCGCCGCAGCGGCAGGGATGCTCCCGGTAATCCTCCAGATCGTAGCCGTAGTTGAATGTGATTTCCTCCCCCGCCCGGATGACGCGTCGCGCCACAATCCAGACGCGCCCGCCGTCCGGTTCCGCCTCGCAATTCGGTTCGCAACTGTGGTTCAGGAAACGCGCCGGGTTCCATGGAACGTTACCGTCGAGGTCGTGCGTGTCGTCCAGCGAGAAAATGTATTCATTGGCTGATTCGCACCGGCGCAGCGATTCGGCCTTGGCGATCTTTTCGCCGACGTATTCGATGGCGCGTGTGCCGGCGGCGATGTCCGCCTTCGCAAACCCGCCGATGCCATGAATGGCGGATGGGCGAAAACAAACCAGCGCCGTTTCCACAACGGTTGAACTGTTCAACAAAGGCAGCATGATCACAATTTTGGAGGGTCGAAACCATACTCGCGGCAGAACGGTTCCACCGGCGCGCGAATCTCCACCCGCCGACGGGTGAACGGATCGGCGTAAGCCAGCCGCACGGCGCGCAAACCCAATTCCAGCCTGTCGTCTTCGCGTCCGTAAAGTTCGTCGCCCACCACCGGACAGCTGGATTCCGCGAGGTGCATGCGGATTTGATGCGTGCGACCGGTGACGGGCCGTGCTTCCACCAGTGAAAGCTTTCCGTGTTTTTCCAAAACTCGGAAATGCGTTTCGGCATTTTTGCCGTGACGTGAATCCACTTTCATTTTTCTGAATCGCTTTTTGTCCGGCGCGAGTTTGAGTTCACACGTCCATTCATTTTGCTTCGGCTCGCCAACCACGACGGCCAGATACGTCTTTTCCATTTTGCGGCTCTCGAACAAATCAAAAAACCTTTTGACCGCACCGGGGCTTTTGGCAAAGAGCAAAACGCCGCTCGTGTCCGCGTCGAGGCGATGGACATGGCGAAGAAATTTCAGTCCGCGCGACTGCGCCCAGAAATCCCGCGCCGCGATGGAGGATTCGATGGCCGCCTGCAAATTGCGCGACGTGTTCTGCCACGCCACCGGCGCGAGCATCCAGCCGCGCGGCTTGTCAATCGCAATAACCGCCCGGTCCTCGTATAAAATCGGGATCGGCTCGCAATCCGGCAATTCGATGAAATCGGGTTTGGCCATTTGTCTGATTTTAGTGAAAACCAGATTTGTCCACAAAACTTCTTATGACTTTACATTGCCGCCCAAGCTCCGTCAGGAGCGGCATCTATGTAGAAATCATAATCAAAAACATCTCGAGCCCCGGAGGGGCGACATATTCAGAAAAACATTCATCGCCGGTTTTGAAAATGCATTGTAGGGTGAGAGATGTCGCTCCTGACGGAGTTAGGAAATTATCTTTTTTCGGATTCTACAAATATATCGCACCTACGGCGCTGGTTGGCGCAGTTGGCTAATGGTAATGTTTTCAAGAAAGGCGAAGCGATTTCAGATACTTTGTTTGTTCGATCTTGCGTTGCGAGAAATAGGCACTGATGCCCATGACGTAACTGTTATCTTCAATAACATCTACGCCACACAATGTGGCAAATGTCAGCGCAATCATGTAGTTCTGCCCAAGGCTGCATGGCGTCTTCAATGCTTCGGCATATATTAACACTCTCCTTTTTAACCGCTCATGAGCAGACTCGCGTTCTTCCTGGTCGAAGGTCTTGGGAGGTTTGTCTATGTTATCAAAGTTAATTATTATTCTTGGCTCAGTGATCGGGGGTGCTTGACGATTCTTTAACCAATTTGTGACTAGAGAAGAGAATGGATTTAGAATCGCGTGTCTGGCTGGCGTTTCACCAAAGGCTAGGAAGGTAACATAGTCGAAAATGAAAATGTCAAAGTAAATCCATTCGTCCTTGATAAGGTCCATACCTAACGGAGCTTCATCGGGAAACATTTTTTTGGGGTAGCCCGATTCAGTATTTTCTCGAATGCTATCAAAAAAACCTTCGGCAACATCTTGTGCTGATTCTCTTTGCTTGAAAAAGGAGAACATAGAATCACCTGCTTTATTTTTTGTGCCACTCCTTCTTCGGCGGCTCGGGCAGGCCCTGCGCCCGATAAGCCGTGCGGAAATGGATCTTGGCGATTTTCGGCAGACTTTCCGCACCGCGCTCCGCGACAAATTTCTTCGCCGCCTCGTCCACCGCCGTCGAAGCGCCTTTTGGCAGTTCCACGTTGAATTGTTTCTCCAGCTTCACCAGCCCTTTCACAAATCCGTCCCGGGCCAGGATCGAAGCCGCCGCCACCGCCAGGTCCTCTTCGGCCCGGTGCTTCTGGACCAGTTCGATTTCCCGGCCCAGCGACATCAACGCCTTCGCCACCACTTCCTTGCTGGACGCAAACTGGTCGCTGATGGCTTTGACTGGTGCGGGATTCATCTGGTGCCGCAGCGCCATCAAATTTTCAATCACGCGCGCATGACCCCATGCCAGGATCGTGTTCACGCTTTTCATCCTGGCATAAAGCCGGTTGTAAGCCTCATTGCCAATGGTGACGGTGTTCACCACGCAACCGGGGGTTTTGCGGATTTTTTCCGCCAGCTCGCCGATTTTTTTGTCGCTGGAAATGTTTTTGGAATCGCGGATGCCGGCATCTTTCCATGCCTTGACGACATTTTCGTTAATGTAAACCCCGGCCACGCACAGCGGCCCGAAGAAATCGCCCTTGCCGCTTTCGTCCACGCCGATGCGCGGCAGCAGCAATTCGGGGTTCAACAACGTCTCATAACCCAGCCGTGCCTGCTTCAAAACCTCCGGTTCCAAGACGAATTCGATGAACTCCTGCGTGCCCTTCCCCTGCACCACGAGTTTGCCGCTTTCGTAAAAGACCACGTTGATTTTGTCTTTTTCTCCGGCAAACCGCGCATACGGCACCGCACGAAATTTGAAGCCGCGCGAGCTCAAGGCAGCTTCGAGCGCCGACGCCTGGTCGTCGGTGAGCTTGCCCGTGTAGGAAGTCAGCGGTTTCACTGGAAAACAAATAGCCGCAAAGAGGCGCAAAAGACACAAAAAGTTTTACACTCCCCTGCCTGAAATTTTGCCAAAGGGTTTAAATTTCTTAACGCAGAGGACGCGGAGAAACGCGGAGATTTGCAGAGAATTACTTCTCTGCGTTACTCTGCGGACTTTGCGCACTCTGCGTTGAAGTGCATTTCGTCCGGTTGCGGCTGGCCGTGCAGGGGATTTCGTGGTTTTATCCGAATGGTTGCAGCGATGAATTCGAAACTGAAACTCGTTCCGGCGTTGCTTCGCTGGTTTGCGCAAAACGCCCGCGATCTGCCGTGGCGGCGCACCCGCGATCCCTATGCCATCTGGGTCTCCGAAATCATGCTCCAGCAGACGCAGGTCAAAACGGTCCTGCCGTATTGGGAACGCTGGATGCGCGAACTGGCCACTGTCCAAGCCGCGGCCAACACCAGCCCGGACAAAATCCACAAGCTGTGGGAGGGCCTCGGCTATTACACCCGCGTCCGCAACCTGCAAAAAGCCGCGCGGCAAATCATGAAAAAGCACCATGGCAAAATCCCGGATAACTTCGACGACGTGCTTGCGCTGCCCGGCATCGGCCGTTACACCGCCGGCGCCATTTGCAGCATCGCCTTCAATCAGCCGACGCCAATTCTCGACGGCAATGTCATCCGCGTGCTGACGCGGGTATTCGGCATCCCCGAAAATCCGCGTGAGAAGAAAACCAATGCATATCTGTGGCAACTGGCGGAGGAATTGGTAGGGCGGGCAGTCCCCTGCCCGCCGCGGCGCGGTGGGGACACCGCGCCCTACCATTCATTTTTGAACCAATCGCTCATGGAACTTGGCGCGTTGGTCTGCACCCCGCGCCAACCGCAATGCCCGGTTTGCCCGGTGAAAAAACTTTGCGTCGCCTTTCGCGAAGACCGCGTCGGGGAATTGCCCAACCTCGGCAGACGAACCGCCAGCACGGCCCGGCATTTCATGGCGTTTGTGGTCGAGCGGCAGGGACGTTTTCTCGTCCGGCAACGGCCAGCCGGCGTGGTGAATGCGCATTTGTGGGAATTCCCGAATGTGGAAATCGCGCCAAATCAACGTGGCAGTCCCGCAGAGCGGGATGAGTCCGCTCATTATTCCTGCAAGAAAAGTCAGAGCCGGCTGACGCCGGCTGCTACGGTTCAGGAGCCGGATTTGGAAATTATCCGCGCAGCAAAAAGTCTCGGCATTGAACAGGCGACCCTTCAGCCGCTTTGCACCGTGAAGCATTCCATCACGCGCTATCGCATCATGCTGGAAGCTTTTCACGTCCATTTCGGAGGGCGGAGTTCCACGACGCCCCATCTTGAATTTTTTGGGTGTCGTGGAACTCCGCCCTCCGAGGCTGGCAATGTTTGGTTTCCACTGTCGAAACTGAATTCATTGGCTTTCACTGCCGCACACAAAAAAATCCTCACCCATTTGAAACACGACGGCCGGCATTTGAGGTAGCACCCGCCTCCGGCGGGTCGTTTCGGGCGTCGCGCCCGAAACCATCGGCAAACAGAGATTGCAGCCATTCGCACAATCGCCAGCCACCTGACACGCGCCGATACAATTCGGTCCCGATGCATCGGGAAATTGAACCCGCGGGACGCGGGTGCTACCATAAAAAACTCGCCAGCGCGCCCGGCAATTGTATTTTGTTAAGCGTGATTTATTTCGACCATAACGCCACGGCGCCGGTGATGCGCGAGGCGCGCGACGCCTGGCTCGATGCGACGGAAACCGTTACAGGCAATCCGTCCAGCCCGCATCGCATTGGCGAGCGCGCAAACGCCGCGCTGCGCGAAGCGCGTGAAAAACTCGCCGTGATTCTCGGGTGCCATGCAAACGACATCACCTGGACCAGCGGCGCGACCGAGGCCAACAACACCGTCATGCACCATTTCGCGCGGACGCTCGACGCGAAGGGCGAGGTCTGGATTTCGGCCATCGAACATCCCTGCGTCCACGAGTCCGCAAAGCATTATTTCGGCAAACGCGCGAAATTGATTCCCGTCACGCACGACGGCGTGATTGATCTGGATTGGCTGACGGCGGAACTCGCGGACATGCGCCCCGGCCTAGTCGGCGTCATGGCGGCGAACAATGAGACCGGCGTCCTCCAACCCTGGCGCGAGACGCTGGCGATTTGCCGTCAATACAAGGTGCCGTTCTTCTCCGACGCCGTGCAATGGCTCGGCAAAATGCCCGCGAAGGGACTCGGCGAATGTGATTATCTGAGCGGCGCGGCGCACAAGTTCGGCGGGCCGCGCGGCGTTGGTTTTTTGAAAGTGCCGCACAAAAGCCACGTCACGCCCCTGCTGCTTGGCGGTAAACAGGAACAAGGCCGCCGTGCCGGAACGGAAAATGTCCCGATTATTTTGTCCATGCTGGCCGCGCTCGAAATCCGCGAAAAACAACTCACCCGCAGCGAACACATCCTGCGCGGCGTGTGGCGCGAGAATTTTGAGAAGCAGCTTTTGCACAAACTGCCCGGCTCGATCGTCGTCGGCGCGGCTGCGCCGCGTTTATGGAACACCGTTTCCGCGCTCATGCCCGAAGGTGTCCAGTTGCGCTGGCTGACGAAACTCGACAAGGCTGGGTTTGCGGTTTCCACCGGCTCCGCCTGCACCACCGGCAAGGAGGAGCCGTCGCACGTGCTGGCGGCGATGGGTTTCAAGCCAGTGGAAGCGCATCGCGTGCTGCGTTTCAGCAGCGGTTGGGAAACAACCGAAGCCGACTGGGACGCGCTGGCCAACGCCCTGGCGAAAGTCCATGCCGAAGTGCATCACGCCAAGGCGTGAGCCTGCCAAACCGCCGTAGCGGCGCCTCGGGCAGAGCGCCGCAAACCTTTGAGAATTGAAGAGCGCGGCTTTCTGCCGAAAGCCGCTACGCTTGCACGAATGCTTAACTGCCTTAACGCAGAGGCGCAGAGGCCGCAAAGAGTCGCGGAGAAAAGTAATTCCTCTCATTTCCAAGTTAAACCAGCTCTGCGGTTCTCTGCGTTCTCCGCGCCTCTGCGTTTCTCGGTAAATCCCTCCCAAAAAAGAATTGCGCTGACCGCCGGCCGACGGATAATCGCCATCAATCTTCCAGTTGTTGGGGAAGTGAAACCGGCTCCGGCCTCGGCGACGCAGAAATGAATGCAGCCTTTGCTGGCGCTTGACCAACAGGAAATTCAAATTCAACAGTGTACTGGACAGAAACTTAAATGCGAATCATACTCACAACCATCAATCAGGATAGGCTGCAAAACAGGCTGTCCATTATGAGTTAGGCCGCTGGAGGTATGACCTCGAACGACAGACCGGACCTCGATCAGATATACGAAGGGGCGAGAGAACTCTTCCTGCTTGGGAAGCATGAGCGGGCGCTAGAGAGATTCTTAAGCGTCTATGAGGTTGACATCGCGTTTCGCGATGTCGCAGCAATTGTGGATGATTACTACAACGCTCCAAAGGACAAGTGGATTGCGAAATATGAGGCACAGTTCCAAGGACAGACACCCGCCATGAACGAGGTATCCGCTTGTCTTCCACGACCAATATCCATTAATGAGCGGTTACTTACGCTTCTCGCAAGCGGCGCAAGGTTTGAGCGCATAGTCGCAGAACTTCCACAGTTCAAGATGGTGATCGAATCAGCCTTCGACCGGATGAAAGCTGAGGGGCGATGTACTGCTGCCGAGGTTGGACAACGGGCAGACCAGTTACGCGAACTCATCCAGCGAAAGGATGACGCTGTAAGGCGTTCAGATTTTGACCTCGCTGCTAAGATTCGCGCGGAAGAGTGCGCGCTCTTTAAGTCGTTCGGGTTGGAAGCGCCGACAGGCAAAACTTGGAGCACGATTTTAGGTGTTGGCATTGATGAACAAATTAGAGATTTATCGGCGCTGCTTGATAACACCAACACGGCCTAATTTGAGGATAGGCTGCAAATTTCCCACTTGTTGACTTCCTCCGCCTCGTTCCATTGAGGCACACAGGCAGTAAAGACGGCTGACCCGGTTCAGGCCGGGTTGTTGAGCATCCGCACTTCGCGTTGCGGGAAGGGAATTTCGATCTTGTTCGCGCGGAATTGCTCGACGATGGCCTGGTAAATTTCCGCCTGCGCCGGACCGTAATCGGCCACCGCCGTCCACGGTTTGATGGCAACGCTGATGGATGAATCCGCCAGCATCGTCACGCCAACGACGGGCGCGGGTTCCTTGAGCACACGGGCATTGCGGGTCAGCACACCCCGCACGATGACCAGGGCACCGCTGATGTTTGTGTTGTAGGCGACACCCACCGACAAATCGAGCTGCCGGATGTGGCCGTAGTTGTGCAAAATCTCGCCGACAATTTTCCGGTTGGGAATGATTACTTGCGAGTGATCGGCATGCAGCAGCGTGGTCGTGAAAAGTTCGATGCTCGTCACCTGCCCCTGCACGCCGGCAATTTCAATATATTCGCCGAAACGAAAGGGTTTGGTGAAAATAATGGTCAACCCGGCCATGAGATTGCCGAGGATGCCTTGCATGGCCAGACCAATTCCCAAGCCGGCCACGCCGACACCAGCGATCAACGCCGTCACGTCCATGCCCGCCGTGCCCAGCGCCACAACCAGGGCCATGGCGAAAATAAGCAGCCGCACAATGCGCACCAGTAATTTGCGCATCGGCGGTTCCATCGCCTTGCCCGTCAGCCAGCGGTCCAACAGTTTGCCGATCCAACGCGCGACGATGAAACCAACCACCACAACGACCAGTGCCGAAATGAGCGCACCGGCGTGCAAGATGATGTATTCGACGAATTTGTCCTGCCAGACTGCCAGATTTCCCGTGCTTCCGGTTTTATTCATGGTCACCTCAAGTTATTGGTCCGTTGCCAACCATTCGTTAAATCAATCCCATGCACTTCGTCAATACTTGAATTGTTGACGCCCACGGCCTTTCTGCCACTCTGCCGCAATCGCATGACGAAAAAATCGCGCAACTGGCTCATTCTACTCCTTTCGATTCCAGCGGCAGCAATTCTCGCCATAGTTGGTTTGCTGATTTTTGACGACACCCGGCCGTTGCCGCCCATCCAGCCCCTGCCCGACCCGAACGGTTACGATGATTTGGTGAAGGCTGGAGAAATGGCCGACACCCATACCGGGGATTTTTACGAAATGAAGTTGGAGGAATTGCGCAAGTTGGTGGCCAAAAACTCCGACGCGTTGCAAGCGGCGCGGACCAGCCTGCAAGAGAATTGCACCGTGCCGATTCAGTTTTCCGAGAACTATATGAGCCGGCACCTTCCAGAATTGGCCGACTACAAAAGGCTGGCCCAGGCGTTTGTGGCCGAAGGCCGGCTGGCTGATATGGAGAACCGTCCGGACGATGCTGTTAAATCTTATTTGGATGCGATTCGTCTGGGAAACAAGTCCGCCCATGGCGGCGTTTTGATTGACCAGTTGGTCGGCACAGCCATCGAAGCAATGGGAGCGAGTCACCTGCAAAAACTCGTTGACCAACTTGACGCAAAAACGTGTCGTGAAACCACCGCAACCCTGGAAACCCTCGATGCCCAAAGACAAACGTGGAATGAGGTCATGCAACAGGAAAGCGCGTGGTCGCGTCGGGCATATCCGGGCATCAAATATAGATGGAGTGAACTGGTTATGTCTTCGTCGTTAAAGAAAGCCTTGCAAGGAGGCGAACGAAAATTCAAAAAACAACAATTAATGACACGACAGTTGCTGGTTGACCTTGCCGCCCGCGCTTACGAATTGGAAAATGGCCGTCGCCCCACAAGCCTCACCGATTTGGTGCCGGATTATCTCAAAGCTGTTCCGCAAGACCCGGTCAGCGGCACGAACTTGGTTTATACGCCCTAGCTTGAACCTTTTCGCGTTGCCTCGTGTCAAACTTCAAATCTTGGAACCACAACCAAACCAAATTATGATGACCCGACGCCAGGCCATTAAAACCACCGCGTTCGCCAGCGCCGCGCTCGCGACTCTGCCCGGCGCAATCGCCCAAACGAATTCCACTGCGCCCGCTGCCGCACCGAGCGGTCCGTTCACGCTGCCGCCGTTGCCTTACGCCTACGACGCGCTTGAACCGCACATTGACGCGCGCACGATGGAGATTCATCACGACAAGCATCATGCTACTTACGTCGCGAATCTGAATAAAGCTTTCGGACAAATGACGTGGAGCGGCTTTCCTCCAACTTTTACAACTCTTGAAAGCTGGTTGAAAGATCCGAAGTTCCTTTCAGAAAATGTCGCCGTCCGCAACAACGGCGGCGGTCATTACAATCATTCGCTCTTCTGGCAGATGATGAAGAAAGACGGCGGCGGCGAACCGACGGGCGATTTGGCCAAGGCGATTGACACCGGCTTCGGCAGTTTCAGCACGTTCAAGGACAATTTCACCAAAGCCGCGCTCGGACAATTCGGCAGCGGCTGGGCGTGGCTGGTTTTGGATAGCGGCCAATTGAAAATTGAGCCAACACCGAATCAAGATTCACCCATCAGCCGGATTGCGAGTCTTTTGGATGGTGGTTTGCAGTTTCAGATTCCTTTGCTCGGCCTTGATGTTTGGGAACACGCTTACTACCTCAAATATCAGAACAAGCGCGCGGATTACATCGCCGCGTGGTGGAACGTCGTGAATTGGGACTTCGTATCCGGACGCTACACAAAACTGAAAGCTTAATTTTCGCCGCGATAAACAACGCGCGCCGTGCAGGTTTCCGCCACGACGACTTCGGTGAGCAGCGGCAATCTCGGCTTCAGTTTTTTCCAGATCCACGCGGCGATTTCCTCGCTCGTCGGATTTTCCAGACCGGCAATGTCGTTCAGATAACGATGGTCGAGCTTCTCCCAAATCGGCTTGAACGCCGCCGAAATGTCCGCGTAATCCATCAGCCAGCCTAACTTGGCGTCGCACTCGCCGGCTACGACGATGTCCACCTTGAAACTATGCCCGTGCAATCGCCGGCATTTGTGCGCCTTCGGCAAACGCGGCAGCAAATGCGCCGCCTCGAATTGAAACGTTTTTCGCAATTCCATTTTCATTTTTTCATAGTCAGTGGTTAGTAGTCAGTAGTTAGTAGTTGGCAGGTGTCGCGGAGTTGCCAAGCCACTGACTACTGGTTACTGACTACTGACTGTTAAATTTCCATGTCCGTCCACGTCACCAAATCGCCGAGCGCCGGCCGGCCATCGTGATGCCAGGTCAACGGCGGGTTTTGCATCCGGCCTAGCGGACACACCCGCGTCACGCCCCAGCGCGCCAGTTGCGTCGCCAGTTCCTCCAGTTTGTGTTCCGGCAGGCCAAGGCCGACGGTCGAGACCTGACCGCGTACCGTTTCGGCATTTTGCAACGCCTCCGTCAAATCCCTGACGCCCTTTACATAAACAAACCGGTTCAGGCACGACAGTTGAAACCTCGCGTCCGCCTCATAAACCACCGTCCACGCCGTCGAATTCCGGCTGCACCAATGCTGCGTTGTCTCCGGTGAATGTGCCGCGCGCACCTCGTAAATCCCGCGACGCGACGCGATGGCCGCCGCATGTTCCGCCGGCAATTCACCGCGCGGTTCGGTTTGTTCGCGCCGCTCCAGTTCGTTGGCGAGCAGCTCCGCGAATTTCTCCGGCGACACTTCGCCGCCGGTCTGGACATAAACCACGTGCGGCGAAAGGCAGCCCAGCTGGTTCCACGCCACCACGTCATCCGTGGTGCGCGACACGATTTGTCGGGTGTGAAAACCCGACAAAACCTCATGGGCCACAAAACCAAAGCTCACGCGGTGGCCGTAGCCGAGAAAACGGGTTTTGACCGGCAACCGCGCACGGATCGCCGCCAGCGTCTCGTCACTGCCGGTCGCGGTGACGCAATCGGCGCCGGCGAACAATGCCGCCTCCAGCTCAACGTTGCCGCCGCGCCATTCGGCAATTTCCAGACAGGCGCCCAATTTTGCGTCCGCGTCGTAAATTGAGTGCGCAAACAAGCGGGGCAGAAACGCCGCAGCGTGCGTGCATTTCACGAACTGCGCCGAACGGGTCAGCAGGCCGAGCACAATGCTCATCAGCGTCGGGTTCGGGAGATTGCCCGCCGCGATGTGCACCAGCAATTCCGGTCCGACGGCCAGTGCCGCCCGATTTGATTTTTCCCCGCTGCCGTCCGCGACAAACCGGTCGAGCCGCCGCGCGTCGCCCAATTCCTGCACCAGCAGCGCGTGAAAATTTTCCGGCGTGAACTGGTGAAAAAAATTGTCGAGTCCCTTTTGCAAGGTTGCCTGGGAAAAACCGGGTCCCGGAGCGCCGGCCTCCGGCACGGCGTTTCCCATTATGCCGTTCGCGCCGTGCCGGAGGCCGGCGTTCCACGTTTGTTCCAGCGCCAGCCGGCGAAAGGCGTTGTCCGGTTTCAACCAGGCCTCCGCCACGTCGCACAGCACCCCGACCAGGTTCTCCGTCGAACGCTGCGCCAGGTATTGCGCACGATTGCGTTTCAGCGTCCGGCACGCCTCCGCGACCATTGCCGGCGACAGCACCGCCTCCGGCGGCAAATCGGCGAGAAAATAGTTTGGCAGGTTCATTTGATTGCGGATTGCGGATTGTAAAATGCGGATTGAGCCATCAGCGAACATCCGCGCGGCTCAGCTTGTGTCGCGCGGCCCAGCAATTCAAATCCGCCGCCGTGGCGGACGGCCAGGTCTTCCGTTTGAATTGCCATGACCGAGAAAACATTCGCCAGATCAAACACGCGAATCAAACCGGTTTCACCGTCGGCCACCTCGAGCCCGGTTTCCGGTGAAATAATCTGCACCCGCGCCCAGGGAGGGAAAATGAAGTGACGAGTGTCGAGTGACGAGTGTCGAGGCGCGCTGCCTTTGCCCGTCGCCTGCCACCCGTCACCCGTCACGTGAGCGTAAGCCTGCGAACTCAACTCGCTCATGCCGTATTCACAAACGATGTGCGACGGCGGCACCCCGAGTCGTTCGGTGATGAGTTGGTGCAGTTCCATCTTGGGTAGGGAACACGACCGGTTTTTGTAACCACCGGTTTCCATCACCCGTGAACCGGCAGGCAAATCGAAACGCAGATTTCTCTCTGCCAGAAAATCCAGAAAATGCACGAAGGAAAACGCGGTCCCCAAAAGAAGTGACGAGTGACGAGTGACGAGTGACGAATTCGCCACAAGCACGGCGTCGAAATCCAGAGTCCAAGAACCGTCGGTTGCGATTTTGCCGACGAACACTGTTTTCGGTGCACCAATTTTTTGCCGTATCGTTTCAAACATGTGAACGAGCGATGAGTGCGGCACCTGCGCCGGTGGCGGAGCGAGAATTAACATTCTGAATTCCGAACTCCGAACTCCGAACTCCGGCACGACATGTCGTGCAAACCACGGCCACAGCGACGCCTCATAAACTTTCAATGACTCCGCACCGTGATAGTGCCGGCTGGGCTTTTGTTCCGTCGTGCCGCTGGAATGGAAAACCACGGTGCGTTCCGCCGGCGCCAGACAGGTCAATTCCAATTCCTTGAACGCCGATGTCGGCACGGCCGGAATTTGTGTCCAATGTTCAACGACTCCCGGTGTGAAACCACGCGCTGCGCAGATCTTCCGGTAGGCGGCGTTGTGTTGGAACTGAAGTGCGAAGAGTTCCAGCGCGAGAGTGTCGAATTCAAGATTTTGGTAGGGTCGGCGCGCTGCGCCGACCGGACGCCGCAGCGCGGCGTTCCTACCTTGGATGGATTCGCGCAAACGCGCGGCAAAATTTGAAAGTTCGGTTGTCATGCGGTTTTTGTTTGCCGGCTGGTTTTCCGCCACAGCCGGCAGGAAATCTAACCTGTGCAGGCCATACAGCAAGCAAGGATTTTTAACTTGTCTTTTACTGGGTGCAACTTTAGGGCGTGTTGCCCAAATCAATTTCCGCTTCGGATGTGGGGCAGAAATTCCTGTCTGCCGGTTCTGGGGACTTTCCAGTCCCCGGATTCCGCGTCAAACTATCAGCTTTGATCGGCGAAGTTGGAAAACTTCGCAATCGGCAGGCTCGAAAGCCCGCCCTACAATTTGGGCAACACGCCCTCAAGGTGCACCCCACGGTTGTGTATCTGTGCGCCGCCGATACAGTTTGTTTTTGGGACATAAAAAATAACGTAAAACCGTCAAAAAATTCCCGATTATCAGGCATTTTTGAGTTGGTATGCACGATGCTTGGAATCGGGCGTGCAGAAAACCGAAGATTCCAACCTGTTGCTCCTCCTGTTTGATCCAGAAAACATCCATCGTTTTTTTGTTCTCCTCCTGGCTCTGGCCGCGACCTGGGTATTTTGGCTGGAATCGGTGGTGACTCCGCCGATGGTCAGTCACAATCAATCACCGGCACGGACGCCCGCCGTGACCCGCAATCATTCGGCGGCCAATCTTCTTTGTTACGACACTTCCGTTCCCCGTCTCCAGTACCAGGCAGCGGTGTTGAAACCCGACGATCAAAACGCCACCGATTTTCCATATGATTTCCGTCTCGAAAAACAGAACGGTTCCAATCAGCACGACTTGTTTCAGTTGATTCACAAAAAATTGAGCGCGGACGGGCGGATGAGCAAATGGGTGGATGTCGCCGCCGGATACGGACAGATTTGTGGGGTTGAACCCGGCATCGGGGAAAATACAGTGGAATTGGAGCGACCAAGTCGTGCCTACCTCAAGGCCAGTTTCAGCTTTTGATTCTCCGAAATAGTTCCTCCCCGGGTGATCCGCCGGTTTCAGCGGGCGCCCGGACTTTGTTTTTCATCGCGCCGGCGACTCATCCGTGTTAATCAGTTTCCATCCGTGGTTAAAATTCTCAACGACAGCGCGCGCGAATTTCTTAACGCCACCGTCTGGAGCAACGCAGCCTGTGAACCCCTCACCGGCGATGCCTCCGCCCGAAAATATTTCCGCCTGCAAAAGGATAAACAAAGCGCGGTTCTGATGGATGCCTCATCGATCCCGGAGAGCGTGGCACCTTTCATCCGGATCAGCCAGCATCTCCATCAGCTCGGTTTCAGCGTGCCGGCCATTCTTGCCCGGTCTGACGAGAAAGGCCTGCTGTTGCTGGAAGATTTTGGCGATGCAACCTTTACCCGCCTGCTGGATACCTCATGCGAGCCGGAAAAGCTTTATACGCTGGCCACCGATGTCTTGATTGCCCTGCACCAGCATCCCCAGGCAACCCCCAAAGATTTGCGGGTGTATCACCCGGAAAAAATGCTGGAAGATATCGGGCTGTTTTTGGAATGGCGCACCCCCACGATTTCGGAAGCAGGCAAGGCGGAATTCAAAACCGTCTGGCGGGAGGTGTTGCCCTTGGCGCATCAGGTTCCAACCTCGCTTCTGCTGCGCGATTATCATGTGGCCAATCTGATGTTGCTTCCGAACCGCCAGGGCGTCCGGCAGGCCGGACTCCTTGATTTTCAGGATGCGTATCAAGGCCCGATCACGTATGACCTGATGTCGTTGCTGGAAGATGCCCGGCGCGATGTCCCGGAGAGCCTCAAGGAAAAAATGGCGGCTCATTATCTGGCTCAGTTCCCTGCCCTTGATCAAAAGGCTTTTGAGACTTCCATGGCCATTCTGGCAGCGCTGCGGCACACCCGTGTGCTGGCCATTTTTGAAAGGTTAAGCCGGCACGAGGGAAAGCATGACTATAAGAAACTTCATTCGCCGCGTGTGGAACGCCTGTTGCAAAGGGCCTTGCACCATCCCATGCTGGCCGGCGTGAAACGATGGATGGAGCGCCATGCACGGTAAGATCAAAACAGCCATGGTCCTGGCCGCCGGTTATGGCACGCGGCTGAAGCCGTTGACGGACCGGATGCCCAAACCGCTGATACCAGTGGCGGGCAAACCGATGATTAAATATGCGCTCGACAAGCTGCGGGCATACGGCATCGAGGAAGTCATCATCAACGTTTCGCACCTCAAGGACCAATTGACCGCTTATGTCTCCAATTGTCGCGGCCTGACCATCAAGATCTCCGAAGAAACTGAGCCGCTGGAAACGGGCGGTGGATTGAAAAAAGCGCTGCCGCTTCTGGGTCACGAGCCCTTCTTCACCATCAACAGCGACATCATCTGGCTGGACGAACGGGAAAGCGCCTTGGAACGGCTGGCTTGGCATTGGGACGATGCGAAAATGGATGTCCTGCTCCTCACGCAACCCAAGGCCAGGGCCATCGGCCATGACAAAGGCGAAGACCATCTGTTCATCAAACCCGGCAACACCATTGATTGGAACGAGCAGGAGGCGCCTTACATCATCGCCGGCATCGGGATTATGCATCCCCGCATTTTATTGAATGCTCCTGACGGGAAATTCACCGTCAAAATCCTCTGGCACCAGGCCCTCAAGCAAAACCGCCTTGCGTGCCTGCCGCATCACGGCCAATGGTTCCAGACCGGCACCATTGAGGACATCAAAACAGCCGAAAAGAATCTGAAGAGGCCTGGCGGCTGACTCCCTTTCCGAGGGAGAAGTCAAAACAACAACCGACAATCATCGAGGCCCTGCGCAGGATTTGGCCGGATGTCAAAATCATCGTCGCCAGCGCGTAAAGCGTCGCAATAACGGTGGGCTGGGGCGCAACCGTCACCGGAGCGCCGGACTCCGTTCCGGCATTCGGTTACGTGTGCCGCTGGCGTTATCATGCCGATTCGGAAATCGGCGCTCCAAGCGTAACTGTCGGGGTTGGCGGCAGTGCCGGCTGCGCCCCGTGGACTGTTCGTGAGTAAAAACCATTTGACCCGGCAATAAGAGGAAGATATTATCCACTCGAAACTCAGTAGGTGGGGGAATCGTTGACAATAGGCATGGCTTCGAGAAGTGCCGTAGCGACGCCACGCGGATGGCCTTGCGATTCCTGAAAGCGGCTATGAAACCAAACTGCCAATCCACACCAGCATTGAACCGGGTTGCCACGGGACCCGGAGTCCGACTGGTGGTCAAGATCAACCTGCCGGCCGGCTCCCAGCTTCGATGCCCTTTGGGGGCGGCCATGTTCTCCGAACCGGCGTGGCAGGAAATTGCCCGCAACCTGAGGCTTTCCGGCCAGGAACTTCAGATCGTGCGCGGGGTGTTCGACGATTACACCGAATCCGCCATCGCCAGCAACCTTCATGTCTCGCCGCACACGGTTCACACGCATTGTGAACGCCTGTATCACAAGCTGGCAGTAACCGACCGGGTGAAACTGGTCCTGCGCGTCATGGATGAATTTCTGGCGCTGACGGTCGCGCCCGGAAGCGTCCTGCCTCCCATCTGTGCCAACTGTAACGCCGGCCGTTGTCCCTTGCGCCGTAATTAAGCCTGGCCCTGAAAGTTCACCTGACCAGCCGACGGCTGAACAGCCGACTTTTCGAGATCTGCTGAAAAGCGTAAAATTTGACAAAATTAGCAGTCAGAAAGGAAAAAATGATAATGAAAAATGCAATGAAAACAGTTGTACTAACGTCGCTGTTCACGCTAATGATCACGATGGCTCAAGCCGATCAGTTCATCAGGCCGCCGGAAACCTATGCGCCGGTGTGGTATACTTCCTTCCCATATCAGCGTAACATAGACATGGGATTCAGCGTCAATCCCGTATCGTCACCAGGCTACGGCATCCCTGGTGCCGTCTACGAAGGCACGCTTGATTCATCCTTGCTTAGTTCAGACTATGTCACGTTAACGGGCGCTGCCACTTGGTACGCGTCAGTCTCGGGATTCACCCAGACCGGGCTGATTGGCATCGATAATCGGGCGGGAAACAGTACTCTAACGGGGACGGCGGTCTTCCACATCGACAACATACCGGTTGCCAACTGGTGGAAGGATGTGTGGGCTGAATCGCTCGACCTTGACAATCAGGCATACGCGGGAGAGTTTTTGAATTGGCAAGTATTCGACCCGAACAATAATCCGGCAATGTACCTCGGTGGCCCGGCGAATAGTTTATTAGGCAATAACGAGTGGCTCAGCGACGCCGAGTGGCAAATCACGCCCAATCCAAGTTATGAGACCCTCGTGGAGACTTTTTCGGTCCCGGCGGGAGACTATGCACTGATTGACAACCTCCACATTGCAACGGAGTGTGTGCCGGAACCAGCCACATTCAGCCTGCTGGCGCTTGGCGGATTGGCGCTGTTGTGGCGGCGGCGAAGCTAGATTTCGTTGCCCGATATTCTCCGTTGAACAAGCCGGACCAGTTTTCTGGTTCGGCTTTTGATTTGAGCGTCAGACAATCTGCGGAAAAACTTTCTCCGGGTTCACGCCCAAATCCTTGATGGCTTTCGCCACAATCTCTTTACCGATTTGCCCCTTCTCCGCCAGCGCGTAGAGGGTGGCGATGACAGTGGATTCGGTGTCCACTTCGAAGAAGCGCCGGAGCCGTGCCCGCGTGTCGCTGCGGCCGAAGCCGTCCGTGCCCAACGTCATTAAACCGCCCGGAACCCACGGCGCTATCTGGTCGGGCACCATCCGCATGTAATCCGAAACCGAGACAAACACCCCCTGCTCTTTCGCCAGCAACGTCTCAACGCAGGATTTTTTCGGCAGTTCAGTTGGATGCAGCATGTTCCAGCGTTTGCAGCGCAACGCGTCGGTGCGGAGCAGTTTGTAGCTCGTCGCGCTCCACACGTCGGCGGAAACGCCGTAGCGGTCGGCCAGAATTTCCTGCGCTTTGAGCGCCGAGTTGATGATCGGTCCGCTGCCAAAGATATGGGCTTTGTGTTTTTTGCCCTCCGCGCCGGATTTGAATTTATACAGCCCTTTTAGAATGCCATCCTCGACGCCTGCCGGCATCGGTGGCATGGCGTAGTTTTCGTTGTAGAGCGAGAGGTAATAGAAAATGTCCTCGCCTTCGGCATACATTCGGCGCAGGCCGTCGGCGATGATGACGGCGATCTCGTAAGCGAACGCCGGATCGTAAGCCAGCAGCGTCGGCATGGTGCTCGCGTGTAGCAAGCTGTGTCCGTCCTGATGCTGAAGACCTTCGCCATTGAGCGTGGTGCGACCGGACGTCGCGCCGAGCAAAAAGCCCTTCGCCCGGATATCGCCCGCCAGCCAGAACAAGTCGCCGACGCGCTGTGGGCCAAACATCGAATAGTAAATGTAAAACGGAATCATCGGCACACCGTGTGTCGCGTAAGCCGTGCCTGCCGCGATGAACGACGACATCGAACCGGCCTCGGTAATGCCTTCTTCGAGAATTTGTCCGTCTTTCTTTTCGTTGTAGTAAAGCAACGATTCGCTGTCCACCGGTTCGTAAAGCTGCCCTTTGGACGAGTAAATGCCGATGTCTTTGAACAGTGCGTCGAGGCCGAACGTGCGCGCCTCGTCGGGAATGATCGGCACGATGTGTTTGCTCAGACTTTTGTCCCGCAACAAAACGCTGACGAGCCGGACAAACGCCATCGTCGTCGAGACTTCCGTGTTCGAGCCTTTGAAAAATTCGGCGAAATAATCGGGTTTCGGCACGTCAAGTCCCCCCGAACCGGGATTGACTTTGCGCCGGGGCAAAAAGCCGCCGAGCACCTTGCGTCGTTCGAGCAAATATTTCGTCTCTGGACTGTCCGCCGGCGGACGGTAAAACGGCGTCTCGGCGATGACGTCGTCGCTGATCGGGATGTTGAACCGCGCGCGGAACTCGCGCAGTTCCTTTTCGTTCATTTTCTTTTGCTGATGCGATATGTTGCGCCCTTCACCGGCTTCGCCGAGACCGTAACCTTTCACCGTCTTGGCGAGGATCACCGTTGGCCGGCCCTTGTGTTTGAACGCGGCCTGGTAGGCGGCATAAACTTTGCGCGTGTCGTGACCGCCGCGCTGCAGCTTGCGAATCTGGTCGTCGGTGAGATGATTCACCAGTTCGAGCAATTCGGGATATTTGCCGAAGAAATGCCTGCGCGTGTAGCTGCCCGGCTCGACGGAATACTTCTGGTAATCGCCGTCCACCGCCTCTTCCATGCGCTTGACGAGCAGGCCTGATTTGTCGCGCGCGAGCAAATCGTCCCAATCACTGCCCCAAATGACTTTGATGACGTTCCAGCCGGCGCCCAGGAATGCGGCTTCGAGTTCCTGGATGATTTTGCCGTTGCCGCGCACCGGACCGTCCAGGCGCTGCAAATTGCAATTCACAACCCAGATGAGGTTGTCGAGGTTCTCGCGCGACGCGAGCGTGAGCGAACCGAGCGTTTCCGGCTCGTCCGTTTCGCCGTCGCCGACAAAGCACCAGACTTTCGGTTCCTCCGTCCATTTCGCCAGACCGCGCGCCTGGAGGTAGCGATTAAATCGCGCCTGGTAAATGGACAGGAGCGGGCCGAGGCCCATGGAAACCGTCGGGAACTGCCAGAAATCCGGCATCAGATACGGGTGCGGATAGGACGACAACCCGCCGCCCTCGGCCAGCTCCTGACGGAAATTCTGCAAATGCCGTTCTTCCAAACGGCCTTCGAGAAACGCACGCGCATACATGCCCGGCGCGGCGTGACCCTGGAAATAAACCAGGTCGCCGGGAAAATTCTCCGTGCGTCCGCGGAAAAAGTGATTGAATCCAACCTCGTAAAGCGTCGCCGCCGAGGCGTAGGTCGAGATGTGGCCGCCGACGTTGGTGGTGGAGTTGGCCTTGACCACCATTGCCATGGCGTTCCAACGGATGTAGCTCTTGATCCGGCGCTCCATCTGCCAGTCGCCGGGGAACGGCGGTTGTTGCTCCGGCGGAATCGTGTTGACGTAAGGCGGGTTGAAGCCGCGCGGCAATTCGGTTTGCGCCGCGCGCAGACGGTCGGCAAGTTTATTCAGCAATTGCGCCGTGCGTTCCGGTCCCTGGTTTTCCAGGGCCAGATCAAAAACGGACTGCAGCGACTCAGCCCATTTGTCGCTGGTTTCTCCGCCGCTTCGCCTCCCGGTATTGGCGGCACCGGGACCGTAAAAGTCTTTTTTCTCAACGTTCACTGTGTTAATTGATTTTCTCCTAATGCGACAAAAGCGCCGACAACATTAGAACAAAGCCGTACCCCCAATGCCAGCGAAATCAGTACGACTACAAAAGTGAAACAGATTGATTTAACATTCCCCTCACCCGCCGAAAACCTTGCGTGCGATGAGGCGTTGCTGGATTGGTGCGAAGAGGGCGACGGCGGGGAGATCCTGCGCTTCTGGGAACCGCGAGAACATTTCGTCGTCGTCGGCTATGCGAACAAGGTGGCGACGGAAGTGAACGTCGCGGCTTGCGAAGCGCGCGGCATCCCGGTTCTGCGACGCTGTTCCGGCGGGGGCGCCGTGGTGCAAGGACCCGGCTGCCTGAACTACACGCTCGTCTTGAAAATCACGAAGGACGGCCCCTTCCGCAGCATCAGCGCTGCAAACCGATTCATCATGGAACGAAACTGTGCGGCGATGCAAAACCTCTTCCCCAAATCCAAGAGCCGGGACCCCAGACCCGAAATTGCCGTGCGCGGTCACACCGATCTGGCCATCGGCGAACGCAAATTCTCGGGCAACTCACAGCGCCGCCGGAAGCATTTCCTGCTGTTTCACGGAACATTCCTGCTAAACTTCGACCTCGCGCTCGTCAGCGAGCTTTTGCCGATGCCATCGAAGCAGCCCGATTATCGGGAGCACCGCGCGCACACCGGTTTTCTGATGAACCTGAATATATCCGCGGAAAAGGTGAAGGCAGTTTTACGACAGGCATGGAAGGCGGAAGTGCCGTTGAAATGTTTTTCAAAGAAAAATATTGAGGCTTTGGCGCGGAATAAATACGCCACGCGCGAATGGAATTTTAAGTTTTAATTTTTTGCCGGTAGTGACGGTCACGGAATTTTGAAATCTTGCAACGGATAATCCAGGCGGTAAAACCGCACAGGCATCGGCGACTGGTAGCAACGGGTTGAACCTGACATGGTGCCGGCGGAAATGGTCATGGACACCACTTCCAATCCAGCCAAATTTTGCCGGCCAGTGGAGGCGAGCGCGGCAAAAGACCGGTTGTCCGCGATCAGCGGTGACAGCAAAAAACCACCGCCAGCCATGCCCGGGACGAGGCGGAAACGACGTTGCGTGCGGTCCTGAAGCGACACGGTTAGCATCAATTCCGGCGGTTTGTAGAATGTCGAGACCACGGTTCCCGCCAGGGATTTTTTAATCTCGATTTCAACCCAGACCGGGCCGGTGGTCGCAGCCGGCAACAGGACTGGTTCGCCAAAGCGGGCCGATGTGTTCTGGATCGGAGTCAGGTGAAATTCGCGCGGCGCTGTCGCCCGCGACAGCAGCAAGAATGTCTCATCTTCATCCGACGCGCCCTTGAGGTCGTAAAGCGTCAGCAATTCCGGCCAGGAACGGCCGTCGTCCAGCGAAGGAAACCTGTCGTCAATCGTCTGAACAGCAAACAGGATGTTGCTGGCGGCACGCGCCGTCCGCAGGTGGGCGGCATTCATTTCCGCCAATTCCGGCGTGTAGGCGGAATAACTTTGCATGACCGGCCGCGGTTGATATGGCAACGCATGCGCAAACAGGATGGTTTGATCGTAGGAATAAAGGTCTGCATTGCCTTCGATTGGCGGCAACGGGTGGGCCTTTCGCTCATTGGCAAGATTTTTTTCGTATTCACTCCGCAGATACCCGGTATAAGGACCGGCAACCGGAGCGAGCAGGTTGTAGATGCTGAATGTCCCGGCGAGTTGTTTCCGCAGCCCGTCGTTTGGAAGCCAGCAGTTGAACACGGATGAAGCAAACAGCGTGGAGGCAATCAACAGGCATGCCGCCGCACCAGCCGCGCGTTTGCTTCCGGGCCAGGCCACCGCGAGACAACCCAGCGAGATGAGCACCAGCGCCATTGCCGAGCCGGTCTCGTGCCGGTCACATCGGACATAACCCAGTTTGAAGACGATGAATAAAATTGTTCCAAGTCCCGCCAAAGGCAGCACCCCCAGGAACCGGTACCGCGACCAGGCAACGCGACCAGTCAGCGCGCACAGCAACACGGCGATCAGCACGAAACAGACGGCATCGCGGGTTTCCGCTTTGCCGGTGAACATCATCGCTTCCGTGTAACCGCCGGTGATTCGCCAGGAGTTGCACAAGAACGGTCCCAATGAACTTAAATGTTGTCCGGCGGCGACCCAAAAGAACATGAAACTCGCCACCCACAACGGGACGATCCACGGAAAACGCCGGTGGCGGAAAATGTTGTCCACCGCAATGACGGCAACCACCATCGCACTTTCCATCAAGCCGGTGAACTTGACCAGACTCAACCATCCCAGCGACACCGCCAGCAAAGCTTTGATCGGCGTGAACGCACATTCCTCCACAAAAAAATGCAGGAACAACAACAGCACGCCCCAGGCGACCAAACGGGCGTTGAAATCATCCCCCGGCGGCATGCTGGCTGCCGCAGTGAATCCAACCAGCCAAAGCCCGGCCACCACCCGGTTGTCCGAAAAGTGGCACGCCAGCCGCCAGCCCGCGCATATAAAAACGAGCGACAGAATTATCCATGCGATCACGGAAACCAGATATGTCGGCGGGTAATAACCACGAGCAAGAAACCCCCAAGGGCCATGGGTAAAAACAATGTCTGTGCCGAACTGCAAACGTCCGGCAAAGGCCGCGTGCAAATCCTGCGTCCAGGCATTATCCAGAACGGAGACCACCGGGTAGTCATTCACGGACGAACAAGGAATGAACCGGGAGAACACATAAAGAATGACACCTGCCCTGAACAGCAGGCGAGCCACAACCGGCCAACAAATTTTTTCCCCAAGAGAGTCCACAACGATCCCGTACACGCGGTTTCGATCCGAACGAGCATGCAATGGAATTCATACCGCGACAAGAAAACTTGGAACCATCGTGATTCCGGGTGGGATAAATACGCCACGCAGGAATGGAACTTCAAATTTTAACAAGGAACCCATGAAACCATGAGGAGATAATTCTCCTGCCCTCCTGGTCTCCTTATTTAAAGTCTTTTCGCTAGTTCCGCCTGGCTCTTCGCGAAGACCTCCTTGTGCAGTGAATTGCCGTGCGCGTCCATTGTGACGACGGCGGGGAAATCCTGCACTTCAAATTCCCAAATCGCCTCCGGCGCGCCGAATTCTTTCATCAGGTAAACATTGCGGACTTTCTTGATGCAGTCGGCCAGCACCTGCGCCGCGCCGCCGACCGCGTGCAGATACACGCAGCCATGTTCCTTGCACGCCGCCAGCGTTTTGTCGCCCATGCCGCCCTTGCCAATGACGCCGCGGATGCCGAACTCCTTGATGATTTGCGCCTGATACGGCTCTTCGCGGATGGAAGTTGTCGGACCGGCGGCGGTGGCCTTCCAGGAGCCGTCGTCCTGCTTCATCACGACCGGGCCGCAGTGGTAAAGAATCCCGTCCCGCAAATTCACGCCCGGCGGCAATTGCCCGCCTTCGTGCAAATACTTGTGGACCGCGTCGCGCCCGGTGAACACGACGCCGGAAATCAGCACCTCGTCGCCGACCTTCAGTGCGCGAATTTTTTCTTCGGTGAAGGGAAAACTCAATTTAATCATGGCTTGTTAAAATGTTAAATGCGCAATCGTTCCGCCAAAGCGTCAAGCACCTGATTCATTTCCGTTTCGTTCAGAACACCCAATTTGCGTTCCAGTTTGACGGTCGAAACACTCTGAATCGGGCGCATCTTGACACTGCCACCGGAGCGCCGGGCTCCGCCCCGGCATCACCTGCGCGTTCATGACCACAGCACCTGCCGATTTGGAAATCGGCGTTCCCATTCGCACGGGGTTGTTTGGTGGCGGTGTCAAGATGCGCCCCTCTGAATCTGTTGCAAGTGAAAAGCGCCGGGTTTCAGAAACGGTTTGGGAATGGAAAGCTCCCGGCGGTTGCCACGCAAAGAAGTGGTATGGAGAAGGACGGTAACGAGATCAAGTTCGTCGTCTGCGGGATTGCCGGTGAGCAACAAGGCGGGACGCACCTTTGCCGCCGGGCCGAAATCCACCGACCCGACCTCACCGCTGTTGGCGACGGACATCTTCCTCCTCCCTGCGGTCGAGCATCATTGCGCCTTCCAGCGCGGCCTGGTCACACAGCGCGATGTCCCCATTCTCCGCCGCCAATTCGGTCAGCTTTGGCAACTCGCTCAAAATTTCAGCCGCACTCATGCTGGAAATTTAACGCCAATGGAAGCTGCTGGCAAGCCCTGCAACGCCGCCGACTTTCAGCGCCCGGATTTTTTCCCCGGTGAATGGGAATTGAAGTTTAATCATGGAAAAATCATTTGACTCTGTTCGTCATCGGAACAAGTCCGTTCGCGGTTCGACTTCTCATCAACTGAAACGGAATGAGTCGCACCCCGGGCCGTAAAAAACTTTTCCAGCCGTTTCTTTCGCGCCGAATCAGATTCGACGATACGGACGCGGCCTGGCCCACAATTCTTTTCCGAATTTCAGACCCCATGAAATGCTTGTTGGCAAGCAAAAGGTCATCAAAAACGTCTCTCTCCTCCAGAAGCGCGTTGTAGCGTTCGGCCTGGGGCCGAATCCGCATCGAGTTATCTGCCTAAGCCAGGCTTCGGCACGACAAGCAGGCTCGACACTGCATTTTTCCGGCATTGTTTTTAATTGGTCACCACGTTTCATTGCTGGTGCAACCGGAAGAACTGCTGCTGAGTCGCCGGGACGATGGTGACACTCTGTTGTTCGCCGTTTAGTTGCGGTGTGTTGGTCAAGAGCGACCAGGATGGCGGATTCAGGTTGGTCGTGCCCTCCAGCACATAATTGGTCAACGCGCTCGCCCAGCACAGGACGATGTTTTTTGCCTGGTTGGTAAACAGCAGGGAAACGGCGATTTTTTTAGGGGAGAGAGAACCCACTGAAGGTGAAGACGCAATCCGCCGGCACGGTCGCGGTAAAGACGCCGTTGGCAACCGGGACGGTGGCGTCATGGGCGAGGTTGGTGGTGCTGCTGGTGTAATAGAGATCAAGGTTGGTAACGGACGGCAGGTTCGTCAGCGTGCCGGACAAGGTCGCCGGGCTGCTGTCGGTGTTCTCTCCGGTCAGGGTAAGCTGCCCGGTGTTGGGCTGGTAAAACGCCAGCAGAACCAAGGGCGAGGTCGAACCGTTCACGGCGATCCGCTGCGCGCCCG
>JBEKKZ010000009.1:0-114608 GCA_050010435.1 Verrucomicrobiota bacterium | reverse complement strand
CCGGCGTCTTGACCTCAATGATGTCCACATAGACTTCCTTGCCGGTCATCTTGCTCATCTCTTCCTTGAGCTTGTCAATTTCCGCGCCTTTGCGGCCAATGACCACGCCCGGACGCGCGGTGAGAATCGTGATGCGGCAGCGGTTCGCCGCGCGCTCGATCAAAATTCTCGGCACGGAAGCCGATTCGAGTTTCTTCTTCAGCAGCTTGCGGATTTCGCGATCCTCGCCCAGCAGCTTGCCGAATTCCTTCTTCTCGGCATACCACTTCGAGCGCCAGTCCTTGTTGACGCCGACACGCAGACCGATTGGATTTGTTTTTTGTCCCATATTTTCGGCTAACGTAGCGCAGCCGTCCCGGCTGCTTCTGCTTCAAATTTTTGGTTCGTTTTCATTTTTTTGCAGGCGGGACGCCTGCGCTACTTTATTCATCCGACAAGGTGATTTTGATGTGGCAGCGGCGCTTGAGAATCGGCCCGGCGGAGCCGCGCGCCTTGGGCATAAACCGTTTGATGATCATCGCCGAGCCGGTCACGGCTTCCTTCACGCGCAACGATTCCGGCTTGAGGCTCTTGTTGTTTTCGGCGTTGGCGATGGCCGATTTGAGCGTCTTGGCCACGAACCGCGCCGACTTGCGCGGCACCACCGCGAGCACCGCCTGCGCCTGCAGCGCGGGCAGGCCTTGAATCTGCCGCACGACCTCGCGCATTTTTTGCGGGGACATCGGCACGTTTTTGGCAATTGCGAAAACTTCCATATTACTTCCCTTTCGCCTCCACCTTGGCCGTGTGCGCGCCGTGTTTCTTGAATATGCGCGTCAGGGAAAACTCGCCGAGCCGGTGGCCGACCATGTTTTCCGTCACAAACACCGGGTTGAAAATCTTTCCGTTGTGAACGCTGAACGTCAGCCCCACGAAATCCGGCGTGATCATCGAACGCCGCGACCACGTCTTGATGGGGGTCTTGGATTTCGTGTCCTTCGCCACCTGGATCTTGTCCAGGAGGTGAAAATCCACAAACGGACCTTTTTTTATCGAACGTCCCATAGTTAAAAATTGCGGTGATGGAGTGATGGAGTGATGGAAAGACAACGGAGCGCGTTGGACTCAACCGTCCAACACTCCCATACTCCATTACTCCAATTCGTTTTCATTTTACTTGATCTTCATCGGCAGGCCGTTGCGGCGGATAACGATAAAACGGTTTGAATGTTTGTATTTGGGCCGCGTCTTGCCGCCCTTGGCAATCTTGCCCCACGGCGACGTCAATTGCTGCCAGCCGCCGCCGGACTTCGACTTGCCGGCGCCGCCACCGTTCGGATGGTCAACCGGATTCCGCGCCACGCCGCGGCTGATGCCGCGAATGCCGCGATGCCGCGAACGACCCGCCTTGCCGAGAATCACATTTTCGTGCTCCGGGTTGCCGACCTGGCCGATGGTCGCGTAGCAATCCCCGTTCACCTTGCGGATTTCGCCCGAAGGCAGACGAATCTGCGCGTAACCTTCGTCGCGCGACATCAACGTCGCCGCGCCGCCCGCCGAACGGACCATCTGGCCGCCCCGACCCGGCGTCAGTTCGATGTTATGAATTGCGATACCAACGGGAATTGATTTGAGCGGAAGCGCGTTGCCAATTTCCGGCGGAGCCGTCGGACCGCTGGAAATGGTTCCCCCCACTTTGATGCCCACCGGCGCGATGATGTAACGCTTCTCGCCATCCTTGTATTCGAGCAACGCCAGACGCGCCGAACGCATCGGATCGTATTCAATCGCCGCGACCTTCGCCTCCACGCCGTGCTTGTTGCGCTTGAAATCCACGAGCCGGATTTTCTGCTTGTGGCCGCCGCCGAGGCCGCGCGTGGTCACGCGACCGTAGTGGTTGCGGCCACCGGTTTTCTTCCGCGTGACGACCAGCCGTTTTTCCGGCTTCGTCTTCGTAATATCGCTGAAATCTGCGAACGTGACGTAGCGCAGAGACGGCGTTAGCGGTCTAAATGTCTTGACTGGCATAAAAACAATGATTTCAGCAGCAACTCTGGGAGTCGGCAGGCCATCATTCCTGTCCCTTGCCGGGAATCAGTTATCGGTCTGCAACTGCTGTCCTTTCGCCCGTGTGGACCGAGCCGCTCTCCTACGCGGCCGGGGTCCTGCTTTCCAGGCGAAACAGAGCGCATAAAATATCAAACGTCCGGTTCCGTGCAAGCGGTTTTTTGAAGAATTTTGGCCGGGCAAAACAAATACAAAAGACGCGAATTACACGGATTTTCACCAATATTCCCGATGGGAGGGCGACCGTCCCCGCACGCCGAGGTTTGGCCAGGCGCAGTTCAACGCCGGCTAGTCGGCAAACCGGGCGTAGGTGGCCTTGCGCGGATTGTGCTCCGGCCGATGGCAAATCAGCGTCTGCACCCATTCGGACAGGCGGCGGCCCAGGCGGCGACAGGCCTCGCGGTCGCCGTCATTGCGCGGACGGCCGGCACAGATGGCACCGTAGTGCAGCGTTTGCCCCGGTGCCACGTAGTCCGGGACGCCGAAGACAAGGAAACCGTAGTTCATCAGCACGATTTGCAGCGCGAGGCACGTCAATTCACCGCCTCCGGCCAGGCCACCGGATGACGTAAAGGTGCAGCCGATTTTGCCTTCCACCTTCGGCCAGAGCGGCTGAACGGTCACATCCCACCAGCGTTTCATTTCCCAGGCAATGGTGCCCATGTGCGTCGGCGAACCGGCCGCCACCCCGTCGCACCACACCAGGTCGTCGGCGGTGGCTTCGAAAACACTCTTGAGGCGGACTTCGGTGGCGGGAACACTGGCGGCGCCTTCGGCCACGAGGTCGGCCATCATTTTCGTGTGGCCGTCCTGGCTGTGATACAAAACCAAAATACGCGCCGGCCGGGAATCATCGGACTTCATGACAACGATGATGCGCCTTCGTCAAAGTTTCCGTCAATGGAGAAGAAATCCCAAAGTTACATCGGTTGGGCGGCGATCCGCGCAGGCCGTGAAATTAATCGGAAACAGAACCGCCCAGTGGTTCTGCATCTGTGGTCGCCATTTGCTCCAACGCCTCGTCGTGGCCCAAGGCAAGGGCGGCGGCAATTTTCTTCTGCTCAATGGTGAAGGAACCCACCGGCAGTGGCTTGAGCGGCCGGAATACATGGAGCCGGACTCCCGCCGGCGGCTGTTTCATCAGGTCGAGGGCGGCGTTGTAATTCACATTTTGCCGCGCGGTCCAGACCCGGGCCACCATGGGAAATTTCGGGTAGGCCAGTTTTCCCATCCAGCGCGGCACCGGCTTGAGGCGGAAAGCGGGATTGTGCGTGAGCACCACGGTGATGTCCGTCGCGCCATCCTGTATCGCCCGGCGGATGGGAATGGGGTCTGCCACCCCGCCGTCAGCGTAGGGCCGGCCGTCCACGTAATCATACCCGCGCGTTGCCAGGGCCATGGAAGACGTGGCGCGGAGGGCCGCAAAGACGCGGTCATCGCAGACGTGGAAGTAAACCGGTTCACCCGTGTGACAGTCGGTCAGCACGATGAAAAAGCGGGTGGGCGCCTTTTGCAGCGCTTCAACGGAAAGCGGAACGCGCTTTCGGATGATATGATCCACCAGGTAAGCCAGGTCAATGATCGGCTTGCGGCGGAGGAAATTGCTTTTGCGGACCACCTTGCAGGCCAGTTCGCGCCAGATGGCCAGACCCGGTTCCCACATGTCGGCGACGAAATAAACCGCCGAGCAGGCGCCGGAAGAAGCCGCATAAACGAGATCGTATTGCCGCCGCCCGCGCTCCTGAAGATAGGCCAGCACCCCCGCCGCCCACGCTCCGCGCATCGCTCCGCCTTCCACAATCAGTGCTGTTTTGCGGCGGGCACCTGACCCTGCATTTCCGACCATCGGCGGCGACATCCATTTCCTTTCAACGGCAGACCCGGTTGCGTCATGTGAGTCCCCTGACAGGATTCCTTCCGTTCAACATAGCACATCCGCTGCCAAATCATAGTGGGTCGCGCGAAATCAGTTGCGTATATTTTCAACGCAGAGGCGCGGAGAACGCAGAGTTTCGCAGAGTTTAATTTTCTCCGCGGTCCTCGGCGTCCTCTGCATCTCTGCGTTAAGGCTTCCGGACGTTTGGTTACAAAATCAATGCCGGAACTGGGACTGTTTGCTGACTTTGGCCAAGCGCTGCTCCCAGTCGCCCTTGTGCGCCAACGGGTCGGCATCCGTGCCCCACAGTTTCTTCACCATCTCACGCTGCGGCACGAACGGACATTTCGCCTTGGGATTTTTGAACGCGTCCTCCAGTTCGCGCAACGCCAGTTGCGCGCCGGTCATCACCGCCGTCGGGCCGAACCGCCCGTTGAGCGCGTGCGCCGCGTCGTCGAGCGCGCCCCAGCGTTCCGCGTCGGTGCGACCCCACAACGTCGGCTGCGTGTCCAGTCGCGCCAGGTTCCAGAACGCGATGCGGATTTGCCGCACCGGCTTGACCTGGTCGTCCATCAGGTGCCGGAAAATAGCCTTCAACACCGCGTTGATGACGGAATTCTGAAACTGCGGTTCGTGAAAACGATGTCCGCCGCTGACTTCGGTGAAATCGTTGCACCGCACCGTCAGCGCGAGTTCCCGGGCCTGCAATTGTTCGCGCCGCAACTGGCCAACCAGCCGCGTCGCCTCGCTCAGCGTGAACGTCAGCACCGCCTCGTAATCCGGCTCGTCGTATGGCAGCGTGGTGTTGCTGGAAATCGTCGTGCGGTCCTTGACCTCGAGCAGCAGCGGCTCGTTCCACAGACCGTTGGCAAACAACCAGAGCTGCTGGCCCCAGATGCCGAATTTCTGCCGGAGCAAAGTCGAAGGCAATTTCGCCACGTGACCAAACGTCGTCGCGCCGAGCGCAGCCAGGGCGCGTTGACGGTTCTTGCCGATGCCGGACAATTCGCGCACGGAACGGTCTTTCAAAAATTCCTTTTCTGAGCCGGTGGGAATTTCGATGAAGCCGGGTTTGGCCGCGTCCGTTGCCAGTTTTGCCAGACGCGATGAATTGGCCAGGCCAGCGGACACGGGCAACTGCACTTCGCGCAGGATCCGCTGGCAAATCTCCTTCACATATTTTTCCGGCGTGGTGTTGCGCCAGACATGGCGATCCATCGTGGTGAAATCAAGGAAGCCTTCGTCAATCGAGATGGGCACGAGCGTGGGCGAGTATTCTTCGAGGATGTGGAACATTTCCGCCGACAGCCGGCGGTATTCGTCGTAGTGCGGCTTGCAGAGCACGCCGCGCGGACAAAGCCGCGCCGCCTCGAAGCACGCCATGCCGGTTTTGATGCCGAACTTTTTGGCCGCGCGATTCGCGGCAATGACGATGCCGTCGCCGCGCCGCCCGCCACCCACCCAGACCGGACGTCCCTGCAGCTTGGAATTCAGGGCAATTTCGCAACTGGCGAAAAAACTGTCGCCATCCACATGCAGGATGCGAATGGGCGTTTTCGTGTTCATGGGCAAACCTTAATTGAACCCAAATTCAGGCCGTGTCAAATCCTCGCACAACGGCAGGGACAAAGGCTGTCCAAGCCCAGTCCTCACTTTGAAATCTGTGATTGGTATTTGAAGCGCCGAAACCGCGTCAAAGAGTGATTGTAGGTTGGCTTTCCCCTCATCCCGGCCCTCTCCCGCGGGGAGAGGGAGAAGCAACGTCTGACCTTGGGAAAGTTTAAACCATCCCCGATTCGCCGACCGATTGGCGACAATTCTCCCTCTCCTTGGGGGAGAGAGGGCCGGGGTGAGGGCGAACAGGATCACTCCTTCCCCAGAAAACAAAAAAGCGCGGAGTGAATTTTACTCCGCGTCTTGCAAAACTCAAAGACCGTTCTACGTCAAAACAATCTTGTCGCCGTCCTTCAACGTCACGATGGCTTTTTTCCAGCCCGGCGCCTGGCCGGCTTGCGAGGTGCGCTGGCGGCGGGCAGCGATTGAACCGGTCATCAGCCACCTGAAACACCAGCATCGGCTGGCGCGGTGCTTGCTGAAAGGGTTCGTGGGTGACCAAGTCAACCTGCTATTGGCAGCGGCAGCGTAGAACTTGCGGAAATGGCTGCGGACGGCGACTCTTTTTTGGCTTCAACTGATTCGACTGCTGGCGGGGGCGTATCCGTCCCTCACTCCCGCAACTCGTTCGTAAAAGACTTTTTCAGAAGCGACTAAACAGCCGGTTTTCATTGCGCCTTATCGTCGGACGCGGGCAGTTGCAAGTCATTCCGGATGAAAATTCTTACTCCATCGACCTCGGTGATTGAATGGTAGTTGCTATCGATAAAGGCCGCCAAAGGAGGAAATGTTTCATATCCGTGCCGGCGCCGGTCATGAAAGGCAAAATCTTGGGGTGCGACGGCGTCAACAAACACAGGGGGTTTATTTTTCGCAAGGTCTGTAATGTAGAGATTCTCGAAATACTTGGGTACGACATCAAGATAGTTCGGCAAAATATTTATGTCTTCTGGACGCCCCGTTCTAACCCAGGAGTAAAGCAGAACACTGTCGCTGGTTGCCGACCACATGTCAGTTTCAATAAACAATTCATTCATCCACCCCCATACTGCCAGCGACTGGCCGCTCAGACCCAAATTCCGTATGGCGTTGCCAGCGGGAGTTCCTCGATATGACGTGAATTTTTCGAGATAACCCAGAGGTCTTTCATCAGCAGGCTTATTCAGCAAGAGCGTGGAAACCACAGAGATAACCCCTGCCATTAACAAGGTTATGACGGCCTGAATTTGAAGCGGCTTTTTTAAACTTTTTGCCCATTGCCCAAAGCAGGCAGTACAAGCCATTAGCCACAGGGCTGATGGGACGGTTAAATAAAGGAGATAGTGACCATAGTGTCTGCCCGGGGCGATTACAGAATATACGGCGACGATTAGAAGAGCAGCGGAAAAGATGGGCAGCTTCAAAGAAAATGACTTGAAACTTTTCATGCCGCCCAACTGCAAAACAACAATTAGAAGCAACAATCCCGCAGTCAGTTGAAAGCCCAACCAAACATTGAACATTTGACTCATATCAAGAAACTCTGGAAATGCATTGATTGATGCGGTGAGTGACATCCCCTGTTTGGCGTAATTTACATTAGCGATCAAATAAGAGTTAAGCATATGCTCGAAACACCCGGTTGCTTTTGTCATGATAAAAAAGAAAAGCGGAACAACCATGACACCCGCCCCATAAATCGCACAGTCCTTAAGCCGATTCTTCAGGGGCGATTTGCAGAACCAAAGGACAAGCAAGCAGGAAATGCCTATAACAACTCCGAGCGGGGTTGACTGTAACTTTGCAAACGGCACCGCACCCAAGATAATTCCTGCCGCGAATGTCATCAAGCCGTGACTGCGGGGCGAACTCACGAACACCGCCAAAGTCAGCACTGAAGCCGACAGCAAAAACAGTGAAACATGCTCGCTGCCATAATGAACGAAGTCCTGATCGACCGCGAATGCAAAAAAAGTCAGGACCGGCAGGACCGATATGCGCGCGAGCATCAGATCCATGAACTTTCGGGCAGTAAAATACAGACAGCAAATCGCAGCCAGGACGAGCAGCAAACCAACCACCCTGGCCGAGGCATAGCCGAATGAAAAACCTAATAATTGGGGAATTAAAAGCGGGTAAATATTCAAAGGACCAGAGGTACCTGCGGAAGTAGAGCGCCAGAACACCGGATCATGCCACAGGGTAATTCCACAACTTAAAAATTGCGCTTCGTCCGGATTGATCCAAGTGGGACACAAAAGAAATGGCCACCGGCAGGAAAAAACAACGGCGCACATTGACAAAACAAATAGAAGATCATGCAGCATCCATTTTCCCCATCGGCTTTCTGGTTCGCTGCCATCTTGTTTTGCCATAACAGAAAATATCACCAGGAAAATACAAAACCCGTAACAAATGCAGACTCCGCTCCAATAACGCGCGGGTGATTGGTCGAGCCAGATCAAAAGTTTAAGAATCGCGGATGACACAAGGTTTTTTGCAGAGATAAAATCGCAAGCCAAAGTGACCGGGCTCACCTTTCTGGTCCAGTTTGTGCGCCCAACTTAATTATGAGACCAAAGTTTGGGAAAAGTGGTTGACACATTGAGTTTATAGTTTTGATGGACGGCAATCAGTCCCTGGCAGCGGAGTCAGACTTCCACAGTGACCCGCCACAGGGTGGCGGATCTGGGGTGACGGTCGGCCGTCGTATTTTCGATCATGGCTCCGAACCGTTGGAGCAGCAATCAGAAAATGGTTTGGCGCTGGCGTTGGGTCCAGCGCAGCCGTTGCGCTTCGTCATGGAAGACGGCGCAGGCAGTGCCGCCTTTGAGGCAGCGTTGTGAACGGTGGTCGAGTTCGTGGGCGGTGACTTCCACCGCCAAGGCAAAATCCGCCGGAACCCCGGCTGCTGTAGCGCTGGGCTTCCAACCCGGCGGATTTGCTCAAGTCCGACTTTCGCTCCGGGCGGTTGGAAGCCGCACTCTACGTCAGGCAAGGAGGCACGGGGCGGGGACATGGGTGAGGGCGAACAGGATCACTCCTTCCTCCGAAAACAAAAAAGCGCCTAGTGAATTTTACTCCGCGCCTTGCAAAACTCAAATTCAATTCTACGTCAAAACAATCTTGTCACCGTCCTTTAGCGTCACAATGGCTTTCTTCCAGTCGGGCGCTTTGCCGGCTTGCGTGGTGCGCTGACGGCGCAGTTTGCCGCGAACGTTCAGCGTGTTGACCTTGGTGACCTTGACCTTGAACAGTTCCTGCACGGCCTTGCGGATTTCCGTCTTGTTCGCGCGGCGATCGGCCACGACGGTGTATTGGTTGTACTTTTCGCCCTGGCGCGTGCCCTTTTCCGTCAAGCGGACAGTCTTGATGACTTCAAAAGCGTTCATGTTATTCCTTGGTAAGACGGGCTTCGACCTTCTCAAACGCGCTCTTGGTGAAGAGCAGCTTGTCAGGCCGCAAAATGTCGTACGTGTTCAGCGAATCGCTCGTGGCCAGCGTGACATTTTCAATGTTGCGCGAGGCGAGCATGAGATTTTTGTCCGCCGCCGCGACGATGAGGGTTGTGCCGGTCAAATCCAGCGTGGACATCAGGCCGATGAAATCCTTCGTCTTCGGCGAAGCGAGTTTCAAATCGTCCACCAACACCACGTCGCCGGCCTTGAGCCGTTCGCTCAATGCCTTGCGCAATGCGAGGGTGCGGGTATTCTTGGAAACTTTTTTGCTGAAATCACGGGGCCTCGGACCGAAGACCACGCCACCACCCACCCACAACGGCGATTGATGGGAACCGGCGCGCGCACGGCCCGTGCCCTTTTGCCGCCACGGTTTCTTGTTGCTGCCGGAAACTTCGCCGACGTTTTTGGTGCAGGCCGTACCCATGCGCTGCGCCGCCTGATAGGCGACGACCACGTCATGCACCGCTTGTGTGCCTTTTCCGTCTTCAATCAGCGGGAACTTCACTTCGAGTTCGCCCTGCTGCTTCCCTTCGATATTTTTAATGGCAATTTTCATGGCCGTTTAAATTACTTTTTGGCCTCAACCGCGGGTTTGGGTTCGGCCTTCGCGGCGGCGGCGCCCTTCTTCTTCATCGGCGCCACGCTGACCGGCGGTTTCCAGCCCTTGGGCCGTTTCTTGGATTCGCGGATGATGATGTAATCGCCTTCCGCCCCGGGAATCGCGCCTTTGATGAGCAAAAGATTGTCTGCCTCGCGCACCTGAATGACTTCAAGATTCTGCGTCGTGCGCTGAACCTGCCCCATGTGACCGGGCATTTTGAAACCGCGCATGACCGTGCCGGGAAACAGGCGCTGACCGATGGCGCCGCTGCGGCGGTGCCAGCCTTTGGCCCCGTGCGTCGAATCGCCACCGGCGAAATGATGACGCTTCACGACACCCTCAAAGCCGCGGCCTTTCGTGATGCCAATCGCGTCCACAAAATCGCCAACGGCGAACAGCGCCGGTCCGACGATGTCGCCGGGTTTTACTTCCCTGGAGAAATTCCGAAATTCCCGGATGCGTTTCACCGCTGTGCCATTTTGTTTTTTGATGTGGCCGAGCAACGCCTTGGTGAGACGCTGTTCCTTTTGATCGTCGAAACCGAGTTGAACGGCATTGTAGCCGTCCTTGCCGGCCTGGGTTTTGACCTGAAGCACGCGGTTGGGGCCGGCGAGCACGACCGTGACCGGCGTTACAATGCCGCGCGAATCGTAAACGCGCGTGCTCCCGAGTTTTTTTCCTAAAAGTCCGAGTGGCATGGCTGGGAAATGGGGTAATGGAGCAATGGAGCAAGGTTGTGCTGGAATCCAACGCTCCAACACTCCAACACTCCAATACTCCGTTGTTCTTGCATATTCATTGCGTTAGATTTTTATCGTGATATCCACGCCCGCCGGGAGATTGAGCTTTTTCAATTCATCCACGGTCTTGGCGGTCGGGTCGAGAATGTCAATCAGCCGCTTGTGCGTGCGCTGTTCGAAAGTTTCCTGCGATTTTTTGTCGCAATGCGGCGAGCGTTGGACGGTGAAGCGCTCGATACGGGTTGGGAGCGGGATGGGCCCGGCGACGCGCGCGCCGGTGCGTTTGACGGTGTCGGCGATTTCACGCGCCGATTGGTCTATGACACGCTGGTCATAAGCCTTGAGTCGAATGCGAATGCGTTGGGCAGCCATACAAAGAACAATTGTCTGTTTACCGTTAAACCAAATTTCTCCGCCCTCGGTTTGAAAGCGGGCATGAAATTTACCAAACATCCCTTTCAATGCAATACCTTTTTTAAGGTTTTTTGGTTCAATCCACTGGGACACGGATGGTACGGATTCACACCGATTCAAAGGTCATCCCCGATCCCTTTAAACCCGCTGGACAAGGCGGAAGGATGGGCATAAGGTCGAAATCGTAAAAAGAAACCGGCCACAAAAACGTGGCCCGTTTGGCGGGTCGAACCTGCCCACACAAAATCATGGTAAAAGCAGAACGGAAGAAAATACAGAAGGACGGACGCGACCTCCAACTTGTTGCTTTTTTGGTCTCCATCCAGCCCGGCGACAATGTCGAGTCACAGTTTGGATTGATGGTTGACACCCTCTATCAGTGGTACAAGAAGTACGGTGACGCTTGCGGGGAGTTCACAATCCGTTTTTCCGGCTCAAATGAGAACCACGAGGCTCTTATGACTTATCTCCCCTCGCTCATTCAGCAGGAGGAGCCTTTGCGTCCCCTGTTTGTCCAGCTTGGCCAGGTGAATGTCATCTACGTTTCCCCCAATGGAATAGTCATGAAGGAATCCAAACTGGTGATTGGCTAGGCGGATGGCACGAGGCTGCCGGTCATGAAAGGTCACCGGTCAAACGTAAAGTAGCCGCATAAAAGTTCTTGCATTGCCGGGCCGAACGTGGTTCAGCTTGTTCATTCAGAACAGTTGAGCGCCTATGATCGATGCCAAGTCCCAAACCGAAGAGGAACTCTCCCGGCTCCTCGACCAGCAAAAGCAGATTCTCAAGTCGCTCGAAGACATCAAGGACATCATCGAGTTTCGAACCGTTTATCAACGCTGGGACACCCAATCGTTGAAGATTGTGCAGACTCTGGCTCCGGACAAATATGACGAGTTCGTTAATTATTTTTCAACCAATCCGAATCAGAAGCTGCTGGACGCCAGCATCCAGGACTACGTCCGGGGGCTGGGGCAGGCGAAAGACGCTTACACCGACGAATTGCCTTTTGATCCACACGAACTGGCCAGAATTCGATTTCTCAATCAGCTTCAGGTTCTGGACGAATTGTCATACCGGGTTGAGTCGGTCCTGGCTGATGTCGAAAATCATTTGTTTGCGGAATTACAGGACAAGGAACTGGAAGCTGCGAATGCATTGAAGAAGATCAGTCTGCGGGCGGCAGGGTCTCTGGCCGGCGTGGTTCTCGAACGTCATTTGCAGAGAGTGGCTGCGAATCACGCGGTGACGGTTCCGAAGCAGGAAACAACCATTCGCGAATTGAACGATCCATTGAAGCTGGGCAAAGCCTATGACTTTGCCACCTGGCGAAAAATTCAGCGACTCGGTGATTTGCGCAATCTATGCTCGTACCAAAGGAACGGCGACCCCACGAAAGAGCAGGTCGAAGATCTCATTACGGGGGTAAACTCCATAATCAAGTCGGTGTTTTGACAAGGCCCAACATCGCACTGCGACCTTGCGAGCCGGGGGATGACGGCACACCATTCCAACCAAAAATAATTCGTGTGATACCGTTCCCCAATAATAAATAATCGGCACATTGGTAGGGCGCGTCACTCCGTGCGCGCCGCAATCGTTGTCTGGACGGGCGGCGGGCAGAGGACTGCCCGCCCTACCGAGGTTTGTTCCGATTGTCTCTGGGAATTGGTATGATTCGTGGTGATTCTTGGTTGAAATATGGAAACAAAAAACGGCTTTCAACGCCGAAGACCGCTGGCAAAATTGATGGTTGAATCCATTACGTTCTTGCCGCCGGTTTCTTGGCCGCCTGGTCCAAAATCGTGCTTAAAACAGCTTTCGGCACCTGCTCGAAAGTCAGCGGTTCCATGGAGTAGGAAGCGCGGCCTTTCGAAAGCGACCGAATCGCCGTGGCGTAACCGAACATTTCCGCCAGCGGCACCTGCGCGTTGAGAATCGTCTGGCCGCTCTTGGCCTCAATATTAACGATGTGGCCACGCCGGCGGCTGATGTCGCCGAGAAGATCGCCCTGGTATTCGTCGGGCGTGGTGACTTCGACCTTCATGATCGGTTCGAGCAAAATCGGATGCGCCTTTTTGAAGGCGTCTTTGAGCGCGAAAATGCCGGCCATCTTGAACGCCAGTTCGTTCGAGTCCACTTCGTGGAACGTGCCATCCGTAACCTGCACCTTGATGTCAATGACCTGGTAGCCGGCATAGACGCCGCCCTTGATGGCTTCCTCAATGCCGTCAATGACCGCCGGGATGTATTCCTTGGGAATCGCGCCGCCGACGATTTTGTTTTCGATCTCGATGCCCTTGCCCTTCTCGTTCGGCTGAATCTGGACGCAGGCGTGGCCGTATTGTCCGCGACCGCCGGACTGGCGGATGAATTTGCCTTCGCCATCGGCGGACTTGGTGATGGTTTCCCGATAAGCGATTTGCGGCGCGCCGGTGTTGGCGTCCACCCTGAATTCGCGCTTGAGCCGGTCGCAAATGATTTCCAGGTGCAACTCGCCCATGCCCGCAATGATGAGCTGGCCGGTTTCCTCGTTCGTGAAACAGCGGAACGTCGGGTCTTCCTCGGCGAGCCGCTGCAATCCTTCGGACATTTTGTCGCGGTCAGCCCGCGTTTTCGGCTCGACGGCCATGCTGATGACGGGCTCGGGGAACGTCGGCGGTTCGAGTGTCACGTCGTAGTCCTCGTCGCACAACGTGTCCCCGGTGGTGATGTTCCGCAGACCGACAAGCGCGGCGATGTCGCCGGCATAAACCCGGTCAATGTCCTTGCGTTCGCTGCCTTGAATAATCATCAGGCGGCTGACGCGATCGCGCTTGCGCGTGCGCGGATTGTAAATGACGTCACCTTTCTTGAGCTGGCCGGAATAGACGCGGAAAAAAACCAGTTTGCCCGCGTAAACGTCAGTCCAGAGCTTGAACGCCAGCGAACAAAACTTGTTGCTGTCGCTGGTCTCGATGTGAACGACTTTGTCCGTGTCCAGCTCGACGCCTTGCGCGCCGGGAACATCCAGCGGACCCGGCAGATAATCCACGATGGCGTCAACCAACGGCTGCACTCCCTTCTTTTTGAAAGCCGAACCGCACAGGACGGGAATCAGTTCAATTTTGCACGTCAACCGGCGGATGGCCGCCTTGAGCGCGAGCGGCTCAACTGGCTTTTCCCCGATCACCAGTTCGGCAATCGCATCGTCCTTGTTGGAAACGGCGTCAATCAATTCCGCGAGCGCGGCTTTGGCTTTTTTCTTCAGGCGCTCGGGAATTTCCCTCACCTCGTATTTCAAACCTTCGTTGACGACTTCGCCGACGCCCCAGGTGATCGCCTTCTGGCTGACCACGTCAATGACGCCTTCGAACTTGTCCTCGGCGCCAATCGGCAGATAAATCGGATACGCATACGCGCCGAGTTTTTTCCGCATGTCTTTCAGCGCGTTTTCAAAATTCGCGCCGGTGCGGTCCATCTTGTTGACGAACGCGATGCGCGGAACATTGTATTTGGTCGCCTGACGCCAGACCGTTTCGGATTGCGGCTGAACGCCCGCGACGCCGCAGAACACCGCCACCGCGCCGTCCAAAACGCGCATGGAGCGTTCAACTTCGGCGGTGAAATCCACGTGGCCGGGCGTGTCAATGATGTTGACGCGATGCGGCACACCCGTAAAGGATTTGACCAGGCCCTCTTCTTTTTTCTGCGTCCAAAAGCACGTCACCGCGGCGGACGTGATGGTGATGCCGCGTTCGCGTTCCTGCTCCATCCAGTCTGTGACCGTGTTGCCATCGTCCACGTCGCCGATTTTGTGGATGAGGCCGGTGTAAAAGAGGATGCGCTCGGTCGTCGTCGTCTTGCCCGCATCAATGTGCGCCGCGATGCCGATGTTGCGCGTGCGCTCCAGCGAGTATTCGCGGTTGGGCGAATTGACCGATTTTTCTTTTCCCAAAGTTGTGCTCGTTTTCAAATGTTGATCGAATTATAGCGGACCAAAGGATGTGGGCAAATCTAATGACGAATGACTAAATCCTAATGACGAAGGAATGAGCAAAACCTAATGACAAATAAGAATCGAATGCGCCGGGCCTTTCGTCATTCAACATTCTCTAGTTATTAGCGCTTTGTCATTAGTCATTTCCACACCTTTTGCGGTTGGACTCTACCAGCGGAAATGGGCAAATGCCTTGTTCGCCTGTGCCATCTTGTGAACTTCGTCGCGTTTGCGGATCGCGTTCCCCTGCCCTTGATAAGCCTCCAAAATCTCCGCCGCGAGCGCCTCGCGCATGGGCGTGCCTTTGCGGGCGTCCGCGAAATCCACAATCCAGCGGAGCGCCAGGGCGGCCTGCCGGTCCGACGGCACTTCCAGCGGCACCTGATACGTGGCGCCGCCGACGCGGCGCGCCTTGGTTTCGATGCGCGGTTTGGCGTTGTCCACCGCGCGCTGCAAAATTTCCACCGGATTGCTGGCCGGATTCTTTTCGGAAATGCTGTTGAACGCGCCGTACACAATCCGCTGCGCCGTGCTTTTTTTGCCGCACATCATGATGGTGTTGACCAGCCGCGAAACCAAAGCGCTTTGAAACTTTCCGTCTTTGGCAACCGTCCGTCTTGTAGCTTGTCGTCTGCGGGACATATTTTTTTAACGAGGATTGATAATGGATGATGGAGGATGGCGGGCCTTTTCGCGCTCTATTTGTGTTCTATTCTCAATTCTCCATCTTCCATCTTCGCGTTCATAAATTCATCAGGCTGCGGGTGCTGCTGCCGCCGGAGCCTCTGCTGTTGCAGCCGGTGCTGCGGGCCTGGAACCGGGTTTCGGGCGTTTCACGCCGTATTTCGAGCGGCTGACCCGGCGTTTTTCGACACCAGCGGCATCCAGCCGCCCACGAACGATGTGATAACGCACACCCGGTAAATCCTTCACGCGGCCACCGCGCACCATCACGATGGAGTGCTCCTGCAAATTGTGGCCCTCGTCCGGGATGTAGGCGATCACCTCATACCCGTTGGTCAGGCGCACCTTGGCAACCTTGCGCATCGCCGAGTTCGGCTTCTTGGGCGTGCGCGTCATGACCTGAATGCACACCCCGCGTCGAAACGGCGAGCCTTCCAAGGCGGGCGACTTGGACTTGTATTTTACTTTGCGTCGGCCCTTACGGACCAGTTGATTGATAGTCGGCATTTCGTCTCAAAAAATGGAAGGCGGAATATAGCAAACCAAATCCGGCTTGCAACAACTATTTCGCCCGATTGGAAGCACTCCGGCTCAGGCATTCCCCACAGCTCCCGCACCAAATCGAGGCAAGGCCACAGACTGAAATGTCATAATTCTAGGACTTTTAGTGTAAATGGAATGGGATCCCTGCTTGATAGAGCTTCAGCTGTGATCGAAGGGCATCAGCCAGCGTGGTGTTGGACTGCGTCCCGGCCAGTTGCAGAGCGCGCTGCGCGGTTTCCACCGCTTCGGGAAATCGCCCGGCCTCGGCGTAGGCGGTGGCGAGCGTGCTGAGAATGACTGGGTTCTCTCCGCCGGTCAACTGATTCGCCTGCTGGGCCAGTTCCACCGCTTGGTTGCCATTGCGTAGCGACGCCCGCGGAGAAGTCGCCAACACCCGTGCCAGATTATTCTGGGCTTCCGCGTAATCGGGCTTGATTTCCAGCGCCTTTTGGTAATGCGCGATCGCTTCGTCCATGCTTCCCTTTCGGAGCAGAGCGTTGCCGAGGTTGTAGTGGGCTTCTGCGTAACCGGGCTTGATTCCCAGCGCCTTTTGGAAATGAACCATCGCTTCGTTAAAACGTCCTTGCGAATTCAAAGCGGAGCCGAGGTTGTTGTGGGCTTCCGCGTAGTCTGGTTTGATTTCCAGCGCCTTTTGGTAATGAACGATCGCTTCGTCCACACTGCCCTTTTGGAGAAGAGCGTTGCCGAGGTTGTAGTGGGTTTCTGCGTGGTCGGGCTTGATTTCCAGCGCCTTTTGGTAATGAACGATCGCTTCGTCCACACGTCCCTTTTGGAGAAGAGCGTTGCCAAGGTTGTAGTGGGCTTCTGCGTGGTCGGGCTTGATTTCCAGCGCCTTTTGGTAATGAATGATTGCTTCGTCCACATTGCCCTTTCGGAGAAGAGCGATGCCGAGGTTGTTTTGGGCTTCCGCATAGACGGGATTTATTTCCAAGGCCTGTTGGTAATGAACAATCGCTTCGTCCACATTGCCCTTTTGGAACAGGGCGTTGCCGAGGTTGTAGCAAGCTTCCTCATAGTCAGGGTTTACTTTCAGCGCCTTTTGGAAATGAATAATCGCTTCGTCCACACTCCCCTTTTGGAACAGAGCGTTGCCAAGACTGTCGTGGGCAATGTAGTTGTCAGAAGTACAGGCGAGCGTGTGAGCCCACAGTGATTCGCTATTCCGCCAATAAGCAGTCTGCACCCGCGCACAGAAAATCAAAGCCACGAGGATGATCGTGGCGCAGCCGCCCAGTACCACGCGGCGGTTGCGCAGACCAGCGCACAAATCCACCACCGCCCAGGTCAGCAGCACATACAAACCGATCTGTGGCAGATAGGTGTAGCGATCCGCACGCGCCTGCGCTCCCACCTGAACAATCCCAATCACCGGCACCAGCATGATGAGATACCACAGCCAGCCGATCAAAAGATAGCGACGACGACGCAGAGCGAAAACGCCCGTGGAAATGCCGGCCAACAGGATCAACGACAGTACCCCTGAAATCCCTGCGTCCCTGGTCACAAATGGATAAGGAAGTGCCAGACCCGACGGCCAGAACATCTGGCCCAAATAAACCACACAGGAGGTCAGGGCATTGCCCACGCGCAAGGGAAGGGAAATCTGCTCGAACGACTGGATGGCCTCTGTCTGGGCAAAAATCGTGACCACACCCGACGCGGCGGCCAGTCCGAACAAGGGCAGTTTTTCAAGAAGCAAGGTTGAGAGTTGAGGGTTGAGGGTTGAGGGTGTTCCCTTTTTTTCACCTGTCGCCTGCCACTTGTCACCCGTCACCCTCCCAAGCGGCCAGTAGTCCAGCAGCAGCAGCACGAAGGGTAGCGTCACCAGCATCGGCTTGCACATCAGGCCCAACGCAAAAAACAACAGCACCAGACAATAGAAAAGTGACGCGTGACGCGTGACGCGTGACGAGCCGGGTGCGGCAGCGGCTGCTTCTGTTCTTGTCACCTGCCACTTGCCACCTGTCATCCCCTGTGCATACCGCGCATACGCCCAAAGGGTCAGCATGAAGAACAGGCCGCTGAGCACGTCCTTGCGTTCCGCCACCCACGCCACCGATTCCACCCGTAGCGGATGGATCGCAAACACCGCCGCCACAAACGCGCTGCGCCACAAGAACCCCGTCATCCGCCGCAGCACCAAGAAAAGCAGGATCGCCGTCGCTGTGTGGAGCAGGATATTGGTGAGATGATGGCCGCCGGGGTTCAATCCATAAAACTGGCAGTCCAGCATATGGGAAATCCAAGTCAGCGGGTGCCAGTTGTGGGAATGGACGTGAGTGAACGCCCAGACGATGCCCTTGAGCGTCAGACCCCGGGCGACTTCCGGGTTTTCATATACGTAAACCCAGTCATCGAAGTTCACGAACTCGTGACGCAGCGTCTGGCCGAAGACCACCCAGATAATAGCCGCCAAAAAAATGCAGACCCCGGGGACCGTCCAGCGGTCACTCAAACCAGCCTGAGGGCACCCGGATTCCGGCAAGCGTGAGTCTGCCAATCCCGGCATTTCACCAGTCGGCGAAACGGGTGCGCCCGAAGGCAGGGCAGGAGCTTTTTCCTTCGATCTTCGACTCATTTACTTTGGCAAGTGTGGAAAGGCCGTCGCGCGGATTCAATGTAAATTGCGCGGCTTGTCGGGCGCGCCAGTTCAAGCGTTCATGCATTTCTGGCCCAACAAACCGAGACAGGGCCACAGACTGAAATGTCATAATTCCAGGACCCTTTTACTTTTAATGTAAATGGAATGGGAGACCTGCTTGATAGAGCTTCATTTGTGATCGAATGGCATCGGCCAGCGTGGTGTTGGACTGTGTCTCGGCCAGTCGCAGAGCGCGCTGCGCGGTTTCCACCGCTTCGGGAAAACGCCCGGCTTCGGCGTAGGCGGCGGCGAGCGTGCTGAGAATGATTGGGTTCTCTCCGCCGGTCAACTGATTCGCCTGCTGGGCCAGTTCCACTGCTTTGTTGCCATTGCGCAGAGAAGCCTGCGGACAGGTTGCAAGCACCCATGCCAGATTATTCTGGACTTCCGCGTAGTCGGGTTCCGCCGGATGGCAACGGTGCCGGCGGAGATGACCAGCAACAGGATATCATCTACAGAATATATTATTGCACGGGCTGGTGGCGTGGTTGCTGGCTCGCTCACAAAATCACCCCATCTACGGATGTTCCTTTTGAAGAAGGGCTTTATGTAGATTGGTGCGAGCCAGTGCAAAGTCGGGCTGGAGGGCCAAAGCCCCCCGAAACTGAACGACGGCCTCGTCCACCATTCCCTTTGTGAGCAAGGCCATCCCCAGGTTGTTGAGGACGGACACATCGTCAGGCTTGATTTGCAAAGCTCTTTGGTAAAACGCCACCGCCTCGTCCATCTGCCCCTTTTGGAAATAGGCGTTACCAAGGTCAAAAGAAGCCATCGCCTCGTCAGGATATTGTTTCCAGATTTCCCGAAACTGGGCAATGGCCTCGTCCACCTGCCCTTTATGGAGAAGGATGACCGCAAGGTCATGACGCGCATCGGCAAAATCGGGAAAAAGCTCCAGGGCCTTTCTAAATTCAACAATGGCCTCATCGTCACGTCCCATCTGGACGAGCGTATTGGCATAATCGCCATGAGCCTTGGCAAGCGCAACAGCAAGGTTATTGCGGATTTCCGCGTCTTCGGGTTTGATTTGCAGCGCCTTTTGAAACTGGGCGATCGCTTCGTCCACATTGCCCTTTTTGAACAGAGCGTTGCCAAGGTTGTTATAGGCTTTCACGTAGTCGGGCTTGATTTGCAGCGCCCTTTGGAAATGAACAATCGCTTCGTCCACGCTGCCCTTTTTGAGTAGAGCGTTGCCGAGACAGTCATGAGCAATGTAGTTGTCAGAAGTGCAGGCGAGCGTGTGAGTTGACAGTAATTCACTATTCCGCCAATAAGCAGTCTGCACCCGCGCGCAAAAAATCAAAGCCGCAAGGATGATCGTGGCACAGCCGCCCAGTACCACGCGCCGGCGACGCCAGCCGGCGCACAAATCCGCTACCGCCCATGTCAGCAACAGATACAAGCCGATCTGCGGCAGATAGGTGTAGCGATCCGCATGCGCCTGCACTCCCACCTGAACAATTCCAATCACCGGCACCAGCATGATGAGATACCACAGCCAGCCGGTCAAAAAATAGGGACGACGGCGCAGGACAAAAACGCCTGTGGAAATGCCGGCCAACAGAACCAGTGACAGCACCACTCTTGAAACCCCAACGTCCCTGGCTGCAAACGGATAAAAAAACGCCAGACCTGACGGCCAGAACATCTGGACCAAATAGGTCACATAAGAGATCGAGGCATTCCCCACGCGCAGGGGAAGGGAAATCTGCTCGAACGACTGGATGGCCTCTGTCTGGGCAAATATCGTAACCACTCCCGACGCGGCAGCCAGTCCGAACAAGGGCAGCTTTTCAAGAAGCAAGGTTGAGAGTTGAGGGTTGAGGGTTGAGGGTTTTCCCTTTTTTTCACCTGTCGCCTGCCACTTGTCACCCGTCACCCTCCCAAGCGGCCAGTAATCCAGCAACAGCAGCACGAAGGGCAGCATCACCAACATCGGTTTGCACATCAGGCCCAACATAAAAAATAACAACGTTAAACCGTAATAAACTTTGGACTTTGGATTTTGGACTTTGGACTTTTCGACATACCGCACATACGCCCCGATGGTTAGCATGCAGAACAGCCCGCTGAGCACGTCCTTGCGTTCCGCCACCCACGCCACCGATTCCACCCGCAACGGATGGATCGCAAACACCGCCGCCACAAATGCGCTACGCCAAAGCACGCCAGCTTGCGTGGTCGTAGCCCCAACACCTCTGCCGGGGCGAAGACTCGTCATCCGCCGCAGAACCAGGAAAAGCAGGATCGCCGTCGCCGTGTGGAGCAGGACATTGGTGAGATGATGGCCGCCGGGGTTTAATCCGTAAAACTGGCAGTCCAGCATATGGGAAACCCAGGTCAGCGGGTGCCAGTTGGAGGCGTGGACTTGGGTAAACGCCCAGACAATCCCCTTGAGCGTCAGTCCCCGGGCAACTTCCGGGTTTTCATACACGTAATCATTGTCGTCGTAATTGATAAAGTCATGCCCCAGCGTCTGGCCGAAGACCAGCCATGTGATCACCGCCAGAAAAATGCAGACCGCGAGAACCGTCCAGCGATCATTCAAGCCGACCGGTCGGCCTTTGGATTCCGACGGGCAGGAGTCTGCCAATTCAGGCATTTCACCAGTCGGCGAAACGGGTGCGCCTGAATGCATGGCAGGGGCTTTTCCCTTCGATCTTCGACTCATTTACTTTGGCAAGTGTGGAAAGGTCATCGCGCGGATTCAATGTAAATTGCGCGGCTTGTCGGGCGCGCAGCTTGGAAAGTGGCCTTGTGCTTTTGGCGGTTCATATTTTTTACGACCGCATTGGTGGCTACTATGGTCAGCAATGCGCCATTCAGCATGAAACGGATCACTTGAGTGGCATTTTGTTCATTGACCGGATAAACCATAAAACCAAGGAAGAACTGAGGCCGGAACTGGACGAATTGCAGGCGAAAACCAAGGCCGAATTGGAATCGGCGGGCAATCGGTGATCCGATAATAGGTATCCGTCTGAGCGGCCACGTCTGGTTTTCGGCGCTGGGTTATGAAATTATGGCAGCATGGATTCTTCAAAAATCGGATCAGACGGCAAGCACGATGCTAAAATATATTTGCGTTCATTACCGAATTTGCTTTTTAGGATCGAACTCCAAGTTCCGTGAGCCTGCTGGATTAGCGTAAATCTCCACAGCAAAGAGTGTCGGTGGCGGTTGAAAATTTGCCATGATATTGATGGCCATTCGGCCATAAACTTGACCATCCTTGCTTTTGAAATAATAAGCATGGTTAAAGTCAGGTTGCCACCCGACCATATTAGTTGAGAAGTCTAGCGTCATAGTTGACTGGTATCCTTCAACCGGAGCTTCATTTGGATAGAGGTTGGTGATTTCCTGAAAACCTCCATTGGGGATTTCAAGCGTTACCGACCAATTAAATGACCTGCGACGGTCAATATTCACCGGATTACGAGTTAAACTGACAGCCATTTCGCCATTAGAATTTTTTTTGCCGGTGAATAAATCAAATTTTGTAATACTACCATCACATGGAATGTAAGCATGAATGCTCGGATGCACCATCGGCTCCGCTCCGCGAAATTTCCACATCGTAAAAGTTGCCCTATCATTTGGACTGGTTTTTGAGCCGGTTTGCTTTATGTAACCTTCTGATCCCATTTCATATCCATCTTTCGACACTTTTTGACCGAATCGAGCACCATGCAATCCAGTGAATTGAAACTGACCTTCTGCATCGGTCTGGGTTTTGAATTCCTCAACTTTCTCGTCATTGATTCCAAAACCTTCGTCTGAACGGAGGTAGCCGGTAACATTTGCACCGACTACGGGTTGTCCATATTGGTCGATCACCTTGCCATAAAAATCCTGTGACTTGGCATTGCCGATTTCAAAGTGTGCTATTATTGCCTCGTCTTTGCCAATAAGTCCGCTTCGGTAAGCACGCGTGACTTCATCTTCATTGGTGAAACTTTTAAGATAATCCAAACGCGAAGCAAAACCCGGCGGTGGCAGATTGGTTGATGCTATCACGCTTGGTGCCTTCGTATCTGGCGCTAATGACTGAATTTGGGCAGAAACATTCGATTTGCACAACAACCCGCCGATAATCATCGAGGGAATGAGTGTTCTGCCAATATAAGTATTGAGTTTATTCATATCATTGATTTGTTGGTAAACCGAATTGACCCATAAGAGCCTTCCAAAAGTTCCATTGCTCTGCAGAAGTGAACAAAAATTCTGCGCTATGCCAAGGGTGGTCGCTGAATTTTAAGTCTGTTTCAGTCTCAAACGGATCATATTGCCATAAGCTCGGCATACTCTGCATTGTGAAACCATGGACATTCGGCGTAGCGCCCAAAGCGTAGCATGGCGATTGGACGCAAAAAGCGAAAATCTCGTAAGTGTTGTCTGGGAAATACAGGTTATAATCAACAGAACCGGCTATTTTGTAAAAGCCGGATGGATGCGTGCCGGAAGGAGAGTCCCAATAATAACCCGGAAAGGTTATTCCATGGTCTGGTTTTAGAGTTTGGTCAATCCGCCAAAGATTCAGTGCCCAGTCGTTCGTGTTGTATAAATCCCCACAACTTTCCGCACTGGTAACGCCATTGAAGTAAGGCTCGCCATTTGTCCAACTGGCAAAGGAATCAGGCGAATTGGAGGTGCCGATTGATTGCCATCCGCTGGTGGTGGGATCATAGGCATGGGCGGAAACAGCCGCCTGACACGCCACATAAGTATTCACTAACTGGATCGTCCCGCCCTGCCTCAAGGCTTCGCCCACCACCACATTGCCCTGGCTATGAGCAAACACATAAACACTATTCGGATATTGCGAATCGAGGCTGGTCAAAAGGCCGACCAGCCCCGTCGCGGACGCCCACGCATTGGATTCACTCTCATCATAATTGCGCAGATTGAGTCCCTGACTGCTCCATGACGGGAAATTGTATAATGTCGGCCAGCGAAACGCGCCAAGCCGGCCTTTGTAACCCTGCCACCACAACCGTTTGTAGGCGGTGTTGGCAAAAGCGTCCTTCACCTGTGGCGATACATTCCAGCCATGAACAAAAAGAATATATTGGTTCGCTTCGGGGCTGGATGAAGTGTATTGGAAATCGGATAAAGGCCATGCTGTAGTGGCAGGCGTTCCGCCATTGCCTTCGCCCACTGTCCAGCGTTCATACATGTTTGTGATTTCGTTCAAGTTCAAATAAAGCGGTTGGCTCTCCGCCAGCTTGGTCACACCGTCATTTTTGTAAATGGCCAGCACCAGTTTCCCGCTGCCGCTGCTGACACCGTCAAATATCAGATATGTCACCGGGTTGGTTGCAAAATTCGACCAAAAACTGGTGGTAAAGAAAAACGGCGCGTTGTTCGCGACCACTTGCTGCCCGGTTTGATCAACAATATTCGTGCCAAAGGGCGCGGTGATTTGTGCTTGTGCCATGTTGGTGTCGGTCAGATAGAATGTGCCACCGTTGATTTCCACTGCGGGGAAGATTCTGATTGCCGGACTGCCGGTCACGTTTTCCCATTGCAACGCCAGCAGGAAAGTGCCGTTCTGCAATTCGTTGGTAATGCCCTGTACATTCATCCAGAGCCTGGTGTAATCCTCCAAGTCGCGAGTACAACTGATCGAATTGCTGGTGGCATCGTTGCCGGTGGACGGGTTTAAATCTTCCTGAACCGAATCAACCGAAGTAAGATTCCAAATGTTGCCAAACCCATCGTGATTGTCATTGATCCAGAACCGGTAAGGCTTGGTGTCGGTGGTTTGGTCGGGGTTGATCTGGCCGGGTTGGTCAAAGGTGATGTTACCGTCGCGATTGGCATCCACCGCCAGTTGCAGGTCTATGTTAGTGGCTTTAACATCAAAAGTGTAATTCCAATTCGCATAAAACTGTATCGCCATTGGTGTGACTTCCACGGTCTCTCCCGCCGGGGCTGATACAATTGTCTCACCCCAAACCGAGCTGTTGGCCGTATTGGTTTCCCCGGTGTTGACCAAAGTCTGGCCTTGGATCTGCAACCACTCTGGCGGCAACGGCAAGTCTCCGGGATCCCCGAGCCCCACAGACCTATAGGGATCGGAAAATTCCAACGCACTGGCACGCACCAAATATAAATTCGTTGTTCCCGCCGCTGTTTGACCTTGAGGCACAATTATGACTTTCGACTTGTTGGTATACCAACAAGTCGCAGTGACGACAGAAGAATTCCTCCCTATTTGTGTCCGGAAAAACAATCCCGCAATTGAATCCGTGGGAAGATTGTTTTCGCCGCTGGAAAATTGGGTCCCATATTCCGTGCCGTGTACACCAGCATACCACCAAGTCCCGCCCTCACCAGAAATCCAATTAATTTTGGCCGTTCCCCATTGCATGACTCCAAACCAAAAGGCACCTTGGTAATATAAGTCACTCCAAAAGCTTGATAGGACAACCTTTGGCGGTTGCGGCGAGGTGAATAATTGAGAATCAATGAGAGTATTGTTCGGAGTATCGTTGGCACTAAAAGCCAGATTCGGCCTGACAGCGGCGTTAAAACTGCTGCCGGAATAAACTTCCACGTCAAAAACCGCTGTGCCAGTGGCATTCACCGGCACGTTGTCCGCTTCCCAATTTCCATATTCATTCACGTTCGCCGGCACACCATTGACAGTAACAATGCAACTCGGATCGCTCACCGTTCCAAAGACGTTCACGAAGGATTGATTTACTTGGTCGCCAGAAATGGGGTCCATGGTAACAGTTACAATGCTTTTGGTCACCGTGATGTTGGTTGATGATGTGTTACCCGCCGCATCCATGGCGGTGACGGTCAGCGAATTCTCACCGTCAGCCAATGGCAGGTTTTGCACCCAAACCAAGCCACTGTGTTCCACCAAACCTGGAACCGTGTTTGTCTCACCATTGGCATCCACGATCTGCGCTGTCACCGTGACGGTCGGATCATTCACCTCTCCCTTAAAAGTGAATTGGCTGCCGCCAATATAAGTTCCATCCTGCGGCCAGGTCACCGTCAACGCGGGCGGATTGGTATTGTTAGAATAATCCAAAGTGAGGCTGACATTGGTCGTGGTCATGTTGCCGGCCCAATCAGTGGCGTGCAGTGTGATCGTATTCAGGCCGTTGGTCAGGGCCACATCGAGGCAATGAAACCAGTTGGTGGTGAACGTCCACAGATTCTCATCATAATATGTTCCGATGATGTAGCCGTGCAGATTGGTGATGACACCGGCGGCGTTGGCCACGTCAAACGAAAGGCTGTCCAACGGTTCGGTGCTGTAGCCTTGCAGTTGGATGACCGGCTGGGAAACAACGCTGGCAATAGGATTGGTAATAACGATGGTTGGCGGTATTGTGTCCAATGTGAGATAAACATCATGCCAGGTCTGCTGGGCGTCTTGGGGCAGCCCGCGCAACCCGATCCATATGTCATAATCCCCGTCACCAGCATTCAGCGACACGACAACGTTTGAGTTATACGGCTGCCAGATCGCATCGGCAAAGTCGGTGCTGTTGATCAGCACGGCCATATAAAACGGCACCCCATCGGAAACCACGATTGTGCCGTTGGCTGGATTAGTGTTGACGTATTGGTTCGTGAAGACGAGCGAAAAATAGATGATGTTCGGGTCAATGCTGTTTTGATAGTCGTAGAGCAGCGTGTTGCCCTGACTGTCCAGATTGTTGTCCGACAAGGCCACAGTCCCGAAGTATTTCCAAAACCACCATTCCGGCGTATCATTGTCACCGGAAGTGATGTCCGTCCAGTCCCGCGCCCAAATGAACAAGCTCGTCCGATCCAGTTGGGGAACCGTAAAGGACGTGGTATCCTGATTCGTTGGCCACACTGCCTGTTCGATGTCCCAATTGGTTACCAGCAAGTCCGTCTTGCTCCACACTTCGTAAACCTCATTGGTGGCGTTGCGGAGGTTCAAATATGCCAGTCCGTTTGAGACCCCAGTGATCTCCAACCAAAGGTTCGTCCCGTAATCCAGTGGAGTGTAGTTGGAAGTGAAAGAACCGTTTGTCCCCCCATCGCCGCCATCTCCAAGCATCGGCACGCCAGCGGCTTGAATGAAGTTCAATGACCCGATGAGTCCGCCGATGATTGCCAAACTGCTGAAACTATTTCTGATTGTCCTCATGATTCCCTTTCCCTTGCATTCCCGTTCCACTGAACCAAATGTTTGGAACTTCTCGTATGACGATTCGGCTTTTACGCCCTTGGCCGAAAATTGCCAAGAATTATTTCGGATAATTTTCGACACGCGGATTGCACTGATTGAAACAAAACAAGGCGTCCGGTTTCCCGAACGCCTTGCGTTGAATAATTGTTTTTGGGTCAGGCCAGCAACGGATTCTCCGCTGCTGCCGTTTCCGCCGGCTCCGCCGGCTCCGGTTCATCCTCGGCTTCGACCAGATGAGTGAGTTGCACCTTGCGGTGCATGTCGAAACCGGTGCCGGCCGGGATGATGTGACCCATGATGACGTTTTCCTTGAAACCGCGCAGGTAGTCCACCTTGGAACGGGTGGCGGCCTCGGTCAGCACGCGGGTCGTGTCCTGGAACGATGCAGCACTGAGGAAACTGTCGGTTTCGAGCGACGCCTTGGTGATGCCGAGCAACACGGGCGAAGCCTCCGCCGGCTTGCCGCCCATCTTGTCAACGCGCTCGTTTTCCTCCTCGAAGTCCAGCTTGTCAATCTGCTCGCCCCAAAGGAACGTGGTGTCGCCCGGTTCGGTGATGCGCACTTTGCGGAGCATCTGGCGGACAATGATTTCGATGTGCTTGTCGTTGATGGTGACGCCCTGCAGACGATAAACTTCCTGCACTTCGCTAACGAGGTGCTCCTGCAGTTCCTGCGGGCCGCAGACTTCGAGGATTTCGTGCGGGTCCATCGGACCTTCGGTCAACTGCTGGCCTTTCTTCACCATGTCGCCCTTGAAGACGATGACGTGCTTGCCAATGGGAATGAGATGTTCCTCTTCCGCCTGGGTCTGCGGGTCTTTGATGACAATGCAACGTTTGCCGCGCACGCTCGCCCCAAAGTCCACCAGGCCGTCAATCTTGGAAATTTCCGACGCGTCCTTCGGACGGCGGGCTTCGAACAACTCCGCCACGCGGGGCAGACCGCCGGTAATGTCCTTGGTCTTGGAAGTCTTGCGCGGCGTCTTGGCCATCAACGTGCCGGCGACAATCTTGCTGCCTTCGGTCACGACGACGTGCGCGCCGGAGGGAATCGGATAATTCGCCACCGCTTCGCCGGAGTCGTTGCTGATGATGATTTGCGGGTGCAAGTCTTCCTTGTGTTCCACCAGCACCATTGCTTCCTGGCCGGTGGTCTCGTCCATTTCCTGCTTCATCGTCACCCCTTCGATGATGTCGTGGAATTTCACCTTGCCGGCTTTCTCGGAGAGAATCGGCACGTTATACGGGTCCCATTGCACGAAGGTTTCACCCTTCTTCACCTTGGCGCCATCCTTGGCCGAAATGACCGCCCCGATGACCACGATGTGGTTTTCCAGTTCACGTCCGTCGTCGCCGAGAATGGAAACGGAACCATTTTTGTTGAGCACGATGTTGTTGCCGTCCTCCAGTTCGACCAGGCGGAGGTCGTTGTAATGGATCACACCGTCGTGCTTGGCCTTGATCTGCGGGATCTTGAACACCTGCGCCGCCGTGCCGCCGATGTGGAACGTCCGCATCGTCAACTGCGTGCCCGGCTCGCCGATGGACTGGGCGGCGATGATGCCGACCGCTTCGCCGAGCTTGACGAGTCCACCGGTGGCAAGGTTGCGTCCGTAACAATTAACGCAAATACCGTGCTTGCTTTCGCACGTGAGCACCGAGCGGATGCGCACGCGGTCAACGCCCGAAGCTTCAATGCGTTTGGCCTTTTCCTCGTCAATTTCCTCGTTCGGGCGAACGAGAAATTCCTTCGGGTTGGTCGAGTTCACAATGTCATCGCACGCGAAACGGCCCACGAGCCGGTCAGCCAGTTTGACGACTTCGTCTTCACCCTCATAAACCGCCGAAACCCAGATGCCGTTCGTCGTGCCGCAATCCGGCTGCTGGATGATGACATCCTGCGACACGTCCACGAGTTTGCGGGTCATGTAACCGGAGTCCGCGGTTTTGAGGGCGGTGTCGGCCAGACCTTTGCGCGCGCCGTGGGTCGAGATGAAGTATTCCAATACGGAAAGACCTTCGCGGAAATTCGCGAGAATCGGTTTTTCGATGATGTCGCCGCTGGGCTTGGCCATAAGGCCGCGCAAACCGGCCAGCTGGCGGACCTGTTGTTTGTTGCCCCGCGCGCCGGAATCCACCATGAGAAAAACCGGGTTGAATTCCTTCTTGCCCTGATTCTGTTCGAGCGTGCGGAACATGACGCTGGCAATCTGGTCGGTGCAATGTGTCCAGATGTCCACGATTTTGTTGTAGCGTTCGCCCGGTGTGATGACACCCTTGCGATACTGCTTCTCAACCTCTTTGATCTGCTTTTGCGCGGCGTCAACTTCCTGGTCGCGTTCCTTGGGCACAATCATGTCGTCAATGCCGATGGACGCGCCGGACTTCGTGGCCTCGCGGAAGCCAAGTTCCTTGAGCTTGTCGAGCATCGCGACGGTTTTGTCGTGGCCGGCGAACTTGTAACACTTCCAAATCAAATCGCCGAGCTGGCTCTTGCCGGCGGCCTTGTTGTAAAAGCCGAGTTCCGACGGCCAAATCTCGCTGAAGGTGACGCGGCCAACGGTCGTTTCGATGATCTTCCTGGTCGGGTCACCGTAAACGGTTTGCAGGTTGAAATCCGGATTCGCCAGACGAATCCGGTCGTGGGTCTTCAACGCGCCATCGTCATAGGCGAAAATCACTTCGTCCTTCGAGCCGAACAACGGCAGTTTTCGCGTGTCGGCGGGCATCGGCGTGCGCGGTTCGGCGGTGAGATAATAACAGCCGAGCGTGATGTCCTGCGTTGGCGTGATGATCGGCCTGCCGGACGACGGGCTGAAAATGTTGTTGGTCGCCATCATCAACAGGCGCGCTTCCATTTGCGCCTCGACGGACAGCGGGACGTGCACGGCCATCTGGTCGCCGTCGAAATCCGCGTTGTAAGCGGTGCAAACCAGCGGATGAATGCGAATCGCTTCGCCCTCGATCAACTGCGGCTCGAACGCCTGCACGGACAGACGGTGCAGCGTCGGCGCGCGATTGAGCAGCACCGGATGGCCCTTGGTCACTTCCTCCAAAACGTCCCAGACCTCCTTCGTCTGGCGCTCGATCATTTTCTTCGCACTGCGAACGGTGTGGACGTAGCCCAATTCCTTGAGCCGGCGGATGATGAACGGTTCGAACAAAACCAGCGCAATTTTCTTGGGCAAACCGCACTGATGCAATTTCAGCTCCGGGCCGATGACGATGACGGAACGGCCTGAATAATCCACGCGCTTGCCGAGCAAATTCTGACGGAAGCGGCCGCCCTTGCCCTTGAGCATGTCGCTCAAGGATTTCAACGAGCGATTGCCCGCGCCGGTGACCGGGCGACCATGACGGCCATTGTCGAACAGGGCGTCCACGGCCTCTTGTAACATGCGCTTTTCGTTGCGGATGATGACTTCGGGCGTCTTGAGCTGGAGCAACGTTTTGAGACGGTTGTTCCGGTTGATGACGCGGCGATACAGATCGTTCAGGTCCGACGTTGCAAAGCGTCCGCCTTCGAGCGGCACGAGCGGGCGCAAGTCCGGCGGAATCACCGGCAGCACCGTAAGAATCATCCATTCCGGACGGCTCTTGGAAATCTGCAAGCCCTGGAGCAATTTGATCCGCTTCGCCAGTTTTTTGCGGATTTGTTTGCTCTTGGTTTCGGTCATCGCCTCTTGCAATTGATCGATGCCCTTGGCCAGGTCCACCCGCGCCAGCGCTTCGCGCACGGCTTCCGCGCCCATCTTGGCCAGGAACGCGTCCGCACCGTAGGTCTCGCGGGCTTCGCGGTATTCGTGTTCGTTGAGCAATTGATTCTGTTTCAGCGGCGTGTTGCCCGGATCAATGACGAGGTAATCCTCGTAATAAATCACGCGCTCAAGGTTGCGCGCGGTCACGTCGAGAACGAGGCCGATGCGCGACGGCATGCACTTGAAAAACCAGATGTGGCACGTCGGCACGGCCAGTTCGATATGGCCCATGCGCTCGCGGCGGACGCGGGCCAGCGTTACCTCCACGCCGCAACGGTCGCAAACGATGCCGCGGTGCTTGATGCGCTTGTACTTGCCGCAGGAACATTCCCAGTCCTTGACGGGGCCGAAAATGCGTTCACAGAAGAGGCCGCCCTTTTCCGGTTTGAACGTGCGGTAGTTGATGGTTTCGGGGTTTTTGACTTCGCCTTTGCTCCACGACCGGATGGCATCGGGTGACGCGACGGTGATCGCGACATAATCCACCTGATTGACCTTGTCCAGTCCGAGCAATTCGCGCGCGTTTTCTTTGTTGCCGATCATACAAAAATTTGTTTCCGCGTTGGTTAAATGGTTTCCGGGTTAAAGCGACGCCAGTGTCACTGCGGATGCTTCCGGGTGTTCAGCCGGATTCGCGTAACCGACCTTCACATCGAGGCCGAGCGACTGCATTTCCTTGACGAGCACGTTGAAGGATTCGGGAATACCCGCCTCCAGCGCGTTGTCGCCTTTGACAATTGCCTCGTAAATGCGCGTGCGCCCTTGCACGTCGTCGGACTTGACGGTGAGCAATTCCTGCAACGTGTAGGCCGCGCCGTAGGCTTCCATCGCCCACACTTCCATTTCGCCGAAGCGCTGGCCGCCGTATTGCGCCTTGCCGCCGAGCGGCTGCTGCGTGACCAGCGAGTAAGGCCCCACCGCGCGGGCGTGAATCTTGTCCGCGACCAGGTGGCCGAGCTTCATCATGTAAATGAAACCGACGACGATCTCCTGATCGAACGGTTCGCCGGTGCAGCCGTCGTAAAGGATGGTTTTGCCGTGCTCCGGCAGTTTCGCGTCCTTGAGATAACCGCGGATGTCCTTTTCCTTGATGCCGTCGAATACCGGCGTGGCGAATTTCAAACCCAGAATCTGCGCCGCCCAGCCGAGGTGCGTTTCCAGCACCTGGCCGACGTTCATGCGCGAGGGCACGCCCAGCGGATTCAACACGATGTCCACCGGCGTTCCGTCCTCAAGGAATGGCATGTCTTCTTCCTTCACAATCCGCGCGACGACACCCTTGTTGCCATGGCGTCCGGCCATTTTGTCACCGACGGACAGCTTGCGTTTGGAGGCAATGTAAACCTTCACCGACTTGACGATGCCGGCCTCCACGCCTTCGCCCGCCTCGGCACGTTCCATTTCCTCGTCATATTGCATCTGCAAATCATCGAACTTCTTTTTGAAGCTGCCGATGATTTCGTTGATCTTGTTGCGGATCGGCGACGGATCAATCTCGATGCGGTCATAAACCGTCGCGAGTTTGCGCAGGAGCGTTTTCGTGATTTTGCGATTCGCCGGAATGATGATTTCCCCGGTCTCGGAATTGACCACGTCGAGCGGAATTTTTTCACCGAGCAAAATGTTGCTCAACGCCTCGGTCAATTGATCGCGCAATTCATCGGTCTTTTTCTTGTGCTCGTCCTCAATCTGCTTCGCGTGGCGTTTTTCCTCGCCGGCAGATGATTTGGTGTCACGATCGGTTTCCTTCTTTGATGACACCTTCACGTCCATGACGATGCCGTAAGTGCCGGAAGGAATCTTGAGCGACGTGTCCTTCACGTCGGCGGCCTTTTCCCCGAAAATGGCGCGGAGCAAACGCTCTTCCGGCGCGAGCTCGGTTTCCGATTTCGGCGTGATTTTGCCAACCAGAATGTCGCCGGGCTTCACTTCCGCTCCGATGCGGATAACGCCGTCCGGCCCGAGGTTTTTGAGCGCCTCATCGCCGAGATTCGGGATGTCGCGCGTGATTTCCTCCGGGCCGAGCTTGGTGTCGCGCGCGGCCACTTCAAATTCATCAATGTGAATGCTCGTGAAAATGTCTTCCTTCACGATTTTTTCACTGATGAGAATCGCGTCCTCGAAGTTGTAGCCGTTCCACGGCATGAACGCGACCAGCACGTTGCGACCGAGCGCCAATTCGCTGTTCTGCGTACACGGACCATCGGCAATGACCTGCCCTTTCTTCACGTGGTCGCCCTTGTGCACGAGCGTTTTTTGATTGATGCACGTGGCGGCGTTCGACCGCATGAATTTGCGGATCGGATAAACCCACACGCCCTTTTCGGGATCGTGCTTAATTTTCTTTTTCGTCTCCGGCAATTTGCCGTCTTCGGTGACGATGACGCGATCGCCGCTGACGGAAGCGACTTTGCCGCTTTCTTCCGCGACCACAACGGCGCGCGAGTCGCGGGCGACGCGGTCTTCAAGACCGGTTGCCACCAGCGGCGCTTCGGTCACCAGCAACGGCACCGCCTGGCGTTGCATGTTGGAACCCATCAACGCGCGGTTGGCGTCGTCGTGTTCCAGGAACGGAATCAGCGACGCGGCAATGGACACCAACTGCTTGGGCGAAACGTCCATGTAATCCACCCGCGCGGGTTCGACATCAATAAAGTCGGTCCGGGCGCGGCAAACGACCCGGTCGGTCGTGAATTTACCCTTGTCGTCAACCGGCGAGTTCGCCTGCGCGATAATGAATTGTTCCTCGCGGTCGGCGGTCAGGTAATCAATGTGATTGGTGACGCGCCCGTTTTCGACCTTGCGATAAGGCGTTTCGAGGAAGCCGAAATCGTTGATGCGCGCAAACGTCGCCAGTGACGCAATCAGGCCGATGTTCGGGCCTTCCGGCGTCTCAATCGGGCAAATGCGTCCGTAGTGCGACGGATGAACATCGCGCACTTCAAATCCGGCGCGGTCGCGGCTCAAGCCACCCGGCCCCAGCGCGGACAGACGGCGCTTGTGCGTCAACTCGGCCAGCGGATTGATTTGATCCATGAACTGGCTGAGTTGCGAGCGGCCAAAGAAATCGCGAATGACCGCCGAGAGCGCCTTGGGATTGATGAGCTTTTGCGGCGCCATTTGCTCGACGCTTTGATCGAACAACGTCATGCGTTCCTTGACGAGGCGTTCCGTGCGCGAAAGCCCGACCCGGCACTGGTTGGCGAGCAACTCGCCGACCGTGCGGATGCGGCGGCTGCCCAGGTGGTCAATGTCATCCACGCTGCCTTCGCCCTTCTTGAGGCGGAGCAGATATTTCGTCGCGGCCACCAAATCGTTCTTCGTGAGAATGCGTGATTCTTCCTTGTCCTTGAGGCCGAGTTTTTGATTGATCTTGTAGCGGCCCACGCGACCCAAATCGTAACGTTTCGGGTCGAAAAACAACCGCTTGAGCAACGCCCGCGCATTGGCGGCGGTCGGCGGGTCGCCCGGACGCAGGCGGCGGTAAATGTCCTTGAGCGCCTCTTCCTCGTTTTTGGCCGGGTCTTTCTTCAGGCATTTGATCATGATGCCATCATCGCTCGTGGTATTCACGACCTTGATTTTGTTCACCCCCAGCTCGGCGATTTGTTTGACCACGGCCTTGGAAAGCGGCTCAAAAGCGCGCGCAACCACGAGACCCTTTTCCTCGTCCACTGCGTCCTGAATCAAAACGCAATTCGGCAAATCTTCGAGTTTCTCGGCCTCCTTGATCGTGAGTTCCTCGATTTCGTAAAAGAGCTTGAGGATTTCCTCATCCGTGCCGCGGGTTTTCTCGCCGTTGTCTTTGCCCTTGCCGATGCCCCCTTCAACATCCAAAAAGCTCAACGCACGGAAAAACGTCGTCGTCAAAAATTTCCGGCGGCGTTTCTTGCGGTCGAGATAAACGTAAAGCAAATCGCTCGTGTCGAATTGCGCTTCATACCACGAACCGCGGTCGGGAATGACGCGGAAGCTGTGCAGGATTTTCCCGTTCGGATGCTGCGTGGCCTCGAACGCAATGCCCGGCGAACGGTGCAACTGGCTGACGACGACGCGCTCCGCCCCGTTGATGACGAACGTGCCCTGCGGCGTCATCAGCGGCAGTTCGCCCATGAAAACTTTTTCTTCCTTGGCGCTTTTGCCCTCTTCCTTGAGCAGGAACGTGACATAAAGCGGCGCGCCGTAGGTCAGGCCTTCGCGCAGGCATTCGAGCCAGTCCAGCTTCGGCTCGCCGATTTCGTAGGAATCGTAATCGAGCACGCACTTGCCGTCGTAGCTCTCGATGGGAAATACTTCGAGAAAGACCGCCTCCAGACCGATGTGTTTCCGGCGCTTTTTGGGCGCCGCGTCCGCTTGCAGGAATTCCTTGTAGGAATTGGTCTGCAATTCGATCATGTTCGGCGGCACGACAATCTCTTTGATTTTGCCGAAATTGATTCGTTCAGTGGCTCGCGATGGCATTTGGACTTTCTGGTTTGGCTGGCAACAGTGCCAGCCGGCAATTTTCAATCAACGACACAAGGCAAGGACGCTGCGTTCAACAGTGAACTTGCCTGAACTCAGACCGCTACCGGCGGCCGCTTGTTGCTGCTGTTTGTAACTAATAAAGTTTTGTTCCACCTTGCGAAAACAGGGTGGCGGTCCCGCCCCGCGGGACCACCGCCCTAAAGTTCGCCAGTTACTTGACCTCCACTTTGGCGCCCGCTTCTTCCAGCTTCTTTTTGGCCGCGTCAGCGTCGGCTTTCGGAGCGCCTTCCAGCACCGGTTTGGGCGCGCCTTCCACCAGCGCCTTGGCTTCCGCCAGGCCGAGACCGGCCTTGACTTCGCGGACGGCCTTGATGGTGGCAATTTTCTTGTCCGCCGGGGCGGACACAAGAATCACATCAAACGTGGTCTTCGCTTCAGCGACAGGCGCAGCAGCACCCGCAGCCGGAGCAGCGGCAGCCACCGGTGCGGCGGCAGTCACGCCCCATTTTTCTTCCAGTTTCTTGACCAAATCAGCGGCTTCAATCACCGTCAATTTGCTCAGTTCTTCCACGAGGTTTGCAATGTCAGCCATATTACCTTTCTTGTCGTCTCGTCGTGTGCCGCGGTCCAGCCTTCGCTAAAGCTACGGCCTGGCAGGCCGCCTTCGCCCTGCTTCGGCGCGACACGCCACGGCTTTTTTAAGTTCGTTGTGAACCGACGATTTACTTTGTTGTTGTTTGTTCGTCCGACCCGCTGGCCAAAGCGGACGGAAATTGTTTTAGCTTTTCTCGGCCTTCGCCTTGATCACCCGCGCGAGTTGCGTCGCAGGGGTGTTGATTAATACGACCAGTTTCGTGGCCGGCGCGTTCAACAGGCCCAGCAGCGTGGCGCGCAACACATCCAGACTCGGCAGATCGGCCAGGGCCACAATCGCGGCCGCTTCCAGGCGCTGGTTGTTCAAATAACCAAACTGCACCTTCAACCGGTCGAACTCCGCCCCAAAATTTTTCACCACCTTCGCCGCGGAGGAAATGTCCTTCTGGCCGGTGACCACGGCGAGCTGCCCGCCGAGCGAGCCGTTCAATTCGCCGACGCCGGCTTCCTTGACCGCGATTTGGAAAAGGGAGTTCTTGACGATGTGAATCTCCGCGCCGGCTTTTTGCAGGCGCTTCCGCAGCTCGGTCATATGGGACACCTTGAGTCCCTTGTAATTCACCACGATGAAGAAGGGCGAGCCATTCAACCGCGCGATGTATTCCTTCGTTAAAATTTGTTTTTCAGCACGCATGATTCAAAATCGGTTCCGGGTTAATGGGTCGTGAACTCGCGCACGTCCAGGCGCACCGGCGGACTCATCGTCGCCGAAAGCGTGCAGGAGTTGATATAGGTGCCCTTGACACTGTTCGGACGCGCCTTGGCCACGGCTTCAATCACCGCGCGCGCGTTTTCCTCGATCTGATTGGCCGGGAACGACGCCTTGCCGACGGCCACGTGGACGTTGCCCGCCTTGTCCACCTTGAACTCGACGCGCCCGGCCTTGACTTCCTTCACCGCCCTGGCGGTGTCGTCCGTCACGGTACCGGTCTTCGGGTTTGGCATCAGGCCGCGCGGACCAAGCACTTTGCCGAGTTTGCGCACTTCGGCCATCGCTTCGGGCGTGGCCACCGCCACGTCAAAATCAGCCCAGCCGCCCTGACACTTTGCAATCATGTCTTCAAAGCCGACGTATTCCGCGCCGGCGGCCTTGGCCGCGTCGGCCGCCACGCCGCTTTTGGCAAACACGAGCACGCGCACGGTCTTGCCGCTGCCGTGTGGAAGCGGGACCGTGCCGCGGACCATCTGGTCGGAATGTTTCGGGTCCACGCCTAGACGGAACGCGAGGTCAATGGTTTCGTTGAATTTCGCCTTTGGGAATTTCGCGAGGACGCCAACGGCATCCTTCAGCGGATACGCCTTTTTGGCGTCCACAACTTCGAGCGCTTTTTTGTATCGTTTACTGGGCATTTGTTTTGGTGCGGTGCAAGCGAATCCCCGAGGACTCTCCCGCAGTTGTGCAATTTGGATTAAGATTAGGATTAAAAGTAAGATTAGGAACCAAAGTCCACGTCGTCATAATCATAATCTTCATCTTCATCTTAATCGTGTTGTTAAATCATCCGACGACTTCAATTCCCATGCTGCGCGCCGTGCCGGCGATGACCCGGAACGCGGCTTCTTCCGAAGTCGCATTCAAATCCTTTGACTTCATTTTCACGATGTCCAAAACCTGTTTGCGCGTCACTTTGCCGACTTTTTCCTTGTTCGGCTCCTTGGAACCGGCGGTGATGCCCGCGGCTTTTTTCAACAGAATGGACGCCGGCGGCGATTTGGTGATGAACTTGAACGACTTGTCCTGAAAAACGGTGATGACGACGGGGATGATGAGTCCCGCGTCGGCCTTGGTCGCCGCGTTAAATTCCTTGCAGAAGCCCATGATGTTGACGCCGTGCTGGCCGAGCGCGGGGCCGACCGGCGGCGCGGGATTGGCCTGGCCCGCCGGAATCTGCAGCTTGATGATGCCTGTGATTTTCTTTGCCATAAAATTTTTCGCAGCGGCGCGTCGGCAGACCGCCGCAAATTTTTCTTTCATTCAGCGGCGCTCTACCGAGACGCCGCTACAAATTTACGCCTTCTCCACCTGCCAATATTCGAGTTCGACCGGCGTATTGCGGCCGAAAATGTTGACGGTGACTTTCAATTTGCCGCGTTCGGGATCAATTTCCTCAATCACGCCGCTGAAATTGAGGAACGGCCCGTTGTTGATTTTGATCGTTTCGCCGACTTCAAAATTGACCTTCGGTTTTTCCGTCTCTTCCGACGCGGAAATTTGCGCCTTGATGGATTCGACTTCTTCCGTCGGCGTTGGCACGGGCGGTTCGCCGCCGACAAAACCAATCACGCCCTGCGTTTCTTTGATGAAATACCACGGCTTCTCGATGATACGGTTGTTTTCATCGAGCAGCGCCATGTCCACAAACACGTAGCCCGGCCACAATTTGCGGCTGGACACGGTCTTCTTTTGGTTGCGCACCTCGACGACCTTTTCCATCGGGACGAGGACTTCCCTGACATAGTCCTGCATCTCGTCGGTCTTGACGCGCTTCTCAATGCTTTCCTTGACCTTCTGCTCCTGGCCGGAAAGCGTATGGATGACAAACCACTGGCTGCGCATGGTGCTCAAAGTACAAAGAATATAAAATACAGGATGCGATCCACCACTTCGGTGAATGCACCGAGCAAAGCAATTGAAATCATGATGAGCGCCGTCGAGCCTTTCAGTTCCACCCAGGTCGGCCACGAACATTTTTTCAATTCTTCGCGCGTTTCCTGCACATAGGTGGCCAATTGGCGGACCTGCCCCTGCCACCAAAGGTAGGCAAAGATCAATCCGACGACGACCGCCCAAAATATAATGCCAGTCCAACCACTCATAATTCATTCACTCACAAATTTTTCCGGCTTGCCGAGCCGCAGCTCGCAGCGTTTGCACCATTGCGCACGGCCCGCCTTCTCCCGCCATGCGGGATTCGGTCGCCCGCCCCGAAAGCCTTCGGGGCTGGCGGAGAGGGAGGGATTCGAACCCCCGTCGGGTGTTAACCCGAAGCGGTTTTCAAGACCGCCGCGATAGACCACTCTGCCACCTCTCCGCAAACTGGCAGGGCGTGAGGGACTTGAACCCCCAACCAACGGTTTTGGAGACCGCTACTCTACCAATTGAGCTAACGCCCTAAGCCGTCGAGTCATGTTCATTTAATCAGACAGGAAAGGAGGCGGGGAATTCATCCCCGCGCTCCAAAGTTGAAAACCGTCATTAGGCGATGACTTCCGTCACGCGGCCCGCGCCAATCGTGCGGCCACCTTCGCGAATCGCAAACCGCTGGCCTCTTTCCATGGCCACCGGCGAGATGACCTTTACTTCCACCGAAACGTTGTCGCCCGGCATCACCATTTCAACTCCCGGCGCGAGGGTCACCGTCCCGGTGACGTCCGTGGTGCGGAAGTAAAATTGCGGACGGTAGTTCGTGAAGAACGGCGTGTGCCGGCCGCCTTCCTCTTTCGACAGCACATAGACTTCCGCCTTGAAATGCGTGTGCGGGGTGATGCTGCCCGGTTTGGCCAGCACCATGCCACGTTCGACTTCTTCCTTCTTGATGCCGCGCAGCAGCACGCCGACGTTGTCGCCCGCCGTCGCCTTGTCCAGCAGCTTGCGGAACATTTCAATGTCGGTGGCAACCGTCTTGCGGGTCTCCTTGATGCCGACAATTTCGACGTCGGACATGCGTTCCAGCACGCCGCGCTCCACCCGGCCGGTGACGACCGTGCCGCGGCCTTCAATGTTGAACACATCCTCGATGCACATCAGGAACGGCTTGTCCACCTCGCGCGTCGGCAGCGGGATGAACGCGTCAATGGCTTCCATCAATTTCTGGATGGAATCCTCGGCGGCCTTGTCTCCGGCCAGCGCCGCCTTGGCGCTGCCGCGAACAATGGGCGTCTTCTCACCCGGAAATTCATATTTGGTCAGCAGGTCGCGGACTTCCATCTCCACCAAATCCAGCAACTCCTTGTCGTCCACGAGGTCAATCTTGTTCAGGTAAACCACAATGGCGGGCACACCGACCTGGCGAGCCAACAGCACATGCTCCTTGGTTTGAGGCATCGGGCCTTCCGAGGCATCCACCACGAGGATGGCGCCGTCCATCTGGGCTGCGCCAGTGATCATATTTTTGATGAAATCGGCATGGCCCGGGCAGTCAATGTGGGCGTAGTGGCGTTTGTCGCTCTGGTACTCCGTGTGGGACACGGCAATGGTGAGGGTCTTGGTTTCGTCGCGCACCGTGCCGCCCTTGGTGATTTCGGCATAGGACTTGAGTTCCGCCAATCCCTTCCGCGACTGCACCATCACAATTGCCGCCGTCAGAGTGGACTTGCCGTGGTCAATATGTCCGATAGTACCGACGTTGACGTGCGGTTTCGTTCTTTGAAATTGTGTTTTAGCCATTGTTGTCTCCTGCGTTTAGTTTTTGGTTAACGGTCAAATCTGCGAACTGGAGCCCATGATCAGGGTTGAACTGATGACCTCGTCCTTACCAAGGACGCGCTCTACCAACTGAGCTACATGGGCGCATTAAATCATTAGTCCAATCCAATACACAAACACAAAACGACATAAAAACCCGTTCCCCTCATTTTTTTCTGTCGAAAATCCAAGGGGCAACCGGCTGTTTTTTGTCTTTTTACGGCTCTACTTGCGGTGGCAAACTATGAAACACCCGCCCCCTTGTCAACAGGTATTTTATTTTTTTCTCGGCCGGGTTTTGCCGTCCATTCCAACCTTCCAACTGCGTCAGTTAACCGCACCCCGACGCAAGAACAGCGTGCCAGAACAAATCTATTCGATTCGTCCCAACATTCTCAGAAATCCGTCCAAAATCGTGATGGGATGCGGCGAACAACCTGCCCTGACAGGAACGGTCGGGCAATTCCTACGCCCGCGGATGCGCTGCGTCGTATGCTTTCTTCAAACGCTCGGTCGTAACGTGGGTGTAAACCTGCGTCGTGATGAGATGGGCGTGGCCGAGCAATTCCTGCACGCTCCGCAAATCCGCACCCGCATCCAACAGGTGCGTCGCGTAACTGTGCCGCAATTTGTGCGGGGTCAGGCCGGGATCGAGTCCGGCGATGACGAGATATTGTTTCAAACGCCGCGACAACTGAATTGGGTGCAACGGCGCGGCCCTTTTTGTTTCCGCAAAAAACACCGGCAATTCTCCGGACGGCGGCTGCTTCAACGTGCTCCAATAACTCTCAATCGCCTTCAACGCCGGTTCGCCAATCGGCACGAGCCGTTCCTTTTTGCCTTTGCCGCGCACCCGCACCAGTTGCCCGCTCCAATCAATGTCCTCCACGCGCAACCCGCACAACTCGCTCACGCGCAACCCGCACGAGTAAATTGTTTCCAGCACGGCGACATCCCGCAGACACACACTGGCCGAAATCGGGCGGCCCGGCCCTTTGCGCCGGGGCGTGGCCATGAGTTTGAGCGGCGCGCCGAGCAAATCGCGCATTTGCTGGAGCGTGAGAAATTTCGGCAATCGCCGGCCTTGCTTCGGCAAGGCCAGATTTTTTATCGGCGACGCCCCGACCACACCGTGGCGGATCAGAAACTTGTAAAAAGTTCGCAACGCGCAGAAGCGCAGTTGAATCGCCGCGCGACCCAGGTTCTGCCGGCCCAAAAATCGCAGGTAACCGCGAAAATCATCGCGTTGCAGAGTTTCCCAGGCGACAGCCTGTCGCGCCGAAGCGGATGCATCCGCGAAGGCGGATCGCTCGTCCTGGTGCCACTGAACAAATTCCAGCAGTGCCTGCCGGTAATTCCGCCGGGTGTAAACCGACGCCCCGCGGTCCGTGGCTAGATGCGTGAGAAATTTTTGAATCCAGCTGTCGTCTGCAGCCGGCTTGGTTGTTGCAGCATAAGTCACACGAAATGAATACACCATTTCACCGGGATATGCAGCAAAATGGAAACGTTGCTACGAAAAACATCGAACATCGAACGATGCCCAGCTTGCCCTTCACTTCGACGTTGGGCGTTCGATGTTGAATGTTCGATGTTCTCGTGTATCCGCACTAGGGAATGACCCTTTCCTGGCTGCGGGGGTCGCTGTTTAAAATCAACTCCGCCTCTTCCACCGGTTTCTTCGCCCCATCGAGCACGTTGCTTTCCAACACGACGTTCTTCAGCTCGCCGGCTGGAACGGAAAGAAACGTGCCGGTGCCGGCGAACGCCCGGCTGTCCCGCACGATGGCGCCGGGACAGCGTTCCAGCCGGACCACGGGCGCATCCGCCAGCGGCTTCCGCGTCGCCACACCATCCAGTTCCAGCTCCTTCGAATCCTGAATCAGGAAGGCCGGCCCGTTGTCCGCGTTCACCTGCACGTTGCGCAGTTCCAACGCATCGGTGAATGATCCGCGCATGCCGGTTTTGGCCGACGCGATGACGTCGCTGATGCGCAGTCCGTAGATCGGCATCTCCGGCAATCCTTTGATGTCGATCGCCAACTTTGCCCGTTTGATGGTCATGCCGCTGATGGCGATGTTGCGGAACACCGGCGTCCGTTCCGAAACCGGTTCCTCCGCGGCCTTCACCTCGCCCTCCATCTGGTAGTCGGTGGTAACATTGATGGCTTCGCCGACGTCTTCCATAGTCCAGTTGTTGAACCGGACGTCTTCCACCGTGCCGCCGCGTCCCCGCCGGCTCTTGATGCGCACGCCGATGGCGGTTCCCTGGCAGGTAATGTTGTCGGCCACGAGGTTGCGGATGCCGCCCGAAATTTCACTGCCCAGCGTGACCGCGCCATGCGCATGATGCACGGTGCAATTCACGATGGACACATTTTCGGCCGGCCGGTTGACCCGCCGTCCGTCGGCATCCTTGCCGGATTTGAGGACAATGCCATCGTCACCGGTGTCAATGTAGCAATCGGAAATCCGCACGTTGCGGCTGGAATCAACGGCAATGCCGTCGGTATGCACGCCCGGATAGGTTTCGATGATGACGTTTTGAACGACCGCGTTGTCCGTGTACAGCAGGTGAATCGTCCACATGGGTGAGCCGACAAAGTGAATTCCTTCGACCAGCACATTCGTGCAGTCCATGAAGCGGATGAATGAGGGCCGGAGTTCCGGCGCCGCCTTCTGATAATCCTCATCCGGTGCGGGTGTTTTCACTTCGAGGTCCTGCAACAGGCGCTCCCAGTTGGGTCCGTTGGCCGATCCCGGATCATCTTTCGAAGCCTTCGTCCGGGGCATGATTTTGAGCCACTCGGCATTGTCGGTGGTCAGCAAACCCCGGCCCGTAACGGTGACATTGTGCAAATCATGCCCGCCCATCAGCGGAACCGGCGTGAGACATTCGATCCCCTGCTGCCGGCCTTTGGTGAACGGAAGTCTGGCCGCTGGGAATCGCAGCGTAGCCCCGGCATCCAGTTGCAACACCAGGTCGCTCACCAGTTCAATCGGTCCGGTGACATAATTCCCTGCCGGGACGAACACGGTTCCGCCGCCCGCCGCCTTGGCCGCCTGGATGGCGGAGCGGATTGCCTCCGTCGAACTGGCCGAACCGTCCCGGTGCGCGCCGTAATCCAGGACATTGAAAACCGGTCCGGCGCCGGACGCGTTCATGCCAACGAGAACCAACAAGGCCAGCAGCAGATTATTTCGGGAAGACAGGTACATGGTGTTTAAGGTTTTGAGCAGGATACGTTGATGGCATAAACCAACTCAATTGTTTTTAGCCGACGTTGAATAGTCGCAACTTGAAATAGCCGTCAACTCCCTCTCCCCGCCCAAGCGGGGAGAGGGCTGGGGCGAGGGGATTTGAATTAAACGCCACCTCACCCCGGCCCTCTCCCCCAACTTCGTTGGCGGAGAGGGGGAAATTATCGGTGGTGTCACTTAACGCCGGCGCAAGCCCGACCTTTTACTTTTCCTCTTCACGCGGCGGAAATTCAAACGTGACCTTGCCCTTGTCGTCCATCACGAGATACGCCGGAAACGGTCTCCCGGTCTTGGAAATGAATTTGCCGAGCAAATCGGTCTTGCGCGTCGCCAGCAGCTTTTGCGCCTGCGCCGGTTCAATCGGCTGCTGCAAAATTTCCCGGCTGATCTTGAATCTGCACGGCTTGGAATCCGCCTGCGACTTCTCGCACAGATATCCCGCCTCCGTTTCAAAAACCCTGCCGCCGCACTTCGGACATTTGCCCAGCGGCGCCTTGCCGGCAAAATCAATCTTCGGCAGCGGCTCTTTGGGCGTCGCCCCTTTCGCCCTGGTTTTCCGTTCGCGCGGCGCGAATTCAAACGCCGTGCCGCCATCCTTGATCACCAGGAACGCCTCGAACTTGCGGTTGTTTTTCTTGGAGACAAACCCCTTGAGCAAATCTGTTTTGCCTTCGGCGAGCAATTTCTTCACCTGCGCCGGCTCAATGTTCTGCTGCAAGATGATTTTGCCGGTGCGGAACTTGCAGGTCTTTTCCGGGCCCGTCGCCTTCTCGCAAAGGTAATTCATCCCGGCGTCGAACACCTGCGCGCCGCATTTCGGACATTTGCCGAGCGGTTCCTTGCCGGTAAAATCCACCGGCGCGGCCGCTTCGCCGTTTTCGCCTTTCTGGCCGTCGCCGAAATCAAATTCGATCTTGAACCCGGCATTCAGCTTCAGCACGGCGGTGAACGGAAATCCCTGTTTGCTGCGGAAATTTTGCAACGGCCCGACTTGTTTTTCCGTGATGAGCTTTTCAACTTCCTCCATCTCAAACATCCGGCTGCACAGCGTTTTCCAGACCGAGAAATCGCACTTTTCATTGACGCACTGGAATTGCCTGTATTTTTCGTGGACCTCACCCCCGCACTTCGGGCACGGCGTTTTGAGCACGCCGAAATCACCGGGAATCGTGTCTTCCTCGAATTTTTTGGCGCGCTCAACAATGTGCCGCGTCATGTCGGTAATCTCCGACATGAATTCGGCGCGGCTCTTCTGCCGGCGCTGGATCTGGCGCAGCTTGAATTCCCAATCGCCGGTCAGCTCCGGCCTGGTCAATTCCGGAATGCCCAGGCCGTTCAGCAGTTCCATCAATGAAAACGCCTTGGCCGTCGCCTGCAGTTCGCGCCCGTTGCGATGGATGTAATCCTCGTAAATCAAACCTTCGATGATCGCCGCGCGCGTGGCCGGTGTGCCCAGGCCCTTCTCGCGCATCGCCTCGCGCAGTTCATCGTCCTCGACCAGTTTGCCCGCGCCTTCCATCGCGCTCAACAGCGTCGCTTCCGTGTGGCGCGGCGGCGGTTTGGTGACGTTTGGTTTCACCTCGATGCCGCTGGTGTTGACTTTTTCATCCGGTTTCACCGGCGTGAGCGTCGGCGTATCATCCGATTCCGCCTCCTTGCCATAAACCGCCAGCCAGCCCGGATTCACCAGCACCTTGCCGGTGCTCTTGAACGGCTCGCCTTCGACGCGGGTGATGCGATTGGTTTCAAGAAATTCCGCCGCCGGATAAAAAATCGCCAGGAACCGCTTCATCACCAGGTCGTAAAGTTTCTTCTCCGCATCGGACAAGCCTTTCGGGGGTTGCATCGTCGGGATAATGGCGAAGTGGTCGGAAACTTTTGCGTTGTTGAAGATGCGTTTGTTGGGTTTCACCCAACCATGTTCAAGGATATTCGAGGCAAAGATTCCGTAACGGCTGGAAAATCCACTGCCGCCGGCAACGTAATCCGAATGGGTGTGTTGCCCGGGAGCCTGAGCCACCAGCATCTCCAAAGTTTTCCGTACCGTGGCGATGTAATCCTCCGGCAACGCCCGCGAATCGGTGCGCGGATACGTCAGCACCTTGTGCCGTTCGTAAAGCGACTGCGCCAGCCCCAGCGTGTTCTTCGCGGAAAAACCAAAGCGCGAGTTCGCGTCGCGCTGCAAACTGGTCAAATCGTAAAGCAACGGCGACAGCGACGTGCTCGGCTTGCTTTCCTCGGTGACAATGCCGGGTTTGCCGAGGCATTTGTCCCGAATGGCTTCAGCTTTGGCCTTGTCCCAGACCCGCTCGGGCTTGAGCTGGTCGTCGCCGTCCTTCGCGTCAGACCGGGAAAACTTTTCGTCGAACCAGCGTCCGGTGTATTGGCCCGCCGCCGCGTCGAACGTGCCGATGACCTCCCAGAAATCGCGCGGCACAAATTTGCGAATCCTCGCCTCGCGCTCGACCACGATGGCCAGCGTCGGCGTCTGGACGCGGCCAACCGTGGTTTTGAAAAACCCGCCGAGCTTGGAATTGAACGCCGTCATCGCGCGCGTGCCGTTGATGCCGACGAGCCAGTCGGCTTCCGAACGGCTGTACGCGGCGTCGGCCAGCGGCAGCATGTCCTTGTCTTCGCGAAGCTGCGCAAACCCCTCGCGGATGGCCGCCGGCGTCATGGATTGCAACCAGAGGCGTTTGATGGGCTGCTTCGCCCTGGTGAACCTGACGATGTTGCGGAAAATCAATTCACCTTCGCGCCCGGCGTCGCAGGCGTTGACCAGCGCGTCCACGTCGGCGCGTTTGATCAACTTTTTGAGGACCTTCAGCCGCGGCTCGCTTTTCTCAATCGGCAACAAATCAAAATGCGGCGGGATGACGGGCAGATGTTTGAACGTCCATTTGCCCCGCGCCGCCTCGACGCCTTCCGGCGGCACGATGGCGAGCAAATGGCCGACCGCCGACGAAACGACGTATTGGTCGCTTTCGTAAAAGTCGTCCACTTTCTTGAATCCGCCGAGCGCCTTGGCGATGTCGCCGGCGACGGACGGTTTCTCCGCGATGATGAGGGTTTTGCCCATTTCGGTGCCCGCGCTTTTACACCGGGCGCGGCAAACATGCGAAGAAAATCTTTTTTGTCAAATCTTACACGCAAAATAAATTTTAAAAAAATCACCACCGAGGCACGAAAAACACGGAATTTTTCAACCACGGATGAACACGGATGGACACGGATTGGTAGGGCGCGCAGTCCTCTGCGCGCCGTCTTTGGGATTTGAACGGCCGGCGGGCAGAGGACTGCCCGCCCTACCATCCCAAAAAACTTTTCCTGCGTTTCTGGTTTCCTTATTAATTCTTTTTCGCGACTTCGTGGTTTGAATTACCGCCTCACCCTCAACCTCCAACCATCAACACTCAACAATCCACTCACTGCACCCCGATGCGATAGAAATACGGGTCGCCGTTCGTGGCGGTGATGTCCGTGTAACTGGTCCTGCCAGCCTGACCAACAATGTTGCTTTGAATGGTAGAGAACGGCGGTTGCGCTCCAAGGTCGGTGCTGCGTTGGAGATAATACGTTCGCGTATTCACGCTTTGCCAGGTCACGACCAAACCTGAGGGATTATTGGTTGAAGCCGGAGCCAGGATTTTCAAGACCGATGAGGAATCGGTGGGATCAGTTCCAGCAATCCACTCCTGCCAGTTGTTCATGCCGTCGCCATCGGAATCAATCGAGCCATCGGTGGAAAAACCATATTGCTGCGCCCAGAGGTATGGGAGGGTAAAACCGGGATTTTGAAACTCATACGCCCCGATGTCCACTGCGCCACCGACAATACGCGGGTTGCCATCTAAATCTGTGCTGTTGGTGGCGTAAGCGTTGTTGCCGGAATTAATGCAGGGAGAATTGGATTGCAGCCTAAGATTCCCACCCTGCAAGTCCACGAACAGCGGTTCATTCGTGATATTGCCGATACCGCCCGGAGTAGGCGAAATGCAGCAATATAGTGGTATGGCCCCAAAGGCGTTGTTCCCGTAGGAAGCCGAGTTGTAATAAATTATCGAATTCTGAAGTTTACTAAGGTCAGGCCCGTAAAATCCTCCACCCCGGTAATTCGCGGAATTCCTAACAACGGTGCAGTTGTTCAAAATGCCGTCATACACCCCACCGCCTCCGCCGAATTGTGAAGTAGCAGAATTGCTTACAACCGTGCAACTATTCAACGTACTGTATTCTGCTCCACCACCGTCGCCACTACCATTGCCGGTCAGAATACAGTTGTTCAAAGTGCAGGAAGACGCTCCCCCGCCGCGCAGGTTGGCGGAATTGCCCATGAGCGCGCAGTTGTTCAAGGTGCAATTAGCAGCCCCGCCTCCGTAGCCAGTTAGGTTGCCAATGAAAGTGCAGCCATTGAGGATGGATATGTATGCCCCACCACCGAGAACCGCGCCCACAGTAGGCACCTTGTTACTTGAGAGGGTACAATTATTAAGTGTACCTGAGTATGCTCCACCAGCGTAATAGTAAGCAGCGTTTCCTGTGACCAAACAGTTGGATACTGTGGTGCTTGATGATTCACACCATACGCCGCCACCGGCAAGCTCTCGATACATGTCTCCCGACATTCTCGTAGCCCCGTTAGTCAAAGTAAATCCCACTAGCGCAGCACCGTTCGTCAGATAGACACAACGCACCGCGTCATCGCCATTTGTCGTTCCCGGAACTTGATAACCTTTAATCACTGTTAGCGCAGAACCGTTGACGCTTTGTACCGTTACGGCTTTGTTCACCACGACACGGTTGGTCAGCGAGCCGTAAACTACCCTCCCTCCAGTCTGATAAACGCCATTGGTTACGAGAATTTGGTCGCCATCACTAGAGGCATCAATGGCATCCTGAATATTCGTTGCGGCAGTGGTCCAACTGGTGTAAGGTGACGCCGGACTGGAGTTGCTCACGTTCACATAGCGCACTGTCGCTGAGGCGTGGAAAAGGGACAGCATCAAGAAGGTTACAACCCATTGTAATTGGCGTGGTTTCATGCTGCCTTTGTCTGAATTAGCCAACTTTCAATCACTTGCACTTCTGAATTCCAAGTTTAATCCGTATGTTTTTAGCCGTGCTGCCCGGATATTTGGGCTGCGCGGCAGCGCAGCCTTACCAAAAACGATGGCGCGATGCGGAGATCGCTCCCTACCTCCAAACGGATGCGCCGGCGAACCGTCCCCGCCAATCAAATCCAATCCCTGTTCTTGCGCGCGGGCGCAAAAACGTTATAGTCATCATCAATGAAACTTGCACTGGCGGCTTTGGTTTATCTGGTGATTGCCCTGGTTTTGGGCCTCGGAATTCTGCTGCTGGTGGCGGGCAAACCGTGGCCGCTCATCATCGCCTTCCTCCTTTACGTCGTCGCCTTCGGCAGAACCTGCTGGCAGTCGCAACACTGATTCGAAGTGCGGAATGCGGAATGCGGAGTGCGGATTTTCCAATTCGGAATTTTCCCGTTTCCCATCTGCCATCTTCCATCTTCAATCTTTCATCCTCGTTTTTCACTTCGACGGCACGGGGAACTTCTGCTGCATGGCTGACTGGATTTGCGACCAAGGCTGGCAGTCCACCCCCTTCGTTCCCGCCGCCACGCCCGTTGCGTAAGCCGTCGCCGATGAAGTTCCCTGGACGACATACGCCTGGGTGCCGAGATAGACCACGCTCGCACCCGGCAGCGCGAGCGAAACAAAACTGCCGAAGTCCGCATACGGCGCAAGCTGGCCGCCTTGCGTGGCGGTGACGGCGATGACACCCGGGGTCGCCGCCGGATACGTCGGCGTGGACACCGGCTGGTTGCCGGCCGCCGCGTAAACCGGAATGCCGGCGGCAATGGCCTGCTGGATCACGCTGTCCAAAACCGCGCTGTCACTGGGTCCGCCCAGGCTCAAGTTGAGCATGGTCGCGCCGTTGTCCACCGCCGCCTGGATACCCAGCGCCACGTTCCAACTGGTCGTCATTTCGCCCGTGCCGTAAACGTTCACGGACAAAATCCTGACGGAGCTGTTCCCGCCGGCCGCCTGCGAAACCGCCCGCAAAATCGTCTCAGCCATTGCCGTTCCATGCGTAATGGTGGACGTATTCGCAGCCGCGTCGCCGGCCACGGAGATGGGCTTCAACATGAACGGGTCGAGCTGACTGCCGAGCGATTGCACCGGCGTGTCAATCAGACCAACGACGGGATCGCAGGGGTCGCCGGTTGTAGCCGGGTCCAGCGTGAGCGAAACGGGGCCGACCGGCGCGTTCGCGAGCAGTTGCGGTGTGGCCGGCGGGTCGAAGACGTAATTGTAATCCACGGCCAGAACGTCGGAGTTGTTTTTCAAGCTGGCCAATGCGGCATCGGTTGCGTCAGCGTCGCTGAATTGCAGGCGGTAAATGCCCAGCTTGTCGTTGCGCCCGATGACTTTTGCGCCGATCGCCTTCGCCAGCGCGTCAATGTCCGTGCCGGGCTTGAGTTTCACGAGCAATTCGTTGGCGACATGCTTGGCCGTCGCATTCGGCGCGCGCACCAGCAGCGTGGCGTTTTGCCGTTCGGTGCGGAAAACGTAGAGTTGCGGCACGCCATTGGTCCGCGGCACGAGCGCGAAGTTGAGGTCGCCGAGCAACATTTTCAGCGCGTCGCCGGACGGCAGGTCCTTGAATTTTGCGGAAGTCGTGTAGATGGTGTCCGGCTCAACATAAATATGCCAGCCGGCCTCCACGGCGATTTTTTCCAGCAACGGCCACAGCGCCATGCCCCGCACGTCGGCGTCCACACGGTCGGTCGCCCGGTGCCAGACGAGCGAGTTGGTGTCTGCCGCGCGTGCGCTCAAGGAAAGCGCGGCAAGAAAAAGGCAAATTGCAATTTTTTTGAACATGGCCGGTTAAAAAGGTGGCACAGGCGTCCCCGCCTGTGGAATCCAACGATACACAGGCCGGAGGCCTGTGCCACTATTACCAGCAATTCCATGGGCTCCTGGAAAAGCACGGCTGGTTAAATGTTCATCACGGCGTGAGCACACGATAAAACTGTTGCGGCACACCCGTGATGGTGTCAATCCAAAGTCCGGGTGAATTCGACGGCGTGACGGAGGCGCGCAATTGAAACATGTCGGTAATATTAGTCGCGCTCAACACTTCGTAAAGCCGTCCGGCGGTGGCGGGCCAGCCGATGACGGGCGGCGGCGCGGTCATCGTCAGCCCAAACGGCGGTTCCGACCCGCCGATGCGAATCCACTCCGTCCCGGTGCGATACTGTTTGCCGTCGCTGCGCGTCACCACGGCGTAGAATGGATGCAATCCAATCCCCAAATTCGTCGCCGCCACCGCGAACGTGGCGGAGGAGAGGTTGGAAACAACGCCGACTGAACCGCCCGTGGTGAACAGTTCGATTGTGGAAATCGTGTTTGTGTTGGCGGCAACCGAAAACAGCAGCGTGAAGTCCAGCACCGTGTTGGCAGCGCCGGCCAGCGTGGTGAAACTGGCGTTGAGCGGTGTGTTTTGAACGCGCACACTTTGCGTCGCCCGCGCCTGGGTGCGCACGTGACTGCCTTCATAGACCACCGCCGTGAGCTCATGGCTGCCGTCGGCCAGCGCCGTTGTGTCCAAAGGAAACGAGAATGAAAGATTGGTGACGCCAGCCGTGACGTAGAGATGGTTGCGCGGCTGGAGGTCACTGGCGTTTTGATTCAACGCCTGGATGCCGGTGGGAGAAATAATCAGGTCAGCCGAACCGCTGAAGGCCACCTGAATTTGCGAAGCCGGCCACCCGGCAGTTCGCGCGTACAGGTTGAACTCGGTGTACGGCAGACCGTAACCTTCGTAGGGAAAGAAATCCCCGGCCACCAGCCCGTCAGCCGCCTGCAATGCGGCGTTGTTATTGATGGCGTTGAACAATTGCCCGGCCATGCCTGAAGTGTTCGTGCCGGGCGAAGCATTCGTCACCGCAAGAGTCACCTGCGTGCCATTGGTTTTGGTAACGATCATTTGCAGGTAATCGCCCACGCTCGGAACGTTGGACACGGAGAACCCGCTCAAACCATAGGCCACGGTGTCGAGAAAATTGGTCATGCTGGCAGCGACAAAAGTGGTCAATCCGGAGGCCGAACCGATGGCCGTGCTGACGCTTGCCGGAATTTGCGCCCCGGGCGTGTTGATGTCGGTGAATTGCAAACCGATGCGGTCGCCGCAGGCAACGGCTTGCGCCTTCGACTGTAGAACGTAGGCGGACTGGTTGAGAACGTCAGCCAGCCCGGACGCAACCGAGGCAATCGTTGCGTTGCTTGGAACAAGGTAGTTTGTGGTGCAACCATTGATGGTCACGTAAAGCTGGTTGCCCGCGGCGGGTGGAATGTTGGTCAAGGTTTGCAGCCACGTGCCGTCGAGGAACAAATCAACCTGCTGAATGGGACGGTTCGACGTGCTGGCGGTGCACTGAAGCGTGAGATTGGTGATGCCGCTCAACAGGCTGTTGGCTGGCAAATTGACCCACGCGCCGGTGGGCAGCCGGGCGAAGGGCGCGGCCAGCGGTTCGCCCACGATCAATCCCTGGTAAGGATTGGCAAGGCTCATATAATAACATTCCGCCAGGCTGAAACCGCGCGCCTGATAGAAATAATCCTGCGGCGACGGGAATTTCTGGAGGTAATTGCACGGCTCAGTAACCGTGCCGTAACTACCACAGGCACCGGCGTTCATGAAGGCCAGCAAGGTCGTCTGGCCATAGCTGTTTTCATAGAGCATCCCCGCATACGACGTCAGGCTGTCGGCAACTGCCCCCGGCACCAACGCGTTCGACAGGATGTTAAATCCGGCCAGACCGGTCTGGTAGCCCAACAGGTTCGTCAGCCCGTAAGGCGAATCCTGATTCGTCCGCTGAATGGAAAAATCGCCGGCCAGGCGCGCGTCGAAAATTGCGTTGTCAAATTCCAGATACCGGACGTTGCGGGCCAGGTCGCTGGTCTTGGCCAGCCAGACTGTTTGCGTGGGAAATGTGCCGTCGCTGGCCGCGCCGCGATCAATGATCGCCTCCGCCTGTGCGAGATTACCGGACGTAAGCATGGTCACGAGCCATGAGTTGCTGCCGGCGGCAGTGGGCGGCGTCTGGCGAAAGATGCCCTCGCTGGCGGCATAGGCGTTGGAACTGGCAGCGGGCAAATTGCAACCGGGAATTCCTTCCGGACAATCACTGGTGCAATCGTCCGTCTTGAACCCGTAAAACAACGCGGCAGTAGTGCTGTTTGTGCCGGATTGCGCGCCGCCTTGAACCACACGATAGGGAAAATCCATGCTCAACACGACGTAATCAATCTGATTGGTGAGGCCGCGGCTGGTAAGCATGGAAAGCAATGGATTGACCAATGAATTGGTAAAATCCGATGTTGTCCATTGCACGTTTCCGCCGGTCCAGTTGGTGATCCGTAAAAGGTTCTGCGGAGGCACGCAGCGCTTTTCGCAGTAGTAATTGCCGAGTTGAACCGAGTTCGTGCTGTTCTGGTTGACAATCACGACAACATTCAACCCGCTGCCGCCCGCGAAAAGTCCGGCGACGGAAATAAACAAAACCGCCATACCGGTCGCAAAGCACAAGCGAATGTTCACGCACTTATTCTCGCCTGAAAATGTCGTTTCGTAAAGGGCGGCAATGTCAATGCCCCTGCACAATTTGGTGAAAATAGTTTGAGCAGATGATGACTGAACCGCTAACTGCTGCCAAAAGCCCTAAGCCCTAAATCCTAATGACTAAAGAATGCTCAAATGAGCCAATACCCAAAACATCGGCCAAGCGGCTTATTCGAGCTTGGGGCTTCTTTCGTCATTATGGTTTAGGCATTCGTCATTCCGCCCAGCGGCTACGTTTTCGCCTTGGCAAGCACAGTCTTCACCCACGCCTGGTTGTCGAGATACCAGCGCACCGTCTCCCGGATGCCGTCCTCAAATTTATGCGCGGGCGTCCAGCCCAGCTCGCGCTGGATCTTCGACGCGTCTATGGCGTAACGACGGTCGTGGCCAAGACGGTCTTTGACGAACGTAATCAGCTGGCGCGAATTCCCGCCGAGTTTGGGAACGAATTCGTCAATCGTGTCGCAAATCAGTTGCACGATGTGGAGGTTCGCCCATTCGTTGTGGCCGCCGATGTTGTAGGTCTCGCCCAGTTTGCCGCGCGTGAGCACGAGCCACAGCGCCTCGTCGTGGTCGCGCACGTAAAGCCAGTCGCGCACGTTCATGCCGTCGCCGTAAACCGGGACCGGCTTCCGCGCCAGAATGCTTTGAATCACCACCGGAATGAGCTTTTCGGGAAATTGATACGGCCCGTAGTTGTTCGAGCAATTCGTGATGACCGTCGGCAGGCCGTAGGTGTGATGATAAGCGCGGACAAGCATGTCGGACGATGCCTTGCTGGAGGAATACGGCGAGTTCGGCGCGTACGGCGTGGTCTCCGTGAAAAAGCCGGTGGCACCGAGCGAACCGTAAACTTCATCGGTTGAGACGTGGTGAAATCGGGTCTCGGGTCTCGGATTTCGGGTCTCGGATTTCGGATTCAGCCAGCAGGCGCGGCAGGCTTCGAGCAGGTTGAAAGTGCCGACGACATTCGTGTGGATGAAATCGCCCGGACCGGTGATGGAACGGTCCACATGCGATTCCGCCGCGAGATGCATGACGTGCGTAATGGCGTGTTTTTCGACGACCGCCAGCACGGCGGCTTTGTCGCGCAAGTCCACCTTCTCAAAAACGTATTTCGGATGCCGGGAAACCTTTTCCAGATTTTCAAGGTGGCCGGCATAGGTGAGGCAATCGAGGTTGACCAGTTTGGCGATTTCGCCGCGGTCAATGACGTGGTGAATCAGGTTGGAGCCGATGAAGCCGGCACCGCCAGTAATGAGCAGTTTCATGGTTTATCCAGGACTTGTCGCAGGCTGGCCTCCCAATCCGGAAGCCGCAACCCGAAAGTTTTTCGCAATTTGCCGCAATCCAAAACCGAATACGCCGGCCGCCTCGCGGGCGTCGGATACTCAGCCGTGGCGATCTTTTCCACCGCGCGGCATTTCCGTTCCGCTTCCGGCATCCACTCGATGATGCGGGAAGCGAACCCATGCCAGTTTGTCTGGCCGCTGGCGGCGAGATGATATTCGCCGTTGAACCCGGAACGATCCGCGCCGGCCAGGACCTGCTTGAGCGCCAGCGCGGTGGTTTCGGCGATCATCCGCGACCATGTCGGGCAACCGAACTGGTCGCCCACCACGCGCAGTTTCTCGCGCTCGCGCGCCAGGCGTTGCATCGTGAGCATGAAATTCTGGCCGCGCGCGCCGTAAACCCAGCACAGCCGGAAAATCAAATGGTCCGCGCCGGAAGCCTTCACCGCCCGGTCGCCTTCCAATTTTGACTGTCCGTAAGCGCCCATCGGATTCGGCGTGTCGGTTTCGACGTAAGGCGACGTCTTCGCCCCGTCGAAAACATAATCCGTCGAGTAATGCACCATCAGCGCGCCAATCTTCTTCGCCTCCCCGGCCAAAACTCCCGGCGCGACCGCGTTGATCTGCCGGCAAAGTTCCGTTTCCGTCTCGGCCTTGTCCACTGCCGTGTAGGCCGCCGCGTTCACCACCACGGCCGGACGCGTTCCGGCCACGAATTGTCGCAACGCCGGCGTGTCGGTGAGGTTGATTTCGGGATAATCCACCGCCACCACCTCCGCCAGCGGCGCGAGTGTGCGGCGCAATTCCCAACCGACCTGTCCGTTTTTTCCGATGAGCAAAATCTTCATGGGGTGCGGACGCCGTTCAGGCAAACAGGCGGTCCTTGGGCAGGTCCTTCAACCGCAGCCCGCGCGCGTCCTTCTCCGAAAGCTGCGGGTGGTCCAGCGGCCATTGGATGCCGATGTCGGGATCGTTCCACGCCAGCGTCAGTTCATTCTGCGGAATGTAAAGTTCCGTGCATTTGTACGCGAACAATACGGTCTCGCTCAACACCGCAAATCCGTGCGCGAAACCCGGCGGGATGAAAAATTGCCGCTTGTTCTCGCCGGAGAGATGCAGTCCATGCCACCGGCCAAACGTGGGTGAGCTGCGCCGGATGTCCACCGCCACGTCAAACACCTCGCCTTGCAGCGCAAAGACCAGCTTGCCCTGGGCCGCTGGATTCTGGAAATGCAGCCCGCGCAGGATGCCCCGCCGTGAAAGCGACACGTTGTCCTGCACGAAATTCCAGTCCAGCCCCGCCTCGCGGTAACGCTGGCGATTCCATGTCTCCATGAAAAAGCCGCGCGCGTCGCCAAACACCTTCGGTTCGACAACCACCAATCCCGGGATTTCGCAGGTGATGACGTTCATCGCTTAAGCGTGGGAGGCGGCCAGCCGCCGGGCCTCCGCGATGACTTCCTTGTCCAGATACTCGCGGTATTCGCACCTGGGCATTTTGTTGGCGAGTTCCTCCAGTTGCGGCAGCGACAGGAACCCGGCGCGATACGCCGCCTCCTCCGGGCAGCCGATTTTGACGCCCGCGCGTTTCTCAATCGTCTGCACGTAAGCCGAAGCCTCGTGCAGGCTGCTGCTCGTGCCCGCGTCCAGCCACGCGAAGCCACGGCTCAGCCGGTGCACCCGCAACTGCCCGCGCCGCAGATACGCCAAGTTCACGTCCGTGATTTCCAGCTCGCCGCGTGCCGACGGCTTGAGCGCCTTGGTGACGGCCACGACGCTGTTGTCGTAGATGTAGAGTCCCGGCACGGCGTAATTGCTCCTGGGTTGTTTTGGCTTTTCCTCAATCGAAATCGCCTGTCCCTGCGCGTCGAATTCCACCACGCCGTAACGCTCCGGGTCGTTGACGTGATAACCGAAAATCGCCGCGCCGGTCTTGAACTCGGCGAACGCGCGATGAAACGAATCGCCGCCGTAAAACACGTTGTCGCCCAAAACCAGCGTGACGCTGTCGCGGCCGATGAACGATTCCGCAATCAAAAACGCCTGCGCGATGCCCGCCGGTTTCGGCTGTTCGCGATATTCGATGGACAGCCCCCACGCCCGGCCGTCGCCGAGCAACTGCTTGAAGCGCGGCAAATCCTGCGGCGTGGAAATCAGGCACAACTCGCGGATGCCGCCCTCGATGAGCGTCGTCAGCGGGTAATACACCATCGGCTTGTCATACACCGGCTGGAGCTGTTTGCTCGCGACCAGCGTGAGCGGATACAGCCGCGAACCGGCGCCACCGGCGAGAATGATTCCTTTCATTGGCCGACAGCGTAAAAACTTTCGGGGAAAATGAAAGCCGGAAGTTTGCGAACAAGTAAACCGTAAATGGTTTCGAGTTTGCATGGGACGCGAACTTGTCCTATTGCTTCCGCGTCTGATTGAATGGGATGAAGAGAAAATTGAAATGGTTGAAATGGATTTTCGCCGCGCTCGTCGCGGTGTTTGCACTGTTGCAATTCACGAACCCGCCGCGCACGAACCCGCCGGTCGCGCCGGGGCATGATTTGATGGCCACCAACGCACCGCCACCGCAAATCGCCGCCCTGCTGCACGCGGCCTGTTACGACTGTCATTCCGACGAAACCAAATGGCCGTGGTACAGCCACATCGCGCCGGTGTCGTGGCTGGTGGCCGGCGATGTCAAACACGGTCGAGAACACATGAATCTTTCCGACTGGCCGCGGGAATTGCCCGAACGCGCGGCAAAACGGCTGGAGCGGATCAGCGAAGAGGTGGGCTACCACGACATGCCGCCCGCCAAATACACCTTGATGCACCCCGAAGCCCGGCTCACCGCCGACCAGCGCCAGCAATTGATTCATTGGGCGGACCAGGAAGCCGCGCGGTTGAAACCGGCGGCGACGAATCAATAAGGAGCGGCTCGCCATTGAACATGCCCGGACACCGCCGGTATTTTTCCCTCCTGGGAGCGCCGATGTCCCGCCGGCTCGTTGCCTGACGACGATTATAGCGATTCGAATTGTCATTGGCGCACAAAAGTTCATGTGGAAATCTCGCGGACCATTCGTCTTCTTGCAAAGCGCCAGAGGACTGGCGCACTCCAGGACGCTTCGCGTATTTCAGGAATCATCGTATCACGCGCAGCGTCTTGGACTGCGTCGGCCCTCCGCCGCTTTTCCCAAAAACATATCAAACCGTGCTAATGTTACCTGGAACTGCTTTAATATTCGTTTGCCGGCGGGACGCCGGCGCTCCCAGGACCCGCAGCCATTCCGTTTGGGCATTGACGGAACCAAGCCTGCCAAACATGCTTTTATTTTATGTTGCACAGTGAATTGGTTCCCGCCGCCGAATCCCGCGATGGCGGGACGCGGCGATTGATGGTGATGTTGCACGGGCTGGGCGACAGCGTGGATGGCTGGCGCTGGTTCCCGGAGGTGATGAACCTGCCGTGGCTGAATTATCTGCTCGTCAATGCGCCGGATGACTACTACGGCGGTTACTCGTGGTTCGATTTGGACAACATGGTTCCCGGCATCCAGCGCAGCCGGAAATTGTTGTTCGACCTGCTCGACGATTTGCGCGCCGAGGGGTTTCCAGTGGAACAAATCACGTTCGGCGGTTTTTCGCAGGGCTGCCTGATGGCCATCGAAGCCGGCCTGCATTATCCGCACCGGTTCGCGGGTATCGTCGGCATCAGCGGCTGGATTTTTGAGCCGGAAAAACTGATGCAGGAACTTTCACCCGTCGCGCGCCAGCAGCGCCTGCTCCTGACGCACGGCACCAGCGACCCCATGATTCCGATTGACAAGGTGCGCGGGCAAATTCCGTTGCTCAAGGCCGCCGGCCTGCGCCTGGAGTGGCACGAATTTATGAAGGCGCACACTGTCGCCGGCGAAGAGGAAATCACCGTGATCCGCAATTTTGTGCGCGCCGGCTATCCGGGTATTTGTCCGTCTGTAAATAAATAGTTTTCGTTGATATTCAACAATTCTGGGTGGATTGTGCAAAATTATGCCTGCCAAAGTTACTGCCGATTATTCGCAATTCCCGGAATCAGTCCGGGAAGCCATGCCTTACGTGGAAGGTGAGGTTATGGAACTGCGAAATCTGTGGAGTCTCTTTGGGCCGATGTCAAGAAATCAGCCGTTTTTGACCAACTGTTTACAAAAATAAAAACCAATCGACTTGACAGTGAGTATGGTTACGCTAATTCCATAATTCCAACCAGGAGACGATATGGCATCAAAATCAATTACGAGTCGTGATTTTAAGTTTGGTGGCGACGTTTACCACATCACTGTACGTTCTTACGACGAGGATCTTGGCCACGTCACGGCGGATTGGTGGCGAGCGTCTGACCGGCAAGAAGGCAAGCTCGGCTACGGCGTTGTGTCCTCCGACGTGGCCATAAGGTTGGCGGAACAGGCGATCTGTAATCCCACGCCGCCATCCACCTCAGAGTCACCATCTCATCGCCGCACCTTCAGGCCACCGCCACCGTAAGAGAAAACGCGCCGGCTATCCGGGTGTTGTGGGGAAATAACCGGCGCGCTCGTGTCGCCACGAAGGGACACGGAGTCCCGCAGCGCGGGAGGGAAGAAACCGATTTGGTAGGGCGCGGTTTCCGCACCGCGCCGCGGCGGGCTGGGACAGCCCGCCCTACCGTCAAACCTTCACTTCGCGGCTGGCGCCGGGAATCCAGATTTGCTCCGGCCGCGGCTCGCCGGCGGCCTCCCAATCCATCGCGCGCTCCACGATGTCGCGCATTTGGGCGAACCACCAGCCGGCGCGGGCGATGCGCCCTTCCCGTCGCGCCGCCTTGGCGCCCCGACATTGGCTGTCGGGGTTGAATCCGAGTTCCAGTTGATTGTCTGTCGCGTTTGTCATATTGAACCTTTCTTTGCGCGACATTCTGGCAGAGGGGGTTGGACAAACGCTGTCCAAGCAACGGAAAATTCGGGATTGTATATTTCACAAACCCAAAAACCCATGAAAAACACCAATAAAAACGCACTTTTAAGGCTATTTTGGGGTGTTGATGATTTTTACCAATTTTGTCACAAAAATATCAGTCTTTACGCATTCTGGATGTTGTTGGATGCTTCGTTTCTATGGAAAGTGACCACGGGTATTTGCTTCGACTTTTTGGCCTCGCTTGGGATGCGGCAGAAAAGGGGGTTGTTGTGATTGACTTTGCAATTGCCCTCATTGCGGTATTTGTCATCCGGGCCTTGGAAAAATGGAACAAACTTCCGGCATTTTTATTGCCGATTACCAAGCACGCCTTTTTGGAGGACGATAAATGGAGGCTGGCAATCACGTTTGCGATAATTTTTGTGATGCAAGCGGTTCTCATTTCTCCATATTCGATGGACAAGGCGAACCGAGCAACAATTGTAAGACTCCAACAATCTCTTGACGACAAATCCCCAAAACTTGAAGGGTTCGTTGATCGGATTGCGTCTTTTGACGAACCGGGAACGAGCAATTCAATGGTATTTCTTGAAGTGAGCGTTTCCAATTCAGGACACGAACCGAGTAGCGCGGAGCAATATGATTTGAGAGTGATTCTTTCAACAAATTCTTCCGCTAATAGTGAAGAGTTAAAATTTTCTGACGAATACAAACTTAACTTTATTCTTAAAGATCAGCTATGGTTGCTTGACCTACAACGCCATCAATTGATTGCTGAAAAAACAATCAGAGCAATCCCTGTCGGCGAACCACGACGAGGATGGCTTGCATATCGACTCCATGGATTAAAAATAGGCCAATATAAACAAACCAATGTAGCTTTTTCCTTCATAGACATAAACGGGAAGCGAATTGGTGCTACAAATGGATTTTGGAGGGGAAAGCCAACCATTCTAACAAATACTGATGACTTTGCAATGACGATACCCGGTGCTGAAAACATCTTTTATCCAGTTTCTCCAGAAATACGGACGAATTGGCTTCCGCCAGAATTGCCACAGGATTGTAGCAATGTGGTTGTTTTTTTAGGTTCAAGCGGCATCATTTATTCACGCTTGGTGGCGGAAATCTCTCCTGAAAAATTAGGCACAAAATTCGCCATAAAAGATTTGCCGGATTTCATGCTACCCAGTAGCGATAAAATGCCGAATTATTCTCCGCATCTGGAAAATATGTGGCTTAGATGGGACTCGGCTAAACAGGGTTTTGGCGATAAAACAGTAGATTTACCAGTTCTTCCGTTTGTTGTTAGCAATCGATTTTATGTGGATGTGCAAATTCCATTTTCAAACGAAAAACGAAAGCTGGTGATGAGCCGCGAATTTGATTCGGCATTAACTAACCTGCCAAAAAGTTGGGACTGGAATTATAGCACAAATTACAACTCAACTTATGGCAGGTTTTATTATGAAATAGTAAATGAATTTGCCAACCCAGTCTTGCAAGTATTTTATACTGCACCAAATGAAATCCACGTCTTGGGGATTTTTATTGTGAACACAAATCAACTGCTAGAAACATTCGGCGGACCACCGCAATTATTGAAATTATCCGTAAAACTTATCAGCGAAAAAAGCGGAAAAGAAATCACTAATGCTCGCGAAATTAAAAAAGAGCTAGGCACTAATACTATTGGCAGCCTAATGACAAATTATATGTATGGTTTGAAATTTCCAGAATCAAAAACAATTTTCAAATATCCATTCAACAGGAATGCGAACGCCTTTTCAGACTGGACGGTTCAGACTAATAAAAGTGACACAAATATAGTTGACAAGTCTAAATAAATGTGGCACACTTATTACATGAAAGAAACGGAAGAAAAAGACGAGTTGAACCTGATAACGCTGGCACAGCAGTATTCAGACGACGACAAAGCCCGCGAATTGCTGGAATCCCTGCTCTGGCCGCACGGTGCCTATTGCCTTCATTGCAGGGCCGATAAACGCCTCGAATTTTTATGAGCGAAACCAGCAAGGTTGGGAGGCCGATGCTTCCTAAAAAAGAGAAGCGGTGGAAGTTCATTTCCACGCGGTTATCACCGCCTGAATATGACGAGATCACACTGGCAGTGCGTGAATCCGGCGATGCCAAGACGGAATGGGTCAGGAAAAAGCTGATTGCCGCTGCTCGCCGAACTTAAAAACGTCGAAGATCGCTGGATTACTCAGTTAGCGTCAACCATTTCGGTTGGAGAATATTTAGCACGCGAATAATCCATTGTTGGAGCTTTTACGCATGCCATTTGTAACAAGCCACGAAGTGTAAATTGAGTTATGCCAACGGCTTCAATACCGACCACCTCACCTTTTGAATCTATATCAACGGCAATATGCATGTGCTCTGCTTCTTGGGAGATGGTTTTAACAACAGAAGCCCTTTTAAAGCGCACATATACAGCCTTGGCGATGGAATCCACCTCAATCACCGGCGGGGTCGCACTCCTTATTGTAAAATGATGCTGTTCAATACTCATAATATACCGTGGCTAACCAGCAGTCATTGTTTTTGATTTCAGCGATCACAACTAATTTACGTCCACAGTCGGTTTTTGCAAACCGTGTGAGGATGCCACCATTGCCACCTCTCTGCAACTGCTTTTCTTCAACACCATAATGAACGACGTTTTTTGCGTGCTCCAATGAAATTTTCCGTTCCGATAGCCTTAAGGCCATATGCCTTGTAACATGATACCTTAAATGCTCTCTCATCTGAAAGGGTTTGTGGAGGCATTTTCAAGCGCCAAAAGGTCAAAGTCAACTTGTATCGGTAAAACGAAAATTAGCCCATTATGCAGTTTTTAAGCGTTAATCATGCCAATTTGAGGCATTTAGGCTTGGGTTTGTGAAGATATAATCCCGAAGAATTTCGGGAGTATGTACTTGACGCAAATCCTGATTTTCGGAGGGGTGAGCTCCGCGAACCCCAAATATTTTGTGAAAATCAATTCAGGGACTCGTGGAACTCGTCCCTCCGACTTGTAAGACGGATTTCACTCCCGGATGGTAATGGTATCGCCCGGTTCCAGCGGCACAACGTGGCCGTTAAGCAAATCCTTGGAATCGATGCTGGCCTGTTTAACTTGGCGGTTGTCATTGGGAAATGGTATTACTCCGGCCGCTTGAGAATCTTTCCAAACTCGCCTTCGACCGGTTCGATTTCAATCCGGTGGCCTTCCTGTGCGCCCGGAGCCGGCGTCGCAATCCTGCTTTTCTTTTCCGTCCTGGGCGCGGCGACGGCGGACGGCAGCGGCGCGGCAACAAACGTTGCCTCGGCCGGTTCGCTGTCCGGCGGCTCCGAACCCTGGCCGGGAACAAACAAATTGGTCCGGGTCTCCAGCCATTTGCAATAACGTTGAAAACCCCACATGCCATGATCGGCGCCGGTCTCAATGGCGGAGATGATTTTGAAAAAATCGCGGTTGCGGATGAAATTTTTCACCGCGTGTGTTGCCACCAGAATCTCGCATTCGGGGACGCGAATGTTCAAATCCGGCCGGAAGCGGAGCCGTTGCGAAATGACCGCGACGAGACAATCCGCCAGTTGCGCGCAAACGGCGCCTTGAATCTCCGCCGGAAAAGCTGAAGCCACGCGTTGCAATGCTTCCGCACAACTCGACGAATGAACCGTGGCCAGAACCAGGTGGCCGGTTTCGGAGGCGCTCAACGTCAGGCGCATCGTTTCCGGATCGCGCATTTCCCCGACCATCAACACGTCCGGGTCTTCGCGCAGCGCATCCAGCAGCGCCTGCTCGAAACTCGGCGTGTCACGCCCGACTTCGCGCTGCCGGATGTAGGAGCGCCGCGGGCGGAAGGTGTATTCAATCGGACTTTCAACCGTGACGATATGGCGGGTTTCGGTCAGGTTGATTTCCTGAATCAAGGCCGCCAGGGTCGAAGATTTGCCGCTGCCGGTCGGGCCGCTGACCAGAATCAAGCCATGCGTGTTTTTGACGAGCTTTTTGAGGTCGGGATGCAGATTGAGTTTTTCCACCGTGGCTTGAAATGAACTGAGCAAACGAACCGCCAGGCCAATGCCGCGCGAGGTTTGCAAAATATTGATCCGGCAGCGGACGCCGTGGATGGTTTTGGACAAATCAAACGAGCGCCGTTCCAAAAATACCGGCCACTGCTCCTCACCGATGAGCCGGCGCGCGATTTCCGCCAGCGCCCTCGGTGGAATGGGTTCGCCAGAAACCTGCAATGCGCCGCGAACCCGCACCGCCGCCGGCATCCCGGCTTCCAGGTGCAAATCGCTGGCGCCACCACCCGCCGCCGATTCAATCAATGATTCCAATTCCATGGGCATTACCTTAATGAACAATTCGCCCGGCGAAAAGTTTTTGTGTAGCAGCCGAGGTAACGAGGCTCTGACTGAATTTACGATATACGATTTGCGATTGACGAGTCATTCCACCATCGCCGCATGCCGCGTAAATCGAAAATAGTGAGCCTCCTCACGTCGGCTGCTACGATTTCAGACGAGGTCTCACGTCATTGTGACGGATTGTTTCCACGCCGCCACAGCGGATTTAATTTCCGCCGCACAAGCCGCCCGCGGTTTTACGAACCGCGGCGTGAACCACGGAAACAACCCGACCAAATCAAGCGTCACCAAAATCTGCCCGTCACAACCGTCGCCACTGCCAATGCCGATGGTGGGAATGGGCATGTGCGCCGTAATTTCCTTTGCGACCGGTGGGGTTACAAGTTCGAGCACAATCGCAAACGCGCCGGCGTCGGCCAGCGCCTTCGCGTCTTCGAGCAACGCCTGATGCTCCGGCTCGTTTTTGCCTTTGATGTGGTAGCCGCCTTCCTCCAGCACGTGTTGCGGCAGCATGCCCAGATGCCCGCAAAACGGAATTCCGGCGGACACCATCGCGCGAACCGGTTCGATGATTTCGCGTCCGCCTTCGGCCTTCACAAATTCCGCGCCCGCGGTGACCAGCTTTTTCGCATTCTTCACCGCTGCTGCCGCGGTCTCATAACTGCGGAACGGCATGTCCGCGCCCAGCAACGCGCGCGGTTTGGCCCGGGCGGCGGCGCGAACGTGATGCTCCATTTCGGCCATCGTTACGTGGGTGGTGTCGGGATAACCGAGCACAACCATGCCCAGTGAATCACCAACGAGAATCAGCGGAATGCCCGCTTCGTCGAGCAGCTTCGTCATCGGAAAATCGTAGGCCGTGAGCGCGGCAATCTTTTCGCCGCGCGCTTTCATGGCGTGGATGGCATCGGTGGTGATTTTGGTTTGAGTCATTGAATTCTATTGTAGCACCTGCCTCTGGCGGGTGGAATCCGGCGTCTCGCCGGATTTTTCGATGTCAACAATGGTTTCGTAGTGTTTTTCTTAAAAGGCAATCCGGCGGGACGCCGAATTGAACCCGCGAGACGCGGGTGCTACCGCATAAAACTGTTCAGCAATTCCTCCGGCGTCGCCGTGGCAGTGCCGATTTTGCCGACGACGATGCCCGCCGCGTGATTGGAAAGAATCGCCGCTTCGACCGACGATGCGCCCGCCGCGATGGCCAGCGTGAACGTGGCAATGACCGTGTCGCCCGCGCCGGACACGTCGAACACTTCCTGCGCGACGGTCGGAATGTGAAACGGCTTTTGCCCGCGCTGACAGAGCAACATGCCGAGTTCGCCCAGCGTGATCAGCAGCACCGCCGGGCGCAGTTCGTTGAGCAGACGCTCCGCAACGAGCAGGAGATTTTTGTCGGCCAGCGGGTTCGGATAGCGTCCCGCCATGGCGGGATCCGGCAAATTGGCAAGCTCGAAAGCCTCCTTGCGATTCGGCGTGATGAGCGAGAGGCCGCTCAAATTCAAATGATGCGCCGGTTTGGGGTCGAAACTCAGCCAGACGCCGCGCGCGCGGCAAAGCGTTTTGATTTCGTTGAGCAACGGCTGCGTCACGACGCCCTTGTTGTAATCGCCGACGATGACGGCGGCGGCCTTGGGGAGTTTTGATTTCAATTCGACGAGCAAACAACCGGTCAAACGCGCGTCCAAATGGTCGCGCGTTTCGCGGTCAATGCGCACCATTTGCTGTTTGTGCGCCACGATGCGGGTTTTGACACTGGTATGCCGCGCGCCGTGCGTCACCAATCCGCGGCAGCCGATTTTTTGTTCACCCAGCAATTTTTTCAACCGGCGGCCGGCGTCGTCGCTGCCAATCGCGCCAAAAATTTCCGTCGGGACGTTGAGCGCGGTCAGATTGCGTGCGACGTTGGCCGCGCCACCGGGCATGAAACTTTCGCGCTCAAAATCCACAACCGGCACCGGCGCTTCGGGCGAAATGCGCGACACGCCGCCCCAGATGAATTGGTCGAGCATCACGTCGCCGAGAACCAGCACGCGGGTTTTCGTCGCGGCCGCCAGAATCTGCCGCGCACGCGAAACCGTCAGAATTTTTGTGCTCATGTTGTTTTGAAAATGGAGTGATGGAGCAATGGAGTGATGGGACGCAATTGGTTTCTTATCCCAATACTCCACCACTCCATCACCCCGTTTTTTTCATTCAGGTTCATTGGTGTTTCATCCGTGTAAATTTCAATCCAGAAAAGCCGTCAACGGACTCGTCGCGCTGGCGGTTTCCTGCGTTGCACCGAGTCCGGCTTCAAACGCCGCGCGTCCGGCTTCAACGGCCATTTTGAAGGCGACGGCCATCCGGTTCGGATCACTCGACACCGCGACGGCGGTGTTGACCAGCACGGCATCCGCGCCCATTTCCATCGCCTCCGCGGCGTGGCTCGGCGCGCCGAGACCGGCGTCCACGACAACCGGCACCGTGGCCTGCTCGATGATGATGCGGATTTGGTCGCGCGTCTGGATGCCGCGATTCGATCCGATGGGCGAGCCGAGCGGCATCACGGTGGCGACGCCGACGTCCTGCAGCCGTTTCGCCAGGACCGGGTCGGCGTTGATGTAAGGCAGCACGGTGAAACCGTCCTTTACCAAAATTTCGGCGGCCTTGAACGTTTCCACCGGGTCGGGCAGCAGGTAGCGCGGGTCGGGATGGATTTCGAGTTTCACCCATTTCGGCAGACCGGCGGCGGCGGCGAGGCGCGCGAGGCGTACGGCTTCCCCGGCGTTCATCGCGCCGCTGGTGTTGGGCAGCAGCAGAAATTTTTTCGGGTCAATGAATTCCAGAATGTTGGCGAACGGATCCTTTTTGCCGCTCAAATCGGCGCGGCGCAGGGCGACGGTGACCATTTCCGCGCCGCTGGCGGCGAGGGCACCGCGCATGGTTTCGGGCGACGAAAACTTGCCCGTGCCCATGATGAGCCGCGACCGGAAAATCCGCCCGGCGATGACCAATGGCTGGCTGGCAGACGACATTGCATCCAATTTAAGAAATAATGCCGGTTTGTCGAGCAGCGAAGGAAAACCTTAATCTTAACCACGGATGAACACGGATAAACACGGATTAAGACAAGGCAAAAGGTCTCTTCAGCGAATACGGAAGGCCTTATACCAATTCCCAGAGACAATCGACACATTGGTAGGGCGCGTCACTCCGTGCGCGCCGCAACCGTTGTGTGGACAAGCGGCGGGCAGAGGACTGCCCGCCCTACCGAGGTTTGTTCCGGTTATCATTGAGAAATGGTATTACTTATTGGCGAACTAGTTTATATTGCTGAAATCCTTTTCCTATCCGTGTCAATCTGTGTCCATCCGTGGTTAAAAGATTTTTCTTCTGCATGGATACGGTTTAGGCTCAACTTTTCGGAGGGGCTTCCGGATGAAGCACGCGCTGCAATGTCTGCAACAGCATGGCCCCGCTGAACGGTTTGGAGAGGTGGGCTTCGCCCGGCACACCCAGGTCGGCGGGCAAGCTCGACTTGGATTGATATCCACTCACCGCGATGACCCGGACCTGCGGGTTCAATCGCCTCAACACCCGGATGAACGCCGGGCCGTCCATGACCGGCATCGCGAGGTCCGTCACCACCACCTGCACTTCCTTCTGGTGCGCCACATACTGGGTTATCCCATCCGCTCCTTCTGCCGCCTCAATGACGCGATAGCCGTTGCGTTCCAGGAGTTGCCGCGTCACCTGCCGCACGCTGCTCTCGTCGTCCACCACCAGCACCAGTTCCCCGCCGCCTTGAGGGAGGGGCTGGTTCGCCTGACTGGCCGGCTGGACTTCCGCCACCTCGCTGGCGGGCAGGTAAACCTTGAACTGCGTGCCGCGCCCGGGCTGGCTATGGACCTGGATGAACCCGTCGTGGCTCTGCACGATCCCCAGCACGGTGGACAAGCCCAGCCCCGTCCCCTTGCCCAGTTCCTTGGTGGTGAAAAAGGGATCGAAGATTTTGTCCAGATGCTCCGGTGCGATGCCCTCCCCGGTATCGGTCACGCTCAAGCACACGTAACGCCCCGGCCGGGCGCCGGGGGTCATCCGGGCGAACGATTCATCGAATTCTTGATTCTCCAGTTTGAGGGTGAGCGTGCCGCCTTCGGGCATGGCATCGCGGGCGTTGACACACAGGTTCATCAGGACCTGGTGCAACTGGGTGGCGTCGCCGCTCACCAGCCAGGTATCCGGTGGCGTCTCGCGCCGGGTGATGATATTCTTGTGGAAGGTTTCCCGGATGATGCCTGACATTTCGTTGACGAGGGCGCGGAGTTGCACGGGCACGCGTTCGCCTTCCATGCCCCGCCCAAAGGTGAGCAATTGTTTGATGATGTTGCTGCCGCGTTGGGCGTTGGTTTCAACCAAGTCCAGCATATTTCGTAATTCCGGATCCTGAATGACCTCGCGGAGCACCGGCGGCGCCATGAGCATTGGCGCGAGGATGTTGTTGAGGTCATGGGCGATGCCGCTGGCCAGCCGGCCCACGCTTTCCAGCCGTTGCGTGCGCAGCAAATGTGTCTCCAATTCCTTGCGCTCCGTGATGTCCGTCCATGCGCCCACCACCTCCTGCGGGTGGCCGGTGGCGCCGCGCAGCAGCCGCAATTCATCGTGAATCCACACCACGTTGCCGTCCCGGCGAAGAAAGCGATACTCGTGGACAATGTGTTCGCGGGCCAGGATGCGACCGGAGTCGATAATCACGCGCGTGAGGTCTTCGGGATGCACATGCGCACTCCACCAATGCGGTTGCAGGGCCTCCTCGACGGTGTAGCCTAACAGGCGTTCAAGGTTGGGGCTCACCCATGTCCGCCGCAAATCCGGACCTTCCATCCGAAACACCGAAGTGACATTGGGGCTGGCCTCAAAGATCTCCCTCAGCCGCTCCTGACTGGCCCGCAGCGCCTCCTCCGCCCGCTTGTGCTCGACCCGATGACGCAACGTGCCGATACCGTAAGCGAGATCGTTGGCCAGTTCGGCCAGCAGTTCGATCTCCTTGGGGTTGAAGGCGTCCGGCTCCCCGGCATACATCATCAAGGCGCCGAAGCAATGGCCCTCACTCAACAGCGGCAGGGCGATGGACGAGGCGTAACCGCGCCGGATGGCCGCCGCGCGCCAGGGTCCGAAAGCCGGATCGGTGGGAATATTGCGGGCCAGCACCGGCTGACCGGTGCGGATGGCCGTGCCGGTGGGGCCATGACCGTGTTCGGTATCAGCCCAGGTGATTTTCACGGTGTCGAGGTACCCTTCGTCGAAACCGGCCTGGGCCACCGGGCGCACCGACCTGGCTTCATCCTGCTCCGCGAAGCCGACCCATGCCAGGCGGTAGCCGCCGTGCTCGACGGCAATGCGGCAGATGGCCTGCAACAACGCCGACTCGTCTGTGGCGCGCACCATTTCCTGATTGCACTGGCTGGTCAAGCGCAGGGCGCGGTTGACATTTCGCAACTCGTTCTCCGCCTGCTTGCGTTCGGTGATGTCGCGAAAATACCACACCCGGCCATAGTACTTCCCTCCTTCGCCGAGCATCGGGGCCGAATAACGGTCGAACGTTCTGCCATCTTTCAGGGCAATCTCATCCTGGCTTATTTCATTCCGGTCCTCGTGGAGTTGTTCCAGCTTTCCGACGAATTCCTCGGGACTTACCAGTTTATTCGTCACTGATTTCAGGATCTGCTCATCCGATTTGGACTCCGCTATGGCCGAAGGAATATCCCATAGGTCAACGAACCGCCGGTTGAAGGATATTATTTCGCCGTTTTCATCCACCACGAGAATTCCGTCAATGGAGGCCTCCTGCTGCGTGGAGAGAATGATATTTTTAAATTCCAGCGCCTCCTCCGCCCGTTTGCGCTCCTGAAGCAGGTTCCATCCTTGCAAGGCGCGGGCGATGGTATGCGGCATGTCGGCGAAGGCCGCCGGGGATTTCACCACATAATCCAGCGCACCCGACTTGATTGCCTCCACCGCTACCTGTTCGTTGCCATAACTCGTCATCACCAAAATGGGGAATTGTCCCGCCTCCGGCGGACATGTCAGCACCTCCGTGGCGCGGCCATCCGGCAGGTTTAGGTCCATCACGGCGATGTTCGGCGGCCGATCCACGCTGCTCCGGCGAAACTCCCGCAGCGTGCCGACGACCCTGACCTCGGACTCCGACCCACTGGCTTCGACGGCGCGTTGGATGGCCGCCGCGTGGGCCGGATCATCTTCCACCAGCAAGACGAGCATGGGTTTCTGTTTCTTTTTCACAGCGGTTTACAGGGTTGGAGCCGGGCCGGCTAGGATGCCCGCCGTCACCGTAGCGGCAGCCACCCTAGCTGCCGTAGCGCCCGGCTTCCAGCCGGGTGATCTGGATGTGGAAACAAGGTCATGTGGTCGGTCGGGATTCGTCTGCTTTCAGTCTGGAAACCGGTTCCACGCCAGCCAGTAGAAGCCGAAGGCTTCCATCAACTTGGAGAACTTCTCGAAATCCACCGGTTTCACCAGGTAGCTCCCCGCGCCATGGGTGTAGGCGTTGACCAGGTCCGATTCGGCGCCCGAGGTCGTGAGCACGACCGTCGGGATGCGCTTCAGTTCCTCATCCTCTTTGAGCCGGCGCAGCACTTCCATCCCGTCCACCTTGGGCAGTCGCAGATCCAAGAGAATCAGGTGCGGCCGGGGACTGGTTTTGGGGTCGGCATAGAGGGCATGGTGGAAGAGATAGTCCAGCGCCGCCTGGCCGTCTTCCACGTGAATGATGCGGTTGGCCACGCGAAAACTTCCCAGGTTGCGCCGCACGATCTCGGCGTGCGCCGGGTCATCCTCCACCAGCAGAATGGTTACGGGGTTTCCTTTAATCATAATGTGTGTGGTCTCCATGGTTTTATGCAGCAGTTTTTGCGCCGTTTTTCGGGATGCCGCCGGCTACGGCAGGCAGTATGCCTGCCGCCACCCGGGGCGGTATGCTGGTTAATGTCTTCATTGGGTGTTGGGCTTGCCCCTCTCCAGTTTCGAGAGATACTTCCGGGCGCACTCCGGGCAGTAACTATGCGTGAATCGGGCGTCGGTGTGCTCCTGAATGTAGCCTTCCACCTGGCTCCAGTAGCCTTGGTCGTCGCGGATTTTTTTGCAGGCGGAGCAGATGGGCAACAGGCCGCTCAAGGTTTTGACCTTCGACAGGGCCTCCTCCAGTTGGGCAATCAGGCGCTTTTGCGCGGCCACGGCCTCCCGGCGTTCGGTGAGCAGCTTCCACTCGCGCAAGGCGCGCTCCACCGTGCGCGGCATCGTTGCAAAGGCTTCCGCGGACTTGACGACGTAATCCAGCGCGCCCGCCTTGATTGCCTCCACCGCCACCTGCTCGTTGCCATAGCTCGTCATTACCATGATGGGAAACGGGCCGGCCTCGGGCGGGTTTGTCATGATCTCCACCGCGCGGCCATCCGGCAGGTTCAGGTCCAGCAAGGCAAGGTCCGGCGGGTGGTCGGCGCGGCGTTGGCGGAATTCCTGCAAGGTGCCCACCACCTCGATTTGAGTTTCGGCTTCGTCGGTTCCGAAGGCGCGCTGAATTGCGGCGACGTGGGCCGCTTCATCTTCCACGATCAGCAGATGTAAAGGAGGTTTTCCCATAACAATTCGCTTTACGACGATTGTTCCGGGTCAATGATAACCGCTCCGGGCAAAGTGAACAGGAAATTCGCGCCCTGCCCAAGCCCCGGAGACTCGACCCAGATTCGTCCCTTGTACATCTCCACGATTCGCTTGACCAGAGCCAGTCCCATTCCCGTTCCCTCGCCCTTCGGATCGAGCTTCTCAAACAAACCGAACACTTTCGCCTGATAGCGCGGATCAATGCCCGCGCCATTGTCGCGCACGAAAAACACCGTCTCCAATCCGCGCTTCTCGACCCCGATCTCGACCCGCGGCTTGGGCTGGTTCCCCATGAACTTGCAGGCGTTTTCCACCAGGTTCTGCCAGATTTCCATCAGGCGCGGGCGGTCGCCCTTCAGGACCACGGCGGCATCGGCCACCTGCACCTCCGCGCCGCCCGTGCTGATGCGTCCGGCGACCAGCCGAACCACCTCCTGCGCCAATTCCTTGAACGTGATCCGCTCGGCCGGATTCATTTTGCGGCCAACGCGCGCCAGATTCAGGAGTTCATCGAGCAACTGGCCCATCTTGTCCGCCGCGGTGTGCATGTAGGCCACATCTTGCTTGATCCGTTCCTTGTCCGGACCGGCCAGATCCTGCTCCAGGTAGCCGAGGAAGGTTTTCACCGTTACCAGCGGGCTTTTCAGGTCGTGCGACACGGTGTAGGTGAAGCGTTCCAGTTCGGAGTTTTTCTCGCTCAACTCCTTTTCCTGGCGTTTGCGCCCGGTAATGTCACGGAAGGACCACACCCGGCCAATGAGCGCTCCATCCATTATCATCGGGAAGGAATAACGTTCAAAAACGCGGCCGTCCTTGAAGGTCAGCGTGTCCATGCCCAGTTTGTCCGTCCCGTAGAGCAACTGAGTCTTGGTCAGATACGCATCGGGATCAGACAACTGCTTCCGCGCGAAATCCAACATGGCACGATTGTCTCCGGCATCTATGAAAGATTGGGGAATCCGCCACAGCTCGGCAAACCGCCGGTTGGTTTTGATCACCGCTTTTCCCTTGCTGTCCACGGCCAGAATTCCGTCGGCGGTGGATTCGAGGATTACCTGGAGCTGGGTTTCGCTCAGGCGCAACGCCTCCTCCGCCCGCTTGCGTTCGGTGATGTCGAACAGGACTCCCTGGGTGCCCACGATTTTCCCGGCGGAGTCAAAAACCGGCGATTTCACGGCACGATAATATCGGGTTCCGCCATCCGCGCCGGAATATACCTCATCGTCTTCGATTTGATTGCCGCTTTGCATGATCGTTGCGTGGTGGCTGGCAGCTTTGGTTGCCAGCGCAACATCCTTCAACCCAACTTCCAGGATGGTTTTCCCCAAAAACTGATTCGGCGACATTTCTTTAAGCCGGCAAAACGTAGAATTGACAAAGACATAACGCCCTTTCGCGTCCTTGCGGAAAATACCGGCGGGCATTTGCTCAACGAGCGAATGATAGAGCGCTTGCGATTCGCGCAACTCCGTCTCGACCCTTTTCAAGTCGGAGATGTCAGCGGTGATGCAGAAAGCCTCCCAGAGATTTTCCGCCAGTTTTCGGACGGTCACAGACTGTTGCATCCAATGCCCAACCCCGTTTTTGTCCGTACATCGGAACTCGTTGCGGTAAAAAGGCAGGTCGTTCAGAAAGGCATTTCCTGCATTCCAATTCATCTGGCCGAGATCGGCACGATTCCAGGTGCGGAACCAGGCTTGCTGGTATTGTTCGCCCGCCGCCAATTCAAGCGGTAATATCTTTTGCGCTGTTTCTTCATTCAGCACTGGACAATCCCAGCGAAACGGCGATTCCAGATTCAACGCCCGTTCCCGCCAGCCTGCCGGACCTTCCACCTGGCCGAAATTCAGGATGCAGCGGGTTTGCGTAATCACCTTGAGCAGCTGTTCCTGGTTCATACGCAACGCTTCCTCCGCCTGCTTGCGCTCGGTGATGTTACTGGAGATGCCACAGGTGCCGATGATTCGCCCCGTATCATCCCGCAGGGGCAGCTTGGTGGTCATCACCCACGTTTCAGAGCCATCGGGCCACGTTTCCTTCTCTTCGACGTTCACCAAGGGCTGGCCGGTGCGGATGATCTTCTGCTCATCAGCCAGCGCCTTGCTGGCGTGTTCCTCAGTGAAGAAATCCGTATCTGTTTTGCCGACCGCCTGCGCCGGGTCGCTCAGGCCAAACCTCCGGGCCAGGGCCGGATTGACGCGGAGAAAACGACTGGCGGCGTCCTTGAAATAGACGGCATCAGGAAGATTCTTCATCAGGGTCGCCATCAAGGTCTGTTCGTAGTGTAGCAATTCCTCCGCCCGCTTGCGCTCGGTGATGTCACGCCCGATCCCCACCAGACCGCAAATCCGTCCCTGGCTGTCCCGGAACGGCACCTTGGTCGTCAGCAACGTATACTTCCGCCCATCTGGAAAAAAAACATTGTCTTCATGGTCAATGAGCGGCTCTCCGGCCAGGACTTTTTTCTCCTCGGCGCGGCTCGCCGCAGCCATCCCGGCCGGGAAAAAATCCGCGTCGGACAGGCCGATAACCTGGGAGTAATTGTCTTTGCCAAAACTTTTCGCCAGGGTGTCGTTGGCCATCAGGAACTTACTGTCCATGTCTTTGACGTAAAAAATTTCCGGCAACAGATCAATCAATGTGCGGAGAAGCTGGCGCTCGTGCGCAATAGTTTCCTCCGCCCGCTTGCGCTCGGTGATGTCGCGAATAATGCCGACGATGAATTTCCCCCCTTTTTCGTCCGTGTACAGGGCCTTCTTTGTCAGTATGGTATGAGTATTCCCCTTGCTGTCTGTAAACTCTTCCTCGTTGACATTCTCTGTTTCCGTGTTGAAAACAATCTCGTCTTTTGCCGCAAATACATCCGCCTCGCTCTTTGGGAAAAAATCATGATCTGATTTCCCGATAAGTTCATCCCGCTTGTGCCCCATGAAATCGCAGAAGGCGTCGTTGAGCAATACCCAGCAATGTTGGCGGTTTTTGACGAAGATGGGATCGGCAACGGAATTGATGATCTTGTTGAGGTATTTTTCGGATTCCACCACTCGCTCTTGCGCCTGCTTGCGCTCGGTGATGTCTTCGTAGGTGCCCAGGACGCCGATGATCCGTCCCTCCAGATCGCGCAAAGGAACCTTGCTCGTGCGCAGCCACAACTGTGTTCCTGTCGGGGTGGTTTCGGGTTCCTCGTACTGGAACTTGGGAACGCCGCTGGTGATGACCTGCCGGTCGTCCGCGCGATACAGATCCGCCTGGTCCTTCCACACCATGGCATGGTCATCCTTGCCCAACAGCGCCTCCGGCGAGTCCAAGCCCGCATCGCTGGCAAACGGGCGGTTGCCGCCCAGATACCGCCCCTCCACGTCCTTCCAGAAGACGCGCACGGGAATGGTGTCGAGCACCGTGCGCAACATCCGGCGTGATTTTTCCAGCGCCTCCTCCGCCCGCTTGCGCTCGGTGATGTCAAGAACCTGCGACAGGACCGAGATTATTTTTCCCCCGGCATCATGCAGCACGGAACTGTACCACTCGCAATGAATGACCTGTCCATTCCTGGTGCGGTTGCGGTTTGAAGAAACGACATGTTTCGACACGCCGTCAGCAAGCTGCCGTATGACGCTTTGCACGATCGGAAGATCCTCCTCGTAGATTCCGGGCAATTCCGTGATCGGTTTGCCGACGGTTTCCTCCGCGCTCCAGCCGAACATCTTTTCAGCCGCACCCGTCCACCGTGTGATAATCAAGTCAGCGTTCCATTCAACCACGGCCAGGGGAGAGTTGTCCGTATGAAAATGCAGCAGTTCCTCATTCTCCCGCCGCGCCGCCTCCGCCTGCTTGTGCTCCTCGATTTCCTTCCGCAATTCGGACGTGCGTTCCTGAACTTTGGATTCCAGGAGGGCACGCGTTTGCTGCAACTGGACGTGCCGCCGCCGCAGATGCCAGACCCACCAGACGTAAACGCCGAACCCCAAGACAACCACCAGGCACATTACCCGGAACGCGATGGTCTGATCGAACCGTGGCGGCAGTTTCAACGCAAAGCTGGTCTCGGTGGTGTTCCACACGCCATCCGCGTTGCACGCTTGCACCTGGAAACGATAGCGGCCGGGCTTGAGGTTCGTGTAGAAGGCCGAGCGCCGGTTGCCGGTGTCCACCCATTTGGAGTCATATCCCTCAAGCCGATAGCGGTATTGAATCTTTTGCGGCGCCTGGTAATCCAGCGCCAAATAGTCAAATTCCAGATTGCCGGGGCCCGGTTCAAGCACCGGTTCTTGGTCCGGACGATATTCCCGGCCATTGATACGCACGCGCTCGATGAACACGGGCGGCAGCCGGAGATTGCTCAGAACGTTGGTGGGATTAATCATGATGATTCCCTTGGAACTGGGGAACCAAATCCGCCCGTCCAGCGAGCGGCAGCCGGAGTAATCCTGGGCACCCTTGTCGGTGGTCTTCACCGCGTTCTCCCCCTCATACACGCTGCATTGCACGCGTTCGGCTGTGCCATCCGCGACCGCATTCAACTCGTGCTGGTTGACGCGGAAGATTCCGCGGTTCGAGTCCATCCAGAAGTTGCCCAGTTTGTCGGGAACAATCGCGTAAACGAAATCCTCGTGCAACCCCTGTTGCCGGGTGATCTGTTTCAACCCGCCATTTTTGAAACGCGCTATCCCTGTGTTCTGCGCCGCCCAGATGGCGCCGTCATCGTCTTCGCACATATAAAAGAAGGTGCTCTGGGAGAGACCGTTTTCCTGGCACCAGTTGTGCAGGACGCCATCTTTGATCTGAAAAATGCCTTCGGTGGCGGCCACCCAGATTGAATCGTCGCGCGCCACCAACAAGTCATTAATCCAGTTGAGCGAGACATTTTTCCCATCGGCGAGGTGAACGGGAACCAGTTGGTCATTCTCGATGCGCATCAAATCTCCGGCCAGCGCCACCAACATGCCATGCGAATCCTCGGCCAAGGCGCGCGGCCAGGCGGTGTTTGTCCAACTCATGAGCACGTGATTATCGGAAAAACGATCGAGGTTTTTCCGGCCACCGATGAAGTAAACGTCACCGTTGCTGGCAGCGAAAAGGCGTTTAACCCACCGTGAACGGAGGCCATCCGCGCCACCGGCACCGAAATTCGTGAAGTGTCCGTCGCGGTAGTAAGACACGCCGTTCGGCGTGCCCGCCCAGATGCCGCCTTGTGGCGATGCGGCCACCGCCAAGCAGACCTCGTCCACCAAGCCCTCCGTTGTGGTCAGGATCGGAAACTTCACATCCGACAACTGGCTCAAGCCGTCTTCGGTCCCCACCCACAAACTTCCGTCGTCCGACTCGGCCAGCGACAGAATTCGATCACTGGCCAGCCCGTCCAGTTTTTTCAAGGAGGTAAACTCGCCGTTCTGATAGCGAATCAAGCCGGCACTGGCAGTTCCAATCCACAGCACCCCATGCCGGTCCACCAGCAACGCGCGCGGCTGGGAAGTTAATCCGGGCACCGGCCCCTGCTGAAAGTTTGTTTCGTAGCGTCGCAATCCATTGGCTGTTCCCACCCAGAGGATTCCGGCCGGGTCCACAGCAATCGCGGAGATGACTACGTTCCGGAGCGTCGGGTCGGGAAATGCCGTTATGCGCCCGTTCTCCCAATAGAAAAGCCCATGCTCCGCTGTTCCGATCCAGATCCGCCCCTGCGAATCCTCGCCCAATGAAAACACGTCCGCATTATTGGTGAATCCGAACGAAATCAGTGTGTTGGTGTCGGTGAGTCTTCCGGCCAGACCAGGCCCCCCCAACAGCATTACTCCGTCCCGCGCCTCCCGCATGCAACGCACGGTCGCGTAAGGCCCGCCCCACTCAGGTCGCTGCAGCGGGTGAAATTGTTCCTTGTCAAAAAAGCCGAAGCCGCCCCGTTCCAATCCGAACCAAAGGCCCCCGCCGGAGCGCCGCGCCAAACTGTTGATCACCTTGCCCTCGATGCCTCCCTCTCCGGATAGGCTGAAAACGCGGAACCCTATGCCATCGAAACAAACCAATCCTTGGGACGTGCCCAGCCAGAGACGTCCGTCCTCGGTTTGCGCGATGGCCGTGACGGTATTGGCGGGCAGCCCGTTGGCACGGTGCCAGGTCCGGCAATTGTACTGATAAATACTTCGATTTGGATCCAGCGCCAAGGCTTGGAAAGGCCCCCCGATGAACAGGAGCACGGAACCCAGCAGGCACAGGTGCCTCAGAGGTTGGTGGTATTTTTTCATTTTTTTCGAAGCATACAGTTGATCGAGCCGCTATGGGATGAACATGGCATCAGAGACGTGCCGGTAGTAGTAGAAGGCACCACCCACGACAATTCCCAATGTCAGAATGACGAAGACCAGGACGAGCGGATACGCAACACGCCGTTCTTCCTTTGTAACGGCTTTCATAGGTGACTGTGATTATGAAATGACATCGGCAAATGGCAATCCGCAAACTGCAATATTTTCCTTTTTTTCGGCGCATCTGCACACTGCCGCCACCGTAGCAGCGGCCATCCCTGGCTGCCGTATCGCCCGGCTTCCCAGCCAAGTGGTCTGGTTGTACAAGCAAGGTCATGATCTAGATTGCGCTCTTGCGGCCAGGTGGCAAGGATGAGCGGCCAGGTGGTTTTGTCCTTGATGAATGAAGACCCGTGAAATGGTTTCGTGCGCCTCATGGCATGGCTTATTTCATTTGATTTGGAAAACAATGATTTTACAGCACTATTAATACCAGTTTTGCGCGGTGAAGTGCTGTTCGCAAACGTCACTCCAGTTCACGGGCAGCCTGAAACTTGGGAGCTTTGATTGACCAAAATGGCACTTGGAACTTCGTGGCCGCAATTCTAGTCTGACGCCATGTTCCGTCCGTGCATTGACCTGCATGAAGGCAAGGTGAAGCAAATCGTCGGCGGCTCGCTCGGCGGTTCCGGCCTGCGCACGAACTTTGTCTCCGACCGCTCCGCCGCATGGTACGCGGAACTTTACAAACGCGCCGGCCTGACTGGCGGCCACGTTGTGATGCTTGGCCCCGGCAACGAAAATGAAGCGTGTGCGGCCATCGCGGCCTATCCCGGCGGATTGCAAATCGGCGGCGGCATCAACGCCCGGAACGCCCGCGACTGGCTTGACGGCGGGGCGTCGCACGTCATCGTCACCAGCTGGGTGTTTCACGAAGGCCACGTGGATTGGAACCGGCTGGCCGAGCTGGTCAAAACCATCGGCAAAAACCGGCTGGTGCTGGATTTGAGCTGCCGTCGCCGCGGCAAAAATTATTTCGTCGTCACCGACCGCTGGCAGAAATTCACGAAGGTGACCATTTCACCGGATACACTTCAAAAGCTTGCCGGTAGCTGCGCGGAATTTTTAATCCATGCCGTGGACAAGGAGGGTCTGCGCCGCGGCATTGACCGCGAACTGGTCAAGAAGCTTGGCCAGTGGACGCCCATTCCGACGACTTACGCGGGCGGCGCGAATTCAATGTCGGATCTGGAGGAAGTTACAGTGCTGGGCGGGGGAAAAATTGATCTGACGATAGGCTCGGCGCTGGACATTTTTGGAGGCACCGGCGTTCTTTTCGCCGACGTGGTAAAATTCAACCGCCGGCAGAGCGAAAACTCCGGCGGCGGTTCAGTGAGAATTGATTAATCAGGATTTGACCGGTTCAATCTTGGAAACCGTCAGCATTTTCTTGCCGTTCTTTTCGGAAACCGTGCCGGTGGCCGTCACTTGTTCCGGAGTGGAACAGATGTTCTTGTGAAACGCCGTGGCTGTATCATTCGGCGTCAAATAATAGGTGACGGTTTTGCCGTCTGTTTCCGTTTGAATGGCAGTCTGGCACTCCGAGGATTCGTGCAACGCGCATTTGGTGCATAGCGCCTTGCCAGTGATGGTGACTTCCTTGCTCGCAGCATCCACCGCGAGCAGGCGGGAGGTTGAAACCGCCAACAAAAGGCCGGCGGCGACAGCTAGAAACATTATGGATTTTTTCATAGATTGTTGGTTGGTTCGGTGTTGAAAGGTTAGACACCACGATTATTGATTTTGTTCAAGCAAATTAATGCCTGGTCAGCCCGCCTTCGGTTGCGCAGCGAACAGTTCGGCAACGACGATTTGAAATTCAGGAATCAACGCCTCCGCCAGCACTTCACTGCCGGCCAGAATCCCCTTCAAGGCCAGCCCCCATTCCGTGCTGTGATAAACCTCCACGTTGTCGTAGCGCGGATCCACCATCCACAACCGCGGCACGCGGATGTCCTCGTAAATCTGCTTTTTGATGACGGTGTCGGAGCGGTGATCGTCCGTGCTGACAATTTCCGCCGCCAGCCAGAGCTTGCCCGTGGCCACCGTCACGAGCGCGAGGTCGGGACAAAGCGTCGTCGTCCGGGTGATGCGGACCCGTTCCCGCGAGGCGAGCAGCCGGATGGCGGCCAGGTTCGCAACGCTGGCGGTCATCAACGCGTGGAGGCGGTCGCAAATCGCCTCGTGGCGCAGGCCCGGCGCCGAACGCGGCAGCGACCCGCCGTCCAAAATTTCCTCATACGGCCCGCTCATTGACACCAGCAAAGCAGTGATTGGCGCGGCCGGCAAGCGGCCTTTTTGTTCAAAAACATAACTTGTCAAACGCCCTGTACATCGATATTCTCTGTGCTCTTTTGACAAATTTATGGCAGTAAAAATTCGCATGAAGCGCGTTGGAGCCAAGAACGCCCCGGTGTTTCGCATTGTGGTGGCTGACGGTCGCAGTCCGCGCGACGGCAAGTTCATCGAAGAAATCGGCACGTATCAGCCGTTGAAGAAGGGCGATAATTTCTCGCTCAAACTCGACCGTGCCCAATACTGGGTCAGCAAGGGCGCACAGCCGAGCGATACCGTCGCCAGCCTCATCAAGAAGGCGGGCAAGGTGGTTGTTCCGCCACCGGCCTGATTTTAATTTTTCGTGCGATGCAGGCGTTCCTGGAATATGTCGTCAAAGGCCTCGTGCAGAATACCGACGCGGTGAGCATCACGCCGGTGGAGCGCGGGGGCATGACGGTCTATGAACTGCGTCTGGATCCGCAGGACGTGGGCAAAATCATTGGCCGCCAGGGCGTGACGATCAATGCGATCCGCTCGTTGTTGCTGGCCGGCAGCGCGAAGAAAGGCCTGCGTTGTTCGGTGGAAATTGTCGAAGAAAAAACCTAGTTCGTCCTCGTCCTCGTTTTCGTCGTCGCGATTCGATTACGAGGACGAGGACGAGAACGAGGACGATGGAGTGAAAATTGACGTGCTCACTTTGTTCCCGGCGATGTTCGCGGGGCCGCTCGACGAAAGCATCGTCAAACGCGCGCGCGATGCCGGTTTGCTGGACCTGAAAATCCACAACCTGCGCGACTGGACGCACGATCGGCACAAGACCGTGGATGATCGGCCCTTCGGCGGCGGACCGGGAATGTTATTGAAGCCGGAACCGCTCTTTGAAGCGATTGAAAATTTGAAGCGCGAAAAAACGCGCGTGATTTTGTTGTCGCCCGCCGGGCGAAAATTCAATCAGGCCATCGCGCGCCAACTGGCGCAGGCGGAAGATTTGCTGCTCGTCACGGGCCATTACGAGGGCTTTGACGGACGCGTGCGGGAAAAACTCGCCGACGATGAATTGTCCATCGGCGATTACGTGCTGACGAACGGCGCGCTGCCCGCGATGGTCGTGATTGATGCGGTGACGCGGTTGCTGCCCGGAGCGCTGGGCGATGACGAAAGTTCGCACGACGAATCCTTCAGTCCCGACATGCCGGGACTGGAATATCCGCAATACACGCGGCCGGCGGAATTTCGCGGGATGAAAGTCCCGGACGTTTTGGTTTCCGGCAACCACGCCGAAATTGAAAAATGGCGGCGCGAACAGGCGAAGTTGCGGACCAAAGAACGAAGACCGGATTTGCTATGAAAAATGGAGTGATGGAGTATTGGAGTGATGGGAATTGAATCCCACCCAGTACTCCAACACTCCAATAAACCAATGGCTTTTTATGAACCAGGCATTACAAGACAAAATTGAATCGGAACAGTATCGCAAAGACGACGCGAAATTCGCGGTCGGCGACTCGGTGAAAGTGCATACCAAGGTCGTTGAAGGCGACAAGGAACGCATCCAGATTTTTGCGGGCGTCGTCATGGGCAAACGCGGACACGGCCTGAACGAGACGTTTACCGTGCGCCGCATCAGCTACGGTGAAGGTGTGGAACGCGTGTTCCCGCTGCACTCGCCGCGCGTGGACAAGATTGAAGTCGAGCGCCAGGGCTCGGTGCGCCGCGCGAAACTCACCTACCTGCGCAAACGCCTTGGCAAGGGCGCAACCCTCGTGCGCGAAAAGGAAGAAAAAATTGTGGAAACGGCGAAGTAATTTCGCGAATCAACTTCACCAAGGCGGGGTTGTAGCCCCGCCTTTTTTGTTTCGCTTTCCGCCCTGATTCGATAAACTGGGTTCTCATGAACCGGGTTGCTGTTCAATTTCTGGATCAGGGATTTCACCGAATGCTGTTCGATGCCATGCCCATGCCCGTTTTTGTGGTGGACGAGGATGTGTGCATCCTGGAATGCAACGCGGCGGCGGCCCGATTGTTTGGACCGGACAAACAAACGGTCATAAAGCGGCGGGGCGGGGAAGTGTTGCACTGTGTGCACGCGGTGAAGACGCTGGGAGGATGTGGTCGCTCGCCCGCCTGCCCCGATTGCCCGGTGCGCAAGGCGGTGCAGGCTGCTTCCCGAGGCCAGCACGTGACGCGCCAAAAGGCGCGAATGGAACTGGTTGCCGGGAGCAGGACAACCAAGGTGGATTTGCGGATAAGCTGCAGTCCGTTCACGTACGAACGATGCACGTTCATCTTGCTGGTCCTCGAAGGCTTGAACGACTGAGTCGGCAAACAATTTCACCAAGGCGGGGCCTCGGCCCCGCTTTTTTGTTTAAAGTGGCACAGGCGTCCCGCCTGTTGTTTCGGGCGTCGCGCCCGAAACCGTCGTGCGACGGACGTTTGCTTTGCGCCTGGACAATGACCGGTTTTCCAATGACCCACGAAGAAATTCGGCGGGACGCCGAATTTGACCCGCGAGACGCGGGTGCTACCCACAGATTTCGGTCAGAACCCTTTTGTAAATTTCCAGGGCGCTGGCGCCGAAGCAGACCAGAACCACTTTCTCGACCGGCTGGTTTCGCTCCAGAAAATTTTTCGCCTCGCGCACGGCAATCCGCGCCGCGCGGTCCATGGGAAAACCATACGCGCCGGTGCTGATGGATGGGAACGCCACGGTCTTGATACCGTGCTGTTCGACCAGCGCGAAACAACTCCGATAACAACTCGCGAGCAGGTCGTCCTCGCCGTGCTGGCCATCGTGCCAGACCGGGCCGACGGTGTGAATGACCCACTGGGCAGGAAGCTTGTAACCGCGTGTGATTTTGGCCTGACCCGTCGCGCAACCACCGAGCGTGCGGCATTCAGACAGCAATTCCGGGCCAGCCGCGCGATGAATGGCGCCGTCCACGCCGCCGCCGCCGAGCAACGTCGTGTTGGCGGCATTCACAATCGCGTCCACGCGTTGTTGTGTGATGTCGCCGGCAATGACGGCGAGGTGATTAGCAGGCACGTTAACTAATTGAGTTCTGGCAATAGCTTTTGAGCCTTTCAGCCCAGATGGTTCGCCACATCGCCCGCGCCGGTGACGATTTCCTCGCGTGATTTCAGGTTGCGGATGCGCACGTAGGAGTCGCTTTCGAACTTCGCGGTGTAGGTGGCTTTCAATTCCTGCGCGCGTTTGAATTGTTTGTCCGATTTGACGGTCGTGAGCGAATACTCGACGGCGTATCCTGCCGTGCGCAAATCCTGCACGAGTTTGAGCGATAGCGGGCGGAGATTTTCGTCTTCGATCAAAATAAAAACGTCCACGTTCGCGTCGAATTTCGGCAGCAGCCCGCGCGCTTTGAGCAGTTCCAGCAGCACCACGTCGCCCATGCCGAAACCGAGCGCGGGCAGGTTCACTTTGCCGCCGCTGATGAGCTTGACGAGGTTGTCGTAGCGCCCGCCGCCCGCGATGGCGCGGAATTCGCCCTTGCGGTCGAACGCCTCGAACACCGTGCCGGTGTAATACGCCAGTCCGCGGATGACGCGGTAATCCACCTTCACGAAGTCGCGCAGACCGCGCGCGGCGAGATTGTCCAGGATGCTCTGCAACTCCGCCGTCGGTTTGCCCGACTTGATGAACGTGTTCACCGCCTCGAGCGAGAAACCCAGTGCCGTGAGTTTCTTTTCGTTCTCTTCCGGCGACGTGCGCTCCAGCTTGTCAATCACCTGATAAAATTCGTATTCACGCGCGGCATCTCCCCTGCCCTGCTTGAAGAAATCCGACCACGCGTTGCGGCTGCTCAGGCGGATGACAAAATCCTGTCCGGTCAAACCGAACGACCGCAGCGTGTCAATGAGCAGCGCAATCAATTCGGCATCCGCCGCCGCGTCCGTCTCGCCGATGAGGTCGGCATTGAACTGAAAGTGTTCGCGCAGCCGGCCTTTCTGCTGGCGTTCGTAGCGGAAGAGTTGCGGGATGGTGAACCACTTGATGGGCTTTTTGTAATTGCGTTCGTGCGCGGCCACCATGCGTGCGAGCGTGGGCGTCATTTCCGGCCGCAACGCCACCGCGCGGTCGCCTTTGTCGGTGAAGTTGTAAAGCTGGCCGACGATTTCCCCGCCGCTTTTGGTGGTGAAGAGTTCGAGCGGTTCAAGCGGCGGGCCGTCGTATTCGCGAAAGCCGTAGCGGCGGGCGGTCGCGCGCCATTTGTCGAAGATGAACTGGCGGGCGTCGGCGCTCCCGACATCGGAATGCGGAAGCGGTTCGGGATAAAAGTCGCGGAATCCGGGCAATCGTTCCATGCCAGGAGAATAAAGAAGATTTTCAATTAGGAAAACAGGAAATCAGGAATTCGTTTTCTGCGTTCCGGGATCAAGCGCCGGCTTGGAAGACAAATCTCGCCAAGCCCAAGGCGGCTCCCCCCAGGATCAGCCAGGTCGAGTTGACGCGATAGCACAGAAGCCAGACTGCGGCAGCCACAGCCAGCGAAATGGTCAGCCAATCCACCAGCGCGACCCGACCCAACTGCCAGGTGACGACGGCCATGAGTGCCAGCAAAGCCACATTCACGCCGTCAAGAAAAGCACGGGCCAGCCGTGATCGGCGGAGACGCGGCACGAGCGGTCCGCTGACGGCCACCAGCACAAACGACGGCAGAAAAATCGCCACCGTGGCCACAAGTGCCGCCCGGGGTCCGCCCAGGACATACCCGATGAACGTGGCGGTGGTGAGCAATGGTCCGGGGGTGAACTGGCCGGCGGCCACGGCATCCAGCAACTGGCCTTCCGTCAGCCAATGCCAGCGTTCGACCAGATCGGTGCGGAGAAACGCCAGCATCACATAACCGCTGCCAAACATCACGAAACCCACCTTGAGAAAGAACAGGAATATGGGCCAGAGGCTGAACGATGACGCCACACCCGCCGTCGAAAGCGGCGGGAATCCCGAGGCTGCTCCCAACAAGGGCGACAGGCCGGCCACGGACCCTTTCGGTTGTGACGCGGCGCGGAAAACGAGCATAAATGCGCCGGCGGCCAAAAGAACCAAAAACGGATTGACCGCGAAACAACTCAGCGTTGCTGCTCCCGCACCGACGACGGCCAGCAGCGGCGTTTTGATTGCGGAGCGTCCCAAGTTCCATATCGCCTGCACCACCACCGCGATGATGACGGGTTTGATGCCGTAGAAGAAATCCTCCGCCAGCGACAGTTTCCCGAAATTCACATAAACCCAGGCGACCACGCTGACGATGAGCGCGGCGGGCAGGATGAAGCAAACGCCACCCAGTAAGAATCCCAGCCGGCCAGCGCGGCGATAACCGATGAACATTGCCATCTCGGCCGAGTTTGGTCCCGGGATGAGGTTGACGATGCTCAACAAGTCGAGAAATTCCGCGCGCGAAATCCAGCCGCGCTTGACAACGACCTCCTGTTCCATCAAGGCGACGTGCTCCACCGGACCACCAAAGGCGGTGGCGCCCAGACGAAGAAACAATCCAGCCACACCAAACAAGTTGGCAATTTTTCTGTGGGGTGTGGGATTCATTATGTTTGTCTTCGTCGGGACATAAACCTTTCACTCCATTATGGATGACCTCAAGTTAACCTGTTGGACAAGGGATGCAAACTGGATTTGCCCGGTTGGAACGGGATGCGGAAATGCACAAGGGAGTGATGGAATGCAGGGACCATAAAACGCTGACTCATCAAATCAACATCCCAGCACTCCAACACCCCGGAGCCGCATTAACTTTGCGGCGTCAATTTCTGGGGCGTGAGCTTGAGCACGTCAGCCCGCATTTCCTTGCCGGCCTTGAATTTTACCATCGCCCGCGCGGGAATCGGCACGTCGGTTTCCGGCGCGTTGGGATTGCGACCGACCCGGGCCTTGCGGATTTTGATTTCGAAGACGCCGAAGTTGCGCAATTCCACCTTGTCGCCCTTGGCGAGCGCCTCGGCAATGTAGTCGAGCGTTTTTTGCACCACGTCGAACACCTGCTGCTGGACGAGGCCGGTTTCATTGCTGATGCGAACAACCAAGTCACGTTTTGTGAGAGTCATAATTTTTTATCGGGTTTTTATCGGGTTGAATTGATTATCATTGAACCACACGGATTGTCCAGAAGTCGCTGGCCAGATTATCGTCGGTCACATACGCGTAAGGCAAGGTGAAATAACCCTTCAGGCCCCATTTGCCGCCCCACGAATTGCGAACAACGAACCACTGCCGGGCATCGTCGTAACCGACGCCGGCAACGGCATGGCCGCCAATGGCTCGCTCGCCGGATTTCGGCAGCGACGCGTGACCGGTCCGGGCCACTGGCGCGCTTTCAAAACTTTCGTAAACCGTGAATCCGAACACGAACGGATAGCCCGACGCGAGGCAGCCCTTGAGCTGGCTGAGTATCGGCGTCAGGCGCTGATACAAAACGGCCCGGTATTTCAGCGCGTCAGCGTAGCATCGGGGCGGCGGCCTGGTTTTGAACCGGGCTATGACATACGGCCATTCGGTTTCGGGGCAATCGCCCTGCTTGCCCACGCTTTTGATGCCGTCGCGAATTTGCGCGCCGCTGTCGGAATCAATCGTGTGTTCGATGGCGCGTTCGTTGTAATAAATGAAGAGGCGCGACGGTGTAAAGTCGGCCAGCTTTAGTTTCAGCCGGTCGAACTCGATGGCTGCCGCGATGGCGTTGGCGGTGCAACTGCCGAGCTGGCCCTGGTCATAAACTGGCGGGCATTGCGGGCGAAGGTCAACTTTGGCCGGCAATACACCGGCCAGTTCCACCGGGGCGGCGTAAAAATGGTCGCGCTGATCCGGCAAATCGGGCAGCCAGCCGTAACGAGCAATCTTGTAGCTCATAAGTTATGTTGCCGCTTTTAAATCAAACGCTGTCTTTGAATTATTGAAGTTGACCGGACTTGTCCACAACAAAAGTGGATTCCGGCTGAACCGGGGCGTCCTTGGGCACTGCGAAGGGAACGCCGCATTCATGCGGCAGCAGGCACGCGTGATTAAATGTTCTGCCGGATTTATCCGGCGTTCCTTCCGAAACGATGCAGCCTGGCTTGTCGCAGTGTCAAGCTGCGCTCCCGAACCGGCACTTAAACCTTTACAGCTTTGGGGCGAATTCGCAGAGTATGCGTGTGATTGAAAGCAGTTCAAGGGTTCAACCGGCACAGTCGTCTTCGGCAACCCGTCTGCAAACGGATTTTGCCCGGGATTTGGAAACCGCCATTCTGCGGGCGCAGAAAAATCTGCTCCATTTGCAGCGACCGGAAGGCTACTGGATCGGCGAATTGATGGTGGATTCCACGATCGTCTCGGACACGGTGGCGTATCACCATTGGAACGGCAAGGTGGACAAGGAATGGCAGCGCAAGGCGGTCAATCACATCTTTTCCATGCAATTGTCCGACGGCGGCTGGAACATTTATTACGGCGGCCCGTCGGAAGTGAATGCCACCATCAAAGCCTATCTTGCGCTCAAACTCGCCGGCGTGCCCGTCACCGACCCGCGCCTGCTGAAGGCGCGCGAAATGGCGCTTCACCTCGGCGGCGTGCCGCGGATGAACACGTTTTCCAAATTGTACCTCGCGCTGCTCGGACTGTTTCCCTGGGAATACGTCCCAACCATCCCCTGCGAAGTGATGCCCCTCGGCAAATGGTTTCACGTGTATTTCTGGGAGATGAGCAACTGGTCGCGCGCCATGCTCGTGCCTCTGGCCATCATCAACCATTTCAAGCCCATCCGACCGGTCAAGGTGGATTTGGATGAGCTTTATCCCGAAGGCATTCACGAACGCGATCTCGCGCTCGCGCCCGACCCGGAGACGATTTCGTGGCGTAATTTTTTCCTGTGGCTGGATCGCCTGCACAAACTGGCCGAATGGTTCGCCGAACACAAAATTCATCCCTTCCGCAAACACGCGCTGAAAATCGCCGAACAATGGATGCTTGAACGTTTTGAAGGCTCGGACGGGCTGGCCGCGATTTTCCCGGCGATGCTCAATTCGCTCATCGCACTCAAGGCGCTTGGTTATCCGGACGACCACCCGCAAGTCGTCCGCGCCGCGCACGAGTTGAAAAAATTGGAGCACGAAACCGCCGACAGCGTGCGTATCGAGCCTTGCTTCTCGCCGGTTTGGGACACCGCCATCGTCGCGATTTGCCTGCACGAATCCGGCATTCCGGAAAATCATCCGATGCTGAAGAAGGCCGCGCAATGGCTGATGACAAAGGAAATCCGTTTTCGCGGCGACTGGATTCACAAAAATCCGGCCGATGTGGAACCGAGCGGCTGGGTCTTCGAGTTCAACAACCAATGGAATCCCGACGTGGACGACACCGCGATGGTGCTGCTCGCGCTGCGAAAAATCCCGACGGACGACCCGGAAAAACGCGATGAATGTTTCCAGCGCGGCCTGAAGTGGATGATGACCTTCCAGTGCCGGGACGGCGGCTGGGCGGCGTTCGACAGGGATTGCACGAAGAACATCCTGGAAAAAGTCCCGTTCGCCGACCACAACGCGATGCTCGACCCCGAATGCGCGGACATCACCGCGCGCATCCTGGAATTGCTCGGTTACGAAGGCTGGAGCCCGGACCATCACCAGATTCGCAACGCGCTGGACTACATCCGCGAGCAGCAGGAAGAGGACGGCTCATGGTATGGCCGTTGGGGCGTGAATTACATTTACGGCACGTGGCAGGTGTTGCGCGGTTTGCGGGCGATGAACATTGACATGCACCAGCCGTGGCTGCTCAAGGCGCGCACATGGCTCGAAAGTGTCCAGCACGCCGATGGCGGCTGGGGCGAACGCTGCAACACCTATGACGATCCGGTTTTCAAAGGCCGCGGTCCCAGCACCGCGTCGCAAACCGCGTGGGCCGTCATGGGTCTGTGCGCATTCGATGACCCGGACAATCCGCATCTCAAACGCGGCATCGAGTATTTGATTCGCAAGCAAAACCCCAACGGCTCGTGGACCGAGCAGGAAACCACCGGCACCGGTTTCCCGAAGGTGTTCTACTTGAAATACGACATCTATCGCAATGCCTGGCCGCTGCTCGCCTTCGCCACGTATCGCAAGATACTCGAACACGCAGAAGCCAAGCGTACAGACGACTCCAACGGGCAGCCATATCCGGGCAAGGTAAACGCGCCCGATGCCTTAAGCCAGGGATAGACTTCAAGGGAGCGCGTTGGTAGGGCGCGCAGTCCCTTGCGCGCCGCTTTTGCCTTGAAATGAACGGCGGGCAGCGGAGTGCCCGCCCTACCTGCATTGGCATTTAAAAATTCTTTCGGGATTAGGATTTAGTCATTAGGGTTTAACCCAATGTTTGAGCAAACGGTCCAGATTGTCTCCAACGAGCGCGATACCGACTCTTATTTTCGTCTCGTGGTGCGGGCACCGCAGATTGCCCCCCGGATCCAACCGGGACAGTTTGCCCACATCCGCGTGTTGCCGATGAAGGACGCATTGTTGCGGCGACCGTTCAGCATTTTTCAAGTTGCGGGCGACACCTTTTCCATCCTCTACAAAACCGTCGGCAAGGGCACCGAAGTCCTCGCGCGAATGCCAGCCGGCGAGGAACTCAGCGTGATTGCGCCGCTCGGCCACGGATTCACCGTGCCAAAACGCGGCGGCGAGACTCCCCTGCTTGTCGCCGGCGGCTACGGCATGGCCGCGATGTATCTGCTCGCGCAACGTTCGCCGCAAAAAGGCATCGTGTTCGTCGGCGGCCGACGGCGCATGGACATTTTGTGCGAAAAGGAATTTCGCACGCTCGGCTGGGACGTGCGCGTGACCACCGAGGACGGCAGCCTCGGCAAAAAAGGCATCGTCACCCATCTGTTGCTGGCCGAACTGAAGCGCAAAGGGCCCCACCGGAAGATATTCGCCTGCGGCCCGACGGGCATGTTGAAAGCCGTCGGCCAGACCGCCGAAGAATTCAAGGTGCCGGCGGAGCTTTCCATGGACGAACACATGTGCTGCGGCGTCGGCGTCTGCCTGACGTGCGTGATCCCGGTCAAGGCCGGCGACGGCTGGGAATATCAGCGCACCTGCACCGAAGGGCCGGTGTTTGATTCGCGGCAAATTGTTTGGGAAACCGTAAAATGACCACCTATGGCACGCAGTCGGTCCACGTGCGAACGGTTCAATTTGTGCCAACAATTTGCGAATGTGCCGGTGCCGGTAGCGTTGATTCAATGGCGTTCGTTTATAAATATTTTCAAAAAATCCGATGGCCGTAGCATCCTGTAACAGACAATACCCTTGGAAGGCGATGATTATTGTATTCATTGCCATTTCCCTGCTCTGGACAATTGGAGCCACCATCAACGCATTTCTGTCGCCCGATGCATACGTTAGCACCGTCCGAATTGATCTAGGTGCAGCCGCGAATTCAAATTCCATTAACACGGAGGTTGAAATGATTCTTTCGCAAAGGGTTTTAACCAACGTTATTACGAAACTCCAACTGCAAAAAAAGTGGGGACACCGATATTTTGGCGATGAACAAATAAAGCCTGAAGAAACCACAAAATATCTAAAAGCACGCCTGCGTGTGTTCCCAATTCAAGATACACGCATCATTTCGATTAGTTCATACAGCGAAATACCCGATGAAACGGCTGAAATTGCCAATGCTCTCGCAGATTCGTATAGGGATGCTAAATTGGAACCCCAAGAGTCAGCGGTTGCCGGGGTGGCGGCTGTGACGCTGCCAGAAATCCTGGATATAGCGCAGACGCTTCTCCGACCGTTCAAACCAAATAGACCGATATACATTGTCTGGGGGTTGATCGTCGGAAATTTTTTCGGTTTAGTCGCGGCCGGCTTGGTGGCAATCTGTTATCCCTATGTCAAAACGATTATCATGAATCCTAAAAACAGCGTGGAACGCCGTGACTCCGTTCAGCCAGCGATTAAACAGAAATATTGAACATGCAACTACTTCGCCGCTCGCGACCTTCGCGCGACCTAGTTTTTTGCGAATTGAGTCAAGAGAGTTGAACCCTTAAACTTGGGCAAAATGAATTTGTCCGTTCAGATTGGAAAAATGCGGATGCAGAATCCCGTCACCGTGGCCTCCGGCACGTTCGGATACGGTGCGGAGTATGCACGGTTGATTGACTTGAACCAGCTTGGCGCGGTCACGGTCAAGGGCATCCGGCTGCATCCGGTTCGTGGCAATCCCACGCCGCGCACGGTCGAGGTCGCCAGCGGACTCATCAACGCCATTGGTTTGCAAGGACCGGGCGTGGATGGGTTCATAAAAAAGTACTGGCCGTTCCTCAAAAAACTGAAAGTGCCCGCCATTATCAACATCTGGGGCACGACTGTTGAGGAATACGCCGAAGTGGCGCGGCGATTCGACAGGCTGGGCGGCGTCGGCGCGCTGGAACTCAATGTTTCCTGCCCGAACATCAAGGAAGGCGGTGCGCAGTTCGGAACGAATGTGAAACTCCTCGCGCAGGTCGTAACGGCGTGCCGGAAGGCGTCGAAACTGCCGCTCATCACGAAGATGAGTCCGAACGTGGTGAGCATCGCGCCTTACGCCAAGGCGGCGGAAGATGCGGGTAGCGACGCGCTGGCGGTGACGAACAGTTACCCGGCGATGGCGATTGATATTGAGACGCGCAAGCCGAAGCTGGCGAACGTGACGGGTGGCCTGACCGGGCCGTGCATCAAACCCCTCGCCATCAAACTGGTCTGGGAAGCGGCGAAGGTGGTGAAGATTCCCATCATCGGCATGGGCGGTATCCAGAACGCGGCGGACGCGATTGAGTTCATGATGGCCGGGGCGACGGCAGTGGCGGTGGGTACGGCGAATTTCTATGAACCGCAGACGGCGTTGCAGGTGATTGCCGGCCTCCGCGAATTCATGCAGAAGCATGGAATCAAAGACGTGAGTGAAATCACCGGCAGCGTGCAAACGACGAAATGATATTATTCCTGATGACAGCCAAAACCATCTCAGGCAGGGCGGGCAAGCCTTTGCCCGCCGAACGCGCGCATGACGATTGTGGCGCGCACGGCTTGTCTCGCCGTAGCAAAGCGAAGGCGGAAGCGACGCGCCCTACCAATGCCTGATTTCTATGTTCGAACACCGTTCAAAACCGTTGCTGCCGCGCCGGCAATTTTACGCGCGCCTGGCCCGGAGTGCCTGCGTTGGCTTGCTAGTCATCGCGGTCGCGCTCGGCATCGGGATGATTGGTTACCGGGCCTTCGAGCCAATGTCGTGGGTGGATGCCTTCGTCAATGCGGCGATGATTTTGTCCGGGATGGGACCGGTGTCGTCGCTGCAAACCGACGGCGGGAAAATTTTCGCCGGCTGCTACGCGCTGTTCAGCGGCCTGGCGTTCCTCACGAGTCTCGGCATCATTATTGCGCCGGCCTTCCACCGGTTCCTCCATAAGTTTCATCTGGAAGAAGCGAAACGGGCGGACAAAACAGGAGGGTGACACCTCATCGCTTATTTGGCAGGGCCGTGCTGCCGCGCGGCCTTCAATCATGGCGGCGCAGCAACGCCGCCCTATTTATGACACTATTCTGTTTTGCGCTTCGCGCGCGACACGCTATTCTTCGCTCATGCTTTGGGCATTCACCAAGTACCACGCGCTCGGCAATGACTACATTGTCATTGACCCGAAGAACCTGCCGTCGCCGCTGACGACTGCGCAGGTCAAAACGATCTGCCATCGCAATTTCGGCATCGGTTCGGACGGCATTTTAATCGGTCCCCTGCCCTCCAAAAAAGCGAAGTTCGCGCTCCGCATCTTCAATCCCGACGGCAGCGAAGCCGAGAAAAGCGGCAACGGTCTGCGGATCTTCTCGCGTTACCTGTGGGACAAGAAACTGGTCCGCCAGAATGAGTTCGCCCTCGAAACGCCCGGCGGTCTCGTGCAAGCCGAGGTGATGGACCAAGGCAAAACCGTGCGCGTCGAGATGGGACGGGTCAGTTTCTGGAGCGACGAAATTCCCGTGGCCGGTCCGCGCCGCGAGGTCATCAACGAACCGATCCACCTGCGCGGCCAGCAATTCACCTTTTGCGCGGCCACCGTGGGCAATCCGCATTGCGTGCTGCCGCTGGCGAAAATCAGCGCCGACCTGGCCCGGCAGATGGGCCCGCTGCTGGAAACGCACCTGCGTTTTCCGAACCGCACCAACGTGCAATTCATGAAGGTGCTCGACCGGAAAAACATCCAGATTGAAATCTGGGAACGCGGCGCGGGCTACACGCTGGCGAGCGGCAGCAGCAGCAGCGCGGCGGCGGCGGTGGCGCACCGGCTCGGCCTGTGCGACCGCGAGATTTCCGTCCACATGCCCGGTGGGAAAATTGAAATCAAGATCGGCGAAGGTTATGCCATCCAGATGACCGGCTCGGTGACGAAGGTGTCCGACGGCGTCATTGCGAAGGAAATGTTTAGCACCTCCGTCGCGGCTGGATGACACACAATAGCCCGTTGAAGAAGTAGGAGCCGACGTAAGGAGGCTCTGTGCTGATGCTGACTCCCAAAACGATTTGAGCCTCGTTACCTCGGCTCCTACAGGCCAATGAGTTTTTGAACGGCCGGTCGGAACCGGACGGTTTATCGCGTTTCCGATTGGGCGGTTTCAAACCATTTATCGTCCGCAAGCACCACCGAGGTTTCAACCTGACGATCGGGAATTGACCAGTACTTTTTGAGCAGCCGATCCTTTTCCGCCGGGGTTACCTTCCGAAAGCCGTGTTTCTCATAGAAGGCAACGGCCCAAATTGCCGCCGCCCAGGTTCCAATCAAAATCGGCCGGGTCGTCGAGGCGCGCAGATGCTTCAACAAGTTGCCGCCGATGCCCTGATTCCGGAAGACCGTGCGCACATAAGCGTGCCGGATGAGCGTGACATCCTGGACGGGTTGAATTCCCATCACCCCGGCCAGTTTTCCGTCCAGCTCCATTCCCCAGAAAACCACACCCCTTGCCATCTGCTCCTTCAGTTCGGCAAGCGACATGTAGGGTTCGTGCCAGCGGTCTTCGGGAATGACCCCCTGGTAGGCTTGGGCGGCATCGTTGATGATTTCCCAAATCACCCCAAACTCGTCAGGGCGACATGGGCGTGGCCTCCCATTTTTCTTTGCCGTCACGGCTCAACCAATTACTCGACGGGCACTCCGAACGCACTGGACGCCGATTGGATGGCATTGTTTTTTTCGGTCTGCTCCAGCTCCGCTCGTTTCCGGGCATCCTCCCTGGACTGCCGCACCGCATTCTCAGCCGCATTCAAAAGGTCGTTGACGTTCCTGGCCAGCTCCGGCGTGAATGCGGGGTGAATCACAACCAGACAGCCTTCGGTCAGTTCCATACCCACACCTTTTAACACCAACGACTGTTGTAGCAATCGCCGGATCTGTTCAAGCATCGGAGCGTCAATCTGCGGTTCCGTGCGAAAAGCGACTTTGCGTTTGTCGGACAATTCCTTGTTAATGGATTTTATTTTCATAATCGTGCGAATGCGACTTAATGGAGCAAGCATGAACCACGCCAGGTTGTTGACGCAAGAACTAACATGAGTGCTCCCGGAAAACCAAGAAGTTGGGAGTCGGAAGCCGGATGATTCCCGGTCATTTGGCCGGCTGAAATTTGCCGCGCAGGACGTAGATGAGGGCCTTGACGGTGAGTTCGATGAAGAGAAACGGCTTGCCGATGAAGTCGTTGCCACCAGCCACCATGGATTTGGTGCGGTTGCTAAAGTCGTCGAGGCGGGTGACAAAAACAACGGGGGTTTTCTTGTACATCGGCAGGCTGCGCAGCTTGGTGCAGAGTTCGTAGCCGGTCATGTCCGGCATGTCCACGTCGAGAAGCACGAGGTCGAATCGACTTTCGGAAAGCAGTTTGAAGGCGGCGTTCGGGTCTTCGACGCTGATGGACTGGAGCTGCGCTTTTTTGAGCGCGTAAGTGATGGTGCGGCAGGCAAGGGCCTCGTCGTCCACGACCAGAATGCTGGCGGGTGGGATTTTCTGTTTGTCGGGCTGTGTGCCGTGTTCAAACAGGAAATCGAGAAAATCCACCGCGGCGGCGACTGTATGCAGGGTTGAGGAGTTGATGTTTTTCGGTTTTTCGCAAAGTTCCTTGAGCAAGGCTTCGAACGCGTCCGCCATGTGCGCGATCAGAACGAGGCCGGAGACGCTGGCGTTGCTGTTGACCGTGTGGATGCGGCGATAGAGTTCCTGAATGTGTTCGAGCCGCGCCGCTTCGGTGTCGGACTTGATGAGGCTTTGCAAAGCAGTGCGCATGGCGGCGAGCGTGGCAGGCAGGCTGGCAATGAATACTCCCCGGTATTCGGCCTGGAATTCAGCATCAACCTCGCTGGCAGCCTTGGCGGGTTTGGTTGCCGGCGCGCCTTCAGTTTTCTGACGGGCATGCGAAATCGCCTCGCCGCCACCGATGACATTGCGCATTAGTTCCAACAGTATCTTCGGCGAACAATTGATTTTGGAAACGCATTTTGTCGCTCCGACCTTCCACGCTTCCTGCATCAGGTTGGTCGAGTAAGTGTTGGAAAGAACGATGATCGGCAGTTTGGAAAATTCCGCGTCGCTGCGAATTTCCTTGATGACTTCGATGCCTGACATTTTGGGCAGCATGAGGTCAAGCACGATGGCATCAGGCTGGAACGTGCGCATCAACTTCAGCCCGCCCTCGCCATCGGGCGTGATCTCGGCCAGATAACCTTCCACGACGAGTTTGTTTCGATAAACATTCGCAACAATCTGTTCATCTTCGATGATGAGGATTTTTTTCATGAAGTCAGCATTCTGAAGGCATAAGTTAGGAGTTGGATGATTCCGGTCATTTGGCCGGCTGTAATTTGCCGCGCAGGACGTGGATGAGGGCCTTGACGGTGAGTTCGATGAAGAGAAATGGTTTGGCAATGAAGTCGTTGCCGCCGGCCATCATGGAGCTGGTGCGGTTGTCGAAGTCGCTGAGGCCGGTAATGAAAACAACCGGAGTTTTCTTGTGCAAAGGCAGGTTGCGCAGCTTGGTGCAGAGTTCGTAACCGGTCATGCCCGGCATGTCCACGTCGAGAAACACGAGGTCGAATTGATTTTCGGAAAGCAGCTTGAAGGCGGCGTTCGGGTCTTCGACGCTGACGGACTCGAGTTGCGCTTTTTCGAGCGCGTAAATGATGGCGCGGCGGGAAATGACCTCGTCGTCCACGACCAGAATGCTGACGGGGGGGATTTCCTGTTTGTCGGGCCGTGTGCTGCGTTCAAACAGGAAGCCGAGAAAATCCACGGTGGCGGCGATGGTGCGCAGGGTTGAGGAATTGATGTTTTTCGGTTTTTCGTAAAGTTCCTTGAGCAAGGCCTCGAGCGCGGCAGCCAGGTGCGCGATTAGGACGAGGCCGGCAATGCCGGCGTTGCCGTTGACCGCGTGGACTCGGCGGTAGAGTTCGTGGATGTGTTTGAGCCGCGCCACTTCGGTGTCGGATTTGATGAGGCTTTGCAAACCGGCGCGCAAGGCGACGAGCGTGGCGGGCAGGCTGGCAATTAATGTTTTTTGGAGCCCGGCCTGAAATTCGGCATCGGCCTCGCTGGTAAACTTGGCGGGTTTGGTTGCCGGCGCGCCATCAGTCGTCGGACGGGCAGGCGAAACCGCGCCGCCGCCGATGGTGCGGCGCATCAGTTCCAACAGTTCCTTGGGCGGACAGTTGATTTTGGAGACACATTTCGTCGCGCCGGCCTTCCACGCATCTTGAATCAGGTTGGTCAAATAGGTGTTGGAAAAAACAATGATCGGCAGTTTGGAAAAGTCCGCTTCGCTGCGAATTTCCTTGATGACTTCGATGCCTGACATTTTGGGCAGAATGAGATCAAGCACGATGGCATCAGGCTGGAACGTGCGCATCACCTTCAGGCCCGTCTCGCCGTCGAGCGCGGCCTCGGTCTGATAGCCTTCCACCGCGAGCTTGTTTCGATAAACATTCGCAACAATCTGGTCATCTTCGATGATGAGGACTTTTTTCATGAATGAGCAGCGCCCGGCGGCGGCGCGGCGGGATTCAACTGCGCCGCCAGAAAATTTTGAATGAGTTTGAATTCGCGCGCGGCATCTTCGTAAACCTGCGCGGCGGTGGTCAGCGCGCCGGAAGCGCCTTGCTTTTCCAATTCACGAAGCAGCGGCACGAACCGCGTCATGCCCAGCGTGGCGCTCGCGCCCGCGCAACTGTGCGCCACGCGGCGGACGTCGTCGGCTTTGTTCGCGCGTACGGCGGCTTCCAGTTGCGCCAATTGCTGGGTGGTCTGCTTGAAAAACAAGTCAATCAATTCGCGTATGCTGTCCGCGTTGCCGTCGGTCAAATCGTTCAAGCGGTCCATTTCCACCGGCAGTTCTTCAACGGCGGGCGCGGGCGCGTCGGCTTTGGGTGAGGGCGCAGTTGGTGCCGCCGGAGTCATTTTGTCTTTAATGATGGGGTCTTTTTTCATAAATGAACAGTGGCCAGCTGCGGTGTGGCGGAATTTAACTGCGCCGCCAGAAAATTTTGAATGAGTTTGAATTCGCGCGCGGTATCTTCGTAAACCTGCGCGGCGGTGATCAGCGTGCCGGAGGCGCCTTGTCTTTCCAATTTACGGAGCAGCGGCACGAACCGCGTCATGCCCAGCGTGGCGCTCGCGCCCGCGCAACTGTGCGCCACGCGGCGGACGTCTTCGGCTTTGTTCGCGCGCACAGCGGCTTCCAACTGCTCCAATTGCTGGGTGGTCTGCTTGAGAAACAAGTCAACCAATTCGCGCAAACTATCCGCGTTGCCGTCGGTCAAATCGTTCAAGATGTCCATCTCCACCGGCGGTTCTTCAACGGCGGGCACAGGCACGTCGGCTTTGGGCGCCGACGCAAGCGCAGGCGCGTCGGCTTTGGACGCCGGCGCAAGCGCAGGCGCGTCAGCTTTGGACGCCGGCGCAAGCGCAGGCGCATCGGCTTTGGCCGCTGGCGTAAGCGCGGGCGCATCGGCTTTGGACGCCGGCGTGGCCGGTGCCGCCGGAGTCGCTTGCGAACCCCAGCGTTCGACGATGGCGCGAAGGTCTTTCGGGAGGATTGGTTTGGCGAGATAATCATCCATGCCAGCGGCCAGGCATTTTTCACGGTCGCCCTGCATTGCCTGCGCGGTCATGGCGACAATGATGATGCGAGATTGGTAATTCGGATGCGCCACGCCGTCCTTCTGTCGTTCGCGAATGGCGCACGTGGCTTCCAACCCGTCCATTTCTGGCATCATCACGTCCATGAAAATCAAATCATACGGCTTTTTATCCAGCGCGTCGAGTGCTTCGCGTCCGTTCGCGGCGAGATCGGGCTGATAGCCGATTGTTTGCAAAATGCGCGCGGCAACCTTTTGGTTTATGGCGTTGTCGTCGCACAAAAGGATGCTCAAGGGCAATCGCTCGGTGAGGGGTTGCCCCGGTTTCGATGTCGGTTGCTGGCGCGCGGCGGCTTTCGGACTGAGCAGGGCGCGAACGAGCACTTCGCAAAGCTGCGCTGGTTTGACGGGTTTGTTGACCGTGTGGGCGAACACGATGTGCGTGCTGCCGGGCACATCCGAGTGGAGGCCCAACGGCATGAGCAGCACCAGCGGCATCATCGCCGCGCCGGGCAATTTGTGAATTTCCATGGCCAGCGCGAGGCCGTCCATGCCGGGCATTTGCAAATCCAGGACGCCCAGATCGTATTGTTCACCCTTTTTAAGCCATTCGAGGGCCTGCTGCGGACTTTCGGCGCTGTACGGAACCATTCCCCATTTGGCCACCTGCTCGGCAACCACACGGCGGACAGTGGCGTTGTCGTCCACAATCAAAAGCCGCAAATCAGCGAGTTTGGGTTGAGGCCCCGCCGGGGCAAACGGCGCCGACTGCGTTTCGGCCTGAAAATTGATGGTGAAATGGAACGTCGAGCCCGCGCCGGGCGAACTCTCGGCCCACATTTTGCCGCCCATCAATTCGACGAGTTGTTTGCTGATGGCCAGACCCAGGCCCGTGCCGCCATAGTGCCGCGCGGTCGAGGCATCCCCCTGCGAGAATGGTTTGAACAACCGCTCCAGCCGTTGAGGTTGAATGCCAATGCCCGTGTCGCGCACGGAAAAACTCAGGTGCAGCAGCGAATTGTTCCGCACCTCATCCGGTTTCATCGAGAGCAATTTGACCTGAACGAGCACGTCGCCTTTTTCAGTGAACTTGATGGCGTTGCTCAAGAGATTGGCGAGCACCTGCCGCAACCGCAGTGAATCGCCTTCGACGGTCACCGGAATCTCCTCGTCCATTTGATACACCAGATCGAGATTTTTCCCAAAGGCGCGCGCGGCCTGCAGGTCGAGCGCATCCTCCACGCAGGTGCGCAAGTTGAATGGCCGTGAGTCCAGTTCCAGTTTCCCCGCTTCGATTTTGGAAAAGTCAAGAATGTCGTTGACGATGGCCAGCAGCGATTCACTGCTGGTATGAATTGTTTCGAGGTAGCTGCGCTGCTCGGCGGTCAGCGGCGTCTCGAGGAGCAGGCTGACCATGGCGATGACACCGTTCATCGGCGTGCGAATCTCGTGGCTCATGGCCGCAAGAAAATCGGATTTGGCACGCACGGCCGCCTCGGCGGCGAGACGGGCCTCGGTCAAATTGTCGTTGTGCCGGCCCAGGTCATCGTGCCGGCGCTTCGTTTCCAGATGGGCGCGCAAACGCGCGCGAAATACCAGGGCTTCAAACGGCTTGCCCATGCAATCGCACACACCAAGGTCGTACGCGCGCAATTTGTCCACCGTGTTATCCTCATCGGTAAGCGCGGTGACGAGCGTGAAGGTTGCCGGCGGACTTTCCTGGAGCTGGCGCAGGAATTCAAAGCCTTCCTCATTTGACGACACCAAATCAACCAGCACCAGATCGACCGGACTGCCGCGAAGAAATTGAAGCGCTTCAACGGCACGGCGTTCCAGGGCGAAAGCGATGTTGTCCGCATGCAAAACACCGGACAACGTCGCCAGCAGTTTTGGGTCGTTGCTGACCAACAGGATCTGGAATGCCGGCTGACTCATGTTTCAAATGTCAACATTTTTCAAGAAAAGCAGCATGAATCATTCCCTAATAGACAAGATTCCCTTCATTTAGCCAATCCGATTTTTAATGTAAAAAAACCCCGGTTTGGAAAGAAACATTGCTGGCGCGCCCCGGTGGCGATAAACTTCCGCCATGCTCCAAACGGTGCTCGACGCCGACCCCGTGGGTGACGCGACCTCTTTTCGCGACACGCACCTCACCGCGTATCGCTTCATGCTGCTGGCGCGCATGTTGGACGACAAATGCGCCGGTCTCTACCGCGCCGGCAAAATTCATGGCGGCGTTTTTATTGGCCGCGGGCAGGAAGCCTTGAGCGTTTCCATTGGTTTGTCGCTGAAAAAGAGCGACGTGTTCGCACCGCTGATCCGCGACACGGCCGGACGGCTGGCGTTTGGCGAACCGGTGGTTGACGCCTTGCGGACGTATCTGGGTTCCGTGCTCGGCCCGATGCGTGGCCGCGACGGCAACGTTCATCGCGGCCGGCCAAAGGAAGGCTATTTGCCGATGGTCAGCCATCTCGGCGCAATGATTTCCGTTGTGAACGGCACGTTGTTCGCCCGCCGCATGAAAGGCGTCACCGGCATCGTTGGCGCGACGTGCATCGGCGATGGCGGCACGGCCACCGGCGCGTTTCATGAGGCGCTCAATCAAGCCGCCATTGAAAAATTGCCGCTCGTGCTCATCATCGCCAACAACCATTACGCCTACTCGACGCCGAACGACCGCCAATTTGCCTGCCGCGATCTGACGGACAAAGCCGCTGGTTATGGCGTCGAAGCGCACCCGGTGGATGGCACGGATTTGTCCGCGTGCCTGAAGGTTGTGGGTGACGCCGTTGCGCGCGCCCGCGCCGGTCGCGGCCCGCAAATGGTCGTCGCCACGCTGCTCCGGCTTTGCGGTCATGGCGAACATGACGACGCCAGTTACATTGATCCGAAATTAAAGGCGTCACCGGTCGGACGCGATTGTTTGAAAGTCGCCGAGGAATGTCTGCTCCGCCAAAAATGGGCGGACGCCGCGGCGTTGGCCGCGCTGCGCGGCGAAATTGTCCGCGAAATCGAGGAAGCCGTCGCCCAGGTCCAACGCGAACCCACGCCTGATCCGTTTACCGAGGACTGGCGCGCGATTTCAACCGGACATTTGAACGAGGGGCAGGAGAAATGAACCATGAATGAAGAATTAAAAAACACTGCCCCGTTGCACGCAGGATTTGTTTCTTCATTCCGCGTTCCGCCTTCGACATTTTCCCGGCCATGAGCATCACGTATCTCGAAGCCATCCGCGAAGCGCAGGCTCACGCACTGCGCGACGACCCGCGCGTGTTCATTTACGGTCAGGACATCGGCGCGTTCGGCGGCGCGTTCAAGGCCACGAAAAATCTGGCGAAGGAATATCCCGGCCGCGTGATTGATGCGCCCATCAGCGAGGACGCGATGGTCGGTCTGGCCGTCGGTGCGGCGATTGAAGGCATGCGGCCGATCATCGAAATGCAGTTCGCGGATTTTTCCACCGTTGGTTTCAACCAGATTGTCAATCAGGCTGCGACGCTTTTTTGGCGCACGAAAGTGCCGTGCCCGATCACCGTGCGGTTGCCCTTCGGCGGCACGTCCGGCAGCGGGCCGTTTCACAGCCAGAGTCTGGAGACGATTTACGCGCACTATCCCGGCCTGGTGGTGATGACGCCGGCGACCGTTGAAGATGCTTACAGCATGTTGCTCGAAGCGGTGGCGATTGACGATCCGGTGATTTTTTGCGAGCATAAATTTCTTTACTACCACCTCAAGGCCGAAAAATTACCGAGCGAAGCACTGCCCGTCGGCAAAGCCCGCATCGCGCGCGAGGGCCGCGACATGACCATCGTTGCCTACAGCGCCATGGTGCATGAAGCGCTCGAAGCCGCCGCCGAACTCGTCCCGGAAGGCTGGGAAATTGAAGTGGTGGATTTGCGTTCGGTGAAACCACTCGACACGGACACCGTGATGGCCAGCGTCGCGCGCACGGGGCGTTTGCTTTGCGTGGGTGAAGCCTGGCCGTGGGGAGGAGTGACGGCGGAAGTCATCGCCCGGGTCACGAGCGAAGGATTTGGTTTGCTCGACGTGCCGCCGCAACGGCTCAACGCCAAGGACACGCCGGTGCCGTATCATCCCAACTTGTGGACCGCGCACCGTCCCACCGCGCGCGCCGTCGCCGGCGCCGCACGAAAACTTTTACGACTGTGAAATTGAAGAAAATGAAACATTGGAGTGATGGAGCAATGGAGTGCTGGCATTGGCGGGCAAACCATACTCCAGCACTCCAACACTCCAACATCCCATCCTGATCCCATGCCGCGCATTCCCATCATCATGCCGCAACTGGGCGAGTCCATCGCCGAGGCCAACATCATCAACTTCCTCGTCCAGCCCGGCGACACCGTCGAAGCCGACCAGGATTTGATCGAAGTCGAGACCAACAAGGCCAACATGAACGTGACTTCGCCCTGCCGCGGGCGCATTGAAAAATTCACCGCGCAACTGAACGAAAGTTACGCCGTCGGCGTGGTGCTCGGCCACCTCGAGGCGACAACGGAAGAAGCGGCGCGATTGGGGTTTGACGTTCCCGCGCCGGCGAAAACCGGCGACACCGACCGCATTTCCGCGCCGGACGCGAACGGCGGCAGGAATCGCGTTCAACCAAGCATCCGCGGTTTGCCCGTGCCGGCGAACGCGGCGGGCGCCAGTTATCTTTCGCCGCGGCTCAAGGCGCGCATGAATGAACTTGGTTTGCACGCCGCCGATCTCGCGGGCGTGGCCGGCAGCGGCGCGGCGGGCCGGGTGACTGTTGAGGATTTCGAAAGATTCATCGCGCATCTCGAAAAACAAAAGATAACCCCGGCGTCATTCATGCGCGTGGCCGTGGCCGACGCGATGCGGCGCAGTTGGACCCGCCCCATTGCCCATGTCGGTCTGCCGGTCTGTCTCGATCCGCTTTTTGCCTATCGCAAAGTCACCCGGCCCAAACCCGGGCCGGCGCTTTGCTGCTTGCGCGCGCTGGCGGTGGCGCTGGCGGAAAACAGCGCTCCCGCAGGCCGGCTGGTGGGAAATAAAATTGTGCATCCCTCTTCGATTGACATCGCGTTCGCAGTCGAAGCTGAAGAAGGCGTGCTGGTTCCCGTCATTCGCCGCGCGGACAAACAGTCGCTAAAGGATTTGATCGGGCCTTACAACGAACTGGTCGAACTGGCGCGGCAACGCAAGCTGCCGCCGGAAGTGACGGGCGGTTCCGTTGCCACTGTAACAAACTTCGGCACGTTCGGGCTGACCTGGGCCACGCCCATCCCATTGCCGGAACAATCGCTGGTGCTCGGCATCGGCGCCGCCCGGCGCGTACCCAGTTGGAGCGCGAGCAAAGACCGGTTCGTACCGGTGATGGAAGCAAATCTCACGTTGAGCTTCGATCATCGCGTGATTGACGGCGGCGCGGCCGGGCGGATGCTCATGCGCATCGCGGATTTGATAACGCACCCGGAACAGTTGTGATGGGAGGGCCGGCATTTTGCCGGCCTGTTGGATTCCAGTCCGGATCAGAGCGACGCGAACTTGCAAGCCGGTTGAAAACAACTATTCTCGCCGCATGGCAAAAAGGCCGCTGGCAAAGGTCGGGCTGACCTGCCGGTCAGCCAGGACGCGCGGCAGCACGTCTGTGGCTGGCACCCCAACCAACACGACATGGCCATGCTCAACCAGATTTTGGTAAATTAACGCAACGATAACCCTTAACTACCCTCCATTTATGGCCGAACATAAAACCAGTTGTCCAAAATGCGGTGGACACATCGTTTTTCCGAAAGAACTGGCGGGACAAGCAATTGCGTGTCCGCATTGCAGCGAAACATTTTTTCTGCCTATTCCAAAATCTGTCGTTCCTTGGGTAATTACAGCCGTATTCGCCTTAATCGCCATTTGTCTCGGTTCGTTACTTGTTTTTCAACGCCATAAGGGAACCAGCGAGCCAGGAACTCATTCTTTCGCAAGACCAAACACATCGGCAGAGGATTATTCAAAAGCACAACCTGATGTAAAAGCATCGAAAAGCGCAGATGACCAAGCCATTGAAAAACTTTGCAAAGAATTTTATGACAGCTTGTCTTCGCAAGACGCCAAATCCATTTACGGATTGCTGTCTGAATCGTGCAAGAAATCCCTAAATCCAGAGGACATATTCATTGACGGCGCAAAATATGATTTTGAAAATTTGGAATCTGTCCAATATCAGAACGGAAATCTTGGAATGAGCGCATTAGCAAAAGTGAGGCGCAGAGTGCAAAGCAACTTTGCTGGCTCACAAGAAGGTTTGCGAGATTTGAAATTTATCAAAGAGTCGGACGGCTGGAAATATTTTCCAGTGATCGACCTTGTGAAAAAAATTGTAAGCGAATTCACAAAGGCCGGTTTTACCGACCAACTTAATATTGACATCCAATTGCTACGAGACGGCGATCCCTTCACTGCTTGGAATAAAGACAATACAAATGCCTTTGAAGCGATTTTCAAATTTGACCAAGGACGCGATGGTGTTTTCCCTTGGGATCTTGAATTTGCTATTGTGAGCAATGCGGTTGACCGCATGACATTGGTTTTGAATTACAGGATTCGTAATAAATCATCAACGCCGTGGCCCTCACCGTTACTTGAGTTTAATTTGAAAAGGGGCGGCAAAATTGTCTTGAGCGGAAATGATCTATTGCCAAATGTCCAAAGCGGTCAGGAGCTTCAGCGGAACACTTCATTCTTTCTCGCAGGCCAGCCACAGGAAACAACTAAATACGACTTAGACGTTAGTTATCCAGATGGATTTCAAAACAACATCCAGCTTGTGCAAAATATCCCCTTGGAATTCAAAGTCCACCCTGTTTCAGAACTCGCGACACTTGAAGTAACCAGCACGCAGTTTGACTTGGCTGCAAGTGAAGATTTTCGAGATATGTTTTCAGCGCGGATAAATTATCGAGTGAAAAATACCAGTTCCGAACCAATTCAAAACCTCGACGTAAAATGTGTTTGGTATTCACTGACCGGAGAACAACTTGATCAATCTACAGAATACGTGATTGGCTACGGTGACGTGCCATTAGGCGTGGGACAATTCAAAACAGGCTTTATCCGGTGTGGAAAGGGTTATAGCAATAGTCGCGTGCCAGTCAAAGTTGATGTTTATTTGGAATCGGGCGAGAAGCGAAGTCTTGTTGTTAAAGGATTGCTGATAAAATAGTCGCCAAAAAACTCATGAATCTGACAAGAGATGAAGTTAAGCGCCTCGCGTTTGCAAAATATCTTCTTTCGCTCGGCAAGCGTCAGATCAAGTTACATGAGCCGTTCGCAAGCGTAAGCTTGCTGCTATTTCATGATGCGACCGACCACTTGTTGGGTCTTGTTTCCGAGCGCGTCGGTTCAAAAGAGAACAAAGAGTTCATGGAATATTGGAAATTGATTAACGGTGCGCGCCCTGGTTACGTGCTGCCAGATCGCGTTGGAATGGAACGTTTCAATCGAGCAAGGGTTGCTCTTAAACATAAGGGGCTTCAACACTCGCGTACCCAATTGGAGGAATTCCAGAATTTGGTGGAGAGCTTCTTTAATAAGGTCATCGCAGACATTTTCCAAACAACACTTGATGCAGTCTCTATTTGCGAATTTATTTCAAATGACAAAGTGCGGAAATTTCTCAAGCGGGCTGGAGAATCATATGAAAGAGGAGAAACCCGTAAAGTCAGATGTCTTTGCGCTCTCGGGTTTGATGAGTTAATGAAAAGTAGTGAGTTGCCAAAACTGCAACATTTTTTCGACGAAGAATTCTCGTTTGATTTTGATTATTGGTATGGAAGCGTGCCTTATGTATATCTCGACGAAGGCAGGGGCGCTGATCTTAATGTGGAAGAATTTTTTAAGTTCATAAAAAAATCTCTCAATGGGTTGCAAGACCGGATGAGGATTATTTCAATGGGAATCGACTTTAGACTATACGCACGTTTCCATTCAATAACTCCTAGAGTTGAGTATTCATGGAATCGGAAAAGAAAAATATCTGAACGAGGAATTCCTGAATTAACACATCAAGATGTAGAATTCTGTATCGAATTTGTCACTGACGTTGCACTCAATCTCCAAGACCGTTCTTTTACCGTTCCTACATACAATTCTTCAGTATTGCGCTAACATTGAAATTACTTCCTTCGTCCGAAATATTTGAGCCACGTCCTCCCTCAACCCGGCCTTCTCCCCACGGAGAAGGGGAATCGTTCGCTGTCCCCTTGAAAATTCGCACAATTAGATTTGCGGGAACAAAAAAGCGGCCTCCGTTTCCGAAGATCGCTCGCGTTAATTATTCTCTGTCTTGAATGTCGCGACGATGGGCCGGTGGTCCGAGCCGACGCCCCAATTCGGAATGGTCAGCACGTAAGTTCCATTCATCACCCAGCCGCGCGCCATTGCCGGACTGAGCAAAATGAAATCAATCCGGCTGTAAGTGTCTTCCACGCCGTAGTAGTGCGTCCACGTCACGTTGCGCGGCTCGAAACGCGGGATTTCGTTTGGCGTGTTGTCGCCGTTGCGCTCGGCGGGGCGCGTGTCGGTAAGCTTGAATCTTCCGCGTCCGATGATTTCTTTTGTGGAATCGGAATTTTTCACGTTGTTGAAATCGCCGAGCACAATCAGTTTGGCGTTCGCGTCGGTCTTGAAATGTTCATCCACGATGCCGCGCAGGATTTTAGCTTCCTGGAGACGCAATTGAGATTCGTCGGCTTCGGGCACGGGCCGGCGTGATTTCAAGTGCGCGGCAATAAGGGTGAAGGTGAAATTCGTCGCGGCCTGGATGTCCACCTCGGCAAAACCGCGGCTGACGGGAAAACGGCGGCCATCGAGCAGGAAGTTGTCATTGGTGTGCGGGCGGCAGGCAACGATGGGCAGCCGGCTCAACACGGCCACGTGAATGTTCGTGTCCCAGCCCTGCACGTGTTCCCAGTAAGGAAAATCCAGGCCTTTGGCTTTGAGTGAATCGCGCAATTCCAGGAGGGCATTGGTGCCGCCCATCTCCTCAAGTGCGATGACGTCGGGATTCAGCGCGCAGATGCTTTCGCAGACCTTGGCTTTGGCCTTGATGGATTTCGGTTGCGGACGCGATTCGGTCGGCTGATCCAGATAATTTTCGACGTTGTAAGTGGCAACGCGAAACGTGTCCGCGCCAAAGGCAATCGAACAAAACAACGCGAACGTCAGACTGGCGAGCGGAAATGAAAAACGTTTGAGCATGGATTGGTTTGGGCAAGGTTAAACTTTCACTTTTGCTTGTCCAGATGCGTTTTGTTTTTCACAAGAGAACACTTTTGCCAAATTCCGTGAAGCTGTTATTGTTCTGCCATGTCTCGAAAGGGCAGTAACACCGTGAAATTTCGCGCGGCCAAAAAAAATTCCGCCGCACATTTGCACGACATGCAGAGTCGGCGCGATTACCGTGAGTTGCGGATTGACAAGGTCGGCGTGCGCGGGCTGCGGTTTCCCATCCAGGTGCGCGACAAGGCGCGCAGCGTGCAAAACACGGTGGCAACCATCGGCATGTTCGTGGATTTGCCGAAGGAGTTCAAAGGCACGCACATGAGCCGGTTTGTCGAGGCGCTCAACGCCCACGGCAGCGTCATCCACGTGGAAAACATCATGGACATTTTGCATTCATTGCAGAAGCGGCTGAACTCGGCCACGTCGCACTTGGAAATCGAGTTCCCATATTTCATGTCCAAGAAATCACCGGTGTCGCGCAAGCGAAGCGTGATGGATTACGTGGCGCGGTTCGATGCAGCGGCATGCGGTCGGGAGGTTGATTTTGTACTGACGGTGAAGGCGCACGTGACGACGCTGTGCCCGTGTTCGAAGGCGATTGCCCGATACGGCGCGCACAACCAGCGCGGGCTGGTGACGGTGGCGCTGCGGTTCTCAAAGCCGGTCTGGATCGAGGACGTGGTGGCGATGGTTGAAAGTTCGGCGAGTTCGGAGCTTTACGCATTGCTCAAGCGGCAGGACGAAAAGGCGGTGACGGAGCGCGCCTACGAAAACCCGGTGTTCGTGGAGGATTTGGTCCGCAACGTGGCGCTCAAGCTCAACGCGCATCCGCGGGTGACGTGGTACAAGGTCGAAGCGGAAAATTTCGAGAGCATCCACAATCACAACGCTTATGCCTGCATTGAAAAGAGGTGATGTTCGCGCCGGGACATCGGGTGTTTCGACCGCGATTAAAGTTGTTTCCGTTGCGGGTTGCCATTCTCAGGCTGGCCCGGGACAAGCGGTTGCACATTATTTGGACATTCATTTTGTTGCGGATTTTTTCGTCAAAAGTGGGACCTTTTGTGCCGGGGCGCACACGCACAGGTGGCAAGGCAAATTCTCCGCCGGTTGGTGCGCGGCCTGCTGCAAACGTCCAACATGATAATTGAATTTCATAATCCTGTTGGCGGCCGTGCGGGCAACGGAAGCCGTCTGTTTTACGGCTCGAAAATTTCTGAAAATTTATGTGGCGTATTTGTTTTGCTCTGCTACATTCCCGCGCCCTTGACGAACCAAAACTGATTTTTAATTTGTGACCATAAAGAAAAAAACGACCGGCAAATCACCGGTTTCCGCCACGGCGGCAATTCTCGGCCGGCCGGGGTTGAAAGCCAAAATCACCGCCGACCCGAAGAAGGTCAGGGCCGAGTGGCAGAAGTATTGCCAGCGGCTGATGGAATTGCGCGAGCAACTGCTCCGGCAGATGAACGGCCTGGCCAAGGAATCCGCGCAGGAACTGCCCGGTTACAGCCTGCACATGGCCGATTCGGGCACGGACAATTTCGACCGTGATTTCGCGTTGAGTCTGCTGTCGTCCGACCAGGACGCGGTTTATGAAATCGAGGAGGCGCTCAAGCGCATTGAGAAAAAGACCTACGGCGTCTGTGAATTGACCGGGAAGACGATCCCCCGGGCGCGGCTGGAGGCGATTCCGTGGACGCGGTTTACGGTCGAAGCGCAGGCGCAATTGGAACGCGAAGGGGCTTTGAAATCGCGCCGAATCGGCCAGCTTGGCACGGTGGACAGCACCGGCGCCACGGAAGTGGAAAGCGAAGAAGACGAGCCGGAGGAAAAGGCCAAAGAGAAGGAATAATTTATGCCGCGCGAAATCATCACCATTGAATGCACCGAAGCGCGCAAGGAAGGCAAATCGCCTTCGCGTTACACCACCACCCGCAACAAAAAATTGAAAACGGAGAAGCTGGAGATCCGAAAGTATAATCCGGCGCTCCGCCGCCACACGCTTCACCGCGAAATCAAGTAGCCATGCCCCGCAAAACCCATGCCGACAAAGACCGCCGCAGTTCGCGTCGCGGCCAGATGGAAAAACGCACGCCGCGTCCGAAGCCAAAGATTGACTTTACCGCCGACGCGCTCGATTTCAAAAACACCAATTTGCTCCGGCAATATGTGACCGACCAGGGCCGCATTCTGCCACGCAAATACACCGGGATGCCCGCGCATTACCAGCGCCGTCTGACCCTCGCCATCAAACGCGCGCGCCAGATGCTGCTGATGAAATAGCCTGTTTTCCGCCGTTCGATTGCATTTGCAGTCGGGCGGCATTTTTGTCAAATTAAGATGCAAACGATTTGCATTTAAAATGATATGATTGCCACACCCATTTTATTCCAAATTTTTGCGGCGTTTGCCATCGCGCTGGCAGGCGGCGCATTGAGCGCGTGGCTGGCGCGGACGCATGAACAGCTTTGCGCCTTCATCAGTCTGGGCGCGGGAACGCTGCTGGGCGTCTCGCTTTGCGGCATTGCGCCGGAATGCTGGGAAGCCCTGCATTGGTGGTTCTTGCCGGCGGCGGCTTCGGGGTACTTCCTTTTCGCCTTGATCAGCAAATATGTCTTCCATGTTTGCCCGGCCTGTGCCGCCAGTCATTTTGACGAGGCCACGACGCACCGTCTGACCGAATTCGCCCTGGCGATGATGATTGCACTCGCCATTCATTGCACTGTGGACGGGCTGGCGCTGGCGGCGGGACTCGAAGAAAGCGAGCCGGTGAAACTGTCCATCGTGTTCGCCATCTGCGTGCATAAATTCCCCGAAGGCCTCGCGCTTGGCGCATTGCTGCTCGGCGGCGGATACCGGCGCAAAAAAATGTTGTGGTTCGTTGCCTTGGTGGAATCCACGACCATATTCGGCGGATTGCTCGGCTGGTATGTCTTGCAGAATGTTCCCCACCCGGCATTGAAGTTGACATTGTCGCTGATGTTGGCGAATGCGGCCGGCGGATTTTTTTACCTGGCCGTTCACGCCGTGCTGGGCGAAATTTTGAAACATCATAAAAAACTCGTGCTGACATATTTTGCCGCCGGTTTTGGTGCGATTGCCGCCTTGATTCTTTTTTTTCATTTGAAAGCCTGAACGCCACATGAAAAACGCCATTTCAAATAAATTTGGCAGTCCGGCCCTGGCGGTTGTCGTCGGCTTGATTCCCGGAATTGCCAGTCTGATTTTTGGAAAATGAAAGCGCGCCCACATTCCCACTCCCGCAAACGGCAGGAAATGTCTGCGTTGACGGGTCGTTTGCGCCAGCAAGCGCGAAAGATCACCGGCCCGCGCGCGGCAATTCTGCAAATTCTTCGACAACATCCACATCCGTTCACGAACAAGGAAATCTTCGCCGCCCTGCCCAAGGGCCAATGCGATCTGGCGACGATTTACCGCGCCATGCATCTGCTCGAAGAGATGGGGATGGTGAAGCGGTTTGACTTCGGCGACGGCACGGCACGGTTTGAACTGGTCGGCGAAGGCAATGACGGCCATCACCATCATCTGGTTTGCACGCGCTGCGCGGAAGTGGTCGAAATCGAGGAATGTTTTTCGAGCGAGATTGAGACGCGCATTGCCGCCGCAAACGGCTTCAAAAGCGTGACCCACAAACTTGAATTTTTCGGCATTTGCCCGGAGTGCCAACAGCCCCGCTGTCATAAAAGAAAAAGCCGCGCTCGCGCGCGGCTCATTTTTTGTTGATGGGCAAAAATTTTCACACCATTATTTCTTCCTGCCAATCACCCAGGTGCAAATACTCCTTGATTTTTCTGCGTTCGTACCGGTTTTTTAATGGTTTTTTAGGCTGATGATCCAGCTTGCGGAATGGGTGTTTTGGATCCCGGACAGCCTCTGTGATGACTTCCATCATTCGTTTCATAACACAACTCATGTTACCTCATGTTACGGAGTTTGGCAGCGCCACAACCTTCCTTGTTGGTCACGGCTGACTGCTTACGCTCCCGACTATAAGACCGATCGCAGTGTTTGTCATTCAAATTTTTCTAAAAATTGTCTTCAGTGAAACAAAACGAACCCGAACACCATTCGTTTTCAATTTTTCTGGCAGCAAGTTTTAGTCCAAGTTCCTCAAAAATCTTCTGCATCTGTGAAAATTCCGACTTCAAAATTCCCGCCAGTACGAGCGTTCCGCCGCGTTTCAATTGCGCCGCAATCCGCCGCCGTTCAGCCATCAGCAACGTCGATATCAAATTTGCGCAAACCAGATCGTATTGTTTTGCCGCGTGAATCCGCAGTTTTGTCACGTCGCCGCGTGTAATCCGCAATTTTTTGTGAACCCCATTCGCGCGGGCGTTGGCCCGGGCCACGCGTACCGCTTCGGGATCCAAATCGAAAGCGTGAACCGGCGAGAAACCCAACTTCGTCGCCGCAATCGCCAGGATTCCCGAGCCGGTGCCAATGTCTAAAAATGACCGGCGTGTTTCAATTTTTCCACATCGCACCAGTTCCCGCAGGCAAAACGCTGTCGTCGGATGCTGGCCGGTGCCAAAGCTGAGTCCGGGATCAAGAATGACAACCGCCTGATTTTTGCGCGGAAGTTTTTTGCTCCAGCCTGGCTTGACGAGCAATGATCTTCTTTCGGAGGGTGGAGTTCCACGACGCCCTGATTTCCCATGCAAAGTCAGGGACTCGCGGAGTTCGTCCCTCCGACTTTGAAATCTTATTTCGATGGGCTTGAAATGCCGTTTCCACGATTCGGCCCAGTCTTCACGGCGCATTTTCGCAATTGTGACTTTGCCGGAGCCAATTTTCAGCCCGCAATTTTTAATTTGGTCCAGCCCAACGCGGATTTTTGCGCGCCATTCAGCCGGCCAGGCCGGTTTTCGCCGGCAATAGGCCGTGACCGTGGTCACGCCGGTTTCCAGGTTGAAACAGGATGAAACCGGTTGACCGGGCACCGTGCCGAGAAGTTCCAAAACCGCGTCTTCGGCCTCAGGCGTCGTAATGACGGAAACGCGCCAGAGCGATTGTCGTTTCATGTGATGCAATCCCGCCACGGCGTGAAGTTGAGCAGTTCAATTTCGTTCAGGTGCGGATGCAGCGCGACCTGCGTGACGCTGGCGTATTCAATTTCGAACGAATTGGTCTTGGGCAGCGGCAGTTCGAGCAAAATGGCCAGCAGCATGCGGATGACGCCGCCGTGACAAAAAATCGCGGCCGTCCCGCCCGGATGCCGCCGGATGATTTCAAACAAACACGACTCGACGCGGGCGCGGAATTGAACGCCGGTCTCGCCGTTGGGCACCACGCCCAATTCGATTTCGTCGAGCCAGTCGTAAGGATGAACGCCGAACTTTTCGCGCACTTGCTCCCAGTTGAATCCCGTCCAATCGCCGAAATCCACTTCGCGCAATCCGGGCAAAATGGTTTGTGCGGACGCGCCGTTTTTGAGCAGTGGCGCAAGCGTTTGCTGGACGCGCTTCATCGGGCTGGCGTAAACCGCGTCGAGGGTTTTATTGTGCAGATATCCGGCGAGGGTTTTCGCCTGTGCCCGGCCGCACGCCGAAAGATTCATGTCAATCCGCCCGCCAAACGTGTGCTGATAACGCGATTCAACCTCGGCGTGGCGGATGAGCAACAGGCGCGTGACGGCGGGTGATTTTGGTCTGCGCCGCGATGGTTTGGAAGCGGAGGTGGCCAAGTGCATCAACCTTGTGCGAGCGCTTTTCCCTGCGCGGCGAGCAGTTCGCGGATGCCCGCCTTGCCGAGCGCGAGCAGGTCGGCAAGCTGTGCCTCGGTGAACGTGGCTTCCTCGCCGGTGCCTTGAACTTCAATGAATTCACCGGCGGAATTCATCACGAGATTCAAATCCACCGCCGCGGTCACGTCTTCAGTGTAACACAAATCCAGCAGCGGCTGGCCGCTGACAATGCCGACACTCACGCCGGCGACGGCGTTGAGAATCGGAGATTCCGCCAGTTTTTTTTCGGCGATCATTTTTTCCACCGCGAGCGACAACGCGACGTAAGCGCCGGTAATGGCCGCGGTGCGCGTGCCACCATCGGCCTGCAACACGTCGCAATCCACCCAGACCGTGCGTTCGCCGAGTTTGTTGAGGTCAAGCGCGGCGCGCATGGCGCGGCCGATGAGCCGCTGGATTTCCTGCGACCGTCCGTCAATTTTTCCCTTCGCACTGTCGCGCGGTTTGCGCTGCAAAGTGGAGTAAGGGAGCATTGAGTATTCGGCGGTGATCCAGCCGCCTTTGACGCCCTGCTCTTTCATCCAGCGCGGGATGGTATCCTCGATGGTCACGCCGCAAATGACGCGCGTGTTGCCCCATTCGATGAGTGTTGAACCGGCGGCGTAGGGCGCGATGTGATTTTGAAAATGAATGGGCCGAAGTTGATTCGGCCGACGGCTGTCGGCACGGGGTGAGGAAGAAACCGGCGTTTGCGATTCGGCCATAAGCAGCGGGATACTAATGCGTAATTCATGTGATCGTCAAATGGTTGCATGCAATCTGATGCAATGATTCAAGTCTTTCATCTCAATCTGCTTTCGAGTTGGATACCCCTAAAACCCTTAAATTGGCTTGTAATCTGCTGCATATTCCCCGTCCGAAACCAATAAAATCGTTGAATTACAACCAGAATAATACTCATGAAAGCTTATTCGTGTCGTTTGCTCGCTCTTCCCTGGTTACTCATGACTATTCATCAGGCCACCGCCCAAGGTGTAAATTTTGACCCAGCCTTTTTGTTAGGCGTCGGCTCTGCTCCCGCTTACGTCGTGGCGGCGGATGTCAATGGGGATGGCAAGGTTGACTTGATCAGCGCCAATGCCGGCGATGGTACGCTAACAGTGATGACCAATAATGGGAGCGGTGGATTTGCTCTGGCAGCCACGCTGGTTGTCGGCAATTTTCCCCTTTTCGTTACCGCGGCAGATGTGAATGGAGACGGCAAGCTCGACTTGATCAGCGCCGATTTTGGGTCTGGAGGATTAGGCAATACGCTTACCATCTGGACCAACAACGGCAACGGCTTTGGTTATAATTCCACGCTTACCGTCGGCTCCGGTCCTTACGCCGTCGTGGCGGCGGATGTGAACGGCGATGGCAAGGTTGACTTGATCAGCGCCAATGCTAACGATGGCACCTTGACGGTGTTGACCAATAATGGCATGGGTGGGTTTGGCCTCAGCGCCACGCTGCCTGTCGGTGCTTCTGCCAGTTCCTATCCCGACTCCGTCGCAGCGGCGGATGTGAACGGCGATGGCAAGGTTGACTTGATCAGCGCCAATGCTAACGATGGCACCTTGACGGTGTTGACCAATAATGGCATGGGTGGGTTTGGCCTCAGCGCCACGCTAACCGTCGGTT